>CAWAJB010000008.1:0-318847 GCA_963782185.1 uncultured Actinomycetes bacterium
CTTGAGTAGCTGCCGCGCCATCACTATGCGCTGGATCTGGTTGGTGCCCTCGTAGATCTGGGTGATCTTGGCGTCGCGCATCATCCGCTCCACCGGGTAGTCCCGGACGTAGCCGTAGCCGCCGAGCAGCTGAACCGCGTCGGTGGTGACAGCCATCGCGGTGTCCGAGGCGAAGCATTTGCAGGCCGAGGAGAAGAACGTCAGGTCGTCGGCGCGGTCGCCTTCCATGGCCCGCTCGGACTTGGCCGCGGCGGCGTACGTGAGCTGCCGCGCCGCCTCTACCTTCATGGCCATGTCGGCCAGCATGAACTGCAGGCCCTGGAAGCTGGCGATGGGCTGGCCGAACTGGCGGCGCTCCTTCACATACCCGGTGGCGTAGTCCAGGGCGCCCTGGGCAATGCCGATGGCCTGGGCCGCGATCGTGATCCTGGTGTGATCCAGTGTGGCCAGTGCGGTGCGGAACCCGCTGCCCTCGGCCCCGATCATCCGGTCCGCCGGGATGGAGCAGTTGTCGAAGTACAGCTCCCGGGTCGGCGACCCCTTGATCCCCAGCTTGTGCTCGAGCGCACCGAAGGAGAACCCCGGGTCATCCTTCTCCACCACGAACGCGGAGATGCCGGCCGCCCCGGCCGACGGGTCGGTCACCGCCATGACCGTGTAGTACTGCGACACCCCGGCGTTCGTGATCCACCGCTTGGTCCCGTTGAGGATGAAACGGTCACCGTCGCGGACGGCACGCGCTGACATGGCCGCCGCATCAGAGCCCGCCTCGGGTTCCGACAGCGCGTAGGAGAACATCGCCTCACCGCGGGCGACCGGCGGCAGGTAGCGCTGCTTGAGCTCCTCCGACCCGGCCAGCAGCAGCGGCATCGTGCCCAGCTTGTTCACCGCCGGGATCAGTGACGACGATGCACAGGCCCGCGCGACCTCCTCGATCACGATCGCGGTCGCGATCGCGTCCGCGCCGGCCCCGCCGTACGCCTCGGGGATGTGCACGGCCGAGAAATCGTTCTTGGCCAGCGCCTCGAACACATCCCAGGGGAACTCCCCGGACTCGTCCACCTCAGCCGCCCGCGGGGCGATCTTGTCGTCAGCCAGGCTGCGGATGGCCTCACGGAGTGCCTCATGCTCCTGCGTGAGCGCGAAAGCCGGGAAGTCAGAGATCATGACCTGATAGTAGGGCCGGGAGGGCCGGGACCTGCGACGGAGGGCCCCGTCAGCCGTCCTGGCCACCCCGCCTGGCGCGCAGCGCCGCTCCCTTGGCCTCCGCCTCGCCGCGCAGCCGCTCCTGGAAGGCCGCCATGGCCGCGCGCAGCGTCTCATCAGCCGTCCCGAGGATGCGGACCGCCAGCAGGCCCGCGTTGCGGGCCCCGCCGACCGCGACCGTGGCGACCGGGATGCCCCCGGGCATCTGCACGATGGACAGCAGCGAGTCCAGGCCGTCGAGGTACGCCAGCGGCACCGGGACGCCGATCACCGGGAGCGGGGTCACCGCGGCCAGCATCCCGGGCAGGTGTGCCGCGCCTCCCGCCCCGGCGATGATCACCCGGAGCCCGCGGCCCTCGGCCTCGCTGCCGTACCGGATCATGTCGTGGGGCATCCGGTGCGCGGACACCACGTCCGCCTCGTAGGGCACCCCGAACTCGTCCAGCACCGCCCCGGCGGCCTGCATCACCGGCCAGTCGGAGTCGCTGCCCATGACCACGCCGACCACTGGGTTACTCACTCCGACAGCTCCTTGCCGGTCCCGAGGTAGCTGGCCGCCCGGGTGGCCCGGTCACGGAGCGACGTGACGTCGGCACCCGCCACCGTGACGTGGCCGATCTTCCGGCCCGGCCGCGGATCCTTGCCGTACATGTGCACCTTCACCCCCGGGTCAGCCGCCATCACGTGGATGTAGCGGTCGTACACGTCCGGTCCCGCGCCTCCGGCCAGGTCCGCGGCCCCGAACACGTTGGCCATGACCACCTGCGGCGCGGCGGGCTGCGGGGCGCCGAGCGGCAGGTCCAGCACAGCCCGCAGATGCTGCTCGAACTGGGAGGTCCTGGCCCCCTCGATGGTCCAGTGGCCGCTGTTGTGCGGCCGCATGGCCAGCTCGTTCACCAGCAGGCCGCGGGGGGTCTCGAACAGTTCCACGGCCAGCAGGCCGGTCACCCCGAGCGCGTCCGCGAGCTCCAGGGCGAGCCGCTCGGCGTCCTCGGCCACGGGCGGCGCCAGCCCCGGCGCGGGCGCGAGCACCTCCCGGCAGACCCCGTCGCGCTGCACCGTCTGCACGACCGGGTACGCCGCGCCCTGCCGGTGCGGGGACCGGGCGACCAGCGCGGCGAGCTCGCGGGTGAACGGGACATACTCCTCGGCGAGCAGGGCTACCCCGTATCCGAGCACCTCGGCCGCCGGGTCCGGCCCGTCGCACACCCAGACGCCGCGGCCGTCGTAGCCGCCGCGGACCGCCTTCAGCACCACCGGCCAGCCGGCCCGGGCGGCGAACCCGGCCACATCTTCCGAGCTGGCCACCGGGGCGTAGCGCGGGCAGGGCGCGCCCAGCCGGGTCAGCTCGTCCCGCATGGCCAGCTTGTCCTGGGCGTAGCGGAGCGCGCCCCCGCCGGGGGCCACCGTCACCCCCGCCCCGGCCAGCGCGGCCAGGTGCTCGCCGGGCACGTGCTCATGGTCGAAGGTCAGCACGTCGCACCCGGCGGCGAAGGCCAGCAGGTCATCCAGGCGGTGATAGTCCCCCACCGTGACGGAGGGGCAGACCAGGGCCGCACTGTCGTCCGGCCGGTCGGCCAGCACCCGGAACCCGACAGCCAGCGGGATCGACGCCTGGTACGTCATCCGGGCCAGCTGCCCGGCGCCGACCATGCCCACGACCGGAGCCGAGGGGCTGGCGTGCCGTTGATCACTCACCCGCCGTAGCCTACGAGGCAGGACGCGCGCCCCGCACCCTGGTCCTCTTCCAGTGGGATCTCGGCCGGCCCGGTCCGGCCCGCGCCGATCCGCCGGGCCACGGAGGTCACGGGCGTGACCGTAAAGCCACCCGAGATGTAACGCACCCGAAACAACTCCCGGTCATAGTGCGATTTATCATCAGCCCGTTTGCCGGGCCGGCGGCCGGAATCACGCACGTGCGACCTCGAAGGAGCAAGCAGATGGCGGCACCTGAGCACCAGACGCGCCCGGTCCTGGAGGCTGAACCGCCCCCCGGGGTGGTGATCCGGGAAGGCACCTACGGCACCAAGGTCGCCGCCGTCGAGCCCGGCGGGGCCGAGTTCATCCCGCTGAACGAGCGGCACGGCACGCCGTTGCAGCTGTTCTGGACCTGGACCTCGCCGAACTTCGAGTTCGCGACGGTGTTCGTCGGCGTCATCGGGGTCGCGTTCTTCGGCCTGAACTTCTGGCAGGCCACGCTGGCGCTGGTGATCGGCACGGCGCTCGGCTCGGTCACCCACGGGCTGCTCTCGGCCCAGGGACCCTCACACGGCGTGCCGCAGATGGTGATCTCCCGGCTCGGCTTCGGCTACTGGGGCAATGCGCTCCCGGCCGGGCTGAACTCGCTCACCGCCGGCATCGGCTGGTTCGCGGTGAACAGCGTGAGCGGCACGTTCGCGCTGAACACGCTCACCCATCTGCCCAAGTGGCTCTGCCTGGTGATCATCGTGCTGGCGCAGGTCGTGATCGCGTTCTTCGGGCACAACCTGGTGCACGCGTTCGAGCGGTACGCGTTCCCGATCCTGGCCATCATCTTCCTGGTCGCCGTGTGCTGGATCTTCGCCAAGTCCAGCCCGGGCGCGCCGTCGCACGGCGGCGGGGTCGGCGGGTTCCTGCTCACGCTGGGGGCGGCGTTCGGCTACGCGGTCGGCTGGAACCCCTACGCGTCCGACTACACCCGCTACTTCCCGCCCGCCACGAGCAAGCTCGCCATCGCCTTCTGGGCCGGCCTCGGGGTGTTCGTGTCCTGCGTCCTGCTCGAGGTGGCCGGGGCCGCGTCCGCGACCGTCACCGGCATCGGCGCGATCAACGCCAATCCCACCGGGGCATTCACCGGGCACCTGCCCACGGCCCTGGCCGACCTCACCCTGCTGGCCATCGCGCTCGGCGCGGTCGCCGCGAACGTGCTGAACATCTACTCCGGCGCGCTGTCGTTCACCGCGATGGGGATCAGGCTGCCCCTGGCCCTGCGCCGGGCCATCGTCGCCCTGGTGTTCGGCGTGATCGGCTTCGTCGTCGCGCTGAGCGGACTGCACGACGCGGGCACCAAGTACGAGAACTTCCTGCTGGTCATCGCCTACTGGATCGCGCCGTGGCTGGCCGTGATGTTCTGCGACCAGTTCCTGCGCCGCCGCCAGGATCCGCGCCAGCTGGAAGTGCTGCTGTTCAACAAGAAGTACACGAACTGGGCCGGGCCGGTCGCCATGCTGGCCGGGGTGGTGGTGTCCATCTGGCTGTTCTCGAACCAGACCGAGTACAAGGGCGTCGTGCCCAGCCACGTCCCGTCGGTCGGCGACCTGACCTTCGAGGCGGGCTTCGTCATCACCGCCGTCATCTACCTGGCCTGGCATGCCATCACCGACCGCCTGGCCTAGGACCGCGGCAGCCTAAAGTTTCGCCGGCGAGACGGGGCGCGCCGGAGGCGTGTTCCCTCCGAGCCGGTGAAAGGCGGGGGGTCCAGGGGGGTCGTCGCCCCGGACTAATCAAGCCGGCCCAGTCACCACCGGCGTCTCGTCCACCCCGCGCAGGCCGCGCGGCAGGAACACGGCAAACACCGCTGGCCGCGGCCGGACCAGGACCACGTTGGCCCCGTCCGCGGTGGCCACGTCACGGGCCAGGGCCAGGCCGAGCCCGGTGCCGCCGGGGCGGCCGCTGACGTTCCGCTCGAAGATGCGCGGGACCAGCTCGTGCGGGACGCCCCGCCCCTCGTCCCGGACTTCGGCCACGACCGACTTGGGGGTCCTCGAGGTCCGGATCGTGACCGTCCCCGCCCCGTGGACCAGGGCGTTGTCGAGCAGGGTGGCGATCACCTGGGCCAGGGCGCCCGGCGTGATGTAGGCGGACAGGCCCTTCTCCCCCGCCACCTCCAGCTTCCGGTTGGCCCGCCGGAAGGCCGGGTCCCACTCGACCACCTGCTGGGCGATCACGTCGTCGATGGCCAGCAGCGAGGGCACGCCGCCCGCCGCCCGGCGGGTCCGGCCCAGCAGCTGGCTGACCACCTCGGTGAGCCGCTCGGTCTGGGCCAGGGCCGCGGCACCCTCTTCCCGGACCACCTCCGGGTCCCCGGCCGCCGCCATGATCTCTTCCAGCCGCATCGACAGCGCGGTCAGCGGGGTCCGAAGCTGGTGGGAAGCGTCCGAGGCGAAGTCGCGTTCGGCGGACAGCAGGTCGGTGATGCGCCGCGCCGACCCGTCCAGGCCCTCGGCCAGCCGGTCGAGCTCGGCCACCCCGTACCGGCGGCCCAGCGGGCGCGCGTCCCCCAGCCCGAGCCGGTCGGCCGCGCTGGCCAGTTCCTCCAGCGGCCGGGTCAGCCGCCGCGCCTGCAGGATGGCCAGGGCCACCGCCACCGCCACCGCGGCCAGCGCCAGCGCGCCGATCAGGGCCAGGGCCTCGGACAGCCGGCCGTACGCGACCGAGGTGTCGGCGGCCACGGTCACCCGGAAGTCCTTGGTCGCCGCCTCCCTGATGATCGCGCTCCCCTCCTCGGGGCGGTCCCCGAGGGTGAACTCTGACACCCCGTACTGGCGCACGTTGATGTAACGGTCCGGGAGCGACCGGGCCGCGGCGGCCGACTCGGACACCGCGGCGGGCAGCCCGGCGTTCACCCGGTCCTGCAGGGTCCTGGCCACGGTGGTCGCGTCCCGCTGCACCTGCCAGTCGGCGGCGTTGATCTCCAGCCGGCTGAACACGAAGGCCAGCGGGAGACCCAGCAGCAGGACAGCCGTCACCGCCACCACGAGCGTGGAGACGAGGAGGCGGCGGCGCATGGGTCAGTCACCGGCCACCCTGAGGTGGTCAGTCCCCTCGCTCGAAACGGAAGCCCACGCCGCGCACCGTGGTGATGTAGCGCGGGTTGTGCGCATCGTCTCCGAGCTTGCGGCGCAGCCACGAGATGTGCATGTCCAGCGTCTTGGTGGAGCCCCACCACTTGCTGTCCCAGACCTCGCGCATGATCTGCTCACGGGTGACCACCTTCCCCGCGTCGCCCACCAGGACGCTCAGCAGGTCGAACTCTTTCGTGGTGAGCTCGAGTTCGGTGTCGCCGATCCAGGCCCGCCGGGCATCCGCGTCGACCCGGACGCCCTGCACGACGTTGGTCTCCGGGGTGCCGCGGCGCAGCAGCGCCCGGACCCGGGCCAGCAGCTCGGCCAGCCGGAAGGGCTTCGTCACGTAGTCATCGGCCCCGGCGTCGAGGCCGATCACGGTGTCCACCTCGTCGGCCCGCGCGGTGAGGATCAGCACGGGCACGGTCTGCCCGTCGGACCGCAGTCGCCGGCACACCTCCAGGCCGTCCAGCCGGGGCAGCCCGATGTCGAGCACGATCAGGTCGATCCCCCCGGCCAGGGCCGCTTCGAGCGTTCCCGGACCGTCTGCCGACACGTCAACCTCGTAGCCCTCGCGGCGCAGCGCCCGGGCGAGCGGCTCCGAGATGGACGCGTCATCCTCAGCGAGCAGAACACAGGTCATGGTCAGATGCTACGGCGTGAATCTCTGTGCTTCTCCGTAACATCGCGTAGATCACGGGCCAGCGCACCAGGGATTCCGGGCGAACCGGGCACCAGGGATCGACCTGGTCAAGGGCGGGTCATGCGGGGGTCTGCTCACACGGGAATGTGGCCATCTGGAAACTACTCACACGTACTCACACGGGGGTGACGCCATGGCGGCGGCGTGAGAACGAGCGATCCTTGCCCGCGGCAGCCGCGAACCGGCGGATCAGCTCCGCGCGCAACTCGCCCGGGGCCACGATGTCGTCGATGACCAGCTCGCTGGCCAGCCGGTGCACGTCGATGTCCGCCTCGTACTCGGCCCGCAGCCGCTGGGTCTGGAGTTCCCGGTCGCCGGGGTCGGCCACCGCGGCGAGCTTGTTGTAGTACACGGCGTTGACGGCGGCGTCGGCGCCCATCACGGCGATCTTGGCGGTGGGCAGCGCGATCGTGGCGTCCGGCTCGAACCCGGGCCCGGCCATCGCGTACAGGCCGGCCCCGTACGCCTTGCGGACCACGACACAGATCTTGGGCACCGTGGCCTCGGCCACGGCACTGATCATCTTGGCCCCGTGCCGGATGATGCCCTGCTTCTCCACGGCCGTGCCGACCATGAAGCCGGGCACGTCCGCCAGGAACAGCAGCGGCACGTTGAACGCGTCGCAGAGCTGGATGAACCGGGTCGCCTTGTCCGCCGAATCGACGAACAGCACGCCGCCCTTGAACATCGGGTTGTTCGCGACCACCCCGGTCACCTGGCCGGCCAGCCGGGCGAACCCGATGGTCAGCTCCCGGGCCCAGAGCGCGTGGATCTCGAAGAAGGAGCCCTCGTCCACCAGCCCGCGGACGAAGCGGCGCATGTCGAACGCCTGCCGCTCGCTCTCCGGGATGAGCGCGGCCAGGTCGGCCGGTTCCGGCTGCGCGGCGGGGCCGGCCGGCGGCTGTTGCTGCCAGTTGGCGGGCAGGTAGGAAAGATAGCGTCGGACTGCGGCCAGCGCGTCGTGCTCGGTGGGCGCGAGATAGTGACCACATCCGGACACGGTGCAGTGCATCCGCGCCCCGCCCATCTCCTCCAGCGTGGTCTGCTCCCGGACCACCATCTCGACCATGCGCGGGCTGCCCAGGTACATCGACGCGTTGCCGTCCACCATGGCCACGTAGTCGCAGAACGCGGGGATGTAGGCGCCGCCCGCGGCCGACGGCCCGAACAGCGCGCACACCTGGGGGATGGCCCCGGACGCCCGGACCTGGGTGTGGAAGATCTTCCCGGCGCCGCGCCGGCCCGGGAACATGTCCACCTGGTCGGTGATCCGGGCGCCCGCCGAGTCGACCAGGTAGATCATGGGCAGGCCGTCCGCGTAGGCCTTCTCGATGATCCGGATGATCTTCTCCACCGTGCGGGCGCCCCAGGAGCCGGCCTTGACCGTGGAGTCGTTGGCCATCAGCGCCACGGGCCGCCCCTCCACCAGGGCCGTCCCGGTGATCACCCCGTCGGCGGGCAGGCCGTCGGCCAGGGCGTTGGCGTACCGGCCGTCCTCGGTGAAGCTGCCCTCGTCGGCCAGGCAGGCGATCCTGGACCGGGCGAACAGCTTGCCGGCCGCGGCGGCGGACTGGTGGTACCGGGGGCCGCCGCCCCGCTCGATCCGTGCCCGTAGCTCGGCCAGTTCCGGGTCGGCGGCGTCCTGGTGTCCCGCGTCGTGCTGCTCAGCCACCTGGGGAGCCTATCCCGGCCGCCGGGCCCGGGCCCAGGGCCGCCGCGCTGGGGCCGCTCGCTGAGCGCAGGCGGTCTGCCCGGTAAGACCGTTAGAGAGGAATGGTGCGGGTCCGCGGGCCAGCCCTCAGCACCTGGGACGGCAGCTGCCGGCCGATGATCCGCTCGGCCTCGGCGGCCGCGTCGATCATCGCCTCCAGGTCCACCCCCGTGGCCACGCCCATGTCCTCGACCATGTGCACGAATTCCTCGGTGGCGATGTTGCCGGTGGCGCCGGGCGCGTACGGGCAGCCGCCGAGCCCGCCGACCGAGGCGTCGAAGTCATCCACGCCCAGCTCCAGCGCGGCCAGCACGTTGGCCAGGCCGGTGCCCCGGGTGTTGTGGAAGTGCAGGTTCAGCGGGACGTCCGGGTGCGCCGAGCGGAACTCCCCGACGAGCTCGGTGACCCGTCGCGGCGTGGCCATCCCGGTGGTGTCGCCGAACGAGATCGAGTCGGCCCCGTCGGCCACCGCCCGGCCGGCCACCGCCAGCACCCGGCTCACCGGCACGTCACCCTCGTACGGGCAGCCCCACGCGGTGGCCACCACCACCTGGGCCGTGCCGCCCCGCGCGTGCGTCTCGCCGAGAATCACCGCGATGTCATCGAGGGACTCGGCGGTCCCCCGGTTCACGTTCCGCCGGTTGTGCGTGTCCGACGCGGACACCACCACCTCGACCTCGGTGAACCCCGAGTCCAGCGCGCGCCGCGCGCCGCGCAGGTTCGGGGCCAGCGCCGAGTAGCGGACCGCGGCGGCCCGCTCGATGCCGCCCCACACCTCGTCGGCGTCGGCCATCTGCGGGATCGCCTCGGGGCGCACGAACGAGACGGCCTCGATCCGCGACACCCCCGTCCGGGAGAGCGCGTTGATCAGCTCGATCTTCGCCCCGGTCGGCACCGGGTCCTCATTCTGCAGGCCGTCGCGCGGCCCTACTTCACGCAACGAAACGCGCCCGGGCAGATCGGTCACGCCATGACCTCCGTGGTTCGTGGAAAGAGCGGTCCGGGGGTGGCCGGGCTCACTCGCCCGGCCACACGGGATCGCGTTTCTCGTTGAACGCCGAGATGCCCTCGCGCCGGTCGCCGGACAGCGCGGCGGTCCGCCAGGCGGCGTCCTCGATATCCAGCGCCGCGGGCAGGCCTACCCCCCAGCCCAGGCGCATGGCCCGTTTGACGGCCCGCACGGCGACGGGGGAATTGGCCGCGATCGCGCCGGCCATCTCCAGCGCGGTGGCGCCCGCGGTCCCGGCCGGGACCAGCCGGTCGGCCAGCCCGATCCGCTCCGCCTCCGCAGCCTTCACCCGGCGGCCGGTGAGCAGCAGGTCGGCGGCGCGGCCGACGCCGAGGCGGCGCATGGACAGCTGGGTACCACCGCAGCCCGGCACCAGGCCGACCGTGGTCTCCGGCAGGCCGAACTGGGCCGTCTCGTCGGCCACCACCAGGTCACAGTTCAGCGCCAGCTCGCAGCCGCCGCCGAGTGCGTACCCGTGCACGGCCGCGATCACCGGCTGCGGAAGGCGGAGCAGCTCGCCGAACGCGGTGCGGAACACCTGCCGCTGGGCCAGCCACTGCGCGTCGGTCATCAGCTGCCGTTCCTTGAGGTCGGCGCCGACGCAGAAGGCACGGTCCCCGGTCGCGGTCAGCACGATCGCCCGGACCCCGCTGTCCGGGGCCAGCTCGGCGCAGGTCTGCGCGAGGCGCACCAGCATCACGGTGTTCAGCGCGTTCAGGGCCCCGGGCCGGTCGAGCACGATCTCGGCGACCGGGCCGCGGCCGATCGTGTGCCTGCGGACGTCTATGCCATCCATGAGCGCAGGCTAACCCGTGGACGCGGCGGCGCCGACCACGGGCCTGGCTAGTTCTCCTCCCGGGCCAGCCGCTGATGTTCGTCCCCGACCAGCTGGAACAGCGTGGCCTGGACCTCCTGCACGCCCGGGATCTCGCCCAGCACCAGCTGGCCGTGCTCGCCCGCGGACTCCACCACCAGCCGGCCGGAGCCGATCAGGCGGTCGATGGGCCCTTGCGTGAACGAGACGTCGCTGATCCTGATGAGCGGGAAGTCGCGGCCCGACCGGGTCAGGATGCCGCTGCGCAGTTGCAGCCGCCGGGTGGTGAGCCGGTAGGTGGTGGTCTGCCAGCGCAGGAACGGGACCGCGAAGACCGCCACCGCCAGGACGAGGGCCACCACGCCGACCGCGATCCGGCCCGGCGCGGCCAGGCGGCCCGGCGGGATCACGACCAGCAGCGCCACCGCGGCGACGATCACCATGAACAGGAGCAGGGCGGGCCACAGCAGCGTCTTCCAGTGCGGGTGCAGCGTCAGCACGCTCCGCTCTCCGTCGGCGAGCTGGGTTTCCATGCTCATAGCGCACATCGTGGCATGGAACGGGTTTCAGCGGACGCCACCTTGCGGGGGTGACGCCGGCCAGCGTGCCGGATGTCAGCGGACGTGCACGACGTCACCCGCGCCGACCAGCGTGATGCCGGAGCCGGTCCGCACCGCCAGCCGGCCCGTCTCGTCCACGTCAGCCGCCGTGCCGGTGAGCGGCGGCCCGGCGGGCATCTCCACCCGGATCTCGCGGCCGACCGTGACACACCAGCGCAGATACTCCGCGCGCAGTCCGCCTGCGCCGGGGCCGGTCCCGCCAGGCTCGGCGTCCCAGGTCCGGTACCGGTCCGCCAGCCCGGTGAGCACGGCCGCCAGCAGCCGCTCCCGGTCCAGGCAGGCCGCGCCCTCCAGGAGCAGCGAGGTCGCGCCGGGCACGGGCACTTCGGCCGCGGTGAGCGTGACGTTCAGGCCGATGCCCACCACGATCGCGTCGCCGTGAGCTTCGGCGAGGATCCCGGCGATCTTCCGGTCCGCCACCAGCACGTCGTTCGGCCATTTCAGGCCGGCCGGGACGCCGGCCTCGGCCCGCAGCGCGGCCGCCACGGCGATCCCGGTGAGCAGCGGCAGCCAGGCCCGGGCGGCCGGCGGCACGGCTGCCGGGCGGAGCAGCACCGAGCAGGCCAGCGCGGCGCGGGGCGGGCTGGACCAGGACCGGCCGAGCCGGCCACGGCCCGCGGTCTGGGTCTCGGCCACCAGGACCAGTCCCTCACCCGCGCCCGCCTGGGCCTCGCGCAGCAGGTCGGCGTTGGTGGAGCCGGTTTCGGGGGTCACCCGGATCTCCCGCCAGAGACCGCCGGGCCGGACCAGCCGGGCGTTGAGGGCGCCGGCGTCGAGCGGCGGCCGCAGTGCCGCATCAGGAAGGGCCATGACGTTCCATGATCCCAGCCGTCCGGGGCACCACGACCACCCACCCAGCTCACCCCCGCCCCCGCCGGGCCCCCTCGCGGCCCAGCACTCCGGCTGTCCCCTCCCCCAACACCCCGAACGTGGACGGAAATGGCGGCCCCGGCGACCATTTCCGTCCACGATCAAACCCGCTGGACCGCCGCTACGCGTCCCTGACGGCACCTGCGGCCCTCGCGGGCGTGGCGGCCATGGCGGGCACCCCGCTCACCGGCGTCTGTGCGGGGCGGGCGGACAGCGCCCGGATCAGGGCCAGGACCCCGCCCGCGAGGGCCGCCGTGGCCAGGACCGCGAACGTCACCGCGACCGCGTGCGCGGACGCGAGACGGAACGCCGTGTGCTGCGCCAGACTCGGCAGCTGCCCGGCCTGATTCAGGTACAGCGTGCCGAACGTGGCCACTCCGATCACGAGGGCCAGCTGGTTGACGGTGACGACCACGCCGGTGGCGTCGGCCGCGTCGGCGACCGGCACCCGCATCAGCACCGCGGTCATGAGCGGGCTGAACGCGGCGGCCATCCCGGCTCCGGTCAGGCCCAGGGCGAGGTACAGCGCCACCCCGCCGGTCCCGCCGCCGTGCAGCAGCGCGGCCATCCACAGCAGGCCGGCCGCGTAGGCGGCGAAGCCGGCGATGATCACGGTGCCGCGCAGCTGCCGGGGCAGCCGCTGCCAGTTGAGGCTGACGATCGCGAACGCCGCCGCCGACGGGGCGAAGATGAGCCCGGCCCGCAGCGGGGTGTCGCCCAGCCCGCCCTGCAGGTGCAGCGCCAGCGCGAAGAAGAACCCGCCGAACACCGCCATGGTCACGAACAGTGCCGCCACGCCCAGCGTGACTCCCGGCAGGCTCAGCACCCGCCCGGGGATCAGCGGCGACCCGCCGCGGGCCGCCACCCGGCGCTCCACGATCGCGAACAACCCGAACAGCAGCCCGCTCCCGGCCAGGCAGATCCAGCCCCACACCGGCCAGTGCTCGGGCTGGCCGAGGACCAGCGGCAGCACGAGGGCCACCGCGGCCGGGGTGAGCAGCGCCAGCCCGGCCGGGTCCAGGCCGCGGCCGCGGTCCCGGGCGCCGTGCGGCAGCAGCCGGGTGCCCGCGGCCAGCAGGGCCACGCCGATCGGGACGTTGACGAGGAACACGGCCCGCCAGCCGCTGCCGAAGAGGTTGGCGGTGACCAGCAGCCCGCCGGCGATCTGCCCGGCGACCGCGCCTCCGGCGATGACCGCGGCGTACAGCCGCATCGCGCCGGCCCGGGCCGTTCCGGTGAACGTGCGCTCGATCAGGCTGAGCACCTGCGGGATCATGGCCGCGGCCCCGGCGCCCTGGATGAAGCGCAGGGCGACGAGCATGCCAGTGGTGGCGGCCAGGCCGCAGCCGAGCGAGGCCAGGGTGAACAAGCCCAGCCCGGCCAGGAACATCCGGCGGTGCCCGACGATGTCGCCGAGCCGGGCCCCGGTGACCAGGAGCACCGCGTAGGTGATGACGTATCCGGCGATGACGAGCTGCAGTCCCGCCCCGGAGGCGTGCAGCTCGGCGTGGATGGCGGGGGCGGCGACGTTCACCACGGAGGCGTCCAGCACGGCCATGAACTGCCCGGTGAGGACGATGGCGAGCAGCGCTCGTGGCGCGGCGGGAAGGCGCGGGACCCGGCCATCCGCCCGGCCGAACCCGGCACGGCGATGATCACGCCCCGGGGCGCGGGTTACGGTTGAGAGGTCTGTCATGCCCCGAGCATGCCGGGTCCGTTATCCAGGTACCAGGAGCCTAATTATCCTGGTACCAGGAGCACCTGGCACGGGCCTCCGGACCCCGGCATGATGAGGGAATGACCGCGATGACGACCATCGGGAACGGCTCGCGCCGAGCGGAGCTGGCCGCGTTCCTGCGCAGCCGCCGGGAGCGGATCACCCCCGAGCAGGTGGGGCTGGCGCCGGGGCTGCGCCGCCGCACCCCAGGCCTCCGCCGAGAAGAGGTTGCCCAGCTGGCCGGGGTCGGCGTCACCTGGTACACCTGGCTCGAGCAGGGCCGCCCGATCAACGCCAGCGCCCAGGTGCTCGGCGCGGTCGCCCGGACCCTCCGGCTCGACCCGGCTGAGCGGCAGCACCTGTACCGGCTGGCCGACGTGGCCGACGCCGCCGCCACGGCAGGCGCCGCGGGAAGCGGGTGCGAACAGGTCCCGGCCGATATCCAGGGCATCATGGACAATCTGCTGCCCCTGCCCGCCTGCGTCATGAACGAGCGGTACGACCTGCTCGGCTGGAACGAGGCGTACGCCGCCCTGTGGCCGGGCGTCGTCGGCGCCCAGCCCGGCGAGCGCAACATCCTGTGGCTGAACTTCACCTACCCCGACTGCTCGGAGAACATCCCGACGCCATAGCCGCCAGCGCCCTGTGCGGCCAGGACATGCGTCCGAACGTAGTAGTTCGTTAGGCCAACTGACATGACAGCGTGACATGGAGTCGGCCACGAGCCGGGTCCGAAGCCACACTCCCCGATGTGGACGCGCCGCAGCGATAACCTGATATCCCGCAGAATGGTGGTCAGCCGGTGTTCTGCAAGCCGGCCGCGAGGCCGCTGACCGCGAGCAACAGCAGCCGGTGCAGCTGCTCGCGGCGGGCCGCGAGGCCCGGGTCCCCCGCGCTCTCATCCCCCGGCATCCCGGTCCCTGACCCCGCGTCCCCGTCAGTCGCCGCCGCGCCCGGTGCGGGCAGCGCCCGCAGCTCCGCGAGCGCGCGCAGCTGCAGGTGGGAAAGCGCGTCAAGGTACGGATCGCGCAGTGTCACCGCCCGGGACAGCACGAGCCGGTTGGCCAGCAACCGGTCGTGGCCGGTCACCTCCAGCACCAGCCGCCGGGTCAGGTCGTACTCGGCCAGCACCATGTCCGCCAGGTCGTCACGCCCGCCCAGGATCAGGTGCCGGGCCGCGATCCGGCGGTCGGTCTTGGCCAGGCTCATCTCGGCGCCGTCGAACAGCACCGCCAGCAGCGGCCAGCCCAGGTAGGCCTCGCGAACCTCGGTCATCCCGCCGGGGCCGGCCACCGCAGCGGCCAGGCCGCTGCCCAGGCCGTACCAGCCGGGCAGGTTCAGCCGGGTCTGGGCCCAGGCGAAGACCCAGGGAATCGCACGCAGGTCGTCCAGGCCGACCACGCCGACACCGCGGCGGGCCGGGCGGGAGCCGATACGCAGCCCGCTGATCTCCTCCAGCGGGCTGATCCGGGCCAGCCACTCGGCGAAGCCCGGGGCTTCCACCAGCTCCCGGTAGGCACGCAGCGCGGCCATCTCCATCCGGCCGGCGACCGGCCGGAACCGCCGGGCGGCCGCCGCGTTCCGCTCGCCCGCCACGGGCGAGGAAGCGAGCAGGACCGCCGAGGTGACCTGCTCCAGATGACGCTGCGCGATGACCGGGTTCGCGTACCGGGCGAAGATCACCTCGCCCTGCTCGGTGACCTTGAGCCGGCCGTCCACCGAGCCCGGGGCCTGGGCCAGCACCGCCCGGCCGGCCGGGCCGCCGCCCCGGCCCAGCGCCCCGCCCCGGCCGTGGAACAGGGTCAGCCGCACATCGTTATCGGCGGCCCAGCGGGCGAGCTGCTCCTGCGCGTCGAACAGCCGCAGGATGGCGCCGACCGGGCCGAGTTCCTTGGCCGAGTCGGAGTAGCCGAGCATGACCTCCAGCTGCCGCCCGTTCGCCGCGAGCCGCTCGCGGACCGGCTTCAGCTCCAGCATCTCGTCCAGCACCCGTGGGGCGTGGTCCAGGTCCTCGCCGCTCTCGAACAGCGGCACCACGTCCAGCACCGGCGGCCGGCCGCTGCGCGTCGCGCGGCGGGCCAGCTCGTGGACGGCCGCGATGTCCGCCGCCGACCGGGTGAAGCTGACCACGTACCGGCGGCAGGCCTCGGCCCCGAACCGGTCCTGGATCCAGGCCGCGGCCCGGAAAGTGGCCAGCACCTCGGAGGTCTGCCCCGACAGCGGGCCGCCGTCGGTGACCTCACGCAGCGCCTGGGCGTGCACCGCGCTGTGCTGGCGGATCTCCAGCTCGGCCAGGTGGAACCCGAACGTCTCGGCCTGCCAGATCAGCTGCTGCAGCTCGCCGAACGCCTGCCGGGTCGCGCCCGCGGCGGCGAGGGATTCCTGTACCAGCCGCAGGTCGGCCAGGAAATCGGCGGCCCGGGGATAGGCCAGGTCCGCGTGGCGAAGCCGGGTCGCCTCGACCCGCCGGGCCAGGTAGAGGAGGTAGGTCCGGTACGGCTCGTTCGGCGAGCGGGCCGCCAGGTCGGCGAGCAGCTCCGGGTGGGTCGTCTCGGCCGCCTCCAGCGCCACGGCGAACTCGGCGGACGGCGGCGCAGCGCCCGCGTTCACCGTGAGCGCGCGGCCGATCCGGGTGGTCACATTCTCCAGCGCGCGCAGCACGTGCTCGGCCTGGATGACCGCGGTCTCCCGGGTCACCTGGGCGGTCACGAAGGGGTTGCCGTCCCGGTCGGCGCCCACCCAGCTGCCATAACGCAGGAAGGCCGGCACCGCCGGGGCACCCGGCCGGGACTCCGCCTCCCGGTGGGCCTCGTCGAGCGCCCGGTACACCTGGGGCACCACCTGGAAGATGGTCTCGTCGAACGCGGCCATCACGGTGCGGACCTCGTCGATCGGGGTCATCGCGTTGGCGCGCAGCTGCGACGTGCGCCACAGCAGGTCGATCTCCTCGCGGAGCCGGCGCCGGGTCTCGGCCTGCTCCGCGGCTCCGCGCCGGTCGTCGTCCAGGGTGGTCACCAGGTCGCTGATGCGGCGCAGCGCGGTGGCCACGGCCCGCCGCCGGGCCTCGGTCGGGTGGGCCGTGAGCACCGGATGCACCCGCAGCCGGGCGAGCAGGTCGTCGAGATGCCCCGGGCCCTGCTCGCGGCGGAACTCCTCGACCGCGGCCGCGAGCGACTCACGGACCGGGGCGACGCCGGTGTCCTGCTCCCGTAGGGCGCGGACCCGCTGCAGTTCCTCGGCCAGGTTGGTGAGGTGGAAGTAGACGGTGAATGCCCGGGCCACCGCCTCCGCACGGTCCAGCGGCCAGCTGGCCACCAGCGCCGCGATCTCGTCCCCGGCCGGGTCGGCCTGGGAATCACCCTGGCCGGCGGAACCACCGGAGTCAGAAGAAGCACCGGAATCAGAGGAAGCATCGTCGTCGGCACCGCCGGATCTGGCCGCGCGGCCGTTGCTGATCCGGGCCGCGATGACCGCCTGGCGCAGCCTTTCCACGTCGTCGAGCAGGTCCTGGCCGCCGGAGTCGCGCAGCACCTCGCCGAGCATGTCGCCGAGCAGCCGGACATCACGGCGCATCCGCCCGGGCAGCTGCTGCCGGTCGGTGTCTCGGGTCGGGCCTGCGCGGCGGCCGGCCTCTCGCAGCGCCGTCACGCGGCTCTCGTTGCCGCTGCTGTCAGTGTCCGGGCTCACCGCGCCAGCCTATTGGAGCGGCTGGTCCTGATCCTGACCCGGACGGCTCAGCTGGTGGCGGCGAGGATGAGCTCGCTCGCCTCACCGGGCTGATCCCAGTGCGGGAAGTGCCCGCACCGCTCGAACCAGTGCAGGGTGGCGTCGGGGAACAGCCCCGCTGCCCGGCCGGCCTCGCTGGGCAGCGTGACAAGATCCTGGCGGCCCCAGCCGATCACCACGGTCCCTTTGAGCGAGCCCGCGGGAGCACCCTGCTGCCGGGGACCGTGCACGAGATCCGCCAGCACCTCGTCGAGGCTGGCCGCGCCCATGAAGCTGCGCAGCTCGGTGAGTACCAGGCCGGGAGGCAGCCGCCAGGGATGCGCGGAGAACTGGGCCAGCAGCGCGCTGCGCCCCACCGTGCTCCGGCTCAGCACGGGCAGGACGGGCTGAAGGCCGCGGACCAGGGCGGCGGATGCCCTGACCGTGGCGCCGAAGATCCTCACCTGGACGTCGTCCCACAAGCCGTCCGGGTCCAGCGCCACCACGGCCCCGGGGTGGCCCCGCCGGGCCATCTCGAGCACGATCCGCGCCCCCATCGAGCTGCCGGCCATGTCCACGTCGTCCAGCCCGGCGCTGCTGATGAAGGACTCGAGGGCGTCGGTGAGGCTCGCGATCGTCACCGGGCCGGCCAGCGGCGGCGTCATGCCGAAACCGGGCAGGTCAACGGCGATGACCTGGCGACGGGCGGCCAGCGACGGGCGGACCAGGTCCCAGGTGCGCGCGCAGGACCCGAGCCCGTGAACCAGCAGCAGCGGCTTGCCGGTGCCGTCCCGTATCGCATGCACGACTCTTCGTTACCCGCCGCGATCCCTGGTACACCCCGCGCGCTCGGGGCGCCCGGCCACCACCCGCCGCGACGCCGGGCGGCCGGCGGCTACCCTGTCCGCTATGACCAGCGAAGTTCAGGACCGCAGCGGGCGGGATCAGGACGCGCCCGCGGACCAGGACGGCCCCGCAGACCAGGGTGCGGCCCCGCACACCACGGCGGGCAAGATCGCCAATCTGCAGCGCCGCCGCGACGAGGCGATTCACGCCGGCTCCGCGCGGGCGGTCGAGCGCCAGCACGCCAAGGGCAAGATGACCGCCCGGGAGCGGCTGGAGCGGCTCCTCGACCCGGGCTCGTTCACCGAGTTCGACGAGCTCGCCCGGCACCGGGCCACGGACTTCGGGGTCGCCGAGAACCGGCCGTACGGCGACGGCGTGGTCACGGGGTACGGCACCATCGACGGCCGGCCGGTCTGCGTGTTCAGCCAGGACTTCACCGTGTTCGGCGGCTCGCTGGGCGAGGTGTACGGCGAGAAGATCGTCAAGCTGATGGATCACGCCCTGAAGACGGGCTGCCCGCTGATCGGCATCAACGACGGGGGCGGCGCGCGCATCCAGGAAGGCGTCGTCGCCCTCGGGCTGTTCGCCGAGATTTTTTTCCGCAACGTAACTGCGTCCGGCGTGATCCCCCAGATCTCGCTGATCATGGGCCCGTGCGCGGGCGGGGCGGTGTACTCCCCGGCCATCACCGATTTCACGCTGATGGTCGAGGGCACCTCGCACATGTTCATCACCGGCCCTGACGTGATCAAGACGGTGACCGGGGAGGAGGTAAGTTTCGAGGAGCTGGGCGGGGCGCACGCGCACAACGTGAAGTCCGGCGTAGCGCACTACCAGGCCAAGGACGAGGACGACTGCCTGGACTTCGCCCGGGACCTGCTGTCCTACCTGCCCTCTAACAACCTCGACGACGCCCCGGTGCTGGCCCCGCCCGGCGACCCTGACGCCGCTCTGGAGCCCACCGAGTCCGACCGCGAGCTCGACACGGTGATCCCGGACTCGCCCAACCAGCCGTATGACATGCACGACGTGATCACCCGCATCCTGGACGACGGTGAGTTCCTGGAGATCCACGCCGGTTTCGCGCAGAATATCGTGGTCGGGTTCGGCCGGGTCGCAGGGACCAGCGTGGGCGTGGTAGCCAACCAGCCGATGCACTTCGCCGGCACCCTGGATATCGACGCTGCGGAGAAGGCGGCGCGATTCGTCCGGACCTGCGACTGCTTCAACATCCCGGTGGTGACGTTCGTGGATGTGCCCGGCTTCCTGCCCGGCACGGGGCAGGAGTGGGGCGGGATCATCCGCCGCGGGGCCAAGCTGATCTACGCCTACGCGGAGGCTACCGTGCCCAAGATCACCGTGATCACGCGCAAGGCGTACGGCGGTGCCTACGACGTGATGGGCTCCAAGCACCTCGGCGGGGACGTCAACCTCGCCTGGCCTACGGCCCAGATCGCGGTGATGGGCGCGCAGGGCGCGGTGAACATCCTGTACCGGCGGGAACTGGCCAGCGCCGAGGACCCGGACTCGCTGCGCGCCCAGCTGGTCATGGAGTACGAGGACACGCTCGCCAACCCGTACATCGCGGCCGAGCGCGGCTACGTGGATGCGGTGATCCGGCCGGCCGAGACACGGGCCCAGGTCACCCGGGCGCTCCGGACGCTCCGGACCAAGCGCCAGACGATGCCACCGAAGAAGCACGGCAACATCCCCCTGTGAACTTGAGATCCCTGCGAACCCGAGATCCCCTGCGAACCCGAGATCCCCTGCGAACCCGAGATCCCCTGTGAACTCGAGATCCCCTGTGAATATGAGATCCCGTGGGAGTATTGGGGCGCACAGTAACCTTTTGACTACACAGCGATCAACTCAGGGTCTTCTTACGCCCCAGGAAGGGCTGGTGCGGCAGTAGAGTCGTGAGTGCCATGACCGACATCGTCTCCCCGCTGCCCACGCTCGCGCGTTACGCGATCATGATCGATGTCGGCTACATCTACGCCGCCGCCGGGGAACTGCTCTTCAGTGTCGGTTCCCGGCGGGAGTACCGGGTCGACACGGACAAGCTGATCCAGGCACTCACCCGGCACGCCGACGGCCTGGTCCGGGGTGAACTGCTCCGGGTCTACTGGTACGACGCGGCCCGCGACCGGGTGCCCACTATTGACCAGCGGGTGATCGCCCAGATGGCCCGGGTGAAGCTGCGGCTGGGCAACCTGAACGCGCGCGGCCAGCAGAAAGGCGTGGACGCGCAGATCCGCGCGGACATGGAGGCGCTGGCCCGGCACCGCGCGGTCACCGACGCGGTGCTGGTGGCGGGTGACGAGGACATGGTGCCCGCGGTGGAGGCGGCCCAGGCGTTCGGCGTCCGGGTGCACCTGTGGGGCGTGGAGCCGCCGTTCGGCACGAACCAGGCCGAGCGCCTGGTCTGGGAGTCCGACACCGTGGAGGTGCTCGACCGGGCCTTCCTGGAGCCCTACTTCACCAGGATCCCGCTGCCCGAGCCTGCACCGGCCGCGCCGGCGCCCGGCGTGCCGTCCCCCGCCCAGCTGTTCGAGCGCAGGCACGCCATTCGCCCGCAGCACCGAACGGCCGCGCACCCCGCCCTCAGCCACCCCTCCCCCAGCCAGTCACCCGCAGGCCAGCCGTCCCTGAGCCAGCCCTCCCTCGGCCAGCCCGCCCTGGGCCAGGGCCAGTCAGCACCGTCCAGCAGGCTGGGCCCGGACCGGCAGCGGGTGGAAGAGGCCGGTGAGCATGTGGCCCAGAAGTGGATACTCACCCGCGGCGAGGACAACATCCGGGACCTGCTGCCCGGGCCGATCCTGCCCCCGGTCATAGACAAGGAACTGCTGGTCGAGGCCGAGAAGGAACTCGGCGCGTCGTTGCGGCCCTACCAGGAGGCACGGGAGTGGCTGCGGGACGCGTTCTGGGAACGGGTCCGCCGTCAGTTCGGCATTGGGAGCGGCAGATCATGACGGACGAGCCGGGCGGGCACCCGCTGTTTTCTGTGGTGTCGGGCCGTCCCAGCCCCGAGGAACTGGCCGCGCTCACCGCGGTCGTGGCGACCAGGCTGGCTGCCCGCCAGCGGGCGGCATCGCGGGCGTCGGCCGGCCCGGCCCGGTCCGCCTGGCTGGACCGCGCGGCGCTGACGCGGGCCCCGCTGCGGCCCGGTCCCGGCGCCTGGCGCCGGTCGGCGCGCCCGGCTTGAGGCAGGGCGTCTCTTCACACCTGCTCGCCGCCAGGATCCGGACAGTGACAAGGTCCGATTCCCGCCAGCACCACACGCTGGCCTGGCGTTGAATCGGAGTATGACGCTCGACTCCGACACCTGCTACCGGGCGGTCGTCGCCCGCGATCCCCGCTTCGACGGCCGCTTCTTTACCGGGGTGACCAGCACCGGGATCTATTGCCGCCCGGTCTGCCCGGCCCGCACCCCGGCCCGCGCGAACATGCGGTTCTTCGCGCACGCGGGGGCCGCGGAGGCAGCCGGGTTCCGGGCCTGCCGGCGGTGCCGTCCCGAGACGAGCCCGGGATCCCCGGAGTGGAACGTCCGGGCCGACCTGGCCGCCCGGGCCGTGCGGCTGATCGCGGACGGGTACGTCAACGCCCACGGGATCAGCGGTCTGGCCGCCCGGCTCGCGGTCACCCAGCGGCACCTGCACCGGCTGCTGGTGGCCGAGCTGGGCGCGGGGCCGCAGGCCCTGGCCAGGACGGCACGGCTGCAGACCGCGCGGCGGCTGCTGGCCGAGACCACCCTGCCGATCACCGAGGTCGCGTTCGCCAGCGGCTTCTCCAGCGTCCGGCAGTTCAACGCGAGCGTCCGGGAATCCGCCGGACGCACCCCGTCGGAGCTGCGCTCCCGGGCCCGGCGCACCGGGCCCGGGAGCCTGGGCGCGCGGGACGCCGCCGGGTCCGGCGGCACATGGCTCAGTCTCCGGCTGGCCTGCCGCGAGCCGTTCGACGCGGCCGGCTGGCTGGGGTTCCTCGCCGCGCGGGCCATCCCGGGGGTGGAGCAGGTCACCGCGAACGGCTACGCCAGGACCGTGCGGACCGCGGCGGGCCCGAGGATCATCGAGCTGATCCCGCGGCCGGGCGAGGGCCACGTGCTGCTCCGGGCCCGGCTCACCGGGCTCGCGGCGATCGCCCCGGTCGTCGGCCGGGCCCGGCGGCTGCTCGACGCCGACGCCGACCCCGGTGCGATCGGCGCCGCCCTTGCTGCCGACGACCTGATCGCTCCGCTGGTGGCCGCCCGGCCCGGGCTGCGCGTGCCTGGCGCCTACGACGGCTTCGAGCTCGCGGTGCGTGCGGTCCTCGGCCAGCAGGTCTCGGTGGCCGCGGCGAGCACGTTCGCCGGGCGGCTGGCCGCCCGGCACGGCGTCCCGCTGGCCCCCGACGCCGTGACGGACACCCCCGCCGGACTGGCCGGGCCGGCCATGGTGTTCCCCGCCCCGGAGGTGCTGGCCGGCGCCGACCTGGACGGCCTCGGGATCACCACCGCCCGCCAGCGGACGCTGCGCGCGCTCGCCACGGCGACCGCGAGCGGGCGGCTGACCCTCGACCCCGGCGCCGACCCGCGGGAGGTCGCCGCCCAGCTGGCCGGGTTGCCCGGCATCGGGCCATGGACCATCGGCTACATCCTGATGCGCGCGGCCGGCGACCCCGACGCGTTCCCCGCGGCCGATCTGGGCCTGCGCCGCGCCTTGGCCCGGCTGGGCGCACCGCCTGGGCACGTGGCCCGGTGGCGCCCGTGGCGCGCGTACGCCGCCATGCATTTGTGGGCTATGCCAGCCCAGCCGGACGTGACCCGGCCCGCCGAGCCGTCCCGGGCCCGCCCCGCCCAGCCGGACGTGACCCGGGCCGCCCAGCCGGACGTGACCCGGGCCGCCCAGGCGGACGTTCTCGCCCCCGCGAGCTGAGGAGTAAGCATGCCTGACCCGGCTGCCCCGCCGGCCCCCGCCCCTCCGGTCCCTGCCGTGCCGGTCCCGCCCGTGCAGGTCCCGCCCGTGCAGGTCCCTGCCGTGCCGGTCCCGCCCGTGCAGGTCCCTGCCGTGCCGGCCCCGGCCAAGCCGGTCCCTGCCGTCCAGGCCCCGCCCAGGCCGGCCAGCCCCTTGCTCGCCACGGTCGTCGACACCCCCATTGGCCCGCTCAGCCTGCTGGTGCAGGGCGGCCGGCTGATCGCGGGCGGGTTCACCGCCGACCCGGCCGTGATGCATGCCCGGCTGGCCGTACCGCTGCGCGCGCTGCCGATGGAGGCTGCCGATCCGGCCGGCCTGCCCTGGCTGGCCGCGCCTCTCGCCGGGTATTTCGGCGGTGATCTGCGGGCCCTGGACGCGATCCCCGTGTGCCAGCCTGGGCCGGCGTCCCGGCAGCGGCTGTGGGCGGCGCTGCGGGCGGTCCCGCCCGGCCGCACGGTCAGTTACACCCAGCTGGCCGCGCAGTCCGGGAACCCCCGGGCGCCGCGGGCCGCCGGGGCCGCCTGCGCGTACAACCTGATCGCGCCCGTGGTCCCGTGCCACCGGGCGTTGCGGTCGGACGGCACCCTGGGCGGCTACTACTACGGCCTGGACCGGAAGACCTGGCTGTTGCGCCACGAGGGCGCCCGGCCGGCCTAGCCGTCTGATCACCGCTCCCGGAGTCCGCGGACCCTCCCGGGACCCGGGATGGAGGGACCGGCCCCGGACCGGGCCCGCACCATCCCCGCGCCGGGACAGAGGGGCCGACCCGGACCATCCCCGCGCCGGGACAGAGGGGCCGACGCCGGACCATCCCCGCGCCGGGACAGAGGGGCCGACGCCGGACCGGCCCGCGCCAGAATAGGGGGGCCGACCCCGCACCATCGCCGCGCCGGGACAGACGGGCCGACCCCGCACCCACGCCGCGCCGGGACAGACGGGCCGACCCCGGACCGGCCCCGGGCCCCACCCGGCGCTGGGGTGCGGGACCGGCCGGGCGATGGTTTTCGTTGCGGAGAATCGGGCGGATGGGCGCGCCTGCGGCACAATGAGGGCAGAGCGAAACCACCGTCGGCCCTGGCCCCCTGAGCGCAGGTGACTTGCGCTCGCCTAAACTCCTCGGCAGTCGGGAGGAGAAGACTCGTGCGCAAGGTGCTGATCGCGAACCGTGGTGAGATCGCGGTCCGCGTGGTGCGGGCCTGCCGTGACTCGGGGCTGGACAGCGTGGCTGTCTACGCCGAATCCGACCTCGACGCCCTGCACGTCTCGATGGCTGACGAGGCGTACGCTCTGGGCGGCCCGACGCCGGCGGAGAGCTATCTGAGCGTCGAGAAGCTGCTCGCGGTCGCGGCCGAGTCCGGGGCCGACGCCGTCCACCCCGGCTACGGGTTCCTCGCCGAGAACGCCGGCTTCGCCCAGGCGGTCATCGACGCCGGGCTGATCTGGATCGGCCCATCGCCGGCCGCGATCGGGTCCCTGGGCGACAAGGTGGCCGCGCGGCAGATCGCCGCGGCGGTCGGCGCGCCGATGGCCGCGGGCACCGACGGCCCGGTCAGCGACGTGGAGGAAGTCGACGCGTTCGTGTCCCGGCACGGCCTGCCGATCGCCATCAAGGCGGCGTTCGGCGGCGGCGGACGGGGCCTGAAGGTGGTCCGCACGCCGGCCGAGATCGGCGAGGCGTACGAGTCCGCGGTCCGCGAAGCCGTGGCGGCGTTCGGGCGCGGCGAATGCTTCCTCGAGCGCTACCTGCACCACCCCCGGCACGTGGAGACCCAGTGCCTCGCCGACGCCCACGGGAACGTGGTGGTGATCTCCACCCGCGATTGCTCGCTGCAGCGCAGGCACCAGAAACTGGTCGAGGAGGCACCCGCGCCGTTCCTGTCCCCCAGCCAGGTCGAGCAGATGTACCAGGCGTCCAAGGCGATCCTCCGGGAAGCCGGTTACGTGGGCGCCGGCACCTGCGAATTCCTCGTCGGGCAGGACGGCACGGTCTCGTTCCTCGAGGTCAACACCAGGCTCCAGGTCGAGCACCCGGTGTCGGAGGAGGTGACCGGCATCGACCTGGTCCGGGAGATGTTCCGGATCGCGGACGGGCAGGAACTCGGCTACACCGACCCGCGGCCGCGCGGGCACTCGATCGAGTTCCGGGTCAACGCCGAGGACCCCGGCCGGAACTTCCTGCCCTCCCCCGGCACCATCACCCAGCTCACGTGGCCGTCCGGCCCCGGGGTGCGGGTGGACGCCGGCTACGCGCGGGGCATGACCGTGCCGCAGGCCTTCGACTCGCTGCTGGCCAAGCTGATCATCACCGGGGCCAACCGGACCGAGGCGCTGCAGCGGGCCCGCCGTGCACTGGACGAGTGCGTGGTCGGCGGCATGCCGACCGTGCTCCCCTTCCACCGCGCGGTGGTCCGGGACCCGGCCTTCACCGACGAGCCGTTCCGCGTGCACACCCGGTGGATCGAGACCGAGTTCGGCGGCGGCATCGAGCCGTGGTCCGCCGGGCCGGCGCCCGCCGAGGCCGACTACCCCGCCGGCGACCAGGGCCAGCGTGAGCGGATCACGGTCGAGGTGAGCGGCAAGCGGCTCGAGGTGGTCCTCCCGGCCGGGCTGGGAGTGGCCGATGCGCCGGCGGGAGGTGCAGGCGCGGCCGGGGGACGGCGGATGTCCCGCGGGCGCCGGACCCCCGCGGCCGCCAGTGGCGACGACCTCGTGAGCCCGATGCAGGGCACCATCACCAAGATCGTTGCGGCCGAGGGGGAGCAGGTGTCGGCGGGTGACACCGTGGTGGTCCTGGAGGCGATGAAGATGGAGCAGCCGCTGACCGCGCACAAGGACGGCACGGTGACGGGGCTGGGGGTGGAGATCGGCCAGACCGTGTCGGCGGGTGCTGTTATCTGCAAGCTCGAGGGCTAGAGCCCGCCCGTGACGGGGCGCCGGCGGGCTGGGAGACTGGGAGCATGCCTCCCCTGCTCGGTGCAGCCACCGTGGCGCGTGCGCTGGCGGCCCTGCACGGGCGGGCGGCCCTGCACGGACGGGCCGCCCTGGTCCTGCACGGCCGGGTGGCGGGCCGGCGCACAGCCCGGAGGCCCCGGTGACCCGGCTGGAGGGTGACCCGGGACCGCTCGGGTGGCTGCGATTCACCTACGGCTTCCGCCTCCCGCCCGACAACGTGCACTGGGTCCGGCACGAGCTGACCGACGCGGGCTGGCGCCGGCGGACCGTGATCAGGCACCTGGCCGTGATGATCCCCATCTGCGCGATCCTCGTGATCGTGCTGGGCATCGTGCTGCCCGCCCCGATCTGGGTCAGCCTGACCATGGTGGCCCTCATCCTGTGCGGCAGCCTGTTCACGGTGACGGTCTACGCGGATGATTTGCGGGCGAACCGGCTGCGCCAGCACGAACTGCCAGTACCCAAGGACCCCGATCTGGGCCGCCCCTCCCACTGATCCCTCGCGCCCCACCCCTCACACTGACCCATCCTGCTGCCCGCCCCCCATATAAGCCCACGCACTCCCGTCTGTGATCATGGGTTTGGTGTGGCTATAGCAACACCAAACCCATGATCACGAACCAGGGTCTGTGGCTGGTGAGGCCGCTGTGGCTGGGGAGGCTGACGGGGCACGTCCGCCGGCGGGGCTGTGCCGGAGGGTTAGCGGCGGTCACCGGCGGGGAGCATGAGCCGGCGGGCCGCCTCGGTCAGGCTGCCCGACAGCGACGGGTAGACCGCGAACGTGTGGGCCATCTGATCCACGGTCAGCGACTGCTCCACGGCCAGCGAAACGCCGAGGATGAGCTCGCTGGCCCGCGGCGCCACCACCACCCCGCCGAGCACGATCCCCGTCCCGCGCCGGGCGAACAGCTTCACGAACCCGTCCCGGAAGCCCTGCATCTTGGCCCGCGCGTTCGTGGCCAGCGGCAGCTTGACCGAGATCGCGTCCTCGGCGCCCGATTCGACCGCGTCGGCGGACACCCCGACGGTCGCGATCTCAGGATCGGTGAAGATCGTCGCGGCCACGTGGTCCAGCCTGATCGGCTGGACAGCCTCACCCAGTGTGTGCCACATGGCGATCCGGCCCTGCATGGCCGCCACCGAGGCGAGCATCATCACCCCGGTGCAGTCGCCCGCCGCGTACACGCCCCGCGCCGTGGTCCGCGATACCCGGTCCACCTCGACGAACCCCCCGCCGTCCAGCGTGATCCCCGCTTCCTCGAAGCCCAGCCCCCGGGTGGCGGGCACCATGCCCACGGTGAGCAGGCAGTGCGAGCCGCGCACGGTCCGGCCGCCTTCCAGCGTGACCATCACGCCGTCGCGGCTCCGCTTGACCGCCGCTGCGCGGGACCGGCTCAGCACCGTCATCCCGCGGCGCCGGAAGACGTCCTCGACCACCATGGCGGCGTCCGCGTCCTCGTGCGGCAGCACCCGCTCCCGTGAGGAAACCAGGGTGACCTGGGAGCCCAGGGCCTGGTAGGCGCTGGCGAACTCGGCGCCGGTCACCCCGGAGCCCACCACGACCAGCTCGGAGGGAAGCTCGGGCAGGTCGTAGAGCTGGCGCCAGTTCAGGATGCGCTCCCCGTCGGGTTCCGCGCCGGGCAGCACCCGGGGCATCGCGCCGGTGGCGATCAGCACGGCACCGGCCTGGATCCGCTGGCCGCCCGCGATGACGGTGTCCGGGCCTGCCAGGGCGCCGCGGTCCCTGATGATCTCGACACCCTCGGCGGCCAGTCGCAGCGCCACGTCCGCGGACTGGGCCTGGGCCAGCGCCCTGACCCTCGCGTACAGGAGGGGCGCGTCCACGTACGCACGCCCGCGCCCGGGCCGGCCGCCCGCAGCACCGGACATCGGGGAACCGGGCATGGAGGCACCAGACATGAAGGCACCGGCGGCGGCGGACCCGCGGGCCGCGGAGGCGCGCCCGGACACGGTCCCGCCGGGAGCCCCGCCGGCCGGGGGAACGCCGATCCGGATGCCCAGGTCTTCCGCGCCGTGCACCACCGACATCGTGGTCGAGGTGGCGATGAGGGTCTTGGACGGCACGCAGTCGGTCAGCACGCAGGCGCCGCCCAGGCCATCGCTGTCCACCACGGTCACCTGGGCGCCGAGTTGCGCGGCCACCAGGGCCGCCTCGTACCCGCCCGGGCCGCCTCCCAGGATCACGATTCTCTCGTGCGGCTGGCTCACGCTGCCTTATTCTTCCCGGCCGCCCGCAGGCCGCGGACGCCGCCCTCCCGGCAGCGAAGTCGCTGCAGCGGGTCACCGGAGATCCGCCGTAACGATGCGTTGCCTCGTTACGCTGGTGAGCCGTGGAGCTGTACGCGGCGTATGCCACCAATATGGACCCGACACTCATGGCCGAGCGCTGCCCGCACTCGCCCATGCGGGGCAATGGCTGGCTTGAAGGCTGGCGGCTCACCTTCGGCGGCGAGGACATCAGCTGGGAAGGCGCCCTGGCCACGGTCGTGGAGGACGCTGCCGAGCGGGTCTTCGTCGTCCTCTACGAGCTGCACGACCTTGACGAACGAGTCCTGGACCACTGGGATGGCGTGCACCTGGGCTACTTCCAGAAGCTCAGGGTCCGGGTGCAGACGCTGGACGGCGATGTCGCAGCCTGGCTCTACGTGCTCAACGACTACGAGGGCGGCCTGCCCTCGGCGCGTTATCTGGGCCTCGTTGCGGACGCGGCCGAGCGGGCGGGCGCGCCCGCCGATTACGTGGCCGGGCTGCGCGCCCGCCCCTGCGCATCGCTGGGCGCCTGACCAGGCACGCCGCTGAGCGTGCCGGACCAGGCACGCCTCTGCGCGCCGGACCAGGCACGCCTCTGCGCGCCGGACCGGGCGCGGTCAGATCCGCAGGAACGATGCGATTGAATTCCGCAACGACCCGGGGTCCAGCCCGTGCGCGGCCTGATGCTCGGAGGGCGTGCCGTACCGGCGCAGTTCGTCGCGGCCGACACCGAGCCCCAGGATCCGGTGCGGGAGGTCGCGCAGCGCGTCCGCCACCGCCGGCACCGACGTCCCGGCCAGGTACGGCTCGGCCAGCACGACGTCCGGGACCTGCAGGCTGGCTCGCAACGTCGCCGCGTCCAGCGGCCGGATGGTGGCCGCGTACAGCACGGTGACGTCGAACCCGAGGGTCGCGTCCACGACAGCGTCCGCCAGCGGGCCGACCGCGATCACGGTGCCCCGGCGCCCGCTGCGCAGCATGGTGAGCCGGCCCGGCTCGCCATCCAGCGGCACCGTGTTGGCCTGCGCGGACAGCCGCACGTAAACCAGCCCGTCCCCGGCGGCCGCCGCGCGGATCTGGCGCCCGGCCTCGTCGGGATGCCCGGGGACGTGCACCGTCCAGCCGGGCAGCGTGCCCAGCAGTGCCACGTCGCCCGGTGACTGGTGGGTGCGGCCGCTGTCGGAGTAGTCGTAGGAAGCTCCCGCGCTGACCAGCACCGCTCCCGCGGCCGCGGCCTGATGGTTCAGGTCCAGCTTGATCTGCTCGAAGGGCCGCTCGACCAGGAAGCTGGCGAACGTGTGCGCGATGGGCCGCACCCCGGCCAGGGACAGCCCGCCCGCCACGCTGACCAGGAGCTGCTCCCGGATGCCGACGTTGATCACCCGGTCCGGGTGGCGGGCGGCAGCCGGCCGGAACAGGTCCGCGGAGATGTCGGCGAGCACCACGGCCAGCCGTGGATCCGCGGCCAGCAGGTCGCTCGTGACCGCGGCGAACCGTTCCCGCATCGTCTCCATGACCGTCTCCTATCGCTTGGGCTCGACGACTATCGCTTGGGCTCGACGACCGCGGCGACCATGTGCGGCCGGCCGGGGGGATGCGGCGCGGTGAGCGCGGCCTCCAGCGCGTCGTGATCCCGGCCGGACACCCGGCGCACCGACCAGCCCTCGACGGCGAACCGGGCTTCCACCCCGCCGGGCCAGCCGTAGGTGGACGAGACGTTGTCCACCACCACCACGTGCAGTGTGTCCAGCCGGGCGGCCCGGGCGAACGCGATGGCCTCCTGATTGGATCCCTCGTCCAGTTCGGCGTCCCCGGCCAGCACGAACACCCGTGAGCCGGTCAGGGCCCGCGCCCGCAGGCCGAGGGCCACGCCGACGGCCAGCGGCAGCCCGTGGCCGAGCGACCCGCTGGAGATCTCCACCCCGGGGATCAGGGTCCGGTCCGGGTGCAGCCCGAGGGCCGAGCCGAACGCCCCGAAGCCTGGCAGGTCGCCGGGGTCCACGAAGCCCTTGGCCGCGAGCACGGCGTAGTACGCCATCGGCCCGTGCCCCTTGGAGAGCAGGAAGCGGTCCCGCCGGTCGTCGCCAGCCGTCTGCGGCGTGAGCCGCAGCACCCGGTCATACAGCACCCAGAGCACGTCGAGGGTGGAGGTGGCCGCCTGGTCGTGCTTGTCGTCCCCGGTCATCAGGGACATCAGGCCCGGCAGGTCGGCGAAGGTCGCGGACGGGCGGTGGTCAGCGGTCGTCGTCATGGCCCCATGCTCTGACTTAAAGCGTCCTTTAAGTCAACGGGTTTCCGCGGATCCGGGGGCTGGCGCGGTTCCCCGGACTGCGGCTCCGGCCCGCGTATGGCCAGGCCGCCGGCCGGCCTCAGGCCAGCGTCACGGCCAGCAGTAGCAGCAACGGAACCGCTATCGCCGCGATGGGGCCCCAGGTCCAGCGCACCTGGGGGCCAGTGGAAGCGGCCCGCGGGGCGGTCGGAGATCCCTGCATCCGGGCCCGCTCGTCCAACTGCCGGGCGATGAACTCCGCCGCCGACCCCGCGAGGGCGGCCTGGGCCTCCTCCGGGAGCCGGGCGTATCCGGGCTCCGCGGCCGTCCCGCGGCGTGCGGCGCGCCGCGCCCGCAACTCGCTGCGCGTCCTGGAGTGCCCCGACGACTGGACCGCCCAGCTGTACACGATCGCCTCCCCGGCCGGGGTCCGGTAATGGACCCGGACGTTGTGCACGACATCGACCCGGATCACCGCGGGCCACGGCAGCAGGTGCACCCGCAGCGGGTTGACGACCGTGACCCCCGCGGCGCCGGCCACGATCCGGGGACGCAGCGCGCACGCGAACATGATCCCGGTGATCGCAAGGACCACGACGGCCGTGACCAGTGCCCCGTGGTCATGGTGGCCCCTGGCGAGCACGGCCAGGACCACCACCGCGAACGCGGCCCACGCCCACCATGCCACCAGGGATCCGGTCGTCCGGTAGACCTGCCGGTCGCTGAGCAGATCCTGCCGCGAGAACACCGCCACCGCGCTCCAAGTCACCGGGGCTGGCCCGCCTGACCCGGCGCGGGCCAGGCCGCTGTCCAGCCGCCGGATCAGCCTACGCGGGCCCGGGTCCCGCCCCGGCCACCGCCTGCGCCGCGCAGGCCAGCGTGATCTGGACGAGGCACCCGGCACCGCGTGCCCCCGACGCGCCCGCAGCCGGCTCCGGGTGTCCTGAGCGAGTATCCAGAACCCGATAGCACGCCGGTGAATAAATGCCCGCCGGCTATGCAACCGCGTGCAGGTAGAGCATGCTGAGCGGACCGCCGGGAGCCGCCTGGACGGCTCCGGAGGGCCGCCTGGCGGCCGAGGGCCGCCCAGGCGGCCGACCCCCCCGGCGGGCCGGTACATATCCCGCCTGCGCAGGGCTTCGGAGGTCAGGATGAGCATCCTGGGGACCCGGGTGGTACGGACCGAGGATCCGCGGTTGCTGACGGCCGGCGGCACCTACGTGAACGACCTGCGGGTGCCGGAACTGCTCGGGGCGGCCCGGGCCACGTTCATCCGCAGTCCCGTCGCGCACGCGCTGATCACCGGCCTGGATTCCTCGGCCGCGCGGGCCGCGCCAGGCGTGATCGCCGTGTTCACCGCCCAGGACATGGACGACCTGCCCCCGCCGCCCCCGGACGACGGGACCGGCAGCGAAGGCGCGCCCGTCCCGATGGGCGGCCCGTGGTCCGAGCCGCTGCTGGCCCGCGACCGGGTGCGGTTCGCCGGCGAGCCGGTGGCGCTCGTGCTGACCGACGACAGCTATCAGGGCGAGGATGCGGCCGAACTGGTCAGCGTGGACTACCAGCCGCTGCCCGCGGTGGTGGGCTTCGCCGGCGCGCTGGACCCGCCGGCGCTGCTGTTCCCCGGGACGGACTCGAACGTGGCGGTGAGCTCCGGCCCGCCCGCCGACCGGTCCGCCTTCGACGGCTGCGACGTGGTGATCAGCCACACGATCGAGAACCAGCGGCTCGCACCGGCCCCGCTCGAGGGCCGGGCCGCCGCCGCCCGCTGGGCGGACGGCCGGCTCACCGTGTGGCTGAGCACCCAGAACGCGCAGATCTCCCGGTTCATCCTGGCCGGAGCGCTGGGGCTCGATCCCGCCGCCATCCGGGTCATCACCCCCGATGTCGGGGGCGGCTTCGGCGCCAAGGTCGGGCTGGACCGGGACGGGATCACGGTCGCCTGGGCGGCCCGGCGGGCCGGCCGGTCCGGTGGACGGAAACCCGCCGCGAGAACCTCCTCGGCATGACGCACGGGCGGGCCCAGCAGCAGGTCATCACGCTCGGCGGGACGCGGGACGGCCGGCTCCTCGCGTACCGGCTGGAGATCATCCAGGACACCGGGGCCTACCCCCGGATGAGCGGCTTCCTCCCCGGCCTGACCAGCCTGATGGCGGTCGGACCGTATCAGATCCCGCGCGTCGAGACCGCGTTCCGGGTGGTGGTGACGAACACCACGCCGGTCTCCGCCTACCGGGGCGCCGGGCGCCCCGAGGCCACGGCCGCGATCGAGCGGGCCGTCAACCTGTTCGCCGCCGAGATCGGCATGGACCCGGCCGAGGTCCGGCGGCGCAACCTGATCCCTGCGGGCAGCTTCCCCTACACGACCGCGAGCGGGGCCGTCTACGACAGCGGGGACTACGTCCGGGCCCTGGACGCGGTGCTGGCCGGCGCAGGCTACGCCGCGCTGCGGGCGGAGCAGGCCCGCCGCCGCGAGCAGGGCGGCGTGCTGCAGCTGGGGCTGGGGCTGGCCAGCTACGTGGAGATCACCGCGGCCGACGCGGCCGCCGGGGAGACCGCCCGGCTCGTCGTGCACGGGGACGGCTCGGCCACCGTGTTCACCGGCAGTTCCGCGCACGGCCAGGGCCACCACACGGCCTGGGCCATGCTCGTTCAGGCGGATCTGGGCATCCCGATGTCGAATGTCACCGTAATCCACGGTGACACCGAGGTCATCCCGCAGGGCGTGGGCACCTACGCGTCACGGTCGCTGCAACTCGGCGGGGTCGCCGTGCATATGGCCGCGCTCGACGTGAAGGAGCAGGCCCGGCGGGTGGCGGCCCACCTGCTGGAGGCCAGCGAAGCCGACCTGGAACTGGACGCGGAGACCGGGATCTGGCAGGTCCGCGGGGACCCAGCGACCGGCCAGACCTGGGCTGACGTCGCCGGGCACGCCGGGCCCGACGGCCTGGCCGCTGCCGTCGAGTACACCGGGGGACGACCGACCTTCCCGTTCGGCACCCATCTGGCGGTCGCCGAGGTGGACACGAAGACGGGGAAAGCCCGGCTGATCCGGCTGGTGACCGTGGACGACGCGGGGACGGTGGTCAACCCGGTGCTGGCCGAGGGGCAGCGGCACGGCGGTATCGCCCAGGGGGTGGCTCAGGCACTGCTGGAGGAGATGGTGTACGACCCGGAGGGCAACCCGCTCACCAGCACTCTGGCGGATTACGCCATGATCTCCGCGGCGGAGTTGCCGAGCTTCGAGCTGCTGCCCAGCGAGACCCCCACCGACATCAACCCGCTCGGGGCCAAGGGCATCGGCGAGGCAGGCACGATCGGGGCCGCGCCGGCCACCCAGAACGCGGTCATCGACGCGGTCAGCCACCTCGGGGTGCGCCACATCGACATGCCCGCTACGCCCGCCCGGGTCTGGGCCGCGATCAGCCCGGCGAGGGAGGCCCGGTGAAGATCAGGGTGACCGTGAACGGGCGGTGAGGTCGCACGCGCCGGCGCGCCTCAGGCGATAGCACCGTCCGAGAGCGGCGCGGCGTCCGAGAGCGGCGCGGCGTCCGAGATCGGCCCGGGGTCTGAGAGCGGCCCGGGGTCTGAGAGCGGCCCGGGGTCTGAGATCGGCCCGGGGTCTGAGATCGGCCCGGGGGCGACCGCGCTGCCCCGGACGGCGGCAATCGCGGCGGCGGCCAGCAGCCGCACCCCGACGCCGATCGCGCTCTCGTCCACGTCGAACGCGGGCTGGTGGATGTCGAAGTCCTGGCCGGACCCCGGGACGCGGGTGCCCAGCCGGGCCAGTGAGCCCGGCACCGACTCCAGGTACCAGGCGAAGTCCTCCCCGCCGAGGCTCTGCTGGGTCGTGGTGACCGCCTCGGGGCCGAGTACCTGCTCGGCCGCGGCGGACAGCAGCGCCGTGCTGGACGGCTCGTTCACGGTGGGCGGGACGCTGCGCTGGTAGGCCAGGTCGGCGATGACGCCGTAGGCGCTGGCCACGGACTCGATCAGGGCCTTGAGCAGCTCCGGTGCCTCGTGCCAGGCCTTGTCGTCGAGGCAGCGGACCGTGCCCTCCACCACCCCGTCGTCGGGGATGGAGTTGGCCCCGGTGCCGGCGCTCACGCGGCCCCATACCAGGCTGAGGCTGGACCGGGGATCGACCCGCCGGGACAGCGCCGCGGGCAGCTCGGTGACGATCTTGCCCAGCGCGTAGACGAGGTCGGCAGTCAAATGGGGCCGGGCGGTATGTCCGCCCGGCCCGGTGACCCGGACGGTGATGCGGTCGCAGGCGGCGGTGATGGGGCCGCTGCGCACCCCGACCTTCCCCGCGTCCAGGCGGGGGTCGCAGTGCAGCCCGAAGATGCGGTCCACCGAGGCGATGCCGCCGGCCGCCATGACGTCCAGCGCGCCGCCGGCCACCTCTTCGGCGGGCTGGAAGATCAGCCGCACCCGGCCTGGCAGCCGGCCCGAGGCGGCCTGCTGGGCCAGGAACAGCCCCGCGCCCAGGACGATGGTGGTGTGCACGTCGTGGCCGCAGGCGTGGCACGCGTTGGGCACCGTCGAACGGTAGGAGACCTGCTTCTCGTCGCTGATCGCCAGCGCGTCCAGGTCGGCCCGCAACGCCACCAGCGGGCCGTCCTCGCAGCCGCCGATGTCCGCGATCAGCCCCGTTCCCTTGGGCAGGATCATCGGCCGCAGGCCCGCGGCGGCCAGCCGGAGCGCGATCCGCCGGGTGGCCCGGTGCTCGTGGTAGCCGAGCTCGGGATGGGCGTGCATGTCCCGGCGGAAGTCGGTCAGCTCAGCCTCGTGCGCGGTCAGGAACGAGCCGAGATCCGCGCGCAGAGCGTCATTCGGCATTCGCCACCTCCCCCGGGCGGACGAACCGGTCCTCGGCGAACTCCGTGACCAGCGCGTCAACCACGTCCGTCAGCCCCCCGCCTGTTGCCACCACGGCCCGCTGCCGCTCGTAGGAAGCGCCCCGTTCGAGCACCTCGCCGAGCACGTCCAGCTCGTCCGCGCAGCCCAGCCGCTGTGCGACCGGCTGAATCTCCAGGAACAGCTCGTACAGCTCGTCGCGCAGCGGCGCGGTCGCCCCCGCCGCGTCCGTGATCACGATGGCGTCGAGCCCGTACCTGGTCGCCCTCCAGCGGTTGTCCCGGACGACCCAGGACGGCTGGGCGGGCAGCCGGTACCCGCGGTCCAGCCGCGTGTCGAGCAGGTGAACCAGGCACTGCGACAGGGCGGCAGCCATGCCGACCTCGCGCAGCGTCGGGGCCCCGTCGAACATGCGGATCTCGACCGTGCCGAAGTCAGGGTGTGGCCGGACATCCCACCACACTTCCTTGATGCTCCGGATGGTCCCGGCCCGCAGCAGCGTGTCCATGTACTCCTCGAACTCACTCCAGTCCGCCAGCAATTGTGGCGGACCTGCGGTCGGCAACCCGCCGAAGATGACCGCCCTGCTCGAGGCGAGCCCGGTGTCGTGCCCTCCCCAGAACGGGCTCGACGCGGTCAGCGCGAGGAAGTGCGGCAGATAAGCGGCGAGAGCGTTGACGATCGGAATCGCCTTGCTGCCATCACGAAGCCCCACGTGGACGTGCACACCAAAGGTCTGGATCCGGCGGGCCAGCCACTGCATCTGCTCGACGAGTTCCGCATAGCGCTGAACGGGCGCCATCTTGGCATCCCGCCAATCACTGACAGGATGTGTTCCGGCGCAGGCCAGCATCGTACCGCGCATATCCGTGATCCGCTGAAGGTCAGCAATTGTCGCGGCTAGGTCCGCTACGGCCTCGGACACCGTGCTGCAGACGCCGGTGACCACCTCGACGGTCGACTGCATGAGCTCGTCGTGAATCTTGGGCTGCGGCCCGGTCCCCTCCCGGCCTGTGAGAGCGGAGATGACCTCCCGCGCGTCCTGGCGCAGCAGCCTGCTGGCGGCGTCGATCAGCTGAAGCTCCCACTCGACGCCCAGCGTCGCACCCCGGGAGGGATTCCACCAGATAGCCACCGCCGACCTCCTCCTGCTGCTCGCCTGGGCCGGCCCTGACCCTTGGTGGCGCCGGCCTGCCGCGCCGGAGCCCACTACTAATCTGCTTACTACCGATAACCGTCGGTAAGCGAACTCACGCATCGTTATTCACGGTCCCTGGCCTGAAATGGTTCGGCGGCGCGCTGGTCAGCCGATCTGGGGCGGCTGGTATTGGCCCCAGACCTCGCGCAGCGCGTCGCACACCTCGCCCACCGTGGCCCGGTGCCGCAGCGCCTCGCGCACCGGGACGAGCAGGTTCTGGCTGCCGGTGGCGGCCTTCTTCAGGTCGTCGAGGCGGCGGCGGAACTCCCCGGCATCCCGCTCACTGCGCAAGGTGGCCAGCCGGCGGGCCTGCTGCTCCTCCAGTGCGGGATCGAACGGAAACGGCTCGTAGGGCTCGTCACTGGGCACGGTGAACTTGTTCACCCCGACCACGACCCGCTCCCCGGCGTCTATCTCCCGGGTCACCTGGTAGGCGGACCGCTCGATCTCGGCTTTCTGGAATCCCTGCTCGATGGCCGCGACCGCGCCGCCGAGGTCCTCGACCCGGGCCATCAGCTCGTCCGCCGCGTCCGCGACGTCGTCGGTCATGGACTCCATCGCGTAGGAACCGGCGAACGGGTCCACGGTGGCGGTCAGGTCGGTCTCGTTCGCGATCACCTGCTGGGTGCGCACCGCGAGCCGGGCGGCCTTCTGGCTGGGCAGGGCGATGGCCTCGTCATAGGCGTTGGTGTGCAGCGACTGGGTACCGCCGAGCACGGCGGCGAGGGCCTGCACGGTGACCCTGGTCAGATTGACCTCGGGCTGCTGCGCGGTCAGCTGGACCCCGGCCGTCTGGGTGTGGAACCGGAGCATCTGGGACTTCGGGTTCTCCGCCCCGAACTCGTCCCGCATGATCCGCGCCCACAGCCGCCGGGCAGCCCGGAACTTGGCCACCTCCTCCAGCAGCGTGGTGCGGGCCACGAAAAAGAACGACAGGCGCGGCGCGAACTCGTCCACGGCCAGTCCGGAGCGGACCGCGGCCCGCACGTACTCCTTGGCGTTGGCCAGCGTGAACGCGATCTCCTGGACCGGGGTCGCGCCCGCCTCCGCCATGTGGTACCCGGAAATCGAGATCGTGTTCCAGTGCGGCATCTCCGTCCGGCAGTAGGCGAACGTGTTCGCGACCAGGCGCAGCGACGGGACTGGAGGATAGATATAGGTTCCCCGGGCGATGTATTCCTTGAGAATGTCGTTCTGGATCGTTCCGGTCAGCGCGGACGCGGGCACGCCCTGCTCCTCGGCCACCAGCTGGTACAGCAGGAGCAGCAGGGCCGCCGGGGCGTTGATCGTCATCGAGGTGGACACGTCGCCCAGCGGGATCCCGCGCAGCAGGATCCGCATGTCCTCGACGGAGTCGATGGCCACGCCGACCTTGCCGACCTCGCCCCGGGCCAGCGGGGCGTCCGAGTCGTACCCCATCTGGGTCGGCAGGTCGAAGGCGACGGACAGGCCCGTGGTCCCTGCCTCGATCAGCTCGTGGTAACGCCGGTTGGAGTCCTCCGCGGTGGCGAACCCGGCATACTGCCGCATGGTCCACGGCCGGGTGGTGTACATCGTGGGGTACACGCCGCGGGTAAACGGGTATTGGCCGGGTGGCCCGAGTTTTTCCGCCGGGTCGAAGCCAGCTGGCTGCCCGGGGCCGTACAGGGGCTCGATGGGCAGCCCCGACTCCGACTCACGTCCCATAACCCAAGGTTAAGGGGCAGGGCTCCAGACACCTAAGCGATCTTCACCATACTCAGGCCAGCTCCACACCCGCAGACACGATCATCTCCCCTGATTGACTACCCTGCGTGAGCGAAACGACGAGGTGGCCGGGCCTGGCCCGGGCGGGCCGGCCTCCCCGGATCGGGCCCCGCCGGCCCGCCCGGATCGGGCCCCGCCGGGCCGCCCGGATCGGGCCCCGCCGGGCCGCCGCGGTCGCGGCCGCGCTCCTGGTCGCGGTGCCGCTCACCGGCCCGCCGACGCTGGCCAGGGCCGCCACCGGGCTTCCGGCGACCGCCCGCTACCACGCCCAGCCGCAACGAAAACCGCCCCGCGCCGGTGCCGCCGCCCAGGCCGGCCAGACCGGCGCCGGGCAGGCCAGCCCCGTGATCGCCGGCCCGGGGCTGGCCGGCCGGGGAATCATGGTCCGCTACCCGGCCCACGCGGCCCGGCGGCTGCCCTCCGTGGTGTGCGGGGCCGCACCCTGGTCTGCGGGGCCGTCCTGGTCCGCGGGCGCGTCCTGATCCCGCCCGCTGCGGTCCTGAACTTCGCTGGTCATAGCGGACCGGGTAGCCGCCGGCCGCCCGGCGTCGCGGCGGGTGGTGGCCGGGCGCCCCGAGCGCGCTGCTGCTCGCGGCGCTCACGGCCGGCGGGATCGTGGTCCTGCTCAGGCGCCGGGCGGGCGGAGGAACCCCACCCGGTCCATGACCATGGCCATGGTCTCCTGGGCCACGGGCCGCGCCCGGGCGGCCCCGTGGGCGAGCAGCCGGTCCAGTTCGCCCTCGTCGGCGAGCAGTTTCTCGGTCCGTTCCCGGATCGGGGCCAGCGCCCCGGCCACCACCTCGGCCAGGTCCTTCTTGAACGTTCCGTAGCCCTGGCCGGCGTACCGGGCCTCCAGCGCCGCGGTGTCCTCGCCGGTCAGCGCGGAGTAGATGCGCAGCAAGTTGGTGACGCCGGGCTTGTCCTTCTCGTCCGCGCGGATCTCGCTGCCGGGGTCGGTGACCGCCCGGGCGATCTTCTTGCGGATCACGCCGGGCTCATCCAGCACGTCGATGATGCCCGCCGCCGACGAGGACGACTTGCTCATCTTGGCGGTCGGCTCCTGCAAGTCGGTGATCTTGGCGACGCCCGACACGATCAGGGGCGAGGGCACCGTGAACGTGGGCCCGTAACGGTGGTTGAACCGCACGGCGAGGTCCCGGCTGAGCTCCAGGTGCTGCCGCTGGTCCTCACCGACCGGCACCTCGTTGGTCTGGTAGAGCAGGATGTCCGCGGCCTGCAGCGCCGGGTAGCTGAACAGCCCCAGGCTGGCCTGCTGGGCGCCGCCCCTGGCCGCCTTGTCCTTGAACTGGGTCATCCGGCTGAGCTCGCCGAACCCGGTGATGCAGCCCAGCACCCAGGCCAGCTCGGTGTGCTGCGGCACGTGGCTCTGCACGAACACCACGGCCCGGTCCGGGTCGAGCCCGGCCGCGAACAGCTGGGCGGCCGCCACCCGGGTCCGCTGGCGGAGCTGGGCCGGGTCCTGCGGGACCGTGATCGCATGCAGGTCCACCACGCAGTAGAACGCCTCGTGCGTCTCCTGGAGCGCGACCCACTGGCGGACCGCGCCGAGGTAGTTACCGAGGTGGAACGAGTCGGCGGTCGGCTGGATGCCGGAAAACGCGCGTGGCCTAGAGGACATGCGGGCAACTCTAGTCCGGGGGGACGACCCCCCTGGACCCCCCGGCATTTCCCCCCGTGGCGACGACCCCCCTGGACCCCCCGGCATTTCCCCCCGTGGCGACGACCCCCCTGGACCCCCCGGCATTTCCCCCCGTGGCGACGACCCCCCTGGACCCCCCGCTCGCCGCTTCGCGCCGAACGCCGGCCCGGAGGGCACCCGCCTGCGGCGGGCCCCGCCTGCCCGACGCCCTGCTACTCCGGGCTACAACCCCCTGGACCCCCCGGACCTAACTAACTGATGACGGGCACGATGTCCGGGGCGTCCAGCAGCAGCGCATCGGCCGCCTGATCGGTGGCCTCTTCCTGGGAGGCCCGCTCGGCCTCGATCGTCGCCTCGTAGTGGCTGATCTCGTTGGCCACCTGCTGGTCGTCCCAGCGCAGCGGCTTGGCCAGCAGCTCGGCGGTCTCGGCCGCGGCGGACAGGCCGCGGTCCCAGGTCTCGATCGAGATGTGGGTGCGCCGGACCAGCACGTCGTCGAGGTGCCGGGCCCCCTCGTGCGAGGCCGCGTAGCTCGCCTCGGCGCGCAGATAGTCCTCGGCCCCGGTGAGCGGCCGCCCGAGGTCCGGCTCAGCCGCGATCATGTCGAGGACCTCGGTGGCCAGCGCCCCGTAGCGGCCCAGCAGGTGCTCGATCCTGGCCACGTGCAGGCCCGAGGACCGGGCCAGCCGGTGCCGCGCGTTCCACAGTGGCAGGTAGCCGTCCGCGCCGGCCAGCGGCACCTCGTCGGTGCAGGACGGCGGGACACGCCAGTCCAGCCCGTGCGCGACCGCGTCCACTGCGTCCCGGGCCATCAGGCGGTAGGTGGTGTACTTGCCGCCCGCGATCATCACCAGCCCGGGCACCGGGTGCGCGACCACATGCTCCCGCGACAGCCGCGAGGTGGACTCGGACTCGCCGGCCAGCAGCGGCCGCAGCCCCGCGTAGACCCCGGCCACGTCTTCCCGGGTCAGCGGGACGGCGAGGACCCGGTTGACCTGGGCTAGCACGTAGTCGATGTCGGCCCGGCTGGCTGCCGGATGCGCCTTGTCCAGGGTCCACTCGGTGTCCGTCGTGCCGACGATCCAGTGCCGCCCCCACGGGATGATGAACAGCACGCTGGTCGGGGTGCGCATGACGATCCCGGTGCGGGACTGGATACGGTCCCGTGGCACGACCAGGTGCACGCCCTTGGAGGCACGGATGTTGATCACGCCGCGCCCGCCCACCAAGGCCTGCACTTCGTCGGTCCAGACACCGGTCGCGTTGACCACCTGCTGGGCCCGGACCTCGAGGTGCTGGCCCGTCTCCAGGTCCACCGCGCGCACCCCGGTGACCCGCTCCCCCTCCCGGAGGAAGCCGGTGACCTGGGTCCGTGAGGCGATCTGTGCCCCGTAGCTGGCCGCCGTGCGGATCAGGCTGACCACGTACCGGGCGTCGTCCACCTCGGCGTCCCAGTACTGCAGCGCCCCGGTGAGCACGGACCGCTTGAGGGCGGGGGCGAGCCGCAGCGCACCCCGCTTGGTGAGCTGGCGGTGCCCGGGCAGCCCGCGCGGCTGGCCGAGCGAGAACCCGAGCATGTCGTAGGCGTTCAGCCCGGCCCCCACGTACGCCCGTTCCCACACATGGTGGGTCAGCGGGAACAGGAACGGCACCGGCCGGACCAGGTGGGGGGCGATCCGCTGGAGCAGCAGCCCGCGCTCGGTCAGCGCCTCCCGGACCAGGCTCACGTTCAGCTGCTCCAGGTAGCGCAGCCCGCCGTGGATCAGCTTGCTGGAGCGCGAGGAGGTACCGGACGCGAAATCACGCGCCTCGACCAGGCCGACCGACAGGCCGCGGGTGACCGCGTCGAGTGCCACCCCCGCGCCGACCACGCCCCCGCCGACCACGAGCACCTGCAGCTCGTCCCGGGTGAGCGCGGCGAGCGCCGCGGACCGTCCGTCGGGGTCCAGGCGTGCCGCCTCCTCGGCCATCGTCACCGTCGCGGCAGCGCGTTCGGGGTCACGGCCACCTCGACCCGCTGGAACTCCTTGAGGTCGGAGTACCCGGAGGTGGCCATGGTCCGGCGGAGGGCGCCGATCAGATTGAGCGAGCCATCGGGCACGTCCGACGGGCCGTGCAGGATCTGCCCGAGGGAGCCGACCGTGCCGACCTCAACCCGGGCGCCGCGGGGCAGGTCCGGGTGGTGCGACTCGCTCCCCCAGTGGTAGCCGCGGCCCGGCGCCTCGGCCGCCCGGGCGAACGGCGACCCGACCATGACCGCGTCCGAACCGCAGGCCAGCGACTTCGCGATGTCACCGCTGCGGGTCATCCCGCCGTCCGCGATCACGTGCACGTACCGGCCGCCTGATTCGTCCAGGTACTCTCGGCGCGCGGCGGCCACGTCCGCGATCGCGGTGGCCATGGGCACGGTCACGCCCAGCACCGCGGCCGTGGTGTGCCCCGACCCACCGCCGAAGCCGACCAGCACGCCGGCCGCGCCGGTGCGCATCAGGTGCAGCGCGGCGGTGTAGGTGGCGCAGCCGCCGACGATCACCGGCACATCGAGCTCGTAGATGAACTGCTTCAGGTTGAGCGGCTCAGCGTGCCCGGACACGTGCTCGGCGGACACCGTGGTGCCGCGGATCACGAAGATGTCCACGCCCGCGTCAACCACGGTCTTGTAGTACCGGACGGTCCGCTGCGGCGACAGCCGGGCCGCGGTGGTCACGCCCGCCGAGCGGATCTCCTCGATCCGCTGGCCGATCAGCTCTTCCTTGATCGGCTCGGCGTAGATCTCCTGGAGCCGCCGGGTGGCGTCCTCCTGGCCGAGTTCCGCGATCTCGGCCAGGATCGGCTCCGGGTCCTCGTACCGGGTCCACAGGCCTTCCAGGTCGAGCACGGCCAGCCCGCCCAGCCCGCCCAGGTTCGCCGCGAAGGCCGGCGAGACCACGCTGTCCATCGGGGAGGCCACCAGCGGCATCTCAAACCGGTACGCGTCGATCTGCCAGGCGACCGAAACCTCCTCGGGGTCCCTGGTCCGCCGGGAAGGGACGATGCCGATCTCATCGAGCGGGTAGGCGCGGCGGCCGCTCTTGCCCCGGCCGATCTCGACGGTGGTCATGACTGCAGTTCCGCCTATCTCAGTGCCGCCAGGTTAGGGCCGCCAGGTTAGGGCCGCCAGGTTAGGGCCGCCAAGGTCAGGGCCGCCAAGGTCAGGCCCGCCCGCGCCGGGCGTAGTTGGGTGCTTCCGCGGTCATCTCGATGTCGTGCGGATGGCTTTCCGCCAGCCCGGCCGCGGTGATCTGGGTGAACCGGGCCTGCTGGAGCTCGGCCAGGGTCCGGGCACCGCAGTACCCCATGGCCGCCCGCAGCCCGCCGACCAACTGGTTGGCCACCGCCGCCAGCGGCCCGCGGTAGGGGACCTGGCCCTCGATGCCCTGCGGGACCAGCTTGTCCTCGCGCAGCACGTCGTCCTGGAAGTAGCGGTCCTTGGAGAAGGACCCGCCGCGCTCGGGGTTGCGCATGGCGCCCAGTGAGCCCATCCCCCGGTACAGCTTGTACTGCTTGCCATGGATGAAGACCATTTCACCGGGCCCCTCTTCGCACCCGGCCAGCAGGCTGCCCAGCATCACGGTGTCCGCGCCGGCCGCGATGGCCTTGGCGATGTCGCCGGAATGCTGCAGCCCGCCGTCCCCGATGACGGGGACACCCGCGGACCGTGCGGCCTGCGCGGCCTCGTAGATGGCGGTGACCTGGGGCACGCCTACGCCGGCGACCACCCGGGTGGTGCAGATGGAACCTGGCCCGACGCCGACTTTCACCCCGTCGGCACCGGCGTCGATCAGCGCCTGCGCCCCAGGACGGGAGGCAATGTTGCCGCCGATGACGTCCACCTTGGTATTCGCCTTCACCTCATGGACCATGTCCAGGACCGCTTGCGCATGTCCGTGGGATGTGTCCACCACGAGGAAGTCAACACCGGCCTCGGCCAGGGCCTGCGCCCGGCGCTTGGCATCCGCGCCGACGCCCACCGCGGCCCCGACGACCAGGCGCCCGGCCGGGTCCTTGGTGGCCAGCGGGTACTCGTCGCTCTTGGTGAAATCTTTCACAGTGATGAGGCCGCGGAGCTTTCCGGCGGAGTCGACCAGGGGCAGCTTCTCCACCTTGTGCTGCATGAGCAGCGCGAGCGCATCGTCCCTGGACACCCCGACTGGCGCGGTGATCAGCGGCGTCGTCGTCATGACGTCGGCCACCGCCCGGCTGTGGTCGGTCACGAAGCGGATGTCCCGGTTGGTCACGATCCCGACCAGGACCCCATCCGGGCTGGTCACCGGGACGCCGGAGATGCGGTACCGGGCGCACAACTGCTCGACGTCACCCACGGTGGCATCCGGGCCGCAGGTCACCGGGTTGGTGATCATGCCGGCCTCGGACCGCTTCACCGTGTCGACCATCTGCGCCTGGTCGTCCACGGAGAGGTTCCGGTGCAGGACGCCGGCCCCGCCGATGCGCGCCATGGCGATGGCCATCCGGGCCTCGGTCACCGTGTCCATGGCCGAGGAGACCAGCGGCACATTCAGCGTGATCCCGCGGGTCAGCCGGGCCGTCGTGTCCGCCTCACCGGGCATCACCTCCGAGTGCGCGGGCAGCAGCAGGACGTCGTCGAAGGTCAGGGCCGGAGGGGCGAACTTGCCGACGTCGCTCATGACACCTTCCGGAGGATGGCTGCAAGGTCATCACCCAGTCTAGAGGGGCCGCGGCGCCAGGATGGTCAGCGCAGCCGACGTGGCCGGGCCGGATGCCGCTGCCACCCGCCGCCTCTGGCCGGCCCGCGGGCCAGCCGCGCCAGCATGCTCGTGGCGATCAGGCTGGTGACGCTGGCCAGGCCCGCCACCACGCCGCCCGCGGCCGCGGTCCGCAGCCACACGGCCGCGCCCCGGGGCTGCGCGTCGGCCAGCGACTGCCACGTCACGGCAGGCTCGGCTGCCGCCCGGCCCGGCCATGCGGGCTGGGCCGGGGCGCCCGGCCATGCGGGCGGGGCCGGGCCGCCCGGCCACGCGGCGGCGTGCTCAGCCCGGGTCCCCGGCGTGTCAACGTCCGCGGCCAGCGCGCCGAGCAGCGCCAGCGCCGGGTCGTGCAACAGATGCGGCCCGGCGGCGCCGCGCGCCGCGAGCACGTTAATGGCTTCCTCTGATCGCCGGATCTCAACGAGATCAACGGCCTGCCCCCCGGTACCGCCCGCTGCCGCCCGCCTGCGTGTGAACTCCAGGCCGGGTGTCACACCGGGCGCTCCGGGTCCGCGCCCCGTGATCACGCAATCGGCTCCTCGACCGCAAGCGCCCGGAGCCGGGCCAGCGCCCGGTGCTGGGCCACCCTTACCGCCCCTGCTGACATACCGAGTACGTTACCCGTTTCCTCGGCCGACAGACCGGTCACCACGCGTAGTATTAGCAGCTCACGTAGGTGGTGAGGGAGCTGAGCCAGGAGCGCCCTGGTACGTTCCGCCTCAATGTAGGCCACCACGGTCTCTTCCGGTCCGGGCCGTTCATCCGGCCCGTCAGGCAGATCCTCGTAAGGCACGGCGAGCCGGGACGCGTTGCGGACCGCGTCGGCCACCTTGTGCGAGGCGATGCCGAACACGAAGGACGCGAACGGCCGGCCCATGTCCCGGTACCGGGGCAGCGCCGCCAGCACGGCCAGGCACACCTCCTGGGCCACGTCGTCAGCCACGTAGTAGTGACCGGTGATGCGGCCCAGCCGGGCCCGGCAGTAACGGACCACCATGGGGCGGATCCGCTCCAGCAGGGCCTCGGTCGCTCCCGGATGGCCCCGGACCGCGAGCCGGACCAGCTCCCCGGCGCCGCCCGGTTCGCAGTCGGTCCAGCCTCCCCCGCCCGGATCCCGGCTCCCCCGGTCATCAACCCCGCGGAGAGGGGTCTCATGCTCGGGGGTCTCACGCTCGGGGGTCTCATGCTGGGGGGTCTCATGCTGGGGGGTCCTATACCCCGAGACCGCATACCCCGAGACCGCAGGCTCCGGGACCGCAGGCTCCGGGACCGCAGGCTCCGGGACCGCAGGCTCCGGGACCGCGTACGCCGAGACCGCAGGCTCCGGGACCGCGTACCCCGAGACCGCAGGCTCCGGGACCGCGTACGCCGAGACTGCGCGGTCGCCGGCCCCCTGGGTGTAGGTACCCGCCCCGTAGGCGTCCGGCCCGTGACTTCTCTGGCCAGGAATACCGTGCTGGTGGGTAGCGTGCTGGTGGGTAGCGTGCTCGCGGGCCCCCGCCCCCTCGGCCACCGCGGTGCCGGCCGGGAGCACAGCTCCCTGCCCGTCAGCCACGGCCCGGATGCATCCCTCGCTCACGAAAGCATGATGCCCAGGAAAACGAGGGTGCCCTCATCAATGTGGGCAACGGAAAGGTCACATTGATGTGTCGCGTGACCACGTTCCGAACATAGAATTACAATCAGTAATCAGTCGACTACTCATTGTCATTTAATTTCCTCGGAGTGTCGCTTTCGCGGCAAAGATAGCGAACCATCAGCATCCCCGACCCCCGCTCATGATCACTAGCCTGGTGATCATGGGTTTACTGTTGCCCTGGCAACAGTAAACCCATGATCACGATTAGGGTCGGCGCCAGATCCGCCGTCCCCGCAGCCACCACCCTTCCGGCGCACTCTCTCGCGCGCGGCTGAGGGAGCATGGGCCTGCCACCCCGCTGACAGCACGCCGCAGGCCCCTGCCCGGCCGGAGCCGGGGAGGGGCCTGCGGGTTTCGTTGCGGAGGTGTTTCTAGTGAGCGTGGCCGTGCGAGTGGCCATGGCCACCGGCCGCAGCCTCGTCCTCTTCCTCGGGCCTCTCCGCCACCAGGGCCTCGGTGGTCAGCAGCATGGCCGCGATGGACGCGGCGTTGAGCACCGCCGACCGGGTCACCTTGACCGGGTCGATCACGCCCTGGGCCAGCAGGTCACCGTACTCGCCGGTGGCTGCGTTGTAGCCCTGGCCGTGACCCAGCTCCGCGATCTTGGCCACGACGACCATGCCCTCGGCGCCGGCGTTCTCGGCGATCCAGCGGGCCGGCGCGATGAGGGCGCTGCGCACCACTGCCACCCCGGTCGCCTCGTCGCCGGTCTTGCCGAGGTCGCCTAGCTTCGCCGCGATGTGCACAAGCGCGCTACCGCCGCCGGGCACGATGCCTTCCTCGATGGCCGCACGGGTCGCCGAGATCGCGTCCTCGAGGCGGTGCTTCTTCTCCTTGAGCTCCACCTCGGTGGCGGCACCCACCCGGAGCACGGCCACCCCGCCGGACAGCTTGGCCACCCGCTCCTGCAGCTTCTCCCGGTCCCAGTCGGAGTCGGTCAACTCGATCTCGGCCCGGAGCTGGCGGACCCGGTCGTTGATGGCCTCGGTGTCCCCGTGGCCATCCACGATCGTGGTGTTGTCCTTGGTCACCACGACCCGGCGGGCCTGGCCGAGGGTGTCGAGCCCGATGTTCTCGAGCTTGAGCCCGACCTCCTCGCTGACGACCTCGCCGCCGGTGAGGATGGCCATGTCGGCCAGCATCGCCTTGCGGCGGTCACCGAAACCGGGCGCCTTGACCGCCACCACGTTGAGCAGGCCGCGGATCTTGTTCACGACCAGCGTGGAAAGGGCCTCGCCGTCAACGTCCTCGGCAATAACCAGGAACGGCTTCTTGGTCTGGGCGACCTTTTCCAGCAGCGGCAGGAAATCCGCCATGGACGAGATCTTGCCTGCGTGCAGCAGGATGTAGGCGTCGTCCGTGACGGCTTCCATGCGCTCCGGGTCGGTCACGAAGTACGGGGATATGTAGCCCTTGTCGAACTGCATTCCCTCGGTGAACTCGAGCTCCAGGCCCATGGTCGGCGATTCCTCGACGGTGATGACACCGTCCTTGCCGACCTTGCTGAACGCCTCGGCGATGAGCTCGCCGATCTTGGCGTCCTGCGCGGACACCGTGGCAACGTTGGCGATCTCCTGCTGCTCCTCGACCTCGCGGGCCGACTCCAGCAGCAGGTCGGACACGGCCGCTGCGGCCGCGTCGATTCCCTTTTTCATCGCCATGGGGTTCGCGCCCGCGGTGACCGAGCGGCGGCCCTCACGGACCATCGCCTGCGCCAGCACGGTCGCGGTCGTGGTGCCGTCGCCCGCCACGTCGTTGGTCTTCGTGGCGACTTCCTTGGCGAGCTGAGCACCCAGGTTCTCGTACGGGTCCTCCAGGTCGATCTCACGCGCGACGGTCACACCGTCGTTGGTGATGGTTGGAGCGCCCCACTTCTTGTCGATCACGACGTTGCGGCCCTTCGGACCCAGCGTCACCTTGACGGCGTCGGCCAGGCGGTTCACGCCGCGCTCGAGCGCGCGCCGTGCCTCCTCGTCGAACTCCAGCATCTTGGCCATAAGCACCTCAAATTGCGGTGTATAGGTCGTGCCCGGCGGCCGGGTGAGCCCGGCCGCGGGCCCGGTTTGGTCCTGCGGACCTCTGGTTTTTACGGACTACCGCCCCGGACGCGAAACAAGCGCCGGGGCGGTGGTCCTGAGCGGTTCCCCGCCGCGGGCTGCGGGCCCGCGGCAGCGCCGCCGGTTACTGCTCGATCTACTTCTCGATGATGGCCAGCACGTCACGCGCGGAGAGCACCAGGTACTCCTCGCCGTGGTACTTGACCTCGGTGCCGCCGTACTTGCTGTACAGCACCACGTCACCGACCTTCACGTCCATCGGGACGCGCTTGGCACCGGCGTCATCGAACCGGCCGGGGCCCACAGCCAGGACTTCGCCCTCCTGGGGCTTCTCCTTGGCGGTGTCTGGAATGACGAGCCCGGACGCAGTGGTCTGCTCGGCCTCCAGAGTGCGGACCACGATCCGGTCTTCGAGTGGCTTGAGAACAACCTTGGTAGCGGTCGCCACGATCTGACCTCCTCCTCCGAAAAGGATGGGGAAACGACTATTAGAGAGGAACGACCACGGCCAGCTGTCGTCGCGGGTGCCAGTCCAGCCTCGTCGCATTAGCACTCTACCCTAGAGAGTGCCAGTCCCGAACAGTAGTCCGGGCAGGCCGCGACGTCAAACCTGCGGCCTGCCGTCGGGCGTGCCGGCGGAGTGCGCCGGCCCGCCGTCAGACCAGGACACGGGTCACGGGCAGCGCCGAATCGGCGCCCACGTCCAGCGTGGACGGCTTGGCGTCGCGCGCCACGAGTTCCGCCCCCAGCGCCGCCACCATGGCCCCGTTGTCGGTGCACAAGCCGGGCCGCGGCACCCGCAGCCGGATGCCGGCCGCCTCGCAGCGCTCCGCGGCCAGCGCACGCAGCCGGGAGTTGGCCGCCACGCCGCCGCCGATGACCAGGTGGCCCACGCCGCTGGCCCGGCAGGCCTGCACCGCTTTGCGGGTCAGCACGTCCGCCACCGCCTCCTGGAAGGACGCCGCAACGTCCGCCACCGGGACACTCGCCCCGGCCGCACGCCGCTCCTCCACCCAGCGGGCCACTGCGGTCTTCAGCCCCGAGAACGAGAAATCGAAGGACTGGTCCCGGTATTTGGCGCGGGGAAAGGCGATCGCGGCCGGATCTCCTTCCCGGGCCTCCTTGTCGATCGGCGGCCCCCCCGGGAACGGCAGCCCCAGGACCCGGGCCACCTTGTCGTAGGCTTCACCCGCGGCGTCGTCGATCGTGGCGCCGAGCGGCTGCACGTCGCCGGCGATGTCCCTGGCCAGCAGCAGCGAGGAGTGCCCGCCGGACACCAGCAGTGCGATGGCTGGCTCGGGCAGCGCGCCGTGCTCCAGCTGATCCACGGCGATGTGGGCGGCCAGGTGGTTCACCGCGTACAGCGGCTTACCCAGCGCCAGCGCGTATGCCTTGGCCGCGGAGACGCCCACCAGCAGCGCCCCGGTCAGCCCCGGGCCTGCCGTCACCGCGATCGCGTCCACGTCGGCCAGCCTGACGCCGGCCGTGGCCAGGGCCCGGTCCACCGCCGGGACCATGGCCTCCAGGTGGGCGCGGCTGGCCACCTCCGGCACCACGCCACCGAAACGGGCGTGCTCGGCCACGCTGGAGGCCACCGAGTCGGCGAGCAGCTCATGCCCGCGAACCAGCCCGGCGCCGGTCTCGTCGCAGGACGTCTCGATGCCCAGGACCAGGGGGGCGAGCGGTGCCGTCACCGGGGGCCTCCTGCTGCGCGGTTCGTGTCACGTCGTCTCGTGCCCGCGAAACCGAACCGGCGCGGGCGGGGCAGGCTGAGCTGCATTACCAGGGCGTCCGTGCCGGACGGCTGGTAGTAGCCACGCCGGAGGCCGATCTCGGTGAAGCCCCGGCTGCGGTAAAGCCGTTGCGCCCGGTCGTTGTCCGCCCGGACCTCGAGGAAGACCTCGCTGCAGCCACGCCGGGCCGCCTCGGCGATCAGGGCATCCAGCAGCATGGCCCCGATCCGCTGCCCCCACCTATCCCGCGCCACGGCCATGGTGAGCACGTCGGCCTGGCCGCCGCCCGGGCTGAGCAGGCCGGCGTACCCGACCAGATGGCCGCGTTCGCGGGCATCCCGGGCGGCACCGGCTTCCCCGGCGTCCTCCGCGACCAGGTAATGGCGCCCGCTGACCGCACCGTCCAGCTCGGACTCCAGCATGGCCTCTGACCACGCCTCGTCCCCGAACAGGGCGTGTTCCAGCCAGACCACGGCGGGCAGGTCGGCGCGGGTCATGGCCCGGAGGGTGATGCCCGCCGGGGATGTCGCGGGGACTGGGGGGCCCGATGCGGGCACGGGGTCCGGAGTAGCGGCGGCCTCGTCTGGGGCGGGAGCCGCGCCCGAGGCAGGGGGCGCGTCTGGGATGGTGGCGGCGGTGTCTGGGGTGGCGGCGCGGCCGGGGAACGCGGCGTCGTGGCGCGTCACGGTACCGTCACCCGCTTCGGCGGCCCGGGAACCCGGGCATCGGGCCGCCGCAGGTAGATCGGCTCGGCCCCGGTGGCGGGAGCACCCGCGGCGAGTTGCTGGGCGGCCAGCCGGGCCAGCGTGCCCGCGGCCGGGTAGGGCGGCCCGATCGGCTCACCCAGGACTCCGGGGTAGAGCAGCGCGCCCGCACCCGCGGCCAGGACTCGCGGGGCGGCCCGCGCGGCCTGTGCGGTTTGCGCGGCCTGTGCGGCCTGTGCGGCCTGTGCGGTTTGCGCGGCCTGGCGGGGGACGGCGGCCACGTCCGCCACGTCGGCGGGGATGCCGACCGCCGGGCCGTCCAGACGGCGTCCAGAGGCGTCGTAGCGGGCCCAGTAGACCTCGCGCCGCCGGGCGTCGGTGGCCACGATGAACTCCCGCCCCCCGGCGGCCGCCGCCGCGTCGGCGGCGATCACGTCCAGCGTGCACACCCCGTACACGGGGACGCCCAGGGCGCTGCCAAGCACCCGGGCGGTGACCAGTCCCACGCGCAGCCCAGTGTACGGACCTGGCCCGGTCCCGGCGGCAACGGCGGTGACGTCCAGCCGGCTCGCGCCGCCCTCGGTCAGCACAGCGTCGATGGATGGCGCGAGCAGCTCACCGTGGCGGCGCGCGTCAACCGTGGTGGTCTCGGCCAGCACGTGCGTCCCGTCATAGAGGGCTACCGTCACGGCTGGCGTCGCAGTGTCGAACGCGAGCACTAGCACGGGGGCCAAGCCTAGTTGACCAGGCAGACGAGACAGGACAGCCGCGTGCGGGCCGCCAGGCGGGTCACTTCAGCCGGGCGATCACGTCACCGGCCGCGGCGATCGCCCCGGCCCGCAGCTGGGCCGGGGAAACCGTGCCGTAGCCACCCCGGCCGCTGTTGCCCTGCAGCACCGCGGTGACCACGACGTTGTGGTCCCGGACCACCACCGTCATCAGGTCCGTCCTGATCCTGGCTCCCCGGGTGACCTGCAGGGCCGAGAACGCCTTGGTGCCCAGGCCCGAGATCGTGGTGATCGTGGCCTTCGGCAGGCGGGTGGCCTTGGGCGGGCTGGTCTTCTGCTGCAGCGCGGACGCATATCCGTCCATCGCCGCGAACGTGGCGCTTCCGTCCCCGCTGGCCAGGCCGTTCGGCGTGTACGCCTGCACCTGGACGTGGAGCAGCCGGTAGAGGGGCCGGTGGTCCAGTGTCCAGCTGCACAGGCTGGCCTCGCCGCCGTCCAGCGAGCTCGGCGAGGCGACGATCCGCTTCCCGGGCAGGTACTGGCCGAGCGTGCTGGCGGTCACCGCGGTGCACGCGTTCGGGACAGTCCTGAACTCACCGGCCTGGAAGGTCGTCACCAGGGGATTGGGAACGCTGGCAGGCTTGCTGCCGCCGCTGACCAGGAACCACACGCCGACGCCGACGAGCACGGCCACGCCGAGCACGCCGCCCCAGAGGAACATCGAGCGGCGGTTCCTGCGGGCTCGGGCCGCGGCCTGGCGCCCCCGCGGCCGCACCGCCGGCGGGACGGTCTCGCCTGGCTCCTCCTGATACCCGGGGCCGTCCCCCGGCTCGTCGTACCCGGGCTCGAACCGGGGCCCGTCGTACCCGGGCTCCGCGCCGCGGCCGGGCGCCTCCTCGTACCGGGTGGGGGCGCCATGCCGGCCGTGCGCACCGTTTGCGGCGGGGGCTCCAGAAGCTACGCGCCCGGTGTCCGGGCGGACCGCGGTGCGCCGCTTCCCCCGGTCCGAGCCCTTCGCCCAGCGTGGATCGACGGCGAGCCCCGCCCAGGGCGGAAGGTCCTCGTCGTCGTCCGGGTAGCGGTCATCGCCCCACTGCCCGTCGCCGCGTGGTGACAGCCGACCAGAGCGGGGGTTACGGGGCCCCTGCTGAGCCACGGCGCGCCTCCGGGAAAGGGATCAGACCGTGCAGAACGGCGCGAGACGCATTACCGGACGGCAGCCCGGCCAGGGACTGCTGATTTCAGCAATGCGGGGACAGTCGGAAACTATATGGCTTTGGCTGTCATGCGTAGGGCACAACACGCGGATCCGCGGCGGATGCCCATCGCTCCCCGATACCGGCCAGAGTCACCCACCGCATCTCGCCGGGCTCGCCGGCCGGGGACATCGTGATCGTGACCTCCAGGCGGTCGGCCGCGAGCTCCTCCACCAGGCCCTCACCCCACTCCACCACGGTCACGCAGTCCTCCAGGGACGCGTCCAGGTCCAGGTCATCCACTTCGGCCACGCTGCCCAGCCGGTACGCGTCCACATGCACCAGGCCAGGGCCGCCGCCCAGCGCCGGATGCACCCGGGCGATCACGAACGTCGGGGAGGTCACCGGCCCGCGGACGTCAAGTCCCTCCCCGATGCCCTGCACCAGGGTGGTCTTGCCCGCCCCGAGCGGCCCGGTCAGCACGACCAGGTCGCCGGGCCGGAGCAGGGCGGCGATCCGCCGGCCCAGCGTCCGCATGTCACCCCCGGTGGCCACCGGGATGCGTTCAGCCAGCCCGCTGGCCGAGTCCTGGCCAGACCCCACGCAGCAGCACCTGCCCTCTCCACCTGCCGCCGGCCGCCGGACACTGCCCTCACGCGGAGCGTTCCCGCGCCGCCGTGCCCGCTTCCGCCCTCGCGATCAGGGCGGTGATCGCCTCGTTGACCACCTCGGGAAACTCCAGGATAAGGGCGTGGCCCGCGCCGGGTACCCAGAGGAACTCCGCGCTGGGAATCGCCTCGGCCAGCTCCAGGCCCAGGGCGGGCGAGATCAGGCGGTCCTTGTCCCCGGTCAGCGTGATCACGGGAACCCGTCCCAGGATGGGGAGGTTGCCGCGCATGTCCACTACGTACAGGGCCTCTCCGAACGCGGCCACCACCTCGATGGGGGTGGACCTGATCATCTGCTCCAGGAAGTCCACCACCGCGGGATGCACCTGGGGATCACCGAAGCCGATGAAGCGGGTGCTGAGAAAGGACAGGTCACCAGCCACCCGGCGGCTTCGTTCGACCAGCATGGCCCGGTAGCCGGTGGCGGCGCCGCGCAGCACCACAGGGAGGGCCCGGGTGAGCACCGGCCTGATCGGCCCGGGCATCCACGGGCTGCCCGCGGACAGGCCGCTGGCTGCCGTGGAGATGAGCGCCACCCCGGTGACTTTGGTGCCGAAGAGCTCAGGGTGCTGGCCGGCCAGCGCCATGATGGTCATGCCGCCCATGGAGTGGCCGACCAGCACCACCGGCATGTCACCCGGGGCAACGGCCCTGATGACCAGATCCAGGTCGGTACCGAGCCGCTCGATACTCGCCGCCCCGCCCGCGGAGCGCCCGGACCGGCCGTGGTCGCGCTGGTCCCAGAACACGAGCCGGTGCTGGCCCAGGCCGGCCCGCTGGAAGTGCCAGCAGTCCTGGTTCAGCGTGTAGCCGTGGCAGAAGATGATCGTGACCGGGAGCGGCGCATCGCGCCGGGACTTCTTCCCGGCCGCAGGGGGCTCGTCGATCTCGACGTGCAGCGCGACCCCGTCGTCGGCCAGCACGGTGAGCGGCCGGCCGCGCAACTGGCCCAGCTTCTGCGGCGCCGCGGCGGCGCGCAGGACCTGGGTGCGGCCTATGGCGATCCGCTCGGCCGCCACGACCGCTCCGGCCCCGGCCGCCACGGCCCCGGCCGCCAGTCCCGCCACTCCCGTGATCCGCCGCCAGGTCGCCATCGCACCTCCCTGCCGCGCGTCCTGGCCCGGCGACCGCCGACGAGCGGAGGATCAGGCTTGGGTCACCGTGCCCGACCACCCTGCACCAGGAGACTCACTGTCCTCGTATGCTACTCCACGGTAAGTTCGCGGTACTCCGCTGGCAAAGTTGGTCACAACCTCGTAGGAAACCGTGCCCAGGGCGTCCGCCCACTGCTGGGCCGTGGGCTCGCCAGAGTCCCCCGGGCCGAACAGCACCACCTCGTCGCCGGTTTCGGCCGGCTCGGCCGCGAAGTCGATGACGGACAGGTCCATGCACACGGTGCCGGCGATGTGCCAGCGCCTGCCGCGGGCCTGGACCTCGACCACCCCGGAGGCGTGCCGGGGTATTCCCTCGGCATAGCCCAGCGGGATCAGCCCCAGCGTGCTCTCGCCCCGGGTGGTGTAGCGATGGCCGTAGGACACCGCGGTTCCCCCTGGGACCCGCTTGACCAGGGTCAGCCGGGTCCGGACCGTCATGGCCGGGCGGAGCCAGTCCGGCGCACCCCCGGGGAGGGTGGCCAGCCCGTAGATCGCGCCGCCCGGCCGGACCAGGTCAAACCAGGTGCCTGGGAGGTTAAGGGCCGCCGCGGTGTTGGCCAGATGGCGCACCTCGGGCCGGGCTCCCTGCGCTTCGGCCAGCGCGACAGCTTCCGTGAACGTGGCCAGCTGGGCGTCCACGGACGGATGCCCCGGTATGTCCGCGCAGGCCAGATGGGACCATATCCCGGTAATCGCGATCGTCCCGGCGGCCTCGGCCGCCCGGGCGGCGGCGACCAGGGCGGGCCAGCCGGCCGGGGTGGCGCCACCGCGGGCCATCCCGGTATCGATCTTGAGGTGCACGCGGGCCGGACGGCCGGCCCGGGCGGCCGCGGCGGCGACGTCGTGCAGGAGCGCCACCGCGTCCACGGTCAGGTCGACGCCGCCGCGGATCGCCGCCTCGTGTGCCCCGCCGGGCGCCCCGAGCAGGGTGAGAATGCGGGTCGTGATGCCCGCCTGGCGCAGGGCGAGCGCCTCGTGCTCGTGCACCACGCCCAGCCAGTCCGCGCCGCCGGCCACCGCCGCCTGCGCCGAGGGGATCATGCCGTGGCCGTAGCCGTCGGCCTTGACCACCGCCATCAGCTGGGTGCCGCCGACGTGCCCGCGCATCGCCTCGACGTTGCGGGCGACGGCGGCCAGATCGATGAGTGCTTCCGCGTGACCGTCCATGGCCTCCCAGTTTGCCAGCACGCGCGGCCGGGGCGGGCGTGTCTGGCTGGGCTGCTCAGCGGGCTCCTGAGCGTGGACAGCTCGGCGGGCTCCCGAGCGCGGACTGCTCAGCGGGCCCGGCGGCGGACGGCCCGGATCGCGTCAGGCAGCGCGCCGACCACATCCGCGGCCCCGATCGGCGCCTCCGCGTACCCGGCCCGCGGTTCTTCCGGGTTGGTGACATCCCACCCGCCGCCGGAGGGCTCGATGGCGGGCGCCGGACGTGCGCCGGCCCCGGCGGCAGCCAGCCGGGCGGCGAGCCCGTGCAGGTACGCGGCGGCCGCCGCGGCCTCGCCGGCCTCGAGGCGCTGCGCGAGCAGCGAGCCGGACAGGCCGGACAGCACGTCCCCGGTGCCCGCGGTGGCCAGCCAGGAGGTCCCGGTCGGGTTGACGCGCAGCGGCGGCGGGTCATCCCGCCCGTCCCCGGCGTGACTGCCTTCACCGCCCGGGCTGGCCGCGCAGCGGCCGTCAGGCGTGGCGACCACCGTGGTGGACCCCTTGAGCAGGACCGTGGCCCCCAGGCTGGCTGCGGCCCTCGTGGCGTGTTCCAGGCGGCGGCTCTCCACGTCGGCCGGATCGGCACCGAGCAGCCGCCCCAGTTCGCCCGCATGCGGGGTGAGCAGCGTCGGCGCCTCGCGGGCGAGCAGTCCCTGGTGAGCCGCCAGCAGCGTCAGCCCGTCCGCGTCAACCAGCACCGGCAGGTCGCTGGCCAGTACCGCGGCCAGCCGCTCCCGGGCCTCGTCATCGGTGCCCATGCCGGGGCCCACCACCCAGGCCTGGACCCGTCCCGCCGCACGGACATCCTCGCCGGCCGGGATGTCCTGGCCGGTGACGGTGATCACTGCCTCCGGCCAGAGCATCCGGACCACGGCCACCGCCGGCGCTGCGGACACCAGCCGGACCATCCCGGCGCCGCCGCGGATGGCCCCGCCGACGGCCAGCGCGGCCGCCCCGGTGAACCGCTCGCTGCCCGCAACGATCCCGACCACGCCCCGTCGGTACTTGTCGGACTCCTCGGAGGGCCGGGGCAGGAGGGCAGCCACGTCCGCGGCCTGCATGGCGCTGGCGTCCGGAGCGTCCAGGTACGGGCCGAGGCCGATGTCGATCAGCTCAACCACCCCGGCGTGCCGCGCGCCCGGGTCGATCAGCAGCCCGGGTTTCAGCGTCCCGAACGTCACGGTCACGTCGGCCCGGATCGCGGCCCCCTCGACCACGCCGGTGTCCGCGTCCACCCCGCTCGGCAGGTCCACCGCGACCAGCACGGCCGAGGATCGTGCGGCCAGCCCGGCCAGCGAGGCCTGCCGCTCCCGCAGGCCGCCGTGCCCGCCGATACCCAGCAGGCCGTCGAGGATCAGGTCGGCCGCGCCGAGGGCCGCCGGGACCGCGGCGTCGTCCGGGCTGGCCAGCCGGCCGCCCGCGTCACGCAAAGCGGCCGCGCCCTGCTCATGCACCCGCGAGCCGGCCGTGACGGCCAGCACCGCCGCGCCTCTGCGGGCCAGCCGGGCCGCCGCGTAGAGCGCGTCGCCGCCGTTGTCCCCGCTGCCCGCCAGGACCACGACCCTCGCCCCGGGCACCTTCCCGACCAGGCCCGCGCTCACCGAGGCCAGCCCGGCCGCGGCCCGCTGCATCAGCGCGCCCGGCGGCACCTTCGCCATGAGGGCCTGCTCCGCCGCCCGGACCTTCCGCACCTGATGCGCATATCTCATGCTTCGGCCACCACCATCGCGATGCTCATCCCGGCATCATGACTCAGGGAGACATGCCAGCGGCGGATGCCCCGCTGGCCCGCTGCGTCGGCGACCGTACCCCGGATCTCGAGCCGGGGCCCGCCCGCGGCGTCCCGGATCACCTCCACGTCGGTCCAGCTCAGCCCGGGCGGCGCGCCGAGCGCCTTGGCCACGGCCTCCTTGGCGGCGAAGCTGGCCGCCAGGGACCGGGCCGGGCCGCCGCGTTCGCTCTCGGCGAACAACCGGGCCGCCAGAGCCGGGGTGCGCCGCAGCGCTTCCTCGAAGCGGCTGATGTCCACCAAGTCCACCCCGATGCCAACGATCACCCGCCCAGCCTGTCATGCCATCGCGGTCACCGCGGGCAGCCGGCCCGGGTCGGCCAGCCCCGTAGGGCCGGGGTCGGAGACGGGTGGGGTCAGCCTGCGGCCCGGACCGCGGCGGCCAGCCGGTCCGCGGTCGTCTGGGCCTGCTCGACGTCCACGGCCTCCACCATCACACGGACCGCGGGCTCGGTGCCGCTGGGCCGGACCAGGACCCGGCCGGAGGTGCCGAGTTCCTCGCGGGCCGCAGCCACCACGGAGGCCAGTTCCTCCGACGCGCTGACCCGGGCCTTGTCCACTCCGGGCACGTTGACCAGGACCTGGGGGTACTTGGTCATGACCGCCGCGACGTCGGCCAGCGGCAGCGCCTGGCGGGCGGCCGTGGCCAGCAGGTGCAGCGCGGTGAGCAGGCCGTCGCCGGTGGTGGCGTGCTCGAGCATGATGATGTGCCCGGACTGCTCGCCGCCGAGGCTGAAGTGGTCGTCCCGCATGGCCTCAAGCACGTAGCGGTCCCCGACCGCGGTCTCGACCACGGTGATCCCGGCGTCCTGCATCGCGTTGCGGAAGCCGAGATTGGACATGACGGTGGACACCACGGTGTTGCCGGGCAGCTCGCCGCGGCCGGCCAGGGCGAGGGCCAGCACGGCGAGGATCTGGTCCCCGTCGATCACCTCGCCGTCCGCACCGACCGCCAGGCAGCGGTCCGCGTCGCCATCGTGCGCGATGCCGGCGTCCGCACCCCGCTTGGTCACCTCCGCCGAGAGCGTCTCCAGGTGAGTCGATCCGCAGCCGGCGTTGATGTTGTGCCCGTCCGGCTCGACACCGATCGCGATGACCTCGGCTCCGGCCCGCTTCAGCAGCCGCGGGGCGAACGCGGCGGCGGCGCCGTGCGCGCAGTCCACGACGACGGTGAGGCCGGCCAGCGGGCCCGTCATGGCGTGCCCGGCGACCGGGCGGGCCACGGAGCCCAGCACATGGTTGAGGTAGCGGTCCGGCTCGGTGGTGGCGTCGGAGACCCGGCCGAAGCCCGCGGGCAGGTCGCTGCGCCGCCGGGGCGGCGTCCCCAGGTGCGCCTCGATCTCGTCCTCGACCGCATCGGGCAGCTTGAAGCCGCCGCGCCCGAACAGCTTGATCCCGTTGTCGGGCGCCGGGTTGTGGCTGGCGGACAGCATCACGCCCAGGTCCGCGCCGAGGTCGCGGGTCAGGAAGGCCACCGCGGGCGTGGGGATCACGCCGAGCCGCAGCACGTCCACGCCCGACCCGGCCAGCCCGGCCACGACCGCCGCCTCGAGGAACTCTCCCGAGGCCCGGGGGTCGCGGCCCACGACCGCCAGCGGGCGGCCGCCCGATTCCTCGGCGGCCGCGAACGCGCCCGTGTTGTGCAGGACGGAGGCAGCGGCACGGGCCACGTCCATGGCCAGCTGGCCGGTCAGGTCCTCGCCTGCCACCCCGCGGACGCCGTCAGTTCCGAACAAGCGAACCATGATCTCGCAGCCCCCCGGTCATCTCGTTGTCGAGGTATACCAAACAGAACTTGCCTGGGGGGTTGGCCAGGAACGCAGGTCGCTGGTCAGCGCTTGGAGTACTGGGGCGCCTTACGGGCCTTCTTCAGACCGTACTTCTTGCGCTCCTTGACCCGCGCGTCCCGGGTCAGGAAACCAGCCCGCTTCAGCGTGGTCCGGTTCTCCGGGTCAACGAGGATCAGGGCCCGGGCGATGCCCAGCCGCAGCGCGCCCGCCTGCCCGGTGATACCGCCGCCGCTGATGCGGGCGACGACGTCGAACTGGTTCTCCGCGCCGAGGCTCACGAACGGCTCGCTGATCAGCTGCTGGTGCACCTTGTTCGGGAAGAACTCGGCCAGCGTCCGGTCATTGATCCGCCACTGTCCCGACCCGGGGACGATGCGGACGCGGGCGATGGCTTCCTTGCGGCGCCCGGTGCCGAGCGCGCTGCCCGTCACCACCGGCTTACGGGCCGGCTGCCGCTCGCCGGCTTCCGCAGCCGTCTCGGTGGTGTACTCCGACACGTGCTCGCCGGCGTCTTCCGCCGTCTCCACGCTGGCGCCCTCTGCGAGCTCCTGCGTGCCAGTGGACTCGGCCACGGTTCCTTCCTCGTACTTCCTCATCGGTTCTGATCAGTATGGGTTCTGATCAGGGCGTGCGCCTCGCGGCGGTCCCCCGGCGCGATGCCGTGGGCCCGGCCGGGTCAGCGACTGCCCGCGCTGGCGGCAGGCGCCTGCTGGTCGATCTGCTTGATCTCGAACGGGGTAGGCAGCTGCGCCTGGTGCGGGTGGTCCGGCCCGGCGTACACCTTGAGCTTGCGCAGCTGGCTGCGGCCCAGGGTGTTCTTCGGGAGCATGCCCCGCACAGCCTTCTCGATCACCCGCTCAGGGTGCCGCTCGAGCAGGTCACCATAGGCCATCGAGTGCATCCCGCCCGGGTAGCCCGAGTGGTGGTAGGCGCGCTTCTGCTCCAGCTTCCGGCCGCTGAGCGCGACCTTCTCCGCGTTGATGACGATGACGAAGTCACCGGTGTCGATGTGCGGCGCGAAGATCGGCTTGTGCTTGCCGCGCAGCAGGGTCGCGGCCTGGGTAGCCAGGCGGCCGAGGACAACGTCGGACGCGTCAATGACGTGCCACTGACGCTGGATGTCGCCGGCCTTGGGGCTGAATGTGCGCACGGTGGTAAGCCTTCGTGTGGTGGGACCTGATCCTGGTTCCGCACCCGGGAGGCACGACGAGCTGGGCTGCCATCCCGGGTGAGGGAGTCCGACGCGTTCACCGCCGCGTAACCAGCCTCGCTGAGCGGGCACCACGGGCATGCGAACACACATGGACGTCCACGAAGGATACCGGCCCTGGCGACCAACGGTCAAAGCGAGCGGTGCGGCGCAGGCCGCGGGGCAAATTGGCGGTCCGCCCGAGGCCGGTCCCGTAGAACGATACGCTCCCGGCATGGGCTACCCGGGTGATGAGGGCGGCGGCCCGCCGGACAGCCGACCTGACACGCCAGATGGCCGCGGAAGCGGCCCGCTGGAGGGGGTTGCTGGCCGCGGAAGCGGCCCGCGGGAGAGGACGCGCAGCGGCAGCCACCGCCGCCCGGCCGACGATTCCCGCCCGGGCACCACCGGCTCTTATCCGGGCACGACAACGTACCGGGGTACCACTGAGTACCAGGGCTCTACGGGCTCCGCGGCCGGCCCGGGCTACCCGCCGCCCGCCGCGGGAACGGCGCGCTACGCGCCCGCGGCGCCACGACCGGGGCCCGGTCGTGGCGCCGGGACCGGGACCGGGCAGCGGGGACGCGGCCCAGCCGGGGACAGCGAGCCCGGCCGCGGCGCCTCCCGGGCCGTCCAGGCCCCGCCCACGGTGGCCGGCGGCCCCCCGTCGCGCGAGAACGCCTGGCGCCGCCCGGATGGGCGGCCCGGCCAGCAGATCCAGGTGGGACCCGGGAGCACTCCCGCCGGCGGCGGGTCACCGTCCCGCGGATCGTTGTGGAGCGCCGGGGCGTTCCGCACGGCGGGGCCGGGCGGACGCGGTCCGGTCCGGGGATTCCCGCCCGCACCTGGAGCGCCGGACCCGGTGTACCCGCCGGGCCAGTTCTCGCCCTGGAACGCGCCCGCGCCCCGGACCGCCGGCGCCGCCGGGCGTGCGGGGCTGGCTGCCGGGCCCGGCCCTGACCCGTCCGAGCCCGAGTACTCGCTGCTGGCGGTCAGCGACCCGTCGGCCGACGCCACGGCCACCCAGACCTGGGCGGTACTGGACGACGCCCTGCTGGGTGAGTGGAGCGCCGCCCCGGCGCGGTCCGGGCCGGGCGAGAGCCCGCCCCCCGGGGCTGGCGAGGGCGCCCACGACGGCCCCCGGGGGTTCTTCGAGCCGGTCAGCGAGCCTCCGGCGCCGCCTGGGCCCGCGGCACCGCCAGGGTACGCGGATCAGGCCGGGGACCCGGACGGCGGCCCCGGGCATCCCGGAGACGCCGGATACGCGGGCCAGACGGACCCGTCGCTGCGCATCCCCCGCCCGGGGGGACGGCTCGCGGCCCGGCAGGGCCTCCAGGAGGGCACGACAGACACCCAGGCGCCGGACACCGCCGCGGCCGGGACCCGGGGGTCGAGGTCCGCGGCCCGCGGGCGTAGGCCGCGCAAGCCACGCAGGCCACCCAGCCAGGCCCGGATGTGGCTGATGCCGCTGGTCATGATGGTGGTCGTCATCGCCGGAATCACCGTGGCCTACCTGCACTTCGCCCAGGGGCAGGCCACGCCCGCCCCCGCACCGGCCCGGCCGGCCCAGGCCTCCAGCAGTGCGTCGCCCAGCCTGGGCCCCTGGCAGCACATCACCACCCGGGCCGACGACCCGAAGGCCCTGTCGCTCGCGGAACTGTTCCCGCCCCGCTACACGGCGGGCGGGACCGTAGTCCGGACCATCCAGCGGTCCGGGCGAAACTGCCCGAAGACGGTCCTGGGGAACCGGCTGGGGGCCGCCCTGCGCAAGGCCGGCTGCACCCAGGTCATGCGGGCGAGCTACCTGTCCGCCGGGCAGAAGATCATGGCCACCGTCGGGGTGCTGAACCTGGCCAGCGTGACCGACGCCGAGCACGCCGGGAAGGCGACCGGCGCGACCGCGTTCATCAAGCAGCTGCCGGCCGCGCACGGCCCGACCAGGAACCTGATGAAGGGGACCGGGCTGGAAGAGGCCCAGATCAAAGGCCACTACCTGATCCTCACCTGGGCGGAGTTCACGAACCTGAAGGCCCCCGGCAGCGCGGCCCGCCGGACCGAGCTGGACACGTTCTCCCGGCAGCTGGTCACCAGCACGGCCGGCATCAGCCTGACCAGCCGGATGGTGTTCGGTAAACCTCAGATCCCGTAAGCCGGTACCCGAAACGCGGAGCTCGCGCGGCCCGGGGCCATCAGCCCCCCGTGCGCTCGGCGGAGGCGATCCGGACCCGCCGGGTGGCCTGGGCGCGACCGGCGAGCTGGCCCGGCGGCGGGTACCGGACCTCTTCCAGGCAGAGCCCGTGCGGCGGCACCACGGGGACCGCAGGGTCGCGGACCTGGGCCGTGAGCACCTGACCCGGCCATGACGAAGGCCGCGCACCCTCACCCACCCTCAGGAGCGCTCCCACCAGGGCCCGCACCATCGAGTGGCAGAACGCGTCCGCGATCACGGTGGCCTCGGCTACGGCGGCCTCCGGCCGCGCCCAGGACAGGGAGAGCAGCTCGCGGACGGTGCTCGCCCCCTCGCGGCGGCGGCAGAAGGCGGCGAAGTCATGCTCGCCGAGCAGCAGCCCGGCGGCCTCGTTCATGGCGCCGATCCCGACCGGGTGCCGGTACCAGAAAGTGTCGCAGCGGCGCAGCGGGTCCGGCCCGGTCATATCGTCGCAGACCCGGTAGGAGTACCGGCGGCTCAGCGCGGAGAACCGGGCGTCGAACCCGTCCGGGGCAAGGCCGATCCGGCGGACCCGGACGTCGGGGGGGAGCAGCCCGGCCAGCCGGCGCAGGATAGCTGGCGCCGCCTCCTGCCAGGCGGCCGCGGGCAGGTCGGCGTGTGCGACCTGGCCGCGCGCATGGACTCCGGCGTCGGTCCGGCCCGCCACGGTCAGCTGGACCGGCGGGTCGGCCCGCAGCATCCGGGTCAGCGCGTCCTCCAGCACCTGCTGGACCGTGCGCTGGCCAGGCTGGCGGGCCCAGCCAGAGAAGCCGCCGCCGTCGTAGCTGAGGTCGATCCGGACCCGGCAGGCCTCAGCATTCAACGGCGACGGCTCCCTGGCTACTTCTCCGGCGTCCCGGCGGAGTCCTCGTCCTCGCCGTCGGCCGAGTCGTCCGCTGTGGCCTCGTCCACAGGGGCCTCGTCCACAGGGGCCTCGCTGGCGTCCGCCTCGGCTGTGACGTCAGCGTCGACGGCCTCGGCTTCCTCGGTGGCGGGGGCGGCGGCCTCCGCTGTCGCGGCGGCCGGGCGGGCGGCGGGCGGCGTCCGCCGTCCCCGGCGCCGGCGCGGCTTGACTTCCGCTTCCTCCTGGACCAGTTCGATCACCGCGAGCGGGGCGTTGTCGCCCTTGCGCGGGCCGATCTTGGTGATCCTGGTGTATCCGCCCTCACGGGTGGCGAACTGCGGCCCGATCTCGGTGAACAGGGTGTGCACCACGCCCTTGTCGGTGACCACGGTGAGCACCTCGCGCCGCGCGGACAGGTCACCGCGCTTGGCGAAGGTGATAAGCCGCTCTGCGTACGGCCGGAGCCGACGGGCCTTGGCCTCGGTCGTGGTGATCTTGCCGTGCTCGAACAAGGCGGTGGCCAGGTTCGCCAGCAGGTGCCTCTGGTGGGCAGCGCTACCGCCCAGCCGGCGGCCCTTGGTGGGCGTGGGCATCGGAACGTTCTCCTCGGTTCGCTGGCCGGGCCTGCCCGGCCCGGCCAGTACTACTCGGGATCAGTACTGCTCGGTCTCGACGTAGCTGTCGTCGTCGTCCGCGCCGTAGCTGTCCGCGGCGCTGCCCGGGTCGAATCCGGGCGGGGAGTCCTTGAGCGCCAGCCCCATGTCGGTCAGCTTCTGCTTGACTTCCTCGATCGACTTGGCGCCGAAGTTGCGGATGTCGAGCAGGTCCTGCTCGCTGCGGGCGACCAGCTCACCCACGGTGTGGATGCCCTCCCGCTTGAGGCAGTTGTAGGAACGGACAGTCAGGTTGAGCTCCTCGATCGGCAGGGCCAGGTCCGCCGCGAGAGCAGCGTCCGTGGGCGACGGGCCGATGTCGATGCCCTCGGCCTCGACGTTCAGCTCGCGGGCCAAGCCGAACAGTTCGACGAGAGTCTTACCCGCGCTGGCCACCGCGTCCCGGGGACGCATGGACGGCTTGGTCTCCACGTCGAGGATGAGCTTGTCGAAGTCGGTCCGCTGCTCCACACGGGTGGCCTCGACCTTGTAGGTGACCCGCATCACCGGCGAGTAGATGGAGTCGATCGGGATACGGCCGATCTCCTGGCCGGGCTGCTTGTTCTGGGCGGCGGACACGTAGCCGCGGCCGCGCTCCACCGTCAGCTCCATCTCCAGCTTGCCCTTGGCGTTCAGCGTGGCGATGTGCAGATCCGGGTTGTGCACCTCGACGCCGGCCGGCGGCGCGATGTCCGCGGCGGTTACCTCACCGGGACCCTGCTTGCGCAGGTACATGACCACCGGCTCGTCCTGCTCCGAGGACACGACCAGCGCCTTGAGGTTGAGGATGATGTCGGTGACATCCTCCTGGACCCCGGGGACGGTGGAGAACTCATGCAGGACCCCCTCGATCCGGATGCTGGTGACGGCCGCACCGGGGATCGAGGAGAGCAGCGTACGGCGGACTGAGTTCCCGATCGTGTAGCCGAAACCTGGCTCGAGCGGCTCGATGACGAACCGCGACCGGAAGTCGCCGGCCTGCTCTTCGGTCAGAGTCGGACGCTGGGCGATGAGCATTGGTACCCCTTTCCGCGACGCCCGCTATTTGACGCCGCGATCTTCACTGACGGCTGGCCGGGTACTGGCACCCGGGCCGTCTCCCGCGGGGCCGCCACCGGTGCGGCGGCCCGTAGCGAGTTTATTACTTCGAGTAGTACTCGACGATGAGCTGCTCCTGGACCTGGGTGTCGATCTGGGCCCGGGCCGGGAGCTGGTGGATCAGGATGCGCATCTTGTCCGGGATGACTTCCATCCAGGCCGGGGACGGCCGCTCGCCGGCTTCGGCGCGCGCCACCACCATCGGGGTCAGCTCCAGGGACTTCGGCTTGACCTCGACGATGTCGTTCTCGCTCACCCGGTAGGACGGAATGTCCACTTTCTTGCCGTTGACGACAAAGTGGCCGTGCCGGACGAGCTGGCGGGCCATGTCCCGGCTCTTCGCGAACCCCGCCCGGTACACCACGTTGTCCAGGCGGCTCTCCAGGATCTGGAGCAGGTTCTCGCCGGTCATACCCCGCTTGCGGGTGGCTTCCTCATAGTAGCCGTGGAACTGCCGCTCGAGGATGCCGTAGACCCGGCGGGCCTTCTGCTTCTCCCGGATCTGGAGCAGGTACTCGCTCTCCTTGGGCCGGTTGCGGCCATGCTCACCCGGCGGATAGGGCCGGATCTCAATGGGGCACTTCGGCGAATCGCACTTGGCGCCCTTCAGGAAGAGCTTCATCTTCTCGCGGCGGCAGAGCTTGCAGTCCGCGCCCGTGTATCGAGCCATCTTCGCGCTACTCCTCAGACCCGGCGCCGCTTCGGCGGGCGGCAGCCATTGTGCGGAACCGGGGTGACGTCCTGGATCGAGCCGACCTCCAGGCCGGTCGCCTGCAGCGACCGGATGGCGGTCTCCCGTCCGGACCCAGGACCCTTGACGAACACGTCAACCTTGCGCATCCCGTGCTCCATGGCACGGCGCGCCGCGGCCTCCGCCGCCATCTGCGCCGCGAAAGGCGTGGACTTGCGGGATCCCTTGAACCCGACCTGGCCGGATGACGCCCAGGAAATGACGTTGCCCACCGGATCGGTGATCGAGACGATGGTGTTGTTGAACGTGCTCCTGATGTGGGCGTGCCCGTGAGCGACGTTCTTCCGTTCTTTACGGCGCACCTTCTTGGCGCCGGTGCGGCTCTTTGGCGGCATGTGCTTCCTATCCAGTGAGGTCGTCGGTCCGCAGTGTGGCGGGACCCGGTGATCTGGCCCCGGCCAGCAGTGGCAACGGGCGCGGACTACTTCTTCCCGGCCTTCTTCTTGCCGGCCACTGTCTTCTTCCTGCCCTTGCGGGTGCGGGCGTTCGTCTGGGTGCGCTGGCCGTGCACCGGCAGCCCACGACGATGACGAATGCCCTGATAGCACCCGATCTCGATCTTCCGGCGGATGTCCGCCTGCACCTCACGGCGCAGATCGCCTTCGACCCGGTAGGTCGCTTCGATCCAGTCACGGAGACGGACCAGGTCGTCCTCTCCGAGCGCGTGGACCCTCGTGTCGCCGCTGACGCCAGTGGCGCTCAGCGTCTCGAGCGCACGGGTGCGCCCGATTCCGTAGATGTAGGTGAGAGCGACCTCCAGCCGCTTATCGCGGGGGAGGTCGACGCCAACGAGGCGTGCCATGGGCGGGCAGTTCTCCTTTTCATCGAGGAGGTCTGCGCGACCGCTCCCCCGCCCCTGCCCGGGCCGGGCCCCGGCCTCCTACCGGGGGTGACCCGTGTGCGACTAGTGCCGCACACGGGCTGCGGTGCGTGTGGGTTCGGGCGTCAGCCCTGGCGCTGCTTGTGCCGCGGGTCAGAGCAGATGACCATGACGCGGCCATGCCGCCTGATCACCCGGCACTTGCTGCAGATCTTCTTCACACTCGGCTTGACCTTCATCGTGGCCTCCTCCGGCGCTGGGACGGGTCAATGTCCTGCGTCAGTCCGTTACTTGTACCGGTAGACAATCCGGCCACGGCTCAGGTCGTACGGGCTCAGCTCAACGACTACCCGGTCATCCGGCAGGATGCGGATGTAGTGCATCCGCATCTTCCCGCTGATGTGGGCGAGGACCTTGTGCCCATTGTCTAGCTCCACCCGGAAGAAGGCATTGGGAAGTGACTCGACGATCCTGCCCTCGATCTCGATGGCGCCGTCCTTTTTGGGCATGTCCTCCGCGCTTCACTGTCGGGCCCGCTCGCCACCGGCGACGGTGTGCAGGCGGGTGTTGTCTACGTTTGTGTCGTCGTGCATCCCAGGACTGTGCCGAACCAGGAATGCGGGGTGTCGCGTCCGTGAGGCAACCGGCAAACGCCAGCACAGGGCAACTCACGAACCGCAGCAGAGTCTACGCGACCCTGCCCGACATTGCGAACCAGAGGCGGGGCAGGAAAATTCCCCGCCCCGTTCCCTTCCCGGGTCCGCTCCCAAAGCTTACTCCCCGGCGCCTATTCCCCCGCACCTACTCAGCCCACTTACTCGGCAGGGCCCTGCCACGGGAGCGGCGCGTGGCCGGTCCGGCCGCGGCGCAGCTTGGCTTCGGGCAACTCGTACAGGTCGATACCGGGCAGATCCGCCATCAGCTCGTCCAGCTGGCCGAGGGTCTTCGCCGCGTAGGCCAGGTCCAGCCGCTCGTGGAACTCCTCAGCCGTGAGCCGGCCAGCGGCGAGGTGCTCACGCAGCAGGGCCGCGGCGCGGTCGCGGTCCGCGTCGGACGCGCGGATCTTCGGATCGCTCGGCATCCGCAACCTCCTGGGCTGTCTTGCGTCCACCGTACCCATGAGACCGATTCCCGCCGGCCGCGCTACGGCGCGGCCGGGTCATTCCCGCCGGCCACGCTACGGCGCGGCCGGGTCATTCCCGCCGGCCACGCTACGGCGCGGCCTCAGCGGATGAACCGCCGCAGCGCGCTGAGGGCCCGCTCGGTGATCTCCTCCACCGGGCCGGTGGCGTCGATGCCCAGCAGGATGCCCTCGTCCGCGTAGAAGGCGACGAGCGGGGCGGTCTGCTCCTGGTAGACCTCGATCCGGTGCCGGATCGTCTCCTCGCGGTCGTCGTCGCGCTGGAACAGCTCACCGCCGCAGTCGTCGCACTGGTTCCGGCGCGCGGGCGGATCGAACAGCGCGTGCCAGACGCGCCCGCACCGGCGGCAGGTCCGGCGGCCGGACAGGCGCCGGACCACCTCGTCGTCGTCCACCACGAGTTCCAGGACCACATCCAGCCGGGTGTCCCAGGCCGCGAGCAGCTTCTTGAGCGTCTCGGCCTGCGGGACGGTCCGCGGGAACCCGTCCAGCAGGAACCCCGACTGCGTATCGTCCTCCTGCAGCCGGTCGGTGACCATGGCGATGGTCACCTCGTCGGGGACCAGGTCGCCGCGCCCCATGAACGACTGAGCGCGGCGGCCGAGCGCCGTCCCCTGGCTGACGTTGGTTCGGAAGATGTCACCTGTCGAGATCTTCGGGATGGACAGATGCGACGCTATGAACTGGGCCTGTGTCCCCTTGCCCGCACCGGGGGGCCCGACGAGGACGACTCGCACTATCGCAGGAAGCCCTCATAGTTGCGCTGCTGCAACTGGCTCTCGATCTGCTTCACCGTGTCCAGCCCCACCCCCACCGCGATCAGGATGCTGGTTCCGCCGAACGGGAACTGGCTCCCCACCCCCAGCAGCGCGAACGCCACCATCGGGACGAGGGCGATGAGGGCCAGGTAGAGGGAACCCGGGGCCGTGAGCCGGGTGAGCACGTAGTTCAGGTACTGGGCGGTCGGCCGCCCGGGGCGGATGCCGGGGATGAACCCGCCGTACTTCTTCATGTTGTCCGCCACCTCGGTCGGGTTGAACGTGATGGACACGTAGAAGTACGTGAAGAACACGATCAGGACGAAGAACAGTCCCATGTACAGCGAGGAGTCGCCATTGGTCCCGTTGCCCAGGTACTTCTCCACGAACGTGACCCAGCCCGACGGATGGGTCTTGCTGCCGAACATCGTGGCGGCCAGTTCCGGGATGTAGAGCAGTGACGAGGCGAAGATGACCGGGATGACGCCGGCCTGGTTCACCTTCAGCGGGATGTAGGTGGAGGTCCCGCCGTACATCTTGCGGCCGACCATGCGCTTGGCGTACTGCACCGGGATGCGGCGCTGGGCCTGCTCCATGAAGACCACGAAGGCCACGATCCCGATTCCGACCAGCAGCACGATGGCCAGCACGAACGCGTGCTTGACGCGGTAGACGTCGGCCAGGTAGCCGAACATCTGGGAGATGACGGTGGTGAAGATGAGCACGGACATGCCGTTGCCCACGCCCCGGTCGGTGATCAGCTCGCCCAGCCACATGATGACGGCGGTGCCGGCGGTCATGCAGATGACCATGGTGGAGATGGTGAACACCGACGAGTCCGGGATCAGCGACTGGGTGCACTGGGGGAACAGGTTGCCCGAGCGGGCGAACGCCACGATCCCGGTGGACTGGAGAACAGCCAGCCCGACCGTCAGGTACCGGGTGTACTGGGTGATCTTGGCCTGGCCGGCCTGGCCTTCCTGGCGCAGGGTCTCCAGCCGCGGGATCACGACGGCCAGCAGCTGGAGGATGATGCTGGCCGTGATATACGGCATGATGCCGAGGGCGAACACCGATAGCCTGAGCAGCGCACCACCGCTGAACAGGTTCACGAGCTGGTAGACGCCGGCCGCGCTGCTCTTGCTCTCCAGCCCGGTGCAGAACGTGACGGCTTTCTCGGAGATACCCGGGGTGGGCACGGCCGCGCCGAACCGGAAGACAGCCAGCATCCCCAGCGTGAACAGCAGCTTCTTGCGCAGGTCAGGCGTCCGGAAGGCCCGGAGGAACGCGGTCAGCATGCGCCGTCCTCAACTAGATGGGTCAACGGGGTGGTGCCGCGCCCTCCCGAGGGGTGGCGGCGACGGCCGGTGCGCCGCAGTGTAACGCGTTCGCTGCACTGTAACAGCCCCTGCGCGCGGCGATGATGACTGTGCGCTGCCGGCCAGTGGACAACGCGCCACGGCGGCGGCGCCGGGCAGACCCGGGCCGCCGCCAGGCCGGCACTCACATCAAAGCTCAGTGACGGTTCCCCCGGCTGCAGTGATCTTCTCCCGGGCCGAGGCTGAGAACGCGTGGGCGGTCACCCGCAGCGCCGCGCCGGCCTCTCCCTCGCCGAGCACCTTGACCAGTTCGCCCGCGCGCACCGCGCCCTTCCCCACCAGATCCTCCGGGGTCACGTCGCCACCCTGCGGGTACAGCTCGGTGAGCCGGCCGATGTTGACCACCTGGTAGGTGGTCTTGAACCGCAGGTTGGAGAAGCCCTTCAGCTTCGGAACCCGGCGCTGGAGCGGCATCTGGCCGCCCTCGAAGCCTTGGTGCACCTGGCCGCGGGCCTTGGTTCCCTTGGTCCCGCGGCCCGCGGTCTTGCCCTTGGACGCCTGACCGCGGCCGACCCGGGTGCGCTCCGTGCGCGAGCCCGGGGCCGGGCGGAGGTGGTGGATCCTCAGCATGTCAGTCGACCTCCTCGACGGTGACGAGGTGCCGCACCGCGTAGATCATGCCGCGGAACTCGGGCCGGTCGTCCTTGACGATCACGTGCCCGATCCGCTTCAGCCCGAGCGACCGCAAGGACGCCCGCTGCTCCTTCGTCCCCCCGATCTCCGACCGGGTCTGGGTTACCTTCAGCTGTGCCATCATCTTGCTCCGCTCAGCTGTTGCCGGACGTGGCGCCGGCCGCGGCCGCGGCTGCGCGGGCGCGCAGCATGGCCGCCGGGGCCACGTCCTCGATCGGGAGCCCGCGCCGGGCGGCGATTTCCTCGGGGCGCTTCAGGCTCTTCAGCGCGGCCACCGTCGCGTGCACGACGTTGATCGGGTTGGAGGAGCCGAGGGACCGGGACAGCACGTCGTGCACCCCGGCGCACTCCAGCACGGCCCGCACCGGGCCGCCGGCGATGACGCCGGTTCCCGGGCTGGCCGGCTTCAGCAGCACCACACCCGCGGACTCCTCGCCCTGGACGGTGTGCGGGATCGTGCCGGCGATCCGGGGCACCCGGAAGAACGACTTCTTGGCCGCCTCGACGCCCTTGGCGATCGCCGCGGGCACCTCCTTGGCCTTGCCGTAGCCGACCCCGACCATGCCATTGCCGTCACCGACGATGACGAGGGCGGTGAAACTGAACCGCCGGCCGCCCTGGACGACCTTGGCCACCCGGTTGATGGTGACGACCCGCTCCAGGTAAGCGGTGCCCTTGTCGGCGTTGCCACCGCGGCGGTCGTCACGGCGGTCACGCCGCTCGCCGCCGCCGCCGCCACGCCGCGGAGCTCCTGCCATCAGATGTTCCTTCTCTCGTCTATCTCAACGCTCAGTGTTGCCCGGGAGTTCACAGGTCCAGGCCGCCTTCGCGTACCGCGTCGGCGAGGGCGGCGATCCGGCCGTGGTAGGCCCAGCCGCTCCGGTCGAAGACGGCGGCGGTGACCCCCGCGGCCCGCGCCCGCTCGGCGAGCAGCCTGCCGACCTGACGGGCCTTGGCCGTCTTGTCCCCGTCAGCCGCGCGGAGCGCCTCTTCCAGGGTAGACGCGGATGCGAGCGTCCGGCCCGCGCCGTCGTCGATCAGCTGCACAGACGTGTGCCGGGCTGACCGGGTGACGGTCAGCCGGGGCCGCTCCGCACTGCCCATGACCTTCCTGCGGACCCTCGTATGCCGCCGCGTCCTCGCGGCGGTGCGTCCCGGGGCCCGGGTCTTCGTGACAGCCATTGCTTACTTACCAGCCTTCCCGACCTTGCGGCGGACCTGCTCACCCTGGTACCGGATGCCCTTGCCCTTGTACGGGTCGGGCTTGCGCAGCTTCCGTATGTTGGCCGCGACCTCGCCCACCAGCTGCTTGTCGATTCCCTCGACGACGAGCCGCGTGGGTGTCTCGACGCGGAACGTGATTCCGTCCGGCGGCGTAACGGTGACGGGGTGGCTGAAGCCCAGGGCGAATTCCAGGTTCGAGCCCCGGGCCTGCACCCGGTACCCGACACCGATGATCTCGAGCGTCTTGCTGTAACCCTGGGTCACGCCGGTCACCATGTTGGCCACCAGGGTGCGGGACAGCCCGTGCAGCGCGCGCACCTTGCCCTCGTCGTTCGGGCGGGTCACCTTGAGGGTGCCGTCCTCGCGCGCGATCTCGATGGGCGGGCTGAGCTCCAGCGCCAGGCTTCCCTTGGGGCCCTTGACGCTGACCTCACGGCCGTTGATCGTGACATCGACGCCCCCGGGAATCTCCACGGGGAGCCGTCCGATTCGTGACATCGCGGTCTCCCTACCAGACGTAGGCGAGGACTTCCCCGCCTACCCCGCGCTTGTTCGCCTGCTTGTCGGTCATCAGGCCGTTCGAGGTGGAGATGATCGCGATGCCGAGCCCGCCGAGCACCCGGGGCAGGTTGTCCTTCTTGGCGTACACGCGCAGGCCAGGCTTGGACACCCGCTTGACGCCCGCGATCGAGCGCTCCCGGGTCGGCCCGTACTTCAGCGACACCACGAGGCTCTTGCCCACCTCGGCGTCTTCCACGTTGTAGCCCGCGATGTAGCCCTCCTGCTGGAGGATCTGCGCGATCCGGACCTTGATCGTGGAACTGGGCATGCCCACGGTGTCGTGGTACGCCGAGTTGGCGTTGCGCAGACGGGTCAGCATGTCTGCGATCGGGTCGGTCATTGACATGGCCTGAGGGCCCTCCTCGCCGTGGTTTCCCGCGGGACCTGCGGCGTGGTCAGTGGGCGCGGCTCGCGCCCAGGTCGGTCGGCGGCCGGGCGCGCGGTGCGCGCCAGCCTGGTCGGCGGCAGCGGCTTGCTGCTACCAGCTGGACTTCGTGATGCCCGGCAGCTCACCACGGTGGGCCATCGAGCGGAAGCAGATCCGGCACAGGCCGAACCTGCGGTACACGGCGCGCGGGCGCCCGCAGCGTGAGCACCGGGTGTACCCGCGCACCTTGAACTTGGGCGTCCTGTTCGCCTTGACGACTAGCGCCTTCTTCGCCACTCCTCAGCTCTCCTTGAACGGGAATCCGAGCCGGCGCAGCAGCGCGCGGCCCTCATCGTCGGTGGTCGCCGTGGTCACGAGCGTCACGTCCATGCCACGCTGACGGTCCACCTGGTCGGCGTCGATCTCATGGAACATGAGCTGCTCGTTCAGCCCGAACGTGTAGTTCCCCCGGCCGTCGAACTGCCGGTCGGACAGGCCGCGGAAGTCACGGATCCGGGGCAGGGCCAGCGACAGCAGCCGGTCGCAGAACTCCCACATCCGGTCGCCGCGCAGCGTCACGTGCGCGCCAATGGGCATGCCCTCGCGCAGCTTGAACTGGGCGATGGACTTCCGGGCCCGGGCGATCGCGGGCTTCTGGCCGGTGATCACCGCGAGGTCACGGACCGCGCCGTCGATCAGCTTGGCGTCCCGGGCCGCCTCGCCGACCCCCATGTTGACCACGATCTTGGTCAGCGTGGGGATCTGCATTACGTTGGCGAACCCGAACTCCTCGCGGAGGGCCGGGGCGATCTCCTGCCGGTAGCGCAGCTTGAGCCGCGGTGCCGGCGCGGCGCTCCGGGCCTCGCGCTCTTGCGTGGTGGTAGTCATCAGAAGTCCTTACCGCCCGGGCGGGAGATCCGGACCTTGGTGCCGTCGTCGTCGTACCGGAAACCGGCGCGGGCCGGCTTCTTGGTGTCCGGGTCAACCAGCTGGACGTTGCTCACGTGAATGGGTGCCTCGGTGGTCATGATGCCGCCTGTCTTGGCCCCCTGGCGTCCCTGGTAGTCCACCTTCTTGTTCTTGCGGACCATGTTGACGCCCTGGACCAGGACCCGCTGCCGCTCGGGGTCAGCGAGGATGACCGTGCCCTCCCGGCCACGGTCGCGGCCTGCGACGACCACCACGTGGTCGCCCTTCTTGATCTTCATGCGCGGCGGCCGGGCCGACACGCTGTCCTTCTTTGCCATCGCGGCCTTCCTGCCGGATGCGCTGGTCATCACAGCACCTCCGGCGCGAGCGAGATGATCCGCATGAACCGCTTCTCACGCAGCTCACGGCCGACCGGGCCGAAGATGCGGGTCCCGCGCGGGTCCCCGCCGTCCCTGATCAGGACGGCGGCGTTCTCGTCGAAACGGATATAGGAGCCGTCGCCACGGCGGCGCTCCTTGCGGGTGCGTACCACGACCGCCTTGACGACATCGCCCTTCTTCACCCCGGCACCGGGAAGGGCATCCTTCACTGTCGCCACGATGACATCACCGATGCCCGCGTATCGCCGGCCGGAGCCGCCGAGCACGCGGATACACAAGATCTCCTTGGCACCGGTGTTGTCGGCGACCTTAAGCCGCGACTCCTGCTGGATCACGTCAACTCCTGCTTCCTGACGCCGGGGTTCTCGCGGGGGTGTGCCCCGCGGTGGTAACTACTTGGCCTTCTCCAGGATCTCCGCGACGCGCCAGCGCTTCGTCGCGGACATCGGCCTGGTTTCCATCAGCCGCACCCGGTCGCCGACGCCGCAGGCGTTCTCGCCGTCGTGCGCCGTGTACTTCTTCGTACGCCGGATGACCTTGCCGTACTTGGGGTGCTTCACACGGTCCTCGACGATGACCACGACGGTCTTGTCCATCTTGTCGCTGACCACGTAACCTTCGCGGATCTTGCGGTAGCCCCGGCCGGGCACACCGCCCTGCTCGACGTCACTCACTGTCTTCCGCCTCCTCCACCAAGGTCACAATGCCAAGCTCACGTTCCCGCTTCACCGTGTAGATGCGGGCGATCTCCTTACGGACGGCACGCAGCCGGCCGTGGCTCTCCAGCTGGCCGGTCGCGGCCTGGAACCGCAGGTTGAACAGCTCCATCTTGGCTTCCGCCAGCTTGGTGTTCAGCTCTTCCTCGCTGGAACTCCGCAGGTCAGCAGCGGCCAGGCTCGCCATCAGCCCTCACCCACTTCACGCGTGACGAACTTACATTTCATGGGCAATTTGTGCATGGCACGGCGGAGCGCCTCGCGGGCTACCGGCTCCGCCACACCCGATAGCTCAAACATCACGCGGCCGGGCTTGACGTTGGCCACCCACCACTCGGGCGAGCCCTTGCCAGAACCCATCCGGGTCTCCGCCGGCTTCTTGGTCAGCGGCCGGTCCGGGTAGATCGTGATCCACACCTTGCCGCCACGGCGGATGTGCCGGGTCATGGCGATACGGGCGGACTCGATCTGCCGGTTGGTCACGTAGGCATGCTCGAGGGCCTGGATACCGTACTCACCGAAGGCCACCCTGGTGCCGCCCTTGGCGACCCCATGCCGGTCCGGCCGGTGCTGCTTGCGGTACCTCACCCTGCGCGGGATAAGCATGATCAGCCCTCCTCGCCCGTGACGGGAGCGGTGGCCGCGGTGGCCGGCTCGGCGCCGCCACCCTGGGCGGCAGGTGCCTCGGCCCGCTCACCGGCCGGGGCCCGGTCGCCGCCAGGCGCCCGGTCGCCGCGGTCGGCACCTTCAGGGCGCCGCCGGCGCTGCGGCCCGGTCGGCCGGTCGCGGCGCTGGCCGCCCGCCCGCAGGGCCGCCGCGGCCGCCTCGCGCTCGGCCCGGGTCTGCGGGGCCTCGCCCCGGTAGATCCAGACCTTCACGCCGATCCGGCCGAACGTGGTCCGGGCCTCGTAGAAGCCGTAGTCGATGTCGGCGCGCAGCGTGTGCAGCGGCACCCGGCCCTCGCGGTAGAACTCCGACCGGGACATCTCCGCGCCGCCGAGGCGGCCCGAGCACTGCACCCGGATGCCCTTGGCGCCGCCCTTCATGGACGTCTGCATGGCCTTGCGCATGGCCCGCCGGAACGACACCCGGCTGGACAGCTGCTCGGCCACACCCTGCGCGACGAGCTGGGCGTCCGTCTCGGGGTTCTTGACCTCGAGGATGTTCAGCTGGATCTGCTTGCTGGTCAGCTTCTCCAGGTCGCCGCGGATGCGGTCCGCCTCGGCGCCACGGCGCCCGATCACGATCCCGGGTCGGGCGGTGTGGATGTCCACCCGGACCCGGTCCCTGGTGCGCTCGATCTCGACCTTGGAAATGCCCGCGCGCTCCATGCCGCGCTGCAGCATCCGGCGGATGGCCACATCCTCCGCGACGTAATCCTTGTACAGCTTGTCGGCATACCACCGGCTCTTGAAGTCGGTGGTGATGCCAAGCCGGAACCCGTGCGGGTTCACCTTCTGCCCCACTAGCGGGACCTCCCCTTGGGTTCATCCGAGACGATTACCGTGATGTGGCTGGTGCGCTTGTTGATCCGGTAGCCCCGGCCCTGCGCCCGTGGCCGGAACCGCTTCAGCGTCGGCCCTTCATCCACCCACGCCCGGCTCACCACGAGCGAGCCGGCGTCTGCCTGCTGGGCATGCTCAGCATTGGCGATGGCGCTCGCGAGCACCTTGCCAACCGGGTCACTGGCTGACTGCGGCGCAAAGGCCAGCGCCGCCTGCGCCTCCTCGGCAGGCATGCCGCGGATCAGGTCCACCACGCGGCGGGCCTTCCGCGGCGTGACGCGCACATACCGCGCCTTCGCCCTTGCTTCCATGCTTCTCTCTCGCTCTCTCGTGGTTGCTCGTGCCTGGTCTATCGGCGGCTGCGCCGGTCATCCCGGACGTGACTGCGGAACGTGCGGGTGGGTGCGAACTCGCCGAGCTTGTGGCCGACCATGGCCTCAGTGATGAACACCGGCACGTGCTTACGGCCGTCGTGCACCGCGATCGTGTGGCCCAGCATCGCAGGAACGATCATGGAACGCCGCGACCACGTCTTGATCAGGTTCCTGGTGCCCTTCTCGTTCTGCACGTCCACCTTCTTGATCAGGTGGTCGTCGACGAACGGGCCCTTCTTGAGACTACGAGGCATCGTTGGGTGCTCCTACCGCTTCTTCTTGCTGCGCCTGCGGACGATCAGCCGGTCGCTGGGCTTGTGGGCTTTCCGGGTCCGGCCCTCGGGCTGGCCCCAGGGGCTGACCGGGTGCCGGCCGCCGGAGCTCTTGCCCTCGCCGCCACCCAGCGGGTGGTCGACCGGGTTCATCGCGACGCCGCGGACGGAGGGGCGGTGCCCCTTCCACCGGTTGCGCCCCGCCTTGCCGAGCTTGATGTTGCCCTGCTCGGCGTTGCCGACCTCGCCAACGGTGGCCCGGCATGCCGCGTCCACCCGCCGGATCTCCCCCGACGGCATCCGCAGCTGGGCGTAGCCGCCGTCCTTGGCCAGCAACTGGACCCCGGAGCCGGCCGAGCGCGCGATCTTCGCGCCGCCGCCGGGCCGGAGTTCGATCGCGTGCACCACGGTGCCGGTCGGGATGTTCCGCAGCGGCAGGCAGTTGCCCGGCCGGATGTCGGACCCGGGACCGTTCTCTACCCGGTCGCCCTGGGACAGACCCTGCGGCGCGAGGATGTAGCGCTTCTCGCCGTCGGCGTAGTGCAGAAGCGCGATCCGGGACGTCCGGTTGGGGTCGTACTCGATGTGCGCGACCTTGGCCGGAACGCCGTCCTTGTCGTGCCGCCGGAAGTCGATCAGCCGGTAGGCGCGCTTGTGGCCGCCGCCCTGATGCCGCGCCGTGATCCGGCCGTGCACGTTACGGCCGCCGCGGGAGTTCAGCGGGCGGACCAGCGACTTCTCCGGCTCACCACGGGTGATCTCGGAGAAGTCCGCGCCACTCGCGCCCCGGCGTCCCGGGGTGGTGGGCTTGTACTTGCGGATAGCCATGTGTGCTCAAGCTCCTTGTGATGTGGCCGGTGGCCTAGCTGACCGGGCCGCCGAAGACATCGATGCGCTCCCCCTCGGCGAGGCTGACGATGGCCCGCTTGGTGGCCGCTCGCTGGCCCCAGCCGAACCGGGTGCGGCGGCGCTTGCCCGGCCGGTTGAGCGTGTTGACGCCGGTCACCTTGACCCCGAACACGGCCTCGACCGCCTGCCGGACCTGGGTCCGGTTGGCGTCGCGGGCGACCAGGAAGGTGTACTTGCCGTCGTCGGCAAGCCGGTACGTCTTTTCCGAGATCACCGGGCGCAGCAGGATGTCCCGGTGGTCCGGGATCCGGATCGAGCTCACTGCTCCTCAGCCTCCTTCGGGGTAGTGCGGCGACGGGGAGCCTTGGGCTCGGCCGCTTCCGCGGACTCGGCCGCAGGCACTTCCGCGGACTCGGCCGCAGGCACTTCCGCGGACTCGGCTGCAGGCACTTCCGTTGGCTCGGCCGCCGGCGCTTCCGCGGACTCGGCCCTGGGCTTGCTCGCCGGACGCTTCGGCGTCTCCGCCTCGTCCATGCCGGCGGGCGCGGGCCGGCCGGTGAACGCGGCCAGTGCCGCCTCCGTGAACACGATGTGCTCGCTGGCCAGCACGTCGTACGTGTTGAGCTGGCCAGTGGCCAGCAGCCGCACGCCCGGCGCGTTGCGCAGGCTCTTCCAGGTCAGCTCGTCCTCGGCATCCGCCACGACCAGGACCCGGACGTTGAGCCTGGCGTCCAGCAGCCCGATGGCCGTGCGCAGCACGGCCATCGCATCGCGGGTCCTGGGCTGGTCGCCATCCACGAAACCGCTGACCACCGCGATCCGGTCGTTGGCGGCCCGGTCGGACAGCGCCCCCCGGAGGGCGGCGGCCTTCATCTTCTTGGGCGTCCGCTGCACGTACGAGCGGGGCTGGGGGCCGTGCACGGTGCCGCCGCCCGCATACTGCGGGGCGCGCAGTGAACCCTGGCGGGCCCGGCCGGTGCCCTTCTGGCGGTAGGGCTTCTTGCCGCCGCCGCGGACCAGGCCACGGGTCTTGGTGGCGTGGGTGCCCTGCCGGGCCGCGGCCTCCTGGGCCACGACGACCTGGTGGATCAGCGGCACGTTGACCGGCGCGCTGAAGATCTCGTCCGGAAGGTCCACATCCTGGCCGACCCCGCCCGAGGGGGAGACGACGCTGACGGTAGCCATCAGGCCTCCTTCGTGGCGGTCTGCGGCGCCCGGACGGCGCTGCGGACCAGGATCAGGCCGCCCTTGGGGCCGGGAACGGCCCCGCGGATCAGCAGCAGGCCGCGCCCGGCGTCGACCCCGTGCACGGTGAGGCTGGGCGTGGTGGTGCGGACGCCGCCCATCCGGCCGGCCATCCGCACTCCCTTGAAGACCCGGCCCGGAGTGGCGCAGCCGCCGATGGAGCCAGGCGAGCGGTGCTTGCGCTGGGTGCCGTGGGAGGCGGACAGGCCCTTGAACCCGTGCCGCTTCATGACGCCCGCGGTGCCCTTGCCCTTGCTCTTGCCGGTCACGTCGACCAGGTCACCGGCGGCGAACGTCTCCGCGGTGACCTCCTGGCCCAGCGTGTAGTCGGTCGCGTCATCGGTCCGCAGCTCGACGAGGTAGCGGCGCGGGGTCACCGAGGCCTTGGCGAAATGGCCGGCCACGGGCTTGGTCACCCGGCGCGGGTCGATCTCGCCGTAACCCAGCTGCACGGCCGAGTACCCGTTGGCGCCGGGAGTCCGTACCGCGGTCACGACGCAGGGCCCCGCGGCCACCACGGTCACGGGAACCATCCGCCCGTCGGCGTCGAAGACCTGGCTCATGCCCAGCTTCGTGCCGAGGACGCCCTTGGTGTGCTTGGTCATGTCGGTACGTTCCTCAGAGCTTGATCTCGATGTTGACGCCGGCCGGCAGATCCAGCCGCATCAGCGAATCGACCGTCTTCGGCGTCGGGTCGATGATGTCGATCAGCCGCTTGTGTGTGCGCATCTCGAAGTGCTCCCGCGAGTCCTTGTACTTGTGCGGGGAGCGGATGACGCAGTAGATGTTCTTCTCCGTGGGCAGCGGGACAGGCCCGGCAACCCGCGCGCCCGTGCGCGTCACCGTGTCGACGATCTTCCGCGCCGAGCTGTCGATGACCTCGTGGTCATAGGCCTTGAGCCGGATGCGGATCTTTTGTCCCGCCATGTGCCTTCCGTGTCCTTACTGTGTTAGCCCGGGGGACGACCCCCGGAGCCCCCCGCGAGTCGCTGGCTCGGCGGGAACCCGCCTGCGGCGGGCCCCGCCTCGCCAGCGATGGGCCGGGGAAAGGCCTCTTACTTGATGATCTTCGTAACCCGGCCGGCGCCGACGGTGCGGCCGCCCTCGCGGATAGCGAAGCGGAGGCCCTCTTCCATGGCGATGGGCTGAATCAGCTCGACCCGCATCTCGGTGTTGTCACCGGGCATGACCATCTCGGTGCCCTCAGGCAGATAGACGACGCCGGTCACATCCGTGGTGCGGAAGTAGAACTGCGGACGGTAGTTGTTGAAGAACGGGGTGTGCCGTCCGCCCTCATCCTTGGACAGGATGTAGACCTGGCCCTCGAACTCCGTGTGCGGGGTGTTGGTGCCCGGCTTGATGATGACCTGGCCGCGCTCCACATCCTCGCGCTTGATGCCGCGGAGCAGCAGGCCCGCGTTGTCACCGGCCTGGCCCTCGTCGAGGATCTTGTGGAACATCTCGACGCCGGTGACCGTGGTCCGCTGCGCCTTCTCCTTGATGCCGATGATCTCGACTTCCTCGGAGGTGCGCACCTTGCCCCGCTCGATCCGGCCGGTCACGACGGTGCCGCGGCCGGTGATCGAGAAGACATCCTCGACCGGCATCAGGAACGGCTTGTCGGTGTCCCGGACCGGCTCGGGGATGCTGTCGTCGCAGGCGGCCATGAGCTCGACGATCTTCTCGCCCCACTCAGCGTCACCCTCGAGCGCCTTGAGCGCGGACACCCGGATCACCGGGACGTCGTCGCCGGGGAACTCGTAGGTGGACAGCAGCTCACGGACCTCGAGCTCGACCAGCTCCAGGATCTCCTCGTCGTCCACCATGTCGGCCTTGTTCAGCGCGACCACGATGTACGGCACGCCGACCTGGCGCGCGAGCAGGACGTGCTCGCGCGTCTGCGGCATGGGGCCGTCGGTGGCGGCCACCACGAGAATCGCGCCATCCATCTGCGCGGCACCGGTGATCATGTTCTTGATGTAGTCGGCGTGACCGGGGCAGTCCACGTGTGCGTAGTGGCGCTTCTCGGTCTGGTACTCGACGTGCGAGATCGAGATGGTGATCCCGCGCTCCTTCTCTTCCTTCGCGTTGTCGATCTGGTCGAAGGGCGTGAAGGGGTTCACGTCGGGATACCTGTCGTGCAGCACCTTGGTGATCGCCGCGGTCAGCGTGGTCTTGCCGTGGTCGATGTGCCCGATGGTGCCGATGTTCACGTGCGGCTTAGTCCGCTCGAACTTGGCCTTCCCCACTGGTTTCTCCTCGTTGCGATCTGCCCCACTCGGTGGGGCCAAGGCGCTTCCTGCGCCGATTCTCCTGATTGACGTTTTGGTGCTAGCGGTTACTCACCGCGCGCTTTGGCGATGATCTCCTTGGCAATGCTGGGCGGGACCTCGGCATACGAATCGAACTGCATGCTGTAGTCCGCCCGGCCCTGGGTCCGGCTGCGCAGGTCGCCCACGTAGCCGAACATCTCCGACAGCGGCACGGTCGACTTGACGACGCGCACGCCGGAGCGCTCCTCCATGGCCTGGATCTGGCCACGGCGGCTGTTCAGGTCGCCGATCACGTCACCCATGTACTCGTCCGGGGTCCTGACCTCGACGGCCATGACCGGCTCGAGCAGCACGGGGTTCGCGAGGGCGGCTGCCCTCTTGAACGCCATCGATCCGGCGATCTTGAAGGCCAGCTCGGACGAGTCCACCTCGTGGTAGGCACCGTCGGTGAGCGTGACGCGCACGTCCACCATCGGGTAGCCGGCCAGCACACCGAACTCCGCGGCGTCCTGGCACCCGGCGTCCACCGACGGGATGTACTCGCGGGGGATGCGGCCACCGGTGATCTTGTTCTCGAACTCGTAGCCGCCGCCGTCGCCGCCGGTCGGCTCCAGGTTGATGACCACCCGGGCGTACTGGCCCGCCCCGCCGGTCTGCTTCTTGTGCGTGTAGTCGACCTTCTCGACCTTCTTGCGGATGGTCTCGCGGTAGGCGACCTGCGGGCGGCCGATGTTGGCCTCCACGTGGAACTCCCGCCGCATCCGGTCGACCAGGATCTCCAGGTGCAGCTCGCCCATCCCGGAGATGATCGTCTGCCCGGTCTCCTCGTCGGTGCGGACCTGGAAGGTCGGGTCCTCCTCGGCGAGCCGCTGGATCGCGGTGCCCAGCTTGTCCTGGTCACCCTTGGTCTTCGGCTCGATGGCGACGTTGATCACCGGCGCCGGGAACGTCATGGACTCCAGGATGACCTGCTTGGACGGGTCACACAGGGTGTCGCCCGTCGAGGTGCCCTTGAGCCCCATCACGGCCACGATCTGCCCAGCGACCGCCGTCGGGCGCTCCTCGCGCTTGTTGGCGTGCATCTGGTAGATCTTGCCGATCCGCTCCCGGCGGCCCTTGGAGGAGTTGAGCACGTTCGAGCCCGACTCCAGGGTGCCCGAGTAGATCCGGATGTAGGTCAGCTTGCCGAGGTGCTGGTCGGACATGATCTTGAAGGCCAGCGCGGCGAACGGCTCGGAGGGGTCGGCCTTGCGCAGCACGGCCTGCTCCTCGTCGCCCACCTCGTGCCCCTTGACCGGCGGGATGTCCACCGGGCTGGGCAGGTAGTCCACGATCGCATCCAGCATGGGCTGGACGCCCTTGTTCTTGAACGCGCTGCCGCACAGGACCGGGGTGATCCCGCCCGCGATGGTGGCCCGCCGGATGGCGGCGACGAGCTGCTCCTCGGAGGGCTCGGTGCCCTCGAGGTAGGCCTCCATCATTTCCTCGTCGTTCTCGGCGATGGTCTCCAGCAGCTTGTCACGCCACTGCCGGGCCGCCTCGGCGTGGTCATCCGGGATGGCGACCACGTCGTACTTGTCGCCCTTGCCCTCGGTCTGCCAGAGCAGGGCGCGCATCCGGACCAGGTCGATGACGCCCCGGAAGTCGGACTCGACGCCCCAGGGCAGCTGGATGACCAGCGGGGTGGCACCGAGCCGGTCAGTGATCATCTCGACGCAGCGGTGGAACTCCGCCCCGACCCGGTCCATCTTGTTCACGAAGCAGATGCGGGGCACGCCGTAGCGGTCCGCCTGGCGCCACACGGTCTCGGACTGCGGCTCCACGCCGGCCACGCCGTCGAAGACGGCCACGGCCCCGTCGAGGACGCGCAGCGACCGCTCGACCTCAACGGTGAAGTCGACGTGGCCAGGGGTGTCGATGATGTTGATGGTGTTATCGCGCCAGAGCGTGGTCGTCGCGGCGGACGTGATCGTGATGCCGCGCTCCTGCTCCTGCTCCATCCAGTCCATGGTGGCCGCGCCCTCATGGACCTCACCGATCTTGTAGTTGATGCCGGTGTAGAACAGGATCCGCTCGGTGGTCGTGGTTTTGCCCGCGTCGATGTGCGCCATGACCCCAATGTTGCGGACCTTGGCGAGCTCTACGGCGGTCTGGGTCGCCACTGCTCAGTTCCTCGCTGCTTCGTCAGTTGTCGGCCGGCCGGGGCCGCTCATCACCAGCGGTAATGAGCGAAGGCCTTGTTCGACTCGGCCATCTTGTGGGTGTCCTCGCGGCGCTTCACGCTCGCCCCGAGGCCGTTGCTTGCGTCGAGCAGCTCGTTCATGAGCCGCTCGGTCATGGTCTTCTCCCGGCGCGACCGGCTGTACGAGACCAGCCAGCGCAGGGCCAGGGTGGTACTGCGGGAGGCACGGACCTCGACCGGCACCTGGTAGGTGGCGCCACCGACCCGGCGGCTGCGCACCTCGAGGGTGGGCTTCACGTTGTCGAGAGCCCGCTTGAGCGTGACCACCGGGTCGTTGCCGGTCTTGTCGCGGCATCCGTCCAGGGCGCCGTACACGATCCGCTCGGCCAGCGAGCGCTTGCCGCTGCGCAGGACCTTGTTCACCAGCGCAGTCACCAGCGGCGAGCCGTAAACCGGATCGGTTACGAGCTGCCGCTTGGTCGCGGGGCCTTTACGCGGCATGTCAGCTCTTCTCCTTCTTCGCGCCGTAGCGGCTCCGGGCCTGCTTACGGTTGCGGACTCCCTGGGTGTCGAGGGCGCCACGAATGATCTTGTAACGCACGCCGGGCAGGTCCCGGACCCGGCCGCCCCGCACCAGCACGATGGAGTGCTCCTGGAGGTTGTGGCCGACCCCGGGGATGTACGCGGTGACTTCGATCTGGCTCGTGAGCCGGACCCGGGCCACCTTGCGCAGCGCCGAGTTGGGCTTCTTGGGCGTGGTCGTGTAGACGCGCGTGCAAACACCCCGTCGCTGGGGGCTGCCCTTCAGGGCCGGGGTAGTGGTCTTGGCCACCTTGTCCTGGCGGCCCTTGCGGACCAGCTGCTGGATCGTGGGCACCGCGTCTCCGTCTTCGTTCTCCGCGCCGGTTGGCGCGACGTCTTCCCTTGCCGTTTCCCGCGCCCGCGGCGCAGGGTAATTCCCGGGCGGCGTAACCACCCTGAACTGCTGGTTTTCCTAGTCCCTCCGACCCCCGGGGTCGGGTGTGTCGCGGTGTCCACGGCACACAAGCTCCTACTGGAGCCTGGAGTCGAGAGAGGAAAAGGCCGCGCGCCTGGCCACTCACCACGCCTTCCAGCTGCCCGGTCGTCAACCGCAAGCCTTCCAGCCATGGCGCTACAGTCCGCTAGCGCACGCGCACCCGTTTCTCACGGGCACGATGCCCTAGCGTACCCAACCTTTTGCCTACAGGCAAAGCGAACGCCGATCACGGCCAGAGAGGCCAGACCGGGTGTCAATTTTTCCTGAGGGCAACGGTGAAAACCACGCCCGCTGGGTAGCCGGGATCTGCTACCAGTCCCCGCCTTCCGGGGGTGTCAACGACGGTGGCCGAGGGCTTATTCCAGAAGGGACGCGACATCGATGACGCAGACTGTTGCCATCACCGGCGCCAGCGCCGGCATCGCCCGCGCTACCGCGCGGCTGTACGGTGCCCGCGGGGCCAGCGTGGGGCTGATCGCCCGGGGGCAGGCCGGCCTGGACGGCGCGGTCAAGGATGTGACCGAGGCCGGTGGCCAGGCGCTGGCCGTGCCTGCCGATGTATCCGACCACGCGCAGCTGGAGAAGGCGGCCACGGAGATAGAGGCCCAGTTCGGCCCCATCGACGTGTGGATCAACGTGGCATTCACCTCGGTGTTCGCCCCGTTCGCGCAGATCACGCCGGAGGAGTTCCAGCGCGTCACCGAGGTCAGCTACCTGGGTTACGTCAACGGCACGATGGTCGCGCTCAGCCGGATGCGGCCGCGCAACGCCGGCACCATCGTGCAGGTCGGCTCCGCGCTCAGCGAGCGGGCCATCCCGCTCCAGTCGGCGTACTGCGGGGCCAAGCACGCGATCAACGGCTTCACCGAGTCGCTGCGCTGCGAGCTCCTGCACGAGCACTCGAACGTGCGGGTGACCGTGGTGCAGATGCCGGCCGTGAACACCCCGCAGTTCTCCTGGGTGCTGTCCCGGCTGCCGCGGCACCCGCAACCCGTGCCGCCGATCTACCAGCCGGAGGTCGCCGCGCACGGGGTGCTGCACGCCGCGGATCATCCGGGGCGCAAGCAGTACTGGGTGGGCGGGAGTACCGCCGCGACACTGCTGGGGCAGAAGTTCGCGCCCGCGCTGCTGGACCGCTACCTGGCCAGGACGGGCTTCGACGCACAGCAGACGGATCAGGAGGTCCCGGTGGGCAGCAGGCCGGACAATCTGTTCGATCCGGTTGACGGGGCGGAAGGCGAGGATCATGGGGCGCATGGAATCTTCGATGATCGGTCGCACTCCAGGAGCTATCAGTTGTGGGCGTCTCATCATCCCGCGCTGGCGGCGGGGATTGCCGCCGGTGCCGCCCTGGCGGGGGGCTTGGCGCTCCGGCGCCTAGTCAGCGATTCGTAAGGCCGGGGCCGGCTGGGTAGCCGGCCGCGATCCGGCTGGGTAGCCGGCCGCGATCCGGCAGCGCCACCGGCCGCCCGCTGCCCCACTCCCCTCACGCCAGGAGGCGACATGTCTGAAGGAAAGAGCACGGGAGCGTGGGTGGTCACGCTGGCCCGGGCCGGGTATGGCGTGGCTTTGCTGACTGCCCCGCAGGCGCTGATCAAGCTGACTGGGGATCCGGTGACCGGGCAGCCCGCCGGGGCGTCCCGGGCCCGGGCCAGCCGGCGGGCTTGCGGGATAGCGCGGGTGCTCGGCGCACGGCACCTCATGCAAGCGGGGCTGACGGCGGCGGCCCTGCAGGCCGGGCCGGGCCCTCGCTACTATGCCCTGGCCGGCGGCGCCGCGGTGGATGTGCTGCACGCCTGCACGATGATCGGGCTGGCGCTGGTGGACCGGGGGGCGCGGCGGGTGGCGGTGGCCGACACGGGGGTCGAGCTGGCGCTCGCGACCGCAGGAGGCCTCACCGCCATCCGGTAGAGCCCCGCGGGCAGGGGAAAGCCCGGGCCGGCCTGCCGACCCGGGCTCGCTGTGCCGGACGAGAAGGTCCGGGGTTTCTACTTCTTGAAGGCGTCCTTGACCTTTTCGCCAGCCTGCTTGAGGTTGCCCTTGGCCTGATCGGTCTTACCCTCGGCTTCCATCTGCTCGTTGCCGATGGCCTGGCCGGTCTCCTTCTTGGCCTTGCCCTTGATCTCGGTGACCTTGTTGGCCGCCTTGTCTTCGGTCGCCATGGTCTGGCTCCTCACCATGCTGGACAGTTATCCCCTGTATGAATCCTTGCCTTGGCCACTGTCCGCGCAGCCGGGCCGTAAACAGAACCAGGCCGTAAACCGGGCCGGACCGTAAAACAGAATCAGGCCGTAAACCGGGCCAGGCCGCAGCAGAGCCGGCCCGGAAGGCGCAGAGGCGCCCGGCAGCATCGCTGCCGGGCGCCCCGCGTGATACCCCGAAGGATGAACCCTTACCGGTTGTAGGAGCCGAAGTCGTACTCCTCCAGCGGGATCGCCTCGCCCGAGCCCTGACCGAACGCGTAGCTCGGGGCCTCCTCGTAGGCGGTCGCCGGGTACACCGAGGAGCGGGCGTCATCGGTGGGCTCGACCCGCACGCTCCGGTACCGCGGCATGCCGGTACCAGCCGGGATGAGCTTGCCGATGATGACGTTCTCCTTCAGGCCCAGCAACGGGTCCGACTTGGCGTGGATAGCCGCGTCGGTCAGCACCCTCGTCGTCTCCTGGAACGACGCCGCCGACAGCCACGACTCGGTGGCCAGCGACGCCTTGGTGATGCCCATGAGCACCGGCCGGCCCGAGGCGGGCGTGCCGCCCGTCTCGACCGTGCTGCGGTTGACGTTCTCGAACCGCGGCCGCTCGACCAGCTCGCCAGGGAGCAGGTCGGTGTCGCCGGACTCGAGCACGTTCACCCGCTTGAGCATCTGCCGGATGATGATCTCGATGTGCTTGTCGTGGATGGACACACCCTGCGACCGGTACACCTCCTGGACCTCGTGCACCAGGTGCAGCTGGACCTCACGGGAACCCAGGATCCTGAGCACCTCGTGCGGGTTGATCGCACCCTGGATCAGCTGCTGGCCGACGTGCACGTGGTCGCCGTCCGACACCAGCAGCCGGGAGCGCATCGGCACCTGGTAGGCCATCTCCTCGCCACCGTCGTCGGGGACGACGATGATCTTGCGGGTCTTCTCGGTCTCCTCGACCTTGACCCGGCCCTCGAGCTCACTGATCGGGGCCATGCCCTTGGGGATCCGGGCCTCGAAAAGTTCCTGGATCCGGGGCAGGCCGTGGGTGATGTCCAGACCCGCCACACCGCCGGTGTGGAAGGTCCGCATGGTCAGCTGGGTACCAGGCTCACCGATGGACTGCGCGGCCACGATGCCGACCGCCTCGCCCACGTCCACCCGCTTGCCGGTGGCCAGCGAGCGCCCGTAGCACTTGGCGCAGACACCGATCTTGGCCTCGCAGACCAGGACGCTGAACGTCCTGACCGAACTCACCCCGGCGTTGACCAGGAGATCGATCAGCGTCTCGGTGGTGTCGGTGTCCACCTCGGCGACGACCTTGCCGTCCACCTCGATGGCCTCGGCGATCGCCCGGCCGGTGCCGGTGTTCTCGATGTTGGGCAGCTTCCGCAGCGTCCCGTCCGGGCCCGGCTCGGCGATCTTCATCGCGAGCGACCGGTCCGTGCCACAGTCCTCTTCCCGGACGATGACGTCCTGCGCCACGTCCACCAGGCGCCGGGTGAGGTACCCGGAGTCGGCGGTACGCAGGGCGGTGTCGGCCAGGCCCTTGCGGGCACCGTGGGTCGAGATGAAGTACTCGACCACGGACAGGCCCTCGCGGAAGCTGGACTTGATCGGCCGCGGGATGGTCTCGCCCTTGGGGTTGGAGACCAGGCCGCGCATGCCGGCGATCTGCCGGACCTGCATCGGGTTACCGCGGGCGCCGGAGTTGACCATCATCCACACCGAGTTGGTCTCGGGGAACGCGGCTTCCATGTCCTTGGCCACATCGCTGGTCGCGTGCGTCCAGATCTCGATGAGCTCCTGACGGCGCTCGTCGTCGGTGATGAGGCCGCGCTCGTACTCACGCTGCACCTTGTCCGCGCGCTTCTCGTAGGCGTCGAGAATCTCCGCCTTGTTCGGCGGGGCGATGACGTCCTCGATCGCGATCGTGACACCGGCCCGGGTGGCCCAGTGGAACCCGGCGTCCTTGAGGGCGTCGAGCGCCGCGGCCACCTCGACCTTGGGGTAGGTCTCGGCCAGCTCGTTCACGATCGTGGACAGCTGCTTCTTGCTGACCTCGTAGTTCACGAACGGGAACGACGCGGGCAGGGTCTCGTTGAAGTAGCAGCGCCCGAGCGTGGTCTCCAGCCGGAACGGGGTGCCGGGCACCCAGCCCTCCGGCAGGGTGAAGCCCCGCGGCGGGGTGGCGTCGGACAGCCGGATCTGGATCTTGGCCTGCAAGTCCAGCTCGCCCGTGTCGTAGGCCATGGTGGCCTCGGAAATCGAGCCGAAGATCCGGCCCTGGCCCGGGGCACCGTCGGCCGCCCGCGTCAGGCAGTAGATCCCGATGACCATGTCCTGGGTGGGCATGGTCACCGGCTTGCCGTCGGCCGGCTTCAGGATGTTGTTGGTGGACAGCATCAGGATCCGCGCCTCGGCCTGCGCCTCGGCGGACAGCGGCAGGTGCACCGCCATCTGGTCACCGTCGAAGTCCGCGTTGAACGCCGTGCAGACCAGCGGGTGGATCTGGATGGCCTTGCCCTCGACCAGCTGCGGCTCGAAAGCCTGGATGCCCAGCCGGTGCAGGGTCGGCGCCCGGTTCAGCAGGACCGGGTGCTCGGTGATGACCTCTTCCAGCACGTCCCAGACCACGGGCCGGGCGCGCTCTACCATCCGCTTGGCGGACTTGATGTTCTGCGCGTGGTTGAGGTTGACCAGCCGCTTCATCACGAACGGCTTGAACAGCTCGACCGCCATCTCCTTGGGCAGGCCGCACTGGTGCAGCTTGAGCTGCGGGCCCACCACGATGACGCTACGGCCGGAGTAGTCGACCCGCTTGCCCAGCAGGTTCTGCCGGAACCGGCCCTGCTTGCCCTTGAGCATGTCGGACAGCGACTTGAGCGGCCGGTTGCCCGGGCCGGTCACCGGACGTCCCCGGCGGCCGTTGTCGAACAGCGAGTCCACGGCCTCCTGGAGCATCCGCTTCTCGTTGTTGACGATGATCTCGGGCGCGCCCAGGTCGAGCAGCCGCTTGAGGCGGTTGTTCCGGTTGATGACCCGGCGGTACAGGTCGTTCAGGTCGGAGGTGGCGAACCGGCCGCCGTCGAGCTGCACCATCGGGCGCAGGTCGGGCGGGATGACCGGGATGCAGTCCAGGACCATGCCCATCGGGCTGTTCCGGGTGGACAGGAACGCGGACACCACCTTGAGCCGCTTGAGCGCGCGCGCCTTGCGCTGGCCCTTGCCGCTGCGGATGGTCTCGCGCAGGCTGGCCGCCTCATTCTCGAGGTCGAAGCTGGCCAGCCGCTCCTGGATGGCCTGGGCGCCCATGCCGCCGCGGAAGTAGCGGCCGAAGCGGTCGCGCATCTCGCGGTACAGCAGCTCGTCGCCCTCCAGGTCCTGGACCTTGAGGTTCTTGAACCGGCTCCAGACTTCCTCGAGCCGGTCGATCTCACGCTGGGCGCGGTCCCGGATCTGGCGGCACTCGCGGTCGCAGCTCTCCCGGAGCTTGCGGCGGGCATCGCCCTTGGCCCCGGCCGCTTCCAGCTCGGCCAGGTCCTTCTCCAGCTTGCCCTGGCGGGCCTCGATGTCGCTGTCGCGGCGCTGCTCCAGCTGGCCGCGCTCCACGGAAATCTTGGCCTCCAGCGACGGCAGGTCCCGACCGCGGGCGTCGTCGTCCACGTACGTGATCATGTACGCGGCGAAGTAGATGACCTTCTCCAGGTCCTTCGGCGCGAGGTCGAGCAGGTAGCCGAGACGGCTCGGCACACCCTTGAAGTACCAGATGTGCGTGACCGGCGCGGCCAGCTCGATGTGGCCCATCCGCTCCCGGCGCACCTTGGCCCGGGTGACCTCCACGCCACAGCGCTCACAGATGATGCCCTTGAACCGGACGCGCTTGTACTTGCCGCAGTAGCACTCCCAGTCCCGGGTCGGCCCGAAGATCTTCTCGCAGAAGAGCCCGTCCTTCTCCGGCTTCAGGGTGCGGTAGTTGATGGTTTCCGGCTTCTTAACTTCGCCATGGGACCACTGGCGGATGTCGTCAGCAGTAGCCAGGCCGATACGCAGGTCGTCGAAGAAGTTGACGTCAAGCACGTGTGTTATCCCCTGGGGTAGTTCGGATGAGGGTGCCCCTGGGCAGCCCGGGCGGTCAGGCCCGGGCTACCCGGTGCGCTCTCACACCTCTTCAACGCTGCTCGGCTCGCGCCGGGACAGGTCGATACCGAGTTCTTCCGCCGCGCGGAAGACATCCTCATCGGTGTCTCGCATCTCGATGGCTGCGCCGTCACTGGACAGCACCTCGACGTTGAGGCACAGCGACTGCATTTCCTTGATCAGGACCTTGAACGATTCCGGGATACCGGGCTCCGGGATGTTCTCGCCCTTGACGATGGCCTCGTAGACCTTCACCCGGCCGAGGACGTCGTCGGACTTGATCGTGAGCAGTTCCTGCAGGGCGTAAGCGGCGCCGTAGGCCTCGAGGGCCCACACCTCCATCTCCCCGAACCGCTGGCCACCGAACTGGGCCTTACCACCGAGCGGCTGCTGGGTGATCATCGAGTACGGGCCCGTGGACCGCGCGTGGATCTTGTCGTCCACGAGGTGCAGCAGCTTGAGGATGTAGATGTAGCCCACCGCGATGGGGTCCTTGAACGGCTCCCCGGTGCGCCCGTCGAACAGCCGCGCCTTGCCGCTGCTGCCGACCATCCGCTCCCCGTCCCGGTTCGGCAGGGTGCTGCCGAGCAGGCCGGTGATCTCCGTCTCGCTGGCCCCGTCGAACACCGGCGTGGCGACGGGCGTGCCCGCCTCTGCCCCGCCCGCGCTGATCGAGCGCAGCCGCTTCTTCCAGTCCTCGTCCTCGCCGTCGATCTCCCAGCCAGACTTGGCCACCCAGCCGAGGTGCGTCTCCAGCACCTGGCCGACGTTCATCCGGCCCGGCACGCCGAGCGGGTTCAGCACGATGTCCACCGCGGTCCCGTCCTCGAGGAACGGCATGTCCTCGATCGGCAGGATCTTGGCGATGACGCCCTTGTTCCCGTGGCGGCCCGCCAGCTTGTCGCCGTCGGTAATCTTCCGCTTCGCGGCCACGTAGACGCGGACCAGCTCGTTCACGCCGGGCGGCAGCTCGTCGCCGTCCTCCCGGGTGAACACGCGGACGCCGATCACCTTGCCGGACTCACCGTGCGGGACCTTGAGTGAGGTGTCGCGGACTTCCCGCGCCTTCTCACCGAAGATGGCCCGCAGCAGCCGCTCCTCCGGGGTCAGCTCAGTCTCGCCCTTCGGGGTGACCTTGCCGACCAGGATGTCGCCGGTGACGACCTCGGCACCGATCCGGATGATGCCCCGGTCGTCCAGGTCCGCCAGCACTTCCTCGGACACGTTCGGGATGTCCCGGGTGATCTCCTCCGGGCCCAGCTTGGTGTCCCGGGCGTCGACCTCGTGCTCCTCGATGTGGATCGAGGAGAGGACGTCGTCCTGGACCAGCCGCTGGGACAGGATGATCGCGTCTTCGTAGTTGTGGCCCTCCCAGGGCATGAACGCGACCAGCAGGTTGCGTCCGAGCGCCATCTCGCCCTGGTCGGTGCACGGCCCGTCGGCGATGACCTGGCCGACCTCGATCCGCTGCCCCTCGGTGACCACCGGCTTCTGGTTGAAGCAGGTGCCCTGGTTGGAGCGGCGGAACTTGGCTACCAGGTACGTGTTCCGGGTCCCGTCGTCGTTGCCCACGGTCACGTAGTCCGCGCAGGACTCCTCGACCACGCCGGCCTTCTCCGCGACGATCACGTCCCCGGCGTCGGTCGCGGCACGGTACTCCATGCCGGTGCCGACCAGGGGCGCCTCGCTCCGCAGGAGCGGCACCGACTGGCGCTGCATGTTCGAGCCCATCAGTGCGCGGTTGGCGTCGTCGTGCTCGAGGAACGGGATCATGGCCGTGGCCACCGACACCATCTGGCGCGGCGACACGTCCATGTAGTCCACCTCGTCGGGGCCGATGGAGTCGACCTCGCCGCCCTTGCGGCGGACCAGGATGCGGGTCTCCTCGAACTCCCCGTCGGGGCCCAGCGGCGTGTTCGCCTGGGCGATGACGTGCCGGTCCTCCTCGTCCGCGGTGAGGTAGTCGATCTGGCCCGTCACCTTGCTGCCCTTGACCTTGCGGTAGGGCGTCTCGACGAACCCGAACGCGTTGACCCGCGCGTACGAGGACAGCGAGCCGATCAGGCCGATGTTCGGGCCTTCCGGCGTCTCGATCGGGCACATCCGGCCGTAGTGCGACGGGTGAACGTCACGGACCTCGAACCCGGCCCGCTCCCGGGACAGTCCGCCCGGGCCGAGCGCGGACAGGCGGCGCTTGTGCGTCAGCCCGGCCAGCGGGTTGGTCTGGTCCATGAACTGGGAGAGCTGGCTGGTGCCGAAGAACTCCTTGATCGCGGCGACCACCGGCCGGATGTTGATCAGGGTCTGCGGCGTGATCGCCTCGACGTCCTGGGTCGTCATCCGCTCCCGGACCACCCGCTCCATCCGGGCCAGGCCCAGCCGGACCTGGTTCTGGATGAGCTCGCCCACGGTGCGCAGGCGGCGGTTCCCGAAGTGGTCGATGTCGTCGGTCTCGATCGGGAGGACGACGGAGTCACTGGTCTTCATCTCGTCCTCGCCGGCGTGCAGCCGGACCAGGTACTCGATGGTGGCGACGATGTCGTCCTCGGTCAGCGTGCCCTGCCGGATGGGCAGGCTCAGGCCGAGCTTCTTGTTGATCTTGTACCGGCCAACCTTGGCGAGGTCGTACCGCTTCGGGTTGAAGTACAGGTTCTCCAGCAGCGCCTGGGCGGACTCCCGGGTCGGGGGCTCGCCGGGACGCAGCTTCCGGTAGATATCCAGCAGGGCGTCATCCTGGCCGGTGGTGTGGTCCTTCTCCAGGGTGGCCCGCATCGACTCGTACTCGCCGAACCGCTCGAGGATCTTCGCGTCGTCCCAGCCGAGCGCCTTGAGCAGGACGGTCACGCTCTGCTTGCGCTTGCGGTCGATGCGGACGCCCACGCTGTCCCGCTTGTCAATCTCGAACTCGAGCCACGCGCCGCGGGACGGGATGACCTTGCAGCTGAAGATGTCCTTGTCGGACGTCTTGTCCACCTGGCGGTCGAAGTAGACGCCGGGCGAACGGACCAGCTGCGACACCACGACACGCTCGGTGCCGTTGATGATGAAGGTGCCGCGGGGCGACATCAGCGGGAAGTCGCCCATGAAGACCGTCTGGCTCTTGATCTCGCCCGTGCTGTTGTTGATGAACTCGGCCGTGACGAACATGGGGGCCGAGTAGTGCATGTCCTTGTCCTTGCACTCCTCGACGGAGTACTTGGGCGGCTCGAAGCGGTGGTCACGGAACGAGAGGGACATGGTCCCCGTAAAGTCCTCGATCGGACTGATCTCTTCGAAGATCTCTTCAAGACCGGACTGCTCCGGAACCTCTTTGACGCCAGCCTCGCGCGCCGCATCCACCCGCGCACGCCAGCGCTCGTTACCTAGCAGCCAGTCGAACGAATCGGTCTGCAGGGCGAGGAGGCCGGGAACCTCAAGAGGTTCCTTGAAACGGGCGAAGGTGACACGTCGAGGGGCTGTACTGGCGGCGGAGGCGCTGCGCGATGCTGCCAACAGGGGTCCTTCCGAGCTTGTGGCCGACTACTCACCGCACGCACACGAAACGCCCTGCGGCCACGCCGCGAGGGTTCGAGGATGCCGAGGACGTAAGAGTGCAGCGCAAATTGGCAGTGTAGCCCACAGCTACACTGCTCGTCAACTGTATCTCACTCTGAGGTTCACGGTTGCTCCGCAGCATGGCTCGTTCGTGGCAAAACGTCAAGTCCACGCCACGTGGTCTCGTCATATCTGTGACGTGACGAACACCACAGTCGGGTGTGCGGTTGATTACCTGTACCAACGGGTAAGCCTAGCAGTTCTATTCCTTGCGCCCTCCCAGTTCACCGAGGGTCAGGCGGGGCCAGGCCCCGTGATCACCCGCTGCGGCGCCTGGGCCAGCGCCGATAAGGGCACCCGGTGCAGGAAAACGCCTGATCGCGGCGACCCGCGACCCGGGCCCCGGACATGCGCAGGCCGGGCCGCGCACACGCGCGGCCCGGCTGCGACCGGCCGTAACGGGATCGTTACTTGACGGTGACCGAGGCGCCGGCGCCTTCCAGGGCGGCCTTGGCCTTCTCGGCGGCCTCCTTGTTGACCCGCTCCAGGAGCGGCTTCGGCGCGGAGTCCACCAGGTCCTTGGCCTCCTTGAGGCCCAGGCTGGTCAGCGTGCGGACCTCCTTGATGACCTGGATCTTCTTGTCGCCGGCGCCCTCGAGGATGACGTCGAACTCGTCCTTCTCCTCGGGTGCCTCGGCGGCAGCGCCGGCCCCGCCGGGCGCCGCGGCGGCGACCGCCACGGGGGCGGCGGCCTTCACGTCGAAGGTGTCCTCGAACTGCTTCACGAACTCGGACAGCTCGAGCAGCGTCATCTCCTTGAACGCGTCGAGCAGGTCGTCGGTGCTGATCTTCGCCATAGGTGTTTCTTCCTCTTCCTGATTCCTACGATCGCTGTGCTGGTCAGCTGGTCGCCACGGCGGCCAGCGGTGGTTACTCGCTGGCGGCGTCCGCCGGCGCCTCGGAGGCCGGTGCCTCGGCAGTCGGGGCGTCCGCGGCGGCGGAGTCCCCCGCAGACGTGTCCGGTGCACCGTCGCCGGTGGCCGGCGCGGCGGCGCCGCCCTCGGCCTCCAGCTTGGCCCGCAACGCCTCGGCCAGCTGGGCCATCTGGACCGGCAGCGCGTTGAACACGGCCGCGGCCTTGGCCATGGACGCCTTCATATCGCCGGCCAGCTTGGCCAGCAGCACCTCGCGCGGCTCCAGATCGGCGAGCCGCTCGATGTCCGCCGGGCTGATCCCCTTGCCGTCGAGCACCCCGCCCTTGATCACCAGCAGCGGGTTGGTGCGGGAGAAGTCGCGCAGCCCCTTGGCCGCCTCGACCACGTCCCCCTTCACGAAGGCGATCGCGGACGGGCCGGTCAGCAGCGCGCCGAGCTCGCTGGCCAGGCCCGCCTCGGAGGCGGCCCGCTTGGTCAGCGTGTTCTTCACCACCTGGTAGGTGGTGCCGCCCCCGAGAGACGCGCGCAGTTCCGCGAGCTGGCTCACGGTCAGGCCGCGGTACTCGGTCAGCACCGCACCATCCGAGGACTGGAACTGTTCGGTGAGCTCGGCGACCGCGCTCACCTTGTCCTCCCTCGCCATGGGCCTCCTTTCCTGATCCGGGACGGCCGGTGAGGGCCGCCCTGGCTTTGTCGGCGCCGGCGAGGGAGCGCTACCAAGCGAAACGCCCCGGCGCGAAGGCACCAGGGCGTGGACACCGCCAGCCGCGAGAGGCTGGGCACGGTGATTCAGCTCGGACGCCTGCGCGGGCCGCCCGCTGACGCGGGTCCTTCGGCCATCCCCTGGCCCGGTGCATTGGCACGCAGCCGGGCAGGCGACGACAACCGACGGTCTTTGGCTTCGGCACAACTGTAGGGGCATTCCGGCCCGCGGCCAAATCAGCCCCGGAGGCCGAGGGCCGGGGGCCGGGACGGGCCGCGGCGGGCCGGCCACGGGCGGGAATGACCGCGCCCGGCGAGGTCCTCGTTGCGGAGGAAACCTGCCAGGCGCGGACGGAAAGCCGGTGAGCTCGTCAGCCACCGCGTGTCCTACGGGACACGCTCTAGGCGGTAGCGGGCTCCAGTTCTTCCGTCAGCCCGCGGGTCCTGGCCGGGTCAACCATGATGGCCGGCCCCATGCTGGTGGCCATGGCCACCTTCTTCAGGTACCGGCCCTTGGCCGCGGACGGCTTGAGCCGGAGCACCTCGTCCAGCGCGGCCGCGTAGTTCTCGACCAGCGCGGTCGCCGGGAACGACGCCTTGCCGATCACGAAGTGCAGGTTGCCGTGCCGGTCCACCCGGAACTCGATCTTCCCGCCCTTGATCTCGGTCACGGCCTTGGCCACGTCCGCGGTCACCGTGCCGGTCTTGGGGTTGGGCATCAGGCCGCGCGGGCCGAGCACCCGGCCCAAGCGGCCGACCTTACCCATCAGGTCGGGGGTGGCGACCACGGCGTCGAAGTCCAGGAACCCGCCCTGGATGCGCTCGAGCAGGTCGTCGGAGCCCACGTAGTCGGCGCCCGCCGCGGTGGCCTCGGCGGCCCGGTCACCGGTCGCGAAGACCAGCACGCGGGCCGTCTTGCCGGTCCCGTTGGGCAGGTTGACCGTGCCGCGGACCATCTGGTCCGCCTTGCGCGGGTCCACGCCGAGCCGCAGGGCGACCTCGACGGTGGGGTCGAACTTGGTGGTGGCCGTGTCCTTGGCCAGGCTGACCGCCTCGGCGGGGCTGTAGAGCCGGTCCGGGTCGATCTTCTCGGCGGCCTGGCGGTACGCCTTGCTGCGCTTCATGCCGTTCTCCTGTGTTCTGCGATGGAGGTCGTGGTCAGTCGGGCCAGCGCCTGGCCCTGCCACTTACTGCGGTTCCGCGGCCGCGGGCCGCGGAACTTCTTTTACGCAACGAAAACCACCGGGCGCTTATGCCCCCCGGCAGCCTCAGCCCTGACGGGGCCCGCTGACGGCTCAGCCGCTGACGGCTCAGCCGCTAACAAGCTCAGCCGCCGGCACGTCCAGCCGCCGGCACGCTCAGCCGCTGACCGTGAGGCCCATCGACCGGGCGGTGCCCTCGATGATCTTCTGGGCCCCCTCGATCGAGGTCGCGTTGAGGTCGGGCATCTTGGTCTGCGCGATCTCGCGGACCTGGGCCGCGGTGACCGTGCCCACCTTGGTGGTGAGCGGCTCGCCGCTGCCCTTGGCCACGCCCGCGGCCTTCTTGAGCAACTCGGCGGCGGGCGGGGTCTTGGTCACGAACGAGAACGAACGGTCCTCGTAGATCGTGATCTCGACCGGGACGACGTTGCCGCGCTGCGACTCGGTCGCCGCGTTGTACTGCCGGCAGAAGTCCATGATGTTGACGCCGTGCGGGCCCAGCGCGGTGCCGACCGGCGGGGCCGGGGTGGCCGCGCCCGCCTGCAGCTGCACCTTCACGAGGGCAGCGATCTTCTTCTTCCTGGGAGCCATTTCCTGCGGTTCCTTTTCGTGCTGGAGCGGATCAGTCCGGCCTGGTCAGATCGGGGGCCAGGGGCCCTAGAGCTTGGAGACCTGGTCGAAGGAGAGCTCGACCGGGGTTTCCCGGCCGAAGATGGACACGAGCACCTTGAGCTTCTGGGTGTCGGGGTTGATCTCGTTCACCGTTGCGGGGAGCGTGGCGAACGGGCCATCCATCACCGTAACGGACTCGCCGACCTCGTATTCCACGGAGGACCGGCGGACCGCCTCGGTCTGCGCGGCCTTCTCCTCGGGCTCGGGGGCGAGCAGTGACGCCACCTCGTCCAGGCTGAGCGGCGAGGGCCGGCTGGACAGGCCGACGAAGCCGGTCACTCCGGGCGTGTTCCGGACCGCGGCCCAGGACTCGTCGGTGAGATCCATCCGGACCAGGATGTATCCGGGCAGCACTTTCTCAGAGACCTGCTGGCGCTTGCCCTGCTTGATCTCGGTCACCTCGTGCACGGGGACCTCGATCTGGTAGATGTAGTCCTCCATGTTCAGCGACTGGGTCCGGCTCTCCAGGTTCGCCTTCACGCGGTTCTCGTAACCCGCGTAGGAGTGCACCACGTACCAGTCGCCGGGCTGGAGCCGGAGCTCCGCCTTGTACAGGGCCACCGGGTCGTCGTCCTCCGGCGCCTCGGCTGTGTCGCTGTCGGCCGCATCGGCGTCGGCTGTGTCGCTGTCGGCCGCATCGGCGTCGGCTGTGTCGGCCTCGGCTGTGTCTCCGTCGGCTGTGTCGGCCTCGGCGTCGGCTGTGTCGCCGGCGGCTGTGTCGCTGTCTGCTGCTTCGGCGTCGGCTCCGGCTTCGCTGGCCGCCTCGGTCGCGGCCGCCTCGCCGCCGGCGGGCTCAGGCCGCCTCTCGTCCGCGGCGCCACCCTCGTCGTCCGCGGCGCCACCCTCGTCGTCCGCGGCGCCACCCTCGTCGTCCGAGGTGTCCCCGGTCGCGGCAGCCTCGCTGACGGCGTCGTCGCCGGGCACAGCCCCGGATGCGGCCTCGCCGCCCGGCTGGGCCGCGGCCTCGTCGGCTGAAACGTCTGCGCCGGCCAGATCCTCGACCTGATCACCGACGTGCACTTGGAACTCGGACACGATAGCTCTTTCTCTCCGCTTCTCCCTGGGCACCGGGTTCTCCCGGGCAGGACCAGGAACGTTCCCTGGCGTAGCCGCCCCCCGCATGACCGCGGCGGCTGCCCCGGCCCGAACCCGGTGCCGCTAACCCCGGCGCTGGAAACCCGGTGCCGCGGACCCCTGGTATCACGGACCCGCACTACCTACGGTTCCGCAAGCCCCGGTACAGCTAACCTCCGTGCCGACCCCTGCCCGATCTGACCTGACTGGGCTCAGCCCAGGACCGCGAAAACCAGCTTGGTGAACCCGTAGTCCAGGGCGGTCACAATCCCGATCATGATGACGATGAAAGTCAGCGCCACGGTCGTGTAGGTAATCAGCTCCTTGCGGGTCGGCCAGATCACCTTGCGCAGTTCGGCGATGATCTGGCGGACGAAAAGCGCGGGAGAGGTCCGGCTGTCCTTCGCCGGGCCGCCGGGCTTTGCCCGGCCCTTTGAGACCTCGCCACGCGTCTGAGTCGCCATGTCCTCACCTGAAGCAACGCTGATCGGTGTACTAGCTGATACCACCGGCCCGCGTCAGACGCGGACCACATACGCAGGGCAGGAGGGACTCGAACCCCCAACCACCGGTTTTGGAGACCGGGACTCTGGCCAATTGAGCTACTGCCCTCTGCTCACTAACGGCGGGCCTCCCGGGCCCCGCCGCGATCCCGACAGGAGCGCAGCCGTCACCGGGCGGACCACCACCAGTTGATGAAGTCTACGTTGCCGGGGGCCCTCCGTCGAACCATCTGGCCGGACCGGGCGAATCTCCCCGTCCGGCCCCCGCTGACCGGTAATCGCGATGCGGTCACTGTCTGTGGAGTGCCACCATGGTAGGCATGACTTCAGATCATCCGCGCATCTCGGCCCGGATCTCCGCGATCGCCGAATCCGCCACCCTGGCCGTGGACGCCAAGGCCAAGGCGCTGAAGGCGGCCGGCCGGCCGGTCATCGGGTTCGGGGCGGGCGAGCCCGACTTCCCCACCCCCGGTTACATCGTCGAGGCCGCCCAGCGGGCATGCGCCGTCCCGCGGTTCCATAAGTACACGCCCGCGCCCGGGCTGCCAGAGCTCCGCGAGGCGGTCGCGGCCAAGACCGCGCGGGACTCGGGCTACCAGGTCAGCGCGGCCCAGGTGCTGATCACCAACGGCGGCAAGCAGGCCGTGTACGAGGCGTTCGCGACGCTGCTGGACCCGGGGGACGAGGTGCTCATGCCCACCCCGTACTGGACCACGTACCCGGAGTCCATCGCGCTGGCCGGCGGAGTGCCCGTGCCCGTGATGACCGACGAGCGGACCGGCTACCTGGCCAGCGTGGCGGACCTGGAGGCAGCCCGCACCGACCGGACCAAGGTGGCGCTGTTCGTGTCGCCGTCCAACCCGACCGGCGCGGTGTACCCGCCGGAGCAGGTGGCCGAGATCGGCCGGTGGGCCGCTGAGCACGGCATCTGGGTCGTCACCGACGAGATCTACGAGCATCTCGTGTACGGCGACGCGCGGTTTTCGTCCATCCCGGTGATGGCACCCGAGGTCGCGGACCTCTGCGTGGTGCTCAACGGGGTGGCCAAGACGTACGCGATGACCGGCTGGCGGGTGGGCTGGATGATCGGCCCGCTGGACGTCATCAAGGCCGCGTCGAACCTGCAGTCGCACGCCACGTCGAACGTGTGCAACGTGGCCCAGGCGGCCGCGCTGGAGGCCGTGTCGGGCGACCTGTCCGCGGTGGCGCAGATGCGCACCGCGTTCGACCGTCGGCGGCAGACGATGACCGCGATGCTGAACGAGATCCCCGGGGTGGTCTGCCCGCTGCCCGAGGGCGCGTTCTACTGCTATCCGTCGGTCAAGGGCGTGCTGGGCAAGGAGATCGCCGGTTCCCGGCCGGCCACCTCAGCCGAGCTGGCCGAGGTGATCCTGGACCACGCGGATGTGGCGGTGGTGCCTGGCGAGGCGTTCGGCACCCCGGGCTACTTCCGGCTCTCCTGCGCGCTCGGCGACGACGACCTGGTCGAGGGCATCAGCCGGATGGGCAAGCTGCTCAGCGAGGCCCGCTGAAGCCTGGTGCGATCACAGTGGGGATGACGCAGGCGGCCCGGTCCCTGGCGGCGCTGCCCAAAGCGCACCTGCACTTGCACTTCACCGGGGCGATGCGGCACGCCACGCTGGTCGAGCTGGCCGACCGGCACAGGATCCGGCTGCCCGAGGCGCTGACCGCGGCCTGGCCGCCGCGGCTGTCCGCAGCCGACGAGCGGGGCTGGTTCCGCTTCCAGCGGCTCTACGACACGGCCCGTTCGGTGTTGCGCAGCCCGGAGGATGTGTACCGGCTGCTGCTGGAAACGGCGCAGGACGAGCGGGCCGAGGGATCGGGCTGGCTGGAGATCCAGATCGACCCCTCGGGCTACGGGCAGCGGTTCGGCGGCCTGACCCCCACGGTGGAGCTGGTGCTGGACGCGGCGCACACGGCGGCGACCGCGACCGGGGTCGGCATCGGCCTCATCATCGCGGCCAACCGGACCAAGCACCCGCTGGAAGCACGGACCCTGGCCCGGCTCGCGGCCCAGTACGCCGGGCGCGGCGTGATCGGGTTCGGGCTGAGCAACGACGAACGGCGCGGCGCCGCGGGTGATTTCTCCCCGGCTTTCCGGATCGCGGCCCGCTCCGGCCTGCTGCTGACCCCGCACGGCGGGGAGCTGTGCGGCCCGGCCAGCGTCCGGGCCTGCCTGGATGATCTGCACGCCGACCGGATCGGGCACGGCGTGACCGCCGTGGGTGACGCCGAGCTGACCAAGCGGCTCGCCGCCAGCAAGATCACGCTGGAGGTCTGCCCGGCATCCAACGTGGCCCTGGGGGTCGCGGCCAGCCCGGCGGATGTGCCGCTGGCCGCCTTGCTGGCCGAGGGGGTCCCGGTCGCCCTGGGCGCGGACGACCCGCTCCTGTTCGGGTCGCGGCTGGCCGCGCAGTACGAGATCGGCCGGCTGGCGCACGGGTTGTCTGACGCGGACCTGGCCGGGCTGGCCCGGATGTCCGTCCGTGGCTCGGCCGCCCCGCCGTCGGTGACGCGCCGGCTGCTGGCCGGCATCGACACCTGGCTCGCCCCCGGCTCCCCCGATCCCGGGCCAGCCTGACCACGCTCCGGCGCGGCCGCCCCCGGGCTCCCGGGTCAGGTCCGCGCCGGAGCCCGGGGCCGGCCCGGGCCGGCCCGCGCCAGGCTCCCGGGCGGCGCCCGCGCTCAATCACATCCGCCACAGTGCACACAGCCGCCACCTAAGCACCTGTCAGCCTCAGCTATGACTGACCTGCCGCGTGACATCAGTCCGTTGATCATGGCCAGCGCCCACATATCACGCCGGACGTGCGTCATGGCGGGTGATTTGTCCGGTTACGGCGCACGTCCGGCGTGAAATGTGGGCAGGAGGGGCTGGTGTGAATTGCAGGACCCGGAGCATTGCGGCGGCATGGGGTACACCCGCGGGACCGACCCGTGGGGAGCTCGCGCGGAGGTCGGGGTTGCCGGGTCAGGGGACGGCGGAACGCCAGGCGGGGTAGAGCTCGTCGATGAGGGCCTCGGTTTCGGGGGCCATCCGCGGGACAACCTCATCCAGGGCCGTCCGGGCGCACAACTCCTCCACCACGGCGCGGAGCAAGCCCGGCCGGCCCGTCTGGTGCGCCGCCAGGAGCAGATCGCGCCAGAGCAGTTCGTCGTGGCGGGCCAGCCGCAGCCCGGCCCGCACAGCGCCGATCGCGCCCTCCGGGTCGCCGCCGGCCAGCCGCAGCCCGGCCAGCCGGTGCGCGGTGTCGGCGACCCGCGCGGTCACCTCATATTCCAGCTCGTCGGCGGCCAGCCAGGCGTAACGGCCTGGCGGACGGTCCTCGAGCAACTGGCCTTGCACCAGGTCCAGCGCCCGGCCGAGGTCGTGTGCCTCCTCCGCGCTGCCCGGCGTGGCTAGTTCCGCGTGGCCCGCCAGGGCCCGGAACACCTGCCAGTCCACCCGCACCCCGGTTCCGAGGCGGAGCCGCCCGGACGCGTCCGCGGCCAGGTGCGGCCGCCCGATGCTGTCCGTGCCGAGCCACCCGGTGGCCCGGGCCACGGCCGCGTCCCGGACTTCGGCGGCCACCCCCCGGGGCCAGAGAGCCGCGCTCAGCACGTTGGGGTGCACTCCGCCGGGGTGGACAGCCAGGTAGACCACGAGCTCGGTGGCCAGGGCGACACGGTCCGGTTCGATCGGGCCAGGGGCCCGGACCGACGCCGGACCCAGGATGGCGATGTCCACGGGTAGCACTCTCCCTGAATCCAGGTGCTCGGGCGGCGCCGCGTGGGCGGGCGGCGGGGTGAGAGGCACACCCTCCGGCTGGGCAGCCGCGGTGAACAAGGCGACCAGGGCCTCGTGCTGCCGGGCCGGGGTGAGCTGCGCCTGCACCTCGAAGCCGAGTCCCCCGGCCAGCAGGCGCCCCTCCGGGGTGACCTCCCAGGCCCACGAGGCACCCGGGACGTCCCCGGCGACCAGGTAGCCGGCCGCGGCCGCGCGGCCCACCCGGGCCAGCGTGAGGAGCCGGCTCCGCTCGCGGGGGCTGGGCGGTACCGCGCTGATCAGATAGTGCGGCACCCAGGCGGGCGGGTTGACACCGAGGGCGCGGCCCTCGAGCACGGAGCTCACCCCTGCGGCGGCCATCGCCTCGGTCACGTCGATGGCGTGCGTCTCCAGGACGGGCAGCGCCTCCTCCAGGGTCGGCACCGCGGTGATCCGGTCCGGCGCCAGCGCGGTCAGGTCCTCACCGAATCCGGCCAGCGTGATGTGCATCCGGTCGGACCAGGCGCTGGTGGCCAGTTCCAGGGCTATCGCGGACATCACCGCGATGGTCATGGTCCGCGGCCCGGTCACGGAGATCACCCCGTGGGCGGCCTCGATGTCCACCAGCACCCGCCCTGCGCCGTCGGTGCCGAGGGAGACCAGGCCGGGATACAGGGCGTCGCCCGCCTCGCCGGTGTCGACCAGCCCGAGCGCGCTGGACGGCAGCCGCCAGACTTCGCCATCGCCCACGGCGGCCCACGGCGCGGGGGCGTCCAGATCCGCGGGCGTCATCCACAGGTCGAGGTTGTCGTGGCTGAGGTGGGCGGCGACCACGGCCGGCGGGGTCCGGCCGGACAGCGACATGGCGTGGGAAAGATAACGCAGCCCGCGGTCGAGCAGCCGGGCGGACGGCTCATGCGCGCCCGCCCGCAATGCTGACTCCGCCAGCGCCGCCTGCCCCTGCGGGGCGGCCACCCGGCGCCCGAAGGCCCGCAGCCACAGTTGCTCGCGGCGCCGGCGCCCCAGGGCAGCCAGGATCCCGCTGGCCAGCAAGGAGGCGGCGGCCAGTTCCTCCGGGTAGGTAAGGCGGCCGGGGTGCAAGAGACCAGCGGCATGGGAGCCGTTGGTGGTGGCCGGGGCCCTGGTGCGGTCAGCCGCTCCGCCAGGGCGGGACTCCACCGCGTGGCGCGGCTCCCCCGCATGCCGGGGGTCCCCCGCATGCCGGGGGTCCCCCGCATGCCGGGGGTCCTCCGTGCGGCCGGCCGGTTCACCGCGGGCGGCGTTCCCGGCGCTGCCCTCCACGTCCCGGCTGTGCTGCCTGACGTGGCCGCGCTCCGCGGCCCCGGGCGCCGGGGGGGCGTCCGGGCCCCCGGCCGGCCCCGGCCCGGCCGGGGGAGCCCGGCCATCCCCCGCGGGAATGGCATCGAGGCCAGGGCCCTGGGCGTCCCGGGGCATGTGCAGCACCCAGCCGGGCCGGATCAGGCTGGCGATGGTCAGCCGGGAGCCGTCGGGCTGGATCCGGCCGGAGTTCAGCTCGAAGATCTCCCGGTACCGGCGTCCGTCACCCAGGTACTTCTGCGCGATCTCCCACAAGCTCTCGTGGAACCGGCCCACGGGCGGCTTCACCACGTAGAGCTTCCCCACCTGCGGCGAGTGGGCGACCTGCGGCGGGCTGGCCAGGATCGGCGTGCCCGCGTCGCGGCCCTCCGGCTGGCGGGCAGAACCAGCGGCCCGGCCGCCGCCGTCCCGGCCGCCGCCGTCCCGGCCGCCGCCGGCCCCGGCGGCGTGCTGGCCCCCGGCCCCGGCGCTGTGCTGGCCGCCGCGCCCGCCGCCGTGCTGGCCGCCGGACCCGCCGCCGCGCTGAGTCCCAGCCCCGGCGCTGTGCTGGGCGCCGGCCCGGGCCCCAGCCGAGTGCGCCGCGGCCGGCGCCTGATGGGCCAGGGCCGGTGATAGCGCCGTGGCGGCCACGAACACGAGCAGGGCGGAGGTGACCAGTCGGTGCACGAGCGCCTGGGTGCCGCCGGCCAGCGGGATCCGCCGCGGCATCCCCGCGTTGCGGACCGCGGCCCTGATCTCCGCGATCACGCAGCAGACCAGCTGGATCCACGCCAGCCAGACCACCACGGACAGCACCTTGAGGATCGCAGGGACCGTCAGCTGGTGGGTGAGCAGGGACAGCGAGGGCATGGCGTGCGGGATGGGCAGCCCGAACACGGTGACCAGCGCGAACGGGACCCCCGCCGTGAGTGCGGCCAGCGCGGCGACGGCCAGCAGCCCGATCATCAGGTCCGCCAGGGAACGGCGGCGCCGCCGGTACGGGGTCCGCGGGGGACGGGTTAGCGGCGCCATCAGCAGACCGTCCCGCGGGCGACGCCACACTCCACGGTCGCCGTTTCCCGCGCCGTCTCGGTGAAGCGGCCGAGGATCCCGCCGACCAGTGGCTGGGTAGTGATCGTCACCGTCACGGTGGCGGCATCCGTCCCGGCGGCCGCCGTACAGCTCGTCATGGTGGCGCCGGTGACCCGGTCCACCCCGCTGCTGTCCTGCTGGCTATAGGCGCTGACCAGGCCGGCCGCTCGGCCGCAGGCACCGGGGCCGATCGCGGCGACCCCGCCCGCGCGCAGCCCGGCGATGCCGATGGTGCCGGCGGCGGCCCGGGCCGCCTGCTCCGCGATGTCCGCGGCGCGCTCCCTGGCGTTCATGGCGATGCCCCCGTCCACGATCAGGGCGGTCAGGAACAGGACGGCGACGGCAAAGACCACGGTGAACACGGCCACGGAGCCCTGCTCACGTTCCGCAGCGGGCCTGGGCCGCGACCGCCCCAGGACCTTCATCAGTTCCGCTCCACGAAGGCGTCCAGCGGGGCCACCGCCCGGCCGGAGAAGACCATGGCGGGGTTGAAGCCGAGCAGGGTGAACGGGCTCATGTTGACGTCACATTGGACGGTCACGGTGACGTCGCCACCCGCTGCCGCCAACTGGCCGGTGGCAGGGAAACCCGCCACCAGGGCCTGGACGCTGCCCGGTGAGCACCAGCTGGTGGCGCCCAGGTCCGCCTGGGCCGCCTGCAGCGCCAGCTGGCTGGCCTGGGCGGGTGAGCCCGCCAGCGACGCGGCCCGGGCGGCGTCCCGGGCCGCCCCGTCGAGGTGCCCCTGCGCCTCCACGACCCGCCCGCCCGCACCGACCAGCAACAGCAGACCGATCAGGCCGGGAGCGATCACCACGAGCTCGACCGACATCGACCCGCGGTCGCGCAGCGCCCGCCGCCGGGCCATCATCCGCAGCGATTCTGGGTCGCGGGCCGGAAGCATTCTACGGGGCCTCCGGCGGTAGCGGAAATAGTGAGGTTAAGGCCGAAAAACGGGAAGACTGAATAGCCGAGCGGGCCACTGACGGTGACGTACACATTGGTGTGCGAGTCGCCATAGGCATGCGGCTTCACCTTGCTCAGCAGGTGCGTGTGCAGGTTCCCGTAATATTGCGCGGCCGCATTCTGCGCCGCACCGGCCCAGCCCGAGTTGGTGGCGGCCTCTTCCCGGGCCACGAGCGCGCCTGCCTGGGCCGACGCCAGCGCGGCCTGCCGGGCGTTGAACCACAACCCGAACTGCAGGATGAGCATGCAGATCATCATCAGCCCGGGGGCCAGAACAGCGAGTTCGACCACGTTGGAGCCGCGATCGGAGGACATCTGGCCCCTTCGCGCGGACCGAACCACGCGGGCCATCCAGCCCCGGACCGCACGGGCTATCCGGTCCCGTGCGACGCGGGCCGCCCGGCAGCAGAACGTCACGGTGGTCAGTGCCTCCTCAGCCGTGGATCTGGGCGCTCTCGGTGGTGACGAAGTTCTTGATGACCAGCAGCAGGGCGGCCGCGATGCCGAGAATAACGGCCGTGATAATGGCCAGTTCCACGGCGGACGCGCCAGCATCCTTATCCAGGACTGCCATCCGGAGGCGCGCGAGGCGGCTGCCGAGAATGGTCTTGAGAAACGTCATGGTCACGGTGATATATGTCATTGTGCCTCCATCGTGTGCGCGGTCATTGTGCACCGTTCACCAGGGGTTTTACGCTGCGGGTCATGCGCTGAGCAGCACCCCCACGACCGGGTAGGTGAGGAAAATCAGGAATCCGGCGCACAGCAGCATCTGGGCGACCAGCATCGACTGGGATTTCTCGCCGGCCTGGCCTTCGAGGTCGGCGAGTTCCCGGCGGCGCAGGCTGGCCGCCCGGGCACTCAGCGACTCGCGCACCTTGGCCCCGTCGTCGGCCACCAGGCTGAGCGCGGCGGCCAGGTCGCGCAGTTCCTCGACGCGCACCTCATCGCCGAGCATGCCGAGGGCCTGCCACGGTGTCTGGCCGCTGATCCTGGCGTTGGCCAGCGCGTCCCTGATCCGCCAGAGCGCCCAGCCGGACCCGATCTCACTCGCCGCCATCAGCGCCTCGGGCACGCCCCGGCCGCCCGACAGGTTCATCGAGACGAGATCGAGGAAGGCGCCGATCGCGCGCCGGAAGTCGCGCCGCCGGGCGTCCGCCTTCCGCTTGACCTCCAGGTCCGGCAGGAAGAAGAAGACCGCGGCCAGGGCGGCACCGAACCAGACCGGCAGGACAACCGAGACACCGAACCCGGCCGCACTCACCGCGAGCAGCAACAGCGGACCGGCCAGGAAGCCCAGCAGGGCCAGCAGGACCTTCGTGGCCAGGTAGTTCTCGAACGACTTCCCGATCAGTGACAGGTTGGCCCGCAGCGACGGGAACTGCCAGCCCTGCTCGGCACAGAACGCGGCCAGGGCGCGCCCGAGCCGCCGGCTGACCTTACCTTCGCGCTCGTCCACCACCTGGCGGACCGCCCGGCTCATCGGGGGGCGCGCCTCGTCCAGCGCGGCGATCCGCCTGGCCAGGCTGACCCGCCGCGGGACCAGCGCCACGATGAGCAGGAAGAGGCCGAGGCCCGCCCCGGCCCCCAGGGTCAGCGCCGCGCTCATGATCCACCTCCACGCCCGTCGAGCAGGCGTTCCGGGGCCTCGAACGTGGCCAGCCTGCGCATCCACATGAAGCCCGCCGCGTACAGCGCCACGACCACCACCAGCACCAGCTGGCCGAGCGGGCTGTCGTAGACGTGCACGTAGCCCGGGTTGAGCACGGCCAGTCCTAGCGCCAGGCCGACGGACACGAGCACCACGATCTGCGCGCTGCGCCGGGTCGACCGGCGCTCGGCGTTGACCTTCCGCCGCATGTCCAGCTCTTCACGGACGGCCCCGGCCAGCGCGCCCAGCAGGTCCCGCAGGCCCGGTCCGCGCAGCCGGGCATTGATGATCAGCGCGCCGATGATCAGGTCCGCGCTGGGGTCGTCCAGGTCGTCCGCGAGCCCGTGCAGTGCTTCGGGCATCGGCACCCGGGTGTGCAGCCGGTCCACCAGCCGGGCCAGGGGCTCCCGCAAGGATGGCGCGGCCACCCGTAGCGATGAGGGAATGGCCTGCTCCAGGCCGACCGCCCCGGCGATCGTGTCCCGCAGCGATTCGGTCCAGGTGGCCAGGGCTTCGAGCCGGATCATGGCGCGCCGTTCCCCCGCCGCGCCGCCGAGTGTCCGCCACGCCAGCACGAGCAGGGCGAGGCCTATCCCGGCCACGACCCAGCGGGTGGCCGCCAGGGTGAGCGCGCCGGCTAGCAGGGCGAGCGCGCCCCGGGTCCCGGCCATCTCCCGGACCTGCCGCTGCAGCCGGGTGGACCGGCGGCCCGGCGGGCCGGGCGGCCGGCCGCGGACCGCCATGACGAGCAGGAGCAGCCCGCAGCCGCCCAGCGCGCCGGCCAGGATGGCGAGCAGCGGGGCGCCGGACAGGATGCTGCTCACCAGCGCCCCCGGGCCGGGTCGTACCCGTACTGGGTGAGTTCGCCCAGGCAGGAGAGGGGCGCGTGCGGCACCGCGCGGCCGTCGGGGCCGGGGGCGAACACCTCACTGGACAGGACCCGGCCGTCCACGCCGGTCACCTCCCGGATACTGCTGACGAACCGCCGCAGTTGGCCGCCGAGCTGGTACTCGTTGCGTTTCTCCACGAACACGACGAAGTCGATGGCTCCGGCGATCAGCATGTGGGTCGCCTCCACCGGCAGCCGTTCCGCCGACTGGATGGCGTAGGTGGCGATCCGGTTGAAGACCTCCAGCGACGAGTTCGCGTGGATGGTGGAAAGCGACCCGTCGTTGCCCTGGGACATCGCGTTCAGCATGGTGACGATCTCGTCACCGAGGACCTCGCCCACGATGACCCGGCTGGGGTTCATCCGCAGCGACCGCCGGACGAGCTCGGCCATGGGGATCTCCCCGTGGCCCTCCATGTTCGGCAGCCGTTCCTCGAACGCGACGACGTTGGGGTGCAGCTCGGGGAATTGGTCGATGCCCAGTTCCAGGGCCCGCTCCACGGTGATGAGCCGTTCACCGGACGGGATCTCGTTGACGATCGCGCGCAGCAGCGTGGTCTTGCCGGCATTGGTGGCCCCGGCGATCATGATGTTCTTCCGGGCCGCGGCCGCGGCCGCGAGGAAGGCCGCGGAATCCGGCAGCAGTGTGCCGTTGCCCACCAAGTCGGCGAGGAAGACCTTGCCCAGCCGGGCCCGGCGGATTGATACCGAGGGACGCAGGGTCACGTCCATCACCGCGGACAGCCGGGCCCCGTCGGGGAGCCGGAGATCCAGCTGGGGGTTGGCGCTATCGAACGGCCGGCTGGACAGGCCGGAATAGGCCGCCAGCACCTGGATCAGCTCGACCAGTTCGTCGTCGTTCTCCGCGACGGGCTCGGCCATCATCTCGCGCCCGTCCGCGTAGCCGACGAACACCCGGTCGCAGCCGTTGATGTCGATGTTCTCGATGTAGGGGTCATCCAGGAGCGGCTGGAGCCGCCCGACACCGAACAGCGCGGCGTGGATCGCGGCGGCGAGATCCTCCTCTTCCTGCGCGTTGGGCGGGACCCGGCCCGCGGTGAGCTCGTTGCGGGCGTGATCCTCGAGGACCTGCGCGACGAGGGCCCGCGCGAACTGGCGCTCGTCCTCGCCCGACATCGGCGCCAGGCCGGCCGATCCGTCCAGCCGCCGCTGCTCGGCCAGCCGGGCGCCCACTTCGCCCCTGAGCCGCTTGACGAGCGTGTGGTCCATGCCCTCACCACCCGTCCGGCCCGCCGGCGGGGAGGTCGCGCGCGACGCGGCTCGCGGCGGCCTGGCCTGCGGACTGGCCCGTGGCGTGGCCTGCGGCGTGACGGGCCGCCCCCGGTGCCGGTGCCGCATCACGGTCCCGTGTCCCATCCCGGCCCCGCGCCTGCACCGCTCCCCGCGCCCGCCCCGCATCCCGGGCCCGCCCCGCATCCCGGGCCCGCGCCGCTCCCCGCGCCGACGCCACGGCGGCCGGCTGGCCGGCCAGCTGCCCGGCGATCTCCCGGGCCGTCCTGATCAGCAGCGACTTGTCGAGCCTGCCGCCCCACTTCCCACGCAGCAGTTCAGCACTCCGGGGCTCGAACGCGATCCCGCCCAGCACGCTGGCCGCGCTGTCGCGGCCGAGGGCCTGGCCCACGTCGGAGAGCGCGTGGCTGAATCCGCGGTGGCCGGCGACAACCAGGACGCTGACCCGGTCACTGCGGCTGCCGCGCTGGCCTACCGCCGCGGACACGGCCGCGCTGCGCTCCCGCAGCCGCACGACCTCGCCCAGGCTGGGCCGGGTGACGAGGACGATGACGGCGGCGTGGGCCAGCAGGTCGTAGTAGGGGCCGTCCGGGCCGAGGCGGCCGCAGTCCGCGATCACGTCGGCCTGGGGCAACCCCGACAGCAGGCCGCCGACCGGCCCCCACAGTGGTTCCAGCCCCGCCCCCTGTTCCGCGGTGGTCACCCCGAGCAGTACGTCCAGGCCGCCGCGGAGCTTCTGCGCATGCGCCCAGAGCTGGGCGGGCTGAAGGTCGCGGCGGGCGGCCACGCCCAGGCTGAGCAGGCCGCGGCGCGGGTCGAGCCGGCCCCCGCCCTGGGCGGGCAGCCAGTAGGCGATGTCGCCGCCCGCGGGGTCACACTCGGCGAGCAGCACCGGCCGTGGCCAGACCGCGGCGAGCGTGACCGCCGTGGTGGTGACCCCGGGTGCCCCCTTGTCGGCCGCGACTGCGATCAGCACCCGGCCTCACCCGGCCCCGGCACCCGTGGCCGCGGCCGCACCCTGGCCCCCGTCAGGCAGGACGGCGATGCCCACGATGCCGTTCGAGGCGTTGCAGGCCACCGCCCCGGCGTCGGACGGGTTCAGCGCGACCTCCACATCGGCGAGGGCGGTGCTCCCCGAAGTCGCCGACGGGGCGCCGATCGCCAGGACGATCGCGTCGGCGGCCAGCATGCCGCCGGAGCCGCCGGGGCAGGTTTCCTGCGCGTCGCTGACCTGGAAGATGTCGATGTGGTCGCCGTCGGTGAGGCCGCGCGGCACCTGGCCGTCCTTGAGCGCCAGCCCCAGCACTGCCTTCCCGGCTACCGGGGTGCCGCTGGTGGCGACCATCTCCCTGGTCAGCAGGGTTCCCGGCGGGATGGCGCTGACCGCGTAGAAGCGGGTGACCTGGCTGGCCTCAGCCCAGGGCACGTAGGCCAGGCCGGGGCCGGCCGCGATCTGCACCTGCTGAATCGCGCTCAGCGGGATCCGCTGGCCGGCCCCGACCCGCTGGGAGATCTCGATCGCGGCGACCCGCTTGCTGCCCTGGATCGCCAGCAATCCGGCCCCCAGCGCGCCGCCGAGGATCAGCAGCAGGGCCAGCGCGGCCAGCGCGGGCTTGCGTTCACGCGGCGCGCCCGGCAGCCGCCGCCCGGCCGGGGCCGTCGGCTCCGGCCAGATCGCAGGCTGGTCGTTGCTTCCTGCTGAACCTCGCGGCAGCGTACTCCGGTCACGTGGCATTCCGTGAAAATCTCCCTGCTGACGGCGTGCATGCCTGCCCCAGGCACCCTTGCGGGCCTCAGATAGCCCAGGCGCTTGTTCACCATAAAGCCACAAGTACCGGCGCACTGAGGACATAAGCCGGGAAGTCATCTTGCCGTAATAGATCGTCGCCGGCGCTGATGCGCAGCGAGATCATTGGGGCGCCAGAAAGCTGAGGTGAAACACAACGCCTCGCCCCCAGATCCCCTCTCGGCATTCTTAGTTAATTAGTATCTTAGTCCTAATTTAGGTAGTAACTTATGATGCACTCCCGTCTTTCAATAACGGTCTTATCGGCTAAATCAGTATTGGTAGAGTTCCCGCCACCAGCGCGACGACAGGGAGGGCAGCGGATGCGGCGACAGTCCGGCCGGCCGGGGGGATACCCGTCCCGCGTCCGGTCCATGAGCCTGATGATGATCGTGAGCGGGCTGCTGGTGGCCGGCTGCGGGCCGGCCGCGCCGCCAGCCTTCCGCCCCGCGGGGGTCGCGACGCCAGACCGTATCGCCACGGCAGACCGCACCGGGACCGCGCCCGGGCGGCCGCATGGCGCGGGGGCCCTGGAACGCCCCCCCTTCGGCAGGAACGTCCGCATCGTGATGCCGGGCTGGCTGCCCGCCGACCCCCGTCAGGTTCCCGCGGTCATCGCGGCCAAGGACTTCCTGCTCGCGTTCCTTTATGCGGAGTACCGGGGAAATCAGGACGACCGCTGGACGGCCTTCGTTTCGGGGCAGGTGCTCCGCGCGCTCAAGGCGAATCTCAGCGTTCCCAGCGTGACCGCGGAATCGTTCACGGGGACCATCATCTTCTCGCACCTGCAGGCCTACCCCGATCCCACCAACGCCCGGGCCATCGACGTGTCCGAGTGCTTCGACAACTCCCGCTCGCGAAATACCGACCTGGCCACCGGAAAGACCATCACCGACCGGGTTCCCGCCGACCAGCACCACTACATGAATACGGATGTGATGGCGGAGGCTAATGGCCGGTGGACGGTGATATCCGTGTACCCGGTCGTCTACTATCCGCGGGCGGCGGAATGCAAGCCATGATGCGGCGGCCCGCGGCGGCGCTTCTCGTTCTCGCCGGGTTACTCGCCCCAGGGTGGCTGGCCGGCCCGGCCCGCGCCGGAAACGGCGTCGGCTGCACCGGCAGCACCTGCTCGATCCTGCTGAGCACCCTGATCACGCTCAAAGGCGACGCGGGCGCCGGCACCGCGCACGCCCAGCTGCCGGTCGCGCCACCGCCCTGCCTGTGGCAGCCGATCGGTGACGCCACCACCGGGAGCGCTTCGATCATCCGGCAGTTCGGCAGCGTCGGCCCGGGCGCGCCCTTCGGCGTCTCCCAGTCGGTGCAGCAGGCCAGGAGGCTGCTCAAGGGCAAGCCGGTGCCGCCCGGAACATGGTGGCAGCTCCCGGTCAACCCGGCCGCGCCGAAGGCGGCGCAGCGGCAGTGCTTCAGGCTGCCGCTGTTCTTCTTCACCGCGCCCGGCCAGGCCCCGCCCACCCCGCCCGTGCCGCTCCGGACGCTGGCCGCGTACGCCTACAACCACATGACCATTCCCGCGCCCGCGCTGACCGTCAACCCGGCCGGCCGCGGTTACGTGAACCTGGCTACCTACGTGTGGGGCCGGACCCGGCCGGTGAGCGCGACCACGGGCCGTCCCGGCGCGTACGAGGTGACTGCCACGCTGGGCGGCGAGACTGTGAGCGTGTGGGCGCAGCCCGCCGCGAGGGGGGCGTTCTCGGTCGCCGCGAACGGGCCCGGGACGCCGTACTCGGCCTGCGGGCCTGACGGCTCGCATGAGCGGGTCGGGCGCGCGCCGGCCAGCGCCGGGGCAGGCACCCCGCCCGACTGCGGCGTGCTGTGGCAGGCGCCGGTGCCCGGAGCATCCATCAGCGCCACCGTCACCTGGTCGGCCACCTGGGGTGCGGGCATGCTCAACGGTCCCGGGCCGAACGCGCTGCCGCCCATCCAGATGACCGGCCGGACCGCACCTTTCCCGGTCGCCGAGATCCAGAGCATCAACGGAGGCTAGGCCAGTGAGCCAGGGCAACTGGTGAACGCGGCGGACGGGGCCACGGTGGCCGCCGCCGTGGTGGCCGGACTGTTCACCGGGTGGGCGGCCAGCAGGCCCGCTACCCGCCTGCTGGCCGGCCCGCAACCCACCGGCCCGCAACCCACCGGCCCGCAGCCCACCGGCCCGCAACCCACCGGCCCGCAACCCACCGGCCCACAACCCACCGGGCGGCGGACCTCGTGGGTCCTGGTCCCCGGCACCGGGCTGGCCTTCGCGATCATGGCGCTGCGCTTCGGGCCGGGCCCGCCGCTCCCCGCGTTCTGCTACCTGGCCGGGATCGGGATACCGCTGGCCATGATCGACATTCGATGCCGGCGGCTACCCGACGCGCTGATCCTGCCCTCCTACCCGGTGGCCCTGGCTTTCCTCGGGCTCGCGTCCCTGGTGCTGCCCGGAGGCGGCCGTCACTTCCTGTCCGCCCTGGCCGGTATGGTCCTGGCCGGGGCGGTCTTCCTGATCCAGGTACTCCTCTACCCCTCCGGCCTGGGCTGGGGGGACGTGAAGCTGTCCGGGCTGCTCGGCCTGTACCTCGGCTGGCTGGGCGCCAGCGCGCTGGTCGGCGGGCTGTTCCTGGGGTACCTGCTCGCCGCGACCGCCGGGCTGGCCCTCATGACTGCACAGCGCGCGACGCGGAAGTCACACATCGCGTTCGGCCCGTTTCTGCTGGCCGGCACGCTCGCGGCCATCCTGCTCACCGGCCTGGCCGGGCCGCGCTGGTCCTGACCGGGTTCAGCGCTGGTCCTGACCGGGGTTCAGCGGCCGGGCAGCTGCCAGAGCAGGGCGACCTCGGCCGCGGCCTCCTGTCCCTGCGCGTGCCCGGCTCGCGCGACCGGCGCGCGGACGGCGGGATCCAGCGGGTTGATGCCCATGGCCGCCACGCAGGCATCATCGGGTGCGAGCACCCGCACCTGGACGGCCCCGGCTTCCGCGCCCTGGGTCAGCCCGGCGACCTGCTCCTCCAGTGTCGGGTCAGCCATCGGGGCCAGGATCAGGACCCGCTGATAGCCGGCGGCCAGGTCGGCGTTGACGGCGGAGCGGGTCCCGCCGTCGATGTAACGGCCCTGGCCGATAGTGACCGGGGGCCAGATGCCCGGGATCGCGCAGCTGGCCGCCACCGCGTCGACCAGATCCGCACCCGAGTCCCTGTCAAATACGCGGACGTCCCCGGTGTGCGCCTCGACCGCGACCACGGCGAGCTTGCGGGACGGCCAGGAGTGCCGCGGCAGACGCCCGGCGATCACCGCACGCCGCTCGGCTTCGGGCAGGGTCTCAGCCTGGAGGGCCCGCTCGCCGATCACGCGGCGCAGCACGGCCGGGTCCGGGAACCGCTCCGGCAGCTTCTCCCAGGACTCCATGAGCTCGATGACCCGCTCTATATCCGGGGTCAGCTCCGCAGACTGCCGTTCGGGCACGATCTGCCGGCCGAGCAGCTCGGTCAGGGGCAGCCCGCTGCCGAGCTGGGCGGCGACCGTGGCGCCGGCGGACGTGCCGAGCACGTAGTCCGCCGTGGTGACGTCGGCGCCGCCCGCCGCCAGCCCGGCCAGCACACCCGTTTCCCAGGCGATCCCGGACAGGCCGCCGCCGCCCAGGACGAGCGCCCGCCCCGCCGGTACGTGCTCGGCCATGCCGGTACTCACAGCGTCCGCCAGTGTTTCGCGTGCTCAGGAAGATCCGCGCCGGCCACTCGCCCGGGCCTGGCGGCCCAGGCTCGCTCGCCGGTCTGAGTCACGCTCACAGTGCTAGCCCAAGAGTTCGCGCGACCCAGAACCACCCCGCACCGGCCACTCGCCCGGGCCTGGCGGCCCAGGCTCGCTCGCCGGTCTGAGTCACGCTCACAGTGCTAGCCCAAGAGTTCGCGCGACCCAGAACCACCCCGCACCGGCCACTCGCCCGGGCCTGGCGGCCCAGGCTCGCTCGCCGGTCTGAGTCACGCTCACAGGCTGACACCGACCAGGACCGGCTCGCTGGCCAGCTCAACCCCGAAGATGTCACGGACCCGGTCGCGGATCTCCCGGGCCAGGCCGACCACGTCGGCCGTCCGGGCGCCGCCCGGGTTGACGAGGGCCAGGGTGTGCTTGGCGGAGATACGGGCCGCCGGGCCCGGCCGGTTCCCGTCCGCGGGCCCGCCCTGGTAGCCCCGGCCAAACCCGGCCTGGCCGATGAGCCAGGCGGCCGACACCTTCACCTGGCCCGGACCGGCCGGGAACTGCGGGATCGGGACGCCGGGGCCGGACCGCCCGTCAACCACCCGGCGCAGCCTCGCGAACTGCCCGGCGTCCAGGACAGGGTTGGTGAAGAAGGATCCGGCGCTGCGGCTGTCCGGGTCACCGGGATCGAGCACCATGCCCTTGCCACGGCGCAGCCGGAGCACGGCCGAGCGGACATCGCCCAGCGGGGCCCGGCCGGCCCCGTGCTGTCCGTCCTGGCCCTGGCCCCCCTGGCCCTGGCCCGGTCCGTCCCGGCGCTGCCCGTCCTCGTTCGGGTGGCCGGCTTCCAGGCCCAGGGCCCCGGCCAACTCGACGTAGCGCACCGGCCGGGACAGCGGGTCGCTGGTCAGCTGGAAGGTCACCCCGAGGATGACGAACCGGCCGGTCACCGCGGGAGGCGTGATGCTCCGCTTGAAAGCGCTGGTCCGGTAGCCGAATCCGCAGTCGGCTGCGGCCAGGTCCATCACCGTGTCGCTGGCCCGGTCGTAGGCCCGGATCCGGGTGATGGTGTCGGCCACCTCCTGGCCGTAGGCGCCCACGTTCTGGATAGGCGTCGCGCCCGCCAGGCCGGGGATGCCCGACAGGCACTCCAGCCCGGCCAGGTCGGCGGTCACGCAAGAGGCGACGACCGTGTCCCACTCCTCGCCGGCTGCGACCGTCAGCGTGACCGGCGCGCCTGGCTCAGCCTGGCGGGGGCCAGCTTCGTCCGGGCCCAGGCGATCGAGTCCGGCCGCATCCGGTCCTGTCATCCGGTGGATGCCCTTGGTCGCGACCTGGATGACGGTGCCGGGAAAACCGTTATCGGAAATTAGCAGGTTGCTGCCGCCCCCGAGGACCAGCAAAGGCTCAGCGCGCCGGTCGGCGTCCCGCACCGCGGCGATGATCTCCTCGTCGGCGCCGGCCACCACGAAACGCCGGGCCGGGCCGCCCAGGCCGAGGGTGGTGAAACGGGACAGGCTCACCTGCTCGCGGACGTTAGCCATGGGCGGCGTCAGGGCAGCCGGACCACCGCGCGGGACCGGGTGAGCACCTTGTCCCCGCCCGATCGGGCGGTCAGCGCCACCGCGACCCGGTTGCCGTCCAGCTTCTCCTCGATGATCCCGCTGACCTCGATGCTGACGGGGCCGTCGTCGTCGGGCACGACGACCGGGGCCGAGAACCGGACACCGAACTCCGTCATGGCCCCCGGGTCACCCGTCCAGTCCGTGACGTAGCGCGCCGCCTGGGCCATGGTGAACATGCCGTGCGCGATGACGTTGGGCAACCCCACGGTCCGGGCGATCCGCTCGTTCCAGTGGATGACGTTGAAGTCGCCGGACGCGCCGCAGTACTTGATCAGGTCCAGCCGGGCCACGGGGTAGCTGGCCGGCGGAAGCTCGGCGCCCGCCTCGACGTCTGCGTACTTGACTACCGGGCTCATCCCGCCTCACCTGCCGTGCCGCGTTCCACCAGGGTCGAGAAGGCCGTGCACACCTGCTCGCCCGCCACGGTCCGGACCTCGGTCCGGGTGGTCATCACGACGTTACGGCCGAGCGTCTTGATGGTCTCGATCGTGGACTGCGCGGTGACCACGTCGCCGGCGTGCAGGGGCCGGGCATAGCTGAAGCGCTGCTCGCCGTGGACCACCAGGGCGTAGTCGATGCCGAGACCCGGGTCGGCGATGGCCTGCCCGGACGCGGCCATCGTCACCACGATCGGGAACGTGGGCGGGGCAATCACGTCCGGATAGCCAGCCGCGACGGCCGCGTCCCGGTCCCGGTAGACCGGGCTGCGGTCACCGATCGCGTCGGCGAACTCTGCGATCTTGACCCGGCTGACCTCGTAGGGCTGCGTCGCCGGGAACGTGCGGCCGGCGTAGTCCTTGTTGACGGCCACGCGACCGTTAGCGAGTCTCGCGGTGCGGCCGGTGGCAACGGCAGTTCGGGCAGTACTTCTTCAGCTCGAGCCGGTCAGGGTCGTTGCGCCGGTTCTTCTTGGTGATGTAGTTACGGTGCTTGCACTCCGTGCAGGCCAGGGTGATCTTGGGCCTGACGTCGGTGGCAGCCACGATGGAGTGCCTTTCTCTGGGTGGGCGGAGTACGGACAGACCTACTGTAAGGACAGTGACCTGGTTGGAACAGGCACTCCCCCGCCGCAGTGGCCTATCTGGACAGACAACAGCCCGCGCCCGGGCACCATTCCCCAGGCAGGGGACAGCAGCACGCACGGCCCCGCGCACCACGGGACCGGGAACCGGACCGCGGTTGCGGGCTGCGCGAACTGGTAGCGGAGGCCGGACTTGAACCGGCGACACAGCGATTATGAGCCGCTTGCTCTGCCTGACTGAGCTACTCCGCCTCATGGCCGCCAAGCGCACATAGCTTACAGCGACTCACCGGCCGGCCGGGTAATCGGCCCGGAACGGACTCGCGCAGCGGTTAGCGTGGTGCGTGATGCCCCGCCGGCCTAGCTGACCGCGGACCGGGTGGACCGGGCGCCGGGGCCCAGCGAATCGGCGGCGGCCACGCCCAGCACCACCACGGCCACGCACACGCTGAGCACCAGGGCTGACACCACCGGGGCCAGCCCGCCCAGCGCGGCCAGGACCACGATCCCCGCGATCCGCGTCCAGGACACCCGGCCCCAGACCACAGCCTTGAACGCGGCGTGGCCCAGCAGGAACAGGGCGGTGCCGCCGAGCAGCATGGCGGAGACTGCCGCGCCGCCCACCTCGCCGGGGCTGCGCAGCACGAGCTGGTCCCCCGCCGCGACCACGATGATCCCGGCCACCATGACCGGGTGGATGAGGTGATACGCCGAGCGGCCCAGCCGCCCGGGATCGGCCGAGCTGGCGATGACCAGCGCGCTCTCCTCCGCGCTTCGGTGGAAATACAGCCACCAGAGCCCGACGCTGCCGGTGAACGCGGCCAGGAACGCGATGATCTCCTGCGCGCTCACCGTCGCCAGCGCGGACAGCGCGGCCCCGATCACCACGATCGACTCGCCCAGCGCGATGAGGATGAACGCCTGGCACCGTTCCGCGAAGTGATTGCCCTCGATCGGCCAGTCCCGGGTCTGCGACCGGCCCAGCCCCGGGGTGTAGAAGCCGGCCAGGCCGCCGAGCACGTCGACGGCGACCGCACCGAGCCAGAGCAGCTCGCGGGCGTGCCCGGCCACCAGGCCACCCGCCACGGCCAGCGTGCCGCTGACCACGCACCAGGCCAGGATGCGCTGGAAGTTGCGCTGCAGCCGCTGCCCGCGCAGCCCGGCCACGGCGAACACGCTCCGGCCGATCTGCATGAGGGCGTACGTGCCGCCCACGGCCAGTCCCCGTCCCGCGAACGCGAACGGCAGGGCGGCCGACATGACCAGGCTGAGCAGGGCCAGCCCGAGCAGCATCAGCCGGACCGGAATCCGCTCGGGATCCAGCCAGTTGGTGACCCAGGTGGTGTAGGCCCAGGCCAGCCACACCATGGCCAGCAGGAGCAGCGCCTGCAGCGCGCCCTCGGCGCTCTGGTGATCGATCAGGTAATGGGACAGCTGGGTGACCGCGAACACGTAGACCAGGTCGAAGAACAGCTCGACGTAGGTCACCCGGGCGCTCCCCCCTGGCGGGCGGAGCAGGTTCCCGGGCCGGTCCTGGCGGGTGCCGCTCAGCATCCGGCCATTATGGCGGGGCGTCCCGGGCGATCACGGTCGCCGCCCGGGCGATCACGGTCCCCGCCCGGCTGATCATGGTCAGCCGCCTGCCGCCCGGGTGGCGCGGATCTGCAGCCGGACGTAGTCGACCACGGGCTCGTCCAGGCCGGCCGCCACCGCGCGCACGAACGGCCGGCGCCCGGCCGGCGGGAGGTCGCGCAGGTGCGCCCCGAGGATCACGGTGGCCAGGAACGCCTCCAGCTGATCCGCCGACTGGAACGAGGCCGGGTCCGGCACCAGGCCGACCTCGATAGCGGTGAACCCGGCGGCCGCCAGCCGCGCCCGGGTTTCCGCCGCCCCGGCGAAGTTCCAGATGCCCTGACCGTCGTCTGCGCCCAGCTCCTTGAGGACGGCCCGGACGCCGACGATGTTGCCGAGGCCGCCGGCCTCGGCCACGAACTGGCCGCCGGGCCGGAGCATCCGGGCGACCGAGCCGAACACCTGCGCGTGGTCCGGCAGCCAGTGCAGCGTGGCCACGCTCAGCACGGCGTCGACCGGCTCGGTGGCCGGCAGCGGCTCACGCAGGTCGGCCTGCAGCACCTGCACCCGGTCCAGCTGACCGGACAGCCGTTCCCGCAGCTGCGCCAGCATCTGCTGCGACCCGTCGATGGCGAGTACCCGGCCGCGCGGCAGGACGGCCAGCAGCTGCTGAGCGTCCCGCCCCGTCCCGGCGCCCAGGTCCGCCACGGTCTCGTCCCCGGCCAGCCGGAGCCGGGCGATGGTGACGGGCCCCCACCGTTTGTGTGGCAGCGGCAGCGCATCGTAGCTCCGGGCGTCCCATTCAAGAAGCTCCACAACGAGGACCCTACCAAGGGGTCTCACTATAGTGAATCATTTGTCTTGTATAGTGAGACGCTACGACACGTGGGCGGCCCGGCGGGCCAGCAGCCGCCGGCGGGTGCCCCGCTGGCCGCCGGGGGCGTCCTCCTGGCTGATCACGGTGACGCCGTCGGGCAGCAGGGTGGCCGGCTCACCGGGACCGAGGCACCAGGCGGCGGGCAGCGCAGGCCGGGCCCGGCGGGCGGCGAGGGTGAACGCCTCCCAGCCGAGTACGCCCTGGGGCGCGAGCGCGGCCACGGCCGCGGCGAAGACCGCGGGGTCCCAGAAACCGGTGCCGAGCACCAGCGCGTACTCGCCGGGCGCGGGGCGCCAGGCCTGGAGGTCGGCGTGGACCAGCGTGACCAGATGCTCCAGCCCGCGGCGCCGGGCCTCGCGGCCGAGCAGGGCGAGGGCCACCTCAGACACGTCGACCGCGGTGACCGGCCGGCCGCGCGCCGCGGCCAGCAATACGCTGCCGGACGGGCCGCTGGCCAGGTCGGCGACCGGGCCGTCCGGCAGGTCCAGGGCCAGCGCCGCCACGGCCAGCGGATGGGGCGCGAACGACGCGGTGAACCCGTTCCCGTACCGCTCGTTCCACCGCTGCCGGTCGGGATGCCCGGCCAGGTCGCCCGGTGATTCCTCCATCTGCGCAGGCTAGCCCGGCCGGCGGCGGCCCGCCTGGCCGGTGCTACCCGGGCAGCCCGGGTCAGCCGGACACGGGCGGCGCGTAGAACAGCGCGTTGTTGTCCTGATCCGTGGCCACGCACGCGGTCGCCGCCGCGCAGCTGACGGTGGTGATCCTGGCCCCGGGAGCCGCAGCCGCCGGGTGGGTCCACAGGCCGTTGGCGTAGCTCGCGGTCGTCCCGGAGCGGCCCACCGCCAGGCACGATCCTGCCGATGGGCAGGACACCGCGACGGCCGCCGGCCCGATCGGCTGAAGACCCCACAACCCGTCGGAATGCATGGCCGCCTGGCCGGACGAGTCCACCGCCATGCAGAACGCCGTCGTGGGGCAGGAGACGCTGACCAGGTCATGGCCCGTGTCCACCGCGGCGGGACCGCTCCACGAGGTGCCGTCGTAGGTGAACACGTTCCCGCTCGCACTCACGGCCACGCAGTAGGCGGAACTGGCGCATGAGACCGAGTTCAGCGGCTGCCCGCCCGGGTCGGCCGTTTGCTGACTCCATCCCGTGGTGACGCCCCGGTAGGTGAAGGCGACGCCGATGTTGTCGACGGCCACGCAGAAGGATGAGCTGGCACACGAGACGCTGGTCAGCGTCCCGGATCCCGAGCCGACCAGGGCCGGGGTGCCCCATGCCCCCTGGGCGAACGGGATGGCGTACCCCGCGGCGTCGACCGTGAGGCAGAACCTGGCCGAGGAGCAGGAGACGGCGATGAGGCGGCCGTTCGGGTCCTGGTTGGCCACCGGCCAGGTCCCGCCGGACTGCAGAGAAAGGACGCTGCCCGCACTGTCCGTGGCGTAGCACACGCCCCGTTTCGGGCAGGCCAGGCCGGTGATCCGGGTGCCGCTGGCCTGCAGGGCCTGCGGATCGACCGGCACCGGCGAGCTCCAGCGGGCCGCCGCGGGGGCCGGGCTGGCCGAACCCGCTTTCCCCGGGCTCGACGGGGCACTGGCGCTGGCGCTCGCGGCGGCGGGCGCGGGCGCGGCGGTCTGGTGACTGTGCATCACGACCAGGGTTCCCGTCACGCCGGTCACGCCCAGGATCGCCACCGCGGCCACCCCGGCCAGCAGCCGCGTCCGGCTGGGCCGACGGAAGCTGCCGCCGCGCAGCGGGTCTGCGGGAAGGGGCGGGCGGGCCGCGGTGCCCGGGTCCTGACCGGCCCGGGGCGGCGCCCCCGTACTCCCGGGACCCACGCTGACGTTGCCGTGACCCGGGCCGCCGTTGGTCGCGTCCGCGCGCCCCGCGCCGCCCGCGACCGGGCTCCCGGCGGCCCCGTTGCCAGCTGAACCCGGGCCAGCTGAACCTGTCCCAGCTGAACCTGTCCCAGCTGAACCCGTGCCAGCTGAACCCGTGCCAGCTGAACCCGCGGACTCCGCTGGGCCCGGCCGCGATGGGAGGTGCCACTCCGCGGGCGGGTCGGTCCGTTCCTCCGGCGGGGAGGCGGTCCGGGCCGGCGGGCGCGCCCACTCGGCGGGGATGACCCGCTCGGTGGGCAGGGCGGCACGAGAGCCGGACGGGGCGGGCCGCCCGGCCGGTGGTGCCGCCGCCGGAACCCGGAGCATGGCGTGGAACCCGCAGACAGGAGTGTCGGTGCCGTCCCCGGACTGGTCCTGGCCCTCGGGTTCACCGCGATCGCGCGAACCAGGGGGGAGGCTCGGCCGGGCGCCGGGCGCCGCTCGGCCGGACGCGTCCGGCAGCGCCCCGCCCAGCGCGGCCACGTCCTCCTGACTGAAGGCGCCCGGTACCGGCGCGTCCAGATCCTCATCACGGTGGTCATCCGGTTCACCGTCACCGGGAGCGTCCGGCCCGCCGGAACCGTCCGCATCGCCCGCAGTCGGCCCGCGCGTGCCTGCGGCTTCCTGCCCGGACGCGGCCATGGCCAGCTCCTCCGGCAATGGCCAGGGTGAAAAAGGCGGGATGTCGGTTTCCGAAGTAGCCGCGATGTATTCGCTGAAGGGCTCGCTGCTGAACAGCGGCGCATATTCGTCCAAGGGCTCAGCGGGGTATTCCGTGGCCGGTTCCGCCTGCCCCGGGCCGGGCTCCGATCCAGGCTGAACGGCTTCCGGTGCTCCAGAAAAGTCATCGGGCCGCACGTACGCCCCGCAACGGCCGCAAAACTCATCCCCCGGGGAAATGGCATGCCCGTTACCGCAAGTCCACACCGGTCGTCCCCGCTCTCGGTCCCCGCTGTCGATCATCCGCCCTGCTAGCGTGCCGATATTAGGGCATTTCCGCCCGGCCCGCAGACGGGTTGACCAAGGAGTTATTCGCGTCCGGCGGGAGGGATGGCGTCCGGCCACGACTTGCGCACGGCCAGCCTGAGCCGGTGGTTCGCGCGGCCTTACCGGGAGGCTGCGGGCATGCCGATCTGCCACAAATCGGGGTCCGCCCACGCACCGGTTATCACCGTGTCCGGATCCTGGCCGCGCAGCCGGGCGAACCGTTCCGCCATGAGCTGCAGGGCCGCCGTCATGGGCAGCTGCGCGAGCAGCGGGGAGAGGCCCCCGGCGGGCAGGCTGAGCACGCTGACGGGGATACGCTCGCGCGCCGCAGCCTCGCCCACCGCCGCGGTCAGCCCGTCGGGGTCCGCCTCCGGCTGGAGCAGCAGCACTCCGTCGGCCGCGGTGAAGGGGACGGCGTTGCCGTGCAGGAAGCGTTCCGCGTCGAACCCCTCGGCGAGCATGCGGGCCCCCTCCCGGATCTTGAGCGCCGCCTCCCGCGCGGTGACGCCCCACGGGCCGCAGCCGACGATGCCGAGGCTGCGGGCTGGAACCGGCACGTGCTCGGTCACCGGCGCCGAGTAGGCCACCCGGATCTCCGCGGCGGCCTGCAGTACGTCACCCGGGGAGCCCTCCGCCGGTGCTCCGTCCCCGGGCACCTCCCCCGCCGCGGCCACCCGGTGGGCCAGCCGGGCCAGCACGGCCACGGCCGCCGTGTAGCTCACGGTGTAGGTCTCGGACTCCTCCGGCGCCACCGTCGTGATGGCCTCCGGCCAGCCTGGCCCGGTTCCCGTGATGGAGACCACCGGCACCCCGGTGGCCAGCGCCTCCGCGCGGGCCCGGGCCGCGTAGCCGGTCTGCCCGGTGTGGGTGATCACCACCAGCACGTCGCCGGGCCGCGGGCCGGTGCTCCACCGCACCCAGGTGGCCGCGGGGAACCACCGTGCGTCCAGGCCCGCCCGCTCCAGCATCATCACGCCGAGTTCCGCCGCGTGCTGGCTGGTGCCCGTCCCCACGAGGATCACGCGCCGGGCCGCGGCCAGGATCGCCGCTGGCGCGGCCAGGTCGAGCTGGGCGATCCGGTCCAGCGCGTCAGCCTGGGCCCTGATCATGCGGTGCAGCGCGGTCTGCGTCATGGCCTCCCCTTCATGCCTGCCCAGCAGCGTACCCAGGGCCGCCGGAATCGGCCGGCGGGCCAGCGACCACATTTCACGCCCGACGTGCGTCATGGCGGGTGATTTGTCCGATTGTGGCGAACGGCCAGCGTGAAATGTGGGCAGGAGGGCCGGGTGCGGCGGCGCGCACGGGCCGGATGCGGCGGACGTGGAAGGGCGCTAGCCGAGGGTGAAGGGGTCGCGGGTGCCTCCGGTGAGCTCGACCCAGATGGCCTTGGTCTGGGTGTACTCGTGGACCGCCTCGATGCCGTTCTCCCGGCCGAGCCCGCTGGCCCCGAACCCCCCGAATGGGACGTCCGGACCGACCACCCGGTAGGCGTTGATCCACACGGTGCCGGTCCGCAGCGCGTGCGCCACCCGGTGACCGCGGTGGATGTCCTTGGTCCACACCGCGCCAGCCAGGCCGTAGCGGGTGTCGTTGGCCAGGCCGATGGCCTCCTCCTCAGTGTCGAACGGGATGACCGCCAGCACCGGGCCGAACACCTCCTCGCAGGCTACGGTCATGCTCGGCTTCACGTTGGTGAGCACGGTGGGCTGGACGAAGTAGCCCCCCAGCTGCCCGGCGGCCTGGCCGCCCGTGGCCAGGGCAGCGCCCTCGCTCGCCGCCGAGGCGAAGAACGAGAGCACCTTCCGGTACTGCGGCTCGGTCGCGAGAGGCCCCATCTCGGTCGCGGCCTCCCGCGGGTCGCCCAGTTTGATCGACTCCGCCCGGGCGACGATCTTGCCGACCAGCTCGTCATGGACGCTGCGGTGCACCAGCAGCCGAGACCCGGCCATGCAGGTCTGCCCGGTCGCCGCGAACACCCCGGCCACCACGCCGTTGCTGGCCGCGTCGAGGTCGGCGTCGGGGAAGACCAGGTGAGCGGACTTGCCGCCGAGTTCGAGCAGCACCCCGGTGATGTTGCTGGCCGCCGCCTTGGCGACCTCGGCACCGACCTGGGTGGACCCGGTGAAGGCGATCTTGTCTACGCCGGGGTGCGCGGCCAGCGCCTTGCCCACCTCCGGCCCGGACCCGCTCACCACGTTGAACACGCCGGGCGGGAACCCGGCTTCCTCGAGCAGCCCCGCCAGCGCGATCGCCGAGGCCGGGGAGTAGTCACTGGGTTTGGCCACCATCGTGCACCCGGCGGCCAGGGCGGGGGCCAGCTTCCAGCAGAGCAGCAGGAGTGGCGAGTTCCACGGGACGATCGCCGCCACCATGCCGGCCGGCTCGCGCCGGGTGTATACGAGGAAGTTCGGCCTGTCCGCGGGGATGGTCGAGCCCTCGAGCTTGTCGGCCAGCCCGGCGAAGTAATAGAACCACTCGGGAATGCTGCCCAGCTGCCCGCGCATCTCGCGGAGCAGCTTGCCGGTGTCCCGCGTCTCGAACTCGGCCAGCCGGTCGGCATCCCGGGCGATGAGCTCAGCCAGCCGCCGCATGAGCCGGGCCCGGCCGAACCCGGTCAGCTGCCCCCACACCCCGGACAGTGCGCGCCGGGCGGCCGCGACCGCCAGGTTCACGTCCGCCTCGCCCCCGTCGGCCGCCGTGGCCCACGGGGCGCCAGAGAACGGGTCGATGCTCTGGTAGCTGCGCCCCGAGGCGGGCTCGACCGGCTGGCCGTCGATGACCAGGGAGAAATGAGGCAGCTGCGCCGGTGCGGATGCCCGAGTCGTGGTCATGGTGATGCCTCCTGCTCTGGGAGTCCGAATTCCTCGCGGATGGCTTTGGAGTGCTGCCCGAGTGCCGGGACCGCGCCCATCGCCGCGGTCCGGCCGGGCACCGTCACCGGCGGCAGCAGCGCGCGGATCTGCCCGGCCGGGGACTCGATGTCCCGCCACCGGTCCCGGGCCGCCAGCTGCGGGTGGGCGGCGAACTCCCCGGGGGTCCGCATCCGGGCGTTGGCGATACCCGCCGCCTCCAGCGACGCCTCGAGCTGGTCCACTCCGATCCCGGCGAACACCTCACTGAGGATCACGGTCAGCTCGTCGTGGTGCGCGACCCGGGCCGGGTTGGTGACGAACCGCTCATCGGTGATCAGGTCCGGGCGGCCCAGGATCCGCTCGCACAGCACCGCCCACTCGCGCTCGTTCTGGATGCCCAGGAACACCTGGCCACCCTGGGCCGGGTAGGGCCCGTACGGGGAGATCGAGGCATGCCGCGCCCCGGTGCGCGGCGAGGCCCGGCCACCGTAGACGCTGTAGTAGTACGGCTGACTCATCCATTCGCCCAGCGCGTCGAGCATGGCCACCTCGAAGGCGCCGCCGCGGCCGGTCCGCTCCCGCTCGTAGAGCGCGGTCAGCACCCCGGAGTACGCATACATCCCGGCGGCGATATCGGCCACGGAGATCCCGGCCTTGGCCGGCTCCGCCGGGGTGCCGGTGACCGACAGCAGCCCAGCCTCGCACTGGACCAGCAGGTCATAGGCTTTCTTGCCGGCGTACGGGCCATCCGGGCCGTAGCCTGAGATCGAGCAGCTGATCAGCCGGGGGTAGCGGGCGGCGAGCTGCTCCGCGCCCAGGCCGAGCCGGCCGGCCGCGCCGGGCACGAGGTTCTGCACGAACACGTCCGCGCGGGCCAGCATGGCCTCCAGAACGTCCCGGTCGGCGGGCTTCTTCACGTCGAGCTCGACGCTTTCCTTCCCCCGGTTCAGCCACACGAAATAGCTCGACTGGCCGTGGACCGACTGGTCGTAGCCGCGAGCGAAATCACCCCCGCCGGCCCGTTCGATCTTGATCACCCGGGCACCGAGGTCGGCCAGCTGGCGGGTGGCGAAGGGGGCCGCCACCGCCTGTTCCAGCGCGACTACCAGCACCCCCTCCAGCGGCAGCCCCGCGCTGGCACTGCTCACTGTGCTGGCCTGGTTCGCTTCGCTCACGGGGCGACCGAGTTCCGCTTGATGAGCTGGCGGGCGATGACGTTGCGCTGGATCTCGTTGGTGCCCTCACCGACGATCATCAGCGGGGCGTCCCGGAAATAGCGCTCCACGTCGAACTCGGTGGAGTAGCCGTACCCGCCGTGGATGCGCACCGCGTTGAGGGCGATCTCCATCGCGGTCTCCGAGGCGAACAGCTTGGCCATCCCCGCCTCCATGTCCGCCCGGCCGCCGGCATCGAAGCAACGTGCGGCGTACAGAACCAGCTGCCGGGCGGCGGTCAGCTTGGTGACCATATCGGCCAGGTAGTTGCCGACCGACTGGTGCTGCCAGATGGGCTTACCAAAGCTCTCCCGCTGCTGGGAATAGCGCAGTGCGTCCTCCAGCGCGGCCCGGCCGACGCCGACGGCCCGCGCGGCGACCTGGATCCGGCCGATCTCCAGACCCCGCATCATCTGCCCGAAACCCTCACCCTCCCGGTCGCCGAGCAGCGCATCCGCCGGCACCCGGAAGTCATCGAAGGACAGCTCGCAGCTCTCCACCCCCTTGTAGCCCAGCTTGGGCAGGTCACGCGAGACCGTGAACCCCGGCCCGTGCTCGGCCAGCAGGATGCTTATCCCCGCGTGCGCGGGACGGGCGGCCGGATCGGTCTTGCAGAGCAAAGCGACCAGCGAAGAACGCCGGGCGTTCGTAATCCATGTCTTCGAACCGTTGATGAGATAAAAATCGCCATCGCGGCGGGCGGTCGTGCGCATGGCCTGCAGGTCGGAACCGCCGCCCGGTTCGGTGAGCGCCATCGTGGCCCGGACCTCGCCGGTCGCCATCCGCGGCAGGTACCGCTCCTTCTGCGCGTCCGTCCCGTAGTCCAGGAGCAGCTTGGCCACCACCGTGTGGCCGCCCATGGCGCCGGCCAGGCTCATCCAGCCACGGGCCAGCTCCTCGGTGACCAGCGCGTAGCAGGGCGTGCTGACGCGCGCGGCGCCCCATGGCTCCGGGATGGCCAGCCCGTAGATGCCCAGCTGCTTCATCTGCCCGATGAGCTTCTCCGGGTAGGTGTTCGCGTGCTCGAGCCCCGACGCGACCGGCCTCACCTCACGCTCCACGAAGTCGTGGACCAAGGCGACGATCGCGCGCTCCTCCTCGCTCAGCTCATCCATGCCCGTCCTTTCGGCGGCGGACGCGGTCCGTGCCCCGCATCAGCAGAAGTCCCGGAGCAGGTCGGCTGCGCTCGGCCAGGTCCAGGCCGGGGGGGCGAGCTCCGGGCCGCCGGCCAGGTCCAGCCCGGCCAGGTCCAGCCCGGCCAGGTCCAGCCCGGCCAGGCAGTCGGCGATCTTCGCCTGGAGCTGGGTGTCGGTGGCAGGCCGGCCAGGCGACCCGGGCGGGAACTGCTGGGTGATCTGCGCGATGCCGCCGCTGGCCATGTGCAGCTCGGCGACCAGCTCGCCGTCCAGCAGCCACGTCCCGCCCGGCTCGCTCTTGATCTCGACCAGCCCCGCCAGGCTGCGCGCAGCTGGGCGGCGCACCGCGTCGTCGGTGAAGCTGGCGAAGCCCGGGTAGCCGTCCAGCAGCGCGGCCGCCGCGGCGTACTCCAGGCTGAACTTGCCCTGCAGCCCGGTGTCCGGCTGGTGATGGATCAGCGGGTTCAGCGTGCCCTCGGGAGTGCGCAGCACGATCCGGCGCACCTCGGCCGGGTCAAGCGGCCCGGACTGGACGAGCTCGCCGAGCGCGCTGATCGGGCGCTGCAGCGCGTAGCAGCATGGGTAGATCTTCACCGCCAGCCCGCCGGGAACCGCGGGCCCGGAAAGGTCGGCTGCGCCGGGATCACCGCCGACCAGGGTCATCCACTCGCCCAGCGCGGCCGGATCGGCCCGCGCGCCCGCCGCGGCGAGCGTGGCGGCCCGGATGCCGGTGTCGACGGCGAACCCCACCTGGAGCGACTTGGCGTCGGTGCCGAACGCCCGCTGCACCCCGCCCGCTCCGGGCACCGCGAGAGCCATGGCCGTGGCGACCTGCTCCGGGCCCAGCCCCAGCGCGACCGCGGCGCCGGCCGCGGCGGCCGGTGCGCCCGCGGTGCAGGTGGCATGCCAGCCCGCGGAGTAGTGCGGCCAGCCCAGCGCGCTGCCGAGCCGGGCCATCACCCCGGCTGCGGCCAGGTAGGCCCGAGCGTCCGCGCCGAGGGCGAGGACAGTCGGGACGCACACCGCGCTGATGTGCGTGGTGGACTCCATGTGCAGGTCATCGAAGTCCAGGACGTGCGCGGCCACCGCCCAGCGCGGGCCTTCCGGCAGGCCCGCGGCCAGCCGGGTCACCGGGTGGCCGCGCCCGGCCAGCGCCACCGCGACCGTGTCAGCCAGCGAACGGCCGGCCAGGGCCAGGTCCTCCGCGGTCGGCTCAAGGTCGCAAGCCCACTGGGCGAGCCGCCCGGCGAGGGAGTCCGCTGCTTCTGGCACCTGGCACCTCTCCCGCAGTTGGCCGACTGAATCTAAGATATGTACGGCCATTTCATGGCGCAACCATCCGGGCCCGCCGGTCCGGAGCCGCGCCGGCCCGGGGCAGCGCCGGTCCGGAGCCGCGCCGGCCCGGGGCAGCGCCGGTCCGGAGCCGCGCCGGTCCGGAGCCGCGCCGGCAGCAGAGAGGAGCGGGAGCCCGTGCCCGACCAGGTCAGGTCCAGCGCCTACCGGACGCTGGCCGCCTCCTTGCGGGGCGCGATCCGCAACGGCGAGTACGCCGACGGGCAGCAGCTGCCCACCGAGGAGCAGCTGGCCGTCCGGCACTCGGTGAGCAGGCAGACGGTCCGGCGGGCGATGCAGGACCTGGTGTCCGAGGGGATCATCTACCGGGTGGCCGGGCGCGGCACCTACCCGGTCGCCGAGGCCGACCGTTACCTCCGGCACTTCGGCTCGGTCGAGGACCTGATGGCCCTGTCCCTGGACACCGACTGCAAGATCGTCACGCCGCTGCGGCACGTCGTGGACGTCGAGGGCGCGAGCCGGCTGCGGCTGCCCTCCGACGATGTGCACGCGCTCACGCTGGTCCGGCTGCACGGGAACGTCCCGTTCTGCTGCACCTCGGTGTTCCTGCCGCCGGCGGTCGGGGCGCTGATCAGCGACGTGCCCGAGCTGGCCGCGGCCGGGCGGCGCAGCCAGATCACGGTCATCGGGCTGATCGACACCAGGATGGCCCGGTCGATCAAGGGCGCGGACCAGAGCATCACCGCCGCCGCCGCCCCGCCGTCCGCCGCGGATCACCTGGAGTGCGCGCCAGGTCAGCCGGTGCTGCGGATCGACCGGCTGTACACCGACGATGCCGACACCCCGGTCGAGCTGGCGGTGAGCTACTTCGACCCGGCGCACTACTCCTACCGGGTCAGGCTCCGCCGCAGCCCATCCTGAGCGAGGGCGTCCCGGCCCGCCAGGCTGAACCATCGGGCCGGGACGCCAGGTGGTCACCGGAGCCGGCCGCCGCTGCGGTTGCGGCCGGCTCCGGTGACCAGGATCGTCAGGCCAGGCCCTCCAGCCGGCCGCAGAACGCCCGGTACTGCTGGAGTGCGGTGCGCAGATCCTCGGTCGTCGCGCCACCGGCGTCCTGCCACGAGGCCCGCAGCGCCACCTGCTCGCGCTGGAGCGAGGCGACAAAGGCCTTCGCTACCTCCTCCGCCGCCGCCGCGGCGCGCTGCACGGACGCCTGCGGGTCATCAACGAACATCGCCTGGATGGCCGGCCACTGCTGCTCGGACAGGGCCGTGGCGGGAATGCCGTTCCCGGTGGTGCCGGCGGCCGGGTCTCCTGTCCCAGCGCCGGCGGGGCCGGGGACCGCAGGGTCTGCGATCCCGTCCACGCGGGGCTCCCCGGAGCCCGCAACCGCGGAAGCAGGAGCCCCGGAGCCCGCAACCGCGGAAGCAGGAGCCGCCGAACCAGGAGCCGCCGAGGGATCGGCGGCGCCCGCCCTGGGCACGTCCGGGGGGACCACCAAGGGCGCCGGGTCCGCGTCGCCGGTGTCCGCGGCGGCGTGCCGGCCGATGAGCTCGTCGCTGGCCGTCTCGTCCTCTGCCACGCCGGCGCCCTCCAGGCTGCCGTCGGCGATGACCTCGTCCCGCCGCTCGATGATGATCGGGTCGTCGGTCATCTCCGCCCCGGCTGGGGCGTGGGTGGTCTCGTTGCGCTGCGAAGTCATGCGGGTCACCTCTCCTGTCGGCGTGCGGTGGTCACCGCGTCCGCGGTCGGATTACGGGCCGGGTCGCTGACGGCCTGGCCGACGGTCCCGTCGCCGGTGTCCGGCCCGGCCGCGGCCGGCTGGCCCACCGAAGCGGCCGGCCGGCCCACCGAAGCGGCCGGCTGGCCCACCGAAGCGGCCGGCTGGCCCGCCGCGGGCAGGCCGTCGGGCTGGGTGGTGACGGGCTCGCCAGCCGTCCCCGCATCCGGGCGGGCGGCCGGCTCACCCAGCAGCTCAGCGAAGAGCGCCCGGTAGTGGATCATGGCCTGGCGCAGGTCCTCGGTGGACGCGGAGGCGGCGTTCCGGCTGATGTCGTGAGCCGCCCGGAAGTGCTCCAGCGTGCTCGCGTGCTCGACGGACAGGTCGGCCACCGTCTGGTCATAAGGCTCGGTCGGGTACCCGCGGTCCTTCATGACCGCCGAGACGAGCGTCTGCGCCCCGGTCACGGCGGCCTGCGGCGCGTCCACGAACTGCTCCTGGACGGCGGTCCACTCGGACATGTACTGGGCCCGCGCCGACGGGCTCAGCGGGCGGATGTCAAGCTCACGCACGTGCCGTTCGCGCCCCGCGAGCTCGGCTTCTGCTTCCCGTCTGCTGCCATGCTCGGTGACCGCCCGGTCGTACTCGGGCCCGAACTTCTGCTGCAGCCGGTGACGGCGGTTCATCGCCGCCATCACGACCACGATGGCAGCCACGACGATGACCACAACAACGATCGCCACAATGGCCCCAGTTGACATGGGAACCTCCCTTTCCGGAACTGGCGCCCCCCCCGACTCCCCCGCTCCGCCGTCCCCAAACACCCGCTCCGCTGGCCCGTCGCGCCCGCTCACCGCCGCCCACCGCCGGGCGCAGGCATAACTCACCGGCGTGACCTCGGATGTTCACCATCCCGGCGCCCGGGTAGTGGGCCGGGCGTGAGCACGACCATTAATGAGACTGAGATGAAGTACGAGGCTCCCCCGGGCACGACGGTGCCGCAGCTGGGCGGCCTGCCCAGCGTGGCCGGCGCCTCCGGCCTCCAGGAGCAGATCCTCGAGGCGGAGTACTTCGACACGGCCGACATGCGGCTGATCCGCAACGGGGTGACCCTGCGGCGGCGGCGCGGCGGCAGCGACCCCGGCTGGCACCTGAAGCTCCCAGCCGGGGGCAGCACCCGGCAGGAGATCCGGGTACCGCTCGGCCGCGGCGGCCGGCGGGTGCCCGCCCGGCTGGCCGGCCTGGCCCGCGGGTACACCCGGGGCGAGGCGCTGCGCCCGGTAGCCCGGATCAGTACCCGGCGCCAGGTTGTGACCCTGGTCGACGGCGCGGGTGCGTCACTGGCCGAGATCGCCTCCGATGACGTCTCGGCCCAGACCCTGGGCGGCGAAACGGTGATCTCGCAGTGGGCTGAGGTGGAGGTCGAGCTGACCGGGGGCGGCCCGCGGCTGCTGAAGGCAGCCGACGCGCAGCTCCGTCGGGACGGGCTGCAGCCCTCGGCGCGGTCCGCGAAGCTGGAACGGGCCCTCGGCTGGCCGGAAGGGGGCGGGCCGCAGCGCGGCGCCCGGCCGGCCGCGGCGAGCCGGAAGCATCAGCCTCCGCCGGCGTCAGCCGGGGACATCGTGCTGGCCTACCTGCGTGAGCACGCCGCGCGGCTGGGGTCGATGGACCCGCGGGTCCGCGACGACCAACCCGACTCGGTGCACCAGATGCGGGTCGCCACCCGGCGGCTGCGCAGCACCCTGCAGTCGTTCGGCGAGGTCATCCCGCGCTCGGGGACGGAGCCGATCCTGGCGGAACTGAAATGGCTCACCGGGGTCCTCGGCGAGGCCCGCGACGCCGAGGTGCTGGCCACCCGGCTCGCGCAGAACGTGCGGGCGATCCCTGCCGAGCAGGTGCTCGGGCCGGTCGCGGCGCGAGTCCAGGCGCACTTCGCCCCGATCCAGGCGGCCGCGCGCGGCAACGTGCTGGCCGCCCTGGACTCGGCACGCTACTTCGAGCTCCGGGACGCGCTGGACGGGCTGCTGGCTGATCCGCCGCTCTCGGCCGACGCGGAGCGGCCCGCGGTCCAGGTCCTGCCCGGCGCGGCCCGCCGTACCTACCGGCGCACCCGGCGGCGGATGCGCCGTGCCGGGCGCACGTCCCCGGGCCACCCGCGGGAACTCGCGTTTCACGAGGCCCGGAAGGCAGCCAAGCGGGCCCGGTACGCCGGGGAGGCGATCAGCCCGGCCCTGGGCCAGGGGGCCAGGCGCTTCACCAGGCAGATGAAGAAGATCCAATCGGTGCTCGGCGACCACCAGGATGCGGTGGTCGCCCGGGGCGTTGACCGGGAACTCGGCGTCGGCGCCCACATCGCCGGTGAGAACGCGTTCACCTACGGGCTGCTGTACGAGCGGGAAGACGGGCGGGCCGCCCGGCTGCGGGCGAAAGCGCGGCAGGTCTGGAAGCGGGCTCCCCGCCCCCGGTTCAGCTAATTGGCCCAGACAACGGTCTGTCCGGCCGGCCGGGGTAACCAGGCCCGCCCGCAGCGGTGCTGATCCCGGGGCAGCGGTGCTGAGCCCGGGATAGCCGGGCCGGCCAACGCGAGCGGGGCCCGGCCGGTGACCGGGCCCCGCTCGTCATGCTGGTCAGCAGCCGCGATCAGCGCCGGCCGCCCTGGGCCACGAGCCAGCCAGCCAGCAGCAGCGAACCCCCGGCCACAGCGGCCGCGAACGGTACCCGGTGCTGGTTAACGGTGGCCGCAGCCCGCCGGGCCCGCTGCTGGACCGGGTCGGGCGTCGCCGCCCAGGCGCTCCCCCCGGCCCGGGTCGCGGCCGACTGGGCGCTGGCACCGGCCTGGGCGGCACGGCCGGCGATGGCCTTGGTGACGGGCTGCCCCTCGCCCAGCGCCGCCGTGCCGTTCCCGGCCACGGCCTGCCGGGCGCCGGCTGCCCGGTCGGTGACCTCGCCTCTCAGCTGGCCAGCCTTGCCGGACAGCCCCTGGGTCACGTCCCGCACCCTGCTCTTGAGCTGCCCGGAGACCTCGGTGGCCTTCTGCTGGGCACGGGCCTTCACGTCAACCTTGGCCGCCAGCGCGTTCAACCGTGTCCCCGAGTTCCTCCCGGGTCCGGTTGATTTCCTCGACGAGCGCGTCGGTGTTGTCTGGCAGGGCGCTGGGGCCGGGCCCGTCTCCTGTGCCCTCTGCTGCGGTCATCGGCGTGCCCTTTCCTTGATTTCTTCCACATCGGCCCTGACGCTCTGCACGGTCTGTTCCGGGACCGGCGGCGTGGCCTTGCTCACCTGGCTCTTACCCAGTAGCGCCACCAGGCCCGCGGCAGCCAGCAGCGTTCCGCCCACGATCAGCGCCGCCGCCCAGGCCGGGAGGACGACGGCCAGGCCGATAATGGCCGCCGCGAGCAGGCATCCGCCGGCGTACAACGCCAGCAGACCGCTGCCGCCGAACATGCCGGCGCCGCGCCCGGCCCGCTTGGCCTTACTGGTCATCTCGTATTCAGCGAGTTTCAGCTCGTCGCGGATGAGCCGGGAAACCTGCTCGGACAATTGCTTAACGAGTTCGCCAGCCGAGGCTTCCCGGGCCACGGCGGGCTGTGCGTTACCGTCTGCCATAAAGTCCGCCCTCCTCAAGGGTGGGCCAGACCTACCCGTGTGTATCCCCGGCTAACGCGAGGTAAAGACAAAGCCCGCCCGGGTATTTCCCCGGCCCCTGGGGGCTGGGCCGCGCCCTCCCGGGGGCGGGCAGCCACCAGGCCAGGCAGCTCAGGCCAGGCAGCTCAGGCCAGGCAGCTCAGGCGCGCCAGCTCAGGCGCCCGGCCTGACCAGGCTGCTGGCGACCTTCCCGGTGATCAGCTCGAAGGAGCGGACGCGGTCCTTGATGTCGTAGACCATCGTGGTCAGCATCAGCTCGTCGGCAGCCGTGCGCTCGAGCAGATCCGACAGCTGGCGGCGGACCGTTTCGGGCGACCCGACGGCCTGGCCGGAGAAACGGTCGTGGGCGAATTCCCGCTCGCGGTCTGAATAGGGGTAGGCCGCCGCCTCCTCGGGGCTGGCCAGCGGGGCCGGCGTCCCGGACCGCAGCCGGAGGAACGACAGGGCGGCCGGCCCGGAGAGCCACTGGGCCCGTTCGTCGGTATCGGCGCAGATCGCGCTGACCGCCACCATCGCGTACGGCCGCTCCAGCCACTGGGACGGCTGGAAGCTCTGCCGGTACAGCTCCAGCGCGGGCACGGTGTTGGCCGAGCTGAAATGGTGCGCAAACGCGAACGGCAGCCCGAGAAGGCCGGCGAGCTGGGCACTGAACCCGCTGGAGCCGAGCAGCCAGATCGCGGGCATGTCGCCCCGCCCGGGCGTGGCGGTGATCGGCCGCCGCAGGCCCTCCGCGCTGAACAGCTCGATGAGGTCGGCCAGCTCCTGCGGGAAGGCCTCCGCGGAGAGCCCTTCCATGGTGCGCCGCAGCGCGAGCGCGGTGTACTGGTCCGTGCCCGGGGCACGGCCGATGCCCAGGTCGATCCGGCCGGGGTGCAGGGCTTCCAGGGTGCCGAACTGCTCCGCGACCACCAGCGGGGCGTGATTGGGCAGCATCACGCCGCCGGAGCCGACCCGGATCGTGGAGGTCGCCGCCGCGAGGTGGGCGATCAGCACGGCCGGGGCAGAGCTGGCGATGGCCGGCATGTTGTGGTGCTCGGCTACCCAGAAGCGGCGGTATCCCAGCTCCTCGGTGCGCCGGGCCAGCTCGGTCGTGTACTGCAGGGCCTGGCCAGCGGTGGCCCCGGCTGCCAGCGGGGCCAGGTCCAGCACGGACAGCGGTACGTCACTCACATAGCCGCCAACCCGGCCGGGTCGGACTTTCTTCCGGCCCGGGTGAGCCGGCGGTCACATCGGCGCCTGCCGGGCCAGCCAGACAGCCTGGAGAATATGCATCCCGGGGGTGACCACCCCGACGGTGCGCACCCGGCCGGGCGCGGAGGCCGACCAGATCCCCAGGGCGGTGCCGGACTGCATGAGCAGCTCGGTGCCCGGCGGGTTCCAGGCCAGTGGCTGCCAGCCGGAGGGCAGCGTCCGCCGGGTGCCGTCCGGGAACAACAGCTCGGCGCGGTGCGCCGGGAACGCGACCGCCAGCGCGGGCGCGCGGCGTCCCCAGGCGATCAGGGAGGGAATCGCGGAGACCCCGGTGGTGAGCGTCGTGACCTGGCCGCGCCGGTAGATGAGCACGCTCGGCCGGCGGTGCCCCTGCGGGCCCGTCCAGCCCTCGATGGCGATCTGGCCGTGCGGCCCGAACACCGGGCCGTCCAGCGGGCGCCGCTGGCGGTAGACGACCGAGGCCTGGCTGGTGAACGAGGGCTGGGTCCAGATCGAGAACTCTGCGTTCCGGTCGGCGCTGGAGCCGCTGGGCGGGGTGACGTAGCCGATGGTCCCATTGCCCTGGATATCGGGCGAGCTGCCGCGGATGAGCGGGCCCTGGTGATGGTGCCGCAGCCATGACGGGCCGTGCCGCGTCCAGCGGGCCAGCCGGTCCGTCCCGTCCGTGGCGTCAGCCAGGACGATGCCCGCATCCGACGCGGCGAGAGCATCGACCCCGTGACCGGAGGAATTGCGGGTGAGCTGCGTGACGGCCCGGCCCGGGCGCACTTCCCACACGTTGAGGCTGCCGAGCGTCCGGCCCGCGAGCAGGTAAAAGACGCCGTCGGGGAGCTTGCCCGCGGTGCCCCCGGGCAGCGGCCGCACGGACAGACCGGGCGCGGCCGTCTGGGGGGCGGCCGACGCCGACGGGCTCGGTGACGCGCTGGGGGCGCCCCCCGCAGACCGGGCCGGCGACTGGACGCTCGCCGGCACGGCACGCCCAGTACAGCCTGCGGCTGCCAGCACCACCAGGCAGGCGGCCAACGGGGCACTAACCCATCTACCCACACCAGGTCCCGCGCGTCGTAGAGACGGATACCGGCGCAGGACGCCGCCGCTGCCTGCGTCCGGTTAAAGCCAAGGTATCAGCGGGGGCAACGTATCGCCGCCTCGTGACCGGCCCCGGCGCTGTGACCTGGGCCGCAGCGGGCCAGCGGGATGACCCGTTTCTCACGCTGCCCGGCCCGGCCGCGGTCAGCCGCGGCCGGGCCAGGGCGGCCTGCACCAGGTCCGCGGCCAGGTGGGTGCCGCCGGCCGTCAGCAGGCAGGCGGAGCGCAGCAGGTCGATACGGCGCTCGGCGACGAACGCCGGGAATTCCTCGTCACGCGGTGCATGGGGCATGCGTACCTCCTCATCCCTCCATACGGGATGCGGCCCAGGCGGGTTGCCCGGGACCCGGATACCGTGTCCCGGTGAGCGACTGGGCGCAGATCCGGGCCGGCACCGTGCTGTTCGAGGACGACGCGGCGCTGGTGCTGAACAAGCCCGCAGGCCTCGCGGTCATGGGCGAGCGGCACGATACCGACCTGGTCCGGCTGGCGGAGGAGGCGGGCGAGAAGCTCTACCCGGCGCACCGGATCGACAAGGTGACCTCCGGAGCCCTGCTGCTGGCCAAGGAGCTGAGCCTGCACGGCGATCTGACCCGCCAGTTCAGCCAGCGCACCGTGGACAAGGTCTACCTGGCCATCACCGCCACGACCGGGCTGCCTGCGCGCGGCACGATCGAGCTGACGCTCAGCGTCGGCCGCAAGAACCGGGTCAGGGTGGCCGCCAACCGCGCCGCGATCGCCTTCGACCCGGTCCGGTCCCGCTGGTCGGTACCGCCCGATGAGCAATTCCAGGAAGTCCGGACCTACCCGTCCACCACCACGTTCGCGACCGTGGCCGGCGACGAGGGGCATACCCTGCTCGCCGTCTCCCCGGTGACCGGGCGCCGGCACCAGATCCGGGTGCATCTCGCCTGGATCGGCCATCCTATCGAGGGCGATCCGCTGTTCGGCCGGGCCGGGGCTGGCGCGGGCCGGACCTTGCTGCATTCGTGGCGGCTAGGGTTCGACGCGGCGTAGGCCGGCGGCAGGCGCATCCAGGTCGAGGCACCACCGGGGCCCGACTTCTGGGCGGCCATGCCCGGCGGCGCGGTCCCGCTGCCCGGCTGGGACGCGATCCGCGCGGACTGACCGGTTCCTGGTCAGGCCGGCGGGGCCCCGAAGAAAATGCAGAAGGGGTGGCCGGCCGGGTCCGCGTACACGTACAGCGGCTCCTCCGGGTCCGCGGAGCGGTCAAAGATCACCCGGGCGCCAAGGCCCAGGGCCCGCTCATGCGCCGCACCGAATTCGTCCGCCGTGGTCACGTACAGGTCCAGGTGCATCTGCTGCGGCACCGGGCCGGCCGGCCAGGTCGCCTCCGGCAACTCCGGCACCTGCTGGAACGCGAGGCGGACCACGCCCGCGGCGTCCTTCAGGACCAGCCAGTCCTGGCCCGCCGGGTCCGGCTCGCCGGGTTCGGGAGGCTCATCGCCAGGCCGGTACCGCCAGCCCAGGAGACGCCGGTAGAACTCGGCCAGTTCCCTGACGTCGGTGCCGTCCAGGACGACCTGCCGGAACAGCGGGTACCCTCGCCCCGCGCCTTCGTTCGCTGCCGCCACGCACGCTTCGTACCCGGGCCGGCGCCGAGTATCCGCCTCCGGTTCCGACGCCTCCGCTGCACGGCCCGCCGGGCCGGGCAGACAGGAGCAAGGCCGATGCTTATTCGCCGAGCTGGCATATGCGCCCGCATGAGGGCGGGCTCCGCACCGTGGGCGCTGGCTGGCCATGGCTGGTGCGTGGATCCGCCCGGCACGGCCGCCGCGGATGTGCGGCCTTCCGTCCGCCGTATCGGGTACGCCTGCGCCCACGGCCCGGACCCCGCCCTGGGAGGTGCAGCGCTCGCGTGGACGGTGTGCGTGCGGTATGCGCGGGCGTAACCGATACGGCATGCGGAGGTGCCTCAGCGCGGCGGCCGTGACGGGGAACCATGTGCAATGCCCGGCCAGCCTGCGCATGCTGTGCGCTCGCCGTCCCAGGCAGCCAGCGGATCCAGGCGACTAGGCGGCCAGGTCGCGGCTGCGGAGCCGGGTCTGGTGCGGTTCGCCGGGCGGTTCCTCCACGCCGAAGCTGAGGATCCGGGTGGGGTGGATCCTGATCAGCGGCCCGCCGTCCACGCCCTCGCCGACCGCCTCCGCGGTGCCGCGGATCTCCAGGAACCGCACCCGCCACGGGTCGGTGGAAGCGATGTCGTCCACCACAAGCGCGGCCTGGCCGTTGCGGCGGACATTACGGAACTTCTGGCTGGACGTCAGGTTGAAGCCGGTCACGTCGATCGTGCCGAGCCCGGGGTTGACGTGGAAGCCGACCGGCTTGACCTGGGGGCTGCCGTCCGGCTGGATGGTGGCCAGCCGGCCCAGCGTCTGGCTGCCCAGGTAGGCCGTTTCGGCGTCGGTGAAGGCCATGGCTGCTCCATTCGGCGGGGACGGACGAGCCCACCCGGACTGTAGAACCTCAACTGGACTTGAAGTCAAGGGCGGGGCTGGCACGTATTCTCGGTCATCGGCGGACCATGTCCCGGAGGTATCGCGTTGTTCAGGCTGGACCACGAGGCGGAAAACGCGGTGCGGCAGCGGCTGGGCGTCCTGGACGCCGACGCGTTCCTGGCCCGCCTGGAGCAGCTGTCCTTCGACATAGCGGGCCCGCTCCGGAACCTCTACGGCGGCGTGACCGACACCACGCGGCTCGCGACCGATCTGGTGATGGACGCGCTGGAGGCGGCCGCGGCGCGGCCCACGCCGCTGCGGCTGCTGGACCGCCGCCGGGAGATAGATCCCGGGTGGTTCCAGCGGTCCCGGATGATCGGCTACGTCTGTTACGCCGACCGGTTCGCCGGCTCGCTGCGCGGCGTCCGTCACCACCTGGACTACCTGGCCGAACTCGGGGTCACGTACCTGCACCTCATGCCGCTGCTCCAGCCCAGGGACGGGGACAGCGACGGTGGCTACGCGGTAGCGGATTACGGCGCGGTGGATCCGCGGCTGGGCAGCATGGCCGACCTGGAGGTGCTGGCGGCCGAACTGCACGGGCGCGGCATGGCGCTGTGCATCGACCTGGTCCTCAACCACACCGCGCGCGAGCACGAGTGGGCCCGCAAGGCGCTGGCCGGGGATCCCGCCTGCCGGGAGATGTACCTGATCTATCCCGACCGCACCATCCCCGACACCTACGAGGCGGCGCTGCCCGAGGTCTTCCCGCACACGGCCCCCGGCAGCTTCACCGAGGTGGCCGGGCTCGGCTGGGTGTGGACCACGTTCCACGAGTACCAGTGGGACCTGAACTACGCCAATCCCGCCGTGTTCCGGCACATGCTCGCGACCATGCTCATGCTGGCTAACCGCGGCGTTGACGTGCTCCGGCTGGACGCGGCGCCGTTCTTGTGGAAACGGCCGGGCACGGACTGCCAGAACCAGCCCGAGGCGCATCTGCTGCTCCAGGCGTTCCGCGCGCTGACCCGGCTGGCGGCCCCAGGTCTCGCACTCAAGGCCGAGGCGATCGTCGGCCCGGAGATGCTGGTGCAGTACCTCGGCGCGCACGACCGTTATCAGCCCGAGTGTGACCTCGCCTACGACAACCAGCTCATGGTGATGCTCTGGTCCACGCTGGCCACCCGGGACGTGCGCCTGGCCAGGCACGCGCTGTCCCGCCGCCGGCCCGCGCCCGTCCCGACCGCCTGGGTTTCCTACCTGCGCTGCCACGATGACATCGGCTGGGCTGTCTCCGACGCGGACGCCGCCGCCGCCGGGCTCGGTGGTTTTGAGCACCGCCGGTTCCTCAACGAGTTCTTCGCGGGCCGCTTCCCGGGATCGTTCGCGCGGGGGGCCGTGTTCCAGGACAACCCGGCGACGGGGGACGCCCGGATCTCCGGCATGGCCGCCTCGCTATGCGGCATCGAGAGCGCGGAGGCCGCCGGGGATGAGGCCGAGCTGACGCTGGCCCTCCGGCGGCTGGAGTCCCTGTACGCCGTGGTCTTCTCCTTCGGCGGTATCCCTCTCGTCTACATGGGCGACGAGCTGGCCATGATGAACGACCCCGGCTGGGCCGGCGATCCCGGGCAGGCGCACGACAACCGGTGGATGCACCGGCCGCGGATGGACTGGGCCCGGGCGGCCCGCCGCAGCCACCCGGCTAGTGTGGAAGGCCGCGCGTTCGCGGCGCTGCGCGGCCTGGCCCGCGCCCGGCAGGACCTGCTGGCCTTGCGCTCCGGCGGGGCGACCGAGATCCTGCCCACCGGGAGCCAGAGCGTGCTGGCCTACCGCCGGGCGCACCCGCGCAGCGCGCCGTTCCTGTCGCTCACCAACTTCAGCGATGCCAGCCAGGCGGTCGACGCGGAGATCATCGCGCGGGCCGGCCTGCGGGACGCCCGCCCCGCCCACGCGAGCACGGTCGCGGACGCCCCCCGGATCGAGCCGGCCCGGGTCGATGTGGCCCGGACCGGGCGGGTACCAGTCGAGCTGGCCCCATGGAGCTTCGCCTGGCTGACCGGGACCTGACCGGGCGGACCACCCCGGGCCCGGACCGGGGATGCCGTTCCGTCTACGTGCGGGTGCCGGGAGTGCTCGCGGCTGGCAGGGCGCCCCGTGCGTGCTGTGCCTCCGGTATCTCGGCCGGGTCCTGCTCCTCGATCGCCTGCTTGATGAACGCGATGATGAGCCGGTGGACGAACTCCCGGTCCCGGTCAACGGGCAGCCCGTGACTGCTCTGGTAGGCGACGAAGACGTACTTGCGGGAGCTTGCCAGGGCGGCGGCGATCGACCGGGCGCTGCCTTTGGCGGCCATGGGGTCGTGATACCCCTCCAGCAGCAAGGCGGGGGCGGTGACCCGTCCCAGCAGCCGGCGCGTGTCGGCCTTCTGCTGAAGGTTCTCGCGTACCGCGCGGGTGGGCATCCGCCGGTAGCCCTGGAGGGCCGGATCGGCGCGGGTGGCGGGATCCATGACGGCCATCGGCTGCTGGGGTATCCAGCGGCGCGTGCGGCCCAGGACCACGGCCAGCAGGCGGATGCGGCGGGACACCTTGACCGAGGGGGCCATCACCGCCAGCCCGGTGATGCCGGGGTGGCGCGCAGCCAGCTGCAACGCCAGGGTGGAACCCATTGAGTGCCCGACCACGAACACCCGCGCATGCCGGGCCTGGAGAAGTTCCAGCGCTTGATCCGCTGACCCCAGCCAGTCCTTGCGGCCGGTGTGCTCCAGGTCTTCCGGTGTCGTCCCGTGGCCAGCCAGGGTGGGGCAGGACACGTCAGCCTGGCCGGGGTCCCCGGCCAGGTCGCGCTGATGAGCGGTCACTTTCATCAGTCCTTGCTGGTGATGGTTACTGGGCGAGGACTTCAGTGCGGTGGCTGGCTGCGCGGCGTGCGGGAACGACGCCGAGAGCCAGGCCTGCGGCCAGGGCGAGGACGCCGGCGGCCAGCAGGGCAGCAGTGATCCAGGGCAGCGACGGCAGCGACGCAGCGACGCTGATGCGCACCGCAACCGCCCGGGACCCGCCGGCGTTCATGGCCACCACCGTCCAGCTGCCGCTGCGGTCTGGCCAGGTCAGGTTCTGGGTGCCGGGCCCGGCCACGCGGGCGGCCCAGATGCCGGCCGGGGCAGGCGCGGTCGCGGGGGCGCCGCCGGTGTGCCCGGTGTAGACCGGGTGGTGGTGGGTGATGCCGCGGACGGTGTCGTAGCCCACCCCGGCCAGGTAATGGCTGGCCGCGCGGGCCGGGGCGATCCCGGCGAACACCGGGCCGGCGCCGGGAGCCGGTGTGACGCTGATCCTTACGGTGCCGAGCAGCGACCGCGCCACCGGCAGGCCACCGGTCGCTCCGTACAGATCCGCCGTGCTGCTGACGACGGCGTAACCGTTGCTGTGGTAACTCCAGGTGCCCAGGCCGATGTCGCCGCCGTGCCGCTGGGTCGTGCCGGCCCAGAGCGCCGCGCCGCCTGCGCCCAGGAGCCCGAGCGAGCACAGGACCAGCAGCAGGCCGATGATTGCGGAGATGATCCGGGCCGTGGTCCACCCGGCACGCCTGCCCCGGCCCGTCGTGGGGCCAGGTGATCTGAGGACAGTCATTTCCATCCCTTTCATCAGGTGTAGGTGTCTTCACTTGCACGCTAGGAGCGGACCCCCGGCCGGGACGTCACCCGAAAGTGCGCATGCGGTGGAATCTCCGGTCCCGTGCCTGAGGTACCCCCGCCCCGCCACGACCGGGCGTCCTGCGGAACAGCCGGCCCGTCTTACGTGAGCAGGGCGTGCTGCTTCCCTGGCACGGTTGCTTCCTGGTCAGCTGAGCAGCTCAGCGACACCGGCGATGGCGGGTTCGATGGCCCGCTCGCGGACGTTTCCGAAACCCATCACCAGCGCGGGTGGCGCCGCGGTGTCAGGGTTGCCGCGGTAGGCGCTCATGCCGTGCAGCCCGACCCACCGTTCACGCGCCGCGGCGATCACGGCCCTCTCGTCGGCGCCGGGCGGCAGAGGCGCGACAGCGTGGAATCCGGCCGCGAGCCCGGTGAGCTGGACCCGGGGGGCGTGTCTGGCGAACGCGTCGGTCAGTGCGGTGCGTCGGGCGGCGTAGACAGTCCGCATCCGCCGCAGGTGGCGGTCGTACCGGCCGGTTGTCAGCAGGGTCGCGAGGGCGAGCTGGTCTATCGTGCAGGAGCCGCGGTCGCTCATTTCCTTCTCGGCGGCGACCGCTGAGGCCAGCGCTGCCGGGGCGTGGACCCAGCCCAGGCGGACCGCGGGCGCCAGTGCCTTGCTGGCGGTACCGAGCAGGAAGACCTGGTCTGGGGCTAGTCCCTGCAGCGCGCCGACGGGTTCTTTGTCGTAGCGGAACTCGGAATCGTAATCGTCTTCGATCACGTACCCGCAGCCGCGCCGTGCCCAGCCGGTCAGGGCGTGCCGCCGTGGTGGGGACAGGACCACCCCGGTGGGGGACTGGTGTGCGGGGGTGACCACGACAGCCTGGGCTCCGCTGGCCGCCAGCTCGCTGACCACGAGGCCTTGCTCGTCGACGGGCACGTAGGTGACGTCGAGGCCCACCGCCAGGGCCGCGCGGACCGTTTCGTCGTCCTCGCGCGCAGCCGTAGCCGGGGTCTTCGAAGGCCACGCGCGTCACGCCGCTCTGGCGGGCCAGGGCGTGCAGTACCAGGTTGATTCCTTGCGCAAAGCCGGTGCTGATGATCATCCGCTCAGGGCTGGCGGCGGCGGCTCGTACCCGCCGCAGGTACCCGGCGAGGACCTCGCGCAGCACCGAGCTGCCGCGCGGGTCGCCGTATCCCAGGTCCGCGGAGGCAGCCTGGATGCATGCCTGCTTGACGGCCCAGGCCCAGTCGGCACGCGGGAAGCTGGACAGGTCGGGTACGCCCGGCTGGAAGTCCGCGATCAGCGGCGGTTCCGGGGGATGACGGCCTGGCGAGGGCGCCGGGGGTGAGACCACGGCCGGGCCGGCCACGGGCTGGTCACCGGCCTGCTGGCCGCTGATACCGGCGACCCGGGTGGCGGAGCCGGTGCGGCTGGTCAGGTATCCCTCGGCCAGCAGCTGCCCGTAGCACTCCTGCACCATGCCGCGGGAGACGCTGAGCTCACGCGCCAGCTCCCGCGAGGACGGCAGCCGTTCCCCGGCACGGAGGCCGGCCGCCCCTGATCGCCTCACGCAGGCTCGCCTCCAGCTGGGCGCGCAGCGGCTGGCTGGCCGAACGGTCGAGCCGGACCAGCAGCTCCGGACTGAAACCGGACCACTCAATCGCCATGAAATCGGACCTTACCAGCGTGCCGGCTGGGTTCTACCGTGCGTGCTATGAGCACCTTGACGCAGGCGCCGCCCGATACCGCGGGCCCGGCCCGGCTCCTCAGCGTGCCGCTGGCCGTCACGTTCCTGGCCGAGTTCACCTCGCTCACCAGCTTCTTCCTGCTGCTGTCGGTGATGCCGATGCTGGCGGCGGCGGCCGGCGCCAGCAGCTCCGCGGCCGGGCTGATCACCGGGTCCCTGCTGCTCGGCACCGTGGCTGCCGAGGCCGTGGCCCGGCGGCGATCAGGCGGTTCGGCTGCCGGGTGGTGCTCGCGGCCGGAGTGGTGCTGCTCGGCGCGCCGGCCCTGGGTTCGGGGTGACCGAGAACACGACGTTCGCGCTGCTGATCGAGCAGCTACCTGAGGCTAAGGCCAGCGCGTTGTGGAACTTCGCCTACGACGCCGGGTACGGCGCGGGCCCGGCCGTCTTCGGCCTGATCTGCGTCCGTACCGGCTACCCGGCGGCGTTCGCCCTTACCGGCGCGTTGATCCTCGCCGCCGTCCCGCTCGCCTTGCGTGAGCGGAAGGCCACGGCCAGCGTCCTGCCCAGCCAGGGTGAGCGAGTGAATGATGCGCGCCGGGTAGCCGACGTCGTCGGTGACGATGTCGGCTACCCGGCACCACGGCAGGCGCTGCACGGAGTTGTGTTTCCGCAAGCGGACGAGGCCCCCCTGCTCTCGCCGCCCTCCGCGTCGGCCACGTTCAGTTATATCTGGGACTTAAGCCGCAGAGTCCACGTCGGAAACGATCAGGCGGAACCTTGCTGGATCCCGATTCCTTCATGCAAGAATCCGCATGCCCGCTCCAGGCGGCTCCACTCACCCGCGGACGGCCCCGCCCCCGTGCCTGAGATGCTGCACGTTGATGCGGTGCCCACCGGGCCACACGGTGCCAGGGTGCTCCGGCCTAGCCGACCCCAGGTCCCGGGAAGCTGGTTGGAGCGCCCGCATCGCCTTCCGGCGGCCGGTGCGTGGCCCTGACGCGCGCCGCAATGTCGTCGTGGCCGTTCCGGCGGCACCAGCTCAAAATATATCGCGCGTGTTCGCCGCACCAACGGTAAACGACCTCTGGCGTCATCTTGAGCTCACAGCTATGTTCACCGCGATCACGTATGAGAGGTCCAAGATAATCGACAAGCTTTGCGGCGGTGTCGTATCCGACGTGCGCGGAACTGGCAAGTGTTTCGTGATTGACCGCCCGGCCCGAGGCGATTGCCCCGGCAAGGCGTGCGGCAGTTACCCCTTTCCCCTTACTGAAATATTTATGTATTCGCGGAATATCGTGCGGACTGTCGCCCGGGGGAAACCGGGGACCCATCAGGCTCCCCCCGCGGACAGCAATATCCACGGCCTCCACCAGTGGCTGAGGACCCGTCGCCTTCCGGTAGATGCCTACCACTTCGGGCTGGTCGACCGCCTCGTCCAAGTGATCGCGCTCGATTCCGTGGCCCTGGGCGGCGAATATCACGGGAGCCTGCCTGCGCGCGCTCCGAAGGATGTCCAGGACATCAAGCCCGTCGAACGAGTACTCGATCTCATAGTCATTCCAGGTGAGGTCGGCGACCACCACGTCGAATCTCAGCCGGTCGCTGACCGCGCGCTCCACTGCCTCCTTGTCCTCAGCGATTCGCACTGTGGCGTCTGCCATGGACTGACGGAGAAAAGGTTCAATGATCTTTCCCAGCGCGGCCGCCACCAGAAGACGTGGCCCCTCTTGCATCCGCCTGCCCCCAGCTTGATCGGCAACTCATCAGAAGTCAGCGGGCCTCTCACCGCGACTGTAGCTCCGCGAGCGCAGTCGGCGTCCACTCGGCGCGGCCTGATCTATCCGGGCTGGCTGGCCCGGATGACAGGCGGTTGCGGCGATCGTGACCGTTGTTTGATCCCGGCCGCGAGCAGGTCAACAACCTCGGCGATGCGGGCCGCCCGCAGGTCGGGCCGGCGGCTCGTCGCATCGATCCAGCGGAGGATTCTGCTGAACGTGCACGGACTCATGGTGGCACGGCGAAGGCCCGCTCCCCCGTGAGGGCCGGCGAACCGGTCCTTCGCGGGCTCCGCCTGCTACCTCCCCGGGTCATCCGGCCGAATGCAGGACCGCAGCCGTGGCCGCGTCGGCCGGATAGAACGCCTCGATCGCGAGCTCGGCCACGGTCACGTCGGTCGCGGTGCCGACCACCGCGCTGATGCTGAACAGCGACAGTTCCTGGCCTGCGCGCCGGTAGCGCAGCGGCAGCACCACCCCGGCCGGGGACGTTACCTCGGCCATCCCGCCCGGGTAGCCGAGCAGCTCGTCCCGCAGATCCCGCAGCCGCTGGTCCCCGAGCGCCTGCGCCCGGTGCCGCAGCTGGGTCAGCAGGTGGCCGCGCCGCGATTACCTGGCCTCGGCGAGGAACGCGGCTACCTGTCCCCGGCCCATGAAGCGGAGCGTGTCCGGGACCACGACGTCGCAGGGGCTGGCGCCGCGGTCGTGGCCAGCGCCGCCGTGTCCGCCAGCGCCGGCGAAGCGGAACCAGGTCTCGTAGGTGACCAGCTCCCCCGTCACCGCGCTGATGTCGTAGTGCACGTCGGCCACCAGGCCGGCCGCTTCCACCCGCTGGCTGGTCTCCCGCGGGTTCCAGTCCTGCCACTCCGCCACGGCCGGGTTCCTGGTCTCGAAGGCGAGCCGGCCGTCCGGCGCGAGGTGGCGCGCGGCGGCCCGGAGCGCCGCACGGACGTCGCTGTCCTCCAGCAGCAGCTGGAACACGTGCCCGGTCATGATGATCAGGTCGAAGCGGCCGCCGGTGGCCAGGCCCGCCGCGCTGGCCTGGATCCAGCGGACCTGGTCGCCGCCCGGCCGGGCCCGGGCCAGGGCCAGCATCGCCGTTGCCGGGTCGGCGCCCGTCACGTGGTGCCCCCGGCCCGCGAACTCGCAGGCGAGCCGCCCCGTACCGCAGCCCATGTCGAGGATCCGGGCCGGCGGCGGCCCGGGCAGGCCGAGGTAGAACGCGGTGCTGGCATCGGGGGGGTTGAGCGCGTCATACAGCGCCGCCAGCCGTGGATCGGCGTAGCTGGCACTGGGCTGGCTACCACTGGGCTGGCTACCACTGGGCTGGCTACCACTGGGCTGGCTACCACTGGGCTGGCTACCACTGGGCTGGCTGGCCGGGGACACGCCCCCCAGACTAGAGCCATGATGCCGGACGAGGACCGGGTGCGGTTGCGGTTGCGGGGCACCTTCAACGAGGCGGCCGGGAATTACAACCTCGCACGCCCGGAGTATCCGCGGGAGCTTTTCGACGACCTGATCACGATCGCCGGGCTGGTCCCCGGCGACCGCCTGGTCGAGGTGGGCTGCGGGCCCGGCAAGGCCACCCTCCCGCTGGCCCGGCGCGGGTTCCGCATCACCTGCCTCGAGCCCGGGCCTGATCTGGCCGCGGCCGCGCGCCGCACCCTGGCCGGGCTGGACACGGAGGTCATCGGGACCCGGTTCGAGGACTGGCGGCCCGGCCCCGGCGACGAGGCCGCCCTGGTCTACGCCGCGACCGCCTGGCACTGGATCGACCCGGCCGTCCGCTATCGCCAGGCCTGGCGGGCGCTACGCCCGGGGGGCCATCTCGCGTTCTGGAGCGCACTGCACGTGTTTCCCGACGGGGGTGACCCGTTCTTCGGGGAGATCCAGGAGGTGTACGACGAGATCGGCGAAGGCCTGCCGCCCGGGAGCCACTGGCCCCGCCCGGGGGAGCTGCGGGAGCAGGGCCCCGAGATCGAGGCCAGCGGCCTGTTCACCGTGGCGGGGATCCGCCACTACGACTGGGAGCGGGTCTACGACGCGGAGAGCTATATCGGGCTGCTTCGCACGTTCTCCGGTCATATCGTCATGGAGCAGTGGCAGCAGGACCGGCTCTACGGAGAGATCCGGGCCCGCCTGGCCCGCCGCCCGGGCCACTCGGTCCGGCGGCACTGGGGAGCCGTCCTGCACGTGGCGCGCCGCCGCGACTGACCCGTTACCGTGCGGGACGGGCGCCGTGGCCGCCTGTGGTCAGCGGCCGATGTCGTCCCGGTGGTGGTGCCCGTGGTCCCGGCGGCCCCGGGACCGCCCCTGCCCGCCCGGGGCGGGAGGGCCCGTGACCCAGCGCCCCAGCATCAGGGCGCCCAGTGGCACGGCCACCCACAGGAACCAGAGCCCGCCGCTGGCCCCGCCGAGAATCCAGATCACGAACGTGCCCAGGCTGATCGCGAGCCAGGAACCCCAGGCCGCCTGCCACGCGGGCGACAGCCGGCCCGGGCCGGACCGCGCTGGCCAGCCAGACGGCGGGCGCGGGGACAGCGGGCGGCCCGCCGGGCCCCGGGCTGGGCCGCCCGAGAGCTGCTGCAGGTCCGCGCCGGGCAGGTCGGTCATGAGCTGGTCGAGCTCGCCCGTCGTCCGCGCCGCGTAGGCCCGGTCGAGACGGTCGCTGAACTCCTCCAGGGTCAGCCGGCCCACGGCGAGATGCTCCCGCAGAGCGGCGGCGGCCCGGTCGCGATCCTCGTCCGACGCGCGGATGCGCGGATCACCCGCCATCGTCAGCCTCCTCTGCAGCCGGGGCGATCGGGTCCTGGCCCCGCACCATCAACCATGCGCCTCGCTGCGCCTCCAGGCCAGAACCGAAAGACACCACGCTCAGAGCCTACGGTCACCGCAGGGCCGGCCTGGCCCGGCGGAGCGCTGACCCGTGGGCCGGCCGGGCCGGGACCGTGGAGAGGACTTCAGGCTCTTGCCCGGCGGCGCCGGCCGAGTCACCGTGACGGCATGGACAAGACGGCACGGGCGGTCCGGCGGGCGCGGCCGCCGGCCCGGCGCTCCCGGGGCGCGCCGTGCACCCGGGAGACGCCGTGCACCCGGGATACCCGGCCCACCCGGGGCGCGCCGTGCACCCGGGAGACCCGGCGCGCCCTGGTCATCCTGGAGCTGGGACCGGGTCGGCGGCCCTGGCCGGCGGCGTGCTGCTCGCCGCCGCCCCGGACGGTTCGCTGCTGCAGGCCAACCCTCGCGTGCTGGCCGGGAGCCCCTTCCCGGACTGGCGGGCGCCGGGCGTGCTGCTGGCCACCCTGGTCGGCGGCGGGTTCCTGGTGGCCGGATGGTGGCAGCTGGCGGACCACCGGCACGCCCGGGAGCTGTCCGTGCTCGCCGGGGCCGGGCTCATCGCGTTCGAGGCCGCCGAGCTGGGCTGGATTGGTTTCCAGCCCTTGAGGCTGCGTTCGCCCTGGTCGGGGGGGTGTCATCGCCCTGGCCTGGCCCAGGTGGCAGGCATGTCAATAACGCTGGTCAGCGACCGGGGCTGGCCGCGCCCGGCCCCCGGGCGTCCTGGTCAGGCATCATGGCCACATCGAGGCTAGGCACGTTGGCCCGGGAATTAAAGGGCCTTATGGCTCCGCGGCACAGGCGTTAGGGCCCTCGCGCGCCGGCCGGGCGGGCGCGATGCTGGAGTTATGTCTGCCAGCGAGCTGCACCTGAGCACCGCCACCGTCGACGTGGCCCGCTCCGAGACCGAGCCGGTGACGTCGGCCCGCGCCCCGATCGACTGGCGCGCGCTGAGCTTCGCCGACCACGCCTGCTGCTGCGGGGCCAGGCCAGCGATCGCGGTGATCATGCCGCCCGCTCCGGGGCGCCCCCGGCAGACCGATCTCCTGCTGTGCGGCCACCACTACCGGGCGAACCAGACGGCGCTGGCGGCTGCGGGCGCGGCGGTCTTCACGCTGGCAGGCGCGCCCATGAGCGCCGGGGACCTGTGGAAAGCCGGGGCGGACCCGAGCCGGGCGGCCTGATCAGCGCGCAGACCGAAAGTTCCCGCTGCCGGTCCTTGCGTCTCTGGCCTGCTCAGCCAGCCTGGTGATGCCCTGAAGGGTGCGGCACCGATCCCGAACGCGGGCCGGTCGGCACACGGCGGGAGGAATCATGGGCCTCGAAGCTCAACGGCAAGACGGACATCCCGCCGGATACCCACCCCTGTCCCCGGGCAACGCGACCGTGGCCGACGCGGTGCGGCTTGGCGCTGACGCGGTCGGGTACACCCTCTACGTGGGGAGCCCCGCGCAGGAGCGTGACCTCGAGCAGTACCGCCAGGTCCGCGAGGACGCCCAGCGGTCCGGCATGCCCCTGAGCGTATGGTCCTGCCCGCGCGGCGTGGTCAAGGTCAACGTCCCGCATCCGGACCAGCAGTACGGCGCGGCCGGCCTGATCTTCGGCCGGAATATCTGGCCGCGTGAGCCCGGCGAGTCGCCGCACTTCACCCCGCAGCTCAAGGACATCCTGGCCAAGTACCCCCCCGGCTGATGCGGCCATGGACGGCGAGGAAGCAGGCATGGACACACCTGAGATCGCTCAGCCCCTGGTGCTGACCCGGCCGGGCCTGGACCGCCTCGTCGCCGCGCTGGTCGACGACGGCTACCTGGTCGTCGGCCCGACCGTCCGCGACGGCGCGATCGTGCTGGATGAACTCCACTCGGCCGACGCGCTGCCCGCCGGGTGGGGGGTGGACACCGGTCCGGGCTACTACCGGCTGCGGCCGCGCCAGGACGCCGCCGTGTTCGCGCATTCGGCGGGACCGGGGTCGTGGAAGGAGTTCCTGCACCCGCCACGGCGGCAGCTGTGGTCCGCGGACACCGGCGGTGGCTTCCGCCCGGTCGCGGCCGAGACGCCGCGCTACGCGTTCCTGGGCGTCCGGGGCTGTGACCTGGCGTCGATCAGGATCCTGGGCCGGGTGCTCGGCGAGGGTACTTACCCTGACGGAGCGTTCGCCCGGACCCGGCAGGCCCTGTTCGTGGTCGCGGTGAACTGCACGGAGCCGGGCGGGGTGTGCTTCTGCGCCTCGATGGGGACCGGCCCCGGCGCGGGCCCCGGCTACGACCTGGCGCTCACCGAGCGGATCGACGACTCGGGGCACTGGTTCCTGGCCGAGGCCGGCACCGCCGAGGGTGCGCGGATCCTGGCCGGGGTCCCGCACCGCCGTGCGTCCGAGGCGGAGCAGGACGGGGCGCGGGCCGAGGTCAGCGCGGCGGCGCAGCGGATGGGCCGGGAGATGCCCGCCGTCGACCTGCCCGCGCTGATCCGGGCGTCGGTGAAGTCACCGCACTGGGACGACGTGGCCAGCCGGTGCCTGTCCTGCGCGAACTGCACGATGGTCTGCCCGACCTGCTATTGCACCACCACCGAGGACGTCTCCGACCTGACCGGCGAGCACGCCGAGCGCTGGCAGCACTGGGCGTCGTGCTTCGAGGTGGACTTCTCGTTCGTGCACGGCGGCAGCGTGCGGCCGTCCGGGGCCAGCCGGTACCGGCAGTGGTTCAGCCACAAGCTGGGCACCTGGCACGAGCAGTTCGGCAGCTCGGGCTGCGTGGGATGCGGCCGGTGCATCGCCTGGTGCCCGGTCGGCATCGACATCACCGCTGAGGCCGCCCGCCTCGCGGACCTCGGCGGTCTCGTCGGCCTCGGCGGCGATAGCGGAACGGGAGACCGGGATGACTAGGCCAGGCACGGACCTGACCGGGCTGCGGGTGCTGGCCGACATGTCCCCAGCCCACCGTGACCTCGTGGACGCCGCAGCCGTGCTGGTCCGCTTCGGCGCCCGGGAGCGCCTGTTCCACGAGGGCACCCATGCGGAGGGCTGCTGGCTGATCCACAGCGGCTGCATCGCACTCGACCTGGCCATTCCCGGACGCGGCGAGGTGGTGGTGCAGACCCTGGGGCCCGGTGACGTGCTCGGCTGGTCGTGGCTGATACCGCCCTACGAGTGGCATTTCGGGGCGGTCACGACGCGGGAGACGACCGCAACGAAACTTGACACCGACCAGCTGCGCAGGCTGGCCATCGAGGATCCCCGGTTCGGCTACGCGCTCGCGCTGACCCTGTTCCAGGCCTGCGCACAGCGGCTGCAGGCCACCCGGGCCCGGCTTCTCGACCTTTACGGCAGCCCCCATGCCCCGCACTGACCCGGCCCGCACGGACCCGGCCCGCACGGACCCGGCCCGCACGGGCGCCGCGCGGACCGGGGCCGCGCCGGGCGCCGGGGCCGCGGAGCCGATGCTGCCGGTCCCCTACCGGGTGGCCAGCCGCAGAAGGGAGACGCACGACAGTGTGACGCTGAGCCTGGAGCCTGCGGGCCCGCCGCTGCCGCCGTTCCAGCCGGGCCAGTTCACGATGCTGGCCGTGCCGGGCATCGGCGAGGTCGCGATCTCGGTCAGCGGTGACCCGGCGGCCCTCGACGGGCGGCTGGTGCACACGGTCCGTGCGGTCGGCGCGGTCACCCGGGCCCTGTGCGAGGCCCCGCCGGGCCGGGTGATCGGGGTCCGCGGGCCGTTCGGCACCAGCTGGGATCTCCCGTCCGCCGCCGGGCGTGATCTGATCTTCGTCGCGGGCGGGGTGGGGCTGGCGCCGCTGCGGGCGGCGGTGCTCGGCGCGCTAGCAGCCCGCCGCTCCTACCGGCGGGTCTGCCTCGTCGCGGGGGCCCGCAAGCCGGCTGAGTTCCTGTTCCGCGGCGACCTGGACGCCTGGTCCGTCCACAACGACCTGGACGTGGAGCTGACCATCGACCAGCCCGCCACCGGGTGGGACGGCCAGGTCGGCTTCGTCACCGAGCCGCTCGCCCGGGTGCACCTGGACACCGGCCGCACCACCGCGTTCCTGTGCGGTCCGGAAGCCATGATCCGGTTCTCCGCGCGGGTGCTGCTGCGCCGGGGCGTGCCCGCCGCGGATATCCGGGTGTCCCTGGAACGCGACATGAAGTGCGGCGTCGGCCTGTGCGGGCGCTGCCAGCTCGGGCCGATCCTCGTCTGCCGCGACGGGCCGGTCGTCGGCTACCCGCTGGCGGGGCCGCTGCTAGCCATCCGGGAGTTGTGATGAGTAAACCCTCACTCGCCGTGTGGAAGCTCGCGTCCTGCGACGGCTGCCAGCTGACCCTCCTCGACTGCGAGGACGAGCTGCTCGCGCTGGCCGGCGAGGTGACCATTGCCCATTTCCTCGAGGCATCGTCGGCGGTGCGGCCAGGGCCCTACGACATCTCGCTGGTCGAGGGGTCCGTCACCACCGCCCGCGACGAGCAGCGGATCCACGAGATCCGCCGGGAGTCGCGGGCGCTGATCACCATCGGCGCGTGCGCGACCGCCGGCGGGATCCAGGCGCTGCGCAACTTCGGGGACACGGCCGAGTTCACCGCGGCGGTCTACGCCAGCCCGGAGTACATCGACACGCTGGCCACCTCGACCCCGGTCGCGGCGCACGTGCCGGTCGACTTCGAGCTGCGCGGCTGCCCGATCGACCGGCGGCAGCTGCTCGAGGTGCTGACCGCCCTCCTGGTGGGGCGCAAGCCGGACATCCCCGACACGAGCGTGTGCACCGAGTGCAAGCGCCAGGGCCACACGTGCGTGATGGTGGCCGAGGGCACCCCGTGCCTCGGGCCGGTCACCCACGCCGGGTGCGGCGCGCTGTGCCCCGCCCAGGGCCGCGGCTGCTACGGCTGCTTCGGCCCGATGAGCGGGGCGAACGTGATCGCCCTGGCCCCTCAGCTGCGTATCTGCGGGATGGACGGCGACGCCATCGGCCGGGTGTACGCCACGTTCAACGCCGCCGCCCCGCCGTTCCTGGAGCAGCACCATGGGGAACAGCACCGCGGGCAGGAGCCGTCGTGAGCGAGCGCAGCCGGGAGCTGACGGTCAGCGGCCTGGCCCGGGTGGAAGGCGAGGGCGCGCTCCGGATCACCGTGCACGACGGCCAGGTGACGCGCGCCGAGCTGAACATCTACGAGCCGCCCCGGTTCTTCGAGGCGTTCCTGCGCGGCCGTTCCTATACCGAGCCGCCGGACCTGACCGCGCGGATCTGCGGGATCTGCCCGGTGGCCTACCAGACCAGCGCGTGCAACGCGATCGAACAGGCCTGCGGGGCCGAGCTCACCGAGCCACTCGCGGAGCTGCGCCGGCTCCTGTACTGCGGCGAGTGGATCTCCAGCCACGCCCTGCACATCTACCTGCTGCACGCCCCCGACTTCCTCGGCTACCCGGACGCCATCTCGCTGGCGCGTGATCACCGCGAGATCGTGGAACGCGGCCTGGAGCTGAAGAAGACCGGCAACGCCATCCTCGAACTGGTCGGCGGCCGGGCCATCCACCCGGTCAACGTCAGGGTCGGGGGGTTCTACCGGGCGCCGGCCGCGGCCGAGCTGCGCCCGCTGGCGGAGCGGCTCCGCCGGGCGCTGGACCTGGCCCTGGACACGGTCCGCTGGGCCGCCACCTTCGAGTTCCCCGACCTCGAGCTGGAGCATGATCTGCTCGCCGCCCGCGACGCTGGCCGCTACCCCCTCGAGCGGGGCAGCCTCGCCACCACCTCCGGCCTGTCCTTCCCGGCCAGCGAGTTTCCCGTTCATGTCACCGAGGAGCAGGTCCCGCACTCGACCGCGCTGCACGCCACCCTCGGCGGGCACCGCTACCTGACCGGGCCGCTGGCCCGGTACTCGCTCAACTCCGCCGCCCTGTCCCCCACCGCCCGCGAGGCCGCGGCCGGCGCCGGGCTGGGCGCGCAGTGCCGCAACCCGTTCCGCAGCATCCTGGTGCGCGGCGTCGAGGTCGTCTACGCCGTCGAGGAGGCGCTGCGGATCATCGCCGCCTATGAGCGGCCGGGCCGTCCGTCCGTCGAGGTGGCGCCGCGCGCCGGGACCGGGCACGGGATCAGCGAGGCCCCCCGGGGCCTGCTGTACCACCGCTATGAGCTGGACGACGACGGCCTGATCCGGGCAGCCACGATCGTCCCCCCGACGTCGCAGAACCTGGCCGTGATCGAGGACAACCTGCGCCTGCTGGTCGGGGCGAACCTGGGCCGGGACGACGCGTCGCTGACCGCCCTGTGCGAGCAGGCGATCCGGAACCACGATCCGTGCATCTCATGCGCAGCTCATTTTCTGTCCCTAACGATCCTCACCGGGTGAACGGCACCGGCCCGGCCCGGGGCCCGGGGCCGGCCCCGGGACGGGAGCGCGGGGCCAGGCGGCAGGCCAGGATGATGACGGTGGTCATCGGGGTCGGGAACCCCTTCCGGCGAGACGACGGGATCGGCCCGGCGGTGGCGGCCGCGATCGAACGGCAGCACCTGCCGGGGGTGCGGGTGGCCTTCTCGGACGGGGAGCCGTCCGGGCTGATCGAGGCGTGGTCCGGCGCGGGCCTGGCGGTGATCGTGGATGCCCTCCACGGCGGCCCCCCGGGCCGGGCGCCCTGCCCGGGGCGGATTCACCGGGTCACGCCCGCCGGGCTGGACGCCCAGCCCGGGCCCGCGGGCGCCGGGGCGGGGGGCAGCGCCGGCAGCTCGCACGGCCTCGGCCTGCCCGACGCGTTCCGGCTCGGCCGCGCCCTGGGACGCGAGCCCCGCCGGGCCGTCATCATCGCCGTCGAGGCGGCCGATGTCGGGCCCGGGCCGGACCTGTCGGCGGCCGTGGCCGCCGCGCTGCCCGAGGCGGTGGCGGCGGTCGCCGCTGAACTCCGCGGGGCAGGAAGCGGCGGCGGGTAGCGCCGTCACAGCGCGCGGCACGTCAGCGCCGGACGTCAGCGCCGGACGTCAGCGCCGGACGTCAGCCCGGGCCCCGGCCCGGGCTGACGCGTCCGGCGGCCCAGCGGGTCACGGCTCCGCGGGCGACCGCTGACCGGGGTAGAACAGCCGGTCCTCGACGGCGACGACGCCGTCGACGTGCCGCGCCGCCTCGACGATCTGGTGGCCCAGTTCGTCGGTCTCCGGCCACCCGGTCATGGTCACGACACCATCAGCCACGGTGATTTCCAGGCGCCCCGAGTGGACGGGGAACCTGCGCACGAGCACCCCCTGCAAGACGTCACGGAGGATCTCCTCATCGGGCCGGGCGAACACGCTGAGGACATCGGCCCGGCTGACGATCCCGGCCAGGTGACCGGCCGCGTCCACCACGGGGAGCCTCTTGACCCCGTGGTCGTACATCAGGAACGCCGCCCGTTCCACGGGCTCATCGGGGCCGATGGTGACGGGAGCGGGGGTCATCATGTCGGCCGCGGTCAGCCCGACCGCCTTCTCATGCTCCCCGCTCCGGCGCATCCCGGTGAACAGTCCCGGGTGGATGGCCTGGTCCGCTTCCTTGATCAGCATGTCAGCCTCAGACACGATGCCGATCAGCCTGCCCGCCTCGTCGGTGACCGGGAAGGCGCTCACCCGGGAAGTGCCCAGCAGGACGGCCAACTCCTTGAACGATGTATCCAGCTGGACCGTCACCACCTGGGGCGTCATGATGTCCTTGACCGTGGCGTTCATCGCGATCACCTCTTAGCAGTGTCCCCTCTAGTGCACCGCTCCGCGGTCGCGGCGGGTACCGCTGAAAGGCCCGGATCGGGTGGCTGATCGTCCTGATTCGGGCCGGCCCCCCCGGGCCACGAAGGATCGAAGTGCCCGGCAATGCGCCGTTTGGCCCTGATCCGGCCGGCCGGCACATCAAGCCGGCCTGAGCGGCACGCCGCCCCCAGGCCGGGCTGCGGGTTTCAGGCGGCCCGGCCGTCCCGGGCGACGAGCGGGGCGGTGGCGGCCCGGACGGTGGGGAAGACGGGCAGGTGCCGGCCGAGCCCGGTGAGGTCCAGCACCCGGTCGACCTGCGGTGAGACCGCGGCCAGGCGCAGGAAGCCCCCGAGCCGCCGAGCCCGGCGGCCCGTGCCGATCAGCACGGCGAGCCCGCTGGCGTCACAGAAGGTCACCCGGGACAGGTCGAGGACCAGCCGGCTGGAGCCAGGCCGCAGCAGTCCCAGCAGCTGCTCACGCAGGGCCGACGCGCCGGCCAGGTCGAGTTCGCCGGCCAGCTCGGCGATCGTGATGCCGTCCGCGGTGCGGACGCAGTCCAGTGCTGGATGGATCGTCGTGCCTGGGTTCACCATGTCTGTCCGATCCGGGTGAGTCGCGGGAGGCAGCCGGCTGGCTGCCGTGTCCTGGGCGCGGTGGCGCCGGGCAGGCTAGCGGTGGGCGTCCTCCCCGGGTGGCCGGCCCGTGTCCAGGCCGGCCCTGGGCCGGCCAGCAGGGCCAGGACTTCCCCAACGGTCCGTTCGCGGCTCGTGGGTTCCGGCAGCGGCTGATGGGCCTGGATCTGGTAGTGGTTGCGGCGCCCGTCCTTGCGCTTGCGGATGTAGCCGGCCGCGACCAGGTCGGTGATGATGCCGAACGCGGTGCGCTCGGTAATGCTCAGGCTGGCCGCGATGTCACGCAGCCGCATCCCCGGGTCGTGCGCCAGGTAGAGCAGCACACGGCCGTGGTTACTCAGGAACCCCCAGCTACCCATAGCCGGAAGAATACCATATTTTCCGGAAAAGAATTGCCGGTTTCAGATTACCGTTGACGCTCCCGGCGGCGATCATCGCCGGGCGCGCCCTGCCCACCCGGCGGCCGGGTCCAGCCCGGCCGGGGGCAGGCGGCCGGGGCAGGCGCTGGCCTCAGAGCTTGGTCAACTTGGGGTACGGTGCGCTGATCCGGTGCTGGACGGCGCCGAATTCGACGAGCACCACGCCATCCTCGGCACTGATGACGCGGCCGAGACCATACCGGTCATGGGTTACCAGATCCTGCGCCGCGAACTCCTCGACCTGCTCGGGCGGGGCCGGCGGCTTATTGAATGGGCTTCCGGGTACGGGGCGCCGCTTCACGGCGCGGGCTCGTTTCTCATCATCTCCAGTATGCGGCCGCGGGCCGCCGAGGGCGAGCATCCGCCGCGCATTCCGCGCCAGGGACGCTACAGGGGCGCGGTGACCCAGTGCCAGCCGTGCGGCTCGCCGCATACCGGATGGACCACGGCGGCCCCCGCCGCGTCGGACAGCTGGGACACGACCCGGATCAGCTGGCGATGGAAGTCCTCGGGCGTGTGCCTGCCCTCATGGGGGGCGACCGCGACCAGGGTCACGGCCGTTCCCTCGCCGCCGGCCAGCCGGACGGTGACGTTGCCGTTGTAGTCACGGCCGACCGCGACGATCGCCGCGGCCCGGACGATATCGGTGCCGTCGTCCTTGGCGACCCATACATCGGACGCGTTCACGCGCCACCTCCCAGCTCATCCTGCGGCATCAGCCACAGTGGCACAGATCAGTACTCGAGCTCCGGTCGCAGCGGGCCGCCGACCGTGTTCAGGTGCCGCAGAACCTGGACGTAGGAATCCACCAGGCCGGTCTGGTGGTAGGCGATGCCGTGCTGCTCGCAGAACGCGCGCACCGGCTCCTGGGCGTGCCGCAGGCTGGGCCGCGGCATGGACGGGAACAGGTGGTGCTCGATCTGGTAGTTCAGCCCGCCGAGGGCGAAGTCGGTGAACCACCCGCCGCGGATGTTACGCGACGTGACCACCTGGCGGCGGAGGAAATCGATCTTCTCATCCTCACCGAACACGGCCATGCCCTTGTGATTGGGCGCGAACGAGCATCCCAGGTAGACCCCGAACACGCCTTGCTGGAGGAGGAGGAAGGCCACCGCCTGCACGGGCGACAGCACCAGGAACACCGCGGCCAGGTAGCCGAGGATGTGCGCGCCGAGCATGGCCCCCTCGGCCACCTTGACCGTGGTGCTCCGGCGGCCCAGCAGGGTCCGGAACCCAGCGACATGCAGGTGGAGGCCTTCGAGCAGGAGCATGGGGAAAAACAGCCACGCCTGGTAGCCGGCCAGCCATCTGCCCAGGCCGCCGCGGGCCCGGGCCTGCTCCGGGGTGAAGGCCACCGCCCGGCCGCCGATGTCGGGATCGCGGCCGACCTGGTTGGGATGGGCGTGATGGCGGTTGTGCTTGGACGTCCACCACCCGTAGCTCAGACCGATCAGCAGGTTCCCGTGGATCCGGCCGATCAGGTCGTCGGCACGCTTGGAACCGGAGATTTGCCGGTGGCCCGCGTCATGGCCGATGAACCCGGTCTGGGTGAACATCACGCCGAGGAAGACCGCCACCAGCATCTGCCACCAGGAGCGGCCGAGCAGGAAGAACACGGCCCACCCGCCAGCCAGCAGGAGCAGGTTGGCGCCGATCTTGAGGCTGTAGTAGCCACGGCGGCGGCGGAGCAGGCCGGTCGCCCGCACTTGCCGGGACAGTTGCGCATAGTCGCTGCCCGGCGCCTCGGGCGGTGTTTCCCGCCTGGTTACCGGGGGGCGTTCAGCTGCTGGGCTTGCCGCGTCAACGGTCAACCTCGTCCTCCTGCGGCGAGAGTTGAGCGGCCGGTGCTCAGCCGCTCGAGGTCAGTGGCGCCGCGGGGGCCGGGCGGCTAGGTCTTATGCACGAGTATGCGGCAGGCCCGCGCATTTCTGCGCGGGCCTGCCGCAGCGAACTGTCAGACTGCGTGAACCTGATCAGCCTGCGGGCCCTTCGGGCCCTGCTTGGTGGTGTATTCCACCTTCTGGTTCTCGGCCAGCGTGCGGTAACCGCCCATGTCGATCGCCGAGTGGTGGACGAAGACGTCGGCGGTGCCGTCGTCGGGGGCGATGAAGCCGAAGCCCTTATCAGGGTTGAACCACTTCACGGTGCCTTGTGCCATCTGCTGTCTCCTTCAAAGACGAGCTCATGGTCCCGCGCGGGTTGCGCGGGCCAAGCTGCTGGTTGCCCGCCATCGGGAGGAGAGAATCCATAGCCAACGGCAAGACGCCCACTGTCGAAAACGGGCGCCTTCACGATCGCCAACGTCGACAACAACTACCTAAGTAAAGCATCCTGTCTCGGCCCGGTATTCCCCTCCCCCGGGCCCTTCCCGGTATCCGGGGGACCTCCGGGCGGCGGGCGGTCATGGTCAGCGCCTGCGGCGCCCCCGGTATCCGGCGGACAGGGCGACCGCGGCGGTGCCGGTGGCAGGTGCCGCCGTCGCCGGGGCTTCCCGGACACCGGCCGGCGCGGCCACGGCCGCCCGGCCGGCCGGCGGGCCGGCGATGGAACGCAGCAGCGCCGAGCCGGGGCTGACGCTGGCCGTCAGGGGGGACACGCCGGCCTGGCGCATCAGGCTGCGCACGTCGCCCGCCTGCGCGGGGCTCTGCACGGTGATCACGACGCCCGCGGCACCGGCCCGGGCGGTGCGCCCCGAGCGGTGCAGGTAGGCCTTGTACTCGGTGGGCGGGTCGGCGTGGATCACCAGGTCGATGCCGTCCACGTGGATCCCGCGGGCCGCGATGTCCGTGGCGACCAGGACCCGGGCCGCACCGGAGGCGAACGAGGCGAGGTTCCGCTCCCGCGCCCCCTGCCCCAGGTTGCCGTGCAGCTCGGCCGCGGGTACCCCTGTCCCGGCGAGCTGCCGGGCGAGCTTCTGCGCACCGTGCTTGGTGCGGGTGAAGACCAGCGACCGGTTGTTGCCGCCCGCCAGCGCGGCGACCACGCGCACCCGGTCCGCGGGCGCGGCGGTGAGCAGGTGATGGACCATGGCGGCCGGGGCCGCGGCGGCGGAGTCCACCGAGTGGACCGCCGGGCCGGTGAGGAAGCGCCGGACGAGCACGTCGACGGCCTTGTCCAGGGTGGCGGAGAACAGCATCCGCTGGCCTTCCGGCGGGGTGGCCTCCATCAGCCGCCGCACCACAGGCAGGAAGCCGAGGTCAGCCATGTGGTCGGCCTCGTCGAGCACGCTGATTTCCACATCGTCCAGGTGGCAGTGCCCCTGCTCGATGAGATCGGCCAGCCGCCCCGGGCAGGCGACGATGATGTCGACCCGGTTGCGCAGAGCCGTGACCTGCGGGTTCTGCCCGATGCCCCCGAATATGGTCGCGACGGTCAGGTTCATGGCCGCAGCCAGCGGCGCGAGCACCGCGTGGACCTGGCTGGCCAGTTCCCGGGTCGGTACCAGGACCAGGCCGCGCGGGCGGCAGGCCAGCGTGTGCCCGTCCGCCAGGCCTGCGACGAGCGGGATCGAGAACCCCAGCGTCTTGCCGGAACCGGTCCGGCCGCGGCCCAGGATGTCCAGCCCGGCCAGCGCGTCGGGCAGCGTGGCGGCCTGGATCGGGAAGGGGGTAAGGATGCCGGCCTGGGCCAGCGACGTGACCAGCGGCGCGGGGACACCGAAATCGGCGAAAGTCAGCGCCGCGCCGGGCGCACCCCGCTCGGGCCGCCGGCGGCGGGCATGCGTGTGATCAAGAGGAACAGCGGTCATACAGGAATGTCTCCCGGACTCGGGTGGCCGCATTTTCGAGGGCCGCCACGTCCGTGGAAACCAGTTCGCTCATCGAGCGATGTACGACCGGCGCGCCCTGATGGCGGCGCCTCACGATCTACCGTGTTGCCTCATCCTATCGCACGCGTCCCGTCCGCCGCTGTTTCCCCGTTCGGCCCGGCCCCGGCCAGCGCGGCCCTGGCCGGGGATGACGGACCGGAAAGCGGGTAAAAAGGGCGGGTGACCACGGCCATCGCGCAGTTCATGCGAGAGCTGGAGCGGGTGTGGGACGAGCACCGGGACGCGTCGATCGGCCGTCGTGACCTGGCCGCGTCGCTGGCCCGCCTCGCGCCTGACCCGTCGGTGCGGCACCTCCCGGCGGGGACCGGGGCCGCGGGCCGCCCGGACCTCGAGCGGTTCTACGCCGAGGACTTCCTGCCGCACGTGCCCGCCGACCTGGCCCTCGCCCGGAGATCGCGGACCGTGGACCGGTTTCACCTGGTCGATGAGACCACGGTGTCGTTCACGCACGACCTGGAGCTGCCCTGGCTGCTCCCCGGGGTGGACCCCACACACCGGCGGGCCACGGTGCAGGTCATCGCCATCGTCGGCTTCGAGCGCGGGCGCATCCGCTCGCAGCGGATCCACTGGGACCACGCCACGCTGGCGGCACGGCTCGGGATCCCGCCCCCGGAGGGTTATGGCCATGATTAGCGACGACGCGCTGCGCCGGATGACCGGCGAGGAGCGAGCTTCCCTGAGCCGCAGACTGGCCGCGCTGAACAGCGATCTTCCCCCGCTGAGCGCCGGGGCTGAACGGCGCAGGCGCTTTGTCATCGTGCTGACCGTCGCCTCGGTCGGGCTGGTTCCGTGGATCGTGCTGCTGGCCCTGACCCTGCCGCACCGTTACCTCGCGGGGCACTGGACGCTTACCTGGGTCGGCTTCGACATCTTTCTCCTGAGCGGCCTCGCGCTGACCGCGTGGCTGGCCTGGCGCCGGCGGCAGGCGGTCGTGATCAGCGCGTTCATTACCGGTACGCTCCTCGTCTGCGACGCGTGGTTCGACATCACGACCGCGTCGGGACACATCGACATGATCACCGCGGTCGCGTCGGCCCTGATTCTCGAATTGCCTCTCGCGGGACTGCTTTTCGCGGTGGCGGCCCATCTCCTCCGCCTCACCGTGCGCCGGGCGCAGGCGGCGGACGGCCGGGGCACGGCGCCATGCCGCCTGCTCAGGGAGCCGCTGTTCGGGGTGGCGGGGGAATCCCCGACGTGAACCGCCCTCGGGACCGGCGGGCATGACTGAGCTCACCACCGCCTACTTCCGCGGCCACGATGGCGTGCGGCTCGCCTACCGTGAGCTCGGGGAGGGCCGGCCGCTGATCCTGATCCACGGCTATCTCTTCACCGCCATGGCCATGGCCGGGATCGCCGGGAAGATCGCCGGGCGCGGGCACCGCGTCATCCTGCCGGATCTGCGCGGCCACGGCGAGAGCGCCCGGCCGCACGACCCGGGCGCCTACCCCCCCGATGCGCTGGCCGACGACGGCCTCGCCCTCATCGAGCACCTCGGCCTTACCGACTACGATCTGGCCGGTTACTCCCTGGGCGGGCGGACCGTCATCCGGATGCTCGCCCGCGGCGCGACCCCCGGCCGCGCCATCGCGGGCGGGCAGGGCCTCGAGGCCATCACCCACACCGTCGGACGCGGCGGGCCCTTCCGCCACGTCCTGACCCACTTCGGCACATTCGAGCCCGGCTCACCGGAACAGGCGATGGAAGACTGGGTCAAGGCCTCCGGGGGCGACCCGATCGCGCTGGCCCTCGTTCCCGGCACGTTCGCCGACACGCCGCTCGGGGTCCTGCACCGCATCAGGGTCCCGACACTCGTCCTGACGGGCGCCGCAGATGGCCACAACGCCACCGCCGCAGCCCTGGCCGCGGCCTTGCCCAACGGGCGGTACCTCGAACTGCCGGGCGACCACGGAACCGCTGTCGCCGCCCCGCAGTTCGAGGCCGCGATCGTCAGCTTCCTGGACGGGCCGGCAACGGCTGGGTGAGCTGGGCTGAAAGCGAGACGTTGACCAGCCGGCGGACCAGGAACCCGGGCACCTTGATGCCCACGCCGCGCAGGTCCAGCCGGGCCGTGCCGCTCACCTGCAGTCGGGAAGCGGCCGCGGGGCCGTCCAGCACGGCGTCAACCTGTACCGGCGCCTCGTGCCCGCGTGCCCGGAAGACCGCCTCAGCCCGCCACCCGCCGCCGGTCGCGTCGATCCGGGTGGCGGCCACCTCCATCAGCGGGTACACCCCGGCGTCGAGGAAGCGCCGCCCGCGAAGGTCGTCATCGCGGCGGGAGTTGCCGGTATCGATCGAGGCGGGGTCGAGCGTCGCGTGGAACCGCTGGGGGCACCCGTCCGGCCCGACGTCGACGGTCCCGGCCGTGACCGCTATCGTCCCGTGCACCGTCTGCCCGAACAGGTGGCGGGCCGCGAACGTGACCCGGGTATGCGCGATGTCTGCCGTCCATGCCCCGGCGCCGACCAGGGTCGCCGTGGTCATGCCCAGCTTCCTTCGGTGAGCGGCAGGTCGGCGTGGACCAGCCGGTAGAAGCTGATGCGGTCGGGACCGCCGAGGAGCGCGGGATCCTCCCCCGGCAGCAGCTCGGTCGACATGATCGCTTGCGAGGCCACGTCGAATGCGTCCATGGACTCGGCCAGGACGATCACCAGGTAGGCGTTGTCCGCGGCCCGCAGGCGCAGCACCGAGACGATGCCGTCGACCCCGTCGGTGGCCGGCCCAGACGGCCGGCCGCGGCCCGCTCCTCGGCGGCGACCCATTCCTCGCTGCGAGGACCGGCTGGTCGGGGCCGTCCGGGCGGGGTACGGGTCAGCGGATCTCGCCGTCGTCGTCAGCGGCCTGCTGGCCGCGCTGACGCCGGGGCAGCGCACGGTCATCGAGGCGGCCGCCGTGCTCGGCGAGGACATCGACGAGTACGTGCTGGCCGCCGTGACCACCGGCCGTCCTGGCATGACCGAGGCCGGTCCGGTGGCACGGCACGACGAGGGCACTGCGCATGCCCTGGCCGCCGCCTGGCACGGCGGGTTGCTGACCGTGGACGCCACCACCCGGCGCTACCGGTTCGCCCACGCGCTGGTCCGCGACGTGATCGTGGACCGCCTCGAGCCGGCGGCCGCCCGGGCGCTGCACCAGACGGCCGCGCGCGCCCTCGAGTCGCTGGCGGATACCGATCAGGCCGCCCGCATCGCTGCGCACTGGCGGGGAGCGGGTACCTCTCCCGGCGCCCGCCGGGCGGCCGCGAGTGGACGCGCCGGGCCGCGGCACAGGCGCGATCCGCCCGCGCCTACGAAGACGCCGCAAGGCTGCTGTCCGGCGCGCTCGCCGACCTGTGCTGGGTGGAGGGTGATGCGGCCGGGCGCGCCGAGGTGCTGATCGACCTGGCCCATGCGGAATACCTGGCGGGCCGGTACGACCGGTGCCTGGACCGGTGCGCCGACGCGGCGGACGCCGCCGCCAGCGCGGGCCGGTCCGATCTCGTGGCCCGAAGCGCCCTGGTCCTGCAGGGCGTCACCTATCAGCGGGCCGGGGAGGTGCTGTCACGCTTGTGCCGCCAGGCGCTGGCCGATCCAGATCTGGCCACCGATCTGCGGGCGCGTGTGCTGGCCCAGCTGGCCACCGTGGAGGCCGATTCGGGCCATGTCGCGCAGGCCGAGGTCATGGCCCGGGAATCCCTGGATCTCGCGGCGCAGAGCAGGGATCCGCTGGCTGAGATCGAGGCGGCGCACGCGCGAGAGATGACGCTCGTTCATCCCGGTGACACGCCGGAACGGATGCGGCTGGGCGAACTGGTCGCCGACCGCGCCGAGGCGCTCGGGCAGCCGCTGGCCGCGCTGCTCGGGCACGAATGGCGGATCCAAGCGGCGTACCTGTCGGCCCGGCTCGACGTGGTCGACGGAGCGGCCACCGCGATCGAGCGGCTGGCCCGCCGGTCCGCCCTGCCGCTGGCGCGCTGGCACTTGCACCGGCTGCGCGCGAGCCGGACCATGCTGAGCGGGCAGTTCGCCGAGTCCACCGAGCACAGCCGCCGCGCGTTCGCGATCGCCCGTGACTCGGGTGACGCGGTCGCCATGTCGATGCATTACGCCCACGGCGTCCGTCAGGCGGTGCTCCGGGGTGCCCCGGCCGGCCTGCCCGAGGGATACCGCGAGGCGCTGGCCGCGGCGCGGTCGATGCCGCTCGTCAACATCGAGCGGGCGTGCGTCCTGGCCCTGACCGGCTCGCTGCGCGAGTCCCGGAGCCTGTACGACGCGCTGTGCGGCCTGCTGCCGTTTCCGGCCGAGCACCCGGCTTGGCCCGCGGTGCTCACCCAGATGGTCGATCTCATCCGCCTGTTCGGCGATGGGGAGGCAGCCCGGATCGTCTACCGGCAGCTCCTGCCGTTCCGGCCGTACCCCGGGGCGCTGGGCACCTGCACCGTGTACTTCATGGGCACGATCAGCCGTCACCTCGGCGAGCTGGCTGAGGTCCTCGGCGACCGGGACACGGCCATCGGGCTACTGCGTGAGGCCCTGCCGCGCAACCAGGTCATCGGCGCCCGTCCGGACCTGGCCTTGACGTCGCTGGACCTGGCCCGGCTGCTGAGGGATGGCGACCGCGCCGAACGGGCCGAGGCCGCGATCCTGGCTAAGGACGCTGCGGACCTCGCGGCCCGCCTGGACATGCCCGGCACGGTGGCCGCCGCCAGGGAGCTGGCGGCGCGGCTCGCCGCCGACCGCGATGGGGCGGACCCGCTGACCGGCCGGGAACGCGAGGTCGCCGCCCTGCTCACCCAGGCGCTGTCCAACCGGGAGATCGCCGACCGGCTGGTCTTGTCGGAGCGGACGGTGGAGTCGCACGTCCGCAGCATCCTGGCCAAGACCCAGTGCGCGAACCGCACCGAGTTCGTGGCCAGGCAATATCCCTCCGGGTGATGCTCAGGGCACGGTGACGGGCTGGATCACCACCGGTCCCGCGGTGGGGTCGAGCTCGGTGGCCTGCGACACGCCCTCCGGGGTGATGACGTCCATGGCCTTGGGAACTGTCGCTGGGTTCACCGCGCAGATCGGGCTCGTCCCGTCGGCCGCGCACACCCCGAAGCTGAAGTCCTGCGGAGTCGCCGCGAACGCCCGGGCCTGATCGGAGCTGAACCCGTCCTGCCCGGTCAGCACGACGCTGAACGCCCAGCCTGATCCGGGCGTGCCGAACTGGGCCTCCGGCAGCGCGATCGTGACGGTCCGGTTCGTGTCATCGATGAGCATGAAAGCCGTGCCAACCTGATTCCCGCTGGCGTCTACCCAGGCGGGAGACCTGAAGCCCTGGGCTTCGACCCGCTCGCTCCAGGCTCCCGCCGGGGCGATGGTGTAGTTGCGGAACGTGGAGGCGGCCTGGGTGGAGGTCGCGCTGGTGCCCGGGGTGTGCACGTAGACATCCAGGAGCTGGGCGCCGAAATCGGACCCGAAGGTCGGGTCCAGGTTGGCCAGGGTGGCCCGCAGGTACGCGGTGGTGCCGTCGCTGATGACCTGGAAATCGGTCAGGTCGAAGGCTCCCGCGTGGAAAGCGGAGTCGGTCGGGTACTGGTAGGTGCCGGGCCCGTTGTCGTCGCCGGCCGGATCGGTGACGTTCAGGACCGTGGTCCCTGAGGTCACGTTCCCGACCACGGACACCTGCGCGTACCCGGTACTCCGCCCGTCCGGGGAGGCTGAGGTCGCGGTGATGACGTTGTCGCCGAACCCGACCGGGACGCTCGCCGAGAACGATCCGTCCGGGGCCGCGACCGTGCCGGTCACGGACGCGGCGGCACCCGTCGTGGTGTCCGCCGAGCCGATGTCCACCGAGGCGCCGGGCGACGTGGTCCCGGTCACCGTCGTGGTCGCGGATCCGATCGTCGCCCCGGAGGCGGGAGCGGTGAGGGTGACCGTCAGCGCACCCGGCGCCCCGTGGGTGATGTAGCGCGCCGCCGTGACCGCCGGCGTCTCGACGGTGCGGCCCGTTCCGAGCCCGAGGATGAGCCGGAGCTCCTGAGCCTGGGCCCAGGTCAGCGGGGAGGCCGAGCCGGCGGCCTGGCCATCGGTGAACCCGATCGACGCGGTCGCCGGGTCGCTGCCGTAAGGCGACGCCGCCAGGTCCGGGTCCTCCCAGGCCTGCTCGGGCACCAGTCCGACGCCCGAGGAGAAATTGAGCATCGCGTTCAGCAGGCTGGCGGTCCCGGAACTCTGCCCGGCGGCGATGTCGCTCTCGGCGCGCTCGCCGGACAGTACCGGCCACAGATGCCCGGTTCCCTGGTCGGTCGGCGGCCACGGCGCGCCGGGGGTGGTGCACGAGGTCTGGCTCGGCGGGTAGCAGTCGCCGTAGCCGTCCGCGCTGCCGGCGGCCGCCGACGTGCCGTACCGGTAGTAGCCGGTGCCGCTGGGGGTGCTGACGGATATCTGCTTGTCCAGCACGCCCAGCGAGGCCTGCACGTCCGGATCGCTGATGGGCAGCTCGCCCAGCCGGACCAGCTCCTGGAACCCGCCGTCGATGACGCTGCGCTGGTCCACGGTGGGACCGCCGTTGCCGAGGCTGTAGCTGATCGCCGCGTTCGGGTCGCCGGTCTTGGACAGCCGGATGAAGTAGCGCGGCCCGTCCGGCCCGGTCGTGGTCACGTCCCAGGACTTGATGCTGCGCTGGAAGTAGTCGGCCGCCGCCTGGTAGAGCCGGGCGCGGGCCTGGTCGCCATGGTCGGCGGCGATGGCGGACGCCGCGGTCAGCCCGGCGATCTCGGCCGCGATGGTCGAGGGTGAGTAGCCGCTCTGCTCCTCCCACCGTTCGTTGCCTTCCGAGGGACCGTGGGCGACCAGGAAGTCGGCCGCCGACCGGACATGGTCGGCCCACAGCGCGGCGTCCCCGCTCAGGCCCGCCTGGTAGTCCATCAGGATCGGGTAGGCGACCTCGTCCAGCTGGAGCCCGCCGGTGTCAGGGGCGGCCTTGCCGTTGAGCAGCGAGTTGCGCGGCATGGCCCCGTCCGGCAGCTGCTGGCGGTCGAACAGGAACCGGACGGCGTCCCGTGCCGTGGCCAGGTCGCCGTCCGTGAGCAGGCCGGTGAAGGCCTCGTACAGGTCGCGGGAGAACACCTCGCGGTAGGAGCCGAAGTAGGCAGGCTCGCCCGAGGAGTTGGTCCCGGCTGGCACCGCCTGGCCCCACGGGCTGGCCAGCGACGCAACGATCGCACCGGGGAACGTCTTGTCTTCGCTCGCCTTGAGCACGTTCGCGGACAGGTAGTAGTGCTGGACCAGCCCGGCCGCGGCCTTGGCCGGCTCCCCGGGGTAGTGGGCCGGCGGCCGGTTCAGGCTCGCGTCGTACGCTGCCCAGCCGGCCAGGTACTTGATTGCTTTCAGCGCGAACGGGCTGCTGAGCGAGCCCTGGGCCGTGCTCAGGGCGCCCGCCTGGGTGCGGCCGAAACCGAGGGCGAGCGTCAGCGTGCCGCCGGGCCCGGGGGCCAGTTCCTGGGTCGCCACGATGTGGCCATCCGGCGCGGACGTGTACGGGGTCAGCGCGTGCGACGTGTCCAGCTGGGTGAGGCCGTCGCTGGCGGTTCCGGCGTAGCCCACGCTCGCCTGCGGCGCGGGGGTGCTGTCGGCCAGCGCCATGAAGGTCGGTATCGCGTAGGTCCGGTTGGTGGCGTTGGTGACCGTGTTGGTGCTGGAGACGACCGGGATGGCCGATCCGCCCGACGTGGTCACGATGCCGCTGTTGGCGCCGGCGTTGTCGCTGCCCCCGCCGCCGTTCCCGTTGACGTGGGCGTCCAGCCGCGCGTACAGGTGCAGCCCGGCCACATTGGTTCCGGAGCCGTGGACCGCGCTCAGCCGCGTGCGCATGAGCACGGTGTCGGAGGAGGAATCGGTGATGTAGGTGGTGGTCAGCCGGTAACCGTGCTGGGCGTCGGTGGCGGTCACCGTGCAGGCCATGCCGGTGGGATCCGCGCTGACCGTGTAGGTCATGTCCCTGGTCTGCAGGTCGGTGAACGTGGAGCCGTCGGTGACGATGTACTGCAGCGTGCTCACGTTGGTGTTGTCGATGGTGGGCTCGTAGGTGTCCGACAGCACGCCACCGGCCACCGTGTACCAGACCTTCGATGCCGTGCCGGTGGCGGTACCCGTGCAGTCCTTGCGGGCGAGGTCGAAGTACGACATCGTCCCGGGGCCGCCCGGCGCGACACTGTCCGCGCCGGCCGCGGCCGTGGTCGTGGCGGCTCCCGCGCTGGCCGCGGCCAGCGGAAGCATCGCCCCAGCCGTCGCTAAGGTAGCCAGAATCCGGATGAAGCGCCTGCGACCACGGGCCAAGTGAGCCACTACCCACCTCCGCCGGACCGCCCGCGGCGCGCGCCGCTGCGCGCCCTGCTGTCGCGGTGAATCCTCACGGAGGATTCACCGCGCAGGCCGCCGCTGTCAAGAGAGAGATCCGGCTGGACGTAGGTGCTACCAGCTGAGCTGGGCGAGCTTGTCGTAGTCCGCCGCGGAGTAACTGGCCAGGCCATCGGGCAACGCGAAGATCCACTCGCTGACGCCGAGGGATAGCGCCGTGCGGCTGCACCGGGCACAGAAGTGAGGATCCTCGAGCCGGACCGAGTCGTCTGCCCCCAGCCGGACGTAGATCAGCCTGGATCCTTGCAGCCGCTGCCAGCCGTCTCCCTCGCGAGCCAGGCTGAGGGCCCGCTGCTCGGCGTGGGTGCGGCACTGGTCATGGTCGCCACGCTCCCCGACCTTGCAGTAGCAGTGGTCTTCGCCGGGGAAGGGCACGCCGTTGGTGCCCCAGGCCAGCATGCTGCCGTCGCGCACCAGCGCGGCGGCATGACGCGTCCGGGCATGGGAATCGCGGGCCAGCTCCGCGGCCCGCTCCACCATCTGCTGCGCCTCGTGACTGTCCTGGCGGGTCAGCGGCCGCCGCGCAGGCCCTGGCTCAGACTCCACACGAACCCCTTTCCGCGACCGCGGGCGAACCCGCGCCAGCCCCCAACAGTACTGTCCGGGCTCAGATCGGCCTACGGGGCAATACCCCCAGCCACGGTGCGGGGCAGTCGCCGACGGCTAGATGGCCGGGCCAGCGGGCTCGCGCCCGGTGCAGCCGCTACACGACGAAGGTTCCCCAGCCCTGCCGGGTGACGAGCAGGCCCTCATCGACCAGGACGCGCACGGCCTTGACCAGGGTGGCGCGGCTGACGCCGTGCGTCGTGGCCAGAACGGTAACGCTCGGGATCTGGTATCACGGCCGTCGGCCCGTTCGCCACCCCTCCGGGGTGCCCGGTCAGCCCGCTCCCGCGAGTCAGTCCGGTCCCTCGAAAAAACGGCGCGGGTTGGCGGTCAGCATGGTGGCGATCTGCTCCTCGGTCACCCCATGCTCGCGGGCGTAGGGCAGCACCTCATCGTGGATATGCAGGTAGTGCCATTGGGACAGGAACGGGCGGACGTTCGGGTCGATCCAGTCGATGTAGCAGGACGTGTCCTGGGACAGCACCATGCTGCCCGCGTAGCCACGGCGGCACATGTCCACGAGCGTGTCCGCGCGCGCTTCGAAGGTGGTGTCCAGATGGAGGCCGAACCTGTCCATCCCCAGCAGGAATCCCGCGTCGGCCAGTTCGGCCAGGTGGTCGCAGTCGGCGGTGTCACCGCTGTGGCCGAGCACCACCCGGCGCGGGTCAACCCCCTCCTGATCGCACAGCACCCGCTTGACCTCCAGCCCGCTCCGGGACCGGGGGTGCGTGTGCACGGTGACCGGCACCCCGGTCCGGTGGTGGGCAGCGGCCACCGCACGCATCACCCGCTCGACGCCCGGGGTCATGCCCTGGTGGTCGATGGCGCACTTGAGCATGCCCGCCCTGACCCCCGTCCCGGTGATCCCCTCGGCGATGTCCTGCACGAACATGTCCACCATCGGGTCGGGCACCTCGGTGCCGAGCATCGCGTTCAGCGCCGGGCCGCGGCCCACGAAGAAGAACGGGACGCTGTCGTAGGTGTACAGGCCGGTGGCCACGATGATGTTGAGCTCGGGCACCTGCTCGGCGATGCGCTGGATGCGCGGCAGGTAGCGGCCGATCCCGACGACGGTGGGGTCGACGATCGTGCGCACGCCCTGGGCCGCGACGGCGCGCAGCTTGCCGACCGCGTCAGCGATCCGGTCCTCCTCGCTGCCCCACTCGGCCGGGTAGTTCTGCTGGATATCCGCGGTGAGGACGAAGATGTGCTCGTGCATGTAGACCTGCCCCAGGTCGGCGGTCTCGACCGGTCCCCGGACCGTTGGCACCTGGGTCATTCCGCCCGCAACTCCCTCTTGAGGGTCTTCCCGGTCGGCCCTTTCGGCAGCTCGCCGGTGACCCGGACCTCGCGCGGGTACTTGTAGGCCGCCAGCCGCTCCCGGCAGTACGCGATGATCTCTTCCGGGCGGGCGTCCGCGCCCGGCGCGGGCACGACGAACGCGACCACCTCCTCGCCCACGCGCGGGTCCGGCCTGCCGACGACGGCGGCCTCGGCCACGGCCGGGTGCCCGAACAGGACCTCCTCGATCTCGCGCGGGTACACGTTGTAGCCGCCGCGGATGACGAGATCCTTCTTGCGGTCGATGATGAACAGGTACCCGTCCTCGTCGGCGTAGGCCAGGTCGCCGGTGTGGAACCAGCCGCCGCGGCACGCCTCGGCGGTCTCCCGCGGCCGCCGGTAATAGGCCTTCATGACGTTGTGGCCGCGGATCACTATCTCGCCGATGTTCTCCGGGCCAGGAGGGAGCGCCTTGTCCTGCTCGTCCACCACCCGGACCTCCACCCCCCAGATGGGCTTGCCGATGGACAGCACCTTGCGCTGCTCCGCACTGACGTTGAACGTCGTGGTGCTGGCGGTCTCGGACAGGCCGTAGCCCTCCAGGATGACGACGCCCGGGAACCTCTCCTCGAACGCGCGGATCACCTCCCCCGGGATCGCGGCACCGCCGGAAATCGCGACCCGCAGCGACGACAGGTCCCGGCCAGCCACGTCCGCCTGCAGCAGCGCGAAGTACATGGTCGGGACACCGGAGAAGATCGTGCACCGGTAGCGCTCGATGGCATCAAGCACCGGGCCGGTGTCGAACCGCGGGATGAGCACGAGCGTGCCCCCGAACCGCACTGCCGTGTTGAGCACGCTGGACAGGCCGAACACGTGGAACATCGGGAGTACCGCGACCCCGATGTCGTCATCCTTGAAGCCGAACAGCTCACCGGCCACGGTGCAGTTCATGTAGAGCTGGAAATGGGTGAGCTCGGCGCCCTTGGGCTGGCCGGTGGTCCCGCTGGTGTAGATGATCACCGCGGTGTCGTCGGCATCGGTGGGCTCGATCTCGCCGGTGTCGTCGGCGAAGTAGAACTCGTCGTAGTGCCTGGTGCCCTCAGGCCGGACGTCGTTGCCGGGCAGGTTCACCACGTACGTGGGCACGTTCCCGGCCTCCCGGGCGCCCGCGACCGCCTCCGCGGCAAAGCCCTCGAAGGTGATCAGCAGCGCGGACTCGGAGTCCTGCAGCTGATAGGCGATCTCGGACGCTTTCAGCAGCGGGTTCAGCGGCACCATGACCAGGCCAGCCTTGAGGATGGCGAAGTAGGTGAACAGGAACTGCGGCAGGTTGGGCAGCTGAACGGCCACCTTGTCGCCGCGGCTCAGCCCGGTGCCGAGCAGGGCGCTGGCCACCCGCCCGGAGATCTCGTCCACCTGGGCGTAGCTGAAGGTCAGGTCGCGAATGTGGCAGAGCGGGTGGTCCGGCTTGGCGGCGCGGGACTCCCGCAGCATGGTGGCCAGGTTGAAGCTCATGGCGCTCCTGTTGCGGACGGGTAACTCACCCTATGCCGCCGCATGTCCCTCAAAAGAGCGATCTCTCCCCGCGGGCCATGACCGGACGGTCAGCGGCTGGCCGGTCGCCGGCCGGCAGCACGCGAGGCCTCAGGCCGCCCGGGATGCCGTGCACCGGGGCAGTTCAGCGACGCCAGAGGCGGCGGATAAGCGCGGCGACGCGATCGTGACCAGCAGCACGCCCGGGCCGCGGGCTGCCGCGGGCGGGATCTGGCCGCGCGGACCGGGCCAGCGTCGGCGGCCACGGGCGCTGGCGGTAACGCCTGCCACCAGGGTGCCGGCTCGCCCGCGCTAAGCACGCGGCTGCCCTGGAGCCGCAGCAGCAGGACGAAAGACGGCCCGACGATCACGACGGCACGGCGAACAGGGCCACGAGGGCGACCATGGTGGCCTGCGGGGCGCCCGCGTTGGCCAGGGTCACCGCGGTGCCGGGCAGCAGGACCGGGTACTGGGCGACGCCCCAGCCCCAGATCACGGCGCGACCCCGAGCGCGGCGATGACCCGGATCCCGGCGAGGCGGCCGCCGGTCAGCAGCGCCAGGACGGCCAGGCCGCACACCGTGGCCAGGATCATCAGGGGGAGCGCCCGGCCCGTGAGGCGACTGACAGCACCGGGTTCGCGCCGTGCAGCGCGGCCAGCGTGGCCAGCGACAACGCCCCGGCCACGATGGCCGAGCCCTGGGCCCGGCGGGTGAAGTAGGCCTGCAGCGGGCGGTCCCGCGGTGCGCGGCCTCGCCGGTGAGGTAGACGGCCGCGAGGTAGCCGCAGGCTGCGACGAACAGAACCCGGCCAGCAGTGCTGTGGGACTGGTCCACGCCGCCTGGCTGGCGTGGCTGGCATCGGCGGGGATGGAGCGGTGGCGAGTGCGCCGATCACGGTGCCCAGGAAGAAGGGGGTCAGCAGGGAGGACAGGGCGAACGCTGCCCCGGCGGCCGCTGCCAGCGGAGCTGGGACAGCTCCTTGCGGAAGGCGAACCCGGCCCCGCGGGCCACGATCCCGGCCACCGCCAGCCACAGTGGCAGCGCGACCACGGTCATCACCGCGGCGAACGCGTGCGGGAACGCGGTCCAGAAGATGACCAGGTCGAAGACGAGCGACGTGGTTGGCTTCAGACCTGGGTGATGATTCGATCAGGCGCGGGCGCCGCCGATCGGGAGGCCAGGGCGTCCTTCACATCCCCCGCGAAGTCCGCGCCGCCCAGTACCGCGTACAGGGTGACGGTCGAGAGGATCCTGTCCACATTTCCCGGCCATCAGGTTGACCGGACGGGTCAGCCCGGTCAGCCGCGCTGGCGTCTCGACGGCACATGTTGACTCCGGGTCACGGCTCAGCCAGCGGCGACAGCATCGTCAGGACGCAATCGTGGCTGCTCCCAGCGACCATTTCCGTACCACGATCGCCTGGGGGCTGGCCGATGCCGCCGGGGGCCACGGCCCCCGGGCGGCCGGTAGACACCCAGGGCTGCCGGCGACCTCCGTGACCACCCAGCCGCCTCCATGGCCGCGACCGCCGCCGGCCGCGACCGCGCCGGCGGCCCAGACAGCCGCTGGGGTGGCAGCCGGCGGCGCCGCCACCACTCCCGGCCGCCCACACCGGCGGCCAGCAGCAGGACCGAGCCCGACTGGCGTCGAAACACAGGTGGAGCAGCCACACCACCGGCGGGCGGCCGCTCGCGGGACGGTGTCCCAGCCGGTGACCCGGGTGCCCGGGCCCGACCCGACGAGGACGATCCATGTCGGGGATCTCAGCCGGCAAGACGTGGCGCTTGCCTTCAACCCCCGTCCACTGGCACGGCCGCGCGGTGTGCCGCCGGGGCGCTTCACCGGCTGGTCACGCGCGATCGCCCGGCCGCGTGTCGCCGACCAGGATCTGGAACGGGGTCAGGAGGACGGCCGGCGATGCAGCGCGACCGGCGCGGTGGTAGAGTCGCGCCGGCCCCGCAGGATGCCGCGCGTACACCCCGGCCACCAGGACCGGTACATGTAGGCGGCCAGGATCATGTGCGGCATCTCGTAGAGCGCGGCGTGGTTGAAGAACACGCGCCACGGGTTGACCGAGGTGGCGCCCTGCCCGGTGAACCCGCCTGGCTGGTTCATCCACGAATTCACCGCGACCACCGACATGGCCCCCATGATGCCGCTGACCGCGATCGGCACACCGGACCACCAGTGCGCCCAGTTCCTGAGCCGCTGCCAGCCCCACGGGTAGATCCCGGCGAAGATCGCCTCCAGGAAGAAGAAGAGTCCCTCGACGCCGAACGGGAGTCCCAGCACGGCCCCGTAACGGCGCATCAGCCCTGGCCACAGCAGGCCCATCTCGAATGACAGCACCGTCCCGGTCACCGCACCGACGGCGTCAGGACACAGCGCACTGAGACCGCGGCGGGCTGCCGAGGACGGAGGTATCGCGTCGTAGAGGGTGATCGGCGAGCGGCACGATGGTCGGGGCGATCCAGGTAGGCCCACCAGTAGGTGAAACCCGGCCAACCAGGATCATCGGCGCCCGGGCGGGGTTGACCTCCCCGCCCGTCCGCGCCGCTGACCGGCCCGAGCGATGATGATGGCCGCGGCGAGGGCGGCGCCAATGGCCAGGGCGGCGATGCCGCGCGGGACGCAGGAGTCGGTGGCCACGGCGACGATGACCAGGACCAGCACGGAGGTGACGGCGGCCTCGGCGGCCAGGACGCTGGGCCAGAGGGCGCTCAAGCTCCCTGACGCCACGTCCTCATCGGCTCCCGCGACCGTCGGCCGCGTGGGCGAGGTGCGCAGGCCCGCCGATCCGGGTAACCAGCCGCGATCGGTGGCCTGGGCCAGTGCGGCGTGCACCGTGGTCCTCCCGCTGGGGCCCGGTGAACCGGCCTCGCGCGCCGACTGCCGGCGGCTGGCCACCGAGCACACGCTCGGCGGCTCCGGAGCCGCCGGGGCCTGGCCGATCGCAGCTTGGCCCTGATCCCGCGGGCCATCGCGGCCGCCCCTAATCACGAGCCGCTGCGCGGGCAACACCGGATCGCCCGGCCGCAGCGGCGTCGCCACGGCCGAGCTCGTCGTGTTGTTCATCCACCTGGAGGCCTACGCCGGCGTCGTCACGCTCTCCGTCATCATCGCGATCTTCCCGCGACTATGACGGCATGAAGAAAGCGAGCGAGTGACGGGATAAAATAACGGTGCCCTGCGAGACTGTTGTTTCCGCAGCAGGACACCATCCGCTAGAGAGAGTGCGAGCAATGGCGCTAACCCATGAGACAATGACCGACGAACAGCGGAAGTCGGTCGCCATCGAGTACCTCAAGGCGTTTGACAATGGTGGCGTGACCTCGGACGGCGGAAGCATCCTGGGCTTGTTCGCGGACGACGCGCAGGTGTACTTCCCCAAATGGGGACTGGCAAATGGCAAGGAGGAGATCGGCCAGCTCTTCTCCGATGTGGGCGCGACCCTCAAGTCAATTACCCATCATTACTCGCACTTCAACTGGATCTTCTCGGGCAGCGACACGGTCGCCTGCGAGGGCACCAGCCATGGCGAGCACCAGGATGGCCCGTGGCGGGCGGGTGTGCCTGAGTGGGCGGCGGGCCGCTGGTGCGACGTGTTCGAGATCCGGGACTGGAAGATCCAGCGCTGCTTCATCTACCTGGACCCCGACTACGCGGCCCAGGACACGGCCCGTTATCCGTGGCTGGCCGGCACGTAACACGACGACCGGCCCGCGAGAAGCAGGATCCACGGGCGGATCGTTATCGAAGAACGGGCCTCGCAGAGACCTCAGTGACCGGCGCTCTGGCCGCCGTCGATGTGCAGGATCTCGCCGGTGATGTACGGCGATGACTCCAGGAACAAGACGGCATCCACGACGTCACTGACCTGGCCGACCCGCCCGAGCGGCGGAAGCCGGTCACCGAGGTGCTCGTAGCTTTCCGCCGGGTGCACAGGGGTCTGGATGATGCCCGGCGAGACCGCGTTGACCCGGATGCCGCGGCAGGCGTACTCGACAGCCAGCGACCTGGTCGCCGCGGCCACGCCGCCTTTGGTCAGCGCGGTCAGCACCGCGGGCGTGCCGGAGTCCGCGACCTCGGCCAGGGTGGCCGAGACGTTGACCACGTGGCCGCCGTGCCGCGTGACCATCTCGGCGACGGCCCGCTGGGTCAGCCAGAAGAACCCGGTGAGGTTGACCCCGGCCACCGTCGCGTAGTCGGCGGCGGTGTAGTCGGTGAACGGCTTGGAGATGAACACGCCCGCGTTGTTGACCAGGGTGTCTATGCGGCCGAACCGGTCCAGCGCCGCGTCGATGATCCGGCCGGCGGTAGCGGCCTCCGCGATGTCACCCGCGACGCTGAGCACGTCCGGGTCCCCGGACGGTCCGATCGTGCGGGCACTGGCCACCACCGCCCAGCCCCGCCCCCGGTATCCGGCGACCAGACCGGCGCCGATGCCCTGGGAGGCGCCGGTGATGACGGCGACCTTGCCTGTCATGGAGTGCTCCGTGCTCCGCCGGAAGTTTGCATGCCACTATGCTCGCGCCCCGGGCGGCCCGGTCGCGCCCGTGACGTCCCTGGCCGGTCCCTGGCGCGGTCCTGCTCCTCATCGCCGCCTGGGCACTGGCACGGCCGCGCACCAGCCACCCGCTTCCCGGCTGATGACCGGCAGCAGGCCGCACCGCTCAGCCTTCCGCGTCGCTGAGAGGAGAGAGGAGGGAATGGAGAGGGGAGGTCGGTGAAGTGGCGGCAGTGAATGGCGGGTCAGGGGGGAGAGGGGGGCGGTCAAAGTCAGCATGTGGGGAGAGAAGTAGGGGAGGCGCAGAGGGGAGTCAGAGCAGAGAGGAGTGGTGGAGGGGAGGGGAGGAGCCGATGGTACCGATACGACACGCACGATTACCCGGGTCCCCGCGTGAGCAGCCGCAAGATAGCCTTCGGGCCTATGGTGAAGCGCCCTGATCCTCTGGAGAGCACGCCGCCTGCGTTCAGCGAGGAGGCGGCCCGGCAGATCCTGCGCGACGGGTTCGGCGTGGACTCGTCATCCCTCAAGCCCCTGGCGGCCGAACGGGACCAGAACTTCCGGGCGGGCACGCCCGGCGGGCAGCGCTTCCTGTTCAAGATCTCTAACCCGGCGGATGACCGGCCCGTCCTGGAGATGCAGGCCGCCGCGCTGCGCCATATCGAGCAGGTCGATCCCGGCCTGCCCGTGATGCGTGCCCTGCCTGCCGTGTCCGGGGAACCCTGGGTCGAGATCGCCGGGCCGGACGGCCGGACCTACCCAGCGCGGCTCTTCACCTTCCTGCCCGGGCGCGTGGCCGCGAACACGGCGCTCACCGCCGAGGCGATCCGCGCCCACGGTCAGGTCTCGGCCCGCCTGGGACGGGCCTTGCGCGGCTTCTTCCACCGTGCTGCCGACTACGAGATCCTGTGGAATATCGCCCACCTGCCCAGGCTCCGCCCACTGCTGGCCCATGTGGCCGAGGGACCACGCCGGGCTCAGGTGGAGCGGGTGCTGGATCGGTTCGAGGCCCGGGTCGCGCCGGCGCTGCCGGGCCTGCGCGCCCAGGTCATCCACGGGGACCTGAGCCTGGACAACGTGCTGTTCGGCGAGGATCTCCGGCCTAGCGGAATCGTGGACTTCGGGGACATGACCCACGCGCCGCTGGTCTGCGATCTGGCCGTCGCCATCGCGGATGTGCTGCACGGCCGCCCGGACGCCATCACGGCAGCTGAGGCGATGATCGGCGGCTACGTCTCGGTGACGCCGCTTGAGGAGGACGAGGCCGGGTTGCTCGCGGACCTGGTGATGGCCAGGCTGGCGACCGAGATCACGGTCACCGCGTGGCGCAGCGGGCTGCACCCGGGCAACGCCGCCTACGCCGCGAGCGGTGAGCCCGGGGCCCGGGCCTTCGCCGATGCCATCGAGGCGATGGGGGTAGACGCCGTCGCGCGACGTTTCCGCGATGCCTGCCGGCAGCTTCCCTACACGGAGGTCTGCCCCCAGCGACCTGCTGGAGCGCCGCCGCCGGGTGCTGCCCCGCTCGCCGCTGTTCTACGAGCACCCGGTTCACCTGGTCCGCGGCGAGGGGGTCTGGCTGTTCGATCCGGACGACCGGCGCTACCTCGACTGCTACAACAACGTGCCCGTGGTCGGCCACAGCCACCCCCGGGTCGTCCAGGCGGTGTCGGAGCAGCAGCATCTGCTGGCGACCCACAGCCGCTATCTGCACGAGGCGATCGTCGAGCTCGCCGAGCGGCTGCAGGCCACCCTGCCGCCGGAGCTGGACGCCGTCATGGTCGTGAACTCTGGCAGCGAGGCCAACGACCTGGCCTGGCGGATCGCCTGTGCCGCCACCGGGCAGGCCGGCGCGATCGTGACCGGATGCGCCTACCACGGGCTGACCGAGGCCACCCATGCCCTGTCCCCCGAGGTATGGGCGAAGGACGAGCGGCCTGCGCACGTCGCCACCATCCCCGCGCCCGACGGGTACCGCGGCCCGTACCGGCGGGAACAGGATGGCTGGGCAGAGCGGTATGCGGCCCATGTCGACGACGCGGCCCGGGCGCTGGACGGCCACGGCTTCGCCGCCATGTACCTGGACCCGGCCTTCACGGCCGACGGCATCCTGTCGCCCCCTGCCACCTACCTGCGGGAAGCAGCCCGCAGGGCGCGGGCGCTGGGCGGGCTCGTGGTGGCCGACGAGGTACAAGCCGGTCACGGCCGGTCCGGGAGGCACCTGTGGAGCTTCCAGCCCTCAGGCATGCAGCCCGACATGGTGGTGATGGGCAAACCCATGGGGAACGGCTTCCCCGTCGCCGCGCTCGTCGTCCGGTCCGCGCTGCTGGAGGCTATTCCCGAGGAGGTCGAACTGTTCAGCACGTTCGGCGGGAACCCGGTGGCCTGTGCGGCCGCGCTCGCGGTCCTGGCCGTCATCGAGGAGGAAGGGCTGACGGCTAACGCGGCGGAAGTCGGCGCCTATCTGCGGCAGGGCCTGCTGTCACTGGCCGAACGGCATCCCGTAGTGGGCGACGTCCGGGGCGACGGCCTCCTGCTCGGCGTGGAACTGGCCGGTGAGGCACGTGCTCCTGCGGCCGGGCGCGCCCGCCAGGTGACCGAGGCGATGCGCGATCGCGGCGTCCTGATCAGCGCCACCGGGCCGGACGGCAACGTGCTCAAGATCCGGCCGCCCCTGGTGTTCCAGCGCGAGCACGCCGACCTTCTCCTCCAGACCCTCGACGAGGTTCTCGGGCATCCGGAGTAGGGAACCTGGCCCAGGTCAGGGAAGCCCGGCAGCCGGATTGCCGCCGGCCGGCCCTGCTGGTCGTAGTCGAGCGTGAACTGGACCGGCAGCGGCTGCGGGCACTTGACCAGCACCTGGAAGGTGACCGTAAACCAGGAACTGGCTCCCCGCCTGAGGGTAGGGCGGAGAAGGCTGCCCGGTGCCGCCCTGCTGGCTGGCAGCTCCCCGCAAGGTCCCCAGGCCTGAGCGGTCACCCTGAGTCCGCCCAGCGGAAGCACGACCTGGACCCGGCGGAGCCTGACCGCTGCGGGCGACAGGTTCGTGATCTGCAGGCCCACTTGCAGCTCGCGGCCGGTCTGCACAGCGCACCGCAGGCCCGACTGGCTCAGCGGGAAGCCACCCGCCGAGAACGGCGCGGCTGGCGCGGCGGCGCGGGACAGCGAGGGCGGCGCGGCCGGCGGGGCATGTTCTTCGGCGTGCCCGGCTCCGGCGGCGTAGCCCGACGCCCAGGCCGGCCAGCAGCGCCACTGCCCCGAAGACGAGAGCAGCCGGCGGCCGCCACCACCGGGGGACCTGCCTTCGGCGGCCGCCCAGTTCCAGGACATCGTCACCTGCGCCCGACTGGTCACCGTCCGGAACGGTCATCCATCGAACCTTTTCCATCCGTCGATCTCCGCTCAGACTACGCGGGGAGTCGTATCCCGCCGGCTTCGCGGGGTGACGTATCAGGAACAGGCCAGGCTCGCCGGGAGGCCCTGGGCCTCAGCCCGGGTGCGCTGCCTGCCAGTCAGCCCGGATCGCGTGATCAGCGCCCGCTGTGGATCTTGACGATGGCGGCGGTCGTGGCCCTACGGTCAGGCTGATTCCGGCGCCCGGATCGGCGGGCAGGGTGCTCCATCTGCCCTCCCAGGGGGTGTCGCCACTGATCGTGGCGCCGCCGAGCGTGACACTGGTCCCCCGGGCGTCTCCCGGCTGGCCGCCGGCGAGGGTCATGATCTCCGCGTTCTGAACCCCCAGGCCGGGCGTGACGATCGTGACGTCGGCATCCCCAGCGTCCGCGCCGTGTGCCTTGTTGATGACCGTGACGTAATCCACGCCCGCTCCGCCGATGCAGTAGGCGGTCACATTGATGCCCGCCGGGTTCTGGATCTGGGTGGGCTTGACCTGCCCGGATGAGCCGAGGGTGAAAGCTTTGATGCCGTATCCCTTCGGGTTGGTCACATATCCTCCGCCGCCGGCGGGATCGGGCACGATCGTGGCCGTGTAGAGCCCTCGCCTGTTGTGGAAATTCACGCCCGCGGCGCCGTGGGCTGCCCACCAGTGCAGGTGATCCAGTGCCCAGAGCGCCGAGGCAAAGGCATTGCTCGCTCCCGCAACGCCGGCGAGGTAGTCATTGGATTCGGTGAGCCGGTAGCGCAGGCCAGCCGCCGCCACCGGAGCGAGATTGTTTGTGTAGAGCCAGGGATAGGGGGTGTAGGTGGTGCCCGTCGGCTGGGTCCCGATCGCGGTGCCGTTTACCCATTCGCGGGACAGCATGTTGCTGATCGCCTGCTGAGCGGTTGTCTCCCCGGGTGAATCCCCCACGTAGTAATGCTGTGTTACCTCTGCCATCCGGCCGGAGTCCCGTTCATCGCGCGCGAGCCGTTCCGTCCACGAAACGCCGCTGCCCGGGTCGGGGGTGTAGGTCATCCTGGTGTAGGCCCCGAGGTCTGGTCCAGACATCGGGGCCCCCGCCGCCGCGGCCCCGACCGCGTCGGCAAAGCTGCGCCACTGGGCCAGGTAGGACGGGTACGCACTGCCCGGCACACCCGAACCTCTTCATAGATCGCCGGATCTAATGGATGGCCGGGGCAGGTGTGATAGGCATGCCAGTCAGGCTCATTCCCGATGGCGAAGCTGGCGAGATTCTGCCGGTAGTGACGCCAGATGTACGTGGCGGCCTGGGCGTGGGCCGATTTCAGGTCGCTGACCGGGTTTGCTGCGGGGCTGAGCAAGCGGAACGAGTAGATGACCTGCACGCCGGCTGCGGCAGCGAAGGCAAACAGGTTGTCGATTGCGGTGAAGCCATCGCCGCCCGTGCCGGCCGGGATCAGCTGATCCACCGTTCCCCCGCCGATCCGCAGGTTGCCCAGGCCCAGATTGCGAAAGAGGGTGACGAGCGAGGTGTTTGCCGATCCGAAAATGTTGCCCGAAAGACCGGTGCCGCCGGGATTGAGCGGCCCCCGCTCGAAACTCAGCCCAGCGAAATCATCAGGGACCACCGGCCCGGGATGGTCACCGTCAATGGTGATCGTTACCGGATGAGTGCCCGGCCGGGAGGACACCATCACCCGTACCCCGGCCCTGGCGGGCAGGAAAGTGCGCCACCGCGCGCCATTACCAGCATGACCAGATGATGCCCAGTGGCTGGAGCGGCCTAACCGCCAGCACGGGGTCCGCAGGCGCGTCCAGCGTGCCGCGGCCACCTCAGGACTGATCAGCCGGGGGGGCGGAGCGACCCGGCTGCGGTCATCAGGACCCCATTGGGGTAGACGCTGCCCGGTAACGGACCGCGCCGGCGTGCACGGCGGAGTGCACCGCGCGGGCGATGCGCGCGCCCCAGAGCGACCGCGGCCCGGCGAAGTCCTCCGGCTCGCCTGCCGCCGGGGCGGCGACGCAGATAGCGTCCGAGGCCGTGCCGGTAGCGTGGAATCCGGCCTCCAGCACGGCCTGGGACTTGGCCTCGGTCGCGGTCATGATGGCGTTGACGTAGGCCGCGTCGCGCAGGGGCACGGGAACCGAGACGATGATGTTGATGGTGCCGGGGCGCCAGGCCGGCCCCAGCTCACCACCGGCAGCGCCAGACGGCACCGCCGCCCAGGCCGGGACGCGCAGCCCGACCGTGGCCGCCGCGCGCACCCCTTCGTCTTCGCTGCGCACGATATCGGTCACCCTGGCCGCGGTGAGCAACCCGACACCCTCACCCTCCAGGCCAAGGCCGGCCGCCAGCTCAGCTAGGTGCACGGCCGGGTCCATGCGGCTGTAGCTGGCCGGCACCTGCGCGTTGAGCACCCACTCGCGCGGCCCGATCCCGCCGCCTGCCACGCCGCTGGAAATCATCCGGTATCCCGGGCCGGGACACCACAGCGCAAGCGGCAGCAGGACCCCGTCCTGGCGATGCCAGCGCATCTCCACGTGCATGGGCACAGGACATTACTACTGGCTCCCGAGGAGCGGCCTATTAGCGGATCTCGGCGATCGGCAGCCGCAGCGCCGCGGGGGCGGACGGTGGCACGGCCGGGTTGCGCGGCGCCGCGGGGGTGACGCGCTGGTAGGCGTTGCCTAGCGGGGGCCTCGGGTCACTCTCGTCCTTGTTCGGCCACAGTGCCATGGCCCGCTCCGCCTGGGCGGTGATCGTCAGCGCCGGGTTGACGCCCAGGTTCGCCGAGATGGCGGAGCCGTCGACCACATGCAGCCCGGGATGCCCGTACAGGCGATGGTAGGGGTCGATCACCCCGCTGCCTGGGGAGTCACCGATGACGCAGCCACCGAGGAAGTGGGCCGTCATCGGGACATCGGCCATCTCCCCGACACTGTTCAGCGGGAAGCCGCCGATCTTGGCCGCTATGCGGCGCATCGCCTCGTTGGCGACCGGAATCCAGGTCGGGCTGGGCGTTCCGTGTCCTGGCCTGGAGGTCAGCTTGACCCGGCCGAGCCTGGTCCGCTTCGGGTACACGGTGATGGAGTTGTCCAGCGTCTGCATGGTGAGCCCGATGACGGCCCGTTCAGACCAGTGGCCCATGCCCCCGTAGAGCGAGAAGAGCTGGCCCGGATGGGACGCGGCCCCCGCGAGCCACTTCACCCAGCGCGGGACGGGCCCGCCACCGTCAGTCATCAGCGTGCTGAGCAACCCCATCGCGTTGGAGCCCTTCCCGTAGCGGACGGGTTCGATATGGGTGTGCTTATCCGGGTGGATCGACGAGGTAATGGCCACCCCCCGGGTGAAGTCGTGCTCCTTCCGGCTACGGATCCTGGTCAGCGCGCCACCGAGCGCCTCGGAGTTCGTCCGGGTCAGGACGCCCAGCCTGGCGGAGATCTGCGGCAGTGCGCCCGCCGCCCTCATCCGGTGCAGGAGTTGCTGCGTGCCCCAGGTTCCGGCTGCGAACACCACCTGCCCGGCGGTGAGGGAGCGCGCCGCCGGACCGGGCCGCCAGGCGCCGGTGCGCACCGTGTCCACCACATACCCGCCGTGCTCCCCCGGCCGGACTGCGATCGCGGTGGTCAGCGGATGCACAGTCGCACCGGCCCTCTCCGCCAGGTACAGGTAGTTCTTGACCAGCGTGTTCTTCGCGTTATGGCGGCAGCCGGTCATGCATTCCCCGGTCTCCAGGCACCCCCGGCGCCGCGGGCCCGCGCCGCCGAAGAAGGGGTCGCCGGCCTCGACACCGGGCTCCTTGCGGCCTCCCCGGCCGAAGAACACCCCCACCCGGGCCATGCCGAACGTGTGCCCCACGCCCATCTCCTCGGCCACCTGCTTCATGACCTCGTCCGACGGCGTCATGGTCGGGTTCTCGGCGACGCCGAGCATCCGTTCCGCCTGGTCGTAGTACGGCGCGAGCTCAGCCCGCCAGTCGGTGATATGCCCCCACTGCCGGTCGGCATAGAAAGCATCCGATCTGGGCTGGTACAGCGTGTTCGCATACACGAGCGAACCTCCGCCGACCCCGGCGCCAGCCAGGATGATCACATCCCGCAGCAGGTGGATCCGCTGGATGCCCTGGCAGCCGAGCTTCGGTGCCCGCGGCGTGCGGACGCGTCCGACATCACGGCAGTTACAGCGGCAGGGTGCCTCACGGCCCGCTGCTCGAGCGCTGGCGGGGCGCGCATGCGGGGGCCACAAGAACGTGCGGGCGTGCCACGACGTGCGCTCATGAGGCGTTCTGGCGTCAGGCCGGATCGCGCGCAGGGCTCGGTCATCGTCCCGCTGCTGCAGGTCGTGGTCCTCGGGGTGGCCGGATTCGAGCTTGCGCGCACCGGATCAGTCCCGGGGGAGTTGCTGGCCGCCAGCCAGTACGCCGTGCTCGGGGCCGGGGTCGGCGCGTCGATCGGGCGGCTCGGCCAGCTGGCCCAGGCCGCGCCGGGCCCGGCGGTGGCGGAGCCGCTCGCTGAGCCGCGTCGCCCAGGGCACCGGGCCCTTGCCGCCGGGCCCGGGCCGCCTGGAGCTGCGCGCGGTGACCGTGCGCAGTGGCGGCGAGCTGGTGCTCGATAGTGTCGATGTCTGCGTGCCAGGCGGGGCGGTGGTCGCCGTGGTCGGGCGTTCCGGGGCGGCAAGTCCCTGCTCGCGGCGGTCGCCGGACGGCTGCTGGATCCCGACACCGGCGACGTGACCCTCGACGGCTCCCGATGGCCAGCGTCGGCCGGGCTGCGCTGCGCCAGGCCGTCGTCTACGCCTTTGACCGGCCAGCCTTGTTCGGCGGGACCCCACGCGAGGCGATCGCGTTCGGCGTCTCGCGGCCCTCCACCGCGCAGATACTGGCCGCCGCCCGGGACGCGGCCGCCAGCGAGTTTCTCCGGCGCCTGCCAGCAGGCCTGGATACGCCCTCAGCGCAGGCCCCGATGTCGGGCGGGGAGATACAGCGGATCGGGCTGGCCGCGCGTTCGCGCATGCGGATCAGGCCGGCTGCTGATCCTGGACGACGCCATGTCCAGCCTCGACACGGTCACCGAGATGCACGTCAGTCAGGCGCTGGCCAGCCATCTCGGTGGCCGCACCTGCCTCATCATCGCGCACCGCGCCGCCACGGCCGCGCGCGCAGACCTGGTCGCCTGGCCGGATCGCGGCCAACTGCGTGCGCTCCGACCGCATCACGAACTCTGGGCCGACCCCGGCTACCGTTCCGTGTTCACGCCCGGAGCGGTGGAACCGGCGCCGCTGATGGCTGATCAAGCAGTAGCGGGCTCGTCGCGCGCCGGCGCGCGCTGCTGCTGCGCGTCCTGCGACGCAGCCTCACCGGGCGGCCCCGGGACGCGGGCTGGCTGGCGCCTGGTCGCTGGTCCAGGCGCTTCCAGCGCTCGTCTCGGCTGGGCGTCGCCAGGGCCACCTCCGACTTCCTGGCCGGTGGCGCCGGCAGGCAGGGGTAATCGGCGTCCCCGAACCGGCGTCCCGCCTCCAGCACGCCCACCCGGTAGCCCTTCTCGGTGAGCCGCAGCGCGGTCGAACCGCTCCGCGATGACCTGGTCCGCATGATCGTGACTGCCGCGCGCAGAATGCCACTGGGGATCCCGCCCCGCGGGACACCGGAGCCGTCGCCGGATCACCCATCAGGCCGAGATCGTCAGGGACACCTTCGCTGGCCTGCTGGCGGTCGGCCTCACCTTCGCCTTCACGGTGGTCAGCGCCGTCATCGGCCTGACCGCGCTGGTGCCCGCGATCGTGGCACTGGCGCGTCGTGTCGATTTGTGTGGTCGGAGCGCAGCTCGCCTACGGCCGTTCGCCGAGCCGTGCTGCCGCCCTCGACCTCGACATCCCCGGGCGGCACCCGCCATCGTGGACCGAGCGGAGGCAACCACCGGCGGCGGCGCCGGCGCCCGCCCCGGGCGGGCGAAGCGGCGGCGGCGCCCGACGACCGAGAAGCCGCCGCGACCGCCGAGAACCGGGCCGACCCCCAGGAGGCTACGTCTCGCCGGCACGCTGGCCCGAACCTGAGCACCACGGAGCCGAAGCCCGCAGGCGAAACCCGAGCCGCCGGCGCGGCCGCGCGACCGGCACCCGGCTAGGCGGAATCACGAGCACGTCGTAGTCGTGCGTGTCGGGTGACGTCGGACGCGCAGCACCGGGCCTGTTCATCGAGGCTGCCCCTCCCTCGCGAGGCGACGCAGCCATCGTGACGGCGCGCAGCGCCGCGCCGAGGGGGCGCCGCGGCAGGCCGGACTCTGATCGCACGGACCGGATGAGCTCGCGCTCCGGGGCAGCAGGTGGCTGGATGGTTCTGGCCCGTGAGCGGCGATCAGGCCATCGTGCGCGTCACCGCGCCAGGGCAGACAGGGACCGAAGGTCCCCGGCCGGCGACACCGCGAGTCAAACCCGCCGATGCACCGCAGCTATGAGCGGACGGATCAGGGCGGCGGCGAGGCCGGTATGAGGTAATAGACCACGCACACATGCCGGATCCTGAGATAGGTAGGTGAGGGTGGACGTGACCACTGCCCAGGCTGGCCGGCCGGCCGGGCGGGCGGCCGTGCTCGGGTCGCCGGTCAAGCACTCGCTCTCGCCGGTGCTGCACGGTGCGGCCTACCGGGCGCTGGGGCTGCACGGCTGGTCCTACGGCATGATCGAGTGCGACGAACCCGGCCTGCCGCCCCTGATCGACGGCATGGGGCCTGAGTGGGCAGGCTTGTCGCTGACGATGCCGCTCAAGCGCGTGGCCCTGGCCATCGCCGATGAGGTCTCGCCGCTCGCGAGGGCCGTCGGGGCCGCGAACACGCTGGTGTTCCCGCCGGGCGGCCCAGCCGAGGGCAGGCGGGCGGACAACACGGACGTGACCGGCCTGGTCGCGGCGCTCCGGGAGGCTGGGCTAGCCCAGGCGAGCCACGCGGTCATCCTTGGCGCGGGCGGCACGGCCCAGTCCGCCCTTGCCGCGGTGCGTGAGCTGGGTGACCAGTCACCGGTCGTGCTGGTGCGCAACCTGGCCCGGACGGGTGAGCTGCGAGAGGCCGCCGAACGGCTCGGGATGCGGCCGGCGGTTTCCGGCCGCCTCTTCGGGGAGCCGCTGCCGGACGCCGACCTGGTCATCTCCACGCTGCCCGGCGGGGCCGCCGATCCGCTGAGCACGACCCGCTGGAATCCGGGCACGACGGTGGTGGACGTGGTGTACGCGCCGTGGCCGACCCCTCTCGCCGGATCGGCCCTCGCCGCAGGCTGCCGGGTCGTCAGCGGCCTGACCATGCTGCTGCACCAGGCGGTCGCCCAGGTCGAGCTGATGACAGGTCGTCCGGGTCCGGTGGACGCCATGCGGACCGCCTTGACCGATGCGGTGGCGGCCCGGCAGGGCGAGGGGGAAGAAGTGAAGGCGATAGGGTGCTCATTCGCCGGAGGTAATCGCCGGGTGCGTCGCCGATCGGGGGGTAGCGGTCGCTGCCCATCGGAGGCGGGGCGCGGAGGGGGCCCGCGAGTACGGCGGAAAAGTGAGAAAGAGAGGAAGGGAAGAAAAGGGAAAGGAAAGAGAAGAAAAAGGAAGAAAGAGGAGAAAAAGGAGAAAGGAAAGGAAAGAGGAAAGGGAAAGAAAGGAGAGAAAAGAGAAAGGAGAAAACGGCGGGGAAAGAAGAGCGCCACCAGCAGACTCGGGGCCGAGCGCGTCGGCCGCCCGCTAGGAGAAAGGCAAGGACGATAGCTGAGCGGTAAACGGTAACCTCGATCAGATGAGCAGGACGCCGTAGACCGGAAAAAACTGCGCGGTGAAGAAGGAGGAGAAGACGGCGGCGAGGAAGCAGAGCACGAGGGAGATCTCGACGGCGAGGCGCAGGCGACGCACCGGGATCTGGCCGCGGACCCGGTCCAGCGCCTGGTCCGGCATCCCGGCCAGCATCTCGGTCGCGACGAAGCCGGGCGTCACCACGTCACGGTGACCCGCAGAGCGTCGGCAGGCGGCAGTCGGGCGTTGAAGACGGATAAACGGGGGGTTGCTGTCGTCGAGGACGGTGCTGAACGGGGTCTGCCAGTCCAGCCGCTCCCGCGCCTGCTCGGCCCACCAGGCCGGTGAATCCGCGGCCTGCGTAGACGGCGGTATCACCGGCACTGGCTCGCTCGGTGAAGTCCTGCGGGGGAGGAAATTCGTTGACATCGAGCAGCTGTTCGACGCGCGCCTGCAGTTCTTCGGCGCGCTGGGGGGAAGTTGCGTTCTCGGCATGGTGGCTCCTCCTGGAACGGCGGAGGTACAGGTCACTCGCGGACGCTGGACGAACGCCGCGGTCGCACCGCCGCCCGCGGTAGGTGACGCACGGCGCCGGCCGGACGCTAACACGCGCCGATGAGATTGGCAAACGTGTCGGCGAAAAGAGGGAAGGCGGCAGGAGAGAAGGAAAGGGAAGGGTAGCGCAGCTGGCGCAGGTAGGCGTCGGCGGCCTCCGCAGGCTGGATGCGGACCCGGCCGTCGACGGCCAGGGCACCATCAGGACGGGCGACGACCGGACTGAGTTCCAGCTCGGCGATCTGCGGGAGATCGTCGGCCATCTGGGAAACCCGCAGCAGCATGCTCCTCAGCGAGACGAGGTCGGCGCCGGGGGTACCGGGACGTCCGAGCAGGCTCGGGCCGGCCCGCCCCGAGCGGATCAGGTCGTCGCCGTCAGCTTCGGTGAGTGGGGCGAGTCGGCCGGCACAGTCCGTCAGGGCATCGGCGTTGCCGTCAGCGAGCCCGAACAGCACCAGCGGGCCGAACACCTGCTCCTCCAGCACATTGATCTTCACCTTTACTCCGCCAGTGATCATCGGCTGGACAATGACGCCGGCCAGCCGGTCGTCGAAGGTCTTCCGCAGCGAGCGGAACGCGTGCCGGGCCTCATCCGTACCGTGCAGGTCAAGCAGGACGGCGCCTGCGTCGCTCCTGCGGACCAGGCCGCGCACGACCGCTTTGACCGCCACGGGGTCACCGAACTGTGCCGCCGCCGCGATCACCCCGTCCTCGGTGGTGACCGCGATACTGTCGGCCAGCGGCACGCCGTAGCAGCCGAACAGCTCCACGGTCTGCTCCCGGGTCAGCCAGCCACCCTCCGGTGACCTGGCGAGAGAGCTGGCGACCAGCTCCGCCGCCCGGTCCTGGCCCAGGCCTTCCAGGTGCGGAACATTTCCGGGCGGAGCCGCTAGCCACCTGCCGTAGCGCGCGGCATGGCCGAGGGCGCGGGCCGCGGACTCGGGATACGCGTAGGCGGGGAGGGCGGACCAGCCCTCGGCTGGGCGCGGCAGCAGCCGGACTGCCTCGACTTGGTCCATCACCACCACGGCGATCGGCACCGGCAGCCGCGCGGCGCGCACTTCGGAAACCAGGTCGCTGGTCGCGGTCGTGATCGTCAGGGCCAGGACCGCGTCGACGCCCGGGTCGGCACCGACGAGCTCCAGGCACCGGCCGAAAGACCCGGGTGCGACCACCGCGCTGGTATCGACCGGCCCGGCCACCGTGGCACTGACGGGGAGCAGATCCCGCAGCGCCCGCTGGGTGCCGCCGGCGAGGGTGGCGACCTGCAGGCCTGCATCACCACAGGCATCGGCGGCGAGCACCCCGCCGCCGCGGGTGTTGGACACCACGCCGACCCTGAGCCCCCCCGGCACTGGCTGGGAGGCCAGCAGCGCCGCGGCGTCGAGCAGCTCGCCGAAGTTGGCCGTGGCGATCACGCCGGCCTGCTCGAACAGCGCCTGCTGGGTGAGCTGCGGGACGGCTGCCACCGCGCGCATCGCGGCCAGGCGGCGGCCCGCCACGGACCGGCCCACGTTCACCGTCAGGATCGGCATGGCGCGACCGACGGCATGGGCCGTCCGGGCGAACTTGCGCGCGTTCCCGAACGAATTCAGGTAGAACACGGCCAGCTTCGTCGCTGCATCGGACTTCCACCACAGCAGCATGTCGGTGCCGGACACATCGTCCTTGTCGCCGAGGGAGACGAAGGAGGAGATGCCGATCCCGAGCCGGGACAGGTGCTCGAGCAGGACCACGCCCACGCCGCCCGACTGCAGCGCCAGGCCGACCACTCCCGGCCGGGGATGGCGGGCCGCGAACGTCGCGTCCAGGGAAATGGCCGTGTTGGCCACGCCGAAGCAGGTCGGCCCGACCAGCCGCATGCCGTAACGTCGGCAGATGCCCAGCAGCTCGGCCCGGGCTGGGCGGTCCAGACCCGACGTGGTCACGACCAGGGCCTTGACGCCCCGTCGCCCGCAATCCTCGGCGATACCGAGCACAGCGGCCGTCGGCGCGGCGATGACCGCCAGGTCAACCGGCTCGGGCAGCGCGGTGGCGGACGGCAGGCAGGGCACGCCGCCCAGTTCGGCCTCGCCCAGTCCGGCCGCGCCGGGATTGACCGCGTAAACCGGGCCGGCAAAGCCGTCGTCGATGATGTTCTGCAGGATGGCCCGGCCGACCGACCCGGGGCGGCGGCCGGCGCCGATGACGGCGACCGAAGCCGGGGTCAGCACGTGCCGCAGGCTCGCCACATCAGCGGACCGCTCCCGTTCGGCGACCGCATCACGGTAAGTGCCGAGACCAGCATCGTCCTCACCGGCTGGCAGCGGAAAACTGACCTCGTATACACCATCCGCCAGGGCACGGTGCACCCCCAGGCCAGCGTCGGCGAACACCTGCATCATGAGCGCGTTCGCACTCAGCGTCTCCGCGACGAACGTGCGGACCCCGCGGCTGCGGGCCAGTGAGACCAGGTGCTCAAGCAGCAGCGTGCCGACACCCCGGCGGTGCAGGTCATCGGCGACCGCCATGGCGATCTCTGCCGACCGGGAGCCGTCGTCAGCCACCTCGTAGCTGCCGCAGCCGACCACCTGGCCCTCCAGCACGGCCAGCAGCGCACCGTGATCCGGAGCGGGCTCCCGGCATACCCGCCGCGCCTCGCTCTCGGCCGCGACCCGGCTCGCACCGAAAAAGCGCAGATACAGGTTCTGCGAGGACATCTTCGCGTGCATGTCCCGCACCGCATCGAAATCGTCAGGCCGGGCGGGCCGGATCTCCATCGTCGTCCCGTCGGTGAGCAGGGCGTAAGTGCCCGGCCCGGCCGGTGCACTCATGTCGCGCACACCAGGACGCCCATGGCGGTCAGGGCACATTCGCCCCGGCGGCGGCCTCTGGGGTGATCCCGCTTGACTTTCCCGGCTCCGGCGGCGGCACCATGGGACCCTCGCCGGATGGGTCCATCACACCCTCTTCCAGTCTGGTATGGCGGCCGCCGAGGACATCCTGCGCCAGCACGTATGTGGCACTGTCGGCGTTGTGCCACAGGCTGTGGAACAGCCGCTCGACGCGCTGCCGGCTCTGGTCGCAGAACACGTCGGCGAGCTGCTGGGTAGCCATCGCATGTCCGGGCTGCTCGGCTGCCATGGTGCCGGCGTAGACCACCGCAGCACAGATGGCGTACAGCTCCGCGCCTATGTCGACGAGCCGGCCGAGGAAGGCGCCATGCTGCTCTGTCTCTCCCCGCCACAGGGCCATGCCGTAGAACGTGGACCGGGCCAGCTTGCGGCTGGCGCGTTCTGCGTAGCGCAGGTGGCTGGCGAGCGGCCCGAACTCCCGGTACGAGGAGGGGTTCTGACCCGCTCCTACCGCCAGCTTCGGATACCACTGCCCGTAGAACCGGCCCGCCTGCGTGAGGACCTTCCCTTTTTCCTTGAGCGGCACCCCTTCCTCGATGAGGTCACCGGCCACGCTCAGGTGCTGGTCCACGGCTTCCCGGGCGACGAGCAAGTGCATGATCTCGGTAGAGCCCTCGGTGATGCGGTGACCGCGCATGTCGCGCATGGCCTGCTCGACGGGGACGCCCCGGATCCCGCGGGCCTTCAGCGACGCGGCCGTCTCGTACCCGCGCCCGCCGCAGACCTGCATCAGGTCGTCGATCACCCGCCAGCCCATCTCGGTGGTGTAGAGCTTGGCCAGGGCGGCCTCGATGCGCACATCGTTGCGCTTCTCGTCGGCGAGCCTGCTGGTCACGTCGACAATGGCCTCCAGCGCGAACGCGGTGGCGGCGATGAACCCGATCCGCTGCGCGACCTCGTCGTGCTGGCCGATCGGCTTGCCCCACTGGACGCGCGCGCTGGCGAACTCCCGGGCCACCTTGGCCGCCCACTTCGAAACTCCCGCGCACTGCGCCGGAATAGCCATCCGCCCGGTGTTCAGGGTGGTCAGCGCTATCTTCAGGCCGAGCCCCTCGCGGCCGATGACGTTTTCCTTGGGCGCAAATACTTCGGTGAACCGGGTCAGCGAATTCTCAATCCCCCGCGCGCCCATGAACTGATTGCGTGCCTCGACGACGATGCCCTCAGTCGCCCGCGGCACGATGAAGGCAGTGATCCCGCCCTTGTGGCCCTCGCTGCGGGGCACCTTGGCCAGGACCACCATCACGTCGGCTATGGTGCCGTTGGTGGTCCAGAGCTTGTGGCCGGTGATCCGATATCCAGAGCCGTCCTCTGTCGGCACCGCCCTGGTCGACATCCTCGCCGGGTCTGAGCCGACGCCAGGCTCGGTGAGCGCGAACGCCGACAGATTCTTGCACACCCTGGGCAGCCAGTATTCCTTCTGCTGCTCTGTACCGAAGTACAGCAGGGGCTGCGGGGCGCCGATCGACTGGTGCGCGGACAGCAGCACGGCCAGGCTGGTGTGCCAGGTGCCGATGAGCATCATCACCCGGTTGTAGTACACCTGTGACAGGCCCAGGCCACCGTATTGTTCCGGGATCCTCATGCCGAGGGCGCCGATCTTCTTCAGGCCGTCGATTACCTCATCTGGTATCCGGCTGTCGTCCTCGATGCCCTGCGGATCTACATTTTCCTGCAGGAAATCACGCACGGTGGCGATGAACCGCTCGCCTTTGGCGATCTCGCTTTCGGGTATCAGAGGCTGGGGATGGATGAGATCCAGGCGCAGCTCGCCAAGGAACAGGCTCTTCCCGAAGCTCGGCAGTACCCAATCTTGTTCACGCGCCGCTTCGGCGACAGCTCGCGCCTCCCGGGCGCCGGCATTGCTTGACATTGGTGACCCTCCTCATGGGGTCTTGGCTTCCAGAGCGCGGCTCGCCCCTAGGCGGCCACGGCACCCAGTCCAGGCGCCGCACGGAACCCACCTACGATGCTAGGCGCCTGCGCTCACCGCGGGCATGATTATCACGCTTTTTTTGTCTGCGCCGCCTTTGCATGTGTCCGGGCCTTCGTCGCGCGTGCCTGCGGGCTGCCAGTTTTCCGCCTTTCCGCGTCTTCCGCGGCCTGCGTCAGCTCGTCGACGGCCTCGATCACGTGGTCCATCAGGTTCCACACATCTGGCATCCGCTCCGGGCAGGCCATCAGCCCGAAGTTAACGTTGCCGAGGTAGCTGAGCACCACCATGTTCAGCCCGGTGCCTCTCGGCAGGAAGGCGGCCGGGTAGTACGTGAGCATCTGCTTCCCGGCCAGGTAGAGCGGGGCGGAGGGCCCTGGCACGTTCGAGATGAAGAGGTTCGCCGAGGGATGAGCCACGTTAGTGAACGGCATCTCGGCGGCCCACCGGAACCCCGGCGCGGTCATCATGGGCATGGCGAGCTGCAAGGCGCCGGCCAGGAAGTCCTCCCCGATCGCAGAATGCGTCTGCTTGGCGGCTTTCGCGGCCGCGGCTGTGGCCCGCAGCCGCTGCACCGGGTCGGCTATTGTCGTCAGGAGCTGGGTGGTTATCATGGAGACCCGGTTGCCGAAGCTGCCATAGTCCTCGGCAGAGCGCAGGGAGATGGGGATCATGACCACCAGCGGGGCGCCAGGCAGCGCATCGTGGTCCAGCAGCCAGTGCCGCAGCGCCCCGGCGCACACGGACATCACCACGTCGTTGACGGTGCCGCCGAGCGCGTTCTTGATGGCCTTCACCTGATCGAGTGGCACCTCGCCGAAAGCCCAGCTGCGGTCGGGTGTGAGCCTTCCGTTGAACGGCGTGCGGGGGGCCAGGATGGCCGGCATCGCCACGCGCCCGCCGCGCCGGCCGATGCTCGCGGCGGCCGGCCTGACGAGCTGCGGCAGGCTGGCCATCATCTTCCACTGGAAGCGCAGCGCCTCGATCGGGTAGTTGGCCACGCCGGCCAGGCCGCGCAGCACCATCTCCCGTCGTCCGGGAACCGGGTCGGGGCGCCGGGGGGCAGGCGCGGGTTCCGGCTGTGTTTCTGGTGCCGGGTCAAAGAGAATGGTGATGAAGTCCGCACCGGATGCCCCGTCAACGGCCGCATGGTGGAACTTGGTGACCAGGACAGTCTGGTCGCCCTCCACCCCATGGATCAGGACCATTTCCCACAGGGGACGGCTGAGGTCAAGCGGGCGGGCAGCGATCTGGCTGACCTGCTCCGCCAGCTGCCGCCGGTCGCCCGGCGGCAGCAGGGTGACCTGGTGCAGATGCTCGTCGATGTTCACCTCGGGGTCGTCCACCCAGTACGGGCGGTCCAGGCCGAAGGGGACGTAGACGACCCGCTGGTGCAGCGGTGGCAGCAGGTGCAGGCGCTGCTTCACCGCGGAGCGCACATCATCCAGCGACAGTTGCTGGCCATCTTTCCCGGGGGCAAAGTGGGCCACACTGCAGATGTGCATGGGAGCGAACTTTGTCTCCCCGTAAAGAAACGCCGCGTCCCACGAATTCAGTTGTCGCATGATGAAAATCCTGTCGTGTCGGTAGGTGGGCTCAGCATTGGCTTAGACGGGCAGATTCACTCGGCCGCACGCGACAGCCTCGCTGTACACCCAGTCGATGTGCTTGTAGTCAGCGGGATCACGGTCGCGCAGCAGCTCGTTGCGCAGGGTCCGGGTCAGGCCATCGCAGTGCCACAAATCCCCCCAGGCGTGAGCGGTCGTCTGCACCTGGGCGGTTCGCTCGGTGCGGAGTTTCTCGTAGGTGACGAGGGCCTCCTGCCACTCGTCCGGGCCGTCCGAACCTCGCGACGGCGCCTGCATGCACAGCGTCCACGCGTCCTCGATGGCCTGGCAGGCTCCCTGCGCCAGGTACTGCAGCATCGGGTGCGCCGCGTCGCCGGTGAGGGCGAGCCGTCCCTGCACCCAGTTGGTGATCGGGAGGCGATCGAACATCGGCCAGCGCCGCTCGCGCCCCAGCTTGGCTGTACCGCTCCGCACCTGGGCGCAGCACCTGGAGAACACGGCCTCGAGTTCATCGGGGCCGCCCCAGTCTTCCGCGCCGCGCTGGTAAGCCGGTGAGGCAAAGACAGCGACCTGGTTCAGCAGGTCGCCCTGGCGCAGCGGATACTGCACGAAGTGGCAGCCGGGCCCGAAGTACACGACGACATCCTCGAGGGAAAGCTCACCGAGATCGGCTGCCTCGGACAGGGGAACGGCTCCGCGGTAAGCGACGTAGCCGGAGCAGATAGGCTCGTCATCGCTGAAGTTAGCGCGCAAGGTGGACCACAGGCCGTCAGCGGCCAGCACCAGCGCGCCGTCGTGCGTCGCAGCGTCGGTGACCGCCGTCGCCGTTTCGGCCCCGGACTCCACCCGCAGGACCCGCGCGTTGGTGACCAGATCGACACCGGCGCGCTGGCAGGCACGGTACAGGATGTCAAGCAGGTCGCTGCGGTGGATGACGACGTAGGGAGCACCGTAGCGGTGCAGGAAGTCCTGGCCAAGATCGAGATGAGTGAGCTCGCTGCCGTCCAGGGCGTCTTTGAGCACCAGCCGGCGTGGTAGCACGCCAGCGGCGATTACCTCATCGAGCAGGCCCCATTCGCGCAGGATCCGCGTGGCGTTCGGGCCCAGTTGGAGCCCGGCGCCGACTTCGCCGAAGGCAGGCGACTGCTCGAGCACGCGGACCTGGCGCCCGGCCGAGGCGAGCGCGTAGCCGCAGGAGAGGCCACCGATGCCGCCGCCGACGACGATGACGTCGGAGTGGGTGGCCCGCTGCGCGGAGTCGGTAGTCATGCCGGTGTTCTCCTTCGTGGGTTCGGTCAGAGCCAGGGGCTGAGCGGTGGCAGCATGCCGCCTGCCACCGTCAGCCAGGACGTTCCGCGCCCGGTCAGCCAGCGGGCCAGGGCCGGAAGCGTGCCTTCGACCTGCACCGGTTCGCCGGTTCCCGTCACCGGCCAGGCCTGATCGCCGGACCGTAGCTGGAGGGCCGGGTCATGGCCCCGCGATGAGCGAAGGCGGGCGACGTCCGTGACGATGGCAGCGCACAATTCGTCCGGCAGATCTTCGAAGTCCGGGCCCGCGGTGAGATCGACTGCGTGCACCGCTACCTCGCGCGCCCGCAGCCACGGGATTTCCCTCGCGGTGATTGTCCGCCCCTGTGCGGTCAGCACCTCTGCGTCCCAACCGCCCGGGGGCAGCCGGTCCAGGTCGGTGGCCAGCTGCACCGCAGTGTCCGCCAGGAAGCTGCGCAGCCGGCCGGGCGGCCAGGGCGCCGCCTCCTGGATGTCGCTCACCCGCTGCTCCGCCGACGCATACATCAGGGTGGGCTCACCAGTGCGGGCCCACCGCACCAGGCGGCGCAGCGCCTGGGCGTTGAGGGCGACGTGCGCGATCAGGTGCCGCCGCGACCAGCCGGGCAGCTGGCTTGCGGCGGCCAGGTCAGAGTCGGTAAGCCGGTCCACCGTGGCGGTGAAGAGGGCTGTGCCCGTGTCCATCCAGGATCGGGTCTGGCTCAGCTCCGCGGTGGTGCTCATGGCGTCCCTCCAGCCTCGCTGAGCGCCACGTTGTCGAGCCGGCCAATTCCGGTGATCTCCGTCATCAGGCGCATGCTGTTGGCGAGGTAGCGGGCCGGCTGGCGGGCATGACCCACTCCGCCCGGGGTGCCGGTCGCGATGAGGTCACCTGGCCGCAAGGTAAGGATGGTCGAGGCATACTGCACGAGAGCAGCCGGGGAGAACACGAGGTCCTCGGTGCTGGCCTTCTGGACAATCTCGCCGTCGACCGATGCGGTCAGCATCAGGGCGGGAGCGGTACCGCCGGGCAGCTCGTCTGGTGTCACCAGCACCGGGCCGGTGGGGGTCGATCCCTCGAAGGTCTTACCTTGCAGCCATTGCGGAGTGCGGTACTGCCAGTCCCGCATGGTGACGTCGTTGAGCACCATGAAGCCCGCGATCGCGAGTTCCGCTTCCTCGGCGCTCGCCCGCCGCACCGTCCGGCCGACGACGAGGGCGAGCTCGCCCTCCCAGTCGACCGCGGCGGACTCTGGCGGGAGCAGGATCGGGTCAGCGGGACCGATGAGCGCCTCAGCGTACTTGGCGAAGAGCGTTGGGTAGGCAGGCAGTTCGCGGCCCATCTCCAGGATGTGGGTGCGGTAGTTCAGGCCGACGCAGAGGATTTTCCCGGGCCGGGGCACCGGCGGTGCGAGATCCGCCGTTGCCGGGTCGTGCGCTCTGCCCGTGGCATTCGCCGCGTAGCTCGCCCAGTCCGGGCGGTTCAGGAGCGCGCCCACATCTGGCACGCCCAGGTCGGTGTAGCTGCCATTCTCGAGCCGTACCGCCCGGGTGCCGTCCGCGGTCCGGAGGGTGGCCAGCCTCATGACGCACCGTCCTGGCTGGCCCGGTACAGGGACAGCCGCTCGAAGATGGGCGTGTCGCAGAACCGGAACAGGTCGAGCTGGCTCTCGGCGCCGATGGTCAGCGGCACCCAGGAGGGCACGACGAACAGGTCGCCATGCTCAACAGTCCATTCACGGTCGCCGGCGGTGACGCTGCCGCGGCCCTCGAATACCTGCCAGACCGCCGATCCGACCTCGCGGCGCCGCGCGGTCTGGGTGCCCTCGCGTAGCCGGTGGAAATCCGCGCGGATTGTGGGCAGCACATCACCACCAGTGGTCGGGTTCGCGAAGCGAACAGCCGCATGCCCCGGCTCGACGACACCCGGGTGCCCCTCGGCCTCCAGCTCAAGCTGCTCGCGCAGGGCAGCGTCGGTGTGCTCCCAGCGGTAGGCGCCGATCGGGGTGGCGGGCTGCGGCCCGGCCTGCGAGGCCGGCAGCAGTCCCGGGTGCGCCCACAGCCGCTCGGAGCGCGACCGCGAAGGGGTTTCCGCCGAGGTGACCTCGTCCGGCCCCAGCTCGAAGAACCCGGTGCCGGCGTAGTGCTGGAACGGGATGTCCAGGCCGTCCAGCCAGGCCATCGGGGTATCGCTGACGTTGTGGTGGCCATGCCAGTTCCAGCCGGCCTGCGGCAGGAAGTCACCGCGCCGCATGGCGACCGGGTCACCGTTCACCACTGTCCAGACGCCCTCACCCTCCACCACGAACCGGAAGGCGTTCTGGGTATGCCGGTGCTCGGGCGCCACCTCGCGCGGCTCCAGATACTGGATCGCCGCCCACAGAGTCGGTGTCGCATACGGCGCGCCACGCAGACCCGGGTTAGCCAGCGCGATCGCGCGCCGCTCGCCGCCCCGGCCGACCGGCACCAGCTGGCCAGCCTGCCGGGCGAGCGGGAGCAGACCGTCCCGCCAGCGCCACACGTGCGGCACCGCGGCGGGAACCGGCTGGCGCGGCATGAGGTCCCCGATCTCGGTCCACAGCGGGACGAGCAGCTCCTCCTCGAACCGCCGGTACAGCGACTCCAGCTCCGGCGTAGGGTCCGGCTGGCCCGGCGCGTCCACTGCGGTGATCTTGACCGGCGATTCGGCGAAATTCGTGACCATATTGTGAGCATAGCCGAAATTCTGCTATATGGTATGGTCTGTTCTGCGATGAAGAACAGACCGCCGTACGCGATTACCTCGGTGGACCACGCGCTACGGCTTGCCCAGGTGCTGCAGCGAGAAGGCGAGCTCACCGTGTCAGAAGCCGCCGAGCGCCTGGGCGTCGCCCGCTCCACCGCGCACCGGCTGCTGGCGATGCTCGTCTACCGGGACTTCGCCGAGCAGGGACCCGACCGCCGCTACCGGGCCGGCCCCGTGCTCCACCGCGCGGGTCCGATGCCAGAGCAGACCGTCATGCTGCGTGACGTCGCCCTGCCACATCTGCAGGTGCTGGTGGCCAAGGTCAATGAGTCCGCCAATCTGATGGTGCGCGTCGGCCGCCGGACCCGCTTTATCAGCACGGTCGAGTGCGACCAGGCACTGCGGGTCGGCGACCGGACGGGGCGGGTGCTGCCCGCGCATCTCGCATCCGGCGGCAAGGCCATGCTCGCGGCGCTGGACGCCAGGCAGCTCAGCGAGCTTTACCACGGCGAGGACGCTGACCTGCCCCGGCTGCACCAGGAACTCAGCCTCATCCGCCAGCATGGCTTCGCCGTCAACGAGCAGTCCACCGAGGCCGGTGTCTCAGCCGTCGGCGTGGCACTGCCGGGGCCCGGCGAACCGCCGGCCGCCCTCTCCCTGGCCATCCCCGCGGCCAGATTCCATCACGACCAGCTGCCGGAATGGGTATCCGCCCTGACCAGCACCGCCGTCGATATCCAGCGTGACTTCGCCATCCGCCAGGCGGCACCCGCCAGGCACGGCCACGCTCACGCAGCTGAGCACCCCGGAAAGCCACGCCCGGAAAACGTATGGTGACCGTGATCTCAGGGATAACCTGGCCTGAGGGTGGCGGCATGTTTTTCCGGCATCCGCACCCGTACGGGAGATGATGGCCGTGCCGCAGCAGCCATGGTGGCGCCAGGCATACGACTGGGCCGAGCGGACCATCAGCCCGGTGCTCGAGGCGGAGGTACGGACCGGCACGTTCGCGGAGATCCTCGCCGCGACCGTCAAGATCCGCGCGGATCTGGACCGCCGCCGATCGGAGATTGCCGGGCAGCTCAATGCGGTCAGCGCCTGGTGGCTGCACTTGATCAACCTGCCGGCGGCCGACGACGTGGCCCGGCTCCGCGAAGAGATTCTCAGGCTGGACAGGCAGTTGCGGGACCTTACCCGGCAGCTGGATCAGGCGAGCCGGAAGGGGAAGTCCGATGGACGTGCTGGCCAGCCCAGCGGAGGTACTGGCGCGGGTCCTCGCTGAATCCGGGCGCCAGGCCGTTCGTACCCGTAACGGGATCAAGTACGTCGCCGGGATCGGGCGGCCCCGGGTCGGGCAGACGCCCAAGGACGTCGTCTGGAAGCGCGACAAGGTTGAATTGTGGCGCTATCGCAGCGACCGGCGGCAGTGGCGGCCTCCGGTATTCATCATTTACAGCCTCGTCAGCCACAGTTACATACTAGATCTCTCGCCAGGCAACACGTTTGTGGGGCGCCTCCTCGATGCCGGCCTGGATGTGTTTCTCATCGACTGGGGAGTGCCCGATGAGAAAGACGCTGATAACACGTTCGAGACCTACGTCAACTACTATCTGCCGCAGGCGATCAGGGCACTGCTCGCGGAGGCCGGACCGGATGGCCTCACCGTGCTGGGTTACTGCTCAGGTGGTGACCTCGCGCTTCTCCTTACCGCCCGTCATCCCGAGCTGCCGATCCGCAACCTCATCACGGTGGGCACCCCGGTTGACTTCGCGGAAATGGGCATGTTCAGCAGGTTGTTCAGCGACGGCCGGCTCGATGCCGAGGCGCTCATCGACGCCACAGGCAACGTTCCGCCGGAGAGCGTGCTCAACGCGTTCCGGATACTCAAGCCCACGGGTGACGTCAGCTCCTACGTGATGCTGTGGCAGAACCTGTGGAGTGACGAGCAGATGGCCGCCTACCAGGCGATGGGTCAATGGACAAAAGACCACGTGCCATTTCCCGGTGGAACATTCCGCCAGTGGGCCCAGATGATGCGTGATAACTCATTTATCAACGACACCATGCTGCTCGGGGGCACGCCGGTGCATCTGGCGGATATCCGCTGCCCGTTCTTGTCGGTGCTGGCCGAGCGCGACCACATCGCGCCGGAGGCGTCAGTGGCTCCGGTCGTCCGCCTCGTCGGCTCCCAGGACGTCGAGGAAGTCCGCCTGCCAGCCGGGCATGTGGGCCTGATGGCGAGCCGGACCGCGTCGAAAGCGACGATCCCCGCGATCGTCAACTGGATCTACCGGCACAGCGAGGAGCTTTCGTGAAGCTCGTTCCGGCCAGCGAAGTGCCGCCGGTGCAACTGAGTGAGTTCTTCGCCCGGATACCAGACGGTGAGCAGGCATTCCTCAAGGAAAACGTCCGCGATCCCGGTGCGGTCGCCGCCTGGCGCCGACCCGGTCCGGCCCGCCGCGAAGCCGCCGTAGACGACTCCGGGATGCTCGTGGGCGTGGTCTCGGTGGTCCCTGAGCTGGGCTGGTCCGATCACGTGGGCCAGGTGCTGCTCGTGGTGGATCCGGCCCACCGCGGCAGGGGGATCGGCCGTGAGCTCGCGCGGGCAGCCCTGGTGCGGGCACTCGAACTGGGCCTGTCGAAAGTCATCGTCGAAATCGTCGCCGACCAGCAGCCTGCGATCTCCATGTTCAGCTCGCTGGGCTTCGATGCCGAAGCCCTGCTGCGCTCACATGTCCGCGACCGCAACGGCGACTTCCACGACCTGATCATCCTGGCGCACAGCGTCGATGACAACTGGCAGGCATTCGGGACGACCGGGATCTACGACGAGCTCGGGTAACAGACCCGTGATTCCATGCGTCGTCCGGGCCCGGCCTCACTGGGCGGCCCGGAACTCCTTCCGGAGCTGGAGTTTCGAGACCTTGCCAGCCGGATTGCGCGGCAGGGTGGGCACCATGAATAGCTTGGTGGGAATCTTGTAGCGGGCCAGTGACTGTCCCGCGAACTCACGCAACTCCACGAGCGTCAGCCCCTGGCCCGGGCTGAGCGCCACGATGGCGACGACCGTCTCCCCCCAGCGCTGGTCAGGAAGGCCGATGATCGCAGCCTCCAGGACGGACGGATGCTCGAGCAGCACGTTCTCGACTTCCACCGAGGACACGTTCTCCCCGCCGGTGACCACCATGTCCTTGATCCGGTCGACGATGTACAGGAACCCGTCGGAGTCGAGGTATCCGACGTCGCCCGTATAGAACCAGCCTTCCCCGTCAATGGCCGCCGCGGTGGCCTCGGGCTGATTCCAGTAGCCCTTCGTCACATTGGGCCCGCGTGCGCATATCTCGCCCGTCACCCTCGGCCTCTGGAATCAGTGCCGCCATGATCTGGTGGTTCACCAGCGGGGCTACCGGGTCGTCGTCGCCGGCCACGACCAGTGTCGGGTGCCTGATGGTCCACAGCCACGGCAGGCTGGTCCAGCCGAACAGCGGGGCCATCCGGTACAGGGCCGTCACGGGATTCGCCGGGCGATGGATGTGCATCGAGCGGACGAGCTCCGATTCGGTGCGCAGCCGGCCGCCGAACATGGCGCCGGCCACCCGTTCCAGCCGCTGCGGATGGAACGTGCGCGGGTGGGTGAAATGCCAGAACGCCTGTGGATCACCAGGCCACGCGAAGCCGCCGAACGTGGTCGAGGCCAGTACCAGGCGGCGCACTCGCGCCGGGTGTGAGATCGCCGTCTGCTGCGCGAGCGCGCCGCCGAACGACTGGCCGAGCACGTTCTGCATAGCAGCATATATGATTCTGTTATACAGAACTACGCTGTGAGCCGTGAGTCAGCTGGCGAGCCCCAGCACCCGGGCGGCGTTGTCCTTCAGGATGAGCGGGCGGACGTCCGTCTTCATGTCCAGCGCGGCGAAGTCGGCCAGCCAGCGGTCCGGAGTGATCACGGGGAAGTCCGACCCGAACAGCACCTTGCGGCGCAGCAGGGAGTTCGCGACGCGCACCAGCTGAGGCGGGAAGTACTTGGGTGACCAGCCGGACAAGTCGAGGAAGACGTTCGCCTTGTGAGTCGCCATCGCGATCGCTGAGTCATGCCACGGGATAGACGAATGAGCCAGGATCACCGTGAGACCGGGGAAATCGGCGGCCACGTCATCGAGCAGCATGGGGTCGGAGTACCGCAGCTTGATCCGGCGACCACCCGGCAGGCCCGCCCCGATGCCGGTCTGGCCGGTGTGGAACAGCGCGGGGACCCCCATCTCCTGCAGCGCCTCATACAGGGGATAGAAGGCGCGGTCGTTCGGCTGGAACGCCTGCACACTGGGGTGGAATTTGAACCCGCGCACGCCGTACTGCCCGACCAGGCGGCGCGCCCGGCGGACCGCGGCTTCACCGGTGAGCGGGTTGACCGAGCCGAACGGGATCAGGATGTCCGCATGGGCCGCGGCGGCCTCGGCGATCTCCTCGCTGGGCGGTGCGGGCTGGCCCAGCGCGGTCTCGGCGTCAACGGTGAAGACCACAGCCCCGATGTTGCGCTCCCGGTAGTAAGCCGCCACATCATGGACCGTGGGCATGCGCGGCTGGGTGCCACGGAAGTACGCGGCGGACGCGTCCAGGAGTTCCTGGTCGAGGGATGTGCGGCCCTGGGGGTCGGCCTCGATGTGCACATGCATGTCGAGCGCGTCGAGACGGTCCAGACGGAGACTGTTGTTCACGTCGGCCACTCCTTGTCAGCTGAAGGTTGCGGCGAACGTTAACAGGTCTCTCGCAGCACCCACCAGGATGAGGCAGCGCCCGGGACGTTGGTGACGTTAAGTAGTTGATTCAGTACGCAATGCCATTAATGGTGCCGATGTTACCGGACAGCATCGTTGATAGCACAGTGCAGGAAGTTATGAACTGACGTGGTCGATGCAGGCGATCACCACCAGGGCCGGTCACGAATCTATTCCGTTCCGCTGGCCAGAATAGGACTTCTGCCAGGTGGCAGCAGAGGCGTAGGTCGCTATCCCTTCCGGCACCGCGGGCTAAACGATAGCGATGACTGGACCACATGTAGCGGTCAGTCGGCAGGAATCTCAACGAGGAGGGACTGTCATGACCACCATCGCACCCGGGCAGCCGGGCAACATCGCGCACAACGGGCACCAGGTCAACACCGACGTGCCAGCGGCTCCTGGCAAGCAGGTGAGGAGCCTCTTCCTCGCCGATCCAGGACCGTTCGGGCTGGCCGCACTATCGCTGCCGCTCGCCGCCCTGAGCTGGATAAACATCGGAATGGCCAAGCCCACGACGATCCCGGTCGTGCTCACGACGCTGCTGCTCTACGGCGGCCTGGGACAGTTCGCCGTGGCGATGTGGGAGATGCTCCGCGGCAACACCTTCGGCGTCGTGGCCTTCGGCACCTTCGGCTGCTTCAACCTCTCGCTGTGGTACTTCTTCACCTTCGAGCTGCCCAAGATCCCGCTCGCGCAGCACCCAGCCAATCTGGCTCTGTTCCTGGGTCTGTGGGCAATCCCGGCGTTCATCCTGTGGATTGCCTCGTTCAAGACGACCCTGGTCATCAATCTCATCTTCATGCTCGCCACGGTGCTGTTCATCCTCGCCGCGTGGGGCAATGGCGCTAGCGACGCCGGGCTGGTCAAGGCCAGCGGATGGGTCGGCATCGCGCTCGCCGCCGTCGCATGGTATGGCTGCCTCGCCGCTCTGACCAGCGAAACGTTCGGCCGCACGATCCTTCCCAGCCCGCACCTGGGGAAGACGAGCGATTCAGCCGCACCAAAGGCCCGCAGGCACCTGTTCGCCGCACACCACTGAGCGTCTTCACATCCCGGCAGAACCGGGAGGAAAGGCAAGAGGAGGAAGATCAGGATGGGCTTCAACCTGGCGATAACTCTGCACGAGTCAGCTAAGCGGTGGCCCGGCCAGCTCGCCGTGATCTCCGACCAGGGCTCGATGACCTACGCCGAGCTGGACGCGGCGTCCGACCGGGTCGCCACGAACCTGCGGCGGCACGGCGTCGAGCCCGGGGTCGCGGTTGGCCTGCAGCTGCCGAACATCCCGCAGTTTCTGTTGGCCTACTTCGGCATCCTGAAGGCGGGAGGCGTCGTAGTCCCGATGAACGTGCTGCTCAAGGCGCCCGAGATCGCTTTTTACCTCGGCGGCTCGGACGCCCGCGCAGTCATCACATCGGTGGCCACGATCTCCGAGGCAGCGAAAGGCGCGGCCTCGGCTGGTGTCGGGGAGATCTTCGTCGTGACGGGCAGCCAGCCCGCCGGCAGCGTCGGCACAGATTTCGATGAACTCCTCGCCGGGGCTGCGCCGGACCCGCCGCCGTTCGTGCAGCGGGACCCCGGCGACACAGCCGTGATCCTGTTCACCTCGGGGACCACCGGCCGGCCGAAGGGGGTCGAGCTGACCCACTTCGAGCTGTACATGAACGCTGATGCGCACCGGCAGGGCTTCGCGATGACCAACGCCGACATCATGGTCGCCGTGGCGCCTATGTTCCATACTCTCGGCCTGTCCGGCGTGCTCAATTCGACGGTGCTGGCCGGGGGCGCGCTGCGGCTGATGGTGCGCTTCGACCCCGGCACGATGCTGGAGGTCATCCAGAACGACAAGGCCACCATTTTCCATGGCGTTCCGACGATGTACCACGCGCTGCTCCAGCACCCGCAGCTCGCGGACTACGATACGTCTTCTCTCCGCATCGTGGGTTCCGCCGGAGCGGCACTGCCCGCCGAGTTCCTGGACAGCTTCGAGCGGAAGTTCGGAGTCATAATCCTCGAACTGTACGGCCTGACCGAAAGCGGGCCGGTGGCAACCTTCAACCGCCAGGACGACCGGAAACCCTACAGCGTGGGCAAGCCCATCTGGGGCGTGGACATGCAAGTGTGGGATGACGACGGACGGCCACTCGGGACAGGAAAGGAAAACATCGGGGAATTCGTGCTGCGCGGGCACGCCATCACGAAGGGCTATTACAAGAACCCGGAAGGGACCGCGGAAGCCATCAAGGACGGGTGGCTGCGTACCGGGGACCTTGGGTACAGGGACGAGGAAGGGTTCTATTTCATCGTCAACCGGAAGAAGGACCTTATCATCCGCGGCGGGTTCAACGTCTACCCGCGGGAGGTCGAGGACGTCCTGTACAAGCACCCAGCGGTCGGCCAGGTCGCCGTGGTGGGGATACCCGACGAGCGGCTCGGGGAGGAGATCAGGGCCTACTGCGTACTGAAGGGCGGCCAGACGGCCACCGAGCAGGAGCTGATCGGCTTCGTCAAGGAGCGGCTCGCCGCGTACAAGTACCCGAGATCGGTCGTATTCAGGAGCGAGCTCCCGACCGGGCCCAGCGGCAAGATCCTCAAGAAGGAGCTTTCCGCAGTGTCAACCAGCAGGGTGTGAACCAGCAGGTCTGGGTCCCAGCTCGGGGCTAGCAGTACAGTCAGCCAGCCACCCGGCAGGTACTTCGGTTCAGAACCGCAGTACCCAGCCGGGTGGCTGGCTGACTATGGAGATCGCCGGCGAATCAGTCACGTCGGCGCGGTGACGGCAATAATCCACCAGTCCCGGGGGACCACTTCGGCGCGGTCTCCCGGGACTGGCGGATCGGTGTTACATCCCCTGGGCTCTTACAGCCGCTCGAAGATCATTGCCATGCCCTGGCCGCCACCCACGCACATGGTCTCCAGGCCAAAGGTCTTGTCGCGGGCTTGCAGACCGTTCAGAAGGGTCGAGGTGATCCGTGCCCCGGTCATCCCGAACGGGTGGCCTATGGCGATCGCCCCGCCGTTGACATTCAGCTTGGCCTCGTCAATGCCGAGGTCCCGGTAGGAGGGGATCACCTGGGCGGCGAACGCCTCGTTGATCTCGACCAGGTCGATGTCGTCGATGGTCATCCCGGCCCGCTTCAGCGCCTGCCGGGAGGCCCCGACCGGTCCCAGGCCCATGATCTCGGATGACAGCGCGCACACGCCGGAGGAGACGATCCTGGCCAGCGGCGTGATCCCGAGCTCGGCGGCCTTGCGGTCGCTCATCACGATCACCGCCGCGGCGCCGTCGTTCAGCGCGCAGCAGTTGCCCGCAGTGACCGTGCCGTCAGGCCGGAAAACCGGCTTCAGCGTAGATATCTTCTCCAGCGTGGTCCCCGCCCGCGGCCCGTCGTCGGCCGACACGACAGTGCCGTCCGGAAGCGTAGCCGGGGTGATGTCCTGCTGCCAGAACCCGTCGGAGAGTGCCTTCTCGGCCAGGTTCTGCGACCGGACACCGAACTCATCCTGCTCCCGGCGGGTGATCCCGCGCAGCGCCGCAAGGTTTTCAGCGGTCTGGCCCATGGCCAGGTACACGTCGGGAATCTCGCCGTCATCGCGCGGGTCATGCCAGACGTCCGCCCCGCCCTCGGCCTGCTTGGCTGTGCGCGCTTCAGCGGACGAGAACACCGGGTTCATCGTGTCCGGCAGGCTGTCACTGCTGCCCTTGGTGAAGCGGCTCACGCACTCGACGCCCGCCGAGATGAATACATCTCCCTCGCCGGCCTTGATCGCGTGGAACGCCATCCGGGTGGTCTGCAGGGAGGACGCGCAGTACCGGTTGACGGTGGTTCCCGGCAGGTTGTCGTAGCCGAGCAAGATCGCCACTACCCGGGCCATGTTGAAGCCCTGCTCGCCGCCGGGCATGCCGCAGCCGAGCATCAGGTCACTGATATCTGCGGGATCGAGCTGAGGCACCTTGGCGAGGGCTGCGGTGATCATCTGCACGGTCAGGTCGTCAGGACGGATGCTGCTCAATGACCCCTTGAATGCGCGGCCGACCGGCGAGCGAGCGGTGGCCACGACGACTGCTTCAGTCATGGAATTCCCCTAATGTTGGCTTTTAACGCCAGACTAGCCTCAAATAGCTGCATTTGCTATATGTCATGACTCACAGACTCTTGATCCGGCCAGCTGACCTGCTCGGACACCTCCAAAAGATTTGAGCAAGATAGTTGACAGGCGGTCACATGAGTCAGGATCGATATTTGGGCAAAAAACGCGCTAGCTGACCGCTTCGTAGCTCGCCCATGAATTCCTGGGTGCCGTCTCGCCGATACACGCAAACGATCTTGGCTGCCGCATGCAAGCGCACGATTTCGGCTCCCTCCTGCTCCCGCTGCCACACGATCCGCGGCCGTCCCCCCGAGGGACCTGCGACCGGCTGAGCCTGCAGCGGCGGTACGGATGAGGCGCTGGATCTTGGCGACCTGCCCGCCGTCCTGGCCGGGCATTCGCCTGGCATCTTGGCAGACGGCAAACCAGCCGCCCTCATTCAAACGCCAATGCGTCCCATCAACGGCCCCATGAACCAGCACACAGACCCGGACGTGTCCTTAACGGGGTCTGATGAGGAAGTCATCGTGGGGAGCGCCGGGGGCGGATAGCCCCGGAGGGATCGCCAGCACCGGTTACGGAAAAGCCGGCGTACTGCGCGTTCGTGCTGAGCCTCATCGGCGGGACATTCCCGGGGGAGGTGCCCCCTGGCAGAGGTGATCCATGAGACCCCGCATATGGCCTGGGGAGCCCGGCAGACGATCTTGCTGACCGGGAATAGTTGACCCCGCAAGAATCCGCAGGAAGAAGGATCTCTCATGTCCCGATTCATCCGCCGCAGCGCGATGGCGCTGCCCGTATTACTGATCGCGCCGGTCACTGCTGCTGCCGTGGCGCTTCCCGCGCAGGCCGCCACCTGGTCGGCAGCCCTGCCACTGCCCTTCGGCGTGGGCAGACAGGGGTTCGCCGAGAACGCGTCCGGCATGCAGGTGGCCGCCTCGACAACCGGCAGCCAGGGCGAGTCGTCACGTCAGCACGGATGCCTTCGGCGGCCCGGTGATCGGCATGGACGGGTCCGGCGACGCGATCGTCGCCTGGACGGGGGGCGGCAAGCAGATCAGGACCGTGAGCCTCCCGGCCGGCGGCAACTGGACGGCCGTCGACACACTGGACCCGGCTGCCGACGGCGACACGCCGGGCCCTTCGCAGCGGAATGAGAGACCATGCGCGCAGAATTCGGGATAATCGGTCTCGGTCAGGGTGGTTCAGTGCACGGAGTGGAGAGAGCAGTTGATCAAGACAACCAAGCCCGGGCGTAACGGCACTGTCCGCGTCACCTTCGCATTGTCCGCCGATGAGCCTCGCGGGGCCGTGTCGGTGGTGGGTGATTTCAACGATTGGGATCCCTACGCTCATCCGCTGCGGCGGCGGGCGAACGGCACCCGCAGCGCGGCAGTCACCGTCGAAGCCGGCAGCATGCTGCACTTCCGTTACCTCGGCGAGGGCGGGGTATGGTTCGACGACGAAACCGCCCCTGCTCGGGACGGCCAGGGCGCCAGCATCGCGGTCTGATTCCGGCCGCTAACAGTACGCAACCCCTCCGTTTACGCCATCAGCCTCACGTTGCTGGGCTGGGGGCAGCGGGCAGGTTGGTCTCGGGCTCGTGGGCGAGCCACAGCACGCCCAGGGGCGGCAGCGTGAGCGTGGCGGAGTAGTCGAGGTCGTTCCAGCCGCTGGGCTCGGTGGTGACGGTGCCGGCGAGGGTGTTGCTGCCGCCGAATTTCGCGTTGTCGGAGTTGAAGATCTCCACCCAGCGCCCCGGGTACGGGAGCCCGATGCGGTAGTCGTGGCGAGGCACCGGCGTGAGATTCGCGACGCAGGCGATGGGGCGCCCATCTGTGATTGGGAAACGCAGGAACGACAGCACGCTGTTCTCTGAGTCGTTGGGGTTAATCCAGCGGAAACCGGGCCAATCGAAGTCCTGCTGCCACAATGCGGGCTCCTGGCGGTAGACGGTGTTGAGCGCGCGGACTAGTTCCTGGACACCGGCGTGCTCAGGGTATTCAAGCAGGTGCCAATCGAGGCTGCCGTCGTGCCGCCACTCGCTGTCCTGGGCGATCTCGCCGCCCATGAACAGCAGTTGGCGGCCGGGATGTGCCCACATCCAGGCCAGCAGCGCGCGCAGGTTCGCGAACTGTTGCCAGCGGTCGCCCGGCATCTTCCCGAGCAACGATCCCTTTCCGTGTGCGACCTCGTCGTGGCTCAGCGGCAATATGAAGTTCTCGCTGAACGCGTACAGCAGAGCGAACGTGAGCTCGTGATGGTGGTAGCGGCGGTGCACCGGATCTTTGGCGAAATAGACCAGGGTGTCGTGCATCCAGCCCATGTTCCATTTGAAGCCGAAACCGAGCCCGCCTAGGTAGGTGGGGCGGGAGACGGCCGGCCAGGAAGTGGACTCCTCGGCGACCAGCATGACCGAGGGGTGGTGACGGTACACCACCTCGTTGGATTCCTTGATGAAGTCGATAGCTTCCAGGTTTTCCCGGCCACCGAACCGGTTGGTGATCCACTCGCCCTCTTTGCGCGAATAGTCCAGGTAGAGCATCGAGGCGACCGCATCCACGCGCAGGCCATCGATGTGGAATTCCTCGATCCAGAACAGCGCGTTCGCGAGCAGGAAGTTCCGGACCTCGTGCCGCCCATAGTTGAACACCAGCGTGCCCCAGTCGGGGTGCTCGCCCAGGCGGGGGTCGGCGTGCTCGTAGAGCGCGGTGCCGTCGAAGTGCGCCAGCGCCCAGTCGTCCTTGGGGAAATGCCCGGCGACCCAGTCGACGAGGACCCCGATGCCTGCCTGGTGCAACTGGTTGACCAGATAGCGGAAGTCGTCGGGGGTCCCGTAGCGTGATGTCGGCGCGTAGAACCCGGTCACCTGATAACCCCAGGAACCCGAGAACGGGTGCTCCGCGATGGGAAGGAACTCGACGTGGGTGAAACCGAGGTCGCTGAGGTATCCGGGCAGGGCCTCGGCCGCCTCACGGTAGGTCAGGGGCCGCCACCCGCCATCGGCGTCCTGGGCCAGCCGCCACGAGCCCAGGTGGCACTCATAGACCGACACGGGAGAATGCAGCAGGTCGGTAGTCTCCCGGCTGGCGAACCATGCCGCGTCCCGCCATTCGTACCTGCTCTGGGTGACCACACTCGCCGTGGCCGGCGGCACCTCGGTGGCGAAGGCGAACGGGTCCGCGCGCAGGCTCACCTGCCCGAGTTGGGTCACCACCTCGAACTTGTAGCGTGCGCCAGAGGCGACCCCGGGTAGGAAGATCTCCCAGACCCCGGAGATGCCCAGCACTCTCATCGGGTGCAGGCGGCCGTCCCAGCCGTTGAAGTCACCAACAACCCGCACCGCACGGGCGCCCGGCGCCCATACCGCGAACGACGTACCAGGCGCCCCCTGGTGCACTCGCACCTGCGCTCCCAGATGCCGCCACAACCCCTCGTGCCGGCCTTCGGCCAGCAGGTGCAGGTCAAGCTGCCCGAGCGTGGGCCAATACCGGTAGGGATCATCGACCACCACCACGACACCATCTGGATAAGTCGCCTCCAGCCGGTAGTCCGCGATCCCCGGATCCTCCACCACCCCGGCGAACACTCCCGCCGGGTGCACGCGGCGCATTTCGATCCGCCGCTCACCGGCGAGGAGGGCCATGCCGGCCGCGTCAGGACGCCACCCGCGGATCACCACACAATCACGGCCCTCACCGTCCTGCGCCGGGTGAGCGCCTAGCAGACCGTGCGGATCGTGGTGCAGGCCAGTGACCAGCAGCTCAAGGTCCGCGCTGTCCACCGCATGGCCGCTATGAACCGGTGAGCTCATGCCAGTCCCCCTCCGACCCGGCGACTACAGGCGAACGCCGACACCCCCAGTCTGCCCAGTCTGGGCACCAATCAACAAAGGCGGGCAACGCCCGCATGGCTGGCCAACCGGAACCCAGCGCCCCCAGGCAGGCCTCGTCCATATCCACCCCTGCCGGCCAGCCCGAATGGGGGCTAGGGACCTTCGCCTCTGTCGCCAGCCCGGGAATAGTCATCAGCTGGGGAATGGCCAGCAGCTGGATGGTGCGGCGCCGTCCGATGTACCAGCGAGGCAGGCTCGGCCGGCAAGGCCACCAAGCCAACCGGGGCGCGGATGCTCGTATGCCCGCCATCCAGTGTGCCGGCGGCACATTACATCCCCACTGGCAAGGTGAGAAATCATGACCGACCATCTGCTCGAGGAGAACGCCCGGGACGAGCGTGGGTCGTCGCGGCCGGCGGCTGGCGCGGGCCCGGTTTCGCATACGGCGCTGACGCCGCTGTCGTTCCTGGAGCGGTCCGCGCGGATATGGCCGGACAAGGTCGCCGTCATCTACGGCGCGCAGCGGCTCACCTACCGCGAGCTGGCGGCCGGGGCGCAGCAGGTGGCGCGGGCGCTGCAGGCCAGCGGCGTCGAGCCGGGCGACCGGGTCGCCTACCTGATGCCGAACCTGCCCGCGATGCTCATCGCCCATTTCGCGGTCCCGCTGGCCGGCGGCGTGCTGGTCACGGTGAACACCCGGCTGACGGCTGAGGAGATCGCCTACATCCTGGCCCACTCCGGCGCGAAGATCCTGGTCGCCGACGCCGCGCTGCTGGGCAAGGCCGCGGCCGGCGCCAGCGGCGTGGCGGCCGTGACCCAGCTGGTAGCCGCCGCGGATCCGCAGGCCCCGGCCGCGGGGGATCCTGAGGCCCCGGCCGCCGCGGACCTGAGCTCGGATCCGCGGCTGGTCAGTTACCCCGACTTCCTCGCCCGGGGCGGCCAGCAGCCGCTGCCCTGGTCGGTCCCCGACGAGCTTGCCCCCATCGCGATCAATTACACCTCCGGCACCACCGGCCGGCCGAAAGGCGCCGTCTACACCCACCGGGGTGCCTACCTGAATTGTTTCGGCGAGATCATCCACTCCCGGCACGACGAGAACAGCGTGTACCTGTGGACCTTGCCCATGTTCCACTGCAACGGCTGGTGCACACCGTGGTCCCTGACGGCCATCGGCGGTACCCATGTGTGCCTGCGCGAAGTGCGCGGCGACGCGATCTGGCAGCAACTCAGCGAGCACGGCGTCACCCACCTCAATGCGGCGCCAACTGTGGTGAGCACGATCTTGAACGCGGCCGAGGCCGGGCCGCTGACCCGGCCGGTCCTGATCACCACGGCCGGCGCGCCGCCCAGTCCCACCACCATCGCGCGGATGGAGCAGATGGGTTTCCGCATCGTCCACGTGTACGGGCTGACCGAGACTTACGGCCCGATCTCCTTCTGCCAGTCCCAGCCGCAGTGGGCCGACCTGCCTGCCGAGCAGCGCGCGGTGCTGCAGGCCCGGCAGGGCGTCAACATGATCCAGGCCGAAGGCCTGCGCATTGTGGATGCCCAGATGGCCGACGTCCCGGCCGATGGCCGCACGATGGGCGAGATCGTCATGCGCGGCAACAACGTCATGGCCGGTTACTACCTTGACCCGGAGGCCACCGAGGAAGCGTTCCGCGGCGGCTGGTTCCACAGCGGCGATCTTGGCGTCATGCATCCCGACGGGTACATCGAGCTGCGCGACCGCTCCAAGGACGTCATCATCTCCGGCGGGGAGAACATCTCCACCATCGAGGTGGAGCAAGCGCTCATGAGCCACCCAGCCGTACTCGAGGTCGCGGTCATCGGGGTACCCGACGACAAGTGGGGCGAGCGCCCGAAAGCGTTCGTCGTGCTCCGGGCCGGCCAGAGCGCGACCCCGCAGGAACTGATCGTGCACGTACGCGCCAAGATCGCCAGTTACAAGGCACCGCGCGACATCGAAATCATGCTCGAGCTGCCGATGACGTCTACGGGAAAGATCCAGAAATTCGTTTTGCGTGACGCCGAGTGGGCCGGACGCACCCACCGCGTGAACGGCTAGTGCGGCCAGCCAGCCATCGCCCAGCCGGCCCTGATCCAGCCCCTGGCTGGATCACACCGGGAGGTCCCCGCCCTGGGCGGCTTCGGTTTCCTCTTTGTCTGGCAGTCCGCGGACTAGGATTATGATCATGACTGCGATGGCTGCGCCGATGATGTCACCGAAGACGTAGACCCACCAGCCGGTGAGGTCGGCGCCCACAATGCCGGGGCCCAGGGTGCGGGCCGGGTTCATCGACGCGCCGCTGATCGGGCTGGCGAACAGGCCGAGCAGGGCCACCGTCGAGCCCACCGCGATTGCGGCGTTGTGGCCGATGCTGCGGCCCCCGGTCGCGGTGTTCAGGATCACGCTGACCAGGATGGTGGTCAGGATGATTTCCATGACGAACGAGCGCCAGTCCCCGCCTGCCTTGGCGATCGGGTAGTTGCCGCCCGCGCTGACGTCCCCGAACAGGACCTGCAGGACCAGGGCCGCGCCGATGGCGCCGGCGAACTGGGCGGCCCAGTAGGGCAGCACCCACCGGGTGGGGAACACCCGGCGGGCGGTGAAGGCGAAGGTGACCGCCGGGTTGATGTGCAGCCCGGACAGCGGGCCCCACGCGTAGATCAGCGCCATCACCAGGGCTCCCGGCGCGATCACCGCGGCGGTCCTGCTGATCGGGCCTCCGCCAGCGTAGTGATTGATGACGCCGGCCCCGGCGGCCACCGTCACCAGCAGGAACGTGCCCAGGAACTCGATGATCAGCCGGATCCACAGGGGCCGCTGCTTCAGCGTGTCCGCTTCAAACCGCAGCAGGTACCGCGTGCCCACCGCAGCGGCATGCCGCTCTTGTTCATCGTCAACGGCGCTGGGCATCGCCAGACCTCGCTCTCCCGCTCAGCTGCCCTTGCCGGGCGTGACCATGACCATCATCCCCCGCGGGCGGGGTAACCGGATCACCCGCCACGAGGGAGGGCGCGCACAGGTATCCTCCCCTGGTGAGCAGGATCTCAGTCGTGGGTGTTCCGAGCAGCGCGGCCAGCTATGCGGCCGGCCAGGATCTGGCGCCCGCGGCGTTGCGCTCGGCCGGCCTGCTCGACCAGCTCACCGCCTCGGGTCTGCAGGTGCACGACGACGGGAACCTGCCCCACCAGATATGGAGCCCGGACCCGGATCATCCGCTGGCCCAGAACGCCGGCCAGGCGACTACGTCCCTGCAGCAGCTGGCGGACCGGCTTCACCCGCTGCTGGCGCGCGGCGACATTGCCCTGGTGCTCGGCGGGAATTGCACCATCGCGCTCGGGGTAGTGGCGGCTCTGCGGCGCCTGGGCGCGGAGGCGCCGGGACTGCTCTACGTCGACCGCCACTACGACCTCAACACCCCGGAAAGCACCATCGACGGGGCGCTGGACTGGATGGGGCTAGCGCACGCGCTCGCCCTGCCTGGCTGCCTGGACACCCTCACCGGCGCGTTCGGGCCCCGGCCGCTGCTCCAGCCGCACCAGGTGGCATGGCTCGGGGTCGACCCACAGAAGACCACGCAGTGGGAGCGCGAGCAGGCTGACCGGCTCGGCTTGCACATGACCACCAGCCAGGCGCTTGCCGCCGATCCAGCCGGCACTGCCCTGGCCGCACTCAGCCGGCTTCCGCCTGGCCCGCTCGCCGTCCATGTCAACGTCGACGTCCTCGACTTCACCGACGCCCCACTGGCGGAGAACACCGACGGCCGCAACATGGGACCTACCCTGGACCAGACCACACAGGCGCTCGTAACGGCGGCCCGGGATCAGCGGATGCGAGCGCTGTCGATCGGAGAGCTCAACCCGACCCGCTGCGCCGGCGACCCCGCGGCGCTGGCCCGGTTCGTCACCAGCATCACCCGCATACTCACAGCCACGACCCGCTAAGTGACCCTGGTCACGAGCCGGGAGCGGGCCGGAAGGACCGTTCGCTCACCGCAAGGCTCGGGTCAGGTTGCCCGCCTGACGGGGGCTCCGGCCCGGAGAGCGCGCGGGATCTCGGCGACCTCGTCAACGACCTCAAGCAGGTGAGCAAGCTCATCGGCAGGGTCATCAGAACTGACGTCAACGGAATAACTGATGCCCGTAGATTTCCACGTGCCGGTATCGAACCCGCCTGCTGCGGACACGCGGACTCCTTTCACCTCGATGCCTAGCGCAGCGGCCTCTCGATAGACGTCATTGAGCACGCAGCCAGCCGCTGCGAGGTGGAGAAGATGGCCGCCGGTGAAATCGGCTTCAACCGTGACGCCTTCGGGGGTCCACCGGTGCGGGAAGCTGACGGCACGGCTGGAGGCGGACCTCATCGTCCCAGTGGCTACTGTGACCTCGAAGCGGGTGTCCATCAGCCACTCCTTCTCACCGCTCGGGAATCACCCGGCCAGGCCCGGCCGCCCATCCCGACATCCTCACACACCGCTCCGGGAGCACCCGGGCTGCCATCTCTGGGCTGACGGGCCAGGACCGTTATGGGATGCGTACGCCACCTCGGCTTGGCTGCGCGTTAAGCGTGTCCGTCGGCTCCTGTCAACCGTCGGCGGCTGCTTTCTCAATAGCAGAGAAGCTGATCCGTTCCTGTTCCAGGCGGACGGACGGGGCGTAGGTATCTGAGATGAGGTCGGCGTAGAGAGCCGACTCGGCCCGGTCGAGGCGGTCCAGGGCAGCAGTGGCCGGGGAGGGCTCTGTCGTCCAGTGCTCCCGGTGGGACAGCAGGGTGGCCCGGTCCATGAGCATGGAACGGGCGTTCGGTAGGTGATGGCGCAGCCGGTTCAGGATCGCGAAGCCATGCGTGTCGAGGTCGCCCCAGTAGGCGATGTCGAGATCGGCCAGCCAGCCGAGCGGCAGGAACGGGAGTGCGTAGCCGCCGCCCAGGATCACCATCGCCGCTGGCGGGACCGGGAACGCGAGGTAGGTGATCTCGTTCTCGATCACGTAGGCGCGGCTGACGCCCTCGGGTGCCGCGGTGAGTTCGCGGGCGCGGACAGATAGCTCGGAGAATCCGCGGAAGACCCCGGCCACCCGGAACCGGGCGTAACCCGGCCGGCGGAGGAAGCCGTAGCGTCCGGCGAAGTCGGGCATCACGCTATTCACGCGGGCTGGGTCGAGCTGGGCGTCGAGCAGTTCGGTGAGCACGCCCTTGTGCCGCTCGATGAACTTGGTGTCCACGCCAGGCACATCGACCTGGCGCAGGTACATGCCGGGCGCCTGGCGCTGCTCGATCCACCTGACCGTGGCCAGCAGCCGGTCCCAGTCATCCGCGAGCCGCAGCGCTCGCATGGGATGGCCCGTCAGCCACGGGACCAGCCGGGTGCCCGCGCAGGCCTCGACCAGCCCGGCCAGGCGGCGGACGTCGGGGCGGACCCCGAGCAGCGCCCAGGCGCCGTCGTAGCTGTCCAGCCAGGCATGTCCTGGGATGCTGTTAGCGCCGAAGTGCCGGCCGCCGACCTGCTTGTACTCCACGCGCAGCGGGCCGCGCGCCGCGGCGGCGGCCCACTCGGCGGCCCACTTGCGCACCTCGGGGAGGTACTCGCCGAGCTGCCGGGCGGACGGGCCGTGAACGGGGATACTGAGGGGTTCCCACGCCCGCCCGGCCGTGAAGCGCGTCAGCAGGGCGCCGGAGTCCCACTTCCTGCGGACCGTCGCGCGGACGTCAGCCGGCCGGGTCCACCGGCCGGGCCCACCGGCCAGCGGGCCCGCACGGGCCCGCATCGCGGGCACGTCAGCTCCCGGCCGCGGGGACGAGATCGCTGACCACGATCTGCTGGGCGATCTGGTGCGCGGCCCGCTTGGCCTGGTACTCATCGACCGTGAGTGTCTGCAGCCGCGAGTCATTGCTCTGGGGGTTGTCCACGAAGCCGACCGCGGACACGTACGGCTCGATGACGTGGATCTTCTGCAGGGGGGTGACGATCAGCAACTGCAGGCCGAGCCGGCCGAACAGCTCCAGGGCGAACCGGGTCGACTCGTCGGACCCCCGGCCGAATGCCTCATCGATGACCGCGAAACGGAACGTCCGTGACTTCGCCGCGCCCCATTCCAGCTTGAACTGGTAGGCGAGCGACGCGGCCAGGATCGTGTAGGCGAGCTTCTCCTTCTGCCCGCCGGACTTGCCGCCGGAGTCGGCGTAGTGCTCGTATTCGGTGTCGTCCTCGCGGTACCGCTCCGAGGCGGCGAACGTGTACCAGTTCCGGACGTCGGTGACGAACCTCGTCCACCGCCGGTCAGCCTCGGTCAGCCCCTCGCGGCCGCGGAACCGCGCGATGATCCGGCTCACCTGCAGGAACTTCTGCTCGGAGTAGTGGTCGGAGTCCTCGCCGGACACTGCGTCGTCGGTACAGGCCCGCAGGTCCGCGCGGAAGTCACGGATGTCGGCGTGCGGGGACGGCAGCGGCTCCAGCCGGATGTAGCGGCCCGGGTTGTAGTCCACGCCGACCAGCGAGGTGTTGATGGTGGCGATCCGCTCCCTGATCAGGTCAGCCTGCTTGTTCAGCTGGGACTGGAAGCCGGCGATATCCCGGATCGTGTTCTGGTTCAGGTACGTCTTGAACTGCTGCCGGAACCGGGGCAGGTCGTCGCCGGTGAGCCGGCCGTGCAGCTCCCGGTAACCGCCGGCGGACTCCGCCGAGTCATCGAGCTCGCTGGTCTCCACCGGGTACTGCCGCCGGAACTCCCCCATGGCTGCGACGATCTTGTTGGATAGCCGGGCCAGCCGCTCGCCGCGCTTCGCGGCCAGCGTGCTGAACTCGGTTCCGGCCTCCGTTTCCGCCCGGTCGCAGGCGGCGGCGGTGGAGGGCGCCAGCCGCCCCGCCCCGGCCAGCACCTCCTCGATCACCGCGAACTGGGCCCGGCCCGGCCCGCACGCATCCTCAGCCAGGATCTCCCGGACATCATCCATAACGCCCTCAGCGGCGTGCTGCCGGTTATCGAGCCCGCCGAGCCGCCCGTCCAGCGCGCGCAGCGCGCCTTCCTGGTCAGTGATCCGCTTCTTGACCGCGTCGAGGTCGCGGGTCAGCCGGGCCAGTTCCGCCGAGGCGGCCTCGAGCTCACGCTGCTCGGCCCGGAGCTCCTCGGCCTGGTTGACCATGGACTGCCAGTCGATCTCGGCGAACTCGCGTGTCTGGTCCAGCCCGGCGAGCACTTCACCCCGCTTGATCGCGGCGTCCCGCGCCGTCTCGTGCCGCTTCTGCTCGGCCGCGACCTTGCTGAGGCGGCCGGCCAGCATCCCGGCCCGGTCCAGCAGCGCGTCGAGCTTGCGCTGGTTGGACCAGCCGAGCACGTACCGGCTGCGGTCGTCGATGCGGAACCGGTCGTCCTTCTCGTGCCGCCCACCGCTGCCCTTCACCTGCCCGGCTTTGGTGATCGCCCGGGGCATCCGGCGGAACTCCGCCATCGTCTCGACGCACTCGTGGTCGGCGCGCCGGCCGAGCTCGTGTTCCAGCCACCCGGCGAACGGGGTGTCCTTGACCAGGAGCTTGGCGGCCAGCGTGGCCGGCCCGTGCCGGGGTGGCGCGGCCGCGGCCCGCGACGGCTCGGGCACGCGGTAATACACCACCCGGTCCCTCAGGTGGTGGGCGTTGATCCAGTCGGACACGGCGGGATAGTGCTCGTCGGGCACGAGCACCGAGAGCGCGAAGCCGTGCAGCAGCCGCTCCGCGGTGCCCTCCCAATCCGCCTCGCTGTCCCGCACCGCGATCAGCTCGCCGGCGAACGGCAGCGCGTCCTCTCCGATGCGCAGTTCGCGGCACAACGCGGCGCGCAGCTCCAGCTGCTTCTTCGGGATGCTGGTCTTGCGCTCCCGCAGGCTGCGCAGTTCCGCGTTGACCTCGGCCGCCTCGTCCCGCAGCGCACTCGCCCGCACGCCTGTCTCGGTCAGCGCGTTCTGGTAAACGGCGAGATCCTGCCGGGCGGTGTCCCGGGCGGCCGTGATCTCGCTGCGCCGGCCGCCGAACTGCTCGGCGGTTTCTACCGGGGCCAGATCCGCATCGGCCAGCAGCGCCGCGAACCGTCCGGCCCTGCCCGACCGGGAGACTCGCGCCGCGTCGCAGTCGGTGAGCTGGCGCTCGATCTCGGCCAGCCGGTTCCCGCCATGGCCGGCCAGCTCGACCCGCAGGTTCGTTTCCTGCTGGCGCAGCCGTCCGAGCGCACCGTCGAGGTCGTCGCGCTGGGCCTGCATCCGCGCCCGCTCTGCCGCGATCTCGGTGAGTTCCGCGCCGGTCAGCCGGGCCTTGAGATCGGCGAAGTAGTACCTCAGCGCTCCCCGCCGGGCATCGAGCGCGGCGATCTCGGCCCGGACCGCGTCGGCCGAGTCGCAGTCCTTGAGCAGCGGGGTCAGCGCGGTCAGCTGCGCCTCGGCCCGCCGGACCGCCTCGTGGGCCTTGGTCAGGTCCTCGAAGTGGGCGACGATGCTGGCGACCGCGCCGGCCGCGTCGAACGGCTCCAGCATGTGATCGCGAACGAAGTCCGTGAGGTTACCCACCGATTTCATCGAGACCGTCTGGTGGAACAGCGCCATCGCCTGCTCCGACTCGATGCCCAGGCGGCGGCGGAAATCCTTGCCGTAGTCGGGGAACCCGTCGTGTACCCGGAGGCCGGGCGCGGCCCGAAGCCGCCGCCGGAGGGCCGACATGTCAGAACCGAAGTCCGCGAAGTCGCCGGTCACCGACAGCGGCCGGTCGGCTGTCACGTAGAAGCGGTCCGGCTGGCCGGACGAGTCCCCTCGCAGCCAGAACACCTGGGCCAGGCTCACGGTCGCGTCGTAGCCGGGGTTGGTGAAGACACCGACGATCACGCTGTAGGCGGAGCCATCCCGCAGCGCCACCGGCCTGGTGGCCCCGGTGACCTCGTTGCGCTCGGTCTTGTAGTAGCCGAGCACGTAGGAGCGCAGGCTCCGCTCGCGGGTGTCGGCCCCGGCGGCCTTGTTATAGGAGATGCGCTGGGCGGGCAGCAGCAGCGTGGTCACAGCGTCCACAATGGTGGACTTCCCGGAGCCGATGTCGCCGGTGAGCAGCGCGTTCTGCCCGTCCAAGCCGAAAGACCAGACACGGCCACCGAACGTGCCCCAGTTGTACAGCTCCAGGCGGGCCAGGCGGAAGCCGGTCACTCCTGCTCCTCCCCCGCCAGCAGCGCGGCATACTCGGCCAGCCTGGTGTCGAAGTCGGCGAGCCACTGGCCATCGACGAAGGCCTTGAGGATGCGCCGCACCTCATAGGCCTGCTCCGAGTTCTTCGCGGGCCGCAGGAAACCGAGGTCGACGGCCTTGTTGATGTGCGCGTCGATCTGGTCGGTGAGCCTGGCCTCGTTGCTGCTCGCGGGGAGGAACACCCGGACCATCTCGGCCATCTGCTCCCGGGTCAGCATGAGCCGGGTGTCTGCGCCCTGGGCGTCGAATTCGGCGAGCTTCTTGCGCAGCAGCGCGAGCAACAGGCTGACATGGAAGGACAACGCCCGGCGCGGGATCAGCCGGGGCAGCGGGTCGGCGTCGTCCGGGCCGGCGGGACGCTGGCGGAGGAACGCATAGCCTTCGGCCTCGTCGATGACGACCTGCAGGCCCAGCACGTCCACGTAGTCCCGGGCCTGCGGCTGCAGCTCGAGCAGGCTGCGCCAGGCGTGGTCGTGCGTGTCGCGGTAGACGACGCCCTTCATGAGCTGGGTGACGGCGAGCGACAGATCCGGTTCGGCGGTCATCCGCCCCTCCTGGCGTAGGTGACTCGCGGCAGCGTCGCGGTGCGCTCCCGGCCGTCAGCGGCGGACCAGCTGATCTGGTCGCGGTGCTGTTCGTCGTAGACGATGGCGAACGCCTCGTCCCGCAGCGAGAGGTAGGTGACCAGCTCGGCGACGCCCTGCCGGAGCGGGTACCGCGCGACCAGCTCGGCCAGGCCGACCTGCGGCTGGCCGCGCAGCGCCTGGCGGACGCCGCCGCGCAGCGGCTCCGGGTCCACGTAGACCTGCTCGAACAGGGCCGCGGGGTCGGTCTCCTCGTCGGCGTCGCGGACCGTGTCGCTGCTGATCCGCGCCTTCTTCACCAGCGCGTACAGCGGGCGCTCCAGCGGGAGCCGGATGGCCGGCGAGGCTGCGTCGAGCTCCAGGGTGACCGGGACGTTGCCTACTCCGGGGGGTCCGGGGGGTCGTCCCCCCGGGCTGGCAGAGTCCCGGAGCTCCAGCGCGTGGCCCTCGATGCTACGCAGGATGTCGATCACCCGGCGGTTCTCGAACCAGACCTGGTCGTCGAGGAAGCGCCGGAGCTGTTCGGAGAGCTGGCGGACCGTCGCCTGGGTGCGCTGTGCGGCGTCCAGCCAGTCATAGTGAATGTGCCGCAGCCTGGTGTCGCGCTCGGCGATCCCGGCCAGCGCGTGCACCCGGTCCAGCAGGCTGGACAGCTCCTCCTGCCGGGCCTGGGACAGCAGGAAGCCGTAGAACGCCTGGAAGGACCGCCCCTGGTCCGAGCCGGCTATCGACTCCCGGCTGCCGAGCACGTCGTCCAGCAGCTCGCCCTTGCCACCGTGCCAGCCGGCGATCTTCTCCCGGAGCTGACGGTCGAGCTTGCGGAAGTTCTCCTCCACCTCGCGGAAGTCGGCGAGCAGCTCCCGTGCGGTGCCCGCGAACTGCTGGTAGCGGTCGCGCACCGCGGTCTCGTCAAGCATGGGCAGCTCACCGGCCTCGATCCGGGCGATCTGCCCGTCGATGGCCTCCCGCTGGCGGCGCAGCTCGGCCAGCCGTTCCGCGGGATCGGGCTCGGTGCCGAAGACGATCTGCCGCAGCAATTCGATGATGACCTTCAGCCGCGATTCGGTGCCCACGAACTCGCGCTCGCGCAGGCTCTCCAGCCACTGCAGCGCTTTCTCGACCGCGGGTGTGGCATCGTAGTGCGGCTCGTCGGTGCCGTCCGGGTAATACTTCCGCAGCCAGCCAGCCCCGGGAGCCGCCCAGTCGTCGAGGTAGGACCTGGCCGGCTTGGGGAACCTGGGGCCACCCCGCGCACTGTCCTGCTGGTTCAGCGCGTACAGCTCGTCGTCCAGGCGGCTGGCCAGCTCGGCCGCGGAGATGGACCGTACGTTATCGGTCACGAAAACCCGGTGCAGGAAGCTCAGCACCAGCGGCGCGTTGTCCGCACGAAGCAGCCGCCACGCCGGGCTGTTGTCACGCAGCCACGCGATCTCGTCCACGCTCGGCACGACCCACATCGTAGGGCTGCGCACCGACATTCTCCCGGCAGCACGGCGAAGCGGCGAAGCGGCGAAGCGGCGAAGCGGCGCATGGCTCGTCTGTCAGGCGGCCACACGAGTCATGATTGCACTTTGGCGCTTCCGGCGCCACAATGGCGCCATGACTAGCATCCAGATCAAGGACGTGCCCGAGCGGACGCACGCGATCCTCCGCCAGCGTGCGGCCGCCGCTCACCAGTCTCTGCAGGAATACCTGCGGGCCCGGCTGATCCAGGACGCTGACGAGCCGACCCTGGAGGAGGTCCTCGACCGCGCGGGCGGCCGGTCAGGCGGATCGGTCCCGCTCGAGGAGGCCGTAGCCGCGATCCGCGACGACCGTGATCGTCGCTGACGCCAGCGTCCTGGTCGTCGCCCTGGCCGATGACGGCCCCGGCGGGGACCAGGCCCGGTCCCGGCTGCGGGGCGAGCGGCTGACCGTGCCCGGGCTGGCCGACCTGGAGGTCGCATCCGTACTGCGGCGGCAGATGAAAGCAGGCACCCTCGATGCCCGGCGCGCCCGCCTCGCACTCGACGACCTGGCCGCACTGCCAGCCCGGCGGGCACCGCACCGCCCCCTGCTCCCCCGCTGCTGGGAACTACGGGACAACCTCACCATCTACGACGCGGCCTACGTAGCCCTCGCCGAGGCCATGAACACCACCTTGCTCACTGGGGACCAGAAACTGGCGAGAGCCCCCGGGCCCCAATGCCCCATCGAAATCTTCCAGATCCGAGGGCCAGGGCCGACCTGATTACGGCGAGCCGTTCCCGGCTGTGGATGAATCGCGGGAAACCAGGCGGAGCTCGACCCGGGCGGCCGGGATGCGTTCTTGCTCACGGGCGAGCAGGGCCATCGCGCGGACATCGGCCGCCGTGGGCCGGTTCACATCCAGGGCCCGCGGCCACAGCCCGGCATACCGGACGGCTGCGACCTCGGCCGCGTAAACCAGCGCCTGGTTGACCAGGTAAAGCAGGGCGAACATACCGGCCACGGTGGCGAAGCTCCCGTAGACGGGCCCGGCCTTGCTCACCAGCCTGGCCAGTATGGGCGGACCCAGATTGAGCGCCAGGGTCACCGCCGCAGCGCCCAGGACGGCGGCCGGCCACAGGGCACGGACCGGCGCCGCCCGCGCGAGCAGCACCCGGGCGCCAAACAGCAAAACGGCGAAGATGACCACGGCCGACCCGAGCACCGCCGCGGCGCGTTCCGCTCCCGCCACACGAGGCAGCGCCGTGACCACCACCGTGAGAGCCCCGGCCGCCACTGCCCCCAGCAGCAGCATCGCCAGCATCACGAACACCCGGAGGTACCGGGTCGCGAACCCGCCCCGAAGGCGCCGCGGGACGGCGGCGACATGGTTCAGCGTCTGGGACGCGGAGAACACGACACCGGTCCCGGAAAACAGCAAGCCGATCAGGCCGGCGATGAACGGAAGTGTGGACGTCGGCAAGGCGGTGACCGAGTTCTCAACCGTGGATTGCAGCGCCTGCGGGACGATCTCGGTGATGAGCCGCTGCCGCAGTTCCGGGTTGTCAGCCAGCACCCGCGACAGGACCGCCACGGCGAGCAGCAGCAGCGGGAAGATGCTGAGGAAACCGTAGTACGTGATGAGCGCGGCCTCGCGGCCGCCATCATCGTCTCCGTACTTCTTGATCACGGCGTAAGGAAACCCGAGCACACCATGCCGGCGCTGCACGCGATCCGCCCAGGCGATGATCCGGTTCACCCGTGCGTCCAAGCTCTCGAACAAGCGCATGCCCAGCCTCCCTGTCATGGTCAGGAGCACGGCGAATGAGCCTACGCGCGGGCAATGCGTGCGCCTCGGCATCATCAGGTGCCATGTGCCTGCTGGTGAACAAGTCCGCCTTCGACGGCGTGTGGGTGGCCTGGTAGAGCGACGCCGCCTTGGCGGAGGAAATGGCCATCTGCAAGGGGAGCCAGCGGCCCCGTGCCGTGCGAAGCTGGCTGCATGCGGAAATACGTCATTATGGGCATCCAGGGCAGCGGCAAGGGAACTCACGCCAAGATGCTCGCCGAAGAGTTCGACCTCGAGCACATCGCTGTCGGGGACATCTTCCGGTGGAACGTGCAGCATCACACGAAGCTCGGCGCGCAGATCAGGCGAACGATGGCGGCGGGATTGCTGGTCGGCGACGACCTCGTCGAGGGCGTCGTGGGGGTACGGCTCACCGAGCACGACTGGAACTATGGCTTCATCATCGACGGCTTCCCGCGCAATGAGCGCCAGGCGGAGTTCTTCCTGGAGAGCTACGACCTCGATGGGGTGATTCATCTCGACCTGCCCGACAGCGAGGTGGCGCGCAGGGTGCTCGCGCGGCGGCTGTGCGCGAACTGCGGGATGGACTACAGCCTGATCGACAACAGCCCGGCCAACGATGGGAGGTGCGATGCCTGTGGCGGGGAGCTGATCAGGCGCGAGGATGACACCGAGGAGGCGCTTGCCGTCCGGCTCCGCGAATACCATGAGAAAACCAATCCCGTGCTCAACATCTTCCGCCGCAAGGAGTACGTCATCACGGTGGACTCCCGGCCCGGCAAGGAGCAGGTCCAGCAGACCATCCGGGAAAACCTTGGGCTCCCGTCCTCCCGTCTGGCGACGCAGACTGGTTCATCCGGCATGTGACCTCGCCCGTTGATAGCCAGGAAGAATGCATTACCCATCGGTAATTCTTGCTGCTCCACTTCTCCTTCTTCGACCTCCCCGACCTGCCCGAAACCGTGGTGCACGCCAACCAGTGGCATTTCTTCCAGCACGTCCTGCGCGACGCCCACCCGGCCTACACGCCGGCGGAGATCGAACGCTACACCGAGGCATGGTCGCAGCCAGGCGCGGCCACCGGCATGATCAACTACTACCGGTCCTCGGTGCGGACCTCCCCCAAGAAGGCCGAAGCGGCGCTTCGCCCCATCAGCGCGCCCACCCTGGTCATCTGGGGCCAGCGGGATCGCTACCTCGGCGAAGAACTAGCCGAGCCCGACCACAATGACGTGCCGAACCTGGACCGCGTCGAGCGGCTGCCCGGTGCCTCGCACTGGGCGCACCACGACGAGGCTGAACGTGTCAACCAGCTGCTCACCGGCTTTTTCGCCCCCGCCCGGCCAGCCAGGAACTGACCAGGGACTCCGCCGGGCGACAACGGCTGCTGCGGGCACAACGCAAAGAACAAGCTGACGACGAATTATCTCTACCTGGCGGAGAAAGCCGGCGTCGAGGTCCGTGAACTGAACGAGGTGTACGAGCTCGCACCGCTCTCCGACACGGCATTGCGGCCCCGGCGCCGCCCCCCTTCGTAGTAATAGGACGTTGCTCGGGAGGCTGGAGAGGCAGGAGGGGTGGAGGCCGGGCGACGCGGGAGGGTTCCCGCCCACTGCGCCCCGGGCAATCAACCTGCCCATCGGCGTGGCGGCGTTCGCGGGCGGGTGGCCCGGCTGTGCGAATCCCGCAACCCGGCCGGCGGCCGGGCCGTGATCCGTATGCCGAGGCGGGCTGCCCGGCCGGTTCAGCTCCCGCTCGGAGCAGGCTCGACCGGCGGGGGGAACGCGCGGGTCTGATTCGCGTCCGACGGGTGCGTGAGCTGCGCCACCTTGCCGTCGGCGACCAGGTGGCGCCAGCTCGTCTGCCAGTCCGGCAGGCCCGGGCTGTCCTGCTCCCAGTCGGCGAAGGTGGCCTCGTCGCAGAAATGGTCCAGGCGCTTGCTGATGCCCGCGTGCGGTTCGGTGTCCACGAAGGCTTGCATCGGGCGGCGCCCGGTCCAGGCGCTGACGCTCCACCAGGCGTTGCCGGCGTCGGCGAGCGCGTCCACACCGAGGTTGCCGTCTGACTTCTGGGCCTGCTCGGTGGCGGCGACGGCAGCGGTGAAGAACTCATCCACCAGTGCCGGGTCCTTCAGCCGGAGCCGGGTCACAACGATAACGGGCATCACGAACTCCCCTGGGACTGATCACTGGCGCGCGGCCGATCTTGCTGACCCATCACCGCGGCGTCCCAGAATTCCTGGACCGGTGGGTAGATCAGCTCCTGGTCGCGGGACAGTTCTGCTTTGACGGTCCGGGTCCGCTCGTCGGCGAGGACCTCGATCTGGCCGGCCTCGACGGCGTCGAAGACCTGCCGGGCGACGGATTCAGGGCTGTCTTTGGGCACGTTCGCAGCGAGGGCCGCCATGTCGGTGTCGATGAAGCTGGCGTGCACGGCGACGACGAGGGTGCCCTGGTGGTGCAGTTCGAGACGGACGCCGTTGGTCAGCGACCACGCCGCCGCCTTCGAGGCGCCATAGGAAGCGTCGAACGGGTTGGTATAAAAGCTGCTGACCGACAGCATGTTGACGATCGCGCCACCGCCGTTGGCCGCGAGCACCGGCGCGAACGCCCGGCACATGCTCAGCGTCCCGAAGTAGTTGGTCTCCATCTCCAGCCGGGCGGCGTCCAGGTTGGGCGCGCCGGTGAACGTGCTGTACTTCAGCACTCCCGCGTTGTTCACCAGCAGGCTGACGTCCGCGCAGTCCTTCGCGACCTCGGCCACCCGGTCCGGGTCGGTGATGTCGAGAGCCACCGGGGTCAGGCCCGGCTCGGTGACCGCGGCCGGGTCACGCGCGGCCCCGTAGACCCGGGCCGCGCCCCGGCGGACCAGCTCCCGGGCGTACGCCCGGCCTAGCCCGCGGTTGGCCCCGGTGACCAGGGCAACTGATCCGTCGATCTTCATGGCTGTCCTCCTGCCGGGACTTGCTGCTCAGGCGGCGGCGCCTGAGCTGCTAGAGCGCATGATCGCATAGTGGGAGCAGGTGTCGTACGCCGCCTTGACGGCCAACTGGAGGGCCACCAGTACGAGCCGCGCGTAGGCGACGCTGATGTGGTGCTCGACTTGCCAACCACGACCGCGATCCGACGATTCTGCCGCACTCTCCTACCTGCTCGCCGGCCTAATCCCGACGTCCAGGTGACGACCTACCCCGACTCCGCCACGAGTTCCTGTCTCAGCACCACACCGAGTTCGCCGCCAATGTCCGGGGTTCCTGGACCGCTCCAGTTAAAGCACACTCACAGCCGAGTTGGACTTAGCCTGCCGAGATGAAACGGAGCAGCACATGACTCAGACCCTTAACTACCGGCAGATGGGAACATCCGACCGCAGCCAGGCGCACACGCTGTTCGCGCAGACCATGGGCTATGTCGCGGCGACCGCGGCGCTGTTCTCGGCGGGAGCCTGGCTGGGCCGTGACCTGACCGGCGGTGTGGGCATCGCCGCGTTTATCGCGGCCTTCGCCGCGCCACGCCTGAGCAACGGCACCCGCGGGCACTGCGACTTGCCAGTCATGCCGGTCGATCTCCTCCAGCAGAGCCTGCATCCGCTTGCTGCGACGCTCGATCGCGAAGAGAGCGCCGGCGTCGAAGGTGATCGCGCTGGTCACTGGACTCCGAGCGCCCGCCGAGCCCACGCGTAATCCCGGGCGGACCTCATCATCGCCGGCGCAGCCGAGTGCATCCGCGTCGTCGATCCGCAGGCCCGGCCATGACGGCCGCAGCCGGGCACGCCGCGGGCTCGCTCCCCGGCCGCCAGTTCCCGCTGGGCGCCACGGTCCGTGACGGCGGCACGAATTTCGCGGTCGCCTCCGGCGTCGCCGACGTGATGATGCTGTGCCTGTTCGAGGAGAGCGGCGCGGAGACGCAGATTCCGCTGCGGGACCACGACGCCGGCGTCTGGCACGCCTTCCCGCCTGGGATAGGGGCGGGCCAGGCGTACGGGTACCGGGTCGCCGGGCCCTACGATCCGGCCCGCGGACTGCGCTGCAATCCGGCGAAGCTGCTGGATCCCTATGCGCGGGCGCTCAGCGGAGCCCTCACGTTCGGGCCGGAAGCCTCGTAATAGCCGACGAGGCATTCGGCTGGCAGGACGATGCCCGGCCCCGTTACCGCCTCTCCGACACGATCATTTACGAGCTGCACGTCAAGGGTTTCACCATGCGGCATCTGACCTCCACCGTGCTGCCGTCGGCCAGCCGCGCGTACGTGGCCGCGGCCGGGGCAGTCACCGGCCCGCCCCCGCCGGTCGCCGCCCGGAAGGCCTCCCGCGCGATCGCGTCGCATTCACGGCACACCTCCAGCTCAACTCAAATATCCCCGATCCGACCGGCCAGGTGATTACGTGGACAGGGGCTTACAGTAAGTCCTCACCCAAACCCTGCAGACCGCGGCTGATGATTACCCACTCATCTTCAAGAGCCGGCCGCGTGCGCCACAACCCAGCCTGGGAGCGGGCCCGTGGAGACGACGGAAGACCCGCCTCTATGGTGGACCGATGGCATCGGTCAAGCAGTTCCAGGTCACCTTCGACTGCGCAGAACCTGAGCGCGTCGCTCGTTTCTGGTGCGAGGTGCTGGGGTACGTCGTACCGCCGCCACCGGAGGGCTTTGCTACCTGGGACGACTTCGATCGTTCGCTGCCGCCTGAGGATCAGGGTTCATGGTTCGCATGCGTTGATCCCTCAGGTGCAGGCCCGCGGCTGTTCTTCCAGCGCGTTCCCGAAGGCAAGGCCGTCAAGAATCGGCTGCATCTTGACGTGCGGGTCGGCACCGGGCTCGTGGGTGAAGAACGCGTGGCCGTACTTGAGGCCGAATGCGCACGGCTGGTCGCGCTCGGCGCGGTACGCGTGCGACTACTGCCTGCCGATGACGACAACGAGTCGTGCCTGGTGATGCAGGACATCGAGGGCAACGAGTTCGATCTCGACTGAGGGGCCGTGTAGGGCCGCCGGCGCCCTTGTGGCCGGCTCGGGATTAACTTCACGGAGGCGCGGACTGGTGGGTGGCGGTTAGCCGCCGACCAGCTCGATGATGTCGCGGGCCAGGCGGTGGCTGATCTCCTCGCGCAGATCCTGCTCGGGTCGCCGGCTCAGCCGCGTCGAGCTTGACCCGGTCACGCCGTTGTCGCCGTCCGCCTGGACGAGCAGCATGCCGGACCAAAGCCGGCCAGGGCGTTCCAGCGATGCGCGCAGCGTGCCGCGGGATGTGTTGACGGTTGCCTCGCCACTGGACAGGAGCTGTCCGGCGGTCCGCTCTGCCAGTGCGGTCACCCAGTCCTCGATCCCGCCGAGCTCGCCATCAGGTGCGGCGGGCAGTGCCTCGATCCGCGTCTCTGCGAGCAGCTGGCCAATCAGCCCGGCCGGGCCGCCGACATAGGTCCAGGCCAGGTCGATCTCGGTGGCCACGAACCAGGCCCGGTCCTGCGGCCACCACAGGTTTGCGACCTGGTGCCCGCCGCCGAGCCCCACGGTGGCCAGGGCTGCCTCCACCGGCCCGCTGTAGAGCAGGTAGTCCCGGTTCGGCAGCTCGACCCGGCCTCCGCGACGGACGTCTGCGGGAACCGGATCAGGCCGGCGGCCAGGACTCAGTTCCGCCGCGGCCGCGCCGTCAGATGCGGTCAGGTACACGCCATCCCAGCCGTAGCCGTCCCACACGCAGAACCAGCACCGCTGCGGCGTCGTCGTCCAGTCCCGCAGGATCCCGGCGAGGATCACCGCGTCAGGCGGATAGAGGCTGCCCTGGTGCGGCCCCTGGCTGGCCCAGGGTGCCTCGCCTTCGGGCCGTGCCCTCGGCATCGCGATCGAGTGGAACTGCGAGCCGGGCCGCAGCGGCAGGCCGCTCCAGGCGGCGACCTCGGACCAGCGCACCACCCGGTCACCGCCGTGCAGCGTGTCCTCCGCCGGGTGCAGCACCCGGGCGTAGGCCTCGAAACCGCCGGGGACCACCGAGGTCACCACATACGCGGCGAACGGTGCCAGCCGCTCACCGACCCAGCTGGCCTGCCCGGTTTCGTCACTCCAGGCCGGCTCCGCATAGCTCACCACAGCATCATCGCGGTTGCGCGGGCAGCCGGGCGCAAGACCAGCCTGGTCTTGGCGTTCGAGGCCTGACAGCCCCATCGCCGGCGACGTGCCGACCTGCGCGTGTCCGGCAGCGTGGCCCGCGGCGAAGACCGGGCTGGCTTCAGGTGCGGGCGTTAGGTCAGAAGCGTTTCGGCGAAGACGAGTCGCTGAGTCCCGGGTGGGTAGAAGCCGGTGGTCACGACCCTTCGAGACGGCGGCGGGACGTCGGGCGGCCGACGATTTCCACAGAGCTGTATTCCTGCAGCCGGTCCGACAGCAGCAGTTCTCGTTCGGCGACCAGGATCCGGAATTCCCCGGATTGCCGATTCGGTGGAAGGCTGATGCTGCCCGACCAGAGCGGTGTGCCTGGCAACGGGACAGAGCTGCGGCTCACGACCAGCCGGTTCGAAGCCTTCCGCTGGCGGATGGGGCGCCGCAGCCGGGCACAGCTGGCAGGCCTGGACTGGTCCGGTGACCCTGCCCCCCTCCTGGACCATCTGACCATCTTCGGGCCGGCCGCCCGGGACATCATCGAGTAGTGATGCGCACGGCGTGGCCGACCCGCCGGCCCGCGGCGGTCCAGGGATTCTGGGTGGGGACCGGTCAGAACTACCAGATCAGTGGTTCCGGCTCTGGCCGGTGGCGCTAGTGGGGTGCTCATCGGGAACAGGACGACGCGGAGGGCCGGACCTCCTGCTGAGCGTTCGGGATGACCGGGCTGAGCAGGGGCCCAGTGCCAGCCCGGCGAAGCGTGTGCCCGCGGCAGGCACGACCCGGCTGTTCAGCAAGAGCCTTCGCTGCGCCGGACCGATCGCGGCGTGGCCGTCGAAGATGATCTCTGGCTGCGTGCTGGCTGGCTCGGTGACTCCCTCTCCCGCTGTCACGCTCACAGGACGCCGAAGCGGTCATATGCGTCGCGCAAAGTGCTCCCCTGGGCAAGCGCGTCACGCACCCCGTTCTCCTTCTCCGCCTTCTGCGCCGCACGCTGCACAACCTCCGGGGCAAGCCCGGCGGGCACGGCCACGACGCCGTCAACGTCGGCGACCACGAGATCACCGGGCTGGACAAGCAGCCCGCCGACGACCGCGGGCTGCCGCCACGCGGTCACCGCGGTCCTGCCCTTACAGTCCAGCGGCAATCCGCCGCGGCACCATACCGGGTAACCCATGCCCATGATGCGGCGCTGGTCACGGCAGTAGCCGTCGATCACGGTGCCGCGGGCGCCGCGGGCGCGGGCCGCGGTCGAGAACAGCTCGCCCCAGCAAGCGGCACGGGCCGAGCCGCCCGCAGCCACCAGCACGACCTCCCCGGGCGCGAGGTCATCGAGTGCGGCGATCTCGCCGGCGTACGGCTCCGCGGGTATCTCCCCGGCTTCGGCGACGAGAAAGGGGTTGGCCCAGCCCGCGACGACCACGCCGGCCGCGCCGCCTAGCGGGCGGATCGGCGGGTCGAGGGTGTGGTCGCGGTGCCCGAGGCCGTCGAGAATGTCCGACACGACCGCCGTGTACAGCCGTGCCGCGGCCAGGTCGGGCCGCGCCACGCCCGGGCGATCCGCGGTCACCGGGTGCCGCCTGGCCGCACGAGGATCTTCAGGTGTTTCTCCGGTTCGTCCCTGAGCAGCTCGAGGCCGCCGCTTACCGCCGCGGTGATCGGGATGCGGTCGGTGACCAGCGGCGCGGCTTGCACGACACCCCTGCCCATGAGCCCGAGCGCGATGCGGAAGTCGGTGTCCCAGACATGTGAAAGCGAGCCGATGATCGACTTCTCCGCGCCGACGAGGTCCATGGGCGGCACGCTGACCGGCCTGGTGCCCAGACCGAGCAGGACCGCACGGCCGCCTGGACGCAGGGCCCGGACCGCGGTTGCTACGGCGTGCGGACGGCCGGCACTCTCCACGGCGACATCGGCCTGGAGCACCGCCGCGTCATCCGGCGGCACGGCACGGTCGGCACCCAGGCGGCAGGCCAGGCTCCGCCGGCCTGCGAGCGGCTCGACGACCGCCACGCTGCCTGCCCCAAACGCACGCGCTGCCTGCACTGCCATCAGCCCAACCGCGCCTGCGCCCACCACCGCGACCTGCTCGCCGGGCCGGAGCATGCCGCGGCGCAATGCCCGCACCGCGACCGCGAGGGTCTCCACCAGCGGCGCCTCGTCGTCGCCCACCGTGTCAGGCAGCGGCAGGCACATCCGGGCCGGTGCGTTGCACAGTTCCGCAAGCCCGCCGTCGCCGTGCAGGCCCAGCCCGCCAAGCTGCGGGCAGCGGGTGACCTCGCCGCGCCGGCACCAATGGCAGGTGCCGCAGAAGACGATCGTGTCGACCGCGACCCGCTGGCCCGCCTGGGGTTCGGCGACGCCGTCGCCAACCGCCACAACGCGGCCGGCGAACTCGTGGCCGAGAATGATCGGCGCGCGGGCCCCGGTGATCGGGTGCGGCGCGTCAACCGGAATGAACCCCGGGCCGCTCAGCCACTCCTCGACGTCGGTGCCGCAGATACCGCACCAGCCCACCCGCAGCTGCACCTCACCTGGCCTGGGCGGCGGAGGCGGTGGCACCTCGTCGACCCGGACCACGCCCCTGGCATGCCAGCGGACCGCAAGCATGTCACGCGCCCCAGCGATCTTCGTTACCAGTCACAGGTCACCTGGTTCGGCTAGCTCACCCCCTCGGCGAGCGTGTTCCAGAACATGAGCTCGTACGCCTGCACGAGGCGGGCATGACGGCGAGTTGAGTCTGGGAGAGTTCCGCTCGTGCCGAGGCTGTGCCGCGCGACGGCGCTCGCTAGTTGCTCGATCTCGGGTGCCGGCGTTGCGAAGAAATCGAAGAACTCGACGTCTTCGTCTTTGAGGCCGTAGTGGCGGCGCAGTCCCTGGGCGACCGCGCCGCAGTACGAGCCCCATGCGGCGAAGTTCGCTACGAGCGCGAGAGAAACGTCGCTTTGCGATCCGTTAAGCGCGAGCCACGCGACATGGGAGGCGTAGGCCTGGCAGCCTGGCTTCTGCTCATATGCCTGCAGGTCCTGCTCGCCGAGTCCGAGCGCGGCCGCGTATCGCAGCAGCTGAGTCCTTGCCGGGCTCTCGACCGCCGCGAGACCAAGAAAGAAGTCCACGGCCGGGGCCTCCGGGAATCGCGCGGCGAGGTGCAGGAAGCTGCGCCGATCGCTCTCCCCGATCCAATACTCCTCGCCGGCGACCGCTGCCAGCCGCTCCGGTGGCAGGCGGCCCTCACTCACCAGCTGCACGAACCGGTTTGCCCCCTCCGCCGGCGCGAGGTCCCGCCGCACCATTTCCAGCAGGTCTGGTTCATCGTTTGTCATCGAGTGTCCTCCACCTGGCCGGGATCATCGAAATGATAAAACAGTGCGACGCGCCATGAAGCTTGATGCCCTGCTGCCGGGTGCCCCTTGGGCGTACCGTGGATGGGCGCAAGGCCGCGCCAGCCAAGTCGGTGCCCGCCGCCTTCGTTGGCCTTGACGCGTTCAGAGCCCGCCGGTGCGATCTGACCGCCCGCGTGCCCCTTCGATCCGTAACCATGAACCCGGCGGGCGCAGCGCACATCCGGATTTGCCTCGTTCGTGCGGGGGTGGCCCTTGTGGGCCGCCGGGGGCCCGATGTACCGGGATTCTGCGGACGCGGTCAAGGGCATGCCTAGGGCATGCCTGGGTAGGATGACCAAGCTTTCGCCGTCTGCGTGACCCGCTTCGCCACATAACCGTGCACGCAGCAGAACACAATGAACGTCCTGATCTGCCGCTGACCGAGCGCCCTCAGCCGTCCCCGATGTAGCCCGTATTGGGATCGATCATGGCGAGGAAGGCGCGGATGCTCTCCCGGTGCTCCTCCACCGACCGATTCGGTGGCCCGCTCGATCCGAATCCGTAGCCCTTGTTAGGCCCGCTCAGCCAGTCGTAGGCGGTACCGCCGCCTCCAGCTCGGCGAATGGCGAACCGTTCGCCATCGACGTCGAGGGTGAACAACACCGGCCCGGGCCTTCCCTCTGTTCCGCGGTACACAGCTGGAATGGCGGGGCGACCGCCGCCGTCATCGCTGGGGCTCCTGTCCACAAGAGCCAGCATCCACGGCCGCCGGCTTTGACGTCCACCGCACACGCGGTATGCGCGGTGATGAGAACCGAGAGATCGACGCGTATGTGACCTGGCTCGAGCGCAGCAACTGGACGGTTGGGCGCGAGGTGAACTTCGTCAACGTCTATGCCGAGCGAGGGGACGAGCGGCTTTACGCCGAGGCCAGGGGGCGTACCACATTCCGGCCTTGACGTTGACCCGCCAGGTCAGCCAGCCGACTGCCACGATAAGCGCAGGGCTGGCACCGACGGCCGCGCAGTGGATGGACCAGGATGCTGTCATGAGGGGTTCGGTTTGTCGGCAGTGGTGACGCGTTCGGGAGCGGCGGGCGCTGGCAGACGTGCATTCACCTGGCCGCCGAGGGGCAAGGAGTGCTGGTCGACTGCGGCGCCACCAGCCTGACCGCGCTCAAAGCACAGGGCCTGGACCCGAACAACGTCGGTGCGGTTGCGGTGACTCACCTGCATGGGTGACCATTTCGCCGGGCTGCCGTTCTTGATCCTGGATGGCCAGTTCTCCCGCCGGACATCGCCGCTGCTGGTGGCTGGGCCGCCCGGAATCCGGGCGCGGCTGACTGAGGCGATGGAGACATTGTTCCCGGGATCCAGCCGGGCGGCCCGGCGTTTCCCCGTGGAGGTGACCGAACTGAAGACCGATGGGACACCCGCCCTGGCGTTCGCGATGACCGTCGCGCTGGCTGGCTCGATGATTCGCCAAGCCTGGCCCGTGCCCGGCAGCCCCCGGAACCACCCGGGGCAAAAGCCCGCGGAGCGCGGCGCCCCGCACACCAGCGCCGGCGAAACCTGACCAGGACGCAAACAGCCAGGAGGGCGCCGCCTCGTCCTGAAAATGCGCGGCTGGGGCCTCGCGGGCAGACCCGCACTGGTGGACCGGGCTCCCACGGGGAGGGTCTGGCAACACCGGGAAAGGCAGACGGACCCGACCACATCCGCAAGCTCCTGCTGCGATACGCGGGCCACCATGCGGCCACGCGGATGCAGCTGGGCGGAAGCGAGATCCAGGAGATGAACCACGACGCGCTGCCGCACCGAGCCGAACGCATTGACCGCCGTCTGCTGCAGCGTCTCGTAGAGCCTGGGGTTCAGCTCTTCCGCCAGCGCCCAGGCGACCCGGGCATCGCGCCGCGCAGCGCCAGCTAGTGTCCGCGAGCTGATGCGGAACAGGCTCGACTCCGCCAGGTCGATGATCCCGCAATCTTCGCTGATGCCGAGCTCTCCACAACAGGTTGTACGGCACCCGCAGCCACAAACCGCAGTGGCATCCCAGACATCCGCTTCTTGTCCGTGTGCACCCCTCCGTGGTTGACGTGACGTCCGACCGTGATCGGTGGGGCGACGCTTCGGCCGAGGCTGGTTATACGATCCGCCAGAACAGGTCGATCTGTATTCGGCCCGGCCGAGATGCCCACATCGGGTCTGACAGGTTCCGAAACGCGTCCCGGTCCGTGGTTGCCAGCGGCAGTTCAGGCTAGTTAACGGTCAGCGGCGGCCCCTGACGGATGCGGGTCATCGCGTCGGCAGGGGTGCCGCGCCACCAGCCCAGGGCTTCGATCCACCAGGTCAGCCCGGCCTCCAGATATGGGGTTACATGCTTGGCGCCGCGGTCCGGCGTGGCGCCGTCGGTGCGCCCCTCCAGCGCCACATCGAAAGGCCCGCCCGCAGTGCGGTGCTCTCGCGTGTACTGGATGGCCGCCCGCAACTCTTCCGGCGGCATGGTTTCACCAAGGCCGTAGCTGACGTGGGTGGGCATTACCCCGTCCCAGCGGGCGGCGCGCCTGAACGGCGCCTTGTTCGGCCACCGGCCAGCGCACCAGATGGGGATCCGGGGCCGCTGCACCGGGCGCGGCAGCATCGTCACATCTGCGGCGGTCAGATACTCACCGCGGACCGCCACTGGTTCCCCGCTCCACAGCGCGTCCAGCAGCAGCAGGGACTCATCCAGGCGTGCAGCCCGCTCCCTTGCGTCACCGGACTCACCGAACGCGGTGAACTCAGCCGCGAGCGACCCCAGCCCGGCACCTGCGATCAGCCGTCCCCCCGACAGCAGGTCCAACGTCACCGACTCCCGCGCCACCTTGCCCACCCGGCGGCGGGCAAGCACGTTCACCAGAATGCCAACCCTGATCCGGGCCGTGCGCGCTGCGACCGCGGCGATCACCACCACCGGATCCGCGACGTCCCAACGTGGATCGCCCCACAGCTGATGATCCCAGACGAAAAAGCCATCCCAGCCGTGCTCCTCAGCCGCTACGGCCAGCCCTACCAGCAGCGACGGATCACCAAACGGGCCCACGTTGGGCACCCCCACCGCGCAGCGCGGCGCTCCGTTCATAGCGGCACCCTAGCGCGAGGCACCAGGGCAGCCCTACAGTCTGGCGCGGCGCGGCGGCATCGCCGATTGCGGCGCGACACGGTGGCCGGTCCTCTGCGGTACGGGCGGACATAACGGCGGACCCGCCCCAGCGCCAGATTGGGCGGCCCGGCGAGCGCGTTCCAGGTCAGCACTCGTGTGGATCGCACAGGCGGGCCATCCAGGGATCTTGCATAAGCATGCAGTTCGCTCGTCGCTAACTACTCACTGGTGCACCCGACAGCACATTCCGCCGGGGCCTCTACCCGGGCTGCCTGGTATCGGCCACGCCAACCAGGGAAGCTCCCTTCAGGTAGGACCTTGGACCCGACAATCGTTACAGCGGGTAGCCGGCTAGAGACCACCCGACGGGAGGTCCCACATCACGCCGGCCAGCGATGACATTCGCGTTCTCAGGCGCGGCCGGCTTGGCGGCCTCCATGAGTATTGGCAGGTCGCATGAGGTGAAGGCATCATCGGCACCCACAGGCGCCGGGCACGTCGCGGGCCGGTTGCCGCGACCTGATCACCGAGGCCGCTATACGTCTGCCGGACGGTCGTCGCCTGGTCAGCGACTAGCGGCACGCCCCGATGTGGAAGGTGCATCAGGGCCGGCTGCTGGCGCTGCGGTCCTTGATGATCGAATGCGCGACTGGTACGGCGCAAGCCCGGGCCGGCCTAGCCGCTGTCAGCTGCGGTCCCCGGGATCTGATTCCCGGGGGCCTGGCCTCGCCTGGCTGGCGGGTGCGGCCCGGACGGCTTGGATGAGTTCTGTGAGCCGGCGGGTGCGGTCATCGCTGCGCAAGACCCACGTGACGGTTCCTAGGACGGCGACGGCTGCCGCGGTCATAGCCATGGCCGTCCGCCAGCCACCTGCGACCAGCCCGCTGGCGGCGACGGCCGCGGTCAGGACCATGCTGAAGACCTGCCGGAGGAGGGCACCTGGCTGATAAAGGGTTATCGCGAGACGGCCGATCCCGGCCACGATCTGGACGGCAAACCGGACGCGCTCGCGGCGTGTGGGCAGCACCTGCAGCTCGGCCAGCCATTCCTCACGCCAGCGGGCCCGGGTCCCGGCAGGCAGCAGCGCGGTGGTGGCTGCGAGCAGTTGGCCAGACGCCGTGCCGGGCCGTTGTCTGGCCCGTCGCAGCGTGGCAGATGCGAGGCTCTCGAGCTCTGCCCCGATGGCGTCCATGCCCAGGGTGCGGGCGAGGGGGACCATGATGTCGAGTGCCTGCCGGGACTTGTCCAGCTGCTTGGCGTGCGGCAGGTGCCGGAGCGTACGGATGTTGTGCAGCCGGTCCGCCACCCTGATCACCAGCGCGCGCCTGTCACCCGCCAGGGCGACCGCCGCCTCACTGTCGCTGCAGGCAGCAGTTACCTGGTCAGCGGGTGCCGCGTCCAGGGCCACGACCGCCGCGACGAGGCCGGCGACGTCGTCGCCGAACTCCTGCCTTAAAGCCGCCAGGGTGTACGGCGTGTCCTGCGTCACGTCGTGCAGCAGCGCCGCGCAAAGTGTCTGATCATCCTCACCAGCATCCGCCAGGATCTCCGCAACAGCCACAGGGTGGGCGATGTAGGGATCACCGCTCCTGCGCTGCTGGCCCTCATGCCAGTACGCGGCGGCCTCATAGGCGCGCGTGATCCGCCGTGCGTCCGCATCCGGCCGGACGTCCGCGATGTAGGCAAGGAGGCCGGAGAGCAGGTCGCTGCCGTGGCTGGCGGAGAAGGATGGCTGGTTCATGGGGACATCCCGGGGAGATCTGGCCAGGGAACACCGAACCCGGGCCGCGGCTGCTTGCGAGGGCGGTAGGCGCGGGCCACTGCGTCACGGGCCTGCTCGGCGCCGTTGTCGGCGAACCGGTAGTAGTGCCGTCTCGGGCGGCCTTCGGTGACATGCTCGGCGGGGTCTTCCCAGCTGCTGGTCACCCAGCCAGCCTGTTCCAACCGGGCCATGATCGGGTAGATCGTACCGCCGGGCAGCCCGGTCTCCTCGCGGAGCTGGAGCCCGTAGTAGTGAGCGTCCGGCTTGTCCAGCATGACTCGCAGCACGAGCTGGGTCTGCAGGGTCATCCGGGGAGTTCGGCTCATAACTCGTACTCTACATAGGTAGTGCTTAGCTGTGAAGCCCCGGCTCAAGAAGTGGTCAGGCGGAGGGCCCACTGCTGCCAAGGGCGTCGGCCAAGCTTCAACATTGGCGTTCCTGCCGTCGTTATGACGCGCGCGCCGCCCTGACACCCGGCACCGTCCGCAACTACCTGTCCTCGGCAGCCGCCAAGCTCGGCGCGGCCAACCGCCACGAGGCGGCCCAGCTGGCACGCTCCCGCGGCTGGATCTGACCGCACGGGCGGCGGCACGGATCCGACGCCCAGGCCGGTGCTGCTGCCCCCGCGCCGGACCTGGCTGTCAATCGCCGGGCAGCTGACCTGGGGCGGGGGCTTCAGGCGGTCGCGGGCGGCCGGGTGACCGTAAGCTCCGGCGGGGTGCCGCGGTACGGCTCAATCTCGACGAGGGCCAGCTGGCCCGTGCAGCCCTGGCTGAGGGTCGAGGAGGGGCGGTCGGCGGTGAGCACGTTGGGGTTGCCGTGACGGCAAAAGCCCGGGTTGGCCGGGTCCGGGTCATACCAGGCACCGGTGGAAAGCTGGGCGACCCCGGGCCGCACCGCTTCGTCGGTAGCCAGCCCGGCCAGGCAGGCACCCCGGTCGTTGAAGATCCGCACGAGGTCGCCGTCGCGTAGGCCGCGGGCTGCCGCGTCGGCAGGATGCAGCCGCACAGGTTCACGCCCGGCGATCTTGAGCGACTGGCTGTGCGCGCCGATATCAAGCTGGCTGTGCAGGCGGGACCGCGGCTGGTTAGCGACCAGTTGCAGGCCGAAGCGCTCGGCAGCGGAGGAGCCGAGCCATTCGTCCGGTTCGCGCCAGACCGGATGGCCCGGGCAGTCCGGGTACCCGAAGCTGTCGATGGTCGCAGAGAAGATTTCGATCTTCCCAGTCGGCGTGGTGAGCGGGTGACCCTCCGGGTCGGCGCGGAAATCAGCGAACGCCACCTGCGGCTCGCTGGCCACCGGCAGTTCGAGGCCATCGCCCGCCCAGAACTCATCAAAACCCGGTACCGCCCGCCCCCGCTCAGCCAGTTTGCCCCGCCACTGTTCATACAGGTGGCGCAGCCAGTCCATCGCGGTGCGGCCCTCGGTGAAATCCTTGCTCACGCCGAGCCGTTCCGCTAGCCCGGCGAAGATGGCGTAGTCGTCCCGGGCTTCGCCGTGCGGCCGGGTCAGCGACGGCATCGGGAAAAACATCCGGTCGTTCTGCCCGGCACCGTAGTCGTCACGCTCGATGGACATGGTGACCGGCAGCACGAAGTCGGCATGCCGGGCGGTCGCCGTCCAGAACGGGTCGTGCACCACCACCGTGTCCGGCCGGGCGAACGCCTCGCGCAGCCGGGCGAGGTCCTGGTGGTGATGGAACGGGTTACCGCCGCACCAGTACACCAGCCGGATGTCCGGGTAGGTCAGCCGCTGCCCGTTGTAGTCATAGGCCGCACCGGGATCCAGCAGCATGTCGGCGATCCTCGCCACCGGGATAAACGCGGAAACCTCGTTCCGGCCCTGCGGCAGCCGCGGCACAGACACCTGGGGCGCTGGCTCACCGACCAGGGACGCGGACCCGTAGCCATGGCCGAAACCGCCGCCCGGGAGCCCGATCTGGCCGAGCATGGCAGCGAGCACCACACCGAGCCACAGCGGCTGCTCCCCGTGCCGGGCACGCTGCAGCGACCAGCTGACGGTCACCAGGGTGCGCGCCGCGGCCATCTCGTGCGCGAGTTCCCGGATGCGCGCCGCCTGCACGCCGGTGATCGCTTCAGCCCACGGGGGATTTTTCACGACGCCGTCTGCCTCCCCGCGAAGATAACGGGCGAACCGCGGGTAACCGACGGTGTAACGGTCCAGGAAACTGGTGTCGGCCAGGCCGTCGGCGTCCAGCACCTGGGCGAGCGCGAGCATCAGCGCGGCGTCGGTGCCAGGGCGCGGCGCGATCCACTCGGCCTGCGCCTCGGCGGGCGTGTCGTCGCGGAGCGGGCTCACCGAGACGAACCGGCAGCCCCGTGCTCGGGCGGCGCTCACCCAGCCGCGGGCGTTGTGCCGGGACACCCCGCCCGGTGACACCGCCGCGTTCTTCGGCGACAGCCCGCCGAAGGCGACCACCAGCCCGCTGTGCTCCGCGACCACGGACTTGGCCGTGGCCTGGTTGAGCAGCACGTTCACGTCGGCGATCACATGGGGCAGCAGCACCGTGGAGGTGCCGAGGCTGTAGCTGTTCACGTGCCGCACATAGCCGCCAAGGCAATTAAGGAAACGGTGCACCTGGCTCTGCGCGTGGTGGAACCGGCCTGCGCTGGCCCAGCCGTACGAGCCGCCGTATACCGCTTGCGCCCCGTGGTCCCGGTAGACCCGGCGCAACTCCCCGGCCAGCAGGTCCAGCGCCATGTCCCACGACACCGGCACGAACGGATCGTCGCCGCGCCCCGCCGCACCCGGGCCGTGGTCCAGCCAGCCCTTGCGCACATGCGGCACGGCGATGCGGGCCGGGTGATGCTGGGCGGAGGCGACGTTGCCGATCAGCGGCATCGGCTCCGGGTCACCGCGCCACGGCCGCACTTCGGTCAGTTGCTCACCATCGCTGACCGCTTCGAATGTCCCCCAGTGCGTCAGATGGACAGTCACGCCATCAATTGTAATGGTCGCGGACCTAGCGGTTCTCCGCCACGAACTGGCTGGCGGTGAAGGACGCGCCAGCCGGATCGGCAAGGACGGCGAATCGTACCCACGGCGCATTCTGCGGCTCGGCGAGGACCGAGCCTCCGAGCTCGCGCGCTCGCGCAGCGATCGCGTCCACGTCGTCGACGGCGAAGGTCACGCTCCAGCGCGCTGGGCCACCTTCGCGGGGCAAGATCGTCGCCACGACGTTCTCGAAGCCTTCCGGTGCGCCCATCTGCTTCATCCCCGCACGCATGCCGGGGTTGAGCTCCTCCAGATGGTCGCCGTAGCCCGGCAGAGCCCACATCGGCGACCCGGCGTCGATGGTCGTCCAGCCGAACACGGCGCCGTAGAAGGCCCGTGCAGCCTCGACATCGTCGGTGTGCAGGTTGTTGAAGTTCACCGCGCCATGCTCGTTGACCGCCGCCGAGCCGCGGTGCGATCCGGGCTGCCATACGCAAAAGACTGCGCCCTCGGGATCGGCGAACACGCCCATCCGCCCCGCGTCAAACACGTCGAAGGGCTCGGAGAGCACCCGCCCGCCCGCCTCGCGCACCCGGGCTGCGGCGTCGTCAGCGGACTCGACGCGGATGTAGGTGTTCCACATGGGCTGCGGCGGTGCGCCGGGGGGCTGCGAGGAGATCGCGGCCACGTCCCGGCCATCGATGCGGGCCATGTAATAGTGAGTCCCAGCGTCGGGGGGCATCGCGTCCTCGGTCTGCCACCCGAAGAGCCCGGTATAGAACCGGGCGGCGTCGGCAGGGTCGGGCTGGTTGGTATCGACCCAGCACGGCACCCCGGCTGGGTAATCCTCGCGCGTGCTCATCACGGCAGCCTACAACGGCTCTCACCGAGCCTCCCAGCAGCGAGCCGCTAGAGCATCGCGGCACCGGATGGCATCCGTCACCTGCGGTACCCGCCAAGCAATGACTCGACGAGCCACGCCGGACACACTGCACGTCAGCGCGCGTCGCGCAAGCGGATCTCTTGCGAGACCGTCTCCACCCGCGAGGTCCGGCTAATCCGCGCTTGATGTGCTTCCCAAGGCCGGGCATCGAAGGGCATCCAGAGCCGGGAACTGGGGGACCTGCCACGTCCGCACACATAGTGTGATCGGCCCTCGACCTGAGCGAGCGCGCACTCCCGCCCACCACGGCCACGGGGGTGCGGCCGCGGCGGGCCCAGGTCCGGGCTCTGGGTGGCCGCAGCGTCTGCCCGGCCTCGTCACGTTCGGCGGCGCGGTGGGCGGGGACCTGCGGGGTGAACCCGATCCGGTGCAGCAGATACGACGTGCCACGCAGCGTGTAACGGACGTGGAGCAGCCGCCCGATCAGGGTGGTCACTCGCTCCAGCGTCCACCGCTGATCCTCAGCCCAGCCCCAGGCGGCCGGGCCCTTATCCAGCTCAGCCCGCAACCGTGCCAGCTGCGCCGGGCGCATCGCTTCCGGCGGCACTCGTCCGGTCATTGATGCAGACCGCGCTCCCAGCACGGGACCGGTCGGTGTTGCCCTGCGTCGCGTACTCGGTCGCTGCTCAGCTGCCAAGCTCCAGCCGACATTGACGTTGCCGAGGGTAACGTCGATGACCGCCAGGCCGCTCCCGCGACGTGCGCGTGCGGGCGCCAACCATAGATGTCACGACCGATGGGCGCCTTTTGGCGGTACTGGGACACGGCGTTTGGCACGTGGCGCCGGCTCTTGGGCGGGCAGATCGGTGCCGTGCGCCAAGCCATAGCCCCGGCCGGTTCAGCGGGACATGAGACTGGTGCACCCGGCCTGCCCGTTGTCGGCCACGTGACGTGCTCTGGCCGCCCGCACTCCCCCGAGGGGACATCCTCGGGGGTCTTCTCGAATGGCGGGGACATACTGGGGCGGGTCAGCGTCCGCCGAGCCTGGTTTTCCCGTCGAGCAGTTCGCGTGCGATCTCCAGGTGGCCGGAATGCGCGGCGGTCTCCTCGATCACGTGCAGGACGATCCAGCGGACGTTCGCGATCTGCTTGGTGTACTCCGGGTCATGGTGAAAGCCGAGCCCGCGCGGGGCCGCGGACAAGGGGGTGACGGCGAGGACCTCGTCAGATCGCCGGCACTCGTCGCGGTAGCCGGCGATGAGGTCGGCGCTGGGCCAGTTGCAGGTGAAGGCGGCCTCGGGGTCGTACGCGCCTTCTTCCTCCTCCCCCGTTTCCCCGGCCGCCGGCGGCGCATCGGCCACTACGCACTGGCCTGCGCCAACGCCGCTGTAGAGCAGGCGCGGCGGTCGGTTCAACCACTCCTCAGCCGACGGCGAACCCAGCAGTCAAAGGTGCACACATCCCACCAGCCACCGGGGCAACCTCACCACCCAGCCCCGGGAGCGGTGCCGACCGCCTGGGCGGGGTGAGCGGTGCCAAGGACCGAGTCCGGATCCGCAGACCGTGCGACCCGTTCGGCCAGTGCCTCGACGGCGTCAGCAAATCGGGTCTGCGCGTCGGGGTTGTCCGGGCCCAGCAGGTATCTTCTCAGCTCCCGCCGTGCTTCCGCGAGCCGGTCATCACCGCACGCCGCAGACTGGGCCAAGATGTCGGGCAGCCCTGCGCAATCCGGGTCGAGCAGGTACGCGGCCGCAGCAGTCGGAAACTTCTTGCGGAACTCGTCCTCATCGAGGCCACCGGGATTGGTCACGACGTAAGGCTTCCCGGAGGCCATGAAGTCACTGATGACGCTGGAGATGTCGCCGATCAGCAGGTCCGCTCGATTGAAGCATTCATAGAGGACAGGCAGCGGGCCAGTTATGACCCGGTGCTGCCACCAGCCCTGCGATCTCCAGTACGCCGCATGCCAGGCGTCGTTCAGCCGCATCCATTCCGTGTCCTCCGCGGCAGCGGGCTTGCTGTCGCGCGCCAGCGTCGCCTCGTCCTTCCCTGGGCGCACCCGCGAAACCCAGCCACCCGCGCCTGCGTCGCCCCCATGAGTCAGTTCGGCCATACGCGAGTCAACGCGGGAAAGTTCGGCCGCTGCGTCCCGCCTGTCCGCCTCGCCAGCCGCGGCTTCCGCCGACCAGTTACCCGTCTGCCGCTGTTTGTCATTGGCGCGCTCGATCAGGGCGACGATCGCCTCGTGGACGGCCATGGCGCTGCGTGCGCGTGTTCCGGTGAGTGGGTGCGGCTTGTAGAGCACCCGGACCTGCGGCGTGTGATCCATGAGCGCACGGATGATCCTCAATCCCATGACCTGAAAAGAGGTCTGGGGCTGGTCGTCGGTCCATCCTTCCCAGGTCGGTGCGTACAGCACCGTGAACATCCGGTTCGCGACGCCCTCGTCGGCCGTCTGGATCGCCGTAAGCTGCGGTCTGCCGACCTCGACGATGTCCTCGTCCCGCACGCCGACCTGCGCGCGCTGATACCGGTCACGTCCCGCCTTCCCAGCGACCCAAACTTCGTCGTAGGCCTTGCTGAACGGGTTGACGCTCGCCGCCTTGTCGCTATCGCCGTGGCCGATGAATACGTGGCCGACCCTGGGTATCCGGAGTTGGAGGACGTTCTGGCCGGTATTGGCCGGGAACAGTGTGATCCGCACACTGGGCAGCTTGAAGTTCATCAGGTTGACCGTCCCGGCGACGCAGGCCACGGGCAGGCTGGTCCGGCCGAGCAGCGGCACCAAGTATGGCTCCCGCAAGATGATCATCGTCGGCCGCCGCAACCGCGCGAGGGTGGAGAGCCACATGTTGACTTGGTAAATCGAATCTCGGGAGCCGCTGAGGTACACCACGATCTCCGGCCGGTATGCCACGAGTTGCTCACGCACGGCCGACAGGACCCGCGCCTTGTCATTGAGATGCCGGTTGCGGCGAGCGAAAACGGCCGTGATCACACACAGGATCGCGCTCACCGCGAGCGCCAGTGAGATGCCGGCAAACCCCCACGTGAAGTCAGTCGTCAGTGCCGTGGCCAGTCCACCAGCCACCGGAATCGTGTCCAGGTAAAGCAGCCTCTGTGCGTCGTTCTGGACGAGCCACGCTGGCGGTGCGTCCGGGATCCGAAGCGCGGCAAGGTCCACATTGCGGGTTAGGGCCGGCAGCGTTCGGCACTGCGTGACGTAGATGGCCAGCGCCGAATAGATGGCGCGGACCACGTGCAGGGCCATCAGCCCGCCGGCGAAGGCCACCAGCGCGGAACTTGGGGACAGCACACGGGCCAGCAAGAGGATTAGCGCCAGCTCGCGGAAGACCCAGCGCAACTGCACCCCTGCTTGCACCCAATTGAGCGCGTTCACCAAGCCGGGCACGACGCACCACGCCCACACCTCAGCTAGATAACTGACGATCGCCACCGCGAGAAAGAGCCAGCACCCTGGCAGCCGTCCTGCTGTGCCCGTCGGCAGGAAGGCGGCGGTCAACAGCAGCGGGTAGGAAGCCAGCAAGACTACTGCGCACGCCAGGCGCGCAAGAGGCCTGGCCACGAAGAACTGAAGGTTTCGCCGCCGCATTTGTCACCCCTTGTCATTAATCCGTGCCGCCTAGACCTGGGGGAGTCAGCTCTGGGTGCGGGCCACTCGGGCAAGGGCCACCTCGGCGTCGGCTGGAGAAATGCCGGTCGGCAGGAAGTGCCGGTCCGGCAACCGCTGGGGTCGGGGCGGCTGGGAAGCCGTTGCGGCTGGAGCCGGGCCCGCAACCGGGGTGCTACCCTCCTGGCCGTGCAGCCTGGAGTCAGTGAGCGGATCGACCAGCCGCACATCGATCACGTGCCCGGTCAGTTCAGAAACCAGAACGTCGACCGAGGTGAGTGCCACCGCCATGGACGACAGGAGGGTGCCGGGCTGCTCGGCGCCAAATGCGCGCAGCCGCATCGGCGTCTGCGTTCGTTCTGGGTTCACGCAGTTGACCTTGACGCCGATCTCCGACCATTCGTCCGCGAGCGCCTGCGTCAGATTCACGACTGCGGCTTTGGTAGAGGAGTACAGGCTGTACCCGGCCCTGCCACGGGTGTAGGAACTGGAGGTGTACAGGAGCAGGTGCCCGCGGGTCGCGGCCAGGTAGCCGATCGCTGCCTGCGCAATCGTGACCGGGGCCAGGTAGTTCACCCGGATGGTTTCCTCAATGACCGCCTGGTCGGTATCCGCGAGCTTGCCCATCGACAGCACGCCTGCGGTGTTGACGACGAAGTCGATCTGCCCGGTGGCGACATGCGCATGCCGCAGGGCTGCAGCAACGTCGGCGGCGCTTTCGACATGGGTGCCGGTCTGCGTGCGGCTGAATGAGAACACCCGCGCGCCACGCGCTGTTGCGACCTGGCAGATGTCGGCGCCAATCCCGTAGCTTCCCCCGAAGATGACCAGTGTTTTGCCAGCTAGCCCACTCATATGCAGATCTGGGGTCATCTGGGGCGGCGCTTCGTGCGAGGCGAGCTGGAAGAGCTTGTCGGCGATGTGCAAATCGACGGGGTGAGTGACCTTAATGTTGTGCTCGCTGCCAGTCACGACGTAGATCGGGGTGTCTGGCAGGTAGCGGAGCACGACCCCGCAGTCGTCGGTCGGAGGACTAGCAGCAAAATCCGGGTCGTCGTGGGCAAGTTCGTATGCGCGCCTGATGACCGACAACCGGAACCCCTGCGGCGTCTGGCCACGCCGCAGTTGACCTCGCGGCGGGATTTCGGTGATGACGTTGGCTTCGTCGACCACGATCACCGTGTCCGCCGAGGGAATGGCTACGTCGACCGCGCTGTAGGCGCGCAGGGCCGCGACGCACTCGGAGATGATCTTCGGTTCGATGAGCGGGCGCACGGCGTCATGGAACAGGATGTTGCAGTCCGTCGCAGGACCATGGCGCTCAGCAAGAGCTTTGATTGCCTTTGCCGTCAACTCAGTGCGCTCCGCCCCCCCGTCGAGCACGCGCATCACCTTGCGGTAGCCGCCCCGGTCGACGAGCCGTTCTGCCTGCGCCGTGTGGCCAACAGCCATCATGACCAGGATCTCGTCGATATCTGGGTGCGCCTCGAAGGCATCGATCGTGTGTTCGATAATCGTCTTCCCAGCAATCTTGAGCAGTTGCTTCGGGATGTCCAAGCCCAACCGTGAACCGGTGCCGCCTGCCAGCACCACAGCCACGGTGCGCAGCCGTGCCTGGTCCACCGTCATGAGAGACCGCAATGTGCCTGGAGGGCTTCATGGAGTAGCTTTCGGACATGTTTGGGGCGAATCATGCCGCGACTATAGCTGCCCGTTACCTGCCATTTACCTAATTCTCCCCATTTGCTCAGAAACCCTTCATCTCCGGCTGGGCTGGACGGGCCGAACTGGCGCGGAGTACTGCTCTCAACTCGTTTATGTCAGCCTCCCAGGTGTTCTGACCATGGCGTGGCGCGCGGCAATCCTGCCCCGGAGGGTTGGCAGGCCCTGCGAGGCCTTGGCGTGTATCTGCGGCCGAACGATGCCGACCGTCTTCCAGACCCCTTGTCCCAAAGCGGACATAGGCCGCCTGACCTGCGGTTTTCTAGCTGATACCGGCCTTCGCGCCCAATCCTGTCCGCCATATGTCCGCGCGCTCACCGGGCCAGGCTGATGAAACCGCGGACAGACACGGAGAGCGTCCGTGCAAGCCTGCTACCAGCACGTTCACCTGATTGCTGGCCTCAACCACGCGTGCCAGCGGAACGTCAGGGCCAGATCCGGCGTGGTGATCGCATCCTCCTGTGCACGCGCCGCTGGCGTCGATGGGGACTGGCACGGCTCCCCGACAGCCAAGGCTGCAACAGACCCGGTAACCGAGCGGTGCTGTCCGCACCGTAGTGGACGTAGGCCCAGGGGAAGGGATTGAGCGGGTCGGTTGCTAGCGCGGCGGCGACGCTCGTATGCAGGGCGGTGGCCGGGTCCGCGTTCCGGTCGGCCGCCGGATCCCAGACTCCGGCGTAGAAGCCCTCGGTCACGGAGAGGGCGATGTCGTCAGGGACCTGCCAGGCGGTGCCGATGACGTGCTCGAAGCCGATCACCTGGAACGCGGAGGCGAGGTGGACGAACTCGTCAGGGATGTCGCCCCGGGCGCTGGCCGTGTCACAGGCGGACAGGAACGCCAGGCCCCGCCGCCAGGCGGGCAGCGCCTGCACTTCCGTGATGATGATGGCCCCATCGTGGACGAGCAGACGTCCGCGTGACGGGTCTGCGGGCACGATCGTGGCGTGGCAGCCGAAGTGGGCGATGCTCGCGCTACTGATGGCGGCGAGCGTCGCCATCCGCGTCGCATCTGGCCCGGCGAGCGTGACGGCCATCGGGAAGTGGCGCGAGACCACCACTTCTACGGCCAGACCGAGATGGCCCCGCTCGCGACGATTCTCGGGCCGGACGAGCAGGTCCCCCGGGCCGGGTCAGCTGGCCGGGCGGCGCTGAATGTGGAAACGAGATTGGTGGACGACAACGACCTGGTGCTGCCGCCGGGCAGGGTCGGCGAGATTGTCCATCGCAGTCCGCACGCCACGCTCGGCTACTACAAGGATGAGACCATGACCGCGGCGGCCTTCCGCAACGGATGGTTCCACTCGGGCGACCTGGGGGTCATGAGCGAGGACGGCTACCTTACCGTGGTCAACCGCAAGAAGGACATGATCAAGACCGGCGGGGAGAACGTAGCGGGCCGCGAGGTCGAGGAGGCCATTTATCAGATGGACGAAGTGGCCGAAGTCGCGGTCTTCGGCGTTGCCCATCCGCGGTGGGTCGAGGCGGTCGTCGCCGTGGTCGTCCCTAAGCCAGGCGCCTCGCTCACGGAGGAAGCAGTAATCAGGCACACCCGCAGGCTGATGGCAGGGTACAAGACACCCAAGCGCGTCGTCATCGTCGGCGCCATGCCAAAAAACCCCAGTGGCAAAATCCTCAAGCGGCAGCTCCGGGAAGAGCACAAGGACCTCGCCGCGGACGCGTGATGTCCCGGCAGTCCGGGCAGAGCGCCGCGGCGAACCCGTCGAGGGCCTCACCCCCGGCCTCACCCTGCCCGCCTACGTGCCCATCACGCTGCGGCAGGCCCAGCACGGGGCGCAGGCACGCGGGAACATGATGGGCCAGATGGTCGTGCTGCTGCCCATCGGGGAACCCGATCCCGTCACGAAGCCTGTGCCGGCGGGCGGCACGGCACCTGTTGTTCAACAAGAGCCTTCGCCGCGCCGGACCCCCGTGTCATCGAGAGTCAGCCCGTGCGGCTGAGTGCCAACTCTCTACGCCCACAACGACGGTCAACTGACGGTCAGGTGATCTTGAAGCCAGCCTCGGCCTGATCAGAGAACCAGCCTGCCCTGGGATTTTGTGGAGAACGCGAGCACAGACCATGTCAACCAGCCCGAGACAGGCGCTCGCAAGCGCCATTTGCCACTCAATCTGCCACTCACTTTGATCTTCTCTCCGCGAACCGATCGCCACCAAAAAGAAGTCTTCGAAAAGCGAGGCCGATTAGAAGTCGCGAGGTAGGCCGGTCCGTAGTCACGGACTCGCCGCGGCACGGCTCATCCTCTCCGAGGGTTACGGCTGCGGCGTGTTGTGCTCTTGGGCTGTCGCCGGACGGGCTGCGCGCCTGCCTCGTCACGGCCGGAGCCGGGAGGCTGCTGCTCAGCTTCAGCGTCATCCGCGCGCGATTGCGCACCGTTGACGTCCTTATCCCGCTCCCGCCGCAGCGCGGCCAGCTGCTCCCGCGCGGCCCGCGTTTCCCGCTCAGCGTCAGCCTTCGCCTCCCGCGCCTCGGCCAACTGCCCTTCGGCCTTCCGGGCAGCGAAGCGCGCCTGCCACCTATCGGCCTCGGCCTGCTCGGCGCGGGCCCGAAGCTCCGCCCGGGCCTCTTCGGCCGCCGCGATCTGCGCCTCCAGCCCGGCCTGGTCCGGGCCCGCAGACTGGCGGGCCTGCGCCACCTGCTCCTCCGCCGCCCGGTGCACCCGGTCCAGCTCCGCCCGGGCCGACTCAGCCGCCTCCCGCGCCTCCCGCGCATCGGCCTCGGCCTGCTCGGCGTGGGCCTGAAGCACTGCCCGGGCCTCTTCGGCCGCCGCGATCTGCGCCTCCAGCCCGGCCTGGTCCGGGCCCGCAGACTGGCGGGCCTGCGCCACCTGCTCCTCCGCCGCCCGGCGCACCCGGTCCAGCTCCACCCGGGCCGACTCAGCCGCCTCCCGCGCCCGCGCCGCGTCCTGCCCGGCCTCGCCGGCCCGGGACTCGGCCCCGGCTGCCCGGGACTCCGCACCGGCTACCGCCTCGTCCCGCTCCCGCCGCACCGCAGCCAGCTGCTCCCGCGCAGCCCGCGCCTCCTGCTCAGCGGCGGCCTGCGCCTCCCGCGCCTCCCGCGCATCGGCCCCGGCGCGCTCGGCGCGGGCCTCAAGCCCCGCCCGGGCCTCCTCAGCCGCCGCGATCTGCTCCTCCGCCGCCCGGCGCGCCCGGTCCAGCTCCACCTGAGCCGACTCAGCCCCGGACACCCGGGACTCCGCACCGGCTACCGCTTCGTCCCGCTCCCGCCGCACCGCAGCCAGCTGCTCCCGCTCAGCCCGCGCCTCCTGCTCAGCGGCGGCCTGCGCCTCCCGCGCCCCAGCCAGCCGCGCCTCAGCATCCGCCGCCACCACCCGCGCCTCGGGCAGCCGTGCCTCGGCCTCAGCCGCCGACTCCCGCGCCTGCCGCGCGTCGGCCTCGGCGCGCTCGGCGCGGGCCTCAAGCCCCGCCCGGGCCTCCTCAGCCGCCGCGATCTGCGCCTCCGCCGCCCGGCGCACCCGGTCCAGCTCCACCCGGGCCGACTCAGCCGCCTCCCGCGCCCGCGCCGCGTCCTGCCCGGCCCGGGACTCGGCCCCGATCGCCCGGGACTCCGCACCGGCTACCGCTTCGTCCCGCTCCCGCCGCACCGCAGCCAGCTGCTCCCGCGCAGCCCGCGCCTCCTGCTCAGCGGCGGCCTGCGCCTCCCGCGCCCCAGCCAGCCGCGCCTCAGCCTCGGCTGCCGTAGCACGCGCTTCCCGCGCATCAGCCTCGGCCCGCTGGCGGCGCCTCCAGAACGCAGACCCCGGCCGTCCCGGGTCCTCCGGACTGGCTGACCCGCGACCTTGCTGGGCCGACACCTAACGCCACCTCAAGCCGGGCAGCACGAGATCCGGTTCCGCCGTCGCCGACCCCGGCAACCCGCAGTACCCCTGGTCTGGCATCCCGGCCTCCCCCCGATGCGGCTCATTCTGACCGCGCCGATAGGCGCATCTGCGGACTCTCTCACCGGCCTTAACCATGAGCAGGCTCCATTCCGCTTTCCCGGGCAGCGGGATCGACCCGCCCCGGACGGTAGCAAAACCAGCACACCGCGGGGAACTGCGGCACCTGCCTGACCGCTGGGCCGACCCACAGCCAGGCCAGCGAACTGCGCGCCGCCGCCACGACATTCGCCCGTCTACGCCTTTCTGACGGCCCATGACTGCGGGTACCCCACTGAGGGCCTACCCCGCCACTCAGGTGATCGAACAGTCCGCCGTCCCACACCAGCGCGGCGGCGCCTCTCCGTAAGCGCTGCCATCGGTCGTGGACCACCGCAGGCGAGCCGCGGATAAAAAGGCGGTATGGTCGGCCTGCCTTTCGTGATTGAGCGCTACGCATGCGCTTGATCAGGCAATACGTACCTGGCGAGAAACTCACAACACAGAGCAGCGCTCACTTTGCACGCCCGGCTGGGTCTGCAAGCTCATCAAGCCAGGGAGCGACCGTCATCAACGGCAAGCTGGCCGAGCGGCCTTACCGGGTCTGAATCCAGGCTTGGTCCAGAGCGTTCATCACTCTTTAGTAGCCCCGCATGACACGGGGCAGATGGCCTGAGCTGCGGGAACACGAGCACTAACCAGCATCCGCAAGCACCAGACGAGCGCACGCGAGCTCCGTTCGCGACTCAATCTGCCACTCACTCTGATCTTTCCGGCGTGCAGGCAGGCCGCGACCCTCAGCCCCGAGGGTACCTGGACCGCCCCGGTCATCCTCGCCAGCAGTACCTCGACCGTCGCCTCCGGCCTGGCCACAGACGGGACGGGCGACGCGGTCGCGCTGCTGACCCAGAATGTCGATAACGGATCGACCGTCATCTGGGTCCTGGAAACAGCCCGCCATTCCCTGGGCGGCGGCTGGACAGCACTCGCCCCGCTGGCCCACGCTCTCCGGCCAGTCCGGGAAGATCGCCGCCACCCCGGCCGGCTCGTTCGTGGTCGAAGACGGCGGCAACGCGGTCACCAGCCCGCCCGGCCAGGGCTTCGGCACTCCGGCCAGCCTCGGCCCCCAGCAGCAACATCATGCAGCTCACCGCCGCCGCCGGCCACGCGCTCGCCATCTTGGCCGTAGGCGGCCACCTGAGCGCCGCCACCGAGCCGGGGACTTGACGGGCCCATGGCGGTGATCTTGGTTGTCGGCCGCCGTGGATCGCCCAGCTAGTAGGTCAGGGAGGGATACCAGTCGCCGCGGCCGTTTGGCGTGCGATCAAGCAGGTGCCAGACCGGGCTGAGGAGGTCGATCCCGCGCTCGCGGCGGTCGCCGGCCAGCTGCGCGCCCTTGGAGTAGGCGTGACGCACGGTGCCGTCACCGCCGCGGGTGAACACCGAGATCCACTCGGACTGTGTGCCGTCGGCCTCCTCACTGCCGAGGTCGTACTTGAACGTCGAGCCGGCGGCGCTGAGCAGGCGCAGGTTGCCCCAGCCACGCGATTGCGCATGGGCGCTGATGGCAGCAGGCTCGGCGGCGGCGACCACGGCAAAGTCGACGTTCTGCGTGAGGTGAGGAGCCACCGCGTTGTACCCGTCGATCCACATCGTGCACAACGGGCAGGGCTCTGTCTGAGCCTTGCCGTACATGAAGTGGTAGAGGACCAGCGCCCGGCCTGGGGCGCTGAACAATCCGGAAAGCCGTACTTGGTCACCGCTCGCGACATCGATCAGCTCGTAGTCGTCGACGACGGTGCCGACGGGCAGCTTTCGCCGCAACGCAGCGACCCGCTCGACATGATCGATCAGGTCCAGCTCGGCGACCCGCAGCTCCTCACGCTGACGCCGGTACTCCTCCGATTCCGCCAGCCTGGTGAAGTCCATTTCATGCTCCTGTCCGGCAGAGCCCTGCTGCCCGCAACCGACGCTCGTGACAGTACTCACCGCCAGCACCATCGCACGAGCCGGACGCGTGCTGCGCGTATGCGGCAAAGGTGCGAAGGCCGTCCTCGTCCCGCTGCCGCCAGAAGTCGGCTGAGCCATCGACCAGGCGATCGGCGCCCATACGAACGGCCCGATCCTGCTCAACAGCCGGGGCGCCCGGATGGACCGCCACGGTGCCACCCGCCGCCTGCGGAGCCTCGCCGAGACCGCTGGGGTGCGGATCACCCGGACGCACCCTCATGCGATGGCCGCCGGGCTTGCCGGTCGTCAGGCAGCTGCCCTGGGACTGCGCCCGGCTACGCCGTGACCTCGTTGTAGATCTCGAACCCGGTCTCCTCGGGCGGCGCCGTGAAGCCACCGGCGATTCCTTGCGCCATGCGGGGCATGAGGATGCCATCGCGGAACCGCTCCCAGCCCTCCCGCGAGTCATGCACTGCGATGATCGTCCAGCCATCGGCCGATGGGCCCGCGGCATGGAACAGCTGCCCCTCAGGCAGCCCTCCGCCCTCCGGATGCACTGCCGCTATCGATGCTTCGTACTGCTCCTTGGTGCCACCAGCGAACTTATGGACCACGCCGTACGCCATGTGATTCCCCCCGATCCACTTAGCCCGGACCCGCGAGCGCCTCCCCAGACGATCTCCAGGCGGATATCCTGCGGACTTTACGCTGTCGCCGTCGATCATGTCGAGCCACGATCACGGCCTCGCGCCTGATCTCCCGAGATCTCGCACCCCTCCCGGGCGGGCCGGATCCGGTCTGCATAAGTACGTCAATTCCCGGCAGCATCGGGCAATTGCTTTCGCAGGCTGTGACCCAGTTCTCCAGGCCCCGAGGAAGAGATCGCTATCGCCACGGCTGGACACAAGCCGCCAGGTCATCACAGCCGGGACTGTGCAGCGAACGGTGTTTCCGGCCCGACACGCCGGGCTGAGATCCGGCGGGATGGGCACTGTGAGTGATGACATCAGATGCTGTGAACCAGCACAAAAGTGACGAGAGTGACGGGCGGCAGCTGTCGCCAGAGCAGGCCGCCGCGGCGGCCATGGTGGCTGAGGCCCGGCAGCGGGGCCTGGAGCTGACCGGGCCTGATGGGCTGCAGGCCCTATACCAAGCACTGGCAGCCATGATGCGTGGTTCTTCGCCACCGACCCCATTTGATCCGATCGATTAGGCCACTTGAAGGTCTGCACGTAGGCGGTGTAGTAGACCCGCAGATGATGGGCGGGTCTAGTGACGGTCGCAACCACTTCCGTGATTCTTGGGGGTTGTGTTGTCATCGTTGCGTCGCGTGAAGAGGGGCCGGGGCGGCGTCCGCAGTCGGCCAAGCGTCAGCGGCTCATGGAGTTGCGCAGCCGCGGGTGGAGCATCATGGCCGCGGCCCGGGAGGTCGGGGTGTCCCGGGCGGCGGGCAAAACTGGTCGCGCGGCTACAACACCTACCGGCACGGCCTGGTGACCGGCTTCGTGCCTGCGCGAGCGGGCCGCCTGGCCGGTCCGCTCGCCCATCTCCAGCACCTGCGACCGCCTGTGCATGCCGCTGATGGCGACTAGGCCCGCGAACAACTCGTCAGGATAGGCTGGCCGCACGCGATCATTGAACTCGGGCACCTCGTTGAACACCCGGCCACGGTCACGTCGATCCGGTTCTGTCATCGCACCTCCTCCCGCCAGCTGTTGAGGGCGTGGCTGTGAGGAACGTGTCGGGCCTATGGGGATGGCAAGCGGGTAGAACCCATGTACGAGTGCCTGCTGTGGTCGCAAGCCGCGTAACAAGGAGTTCTGTACGCAACGTGAGCTCCGCCTTCTCTGGCAGATCATCATCTCGATGGATCTCTATCTGCCCAGGACGACCGCCAGATATCAGGCAGCTGAGCAGATGCCAGCCCTATGACAGTGAGTCGTCCAGCTCGCCAAGGGACTCAATGAGCTCGAGGTTGGCGGTGTAGTCAACGGGGCAGGCGATCACTGACACGGTGTCGGCCGCCAGGGCGGTGCGCAGCGTCGGGAGCAGTTCGCCGGCCGACCTGATCCGGTACCCGGTCGCGCCGAAGCTTTCGGCGTAAGCCACGAAGTCCGGGTTGCCGAAGGTGGTGTCCACGTCGCGGCCGATTTCCAGGTTCATCTTCCAGCTGATCAGCCCGTAGGCGTCGTCGACCCAGATCAGGATGACGAACGGCAAAGCGAGCCGGAGCGCGGTCTCGATCTCTTGCGAGTTCATCAGGAACGCGCCGTCGCCGGTCGCGACGAGGACCCGGGAGTCCGGCCTGGCGATCTTCGCCCCGATCGCGCCGGGCACCGTCCAGGCCATCGTGGACAGGCCGTTGGAGATCAGGCAGGTATTCGGCTCGTAAGTCGGGTACAGGCGCGCCATCCACATCTTGAGTGCCCCGGTGTCGACCAGCACGATGTCGTCACGGCGCAGCGCCGCGCGCGTATCGGCGACGATCCGGGCTGGTGCCAGCGGGAACCGCTCATCGTCCTGGCCGCGGGCCAGCTCGCTGGCCAGCAGGGCGCGGATGCGTTCTTGGCCCGGAGGGGCGGCGGTGCGTGGCCCGGCCGCATCGGCGAGGGCGTCGAGGCTGTGCCCGATTTCGGAGTGCAGTCCGACAGCGACGTTGTAGTGCGCATCGACCTCGGCGGGGAACCGGTGCAGATGGATGATCTCGGTATCGCCGCGCGGGTTGATCCGGACCGGGTCGAGCTCCTGCAGCTCATACCCGACGGCGACGATCAGGTCCGCGCGGTCGAAGCCGAAGTTGGCATAGTCGTGGCGCATGAACCCCACCGCGCCCAGCGCCAGCGGGTGATCGTCAGGGAACACGCCCTTGCCGTGGAACGTAGTGGCGACCGGGACGCCCAGCGTCTCAGCGAAACGGCGCAAGGCCTCGCCCGCGCCCGCCCTCGCTGCCCCGTGCCCGGCTAGCACGACCGGCGCGCGAGCGTCCCGCAGCAGCGCCGCGGCACGTTCGATCTGCCCCCCAGACGGCTCATCCGTCCGCGGGACATTCACCGCAAGCGGCGCCAGCCCGCCCGGTGCCGCCATCTCCTCCACGTCCTCGGGGATGGCCAGGTAGACAGCGCCGGGCCGCTCAGTCTGGGCAAGCTTGAACGCCTTGCGGATCATCTCCGGGACGGCACCCGGCGTCGCCACCAGCGCAGACCACTTGCTCACCGGCGCGAACATCGACACCAGGTCCACGCCCTGGTGGGATTCCTTGAAACTGCGGTTCATCCCGACCTGCGCCGACAGCGCGATCAGCGGCGTCGAGTTGGTGGTCGCGTCCGCGGTACCCAGCAGCAGGTTGATCGCTCCGGGGCCAAGCGTCGCCGAGCACACCCCGGCGCGGCCCGTGAGCCGGCCGTAGGTTTCGGCCATAAACGATGCACCCTGCTCATGACGCGTCAGCACATAGCGGATGGGCGAGCGGGAGATAGCCTCCACCAGCCTGATGTTCTCTTCGCCCGGAATGCCGAAGACATGCGTGACGCCCTCATTCTCCAGGCACTCCACGATCAGGTCGGCGGTGCTGCGCGAAGACTCCGTCACGATCACGAGGCTAGGTCACCCGGCATAGCAGCCGCCCGGCCAGGATCACGATACGAACGCCGCCAGGCGCCGTGACCCTGGCCGGTTGTCTCCGGCCCTGAGCTCGCCGATGACCGCGGCGAGCCGTTCAGGTCCGTCACCGGGCTCGAAACGCTCCCGTACCCGATGTGGAACAGCGGCTGCAAAGGTGGAAGGTCCTCGCGGCTGATTCCCCGCCCAGCCAGCACTTCGAGGTACCCGGTGACGTTCACAGCGGGGTGAGCGACCCCCGAGCACTCCCTCATGCCCCGAGATACCAGAGGGGAAGCTCGTTCATCATGACGCCGCCGTTCTCGCCGCCGGCGATCTGGGTGACCAGCGTCGGGATCCGCCGGCCGGCCAGTTCAACCGGCCCCAGGCCCGCCCGCCGATGGCAGCAATGCCCAGCGAGCGTGAGTTCGATCGAAGGCGCCGCGTCTGAGCTGGCCGTCTCCCCGTCCCACAAGCCCATCCTGGTGTGGGACGGAGCGAGCTCCCGGAGCGGCAGCCTTCATGTCAGGCTGGCGATGACTCCCTCGTAGGGGGCGAGCCTGAGCGGGTGCAGGCTGCCGGGCTCCGGATGGTCGTGCGTGGACAGCAGGATCCGGCCGGTGCCGGCCTCGGGGTAGTCGAGGTCGTGCGGGTGGTCGTCGAAGTTCAGCGTGACGAGAATCCGTTGACCACCGGTCCGCCGGAGGTAGGCATACAGCGCCGGCTGGGTCGCCGCGAGCACCTGGTAGTCACCGTCGCGTAGCACCGGGTGCTCGCGGCGGAGCCCGATCAGGTCACGGTACAGGTTCAGCAGTGAGCCGGGTTCGTCTCGCTCGACGGCGACGTTGACGGTGAGGGCGCTGGCCGGGATCGGCAGCCAGGGCCGGCCGGTCGTGAATCCCGGCGCCGCCGGTGGCGTCCCACTGCATCGGGGTTCGGGCCGGGTCGCGGCCGTTGGAATCAACGGTGGACTCGGGCGGGATCGATACGTCGGTCATGCCGATCTCGTCGCCGTAGTAAAGCAGCGGCGTGCCGCGCAAGGTGAGCAGCAGCATCGCCGCCAGCCTGGCCCGGGCCTGCCCGTGTTGGCCGTCGTCGTAGCGGGAGGCCAGCCGGGGCAGGTCATGGTTGCCGAGCGCGTAGATCGGCCAGGCGCCAGGCGGCAGCACCCCCTCGGTGGTGCCGACGGCGCTGCGGAACCCGGCCGCGGTGAACGGCTGGGACCAGAAGCCGAAGTTCAACGGCAGCGTCAGCTCGTCGTCCCGGCCGTAGTAGGCGGCCCACCGGGCCGGATTGGCGACCCCGACCTCGCCGAGCAGCAGCCGGTCACCGCCGTAACCGGCGAGGACCGCCCGCAGGTCACGCAACACGGTGTGCACGCCGGGCTGGTCGATGTGGTGGTTGGGCACGAAGTCGACCAGCACCTGCAGCCCGCGGGCGTGCGCCGCGGCCAGCAGCCCGTCGAAGTCGGCGAGGGTGCCGAACACCGGGTCAACCACGCAATGATCGGTGATGTCGTAGCCGAAGTCGACCATCGGCGAGGCGTAGAACGGCGACAACCAGACCGCATCCACGCCGAGGTCGACCAGGTAGTCCAGCCGGCCGGTGATCCCGGGCAGGTCCCCGACCCCGTCGCCGCCGGAATCGGCGAAGCTCCGCGGATAGATCTGATAGATCACCGCCGACCGCCACCAGTCGTCTCCGGCGAGCCCTCCCCGGCCTGACTGGAGATCGTCCTCAAACGGCACCGCTCCAGCCTTCCAGACCCCGGCCCCGACTGTCTCTACACCATGGGAGAGTTCTCCCGGGAAGTAACCGCTTGCCCGCAAGCCGGCCAGGTGCGGTCCGAACTGAAGAACATCAACTCCACCGGAGCGCGGGCCCGGTCACAGAGTTCCGGCAGGATCCCGATCCCCCTTATGCGGGCGGTTCCAGGACGGGCTGGCGTACCCACTGCTGGTGCGTTGGGAATTGCTGCGCCCAGGCCGGTGCAATCCTGCGCGGTCCCGGCTACCTGCCCGAAGAGGCAACAACCTGCCCGGCGAGGTGTGACCACAAGGCGAGCCGGCCGGACGCGGCCACGACACGTCTGGCCCTCCGCTTAACGATCTTGCCCCCCAGTTTGCCCCTCAACGGGCACTGGACGCCGGATGGCGGTCGTTCACGAGCGAGGGCAAAAGAGCCGGTCAGAGGGGCAACAGTCGCCTGCCGCCTCAGCCGCCGACCTCAATCGCCAGCATTGAGTCTGTAAGCCGATTCGCTGCCGGTGCTGGCCTCGCGGTGGATTCGGCCAGCACCACGAGCCGGAAGCCAACCACTGCTCAGCCGCTCGTGCCCGGTGGGCGTCGCGGCCGCGGTCCCGGGTACCGCGGGCAACGGCAGGGATCCCCGTCGTCGTACGGGGCAAGACGGGGTCTGTGCCGCATCCACAGCAGCCGACACGCTCAGGCATCCGGGCCGGTCTTTGCCCCCTCGGCGGGCAGCGGCGCCGGGCGTTTCATGCGCAGGGCGAGTCGCGGGATCAAGGGTGCGGTGGTGCGGTGGCGTATTGCGCCACGCCATAGGCCCGCTCCGTAGGCCATATCGTCTAGGCGTCGGATCATCAGGTAAATGAGTGGGTTCAGGTTCGAACCGCTCCGCCGGTAGTCGATCAGCCCCTCGACCGCGGCGCAGCTGACGAGCACATATCGTGCTCGTCGGCTCATCAATGCCGCGAGAACGGCCACCGGCCAGTAATGCCTGGTAGTGCATCCCGTCAGTTGTTCTGCGCTGCCGCGCACTGCCGCCAGCGTCAGCAGCGTGCCAGCCCGCACAGGGGTGTCCGCGTCGGGTATCCGGCGGATCAGGCGTAGCGCTGCGTATGCCGTCAGTCCCGTGGCGACACCGATGGGGACCGGCCGTGCGCGGAGCACAAGCGCACACGCGGCAACCGACCACGCAGATGCATGCAGTGGAGGCACCTGGCCAGGGTGCCGCAAGGCCAGTCCCGCCGCCCCGGACCCGTAGCTGGCTCGCTGCGCGAGCCAGCTACGAAGGTTGGCGCGGTGACAATGGCCCACCCGGGAGCTGGGCACGTAGCGCATTCTCCAGCCGGCACGGTGCAATCGCAGGCAAAGGTCAACATCCTCGCCGATCCTGAGTTCCGGGCTGAATCCGCCACCGACAGCTGCCCTGCGGACCACCAGGGTCGCGCCCGGGACGTATGCCAGCGCGGATAGCGGAACGACCGGAGCCTCGCGCCCGCCCATATCCAGCGGCGACCGGACGTCCTCGTACTGGTCGAGCCAGCCTGGCTGGGGCGTCGGTACGCCGACCACCCGGGGCGCGGCCAGTGCCAGGGCGGGATCGACGAACTGCGCCAGCAGCGGACCCAGCCAGCCGGGTTCTGGCAGCACATCGGAATCGCAGAAAGCGATGTACCCAGTCCTGGCGTGGCGAAGCCCGGTGTTACGTGCCGCCGCAGGTCCCTGGTTGTGCGGATGAGCGAGAAGGGTGGCGCCATGCCGGCGGGTCACCGAGGCCACATCGGCGTGGTTGACGGAAGCGTCGTCAACCACCAGCACCGGAAGGCCCGACGTCTCAGGGTCGGCTTGCAGCGCGGTCAGCAGCTCGTGCAGTAGGTGTACCCGGTCCCGGACCGGGATCACGATCGTGAGGTCGCGAACGGGCTGAGCATTAGGGCGCGGGAGCGCTACGCCGATATCCACCAGTCGCCGGGCCAGGGCTGCCGTCGCCGCGTCCGTCACGGTGAACTGGCCGGGCCTGAGCAGCCGAGCCGCCGACACGCTAAGCCGCAGCAGCCTGGGGGGTGAACCGCCCAGCATCAGCCGGCCGTCGCGGGAGCGGTGCACGTCGTCGGCGAGTTCGACGGCGAAGCCGTTCGGCAGCGTGGTATCCACCGGCCCCGCGAGCTCGGCGAGCGGGATGGCATCGAGCCGACGCGGCCTAGTCATCCCACGAATCCCCTGTGTCACCCCGTGTCACCCGCGGCGAGATAACCGTGGCGACGCAGGTAGCCGAGCAGCTCACTTGCGGCCTGATCCGGGGACAGCGGGCCGAGCACCGTGGGCGGGGTGCGTTCAACGAGCGCTCCGGTCAGGTCCAGGGTCCGGCGCAGCGCGGTGCCAGTCGGACCGGGCAGCTCGCGCGGCCGCGGCCGATAGGGATGGGCGGCGAGCACTCGGATCCGCCGCACCGCGGCGGCCGCCGGCGTTCGAGCCACCGTAATCACGGCGTTCCCGCTGTCCAGTGTCGCGGCCAGCCCGGCCCGCCGCAGCCGTACGCCGGCCGCCTCGACCGACACCACGGCGGGCGGCCGCACCCTCAGTACCTCACGGCGGCCGCCGTCGAGCCGGCGGTGCACACACAGCGCACGGTCGTCCTCGGGCTCCAGCAGCACGACGCCCAGCGCCTGCGCCGCCCCCAGGGACGCGGCCAGGAACGCGGGAAAGGAGCCCGTGGCCCGGTCGGCCGCACGGTCGCCGCAGAGCACCAGGTCTGGCACCCCGCAGTGCTGGCGTAGGGCCGTGGCGAGCGCGGCGGCGGATTCCTGTTCGCCGCCGACTAGGCCGGCCGGGCGCGGGGCCGCCGTCCAGTTAGCGGGCTCGACGCGCAGCCCCCCGGCGGCGCCTGCCGCCAGCGCGTCCCGCAGCATCGCATCGGCCTCAGCCGGGCCCACGGTGGCTGCTATCACCTGGGCATCCCAGCGCTCCCCCAAGCGCAGCGCATGCTCCAGTGCCGCGAGTTCCGACCGGTTCGGCCCGCGGTCGCGGCGGTCGGCGCTCACCGCCCCGGTGAGCGGGTTGACCTCGGTCTCGCGCCAGGACCAGCCGAGCGCCGCGACGATCACCGTCACGGTCCTCATCCTTTCCGGAACACGACGCCGTCGCCGCCCGCCGGGTAGGTCCATGCGATGGCTCCCGCGCGATTGCATACCTGATAACAGGTCCCGCATTCGAAGCACTGCTCGTAATTGAAGAGAATTCCGCCGTCGGTCGTCGGCACGAACAGGTCGGCCGGGCAAGCGTGCACGCACTCCTTGGTCGTGCAGGAGCGGCATATCTCGGAGTTGACCGTAATGTGAGCCCGTTCCCCGACCCGGAACTCGACGCTCGCCATCCGCTCGTCGAAGGACACCTCGGCGTACGTCATCTACTTCGCTCTTTCATCGATATGCGCGGACCGCCTGCCACCCGTCATGCGCCAGGGACCGCATCCGGACCTTGTTGACGCGGACTGCGCGAAGGAACTCCCTGGCCATGCCAAGCTTGGGATGCGGATTGGTGACGGTGAAGACCTGCTCGACGAAGTCGCAGGCCAGCCTTGGGTACTCCCGCTGCATTCTGTCAGCGAGCACGATGTCGGCCGCGTTACGCAGCCGCTTGTGGTCGGCGAGCACGAAGCTCGACTCCAGCCGGCGGCGATAGCCGACCAGTCCGCGGGCGGAGGTGTCGCCGGCCGCGATCGCCTCGGCGGCAGTCCGGCCGGCTGCCAGCCCGGCACCGATCGCGAAGTTGACCCCCTCCAGCCACAGCCCGGCGGCCAGGCACATGGAAGCGGCGTCGCCGGCCACCAGCATGCCGTCGATGGCCAGCCGCGGCATGGCCCGGTAACCGCCCTCGGGGATCAGGTGGGCCGAGTACTCCTTCAGTTCTGCGCCCCGCAGGTACGGCGCGATCGCCGGGTGCGCCTTGACGCCGGCGACAAGCTCCTCAGGCCGGATCCGCGCCTCGGCCAGCCCCTCGAGCCCTACCACGACACCCACGCTGACCGTATCGAGATTGGTGTAGAGGAAGCCGCCACCGGGGATCCCACTGGTGCAGCCGACCATCTCGATGTCCAGGCCCTGGTCGCCGATCAGGCCGAATCGCTCGTCTATCACCTCGCGCGGCAGCGCCAGCGTCTCCTTGACACCCAGGGTGGTGTGGGCCGGGTTGGCGCGCGGCAGCAGCCCGGCCTCCTTGGCCAGGAATGAGTTCACGCCGTCGCAGGCGATCACGATCTGGGCGCGGATGTCGCCGCCAGGACGATCGGTACGCACCCCGGCGATCCGCCCGGCGGCGTCCCGCAGCAGGCTCGTCGCCACCGTCGAGGTGACCAAACGGGCGCCGGCTGCGACCGCCTTGCCGGCCAGCCAGGAGTCGAAGTCGGCACGGTAGGTGGTCATCCCGTTGTAGGGCGGGCAATCCCAGGCACTGGTGCGATAGTCAACGGTCAGCGCCTGCGTCGGCGTCATCAGCATGGTGGAGCGGCGGGTTACCCAGCGCTGTACCGGCACTTCCCTCCACCACTGCGGCACGACCCCGTCCAGGATCCGCCCGTATACCACGCCGCCGTAGACATTCTTCGCGCCGGGAAAGGCCCCGCGCTCGACGATGACCACGTCGCGGCCTGCCTTAGCCAGCTCCAGGGCAGCCGCCGATCCAGCGGGGCCAGCGCCGACGACCACCGCGTCGACGGTCATCACGTCATCCGGCATGGGTTGCCCCCGCAGGGCCGGTTCTCCCATCGGGCCGGACCATCGCATCGGGACGGCCCGCCGTGGCCAGGCCCAGCCGATCAGCCAGCTCGGCGAGCACGGCGGGGGCATCGGCGACGATGCCGAGATCGGCCATCGCCGTCATCGGGCAGGACGGGTCGGTATTGATGCTCACCACATGCTCGGGCGCCCCGAGTCCGCCGACATGCTGTGCGGCGCCGGAAATGCCGAATGCGACGTACAGCTCCGGGCTCACGGCCGCGCCGGTGGTGCCGATCTGCCGGTCGTAGCTCATCCAGCCTGCGTCGGTAACCACCCTGGTGGCGCCCGCGCTCGCCTCAAGTGCGGATCCCACCTCGGCCAGCAGCCGCATCGCGGCCGCTCCGTCGGTCCCGGCCGGCACCAGGCCCGCACCACCGCCCACGATCCGGCGGGCCTCGGCCAGATCGGCCGTGCTCGGCTCGGGCTGCAGTACCCCGAGGCTCTCGGCGTCCCAGACGGCTCCGGCCGCGCCTAGTGACAGCGCGCTCACCTGAGCCGAGGCCACCGGCTCCGGCTTGCCACGGCTGCCGGGTCGCAACGTCACCACGACCGGCCCGTCCACCCCGACCCGCACGGACAGCCGGTCATCGAGCCTGGTCACCTCGACCTCGTCTGGTGCACAGCGGACTGCTCCTGCCAGTAGCCCGCAGCCCAGGGCCACGGCCAGCCTCGGCGCGAGATCGCGGCCGTCCGGTGACTCGGGCAGCAGCACCATGCGCACGCCCGACAAGACCTGCGCCAAGGCGCTGGCCACGGCGCCCGGGGCGACGGACAGCCGCTCGACTAGCCACACCCGGCTCGCCGACTCCAGCCGACCGGCCGCCTCGCGGGTCCCCGACCCGAGCACCAGCGCGGACCCGCCCGCCTCGGCTACCGTCTCATCCGCTCCGCTCGGCAGCTCGCCGTCGCGCACCACGATGACGGCCAGGACCGCGCTATCAGCCGGCATGGTCATAGCGCCACCGCCACCCGGTGTCCCTCTATGACGGCGGCATGCGCCCGCCGCGGCGTGACGCAGTCGCCGATCCGGTACACCTCGAACGGCGCGGCCTGCAGCTGCTGCCACAGGGTGTCTTCAGGTGCCTGATGGACAGCGCACACAACCCAGTCGCACTGCCGCTGCGCGGACTCGCCGGTGGGGTGGTGCAACAGCGACAGCGACACGCCGCCGGCGCCGGCACCTGCCTCGCCATCGGCGGCGGCTGCGCCGATCACCACCAGGTCGGTGGCCTGGCGGATTCCCTTGGCATGCGCGCGAACGTTGAAGGTCTCCATGTCGAGGGTGATGCCGAGATCCTGCCCGACGACCATTCCAGCCGTGATGATCTCCACTGTGCAGCCCCGGTCAGCGAGCAGTTCAGCAACGCTGGTGGCCTGGTGGAAGCCGAGGTCATCGACCACGACCACCTCCCCGGCCGGCTCGGCGCGGCCTTCCAGCACGTCGCGGACGTCCACGACCCGCGGATGGCCGCCAGCCCAGTACGGTGGCTGCGGCCGGGCCCCGGTGGCCAGCACCACGGCGTCTGGCGCCTGGTCGCGCAGCGATTCCGCCGTGGCCACCACGCCGGTCTCGACCTCCACCCCGTAGCGCTGGCATTCGGCGGCCAGGTTGCGTACGACGTCGAGGAACTCGGCGCGGGACGGCACCGTCGCGGCCGCGGCCACCTGACCGCCAGTGCGCGGTTGGCGCTCCTGCAGCGTTACCCGATGGCCGCGCTGGCCGGCCGTGGCGGCCGCCTGCAGCCCGGCAGGCCCGCCGCCTACTACGATCACCCGCCTGCCTGGCCGGCGCGGCGCCGGGAGGGGGACGGCCTCCCGGCCGGTGCGCGGGTTCTCGATGCAGCCCAGCCACCGGTTCAGGCCCATCCGGCCGACGCATTCCTGATTGCAGGACAAGCAGGTGCGGATGTGGGTGGCGTACCCCGCGCGGGCTTTGGCGGCGAAGTCGGGGTCGGCGATCTGGCCGCGCACCACGCCGACCAGGTCGCAGTGCCCCCCGGCCAGCGCGCGCTCGGCCTGGATCGGGTCCTTTATCCGGCCCACCCCGATCACCGGCAGCTTGACCGCCCGACGCATGGCGTTCGCGATGTACAGCGCGTACCCGGGCGGGATGCTCATGGACGCCTCGATCATGAACAGCGTCGCGGTGGCCACGCCGATCGAGGTGTTGATGTAGTCGACCTGGCCGGTGGCCTCCATCATCCTGGCCACCTCGACCGCCTCGGCCAGCGTGCTGCCGCCCTCGATCAGCTCGTCGCCGCAGATTCGCACGCCGAGCGCGCGGCCGGGCCCGATCGCCTCGCGCACGGCATCGACGATCTCCAGCAGGATCCTGGCCCTGGCCTGGAGCGCGCCGCCGTAGCCGTCGGTGCGCTTGTTCGTCGCTGGCGACAGGAAGCCGCGCACGATGGAGGAGTGCGAGCACTGCAGCTCCACGCCATCGAAGCCGCCCTCCGCGCAGTGCCCGGCGACGGTGCCGTACCCGGCGACGATCTCGGCGATCTCGTGCCGCTCCACGGCCTTGGGGACCTCGCGGAACATCGGGTCCGGCACCGGGCTTGGCGCCCACACGGGCAGCCGGGAGAACATCGACGATGCCTGACCGCCATTGTGGTTCAGCTGGGCGAAGATCGGCACGTCGTGCGCATGCGCCGCCGCGGTCATCTGCTGGTAGCCAGGGATGACCGCCCGGTGGAAGCCATGGATCAGCTTCTCGTACGGCCAGTCCGTGCGGTGCGTGGAGTGCTCCTCGGTGATGATCAGCCCCACGCCGCCCGCCGCGCGGGCCGCGTAGTAGTCGGCGTGCTGCTGGCTGGGCAGGCCGTCCTCGGCGAAGTTGGTCAGGTGCGCGGAGAACACGATCCGGTTGCGCACCACCACCGGGCCGATCCGGAGCGGCGAGAACAGGTACCGGTACCGGCTAGCCCCGCTCATCGGCTGCCTCCGGTCATGGTCAGCGTCCGGCCGGCGGACGGGCCGGGCTGGTCACCGGCCACGCCGATCACCAGCGCGGCGCGGCGTGCCTCCAGCACTGCCTCGAGCACCGTCCGGGGCGCCACGCAGTCGCCGACCCGCGGGGTGCCGGGCCGGTGCAGGTACAGGGTTTCCTCCGGAAGCCGGTACCCGCAGTGCACCACGAACACGCAGTCCACCGTGCGCTGCTCGCCGGTCCAGCGGTCCTCAAGCAGCACATGGTCGGCGGCGACTGCGCGGAGCAGGCTGCGCAGCTCGCGAAGCACGCCCAACCGCTGCAGCCGTGAGTTGGCCTCAGCGAGGTCGCCGGTGAGGGCCAGCTGGGTGCCGGCGATCTGGTCCTGGGTGACGATCGACGTGGGCCGGCCGCTCGCAGCGAGCAGCTCAGCGACGCCGACCCCGACCGGCCCGCCGACCGGGTCATACACCACCGCCCGCCCGGCCGGCAGCTGGTCGGGCGCACCGGAGCTCATTAGGTTGAGCAGGTCGGCGGCCTCCAGCACGCGCGCGCCCGCGGCGATGCGGTAGTCACGCGGGCCGGGTACCGAGCCCGTGGCCAGCACCACATGCACTCCCCTGGCCAGCACATCGTCCACTTCGGACGCGGTGACCTCGTGTTCCACCGATACCGTCACCTGCAGCCGCTGCAGCTCCCGGCGCCACCAGTCCACCGCCACGCGCAGTCGCTGCCGGCCGTGTACCAGCGCCGCCGTCGCCAGCATTCCGCCAAGCACCGGCCCGCGCTCGGCCAGCTGCACGGGGTGCCCGCGCTGGGCCAGCACCCTGGCCGCCTCCATCCCGGCCGGGCCGCCGCCGACCACCAGCACCGAGCTCGGGGGCAGGTCCGGGCCTGCGGTGTCATCGTCGTCGAGCTCATGGCCGCTGCTGGGCTCGATCACGCAGGTGATGATCGGGTTTCTGTTGTCGCGGACCATGCAGGCCTGGTTGCACAGCAGGCAGGGGCGGATCCGGTCTGGCTCCCCGTCGCGCTGCTGCGCGACCAGGTCAGGATCGGTGATCTGAGCCCGTGTCATCTCCGCCAGGTCGGCGGCCCCGTCGTCCAGCGCCCACTGCGCCTGCCCGGCGTCCACCACGCTGCCCTGCAAGACCACCGGGACGGCGCCAGCTACCGCGGACCGGACCTGTCGACACAGCTCGATGCCGTACCCCGGCTCAGTATGCAGATCCGGCCGGGTGGCTGGCACCGAATAGATCGACCCGCGCACTACCACGAGATAGTCCACCTGCCCGGCCAGCCGTACGGCCTGCTCGGCGGCGATTTCCGGGGTCACCCCAGCCCAGGGGGCCAGTTCGTCGCAGCACAGCCGCAGCCCGAGCACCCGCCCAGCTCCGAGCGCCCTTCGCACCGCGCGCAGCACGCGCTCGGTAAGCAGCAGCCGGTCCTGGCCGTAATCGTCGCCGCGCTGGTTGGTCAGCCCAGACTGGAACTGGCGCAGCAGCGAGTACTGGCCGGCGTTGATCTCGACCCCGTCCAGCCCGGATCCGGCCGCCAGGGCGGCGGCAGCAGCGAAGCCCTTGACCAGCGCATCGATCTCCGCGCCCTCCATCTCCATGGGCAGCTCGCGCGATCCCGCGTCTGGTACCCGCGACGGTGCCCACAGCGCGGACTGGGAGAACGCCGAGGAGCCCTGCATCCCAGCGTGCCCCAACCCGGCCAGCACCAGTGCGCCATGTGGCCGACAGGCCGCGACGGCCCGGGCCCAGCCAGGCCCGCACTCCGCAGCCAGCGGTGCGCGCTCGTAGGGCCAGTCCGAGGGGTGCACGCTCGCGGTCTCGGTCACGATGACGCCGCTGCCCCCCGACGCCCGCCGGGCGTAGTAGGCGACGTGCCGTGCCGAGATCGTCCGGTGCCTGCCGAGGTTGGTCTCGTGCGGCCCGAACATCACCCGGCTGGGCGCGCGGCGAGGCCCGAGGTCGATGGGCTCGGTCAGGGTGGCGCTCACGCCCTGACCGCCAGCGGGCTGGAGTCGCATGGCTTCGCCGGGACGCGCACCGACGGCATGCCCACAGATACCGGGCCGCGGTGGGAGTGGTCCTTCTCCGGCCGCGGCAGCCGGCCACGGTCCGGGCCGGGCAGCGCGGTGGCGCCGTGTCCCTTGACACATTCGGGATCGGGTCCGTCCAGCGGCAGGCCGGTGAAGAACTTCGCCGCCATGCAGCCGCCCTGGCAGGAGCTGTAGGCCGAGCAGGAGCGGCACGCTCCGCCCGAGGTTTCGGTGCGCAGCCGGGCGAATAGCGGCGCGGAGCGCCACACCTCGGCGAAACCGCCGGGTGCGCGCACGGTGCCGGCCTTGAATGCGTCGTGGATCGCGAACGGGCAGGCGTAGACATCCCCGATCGGATCTATCAGGCAGACCACCCGGCCGGCGCCGCAGAGGTTCAGCCCCGGTAGCGGCGTGGCGCCCAGCGCGTTGAGATGGAAGAAGGAATCGCCGGTCAGTACCCGGTCGCCGTGGTCTACCAGCCACGAGTAGATCTCCCGCTGCTGCTGGTCCGTGGGGTGCAGCTCGGGCCACACGTCCGCCCCCCGGCCGGATGGACGCAGCCGGGTGATCCTCAGCTGGGCGCCGAACCGGTCGGCGAGCACCGCGAACTCATCGAGCTGGGGAACGTTGTGGCGGGTCATCACCACGGAGATCTTGAAGTTCCGGAAGCCCGCCTCGGCCAGGTTCTCCATCGCGCGCAGCGCCATGTCGTAAGATCCGTGCCCGCGAACCGCGTCATTGACCTGCCTGCTCGCGCCGTCCAGTGAGACCTGCACGTCCACATAGTCGGTGGCGGCCAGGCGCTGCGCGCGGCCAGCGTCGAGCCGAAGCCCGTTGGTGGAGAACTTCACCCCGACCTGGTTGGCCACCGCGTAGTCCAGAAGCTCCCAGAAGTCTGGCCGCACGGTGGGCTCGCCACCGCCGACGTTGACATAGAAGACCTGCATGGCCCGAAGCTCGTCGATCACCGACCGCATCTCGGTGGTGGTCAGCTCGTCAGGGTCGCGCCGGCCTGAGGAGGACAAGCAGTGCGCACACGACAGGTTGCAGGCGTACGTCCACTCCCAGGTCAGGCAGATCGGCGCGGCGAGGCCGCTTTTGAATTGCTCCACCAGGGCAGGTACGCGCTCGATGTGGGTCGGCTCGCAGCTGGTCGTCATCACGCCAATTCGCTCCAGTCTCGCTGGGGAACGATCACGTCGGCCGCGGCCAGTGCGGCCAGCGCCCGCAGGTAGACGCCACGCCGCCCATCGGGCACGGCGGCCACGGCGTCAGACACGCACCGGTGGGAGCCCAGCCCGCGTACCAGCTCGACGAGCTCCGGCGCCTTCAGGAACGACAGCCGCCGGGTGCCGAAGTGGTAAGCGAGCGCCCCGAACGGCTCAGGGCGCAACGCGACATCAGGGTTGAGCCGGTAGCCAAGGCCTGGCTGGAATGGTGCGGTCACCGCGCTGGCCCAGTGCTAGTAGACGCCGCACATTCCATCGATCGAGACCTCCTCGACCAGCAGCTCCTCGGTGATGCCAGCTTCGTCCTCGCAGCGGCCGGGTTCGCTGGTGACGTCGGCGCTGTGCGATGCCGTGCAGGCCGGGGACGTATCGGCTCGGGTGTCCTGCTGCATGCGGATCCTCCTGCGGTGGGCTGCGACGACACCTCGGCGGCGGCTCGACCGTTGGCGTCTGATGCTGGTGACCGTATGGTGCGGGGCGGGAGCTGTCACCATGCTTCCGGCCGTCATAGCCCCGTCCAGTCGGACAGGTACCCGTACCCGCTGGCCCTGGCGGGGCCGCTCGGGCGGCCATCTGCCCGGGCCTGGCGGGCACGGGTCTGGCCGCTGCGGGCTGGTCGGCAGCTTTGCGAGCGATCTTGCCCGGCCGAACTTTCCGCCCAAGGCAGGCCACAGCCGACCGTCCGATCGGGCAGGCGAGCTCCTGCCCGTCCGGGCCGAACGCGGTCGCTGCCGGGCGGGATCAGCGCACGCGGGTTCCGTTTCGGAGCGTGCCTCCTTAGCCTCGCGGCAACGGTGCTCGCGCTGCCCGGTAGGGCCGACTGACGGGGGGTCATCATGTACGGCGGGCGGGAGCACGACCGACACCAGAGAGGAACCCGTGCGCCATGCAGGTTGACGAACTGCTCAAGCCTTTCCCAATCAAGGAATTCCATCCGTTTCCCCGGGCGATGCTTGGCCCGGGTGCTCACGAGATGATCGGGCCGGAAGCGAAGAAGCTGGGTTTCAGGAAGATCCTGGTGATGACCACCGGCCTGCGGGGCAGCGATACCGTCCACAAGATCAACGAGTCGCTGAAGTATCACGGCCTCGAGACCGTCGTCTACGACAAGGTCGAGTCCAATCCCAAGGACTACAACGTGATGGACGCCGTCGCGATGTACCAGGAGAACAAGTGCGACTCGTTCGTCTCGATCGGCGGCGGTTCGGCACATGACGCGTGCAAGGGCGCCCGGGTCTCGGTGGCGCATGACGGGCGCAGCGTCAACGAGTTTGAAGGGTTCAACAAGTCAGAGAACCCGAAGAATCCGCCGCACATCGCCGTCTCCACCACGGCGGGCACCGGTTCGGAGACCTCCTGGGCATATGTAATCACTGACACCACTACTGACCCGGATCACCCGCACAAGTACGTCGCGTTCGACGACGCCTGCGTGACCAGCCTGGCCGTGGACGACCCCGTGCTGTACTACGACTGCCCGCTGGATTACACGGCGCAATGCGGGTTCGACGTACTCGCGCACGCCTCCGAGCCGTACGTGTCCCGGCTGAATTTCCCGCCGTCGCTGGGAAACGCGCTCTACGCCATCAAGCTGACCTCTGAGAACCTCCGCGCGGCGGTGTGGAACGGCCAGGACCTGCCCGGCCGCGAGGGCATGATGTACGCCCAGTACATCGCCGCGCAGGCATTCAACTCTGGCGGACTGGGCATTGTCCACTCCATCTCGCATGCGGTCAGTGCCTTCTACGACCTCCACCACGGGCTGAACAACGCGATCGCCCTGCCGCGGGTATGGGCGTTCAATATGCCGGTGGCCTACCAGCGGTTCGCTGACATCGCCGATGAGTTGGGCGTGGACACCCACGGCATGACGGCCGTGCAGGCCGCGGAGGCGGCGCTGACGGCAGCCATCCGGCTGCTGCGGGACGTGGGCATCCCGGAGAAGTTCACCGATGTGACCCAGGACAGCTACTCCAAGAACCGGCTCGGCCAGGGGCCGACGAAATTCTACGAGAACGCCAAGACGGTCACGGGCGATGCCGCCGACGTCGACCGGATCACCAGGCACGTGCTCGGCGACGCCTGCACCCCGGGCAACCCCAAGGAGTGCACCTTCGAGACGGTCCGCCCCGTAGTCGAGCACTGCATGAACGGTGACCTGGACGACCTGCTCAGCTGAAGCCATTGGCGGCGATAACCTCGGCCCGGACGAACCGGAGGACGCGTGCCCCAGTTGACCGATGATCCCAGTACCTTCCTGTCGATCGACGACGTCGTGAGCCGGTTCGCCGCGGCCGGGTACATCACTGACCGGCGGCTGGCCACCACGGTCTTCCTGGTGTCACGGCTGAACAAGCCGGTCCTGCTGGAAGGGCCGGCCGGGGTCGGCAAGACCGAGCTCGCCAAGACGCTGGCCATTGTGACCGGCCGCCGGCTGCTCCGGCTGCAGTGCTACGAGGGACAGGACGAGGGCCGGGCGCTGTATGAGTGGGATTACGGCAAGCAGCTGCTGTACACCCAGATGCTGCGCGAGAAGATCAACGACATCATCGCCGACGCCGCGGACATTCCCGCCGCGGTCGCGCGGATCGAGGCCCACGACAGTGTGTTCTTCTCTGACCACTTCCTGGTCGCCCGCCCCCTGCTGGACGCGATCCGCGGCGAGCAGCCGGCCGTGCTGCTGATCGACGAGGTGGACCGGGCCGATGAGGCCCTGGAGGCAGTGTTCCTCGAGTGCCTCGGCGAGTTTCAGGTGTCGGTGCCGGAGATCGGCACCTACACGGCGAAGACACCGCCGTATGTGGTGCTCACCTCGAACAACACCAGGGACCTGTCGGCCGCGCTGAAGCGCCGCTGCCTGCACCTGTTCCTCGACTACCCGGATGCGGAGCGGGAGCTGGAGATCGTGCGGTCCAAGCAGACCGGGCTGCCCGAGGCCGCCGCGCAGCAGCTGGTCCAGGTGGTGCGCGGGCTGCGGGAGCTGCCGCTGCGCAAGAGCCCAAGCATCTCCGAGACCATCGACTGGGCCCGCACCCTGACTGTGCTCGGCGTCGACGAGCTCGACGCGAGCGTGCTCGCCGACACCGCCAACATCGTGCTGAAGTACGAGCGGGACATGCAGCGCGCCGTGCAGGTGCTGCCCCGGCTGCTCGACCCGAACCGCGAGCTGCTCGAGGTCGGCCATGCCCACGGGCACAGCGACGGGCACGGCCATGGCGGGGGGCGCGGTGACGACCACCGGCCGGCCGGCGAGCACGGGCCGGCCCAGGACGAGACGTCCGGCGGCCAGGCCGTCCGCGCGGCGAAGGACCGGCTGGGCCGCCACGATGAAGGCTACGGTGCCCCCGGTGTCGGCCCGAGCCGCCGTGCCGCATCCGGTCAGGGCCAGGGCAGCCGGTCGTTCGCGGCGTTCACCCGGCGACGGCCCGGCTGAGCGGAGCAGAGCGTGGTAAGCAGCCTGCACCGGTTCGTCCGTTTGCTGCGGCTGTTCGGCGTCCGGGTGTCGGTAGCCGAGGCTGCCGACGCGATGCTGGCTGCCGCCCAGCCTGGCGTGCTGGCCGACCGGGAAACGCTGCGCGCAGCGCTGCGCGTGACGCTGATCAAGGACCGGCGTGACGACGAGCTGTTCGACGAGCTGTTCGCGGCGTTCTTCTCGCTGCGTCCGGTGGCCGCCAGGGGCGGCGGTCACGGGCACAGCCACGAGCACGACGACCTCGCCGACACCGGCAAGCTGGAGTCGTTCACTGTGTCGCAGGAGCCATCGGACCTTCCGCAGCAGGGACACAGCCATGGCAAGCCGGCCGACATCAGGGACTTCTTCCGCCAGGAAGACCTCGCCCAGCAGTACAACCTGCACCAGGAGGCGAACAAGATCGACCTGGCCTCGGTGACGGACCAAATCGTGCTGTCCAAGGACGCTGCCGACGGCGCGCGCGAGGTTGGCGCGTCGGTGCAGCTGGACACCGAACGGCTGCACAACCCGGGCTTGCCGGGCCGACTCGCCCCGGCGACCGGGCACCGCGTCGAGACCGCGCTGACGGTGGCACAGCAGGAGGTACTGCTCGGCTGGCTGGACGCAGCCGGCGAGGGCGTTGACGAGCAGGCGCTGGAGCTGCTGCGGCGGCAGCTGGCCGGCGTCATCGCCGATCTGCCCGAGCTGCTGCGGCGCTACCTGGACCGGCTGGCCGGGGCGGTGGTGGAGGCACGGATCGCCGACCGCGCGCGGATCGAGTCCGTGGACGAGCGGGAGCGGGCCGACCTTGAAGAGGCCTTGCGCCGGATGGCCCGCCAGCTGCGCGGCGCCCCGACCAGCCGGCAGCGCAATACGGCCCGCGGCCGAGTGAACCCGGGCCGCACCATGCGCAAGAACATGCGTTACGACGGTGTCCCATTCCAGCCGATCACTACCAGCCGTGCCGCCGACAAGCCCAAGCTGCTGCTGCTGACCGACGTGTCGCTGTCGGTGCGCACGACCGCGCGCTTCACGCTGCACCTGGTCTACGGCATGCAGTCGCTGTTCACGCAGGCTCGCTCGTTCGCCTTCGTCGACGCGCCAGTCGAGATCACCGAGCTGTTCGCTGAGCATCCGCTGGAACGGGCGCTTGGGCTGGTATTCGACGGTCTGCCCGCGGGCGGGCTGCTCGACGTGGACGCCAGCTCCGATTACGGCGCGACGTTCACCCAGCTGCTGTCGGAGCACTCCGCCGCACTGGATCGCCGCACTACGCTCATAGTGCTGGGCGATGGGCGCGGCAACGGCAACCACGCCCAGCTGGACACCTTCGAGGAGATTACCCGCAGGGTCCGCGAGACGATCTGGCTGACCCCGGAACCCCGGTACTCCTGGGCGCTCGGGGCGTGCGACCTGGCGCGCTACGCAGAGTTTTGCGACCGCGTCCAGGTTGTCGCCGATCTCACCGGGCTGCAGCGCGCCGCCCAGCAGATGTCGGCGGAGGCGTCTGGGCGATGAGCGACCCGAACCTGATCCCGCCGCTCCCGCAGACCATCGACCCGTTCGCGCCCTGCCGTCCCGGCCGCTACGACGACTATCTCGTCAGTGTGCTCCGCGCCGAGCAGCCCCGTGTCGGCGCCGGGGATCCCGGTCCGGTGGTCCGCACCGAGCATTTCTGCCTGACAGAACGCCACCGCGGCCGGATCGAGGTATGCCACTGGCTGCGCCCTGACCAGCTCGACAACGACGTAACTGGGCTGCTAGCCGACGAGCTGTTCGCGCCGGGCTGGCTGTCTGGGGAGGAGGTCTTCGAGCGGGTATTCACCGGCGTCGTACGGTCGTGCATTGATGACCCACTGCTGGCCTGGGGCATGTTCTATGGCAACACCCTGGCCCGGATCCGCCAGTGCTGGCGGGCACCGGACACGGCGGATGGCCCCGAGCAGACGACCATCAGCGGGTTCGCCCCGGTGTATGCGCACGCGCTGCAGCTGATCCCGGCCGGCCAGGTACTCGACATCGGCTCCTGCTACGGCTTCCTCCCGCTGCTGCTGGCCGAGCGGCCGGCCAACACCGTGACCGCGTCCGACCTGTCCAGCGGCAGCATGTGCCTGCTCAAGTCGGTGGCCGCCGCACGCGGGCTGCAAGTCAGTACCCTGGTCTGTGATGCGGCCCGGATCCCGGTGCCCGATCGCTGGGCCGATACGGTCAGCCTCATCCACCTCCTGGAGCACGTGAGCCCCGACCGTGGCGGCGCCGTGATCAGCGAGGCGGCCCGTGTCGCCCGCCGCCAGGTGGTGGTCGCTGTGCCGGTCGAGGAGGAACCCGTCGCCCCTTACGGTCATGTCCGTACCTTTGACCTGCGCCAGCTCGGTGAGCTAGGTGATCGCGCGGGCCATCCCCATTCGGTCCACGAACACCATGGAGGCTGGCTGGTCCTCGACGTCGGATAGGCCAACCTGGGGCACTGCGCTCAAGAAGATGTCAGGTTGAGGCCGTTCTTGGTCGCCCGGTAGACCGCCTCAGCACGGCTGGCCGCGTCGAGCTTGCGCATGATGTTGCGGACATGGAATTTCACCGTGGTCTCGGATAGATACAGCTCCGCGGCGATGCCCCTGTTGCTCAGGCCGTTCGCGACCAGGCGCAGCACACTCAGCTCTCTCTCGGTCAGCGGGGATCGTGCCTGCGGGGCGTGGATCGACCGCATCATGGCTGCTGCCGATCGGGAGTCGAACGCGCTCCCGCTCTGGGCGACCAGGCGGATGGCCCGGACCAGTTCCTGGGTGTCGACATCCTTGACCACATAGCCGCATGCCCCGTGCTGAATGGCGCTGACCACCAGCGCGTCGTCCACGAATGTAGAGAGGACCAGAACCCCGAGCCCCGGATACTGCTTGGTCAGCTGGGCGCACAAGGCAAGCCCGTCGTCGTCGGATGCGGGCGACAGCTTCATGTCCAGCAGCACGATCATCGGGCGGGTCTGCTGTACGACGGCCAATGCCTCGCCCGGCGAGCTGGCCTCGCCGACGACCTGCAGGTCGGGTTCGCGTTCCAGCAGCGAGCGCAGGCCCTGGCGGAGAATCGCGTGATCGTCGATGACCACGATCGTGACCGGGCCCTCGCCGTCCGGCGGCTTCCCGGCCAGCGGCATCTCAGCCATCGCCACCGGCTCCCTCCACAGCCGGCCCGCTGACGGGCTCCGCTGGCCGGGCCAGCGGCAGCGGGATGTCCAGCCGCAGCAGCACACCGCCTGACCGAGAGCGACGGATGGACTGCGCTCCGCCGAGTTCCTCCGCCCGGTCCAGCATGTTCGCCAGTCCACGGTGCAGCCCCGACGGGTCCCCCCCGCTGGACAGCCGCAGGGCGCGGCGTAGCTGGGCCGGGTCGCCGGTCCCGTTGTCGGACACGCTGATGGCCACCGCGTCGTCGAGGTAACGCAGGCGGACCAGTGCCCGGGTGGCCTTGCCATGCGTGACCGCGTTGAACAGTGCCTCCCCGGTCCACTGCAGCATGGACTGCTCGACTTCAGGGGGCAGCATGACCGGGCTTCCGTGCAGCATTACCTTCACCTGCATCCCGCCGGGCCGGTGCACGGCGCACAGCCGCCGCAGCAGCACCGGCAGCGGGCCCGGCGGCTCGTTGGCCGCCTGGTGCAGCGCGTAGATCGCGGCGCGCAGCTGCTCCGCCACGTGCCCCGTGAGGTCCCTGGCGGGGAGCAGGCGCTCGGCGATCTGCCCGGCCGGGCCGCCCATGCTTTCCAGCTCGGCCCGGCATAGCTCAATGGTCATGCCGACGGACAGCACAGACTGGGTCACGCTGTCGTGCAGTTCGCGCGCCATGCGATGCCGCTCGTCGTCGAGCACCTGCCGCTGCAGCGCCGCGAAAAGCTGTTGCTGCGTCTCAGCCAGCTCGGCGCTTCGCGCGGCAAGATCCCTGGCGTGCTGCGTGGTCGCGTCGTAGAGCTGCTCGCTGCGGCCACGTAGCTGGGTGGTCGCGTGGAAGAGGAATGAGTTGTGCAACGCCACGGCGGCCTGGTTGGCCAGCACCCGCAGGAGGGCGCGATCGGTGGCGGCTACCTCCAGCCCGCCGCCCGGCCGCGCTGCGATCCCGCCGACCGGCTCGTCGTCCAGGGTCATCGATACCCGCACCCATCCCTGGCCACTGTCCGGTGACTCGACCTCCCAGGGACGACCGCGCAGCACGGCCAGGTGCTCCCGCACGTCGGCCGCCAGCCTGCTCTCGTCATCGATCAGTTTGCCGCCGGTCACGGCGAGAAACCGCGGGCTCGCGGCAGGCAGTACACCGTCGGCCACGACGAACAGCAACCATTCGGCCTGCAGGTGGGCCGTCGCCGTCCGCACCACCCACTCGACCAGCGTCCGGGGGCCGGCTGCAGTGCGCACCAGGGCACGGGAGATGCCGTCCAGCGCCCGCACGGCATCCTCGAGGCGCTCAGCGGACCGCACGTACTCGGAGTAGAACGAGCGCTTGCCGGAGCGAAGGCCGGTCAGAACCTCCAGGTCGTGGCCCGGACGTGCATCGCCTCCTGATTCGGTCATCGGCGCTCCCCTCACAAGGCCGCCCGGAAGATCGCCTCGATGTCCCGTGCGTCCGCTTCGCGGGGGTTGGTGGACAGGCAGGCGTCCTGCAAGGTGGTTCGGGCCAGCCGGGGCAGCGCCGCCTCGGTGACGCCCAGCGCCGTCAGCCCCCTCGGTACTCCCACCTCGTCGGCCAGTTCACGTACCCGGTCGGCGAGGTTCAGGGCCGCCTCCTGGGCCGCCACGCCCTCGGTGCTGATCCCGGCGGCCTCAGCCAGCGGAACGAACCGCTGTGGCCAGGTCTCGGCGTTGAACCTGATGACGTGGGGCAACAGCACACCATTCACCGTCCCGTGCGGGGCGTCCAGCAGCCCACCGACCTGGTGGCTCATCGCGTGCGTTGCGCCCAGGATCGCATTAGTGAACGCCATGCCCGCCTCCAGCGACCCCTGGGCCATGGCCAGGCGCAAGCTGGATTCCTTCGGCCGCAGCTGAGTGGGCAGCAGGTTGCGGGTGACTAGCTCGACGGCATGCAGCGCATGCCTGTCGGTCAGCAGGTTGTGCGCACGGGAGACGAATGCCTCGATCGCATGCGTCAGCGCATCCAGCCCACTGGCCGCGTTGAGCCATTCCGGCATGGTGGTCAGGAGACGCGGGTCGATCACTGAGATGTCTGGGACCAGCGTCCGGCTGATGATAGTGATCTTGATACGGGCCGCGGTGTCGGTGACGACCGCGAACTGCGACACGTCCGCACCAGTCCCAGAGGTTGAGGGCACCATCACGGTGGGCGGGATCGGGTGCACGACCTTGTCCACGCCCCCGAAGCCGAGAATCCGGCCACCGTTGCCAGACAGGATCGCTACGCCCTTGGCCGCGTCGATGCATGAGCCGCCGCCCAGCCCAACGATGACGTCGCTGCCACTCTCGACGTACCACTGGAAGGCGGCTTCTATCTCGTGGTCCTTGGGATTGGGCGTCACGTCATGCCACACTGCCGGGCCCAGCCCGCCCTGCCGCAAGTAACCGATAGCCTCATCCGCCCAACCTGTCTCGATTAACCCTGGGTCGGTGACCAGGAACGGCCGGCGCGCGCCCAGCCGTGCTGCGCAGTGACCGAGTTCCGCCAGCGCGCCAGGCCCGAAAACGATCTCGGGAGCATGGAACTTTGCCAGGCGGACGGGGGGGTTGGTGCCCTGTGCCTCATCACGCCGAGGGCGGGCCGGCTGGCCGGTGGCCTCTTCTCGGCACGAATTAGCACCCGGCCAGTCGCTCTTTACCATTTCTTCAAGATTTTCCGGTGGAAGGGGCATTGGAACTCCTGCCCGTAGCGACTGGCACCCACGTTACGCCGCTATCCGGAATCTGGTATGCCGGCATTTTCCGGCCGGGGAAGCCGGGAGGACCGGGTAGTCCCGACACCGTCCTCCTGGGCGCACTGGCCCGCCCGGTTGGGTAGGTGTCGTGGCGCGTGACCGGCTGGAGAATGAGCATGTCAAATACGCCTCGACCTGCGGGCCGTGGCCCCGCACGGTGATTGCGGGCTGACCGCAACAGGGTGGCCCGCCTGCCCCGTGCTATCGAGGAGATGAGCATCCATGACAATGACCTTGGACCGGAGCGTCGAAGAGTTCCTCGGCGCGCCGCGGCAGCTGTTCATCAACGGGGAGTGGGCTGACTCGGCGTCGGGCAGGACGTTCGAGACCCCCAACCCGGCGACCGGCGAGACCCTCGCCCGGGTGGCCGAAGGGGAAGCCGAGGACATCGACCGGGCTGTGAAGGCGGCGCGAAGGGCATTCGAGGAAGGCCCGTGGGGCAGGATGACCCCGTCCGAGCGGGGCCGCATCATCTGGCGGATCGGTGATCTCATCTATGAGCACCTAGACGAACTCGCCCAGCTTGAGTCGCTGGACAACGGGAAACCTTTCGCCGTGGCGCAGGCGGCGGACGTGCCGCTGGCCGCGGATCTTTTCCAGTACATGGCCGGCTGGGCCACCAAGATCGAGGGCAACACCATCAACATCTCGGTGCCCTACATGCCGGGCGCCAACTTCCACTCCTACACGCTGCGTGAGCCGGTCGGCGTGGTCGGGCAGATCATCCCGTGGAACTTCCCGCTCCTGATGGCCGCGTGGAAGCTCGGCCCGGCCCTGGCCTGCGGCAACACCGTGGTGCTCAAGCCGGCTGAGCAGACCCCGCTGACCGCGCTGCGGCTCGCTGGGCTGATGGCCGAGGCCGGCGTGCCCGAGGGCGTGGTGAACGTGGTGCCCGGCTTCGGCGAGACCGCTGGGGCGGCGCTGGCCGCGCACCACGACGTGGACAAGGTCGCGTTCACCGGTTCCACTGAAGTCGGCAAGCTGATCGCCAACGCGGCGACGGGGAACCTGAAGAAGGTGAGCCTGGAGCTCGGCGGCAAGAGCCCCAACATCGTCTTCGACGACGCCGACCCCAGCAGCGCGATCGCGGGCGCGGCCAGCGCGATCTTCTTCAACCACGGGCAGTGCTGCGTCGCCGGGTCGCGGCTGTATGTCCAGGAAGGAAGCTTCGACGAGGTGGTTGACGGCGTCGCGGAGATCGCCAAGTCGATCAAGCTCGGCCCCGGCCTGGAGCCGGGCACGCAGATGGGCCCGCTGGTCTCCGATGAGCAACTGCGGCGGGTAACCGGCCTCGTCGACTCCGGCATCGCGGAAGGCGCCACAGCCTTGTCCGGCGGCGGCCGCCACGGCAATCGCGGCTACTTCGTCGAGCCCACCGTGCTGACCAATACGCACCCGGAGATGACGGTCGTGCGTGAGGAGATCTTCGGGCCGGTGGTGGTCGCTACTCCGTTCAGCGACCTGGACGCGGTCGCGGCCGCCGCCAACGACACCCCGTACGGCCTCGGCGCCGGCATCTGGACCAAGGACATCTCCAAGGCCCACGCCCTGGCCAAGAAGATCAGGGCCGGCAGCATCTATATCAACTGCTACAACGTGTTCGACGCGGCGCTGCCGTTCGGCGGGTACAAGCAGTCCGGCTGGGGCCGCGAGATGGGCCATGAGGTTCTCAACAACTACACTGAGGTCAAGGCCGTCACCACTCTGCTGTAACACGGCCGACTCATGCTGGGCCGGCTGAAGATCTGATTCACTCCCGGTGCCCTGGGAGGCGGCTTGAAATGTACAGCAGAAATGCGGTGAAGTGTGCGATAGGGACCGGTGCGCGCTACATCCGCGGGTCCGGCGGCACGGGTCAGCGGGCTGGCGATGGAAATGACGCGGCAGTACGTGGCGGGTGAGTTGTCGGTGCTGCTCGCCCAATTGCAGGCGGTTGCCACGACCGAGGCGGCTGGGCGTGACGCATGGTCCCTGCGGCACGCGGCCGAGACGGAACCGATCCCAGCGCTGCGCTCGGTGACCGTGTGCGCGCTGGCACTGGCAGAGGGCCTGTGCTGGGATTCGCTGAACCGGGGCGACACAGTGGCGTTCACCCGCCGGGCGGCCGTCTGCGCCGAACTGCACGAGTTCGGCGTGTGCGCAGGCCTCCTCGAGGAGGCTTAGGCAGGCCTGCCCTCCGTTCTCCGAAGGTTATCTCCGGCAAAAGGCACGAGAGGCAAGACAATGGCGGAAAGCCAGCAGTCGCAGGGTTCTGGGGCGCAGGTCTCCGAGGCGCAGATCGCGGTGCACTGGCGCGAGGAGGAGTACATCCAGCCCCCTTCGAGGTTCGTCGAGCAGGCCAATGCGGCTGACCCCGCTATCTTCGGGCGGTTCAGCGAGGAGCATTTCCCGGACTGCTTCAAGGAGTATGGGGACCTGCTCACCTGGGATGCCCCCTGGCACACGACGCTCGATACGAGCAACGCGCCGTTCTGGAAGTGGTTTGTCGGCGGCAGGCTGAATGCCTCGTATAACTGCGTGGACCGGCATGCGGAGGCCAGCCCGGGCAAGACGGCGATCGTCTTCGTTCCGGAGCTGGAGTCCGACGAACACGTCGAGATCAGCTATTCCGAGCTGCTTCGTCAGGTGAACGAGTTCGCGGCGGTGTTGCGCGACTCGCTTGGCCTGAAGGCCGGTGACCGGGTGACCCTGCACATGCCGATGGTGCCCGAGCTGGCGGTCACCATGCTGGCCTGCGCCCGGCTCGGCGTCATCCACTCGCAGGTGTTCGGCGGGTTCAGCGGCACCGCCTGCGGGCACAGGATCGCCGACTCCGGCAGCCGCATCCTGATCACCATGGATGGGTACTACCGCGGCGGGCAGCTGACGGACCACAAGGTCAAGGCCGACGAGGCGCTCGCCACGGCCCGCCAGGAGGGCCAAGAGGTTGACAAGGTTCTTGTCTGGCGGCGTCATCCGGGCCAGTATGCGTCGCAGACGCCGATGGCCGGGGGCCGGGACGTCTTCGCCGACGAGTTGCTCAGCGAGCACCGGGGGAAGACCATTGATCCGGTATCCATGCCGGCCGAGGCGCCGCTGTTCCTGATGTACACCAGCGGCACGACCGGCCGTCCGAAGGGCTGCGTGCACAGCACTGGTGGCTATCTGGCCTACGTGGCCGGGACGTCGAAGTACTACCAGGACATTCACCCGGATGACGTGTACTGGTGCATGGCCGACATCGGCTGGATCACCGGTCACTCCTACATCGTCTACGGGCCGCTTGCCCTCGGCACGACCACCGTGATCTATGAGGGCGTCCCCAACTATCCCGACGGCGGGCGGCCGTGGCGGATCGCAGAGAAGCTCGGAGTAAACATCTTCCACACCTCGCCGACCGCGATCCGGATGCTCCGCAAGGTCGGCCCGGAGGAGCCGAAGAAGTACGGCTACCACTTCAAGCACATGACCACGGTGGGCGAGCCGATCGAGCCCGAGGTCTGGCGCTGGTATCACTCCGAGGTCGGCAAGGGTGAGGCGGCCATCGTCGACACCTGGTGGCAGACCGAGAACGGCGGATTCCTCGGCAGCACGCTGCCCGGCCTGCAGCCGATGAAGCCCGGCAGTTGCGGGCCCGGCGTCCTCGGCGTCTACCCGGTCATCTTCGACGAGGACGGCAACGAGGTCCCGGCGGGCAGCGGCAAGGCGGGCAACATCTGCATCCGCAACCCGTGGCCTGGCATCTTCCAGACCATCTGGGGCCAGCCGGAGCGGCTCGTCGAGACCTACTACCGCAAGTACAACAAGGACCCGGACAGCACGGACTGGCGCGACTGGCCGTACTTCGCCGGTGATGGCGCGGTGCAGGCCGCCGACGGCTACTTCCGGATCCTCGGCCGGGTGGACGACGTCATCAACGTGGCCGGGCACCGGCTGGGCACCAAGGAGATCGAGTCTGCGGCCTTGACCGTGCCGGAGGTCGCCGAGGCGGCCGCAGTCCCGGTGATCGATGACATCCGGGGCCGTATCGTGGAGGTCTATGTCTCGCTCAAGCCCGGTTGCGAGCCGGGCAAGGATATGGAGAGCAAGGTCAGCGGGGCAATCGACGCCGAGATCGGCAAGATCGCCCGTCCGAAGAACGTCTGGATCGTCTCCGACATGCCGAAGACCAGGTCGGGGAAGATCATGCGCCGGGTCATCGCGTCGATCTCCAACTTCGCTGACGTCGGCGATGTCACCACCCTGGCCAACCCCGAGATCGTCGAGGACATCCGCCACCACGTGCAGAGCGCGAAAGTCACCAACGACGACGTGCCGCGCCAGCTGACCGAAGCCGAGTTCGAGGAGATCAAGAAGTTCGGCGGCGAGTAGCCGGCAACGTGTATCCCCCACGACCTCGAGATCACCCGCCCGGTCTTTCTGCACCGTGGATCCGCGATTGATCCGCCATGCGCGACGGGTCCTGCACCGACCCACACGGGCCAGACGCCAGCGCCGAGTTCATCCGCTTCTTCCACGAGCACCCCCCGCCCGCCAGTCCGCTGACCGGAACCGGCCCCTAAACGCACCGGAACCGATACGTAGCCGCATGAATCAGCGGCCCCTCCGGCGGCAACAGCCGCGGCCGCAACTCCAGCCACGGACGCACGGCCGGGCAGCTCGCCACGCCACCGCTGCTACCCCCGGACCAGCCGGACCGCAAGGCGCCCGGATCGACGCCTAGGCGCCCTGAGCCTTCGCGCTCGCGGTCCGGCTGCCGGCGGTCACGGACTCGCGGCAACCTCACGCTCGCCGAATTCGCGAAACTGCCGCGGGGCCGTTGCGTCCCTGTCACTCCTGAAGTTACCATCCACACAGATGGTAAGGAGATGGTGGGCGGTGGCCTCGAGTGAGAGCGAGAAGACCGAAAAGATCACTATTAACCTGGGACTGGTGGACCTCGGGCAGATCGATCTGCTGGTCCAGGAAGGCTTCTACACCAACCGCACCGATTTCATCCGCACGGCCATTCGCACCCAGCTCGCCACCCGGGGCGAAGCGCTCGACCAGACAGCGGCCCGGCGCACTCTCACTCTGGGCAGCTGCCACTACACCCGCCGCGATCTGGAGGAGATCCGCGACGCCGGGCAGATGATCCACATCCGGGTGCTCGGGCTGGCGAGCATCGCTGCCGATGTCTCCCCCCAGCTGGCCCTGGCCACGATCGCTTCGGTGGAGGTGCTCGGCGCCTTCCGGGCCTCTACAGCAGTGAAGGCCGCCCTCGCGGCTCGCACCGCCTAAGCCGCCGCCGATCCCAACGGCTGACCGAACCGCCGGTCCCGCAACGTGCAGCCCGTCCTGCGCGGAGACCAGCGAAGACAACCGCGAGAAGGAATACCGCCATGAATGCACGCCAGATGGCGGCGATGGCTGAGGCCACCCGCCTGACCCGCCAGGGCCGCCTCCTCGAGGCAACCGCGCTGATCCAGCAAACGCTGGCCAGCCCGGTGGTGATCCTCCGGGCGCCGGATGCGCCGTGTGCCGAGGAGGAGACCGGTGGCACGCCCGGCCACCACCCCGATCCCCCGCCCGTGCTGTGCGCCCGCGAGGGGGCGCAACTGAGGGAGGTCCCTGCCGGCTGGCTTCCCCGCCGCCGCGCTCTCCGCAGCCGAGGCCCCTCGGATCTCCACCGCCCGCATCGGCCCGCGGCCCCGGCCGTGAAGCGACCGGCGGGCCGGTTTGACGCCTTTTCCTACACCAACGCGGCCGGCACCCGCGCCTACCGGCTCTATGTCCCCACCGGCGACACCGTCGGGGCCCTGCCCCTGATCGTGATGCTGCACGGCGGCACTCAAGACGCCGCGGCCTTCGCCGCCGCCACCGGCATGAACGACCTCGCGGAGCGTGAGAAATTCCTCGTCGCCTACCCTGAACAGCCCCGCTCAGCGAACGTCGGCCGCTACTGGAACTGGTTTGTCCCCGGTCATCAGCGCCGCGACGCCGGTGAGCCGTCACTGATCGCCGGGATCACCGGCCAGGTCACGGACCGCTACGGGGCAGATGCCGCCCGGGTGTATGTGGCCGGGTTCTCCGCTGGCGGCGCGATGGCCGCGGTGATGGCCGCGGTCTACCCCGATCTCTACGCCGCCGTCGGCGTGCACTCCGGGCTGGCCTACGCCGCCGCCGGTGACCTGGCCTCCGCGTTCGCGGCGATGAGGCAGGGCCCGTCACACCTGGCCCAGCCGCCGGCGCGCCCGCTGCCGCTGATCGTCTTCCACGGTGACCGGGATGCGATCGTGGCCCCCGCCAACGCCGCAGGCCTCATCGGCCACGTCCTGGCGGCGGCAAGCCCGGACCAGCGCCCGGGCACCCTGCCCACTGCGGTAACCGGCGGGCAGGTGCCCGGCGGGCATGCCTACACCCGCACCTGCCACCAGGACCCCGCGGGCGGCGCCCTGGCCGAGTGCTGGACCATCCACCAGGGCGGGCATGCCTGGTCCGGTGGCATCCCGCTCGGGTCCTACACCGACCCCCACGGGCCGGACGCCAGCGCCGAGTTCATCCGCTTCTTCAACGAGCACCCCGGCACCCCGCCGGACCGCTGACCGGGAACCGGCCGGACCGCACCAGAACATGCGCGCGCTGATCTTCGGGGCTGTCCATGCATAGAGCGGAGGTTCCATCGTCGGCTCCGCGCGGGGCTGGCATCCGATGCGGCCCTCAGCAGTGCTGTCGCCTCACCAGCCCGGCGGTCACCGGGCAGTCGAGTCGCTCGACGGCGTAGCCCCGGGTCCCGGGCGGGTTGACCGACTACGCCTGGTGCGACGCCTGGCAGCGGCCTGGTGCTTCGGGGGTAGCCGCTGCATCCCGTTCAACCGGGGGCTTTCTAGCGGTCCGGGGCATGGCCCAGCGCTAGGTATCCGGCACCGAACGCCAGCTCGTGGACCCGCAGGTCGGGCGCGAGCTCGGCCAGCAGCCGCCATGGTCGATCGAAGTCGCTGAATTTGGTGACAAAAGGCACGTGCAGGTCGGCCAAACACGCTCGCAGTGACCACAGCCATGCGGACGGCCACTTCCCGCCGGCGGCGGCGACCGGCGCCCCCGGACGTGGATGATCGAAGACATGCTCCAGCGCCGCCCGGGACTGCATGACGTCGCGTACCGCGCAGAACAGTGCGGCGTCCGCGGTGCCGTCGATGGGTGCTCGGTCGGCCGGGGCGGCGCCAGGCGGACGTTGTCCCAGCCTCACAGGCCTGGCTGACCCTCCGCGCGGAAGGTCAGCCCTTCCTCAACGTGCTTCCCGCCGTCGGCAAGGCCGCATCGAACATCCACGGTGAGCATGGTCGCCGTGCTTGAACGGCAGGCCCGGACCCATGTCTCGTCATTTCCTCGCCGACGGAAGGCTTCAGGCATATTCCGGGGCCACGACCCGCCGCTGGTTGCTGCTCATTTCATGACTACTGGTCCCGGCGACGGTCAGGAAAAGCGATGCCTGGCCCTAGCAAAGCAGCGTTATCCATCGGCTTGGGCCTGCCGGATGGCCATCTCGCTCGCAACGCTGCGTGATCCCCTTAGCTGGAAAGCGAGGCGCGCTTGCGATTGCAAGGCACGCCAGCTTCGCTCCCATTGCCCGTCACGCGGCGTGGCGAACGCGAGCCTGCGGAGCAGCCCAGCCAGCGACTGCTCCACCTCGTGATCGAAGGCCGCCCGCGACCGCACCGACTCATACGAGATCGCATCCACCCAGTCGGCCGGACCCCAGATGCAGACATCGATGCAGGGCTGCGGGGCATCAACACCCCCGCAATCCTGGCAGCGCCAGACGATCACGGTCTCGGCAGGGGAAAGCAGCTCATCATCGCGGCCCCCAGCCGCAGGCCCGGAGCGTCGCAGCACCGAACGCGCCGACTGCTGAAGCGCCGCGTACGCGACCCGCCACTCGCCCGGGCCGGGCTCTATGCGCGCCAGTTCCCCGACGACAGCCCAGAGCCCCTCGATGCGAACACGACAAGCCGCCGCAGCCGCCGTCAGCTCGTCGTAGTCGCCGCCGCTGACGAGCTCAAGCCTGCGCTCGGAACAGGCCCCCTCACAGCTCTCATAGAGCCTCATCGCTCCGCAGCCGATGCAGCCCGGGATCGACAGGCGACGGGACGGCTCCACGAAATCAATATATGTTCGGTGCAAGCGGCCGGCACCTGGCCAACGCCCGGCCCGGCGCGTTCCCGCCCCGGCTGGCCATGCCGCCGGGTCCGGCCGCCTGGCGGAGCTAGGGCGGCAGGAGCATGCGGTGAGCCGAGACCGAGGAAGCCGCCGCCTGGCGAGCTGGGTTTCGTCCTGCCGGGGATGCGCGGTGAGCCGGCGGCGCCCAGATGCGGAGGTGGTGCAGTAGGCCCAGACGGGCCAGGGCCGGCAGGTGTCCTCCGCGGCGGCAGGCAGATCTCGTCGGCTTGGTCACTGATGCCGCGCGAAGGCCGGTCGAGCGGGCCGTGTGATGCCACCAGGCCAGCGGCCGACGTGACCGCCACCGCGGCCGTCCTCACCGGCCAGGACGCGACCTGATCCAGCGGGCTCCCTATGTTCTCCTGCCTCGGCTCCAGTCCTCCCGGTGCACGCGTGCAGCGTGGGATGTGTGCGAGTAGGACCAGCTTGCTATCTCCTCGCTATCTCCTCGGCGGCCTGTGTCTGACCGACGCCCCGGCTATACCCGATTGTTGCCGCTGGTGGGACGATGAGAGTGCTGCAGGTTTCGCCGCGCCGCCGGGGCTGGCGCTGTCGATGGGGGTCCACATGCTGGAAGACCTTGACCCGGCCGAGACCCGCGAGTGGGTGGATGCGCTTGATTCGGTCATGGCATTCGAGGGCGCCGATCGCGCGTTCTTCCTGCTCGACGAGGTGATCGAGGAGGCCCGCCGGAAGGGCGCGCCGGTCCCGTACAGCGCCACCACGCCGTACGTGAACACCATCCCGCCCGGTAAGGAAGACCGGCTGGACGCGCGGGAGCTGGCTCTCGACCATCGCATCCGGTCGCTCATCCGGTGGAACGCGCTGGCGATCGTCCTGCGCGCCAACAAGGAGTCCTCCGAGCTGGGCGGCCATATCGCCAGCTTCCAGTCCGCGGCGACCCTCTACGATGTCGGCTTCCAGCACTTTTTTCACGCCCCGGACGACCAGCACGGTGGTGACCTGCTGTTCATCCAGGGCCATTCCTCGCCGGGCATCTATGCCCGCTCGTTCGTGGAGGGGCGGCTCACCGAGGATCAGCTGAAGAAGTTCCGGATGGAGGTCGATGGCGGCGGCCTCGCGTCCTACCCTCACCCGTGGCTGATGCCGGAGTACTGGCAGATGCCGACGGTGTCGATGGGCCTGGGCCCGATCATGGCCATCTATCAGGCCCGCTTCCTCAAGTACCTCGCGAGCCGCGGCCTGGCGGACACCTCGAGGCGCAAGGTCTGGGCTTTCCTCGGCGACGGCGAGACCGACGAGCCGGAGTCGCTGGGCGCCATCTCGATGGCCAGCCGGGAGAAGCTGGACAACCTCATTTTCGTGATCAACTGCAACCTGCAGCGACTCGACGGCCCGGTCCGCGGCAACGGCAAGATCATCCAGGAGCTGGAAGGCGTCTTCCGCGGCGCGGGCTGGAATGTGATCAAGACGGTGTGGGGTAGCGGCTGGGATCCGCTCATCGCCCGCGACTCCACCGGCCTGCTCCTGCGGCGGATGGAGGAGTGCGTCGACGGCGAGTACCAGGACTTCAAGTCCAAGGACGGCGGGTACGTCCGGGAGAAGTTCTTCGGCAAGTACCCGGAACTGGTCGAGATGGTTGCCGGCATGACCGACGACGAGGTATGGGCACTCAACCGCGGCGGTCACGACCCCAGCAAGATCTACGCCGCGTACTCGGCGGCCCTGCGTACCACCGGCCAGCCCACGGTCATCCTCGCCAAGACGGTGAAGGGCTACGGGATGGGGGAATCCGGCGAAGGCCAGAACATCACCCACCAGCAGAAGCACATGGCTGATGCCGCGCTGGCGCGGTTCCGTGACCGATTCGGCCTTCCTCTCACCAACGAGCAGCTGGCCGAGCTGCCGTTTCTGCGTTTCCCCGACGACAGCCCGGAGATGGCATACCTGCGCGAGCAGCGCGCCGCCCTTGGCGGTTTCCTGCCAGCCCGGCGGAGCCGGTCGACCGAGTCGCTGGCGGTGCCCGAGCTCAGCGCCTTTGGCGGCCAGCTCGCCGGCACGCCGGGCCGCGAGATCTCCACGACCATGGCGTTCGTCCGGATCCTCAACACGCTGCTGCGCGATAAGAAGATCGGCAAGCGGGTGGTCCCGATCGTTGCGGACGAGTCCCGGACGTTCGGGATGGAGGGCATGTTCCGCCAGTTCGGCATCTACAGCCAGGCCGGGCAGCTGTACCGGCCCGAGGACGCCAACCAGCTCATGTTCTACCGCGAGGCACCGGATGGCCAGATGCTCCAGGAGGGCATCAACGAGGCCGGCGCGATGTCGTCATGGATCGCCGCAGCAACGGCTTACAGCACGAGCAATGTGCCGATGATCCCGTTCTACATCTTCTACTCGATGTTCGGCTTCCAGCGGGTCATGGACCTGGCCTGGGCAGCCGGTGACTCGCGGGCCCGTGGCTTCCTGCTCGGCGGGACATCCGGCCGGACCACGCTCAACGGCGAGGGGCTGCAGCATGAAGACGGGCACAGCCACGTGCTCTCCTCGGTGATCCCCAACTGCGTGTCCTACGACCCCACGTACTCCTACGAGGTCGCCGTCATCATCCAGGACGGCCTGCGGCGGATGCTCACCGAGCAGGAGGACGTCTATTTCTACATCACCCTGATGAACGAGAACTACGAGCACCCGGCGCTGCCCGCTGGCGCCGAGACCGGGATCCTCAAGGGGATGTACCTGCTCCGGGAAGGCACAGCAGCCGGCGGCCAACGTCGGGCGACCGGCCGTAAAGGCAAGGCGACCGGCGGGAAAGGCAGGGCAGCCGACGTCGAACCGGGCGGTCCGCGGGTCCAGTTGCTCGGCAGTGGGACCATCCTTCGGGAGGTGCTTGCCGCGGCCGACCTGCTGGCCGCCGATCACGGCGTCATCGCGGATGTGTGGAGCGTGCCGAGTTTCACCGAGCTGCGGCGCGACGGGCTCGCGGCCGAGCGATGGAACATGATCCACCCGACGGAGCCGCAGCGGCGCAGCTATGTCGAGACCTGTCTCACTGACCGGCCAGGCCCGGTGATCGCCGCGACCGACTACATCAAGAGCTTCGCCGACCAGATCCGCCCGTTCGTGCGGCAGCGCTACCGCGTCCTGGGCACCGATGGTTTCGGGAGGTCGGACTACCGCCGGAACCTGCGCCGCTTCTTCGAGGTTGACCGGAACTACGTCGCCCTCGCCGCCCTGGCCTCACTTGCTGAGGACGGGGCAATCCCAACAGCCACGGTCGCTGATGCGATCTCGCGATACGGAATCGATACCGGCAAGCCAGATCCGACCACGGTATGACCTAACACCACAGCACCAAGAGGAAACGCTACCGGCATCGCCGCCAAGGGAGCAACCGTGCCTGCTGCAACTGAAGTCAGCGTTCCCGACCTCGGTGACTTCACCGACGTGCCGGTCATTGAGATCCACGTCGCAGCCGGCGATGTCGTCGGCGAGGAGGATCCGCTGATCACGCTGGAGTCGGACAAGGCGACCATGGACATCCCCTCGCCCGCAGCCGGGACCGTGCGCGAGCTGCGGGTCGAGATCGGCGACCGGGTCGAGAAAGGGGCGCTCATCCTTCTCCTGGACACCGACAGCGCGCTCACTCAGCCGCCACCGCTGACCGATCAGCAGGAGCCGCCGGGCCAGGAGGCTCCCGACCCGGTCGCCGCGGCGCAGGAGCCTGCCCGCCGATCCGCCGCGGCAGTCCCGCCACCAGCAACACAGACCAGGGCGCCGGTGACCGCCGTCGAGCCCGGGCCGCCGGCCGACTTCGACGGTGTGCACGCAGGCCCTGGCGTGCGCCGGCTGGCCCGCGAGCTCGGCGCGGACCTCACCGTGGTGTCCGGGACCGGCCCGAAAGGCCGCATCACCAAGGACGACCTGCTCGCAGGTGTCCGCGGGCCAGTTGCCACGACAACAAGTGCTCAGGGCGGCGGCATCCCGGAGATCCCTGCGCAGGACTTCTCGAAGTTCGGCCCCGTGGAGATCCGGCCGCTGTCACGCATTCAGCGGCTGTCCGGCTCGCAGCTGCACCGGTCATGGCTCAACATCCCGCACGTCACCCACAACGACGAGGCGGACATCACCGACCTAGACGCCTACCGCAGAGAACTCGACGCTGTTGCCAGAACCGAGGGCTACCGGGTGACGTTGCTTGCCTTCCTCATTAAGGCATCGGTATCAGCGCTCCGGGAGTTCCCCAAGTTCAACAGCTCCCTGACCGTGGAAAAGGACGCGCTCATCTACAAGAGCTACTACCACATCGGCGTCGCGGTGGACACCCCGGACGGCCTGGTGGTCCCGGTGATCCGCGACGTTGACCGCAAGGGCATCCGCGAAATAAGCCAGGAGCTCGGTACGGTCTCGGCGAAGGCCCGAGACGGCAAGCTCGGCATGGCCGACCTGCAGGGCGGCTGCTTCACTATCTCCAGCCTCGGCGGCATCGGCGGCACCAGCTTCACGCCGGTCATCAACGCCCCGGAGGTGGCGCTCCTCGGCGTGGTGCGCTCCAAGACCGCCCCGGTGTGGGACGGGACGGCATTCGTGCCGCGACTGATGCTGCCGCTGTCGCTTTCCTACGATCACCGGGTCATCGACGGTGCGCTGGCAGCCCGTTTCGCCCAGCACCTATGCCACCTGCTCGAAGACATCCGCCGGCTCGTGCTCTAACCTCCCCGACCCGGTGACGGTCTCAGCAGCCACTTTCGATCCTTGGAGCCTGACGTGGACATTCGAATCCCGGATATCGGCGACTTCCGGGACGTGCCCGTCATCGAGGTGCACGTGGCCCCCGGCGACGTCGTGGCACCCGAGGACCCGGTCATCACGCTCGAGTCCGACAAAGCGACGATGGACATTCCCGCACCGGCCGCCGGCACTGTCGGTGAGGTCATCGTCCGCGTTGGCGACCGTGTCTGCGAGGGTGATCTCATCATGCGGCTCGAGGACCAGCCAGCCTCAGCCAGCCCGGCCAGCCCGGCGCGGGAGCGGATTGCCGGCGACGCCGCCCCGGTACCGGTTGACCCGCCCGCTTACGGCTCGCAAAGCGGCGTGTACGAGGTAATAGAGGTCGCGGTTCCCGACATCGGCGATTTCGCCGACGTGCCGGTCATTGAGGTGCATGTCGGCGCGGGAGACGAGGTGGCTGCCGAGGATCCGCTCATCACGCTCGAGTCCGACAAGGCGACGATGGAAATCCCGGCACCAGTGGCCGGAACCGTCGCCGGCGTCCGGATAGCTGTGGGTGACCGCGTCTCCGCCGGTCACATCATCCTGGACCTGCGCACAGGCGAGAAGCTCGAGCCGGAGTCGGCAGCGCCAGCCGCTCCGGCTGCGAGTGCCGCCCGCGCGCCCGCGCCCGCTCGCGGGCCGGGAAGGGCACAGGGTGAGGTCACTGCGGAAGTGCTCGTCCTCGGTGCCGGGCCGGGCGGCTACTCGGCGGCATTCCGGGCTGCTGACCTCGGCAAAAAGGTTGTGATGGTCGACCGCTGGCCGGCACTCGGCGGGGTCTGCCTCAATGTCGGCTGCATCCCGTCCAAGGCCCTCCTGCACGCCGCCAAGGTCATCGCCGAGACCAAGGAGATGAGCGAGCACGGTGTCGTGTTCAGCACGCCTGGGATCGACGTTGACAAGCTTCGGGCGTGGAAGGACAGCGTGGTCCGGCGGCTCACCGGCGGTCTTGCCGGGCTGGCCAAGCAGCGCAAGGTCACCACGATCCGGGGCTACGGCCGCTTTACCTCGCCACACCAGCTGCAGGTCGAGCTCGCCGAGGGCGACTCCACGACCGTCGGCTTCGAGCAGGCGATCATCGCGGCGGGCTCCGAGCCGCTGACGCTGCCGTTTATCCCGCGCGGCGACCCGCGGGTGCTCGACTCCACTGGTGCGCTGCAACTCGATGGCGTGCCGCAGCGGCTGCTCGTGCTGGGCGGCGGCATCATCGGCCTGGAAATGGCGACTGTCTACCACGAGCTCGGTGCGAAGGTCACGATCGCCGAGCTGATGGACCAGCTCATTCCCGGCGCAGACAAGGACCTGGTCAACCCGCTCGCCAAGCGGGTCACCAGGCGTTACGAGAACATTTACCTCAAGACGAAGGTGACGGACGTCCAGGCTCGGCCCGAGGGCCTCGCCGTGTCTTTCGACGGCTCGAAGGCACCGGCAGCCGAAACTTTCGACAGGATCCTCGTCGCCGTGGGCCGTCGGCCCAATGGCACGCTGATCGGTGCCGAGAACGCGGGCGTCGCGGTCGACGACCGCGGCTTCATCCCGGTAGACAAGCAGCTGCGGACTAACGTCGCGCATATCTTCGCCATCGGTGATGTCATAGGTCAGCCGATGCTGGCGCACAAGGCCATGCACGAGGGAAGAGTCGCCGCAGAAGTGACAGCCGGCAAGAACAGTTTCTTCGACGCCCGGGTGATCCCCTCGGTCGCCTACACCGATCCCGAGGTCGCCTGGGCCGGGATGACCGAGAACGAGGCGAAGGCCGCCGGCGTCACGTACGGCAAGGGCGTCTTTCCGTGGGCGGCCAGCGGCCGCTCGCTCTCGCTCGGCCGTGACGAGGGCATGACGAAGCTGCTATTCGACGAGACCACCGGACGCGTCATCGGCTGCGGCATCGTCGGGCCGTCCGCTGGCGACCTCATCACCGAGGCAGCGCTGGCGATCGAGATGGGCGCCGACGCGGCCGACGTCGGCTTGACAATCCACCCGCACCCGACGCTGTCAGAGACCATCGGAATGGCCGCGGAGGCGTTCGAAGGCACGATCACCGACCTTTACCTCCCGAAGCGGAGATAGCCGCCAGCACGGCCTCGTATCAGGCAGCCCTGTGCTGCGCCAAAACCCTGCATAGGCTCTGACCTGCTGCTTTATGCTCGGCGCTGGTGCTGATCTGTCTCGCTTACCTCTTCATGGTCCGGGTGCTCGGCTGGCTCGTGCTCCTTGTGCGCAGTGACGCCGCGAAGGATGCGGAGATCTTGGTCCTCCGGCATGAGGTCGCGGTGCTGCGGCGCCAGGTCGTCCCCCGCGGCTGGACTGGGCTGACCGTGCTCGCCGCCCTGGCCAGGCTGTTGCCCGGTCGGCTGCGGCTGCACCGGATCGTGGCACCGGGCACGCTGCTGTCCTGGCACCGGCGCCTGGTGAGCTCCTGGTGAGCAGGAAATGGACCTATCCGAATGCGCCGGGACGGCCGACAGTCCCGGATGAGGTGCGCGCTCTGGTGGAGCAGTTGGCGCGGCAGAACCCGCGCTGGGGCTACCGGCGCATCCAGGGCGAGTTGCTCGGCCTGGGGTACCGGGCGGGGGGGACGAGCCGCCGGATCCTGGCCGCCGCCGGGCTCGGCCCCGCGCCGCGGCGGGGGTCACGTCTTCACCGGTAACGGCACGCGGGTGATCAAGGCACCGGTCCGGTCGTCGCGGGCGAACTCATTCGCGGAGCGGTTCGTGGGAACACTGCGCCGCGAGAGCCTGGACCACGTGCTGATCCTCGGCGAGCGGCATCTGCGGGAGGTGCTCGCCGAGTACGCGCGGCACTATAACGGCCACTGGCCGCACCAGGGCCGGCAGCAGGAACCCCCGCTGGTGCAGCCGGCCACGCCGTCGACGTCACCGCCAGAATCGAGCGCAGGCAGGTCCTCGGCGGCCTGATCAGCGAATACCACAGAGTAGCCTAGCCAGCGCGAAATGCCAGGTCAGAGGCTATGAATGAGTTTCGGCACGGGACAGGGCAGCGCAGCACCGTGGGGGTCGTCACTCTCCGTAGACCCTGGCCCGGGCATGGCTCATGCTTTTCGTCCAGCGTAATCCGGGCCTGTTCCCCAGACGGGAATCGTTGTACCGCGCCTACCGTGCGGCGAAATCCCAGGTCACGAGTACCTGCCTTGTGCGGCATCTGCCACTCAAATGCCACTCAATCGAAGGAGGTACTCGGTTCCATATTCGAAAAGCGTTCATGACCTGGAGCCCCCTTACGGAATCGAACCGTAGACCTTCTCCTTACCATGCACACTTCCCTGGGTTCACTGCCCGGCAAGCACTTCCCACAGGCCGCCGGCAAGCGCCGATCTGGCTCTTGCCCCGGCCTGCGGCGTCTGCGATCGCTCAGCCCATCGCGCCTGCAGCCGAGCAGTAGTTGGCACGGGTCCATGCCGAGCGTGCGCAGCGCCCGTCCGCGCCTGGCCTGCCATTCAAGCCTGGCCTCTGGGGCTGCATGCCGGCCAGCCACGTCCACTCCGACGGTCAAAGGACGGTCAGACGATCTTTCCTATCCCGCCCGCGCACGGCCCGAAAACCACGCTGAGCAGGCGCTTCCCCATCGCCGGGAAAAATTTGAACCAGTGCCCTTATCTGCACCTCGCATGAAAAGCCACCGGGGGCAGCCCAGGAGTCCTGCCGAGCGCAAGATCACACCGCGGAACATGTAGAGGCACAGAGCCAGGCGGCCTGGCCGCCAGAGCGCGGCCGGTAGCATCGGTCCGTCCGAATCTGCCGATGTGAGAGCGTTGCATCAGTAGATGCTTATGCGCCCCCGAGCATGATCATTCGCTGTGGGTAATTCCGCCTGAGGAATCGTGTCGAGCGCTTTTCGTATTCCGGGTGATTAGACCGACGGCATGGACGTCGGCCTACTTGAGCGCCTGCGCTCAGTGCTGGCCGCGGCGGTGGCTGGCCGCCGGAGCGCTTGTCAACCCATGAGCCGAGCATCTGGGTCGCGGTGAGGAATGAGGCAATGAAAGCAGTGGCGGTGGCTCCGCCAGCCACCAGAAATACCGCGATGTTCCCGGTCACGATAAACACTGCCCACACCAGTACTGCACACGCGGTTGTAGCCATGCTCGCGCGGATGCCGGACCTGACGTTCATGTTCACCGGCGGCTGGGTCTTTGCCTGGGCGGACTTGCGCGGCGGCTGGGCTTCGGCCAGCCCAGCGGGAATGTCGCGGGTAACCGTGGCCAGCTCCGCATAGGTCCGCGAGGCGAACGTCTGGCCGACTCGCTCATCAAACTCGTCTTTAGTCAGCCGGCCCTGCACGAATGCGGCCTTAAGCACGCCGATCACATGCTCGCGGTCAGCGTAGGAGGCCCGCAGGCTACCCCGGCCCGGCATGCCTCCTGCTATCTGGTCCTCTGCCCCTGCCATCACTGCCGCCTCTCCCCACGCCCACAACCCAAGGAAGCGTAACGCCGCTGCCTCCCGTGGTCCATCCACGCAGGCGCCACGATGACTCCACACGCAAAACGCCAGGGCTTGCCTGGCGCCTGCTCAGGAACGCACTTCGCAGCCGCGATCAGATGCATCGGCACGCAGGACCATGAAGGCTTCGCCCGGGCGGTAGGCGCCCGTTCCGGACGGTGGCACGGAGGAGCACGAGGAACGGGGATGCGCGCACGTGCTGATTGCCTACGGCATGAGGTAGCGCGTAAGGCACGAAATCTCCAACTGCGCACACTCGCCGTCCCCCAACCACTGTCATGATCTGCCGCGCAGAGCACCAGCAGTAGGGGAGGGCCGCGGAGACGTCCCATGCAGCGGTCCAGGCCGCCCGCTCGTGCCGAATAGCGGACGTTAGAAGTCCGTGCGATTGTCAATTCAGCTTCGTCGTTCATCTGGGGCACGAGCCCTGCCGAATCGGTGTGGAGTTGCGACCGTGCTTGATGCGCCAGCGACGGCTTGCAGAACGCCCGGCTCTGGGAGCTGCCTGGATGGATCCCCCCGCCGGATGCTGCCGCCTGCCAGGCTCAGCGGGCCAGCGCCGGGCGGCAGCCGTTTGCGACGTCTCCGGGGCCCGTCCGGGCCATGTTGGCCACCCGCAGCTCTCTCGGCGGCGAACCACAGGGCCTGGTCCTCTCCCAGCCCTCGTACCTGTCCGCCGCCGGCTCGGCCGTCCTGGCGGCAGCAGCCATCTGGCGGCTGCGGCATCAAGCCGCGCTGTGACCCCACGCCATCCTGGCCCCAGCCCAGCCCGGACACCACCACCCACCACGGCCGCGCGTGCCTGCGCCCCTACGCACAGATCAGCCAGGAGCCGAGCACCCCAGGCCACCTCACACCGAATCCGCAACAGCAGGCCTCAACAAGCCGGCCCGGCGAGCCATCTCAGGCTCAGCCCTCGCGAAGATCGCGATGGCGGCCATACAACGGCTTGCACAATCATGCACGGGCCGATCGCTCGGCGAACATCCTGATCTGCCGCCGTGAGCGCAACGATTAGGCTGATCTTGCTGTCCGTGGGGACGGCAAGCCCGATCGGTCAGGTCACCCCGCATTTCCTCAGGCTGCGTTTGGCGCCCATGCAAGTGGGGCGGGGTGTGAGCCTGCTTACCGGCCGGCGGGTGGGCGGTCACCGCCGGGCCCGGGGTCGGCGTGCTTGGCAGGTTCGCCTGGTTGCTGGGACGATGGGCGGGTGAGACTGGGGATCTTGTGCGGCGGCGGGCCCGCCCCGGGGATGAACTCAGTCATCTCTGCAGCCACGATCGAGGCCCGGAACTCGGGGTGGGACGTCCTGGGGATCATGGACGGCTTCCAGCACCTGATCGAGGGCCGGATCGGGGAGGCGCGGCCCCTGTCCATCACGGACGTGTCGAGAATTCACGTTCAGGGCGGGTCGATCATCCGGACCTCGCGGGCCAACCCGACGGTGCGAGACGAGGCCGCCGCCGACCCGGACTGGAAGCTGCACGCCTGCCTCGGGTCGCTGAAGGAACTGGGGATCGGCGCGCTGGTGACGATCGGCGGGGACGACACCGCGTTCTCGGCGTCGCGGCTCGCCGAGGCGGCCGGAGGGGCCCTGCGCGTCGCGCACGTGCCGAAAACCATCGACAACGACCTGCCGCTGCCGGGCGGCACGCCGACGTTCGGCTTCGAGACCGCGAGGAGCGTGGGGGTCCAGCTCGTCAACAACCTGATGACCGACGCCATCACTACCCAGCGGTGGTATCTGGTGGTGGCCATGGGCCGCTCGGCCGGCCACCTGGCCCTGGGCATCGGGAAGTCGGCCGGGGCCACCCTCACGATGATCGCCGAGGAGTTCCCCGGCGACGGGCCCATCCTGCTATCGCGCCTGGTGGACGTCCTGGAGACGTCGATGCTCAAGCGGATCGCCCACGGCCGCCCCTTCGGCGTGGCGGTGCTGGCCGAGGGCATCGGCCTGCGCCTCCCCCAGGAGGAACTCCAGAAGGCCATGCCGGAGGTCGAGCGGGACGAGCACGGCCACGTCCGGCTGGCCGAACTCGAGCTGGACCGCCTGCTGGCCAAGCAGGTCAAGGACCGCTTCAAGGAGCGCGGGCGCAGCGTCACGGTCGAGGGCAAGAACATCGGCTACGAGCTCCGGTGCGCGCCCCCCATCCCGTTCGACATCGAGTACACCCGCGATCTGGGCTACAGCGCCGTCAACTACCTGAAGCAGCTGCTGGAGCGCGACGAGCCCGGCGGCATGATCACGATCCAGGAGGGGCACATGGTGGCGCTGCCCTTCGGGTCGTTCAGCGATCCGGAGACGGGGCGGGTGCGGATCCGGCTGGTGAACGTCGAGTCGAGCTCGTACCGGGTGGCCCGCGAGTACATGATCCGGCTGGACCGCGAGGACCTTGAGGATCCGGAAAGGCTCCGCCCGATCGCGGAAGCCTCCCGGCTCACGCCCAGCGACTTCCGCGACCGGTACGGGTACCTGGTCCGGGGCTGAGCCCGGTCTCCGAGCCGCCCGGACACTGGCGGAGGCAACTCCGATGAGGAACATCATCCTGGTCATGCCGGTATCCGCCGACGGCTTCACCCTGATCATCGGGACACCAGCCGGCCGGTCGCCCATGCTGACATTCCGGCACAGGCCGCGCCGACCATGGCCGAGGCCGGCCGGCACACCAGAAGAACACGCAAAGATCCGCCGCTCTGCGTTCGAGGCCAGAACTGGCAGCAGAACCTTCGCCGCGCGGATCAGGATGATCGCTGCGGCCGCCAGCGCCCGGTTATGCCGAAAAGAGGGCCCGCGTGGGCGCATACTTATGCGCCGATCGGCACGTTTGCTCAGGAACGCCTCCCGAACTGCCAGCGCTGCCCGGCAGGCCGCCGGGACTTCCAGCAGCAGCAGCCGCAACTGGAAGACATCCACGACGTTGGGAGGCCCGAGGATCACGACCCGGAAGCCGCGGTTGCGTTCGAGCTTGATCATGTCAGCCTCGACGAGCCGCATGAGCGCCTCGCGCACTGGGCTCCGGGAGACGCCCAGCATGGCCGCGATCTGATAGGCAGAGTAAAGCTGCTCCGGCCATAGCGCGCGGCTGCGCACCGCCTGGCCGGATCACAGCGAGCGTCTGGTCGGTCAAGGATGCGGCTGGCAGAGCCAGCGGCTGCAGCGCTGCCGCAGTTGAGTCAACGGCCGGGCGACACGATGCCGGAGGACCATCCACCCAGTGGCCGTGTCCTTGACACGTAACATGCGGCGTGTGACGTTACAAATCCCGGCCCTCACCTCAGGGAGTACCTATGGCCACAGCGACGAAGCTGCATGTGCTCGACTGCGGCGCGATGAGCTGCGATCTGACCTGGCTGCTGCTCAAGCCAGGACGGAACATCCGGCCCCGGGCGGAGAAGGACAAGCCGGTTGAGTGGTACCCGTGCACCACCCATGCGGTCGTCGTGGAGACGCCCGGCGGGCGGATGCTCTGGGACACCAGTTGTCCCCGCGACTGGGAAACCCGGTGGGTGCCGACCGGCTTGCAGGAGTTCTTCCCCTACGACCAGGTGACCGAGCAGCAGTACCTGGACGCCCGGCTCACCCAGCTCGGCATCGGCCCCGCCGACCTGGATTACGTCGTGCTGTCGCACCTGCACTTCGACCACGCCGGAAACGTCCGCACCTTCGCTGGCGCGGGCCCGCGCCTGGTGGTCAACGACAAGGAAAAGGAGTGGGCGTTCGGGTACGAGGGCGCATTCAACGGCGCGCACCTCAAGGCCGACTACGAGGGGATCGAGTTCGAGACAGTCTCCGGTGACACCGAGTTCCTGCCGGGAGTGTCCTTCATCGAGGCGCCTGGCCACACGCCGGGCACCATGGCGATGAAGGTGGACCTGCCTGAAACCGGCACCATGATCTTCACCTCGGATGCCGTCTACATGGGCGACTCCTACGGCCCGCCCGCCACCCCCGCCGCGATCGTCAACGACCTGTCCGCCTGGTACGCCTCGGTCGAGAAGGTCCGCGCCCTCGCGGAGAAGTCGAATGCGATGGTGGTATTCGGGCATGACGCGGAGCAATTGCGGTCACTGCGCCGCGCGCCGGATGGGTACTACGCCTGAGAAAGGGGAAAACCGTGGCCGCTAGCCTGCCCGCACCCGCGAACCCCGAGGCGATCTTCACCTACGGGGCGCCGCTGCTCAGATTCGGCCCCGGCGCCGCGGAGGAAATCGGGTTCGATCTGGCCCAGTACGGGGCCCGCCGGGTCCTGGTCGTCACCGACCCGGGAGTCGCGGCGACCGGCGCACCGCAGCGGGTCGCCGGCCAGATGGCCGCGTTCGGCATCGAGGCTCACGTGTACGACGCGGTCCACGTCGAACCCACTGACGCCAGCCTGGAAGCAGCGGTCGCCGACGCCCGCGAGTCCGGGCCCTGGGACGCGTTCGTCGCAGTCGGCGGCGGGTCCAGCATCGACACCGCCAAGGCGGTCAACCTGATGCTGACCAACCCCGGGGAACTGATGGATTACATCAACGCCCCCGTCGGCAAGGCCGCCACACCGGTCAACCCGCTCAAGCCGCTGATCGCGGTGCCGACCACCACCGGCACCGGGGCCGAGTCCACCACCGTCTGCGTGCTGGACGTTCTTGCGCTCAAGGTGAAGACCGGCATCAGCCACACCCGGCTGCGCCCCACCCTGGCGGTGATCGACCCGCGGCTCACGTTCACCCAGCCGGCCGGGGTGACCGCCTCGGCGGGCATGGACATCCTGTGCCACGCGCTGGAGAGCTACACCGCCCGCTGGTACAGCACCTACGAGCACAAGACCCCGCAGCAGCGGGTGCCCTACTGCGGCTCGAACCCGATCTCCGACATGTGGTCGGAGAAGGCGATGCGGCTGCTCGCCACCTCGTTCCGCACTGCCGTCCTGCACGGCGACGACCAGCAGGCACGCGCGGACATGGCGATCGCGGCCACCTTCGCCGGTATGGGATTCGGCAACGCCGGCGTGCATATCCCACACGCCAACGGCTACCCCATCGCCGGGCGGGTGCGCGACTTCCGTCCCAAGGACTACCCGGAGCATGAGCCAATGGTCCCGCACGGCATGTCGGTCGCACTCACCGCGCCGGAAGCGTTCCGGTTCACGTTCGATGCCGCCCCGGACCGCCATCTGCAGGCCGCCCAGCTGCTCGCACCGGACGCCGACCACCCGGCCAGCGGCGCGGAATTCCTTCCCGCCGTGCTGGTCGCGCTGATGAAAGACATTGACATCCCGAATGGCGTTGCGGCGGTCGGCTATGCCCCCGGTGACATCCCCGATCTGGTCGAGGGCACCATGAAACAGCAGCGGCTGCTGGCCACATGCCCGAAACCGGTTACCGAGGACGATATCGCCGGCATCTTCGCCCGCTCCATGGAGCTGTGGTAGCCATGCCGATCTACCAGCTTCGCTGCGCGGGCGGGCACAGCTTCGAGGTGATCCAGTCGCTGCATGAGCCGCTGCCCGCCTGCGCGCATTGTGGCGGCGACACGGTGAAGGTGCCCTCGATCTTCGGGTTCGCTGGGCTGGCGGCACGGTCGCTGCCCCCGCCACCCGAAGCGATGCCGCAGACCTGGCGCGGAACATATGAGGGGAACCGCGAATACGTCACCGACCTGAGGCGAACCGCCGAGCGCAGAAAGGCGCTGGAGGAGCGCCATCCAGAACTGGCCGGTGACCGGCGCCCGATCCTCGCGCACGAGGGGCGGTTCGAGGGGGCGCCGCTACGGGCCGGTGACCGGATCCCGCAAGCAGTTCGTCCGGGCCGTTCCGATGACCCGGCTCCATCCGGCCCGGCCGACGGCCGCGCAGCACACGGCCACTCACACGGGCCCCACGGTCATCATCCGCACGCGCCGCGTGGAGAGCAGGCGCAGCCGAAGACAGCCGGCTTACACGAGTAGGTGTCCGCAACCGGCGGAACAGCAGCATCCGACGGCCGGGGACGGACGCCGCCCGGCCCGGCTAGGTCAGGGAGAGCCGGCCCCAGCCCAGCCGCCGAGATGGCGGCGGCCCTGCGGAAAGCCGGCCCAGCTCAATTAGCCGCCCAGGCGGCAAACCAACCGGCCCCATCCTTAATCGCAGGGTGGACCCCACGGGTACGCGCGATGCGCCGGAGCCGCATACTTATGCGGTCTGCGTTAGACGGGCGAACGTCCTGTTCTGCCGCGATGAGGCGCGTCACCATCGAGCATTTGCAGTGGCTCGGCCAGGAGGAGCGCGGACCTATGTCAGGTCGAGGTCTCGCAGGCGCTCGTGGCGTCAACCGTCGGCGTCTGGCGCCGATCGCGGAGCGTGACTGAAGCTCGGCGACAACCCGCACACGTACCCGCCGTTAGGTGCGGCAGTGCCCGCCCGGAGTCGGGCCGGTGGCTGTGCCCAGATCAGGTCGATATGTTGCGGCCGGCCCGGCCCTGGTTCCCGGAAGCCATGGAGAGGTTTGTAATTCTGATCTTGTTCCGGCCGGTTCTCTCGTGCCCAGGACGGCCTAAGCGCAGTCGCTTTCGTTAGGTAGAGCCGATCGAGGGTGACAGCCTTCGCCGCCGGGTCGGGCCACAATTGCCTGGTGAACCATGTACGGCGTATCCAGCTAGCCTTGCTGGCAGTCCTCGGGGTCGTTGTCGCTGGCAGCATCGGCTACCTCGTGCTCGGATTCAGCCTGCTCGACGCCGTCTACCAGACGGTCACGACGATTACCACGGTCGGGTTCCGCGAGGTCCATCCGCTGGGCGTGGCGGGGAAGATCTTCACGATCACGCTGATCGTCGTGGGGGTGGGCACGGCGCTGTACGCCTTTGGCGTGGTATTGGAATCGCTGGTGGAGGGTCATCTGCACCAGCACTTCGAAAGGCGCCGGATGGAACGCAGCATAGCCCGGATGAGCGGGCACACTATCGTCTGCGGGTGGGGCCGGGTGGGCCGCGCGGTCGCTGGCTACCTGGCCGGGCAGGGTGCTGCGGTCGTGGTGATCGACCTGGACCCGGCGCGGGTGGCGGAGGTCACCTATCCCGCGCTCACCGGGGATGTAACCGACGACGAGATGCTGCGCAAAGCGGGCATCATGCGGGCCAGGGCCCTGGTCACCGCGATCAACACCGACGCGGAGAACGTCTACGTGACGTTGTCCGCCCGGGCGCTGCGTCCTGACCTCATCATCGTCGCCCGTGCCCGCACCGAGGCGTCGGAGCCGAAACTGCTGCGTGCGGGTGCAACTCGAGTCGTGAATCCGCAGCGGATCGGTGGCCAGCGAATCGCGGCGGCCGCGTTGCAGCCCAACGTGGTGGAATTCCTGGATGTCGTGATGCATGACGGGAGCCTGGAGTTCCGCTTGGAGGAGGTACCGGTACGTGGCGGCTCCAGGCTTGCCGGGCGCACCCTGGAGGAGGCGAATGTGGGCGAGACGACCGGGGCGCTCGTGCTGGCACTGCGCGGCCGCGACGGGACTTTCCTGACCAACCCGCCGATGCAAACCCCGGTCGCCGCGGGCTACGTCCTGATCGCGATCGGCACTCAGCAGCAGCTATCCGCCCTGCAGGACGCAGCGGACCAAGCAGGGTGACCCGTGCCGCGGCGACGCCGGACCGGTCAGGACAACCCCGGCCAGCTGACCACCGGGCGTGCTGGCACGGACATCGCGACCGGTGACCGAGCGTGGCGGAGCCTCCGCGTCGAGTCGCGCCGGGCCGATCTGTACTCCGCGCCCTGTCCAGCGGTGATCGCCAGTGCCGCACCCGAACGCGATGATCTGCGCGCCGTTGCGAGTCTCCTCGGCGCCGGCCTGGAACCGTCTGAACTACCTCGTGGATGCACGCCATCCTGGATGCTGGCTGGGATGGTCCCGGGCGGGACTTCATTCGGGGCTGTTCAAGGTTTGGCGGCTGGGCCTGGTGGTGCGGTCCCGCATTCTGGCGGTATCCGGGGGCGGCCTGGGTTGATCTTGCTGTCTGTGCGGGCAGGCCGTTTACGGGCACATCGCGGAGTGCTCTTTCTCGTTGCCGCGCCGTACCGCTTCTCTGGCGTCTGGTCGCGTGGCGGGGTGAGCGCTTGTTGCAGCAGGCTGTTGAGGTTGCCCGCTCCGGCGGGGCCGCGGTGCATCGGTGTCAGCACCTGGATGTCGCGGACCGGGTCGAGCCCGAATCTGGCGGGGACGCGGCGGGCGGCGATGTCTGCGACGAGCCTGGCGGTCTCCTCCGCCGGGTGCAGGCCGGAGTCCTCGGGGGGCTCGCAGCCAAACCAGTAGAAGTCGGAAAAGCCGGTGAGCTGCGGGGGCTGGCCGTGGTTGATGCGGTGGGCGTTGACGACGATGCCGGACTGGCGGGCCTGGCGGAAGATCCGGGTCAGGCGCACCCGCGGGATGGCGGCGGCGGCGAGCAGGTCCCGCAGTACTTCGCCGGCGCCGACCGAGGGGAGCTGGTTGACGTCGCCGGCCATCAGCAGATGCGCACCGGCCGGGATGGCCTTGACCAGCTTGTGTTGGCCAAGATCACGTCCATCATTGAGGACTCGTCCACGACGACCAGATCGGCGTCCAGGGGGTTGTCGCGGTCGTATTTGGGGTCGCCGCCGGGCTGCAGTTCCAGCAGCCGGTGAACGGTGCAGGCCTGGTGGCCGGTCAGCTCGGCCAGCCGCCTGGCGGCCCGGCCGGTGGGCGCGGCCAGCACCACGGTGGCGTTCTTGGCCGTGGCGAGCTCGACGACGGAACGGACGGTGAAGCTCTTCCCGCAGCCCGGCCCGCCGGTCAGCACGGCCACCTTCTGCGTGAGGGTGAGCTGGGCTGCTTCTTGCTGCCCGGGGGCCAGGTCCTGCCCGGTCCGGGCGTGCAGCCATCGCAGTGCCTTGCCCCAGTCCACGGCCGCGAATGCCGGCAGCCGCTCCTGCCGGGAGTTGCGCAGGGCCAGCAGCCCGGTCGCCAGGGACTGCTCGGCCCGGTGGAAGGCCACCAGGTAGACCGCCGGGAGCAGATCGCCACCCTCACCGGGTACCAGGTCGCGGACGACACCCTCGGCGGCGGCGAGCTCGTCCAGGCACGGGCCGGTCAGTTCCCGGTCCACCTCAAGGATCTTGGTGGCATCGGTGATCAGGTTGGGTTGCGGGAGGTAGCAGTGCCCGTTGCCGGCGGCCTGCGACAGGGTGTACTGCAGCCCTGCCCTGATCCGCTGCGGGCTGTCGTGCGGGATCCCGGCGGCCCGGGCGATGGTGCCGGCGGTCTTGAACCCGATACCCCACACCTCTGACGCCAGCCGGTACGGCTCGTCGCGCACCACCGAGACCGAGGTGCCGGCGTACTTCTTGTAGATCCGCACGGCCAGGGAGGTGGACACCCCGACGCCGGACAGGAACACCATCACTTCCTTGATCGCCTTCTGTTCCTCCCAGGCGCCGGCGATCTTCTTGGCCCGTTTCGGTCCCAGGCCGCGCACCTCGGTCAGCCGGCCGGGCTCGGACTCGATGACGGCCAGGATGCCGGCACCGAAATGTGCCACCATCCGCTCGGCCATCACCGGGCCGATCCCCTTGATCAACCCCGAACCCAGGTAGCGGCGGATGCCCTGGATCGTGGCAGGCAGCACGGTGGTATAAGAGCGCACCTCGAACTGCCTGCCATACCGGGGGTGGGAGCTCCACCGCCCGGTCAGCCGCAGGCTTTCCCCGGCCTGCGCGCCCAGCAGCGGCCCTGCCACCGTCAGCAGATCCGGGCCGGTCCGCCCGGTGGCCACCCGGGCGACGGTGTAGCCGGTGTCCTCGCTGGCATAGGTGATCCGTTCCAGGACCGCCTCCAGCACCGACAGGCTCGGCGGCGCAACAGGCGACGGGGACTGACCGGTCACGGCGACCATTCTGCCGGGCATCCCCAGCCGCGGCGCGCCGCGCACCAGGCGGCCCAGAACTTGCCGCGGCCGGGATGGCAAGACCGGTGGTCGGACCCCCGCCGTGGCGGGGGCGCGGCTGCAGCGGAGAAGGTCAAGATGGCGCAGGCACGGTGAAGTGGTTCAACGGCGATAAGGGCTACGGTTTCATCGCGGTGGAGGGAGGCCCGGACGTGTTCGTGCACTTCAGCGCGATCATGAGTGGCGGCTGCCGCAGCCTGGAGGAAAGGCAGAAGGTCGAGTTGGACATCACCCAAGGCCAGAAGGGACCCCAGGCGGAAAACGTCAGGGTCATCGCCTGACGCATCGGCGGCCAGCGCCCTCCCGGACGCCGCGCAGCCCCGGGTTACCATCCGCCAGCAGGTCACCGAGCGTGGCCGAGCCGCCGGTCGTGCAAACACGCGGAGCCGCCGATCGGGGGGGCGACCTGATCGTTGGACTTGGCCGTCCGAGCCGCACTCGAACGATATTCGGTGCCGACGTTGGTGGGTGGCGTGAGCTGCTTCGATTCAAAGGGCCTGCCTGGTGCGGGCAGGTCGTGCGCGGGTTCACCACGATGAACCACGGGAGGGCCGCGGCGGGCCGGGGCGATCGCGGCGGCAGCTCGACAGGGGCCGGCCTGCTTCCTGGCGCCGGACTCGCAGGCAACGTGCAGCTGTGGGAGTGGACCGGCGATGACGCAGCGAGGTTCAGCTACTGGGCCGCTTCTGGCTTCATTATGATCGCCACGTTCTGGCAGGACAGCCCGCAGTAGGGCCGGGCCTCGCCGGTGAGGTCTGCGGGCACGCGTCACGTCCTTCTGTCAGCCTCGCCCGCCTGCGATGAGCCTGGCCTCGGGGGCATGCAACAGCCTTGTCATGGCCACGACGCCGAGCAGTGGCCCGGGGGCAAGGACAGTAAATGCCCAGGTCCATCCAACGGCCTGCTGCACGATGGGTATCAGCCAGATGGTCACGACGGTCAGTGTGAAGCCCGCGGCCAGCTGCAAGGTGACCGCGGTGCCCGCGTAGCGCTGCTCGCTCGTCTCGGTCACGATGCTGGAGAACTGAGCCGAGTCGGCAACCACCCAGAAACCCCAGAACACCGCCACAGCGATCATCGGGGCGACGCCGAGACGCGCGGCCGGGCCTATCAGCACGCAGCACGTGGCCGACAGCGCCATCGCCAGCCGGGTCAGCCGGGTACGGCCCCACCGGTCCCCGAGGATGCCGCCGGCCCAGCAGCCAGCCGCGCCGCTGCCGATGATGGCGAACGCAGCGAACGCGGCGTCCCGTGCGGGATCCGCCTCGCCATTAACGGTGAAGGCCGCGCGGCTGAAGGCAAAGATCCAGGCCCACATGGCATACAGCTCCCACTGGTGCCCGAAATAGCCGAGGGCCGCGAGGCGGACGGCACGGTTACGCATCACGGAGGCTGCCTGCCGGGGATCAAAGATCGCCTTCGGGAACCGGAATGGCCCATCGGCCGCCAGGTACCGGGCTGTCAGGCCGCCCAGGACCGTCAGCACCGATGTCGCGACGATGACGGTATGCCAGTCCGCGCCGCCAATTCCGTTGAGGAACTGTGGTGCTGCCGCGCCCAGGGTCAGCGCCCCCACCATGATGCCCAAGGCGGTGCCGCGGCCGGCCCGGAACCATGCAGACATCGCCTTGAGCCCCGGCGGATACACGCCAGCCAGGAACGCCCCGGTGAGGAACCGCAAGCCGATGGCCGGACCGGCCGAGTGCACCCCGACCAGCAGCAAGTTGACGGCTGCGGCGCCCAGCGCGCCGACCAGCATGAGCGTGCGGGCAGCAATGATGTCGGCCAGATTGAAGAACGCCGACACCAGGGCACCGACGACGAACCCCACCTGCACGGCAATGGTGAGGAAGCTTGCCTGGACCGTCGTCAGCGTCCAGGCGGTGCGCAGCTGCGGCAGGACCGCAGTCGCGGAGAACCAGGTGGTCATCGCGAGCAGCATCGCCGAGGCGAGCAGAAGGAGCGCACGCCTGCTGCCCGGCACCGGCCCATCCGAAGCGGCGGGGGAGGGCGCTCGCGGCCCGGCACCGCCCGGCACCCTGACGGGATGTTCCTGGCCGGCGGACCTCACAGCACCACTGATTCCCCAATCAGATACAGCACCGGCCCGGCGTAACGGGTGCCAGATCAAAACGCCAAGCACGCACCCTGCGACGACCCATGTCCCCCCTTGCTAACAAAACCTTCGATGGCTGTCCAGGCGGGCCACATCGCCTCGTGGCAGCTGTCCCCGCCCGGCATCATCGGACCGCCGGAGGCGGTTACGCGAGAACCATCGATACAACACCCACCCCCTGGAACTCCTGCCCTATCCGGAGGCTCTCGGACGAACCTTTGAACGCGACCGCCTGCCCCACCCAGCGCCCAGAACCGGACGGTCTGCGCCCGGCACCCTGCGCCACGACCCTCACACGGGCCGAGTGGAATCGGCGATCGGGTCGCCACGCCTGGTCCGAAGTCGAACACGCTCAGTGACTATGCCAGTTGGCAGCCGGCGCGCAAGTATCCGCCTGAGCGGCGCTGGTGATTTCGTTGGAGCCGGTGTCTGACGCGCGGAACCGGGCATTATGCGGCCTGGCGGGGTCTGCCGTCTGGCGCCGGGCAGGCCTGGTGGCAGGCGGGCGGGATGGGGTCAGCGTGCCGGGAGTGCGGCTTCGGGTCGTTCTACGTTTCCGGGCACGGAAGGGCCGGCGGCCGGGCTGAGGCAGGACGGCGGTTGTGAGCGCACCAGCCTGGCCGTGCTGCCCGTCCGGATCTGCCACGGGCTCTGGTTATCCCTCTCCAGTGCTGATCAATGCCCGGCACACGTCGATGATGTCAACCACTCCGAGCAGGCCGGTCTCGCCAGCGACCGGCAGGTGACGGAAATGCCTGGCCGTCATGATCGTGGCCGCGTCACGGATGCTTGTGGTGGTGGTGACGGCCGGGTGGGTGGTCATCGCGGCATCGACCCAGACGTCGTTGACATCTTTGCCGTCCGCGATGGCGCGGGCGACGTCTGCCGCGGTGATGATGCCGACCAGCTCACCGGCCTGCGCATCCAGGACCAGGAGAGCTGTCGTGCCTGCGTGCTTCATCAGGTACGCGGCGGCGGCGACGTGGTCGTGCTGGTTGACCGTCGTCACCGGCGGCCGCATGACGTCGGCGACGGTGGTCGCGGCCGGTGGCGGGTGAACCGGTGATTTGTGCGCGGAGACGGCTGTCATGACCTGCTGCATTTTGGGCCTCCTAACCTGCCGGGTGGCGATCACGTTGTGCCCATTGGGCGTAGGCAAGGTCCCTGGGCCGCCGGCTGGGTCCCGGTCGTGTGCTGGCCGGGATCGGCGGGGGTGCGGGCCGGGGCGGGGTTTTCTGGCCCGCAGCGGCTCGTGCCAGGTAGCGGTGGACCAGGGGGATGGTGGCGGCGCCTTCGCCGACCGCGGCGGCGACTCGTTTGACCGATCCGCGGCGCACGTCGCCGGCGGCGAACACCCCGGGCAGGCTGGTCTCCAGCGGCAGCGGCGGGCGGCCGGGCGGCCACCTGGCGTGGGTGCTGGCGGGCAGGTCGGGGCCGGTGCGGATGAACCCCTGCCGGTCGCGGGCGACGGTCTCGCCGAGCCATTCGGTGCGGGGCTGGGCGCCGATGAGGACGAACAAGGCGTCCGCGGGGACGGTGCGCCGCGCCGCGGTCGCGGTGTCTTCCAGTACCAGTGATTGGAGGTGGCCGGCGCCGGTGCCGCCGGCGACTTGCACGTGGTAGCGGACGTCGATGTTGGGGGCGGCGCCGATCTGGCGGATGAGATAGTCCGACATGCTGTCGGCTAGCGAGGGCGCACGGACCAGGATGGTCACCTGGGCGGCCCATTTGGCCAGGTGCAGCGCGGCCTGCCCGGCGGAGTTGGCGCCGCCGGCGACGAACACGGTCCGGCCGCGCATGGCCGGTGCCTCGCTGGCCGCGGCGCCGTAGTACACCCCCCGGCCCTGCAGGTCCTCCAGGGCCGGGATGCCCAGCCGCCGGTAGGCGACGCCGGTCGCGATGATCACGGTGCGCGCGGCCAGCACGCTCCCGTCCGACAGCGCCAGCTGGTAGCGGTCGTCTTCCCCGGACAGGCTCTGGGCCTGGCGCATGTACAAGAACGTGGTGCCGAACGACCAGGCCTGCCGCCGCATCTCCTGCGCCAGCGTGGCGCCGCTGATGCCCTGGGAGAAGCCGGGGTAGTTGCGGATCATCGAACTGGTCCCCGCCTGACCGCCGACGGCCTCATCCTCAACCATCACGGTCGAAAGGCCCTCCGACGACGCGCCGACCGCGGCCGCCAGCCCGGCCGGGCCCGCGCCGACCACCGCCACATCGAAGACCTCCCCGGGCAAGACCAGCCGCATGAGGCCGAAGGCGTCGGCGATCTCGAGGTTGGAGGGGTTGACCAGCATTCGCCGCTCGGCGGCGAATGCGAGCACGACAACCGGCAATTCCGGGGACTCCAGGCCGAGTTCGCGCAGTATCTGCTGGCCCTGCACGGAGGCGGCGTCATAAAAGCCGGCCGGGATCTGGTGCCGGGCGAACAGGTCCCGCAGCTCCTGCGACCGCGCCGACCACCGCTGGCCGATCACCCGCACCGGCTCAAACCCGCCGGGCCGCTGGGTGGCCCACTCCCGCAGGAACTCGGTGATCGAGCGGTGGAACTCCTCCGCCGGGGCCTGCACCGGGCGGTTCACCCAATGATCGAGGCTGCCCACGGTGACCGCGTCAAAGACCGACCGCACCGCGTCCCAGTCACCCCAGCCCACCACGGCCACCCGCAGCGCCCTCGGGTCGATGGCGCGGACCGTGGCCAGCACCTCGATGCCATCTGGGTCCTGCCCGCCGACCCCGGCAATCACCAGCGCCACCGGCAGGCCAGCGGCCCGCAGGTCCCGCATCCAGGACTCCAGCTCCCCAGGCCGGGCGCAGGCCACGATCTGATAATCCGTCCCGTACCGTTTGGACAGCTCCCGGTGCAGGATCTCCCGGGTGCCAGGGTCACCGCTGACGATGACGATGGCCGCCTGTGCCTCCCCGGTTTCACCGGGCACGCCGGCGCCCGGCCCCTCCTGCGCCTCGGTGGCAGCGCCAGCTGATGCAGTCATGTCGTCCCCTCCAGGTGCGTGGCTTGAAATTCGGTGACCGCATGGGAATGCGGGCGCCGGACGGGGATGTCCGCGCGCAGTGCCCCACCGCGCCCGGCGGGCATGGCCGACCCGGCAACCGGGCGGCCGGCCGGGCGCCAAGAGCCAGGTTCGTTACCTGAGCTGCCTGTCCCGGTGGCTGTCTTGGCCCTGGGTGGGCCGGGGAGATGGCTGGGGCAGGGCGTGTCCTTGTACCGGGCCGCACAGACCACGATCAGTGCCGTGGCCACGATCTGAATCGCGCCGAGCACGATGAACACTCCGGCGCCGATGGCGACCGCGCGCGCCGTGATCAGAACCGACGACAGCAGCCACACCCCAAAGGCCAGCCGGCTGATGCCAGCCGAGCAGCGGGCCCTGATCAGGTGGGAAATCTGCGGCACGTAAGCCGCCCCCGCCAGCCCGGCACCGACAAAGCCCCCGATCTGCGTCGCGGTCAGCATTGCCGGCTCCCCTATGGTTGGCTGGTCCAGATGAGCGCCCGCCGGGGCGCTGCAGTGACTGGGTCACCGGGCGGGAGGTTCCCGCCGTCCATCGCCATGCTGCCGGCCACCCAGGGCGATCACCACACGTGCCCGCCCACAGGAGACCCACAGGATCGGCGTGCCGCCCGCGCCGCCGCCGCCAGGACTCGGGTGATCGGCGCGGGTGAACTGGCCTGGTCAACCTGCCGCTGCCAAGTGCCGCGTGGCCGGTTCGGGGAGGACACCCACCTTCGGCTGGCGCCCCGGGTGCGGGAGATCGTGCAGGCCGGCGGGCCTGGCTACTGTTGGTGTAGGCCGGCCGCGCCCTGCCAGGTTGCGGTGCGGCGGGGTGAGGGCCTGCGGGGGGGATGCCGGGATCATGGCGGAGCAGCCTGCGCTGGGGTTCGCCGGGTTGCTGCGGCAGTTGCGGGCCGAGGCCGGGCTGACGCAGGAGGAGCTGGCGGAGGCGGCGGGCCTTTCCCCGCGGTCGGTCAGTGACCTGGAGCGGGGCATCAACCGCACTGCCCGCAAGGACACCGCCGTGTTGCTGGGCGGCGCGCTGGGCCTGGCCGAGCCGGTGCGCGCGGTGTTCGTGGCGGCGGCCCGCGGGCTGGTCCCGGCTGCGCAGGTGCTGGGGGCGGTGCGGGGGGCGCGACCGCGGGTGTGGAACATCCCCGCCCGTAATCCGGGGTTCACCGGCCGGGACGATCTGCTGGCTGGGCTGCGGGAGCAGCTGCTGGCCGGGGATAAGGCGGTGGTGCAGGCGCTGCACGGGATGGGCGGGGTGGGCAAGACCCAGCTGGCAGCCGAGTACGCGCACCGGTTCGCCGGGACCTATGACCTGGCCTGGTGGATCAACGCCGAGCAGGGCGGCCTGATCGGGGACCAGGCCGCCGCCCTCGGCCTGGCGCTGGGCTGCGTGCAGCCCGGGGCCGGGACCGAGGCGGTCCGGGCGGCAGTGCTGGCCGAGCTGCGGCACCGCGGCCGGTGGCTGCTGGTCTTCGACAACGCCGAGGACCCCGCGGACGTGGCACCGTGGCTGCCTGGCGGCGGCGGGCATGTGCTGATCACTACCCGGGAGCGGGGCTGGGACGAGGTCGCCGCACCGGTCGAGGTGGACGTGCTGGCCCGGGCCGAGTCGGTGGCGATCTTGCAGGCCCGGGTCACCGCGCTCTCGGGTGCCGGCGCGGACAAGCTCGCCGCCGAGCTCGGGGACCTGCCACTGGCCATCGCCCAGGCGGCGGGGTTCATGGCCGGCACCGGCATGACAGCCGGTGAGTTCCTGGCGCTGCTGGCGACCCGGGCCGGGCAGCTGCTGGCCCAGGGTGCGCCGGGGTCTTACCCCCGGTCGCTGGCGGCCGCCACCGGCCTGATCGCCGACCGGCTCGCGCGCCAGGACCCAGCCGCGGCCGAGCTGGCCAGCGTGTGCGCGTTCCTGGCACCCGAACCAATCCCAGAGAGCCTGTTCACCGCCGCCGTCAGCGTCTTGCCCAGCGAGCTGGCGACCCGGGCCATGGACCCACTGGCCTGGCGGCAGACCCTGGCACATTTGACGAGGCAGTCGCTGGCCCGTATCGATCACCGCGGGCTGCAGATGCACCGGCTCACCCAGGCCATCCTGCGCGAACGGCTCACCCCCGCCCAGGCCGCTGCCACCCGCGGATACGCCGAGGCGATGCTGGCCGCCAGCAACCCCGGCGACCCGCCGAATCCGGTCACCTGGCCCCGCTGGGCGCGACTGACGCCGCACGTGCTGGCCGCCGACCTGGCCGGCACCGACAGCCCCGCCCTGCGCGAGCTGGCCCGCTACACATGCTGGTACCTGATCGAGCGGGGCGATGCCCGTACTGCCCATGATCTCGCTGCCGGTCTTCGCCAGCAGTGGCGCGACCGGCTCGGCGAGGACCACGAGCACACGCTGACGGCCGCGCACTATCTGGCCTGGACACTGCTGGAGATGGGCCGCCACGCCGAATCACGCGACCTGGACCAGGACACTCTTGCCCGCCGCCGACGGGTCCTGGGCGAGGACCACCCTGACACCCTCTACTCCGCCCACAACCTGGCCATCAACCTGCGCGAGCTGGGCGAGGTACAGGCCGCCCGCGACCTGAACCAGGACACCCTCGACCGCCACCGCCGCGTCCTGGGCCAAGACCACCCCGACACCCTGCGCTCGGCCACCATCCTGGCCCACGACCTGCGCGAGCTAGGCGAGCCGCAGGCCGCCCGCGACCTGGACCAGGACACCCTCGACCGCCGCCGCCGCGTCCTGGGCCAAGACCACCCCGACACCCTGCGCTCGGCCGGCAACCTGGCCACCGACCTGCGCGAGCTAGGCGAGCCGCAGGCCGCCCGCGACCTGGACCAGGACACCCTCGACCGCCGCCGCCGCGTCCTGGGCCACGACCACCCCGACACCCTGCGCTCGGCCGGCAACCTGGCCACCGACCTGCGCGAGCTAGGCGAGCCGCAGGCCGCCCGCGACCTGGACCAGGACACCCTCGACCGCCGCCGCCGCGTCCTGGGCCACGACCACCCCGACACCCTGCGCTCGGCCGGCAACCTGGCCACCGACCTGCGCGAGCTCGGCGAGGCAGATGATGGCCCATGAAGCCGTGACGGCGTGCACACATGATCCGATAGCGGAGTTACGCACTGCCCGGGCTTTACCCGAGCAGCAGCCGAACTCGACCGGTCCGGCAGCCGCGTGATCTGCGCCCGCTCCAGCAGGGGCGCATGCATTTCTCAAATGGAACCACGAGCTCAGCACAGAACGACCTCATATGCGGGTGATCACCGTGCCCAACCGACGCATCTCTAAGCGCGCCGATTCGGCGATATGCGCCGCCGGCTACCTCGGGATCGCTCGGACGCCGTTACACTGCGTTACAGGTGGCGACCGCGACTGCAGCTCTCGGATCTGCCGTTCGGCTCGGGCTCCGGCCGGTGGTGCTAGTCAGGTGCTCACCGGGAACATGACGATGCGGAGGGCTGGACCTCCGGCCGGGCGTTCGGGATGACCGGACTGACCCCGGCGGGCCGGCGAAGCCGCCGCCCGCGATCGGCACGACCCCGGCTGTTCAACGACAGCCTTCGCCGCGCCGAACTGGCGTGTCATCGAGAGTCAGTCCGTGCGGCTGAGTGCCAACTTTCTACGTCCAGAACGACGGTCAACTGACGGTCAGGTGATCTTGAAGCGAACCTCAGGCTCATCAGAAAACCGGCCTGACCTGCTGTTCTGTGGACAGGTATTCACCTTTAGCGCTGAGCTGCGGTTTTGTGTGCTGGCTGGAGGGCTGGCCACAGGTTAAGCGGACGCCGACCACATGATCTTGGTTAACGCTGCCAGCGGGGGTCGTTGTCGGCGATTTCCTGGCTGATGGTTTCCAGTTCGGTGATGAGGCCGCGAAGGCGGCGCTGGTTGTCGAACCAGGGCTGGTAGTTGATCTGCTCCGAGCTTTCCGGACAGCGTATTATGGGTTAATTCACGCTGCGGACTGCTGTTCCAGATACTCGTTGTGGACTTGCTGCGGGGTCCGGTACTGAAGTCCGGAGTGCCGACGTTTTGAATTGTACCAGAATTCGATGTACCTCACAATGTCACGCCGTGCGTGC
>CAWAJB010000009.1:0-300869 GCA_963782185.1 uncultured Actinomycetes bacterium
GGTCATCTGTCCGCTGGCCGGCAGCTTCGGCGACGCTCAGCGGCAGGGCGCCGGGATCGGCGCACTCACCTCGGGCCCGGCCTTCGGTGGGAGGACGAAGGTGGCATAGAGGACGGCCGGGGCCGGCCGGGGGTTCTCGGCGACGTGGACGGCGCCCGGGGCCTCGAAGAAGCCGTGCCCGGCGCGGACGACCTGGGACAGGCATCGGCCGCGGGCGGCGTGCCGGAGGGTGACCGCTCCGGAGACGACCTGGACCAAGACCGGGCCGGGGTGGGAGTGCCACCCCGTCGTGTCCCCGGCCCTGAAGTCGATACGGACGCTTACGACGTTCGAGAGATGCCTGCGGTCGATGTCGATCGGGCCGGGGACGAGCGCTGCGGCGAGCGGGGTGATGATCGGGTCCCCTGACGCTGACGGTGCCGGTGAGGGCGGGGTGCCGGCAGCGGCGGGACTGCCGCCGAGCGGGCTGAACGCTATCGCCGCCCCGGCGGCGGCGGTCACGGCTACGGCCACTAGCGCGGCGCGGCGGGCCGGGCTGACCAGTCTCATGGGTGTTCTCTTCCTCTGCTGCGGGCGTTCCGGTGAACGCCCCGGCCCCTCCAGGTCTAGGCGGGACACCTTCGCGCGCACTTACCGCCGCCTCAACCGGCTCCGCCCAGGGGGCGCTGGGGCGGTTGCGGGTAGCGTCTGGCGAAGGAGGCTGCCGCGGCAGGCAGATCGAGACCATGGCTGACGACACGGACGTGCGCATCCGTCTCCTGGGCGGGTTCGAGGCCACCGTGGGGGGCCGCCTGGTAGCGGCCGGCGCCTGGCGCCTGCGTAAGGCCAGGACACTGGTCAAGCTCCTGGTCCTGGCCGACGGGCATCGGATGCACCGCGAATCGCTGGTGGCCCTGCTGTGGCCCGATCGCGGTACGGCGTCCGGGATCAACAACCTGCACCAGGCGCTCTACGTGGCCCGCCGCGTGCTCGCCCCTGGATCCGGTGCTCTTTTCCCGCTGCGCGAGGACGTCGTGCTGCTGTCCGACAGCGCGATGCCCTGGCTCGACGTGGAGGCGTTCGGGGCCGCCTGCCGGCATGCGCGCCAGACGCGTGCTCCCGGCGACTACCGGTCTGCCGGCGAGCTGTACCGCGGCGACCTGCTGCCCGAGGATCAATTCGAGGCCTGGGCCGAGGCCCCCCGGGACGCGCTGCGTGAACGCCGCCTGGGTTTGCTGACCGAGTACGCCGAGGTGCTGTCGCAGCGGCGCGAGTACATCGAGGCCGCCGAGGTCGCCGGCGCGGTCACGGCGGCCGACCCTTTCCATGAGGGCGCGTACCGCCTGCTGATGACGGCGCTGGCCGCCCGCGGCCGGCGTTACGAGGCCCTCGCGGCGTTCGACCGGCTCCGGGAGAGCCTCACCCGGGAATATGCGGCCGACCCCGAACCGGCGACCCGGCGGCTCTATCGCGACCTGCTGACCGGCGGCGATCAACCTCCAGAGGCGGCGAGGACGGCCGGGCCGGCCACGGCCATCCCGGCCGCGCCCGCGCTGTCGCGGACCGTAGCCACCACCGCCATGACGGCCGGCCCGGCGGCTGCGAGCCGCCCGGATGCCGCCGGGACACCGCGCCTGGCGCCGGCGCGCGGCCTGGGCCGCCTGACCCTGGAGCAGACGTCCTTCGTCGGCCGCGGACGCGAGATCGCCGAGATCGCGCAGGCGCTCGGGCGCACCTCCCTGCTGACCCTGACCGGGCCGGGCGGCGCGGGCAAGACGCGGCTCGCGTGCGAGGTTGCCGCCGGGCTGGCCGGCCGCTACCCCGACGGGGTCCATGTCGCCGAACTGGCCTCATTGTCGCGGCCGGAGCTCGTCCCGCACACGGTGGCGGCGGTGCTGGACGTGCCGATTCCCGGCACCGAAACCGCCGAGGCCGCGCTGGCCCGGCAACTGGCGGACCGCCGCCTGCTGCTGGTCCTGGACAACTGCGAACATCTGCTGGACGCGTGCGCGCGGCTGACCACCGAAGTGCTGCGCGGCTGCCCGGGCGTGACCGTGCTGGCCACCAGCCGGGAACCGCTGCGCGTAGGCGGGGAGGTGACGTGGCGCACGCCATCACTGGCCCTGCCCGATCTGCGCGACCTGCCACCACTTGATCGGCTGGCGGAGCTGGAGTCGGTACGGCTGTTCACCGAGCGGGCGCACGACGCCGCCCCGGGCTTCACGCTGGATGAGACGACCGCGCCGGCGGTGGCCGAGATCTGCGTCCGCCTGGACGGGATGCCGCTGGCCCTCGAACTCGCGGCGGCCCGGACCTCGGCCCTGGCGCCCAGCCAGATCGCGGCGCGGCTGGACGACGCGCTGCGGGTGCTGGACCGCGGCAGCCGATCCGCGGTCACCCGCCAGCAGACGCTGCACGCCACGCTGGCGTGGAGCCACGACCTGCTCGACGGGCGCGAGCGCGTCCTGTTCCGGCGGCTGGCCGTCTTCGCCGGCAGCATGGCACTGGAGGCCGTCGAGCAGGTGTGCGGCGATGCGGCCCTGGATGTCGTCGATCTGCTCAGCCGGCTGGTCGACAAGTCCCTGGTGCAGGCCGAGCACGCCGGCGGGACGGCACGCTACCGTCTGCTGGAGACGATCCGGCAGTTCGCCGATCAGCGCCTGCGCGAGGCCGGTGAGAAGGCCGGGCGGGTCCGCGCCCACCGCGACTTCTTCGTCGCCCTGGCCGCCGCGAACGACCCGGAGCGGGCCGCCGGCATCGTCAACGACTCACCGCGGGCGCTGGACGCCGAACATGACAATCTGCGCGCCGCCTTGTCCAGCGGCCTGGCTGAGGACCCGGCGGTGGCGTTGCGGCTCGCGGTCAGCCTGTGGCGTTTCTGGCTGGCCCGCGGGGACTTCTCCGAAGCCAGCCGGTGGCTGGCCGCGACTCTGGCCGCGGCGCCCGAACGCACGGCGGCGCGAGCCCGCGCGCTGCTGGCCGCCGCCGCCATTGAGGTGCGGCGCGGTGACCCCGCCGCCCGCCAGATCGGCCTCGGCGTCGAGGCCGTGGCGATCATGCGTGCTGCCGGTGACGACCGGGCGCTCGCCCAGACCCTGCACCTGACCGGCCTGCTGGCGTGGGTATCCGATCACGGCTGGCAGCGCGCGGCCGGCCTGGTCCAGGAGGCCCGCACGCTGGCCACCGCCGCCGGCGACGCCAGCGCCGTGGCCAGCGCCACCCACACCCTGGGCGTGATCGCCGTGTCGCGGGGCGCCGGGGCGCAGGCGGAGGAACACTTCGGGCAGGTGCTCGGCCTGCTCGAAGGGCTCCCCCCGGCCTGCCGCCGTTCTTCTTTGTCGTGACGCCGGGCCACTCCTGGGAAACCGGCCCGGGCGGGCTGCCGCGGCTTCCGTTCACCGAGACCGTGCTGCTGTTCCGCCGCGCCGGGACCGAGCAGGCGACGGCCCACACCTTAACCAATCTGTCCTACGCGGCGAGCCTGGCCGGCGACCCGGCCCGGAGCCGCCGGCTGCTCCAGGACAGCGTCAGCGCCTTCGGCCGCTGCGGCGACCAGCACGGCGGCGCGCTGGCGCTGTGCCGCCTGGCCAATGTGCACCGGATCGCCGGTGAGCTCGGCGTGGCGGCCGGACTACTGGAGCGCAGCATGGCGATCCGCCGCAGCCTGGGCGATCGGCGCGGGGTCGGTGTCACCATTATCAGCCAGGGCCTGGTCGCCGCCGCCGCCGGAGACCTGGGACGGGCCGACCGGCTGCTGCGCGAGGCGCTTTTGCTCTTCGACGATATGGAGGACGGCCCCGGACGCTGGGGCACCCTGCTCGACCTCGGGCTGATCCTGGCCGACGCCGGCGAGCACGAACGAGCGCGGCGGGTGCTGCGGCAGTGGCGCGACCTGCCGCCCATCTCGTGGGTGTTCCGGCCCCGGGCCTGGACGCTGCTGACCCTGGCCGTGCTGGAGCGACGCTGCGGCGACCAGGCCGCGGCCGCCCGGTGCCTGGACCAAGCGCGACGCGGCTTCCTCGCCCTGGCCGACGAGCCCGGGCTGGCGTACCTGGACAGCCACGCTGAGCCGCTGCTAAGCGGGCGCTGAGCGGGCCGCCATACGGTCGCGGTGACATCTGACCTGAACAAGGGAGACAACCATGGCCGCCACGGCCAATGCACGCGAGGTCATCGGAGAAGCCACCCTCGGCGAACTGGAGGGCACCCTGCGGGGGCGGCTGGTACGGCCATCGGACCCGGACTACGACCAGGCGCGGGCGGTGTGGAACGCCGCCCACGACCGTCGCCCGGCGCTGATCATCCGCTGCGCCGGCACCGCCGACGTCATCCGGGCGGTGGAATTCGCGCGCAGCGAAGGGCTCCAGCTGGCCGTCCGCAGCGGCGCGCACAGCATCGCCGGATTCTCCACCTGCGACGGCGGGGTGGTCATCGACACCTCGCCCATGAAGGGCATCCGGGTCAACCCGATCGCCCGGCGGGCGGTCGCGCAGGCCGGGCTCACCTGGGCAGAGTTCGACCACGAGACGCAGGCGTTCGGCCTGGCCGTCACCGGCGGCCTGGTGTCGAGCACCGGCATCGCCGGGTTCACCCTCGGCGGCGGGATCGGCTGGCTGCTGCGCGAGTACGGGCTCACCTGCGACAGCCTGCTCTCGGCCGACGTCGTGACCGCCGACGGCCAGCTCGTCACGGCCAGCGAGCACGAGCACCCCGACCTGTTCTGGGCGCTGCGCGGCGGCGGCGGCAACTTCGGCGTGGTGACGTCGATGGAGTTCCGCCTGCACCCGGCCGGCCCGCTCGTCTTCGCCGGCCCGGTCTTCTACGCCGGAACGGCGGCCGCCGAGGTGCTCCGGGGCTGGCGCGACCTCACCGAGACCATGCCCGACCAGCTCACCACCCTGGCCAACATCCTCATCGCGCCGCCGGTGCCGTTCCTGCCCGAGGCGGTGCACGGCCAGCTGGTAGTCGGGATCCTCGGTGTCTACGCGGGTTCCGTCGAAGACGGCGCCAAGGCCGCCCAGCCGCTCCGCACCCTGGGCGAGCCCCTGGCCGACCTCATGGGCCCCATGCCCTACACAGCCATGCAGAGCCTGCTCGACCCGCTGTGGACCGCCGGGGCCCAGAACTATTTCACCGGCGCGCTCCTCAGCGGCCTGACCGACGAGACGATCGACACCCTGCTGGCCCGGCACGCCTCCGGACGGGCGCCGGTCCGGGAACTGCACCTGCACCACTGCGGAGGCGCCATGGCCAGGGTCCCGGCGGCCGCCACCGCCTTCGCGCACCGCAACGCGGCGTACGTCCTCAACATCATCGCCCGGTCACCCGACCGCGAAGGGTTCCCCGAGCACGCCGGATGGGCGCGCGCGACCCACCAGGCCATGGACCCGTGGACCACCGGCGGCGCCTACGTCAACTTCACCTCCGAATCAGGGGCGGACAAAGTACAGGCGTCCTACCCGCCCGACACCTACGCCCGCCTGGTCACGGTCAAGGACCGGTACGACCCGGCCAACCTGTTCCAGCTCAACCAGAACATCCGCCCCACCGGCCGCAGCTGATCCCCGTCCGCTGGCTCCGATCCGGGGCGGAGCCGGCCGGACGGCGCGGGCCAGGCCCGTCATCCTTCACAGCAACCAGTGAGAGCAGCGACATGAACAGCGACGCAATGACCGGCCCGGCGACGGGTCCGGCGGACGCGCCCGTCTGGCAAGACAGGTGCCGGGGCTTGAGCGACAACGGAACGGCCAGTGGCGATAGCGAGCTGAAGACCGCTGGTTACCGCCGCTGGCCGTGGCCGTTGGCTGACCGCTCCGTCACCCCTGCAGGTCACTCGTCGTCCTCGCCACGGCGTCCGGATGGTCGCGCCGGAGGCCTCGGAGACAGCGCGGCGGCCTGCTCAGCCTCGGATCCGCTTAACGCCACTGGCCGTTCCATTGTGGGTCGCCCCCCGACCCGCCTGCCGTCAGCAAGCCCGCCGACGACCCGCCCAGGGAGGGAACTATGAGCAAGATCGGAAAGCCCCAGCGCGTCATCGAGATCGAGCCGATCGAGGAACCAGCCGCCGAACCGGTCAAGGTGCCCGAGCCCGTCAAGGTCCCCGAACGTGTCTAGGGCCGAGTTCGGTATCACGCCCATGCGCGGCTACCGCAAGTGGCACGTCCGCGACGGACGCCTGGTGAGCCACTACGACCAGGCCTGGCCGCTTCGCGCCCCGGCCCAGGCTGCCTGCACGCACTGCTCCCGCGCGGGCCTGCCCATTCCGTCTGGGACCAGGCACGGCCACTTCGCGGGCGAGGGCTGCGGCCTGTACGCCTGGAATGCCCCCGAACTCGTCGAGCGCCCGTCCACACTGGCGAGCAAGCACATCCAGTGCTGGGGAGTCGTGGAGGGCTGGGGCCGCGTCGTCGAGCACGAGAAGGGCTTCCGCGCCCTCTGCATGCGCCCGCTGGCCCTGTCGCCCCTGTTCCCGATCGACCTCAAGCTCCTGAAGGACATGGCCGCCGTCTACGAGATCCGGCTCCTGATGAGCGTGGGCGAGGTCCGCCGCGCCTTCCCGCCGCTCACCGCGCAGGGTTCGCATGCGGACTACCACCGGCCGGCGAAGCCGCGGCAGCCCCCGGCCGCCAGGCGAGTGTCCCGGGGATGCGCGGTCCCGTGCGGATCCCGCTTCCAGGGCGGCCTTACGCGTCCCGCCTCGTGAAGGCGAACGCCCCCGCGACGATCGCGATCACCGCGTAGCCGGTGAACACGGCGAACCCGGTCCACGGCGAGAACATGGGCGGATTTCCCTGCGGGGCGATCGTGGACCAGATCTGGCTGCCCGCGTTGAACGGGATCCACTTGTCCACGTGATCCTGCCAGTTCGACGGCAGGAAGTTGATCAGCACGAACAGCACGAACAGCAGCCCGATGGACGCCGTGATCGCGCCCGCGGTGTGCCGCAGCAACGTGCCCAGGCCGAAGGCCAGCATCCCGCACACGGCCAGGAACAGGGCGCCGCCGATGACCGCCCGCAGCACATTCGGATCGCCGAGCGAGACGTCCAGGTGCTTGGAGGACAGGATGGCCTGGCCGATGAAGAAGGACACGAACGACGCGACCAGCCCGGTGACCAGGCTGACCAGGGCGAACACCACGCCCTTGGCCGCGAGCAGGGTGCCCCGGCGGGGCTGCACGGTCAGCGACGTGCGGATCATCCCGGTGGAGTACTCCGAGGTCACCGTCAGCGCGCCGAGCACCACGATGATCAGCTGGCCCAGGATCAGGCCGGCCAGGCTGCGCTGGGTCGCGTCGAAGAGCGGCCCGTGGTCAGCGCCGCGCGAGACCGCTCCCATGCAGGCCAGCGTGCCGATCCCGATCGTGACCACGACCAGGGCGAACAGAGTCCAGTAGGTGGACCGGACCGAGCGGATCTTGGTGAACTCCGAGCGGAGCGCGCCCGTGAACCCGGCCCGGCCGGACGGCGCGGCCCGCAGGGCCGGTGCGGAGCTTCCCGGCAGCTGTGTCGTCGCGGCCATGTCAGAGCACCTCTCCCGTGGTCACCGGCTGGGCTGGGGCGCCCGCGCCGGCCGCGGATCCGTCGATGTCCGTGCTGGCGTGGAACTCCACGCTGGACGCGGTGAGCTCCATGAACGCCTCCTCCAGGGAGGCGTGCGCCTGGGCCAGCTCGTGCAGCCGGATGCCGCGCTCGAAGGCCAGGTCCCCGATCTGCTCCGTGGCCAGGCCCTGCACGACGTACGCGCCGTCCGGCGCCCCGGCGACGTGACCGCCGGCCAGCGCGACCGCGGTGCGCAGGGCGTCCCCCTGGGGGGTGCGGACCCGGACCGTCTGCACCGAGTTACGGGCGATGAACTCGGCCACGGTGCAGTCCGCGATCAGCCGTCCCCGGCCGATGACCAGCAGGTGATCCGCGGTGTTCTCCATCTCCGACATGAGATGGCTGGACACGAAGACCGTGCGGCCCTCCGCGGCGAGCGCCTTCATCAGGTTCCTGATCCACAGGATGCCCTCGGGGTCGAGACCGTTGACCGGCTCGTCGAACATGAGGATGGCCGGGTCGCCGAGCAGCGCGCCGGCGATGCCGAGGCGCTGGCCCATGCCCAGGGAGAACCCCTTCGACCGCTTCCTGGCCACCTCGCTCAGCCCGACCAGCTCGAGCACCTCACCGACCCGCCGGGCGGGCAGGTTGTTGGTCTGCGCCAGGCAGAGCAGGTGGTTGTAGGCGCTGCGGCCGCCGTGCACCGCCTTGGCGTCCAGCAGCGCGCCCACCTCCCGCATCGGCTGGGCCAGCTCGCGGAAATCCTTGCCGTGCACGGTGACGGTGCCCTTCGTCGGGCGGTCCAGCCCGAGGATGAGCCGCATGGTGGTGGTCTTGCCCGCCCCGTTCGGGCCGAGGAAGCCAGTGATCCTGCCTGGCTCCACGCTGAATGACAGGTCGTCCACCGCGACCTTGTCCCCGTAGCGTTTCGTGAGGCTCCTCGCCTCGATCATTGAGATGTCCTTTCCGCTTCGCGCCCCCGGGCCGGATGCCCACCTTCCGCGCAAGGACAGTCTTCCGGGTGCGGCCGGGTCACCGCATCGGCCGCGCGGCCGGCTCCCATCCCCCTGTGGGTGGATGCCGCGGGTCAGCCCGGCAGCGCAGCCAGCGCGGGCCGGATCAGCTCCGGGGTGACGTGACCGGCGGACCAGGCCGCGGCGCACAGCGCGCGCAGCCCGTCGGTGCGATCCCCCGAGCCCTCCAGGACCAGCGGGGAGTCCCCGTCCGGGCGCCGCGCCGTCCACCCGCCGCAGCGGAAGGTCCCCTGCCCGGCGGCGACCGGAGGGTGCGGGGCGAGCAGCCCGGACAGGTCGGCCGCCAGGTAGGTGGGGCGCTGCCGGGGGCCGGCCAGCACCGCATCCTCCGGGCGGGTGACACCGGTGAGCACGAGCAGGCTGGGCGCCCCGGCCCGCACCGCGCCCTCGATGTCGGTGTCCAGCCGGTCCCCGACCACCAGGGGGTGCCGCGCGCCGGTCCGGGCCACCGCCTCCTCGTGCAAGGGCGGCTCGGGCTTGCCCGCCACCACCGGCTGCTTCCCGGTCGCATAGACGATCACCTGCGAGAGGGCGCCGTTACCCGGCTGCCGCCCGCGCCCGGTCGGCATGGTCGCGTCCCCGTTCGAGGCCACGAACCAGGCCCCGGCCTGGACCGCCAGCGCCCCCTCGCACAGCAGTGAGTAGCCGATGCCGGGGGCGAAGCCCTGCACGACCGCGGCGGGCCGCTCCAGCGCCGTGGTGACCGGCCGGAAGCCCCGTTCGCGGACCGCGGCGCGCAGCCCGTTCCCGCCCACCACGAGCACGGCCGAGCCCGGCTCGAGCCGCCCGGCCAGCAGCGTCGCGGCAGCCTGGGCCGAGGTCACCACGTCGGCGGACGTGGCTGGTACCCCGAAGCTGGCGATCTGCGCGGCGATCGCCGAGGGGGTGCGGGAGGAGTTGTTGGTCACGTACGCCAGCCGCATTCCCGCGTCGGCCGCCTTGGCCAGGGCCTGCGGCGCGCCGGGCACCGCGGCGTCACCGAGGTAGACCACCCCGTCCAGGTCCAGCAGGGCCACGTCGTAGACCTGGCTGAGTGGATCGGGGCAGCCACGCAGGAGACCCGCCACTCCAGTGTCACGATCACGCTCAGCGGCCTCAGGCATGCGGTCCTCAGTTCCTGGTTCCAGGGGAAAGTCCTTCAAATTAGCACTAACGAACCGTCCGGCCCGCGCTCACTGGCCGGGCGCCTGCCTCACGTGGCGGCCGGGTGGCGTCCGGGGCGGTTCTGCCGCCTCGGACGCCTCACCTGGCGGCCGTGCGGGCCCAGGGCGGGTTCTGCCGCGTGGCAGGACGCCCGCGGCCGCATCACGCCGGAGCGGCCGGGGGTTCCCCGGACGCCGGGGCGGCCGGGGGTTCGGCACCCGCCGGGGCGGCCGGGGGCCCGGCGGATGCCGGGGTGGCCGGGGGTTCCCCGGATGCCGGGGTGGCCGGGGGTTCCCCGGATGCCGGGGTGGCCGGGGGTTCCCCGGATGCCGGGGTGGCCGGGGGTTCCCCGGATGCCGGGGTGGCCGGGGGTCCGCCGGACGCCTGGGCGCGGGCCTTCAGGGTGGCCCGGACGCCACGCAGCGCCTCGGTGTAGTGCCTCAGCTCGGGCCGCATCGCGGCGGCCAGCGCCAGGTGCTCGGCCGCGGCCCGCGGGTCCCCGCTCCGGGCCAGCGCCAGGCCCAGCCCGAACTGAGCGTAGTCGTCGCTCGGGCTGGCCTCGACGATCTGCCGGAAGGTCGCGGCGGCGTCGGCGTACCGGCGGGTGTCGAACTGCGCCCGGCCGAGCGCCTCGAGCACGCTGCGGGATCCTGGCTCGGCCTCGGCGGCCCGTTCCAGCAGCTGGGCGGCGGCGGCCGGGCTGCCCCGGCCCAGCAATTCCAGTCCCCGCTGGTACCACGTGTACACATCACCATGCGGGGCCGCAGCGCCGGGAGTGCCGCCGCGCGGCGGCGGATTTTCCGCCGGGCGGGAATCCTGGCCGCCCCATGGTGCTTCTGTCATATGTGGAGATCCTTCCGTCCGGCGGGGAACAGGCGCCGGGACCAGCCGGGCTCGAGCTCGCACCGTTCCGTGGAGTCCGTTATGCCCCGGAACGAGTGAGCGGACTCGCGGAGGTCACCTCTCCACCGTACGACGTCATCGGCCAGGACACCGCCCAGCAGTTGCGCGACGCCGACCCGCACAACATCGTCCGGCTCATCCTGCCCCGCCAGGCCCCGGGCCGGCCGGGCGAGGAGTACCATCACGCCGCCCGCCTGCTGGCTGACTGGCAGCACGAGGGAATCCTGGCCACCGGGGACGAGCCCGCCCTGTATGTGTATGAGCAGCGGCTGTCCGGCACGGCTGGCGGGGCCAGCGGGGACGAGGGCGTGCTCCAGCGCGGGCTGATCGGGGCGGTGCGGCTGGCCGCGCCCGGCGACCGGATCGTGCTGCCGCACGAGGACGTGATGCCCGGCCCGGTACGGGGCCGCCGGCAGCTGATGGAGGCCACCCGGGCCAACCTGGAGCCGATCTTCCTGCTGTACGAGGGCGGGCTGGCCGGCGACGGGCCGCGCGAGGGCCGGCCGGGCAGCGCTGCCACCCGCATCGCCGGCCAGGTCGCCGCGGCGGGCACGCCAGTGCTCAGCGCCAATACCGGCGACGGCATCCGGCACACGCTGTGGGCCGTCACCGACCCGGCGGCGCTGGCGGAGATCGCAGCCGACCTCGCGCCCCGCCAGGCGCTGATCGCGGACGGGAATCACCGCTACGCGGCGTACCTGGAGATGCAGGCCGACCGGCGGGACTCGGGCGACGGTGCGGGTCCCTGGGACTACGGGCTCGCGCTGCTGGTGGACGGGGACGCGTTCCCGCCGGAGATCGGGGCGATCCACCGGGTGCTGCCCGGGCTGCCCCCGGCCGAGGCGGTAGAGCGGGCCAAGGCCGGCTTCTCGGTGCGGGCCACCCCCGGCGGCACCGCCGGGCTGCCCGCAGCATTGGAAGCCCTGGCGGCGGCGGGCCAGCACGGGCCCGCTTTCCTGGTGGCCGGGATGGGCCAGGTCCACCTGCTCACCGACCCGGACCCCGTGCAACTGGAAGCGGCCATGCCCGCGGGCCGGTCCGCGGCCTGGCGGCGCCTGTCCACCGCGGTTCTGCAGGAGTACCTGCTGGCCGCGCTGTGGGGTATCCAGGACAACGAGCAGGGCGTGCGCGTGGTGCACCACGACGCGGCCCGGGCCATCGCGGCGGCCGACGCCTCGCCGGGCGGCACGGCGGTCATCGGCAACCCGCTGCGCGCCGCAGACGTGTACGCGGTCGCGGCGGGCGGGGAACGGCTGCCGCGCAAGTCCACCTCGTTCGCGCCCAAGCCGAGGACCGGGCTGGTCCTGCGATCCCTCGCCGCCGGCTGAACCCTGCCGCCGGGACCGCCCTACGGGCCGGAACCCCACGCTTACGGGAACCGCCCCACGGGCCGGAAGCTCACGCTTACCCCCGATCATGTCCAAGCCGGGCGGGGGATCAGCGGGGGTGCTGGCCCTTGCGCATGTACAGGCCGAACGGGCCGTGCGGCACGGGCACGAAGTGCTGGTCGAAGTACACCGAGACCTCCCGGGCGCCCCAGGGGATGCGCTTGTAGGACATCGGCGACAGCCACACGTACTGCGCGCCCCGCAGCGCCGACAGCCACAGCGCGCGGACCGCGGGCACGCGTCCGGCCCCGGTGGCCGCGCTCAGGCCCCGGGACAGCGAGTAGTCGCTGCCCACGCCGTCCACCATGGGCACGCAGCCGGGCCGCGAGGACACGAACCGGCTCGCGGCGATCGTGTAGGACGCCTGGTCGGTCAGGACGCACGCGCCTGGCGGGATGGCATCGCTGGCGGCCGACACGACGTCCGAGGTGAGGCCGGGGGTGGTCGGTGCGAGCGGGGGCTGCAGGCTGCTCTCGAAGCCGAACTGGGCGACGGCCATGACCGCGACCGCCACCAGGGCCACGGGCGTCGCGTAACGGACGACCAGCCGGGCGGCCGGGCGCTGCGGTGCGGCGCCGCCACCAGCCCGCGCCTCCCCCTCGCGGGAAGCGCGGAGGGCGCCGGTGAAACGGGCCACGGGCAGCGCGATGGCCAGGGCCAGGAACGGGGCCAGGAAGCCGGCGTAGTGGTAGTAGAAGTCGGCCGGCCACAAGAACGCGATGATGGTCAGCGCGCCGGCCGCCAGCGAGAACTGCTCCAGCAGCGGCGGCCGCTGCCCGGTCAGCCGTGAGGCGGCCACACTGGAGCCTATGACCAGGGCCAGGATGAGCAGCGAGATCAGGGACAGCACCAGCGTGGAGGTCAGGCCGGTGATGTCGGTCAGGCCGGTCATCTCGTGCAGCCGGTAGCCGAACGGGATCCGCACCGTGTCCACCCGGACCAGCTGCGCCACCACCACGCTGCGGTAGAAGGTCCCGGGCTCCAGCGCGGCGAACGGCAGCACCGGGACCGCGAAGCCGGCCACCACCCCCGCGGCATAGCCGGCTGCCCGCCGGGGCTGCCGCGCGGCCAGGATCAGGACCAGGATGACCAGCACCGGCACGATGGCCCAGACCTTGATCGCCCCCGCGAACCCGAAGAGGACGCCGCCCCAGACCAGGCGGCGGGTACCGGCCAGCCGGTCACCGTCGAACACGGCCAGCATCCCGGCCAGGCAGAACAGCACCAGCCAGGGCTCCAGCAGCACCGTGTGCGCGGCCTGCACCGCGGCCGGGTAGACGGCCAGGATCCCGCAGGTCAAGATCACGGCCAGGAGGCCCCGGTGGCGGACCAGCAGGCCGCCCAGGCCCACTGCGGCCGTGCCGGCCAGCGCGGTCAGGATCCGGGCCACGCCCATCCCCCAGGCCGTGCCGATCCCCTTGGTCACCAGCGCGACCGGGGCCATCAGCAGCGTGATGCCGGGCGGCTGGACCATGATGAAATCCCGGTACGGCAGGTCACCGTGGATCAGCAGGATCGCGCTGCCGAAATCCGTCCCGTCGTCGTACTCGGTGACGCCGATCAGGTAGTCCGGGCGGCTCAGCTGGTATAGCCGGAGCACCAGGCCGAGCGCGGTAATGATCACGATGGCCAGGGTCACCGCGCCCGGACGCGTCCAGCGGGCCGGATGGCTCGGATCCGCCCGCGGCACTTGCGACCTGGCAGCTGGCATTCTCACAGGTAATCCGCTCACAATTGGTGACACGCACGTTTCCTGACCAACCCGGCACCGGGCGCAGCCCTGGGTGCGTGGCGACATCGACTGTAGCCACTCAGCTCAGGTCGCTGACGACAAACCCATCCCCCCGGCCGGCGCCCCGCCCAGGTCGCATAGGGGGGCACGATCCGACCGCGGTCTGATACTACCCGCGCGCCGAGCGCGAGGCCGCCTACCCGCGCGGAAGCACCGGCCGATCTATTCCGGGACGCCCAGCCAACGGGCTGGCCCGGGGACGCCCGGAGGGCTGCCGGTGCCGGGCATCGGCAGCCAGCCGGGCTTCTGGAACGATGGTGGCATGGACACGGCTGAGGGCGCGGCGGAAAACACGGCCCATCCCCCGGGCATTACCGGGCTCGGGCACGACGTGTACGAGATCGATACCCGGATGGCCGGATATCAGGGCATTACGGCCGGCTACCTGATCCTGGGCGACCGGCCGTGCCTGGTGGAGACCGGCACCGCCCCCTCAGCCCCGGTCGTGCGGGACGCGCTGGCGGCGCTGGGTGTGGGGCCGCATGACCTGGCCACGGTCGTGGTGACCCACATCCACCTGGACCACGCGGGGGGAACGGGCGACGTCGCGGCCATGTTCCCGGACGCGGAAGTCGTGGTTCACGAACGCGGCGCCCGGCACCTGGCCGACCCGGCCCGGCTGATGAGAGGCGCGCGGATGTTGTACGGAGACGCGCTCGACACCCTGTTCGGCATCATGAACCCGACCCCGGCCGAGCGGATCCGCAGTGTGGAGGAACGCGGGACCGTGGACCTGGGCGGCGGACGGCGGCTGGACAGCCACTACTCCCCCGGGCACGCGAAGCACCACGTCGGCCTCATCGACTCGGTGAGCGGCGACCTGTATGTGGGCGACGCGGCCGGCGTGTACATCCCGGAAACGGCCGACCTGCGGCCGGCCACCCCGCCGCCGGACTTCGATCTGGACACCGCGCTGGGGTCGCTGCGCATGTTCGCCTCGCTGCGCCCGTCGCGGCTGCTGTTCAGCCACTACGGGCCGGTGCCGGACGTGGACGAGACACTGGCCCGGTCGGCGGAGGAGATCCGGCTGTGGGTGGAGGAGACCCGGGCGGCCCGGGGCGCCGGGCTGGACCTCGACCATGCGGTCGCGATGGTGCACGAGCGGACGCGGGAGCGTTACGCGGCGCTGGGCCCGGACGCCGACCCGGACCTCGCGGCGAGGTTCGAGGCCGTGAGCGGCACCGCCTCGAGCGTGGCCGGAATCATGCACTGGCTCGATTCTGAGGGCCCGGCGGCCTGAGGCCCGGGTCCAGGGCCGGGAAGGCCGCCCCCAGGTGTCAGGGCCGGTACCGGGCACCTCGACCGGCAGGGCGAGGATTTCCCCGGTGCGCGGCCCCGTGGCTAGTGCGATGTCCACATACCTTCGCCGGGTTTCTGGCGGGCGCCGACCTGGGTGTCGGACCATCGCTGACCCGGTGAACCTTGGTGGACACCGCACTAGCCGTTCGAGGTTGGCGGGGGCGCCGTCGGCCGTGTGCCACTCGGCGGTGCAGATGAACAGGGTCCGGCGGTCCGGGCCGCCGAGCATCAGCGCGAACGGCGCCCGGTTCTCCCCGAGTTCGACGCGTTGCAGGACCTTGCCGCCCTCGGCGACGCGGACGACCGAGAACCCGCCGCTGGACACCCACACCGCGCCTTCGGCGTCCATGCAGATGCCATCCGGGCCCAGACCCTCGGCGAACACCCGCCGCCCCGACAGGCCGCCGTCGCCGTCGATGTCGAACGCGGTGAGCCGGCCCGCGAACGACTCGGAGATGATCAGCGTCCGGCCGTCCGGGGTGATGACCATGCCGTTGGGGAACTGGATGTCGCCGGCGACCTGGCGCAGTTGCCCGCCGGGCGTGACGAGCTTGATGTAGCCCGGCTTGGGCGGCGCGCCGGCCACAAAGTTGAAGTCCGCGCCGTTGACGTAGGCGTTGCCGCGTGCGTCCACGACGATCTCGTTCGCCCGCTGCGCGGCGTGGATGGCCATCGACCCGTCCGGCTCGTGGCGCCGGACCTTGTCGCCGGTCATCAGCAGCCTGCCGTCGGGTAGCCAGTCGATGGAGTACCCCATCGGATGGCTGGCCGGATCGCGGGTGAGGATGACCTCCGCCTTGCCGTCCATGTCGGCCGCCATGACCTGCCGGTCAATCCAGTTGCAGAACCACAGCCGCCCCTCGTGCCACCGCGGCGACTCAGGGATCCCCAGGCCACCGAGCAGAACCTTGAATTCGGGCATGACGCTCCTCCTGTCCTCCGGCCGCGCCGGTCTCAGACCAGCCGTCTGCCCCCTACACGAACGGCCACGAGCCCGATCGACAGCACCGGCCGCCGATTCACCGGGGAAGCAGGAAACTCCCGGGCAGCAGGCGGCCCGCTGTGCGTAGCCGCGCGTAGCCCTGCCTGGCCTGGCCGCCGTCAGCCGAGGTCATCCTCCAGGCCGGCCAGGTCAGCCTCCGCACCCGGCTCGCCGCCGGCGGTGGGATCCTCGTCTTCGCCGGCCAGGTCGTCGATGACGACCTCGTCGAGGTCATCGAAGCGCTCGGCGGCATCGGTCTGCTCGTCGGGGTCTGCGGCGGCAGCCCGGGCGAACCACTCCCGCGCCTGCTCGGTGCGGCCCGCGTCCAGCAGGGCATCCGCGTACGCGTAGAACAGCCTTGCCGACCATGGCCGGAACCGGCGCTCTCTGAGCTCAGGCAGCTGCAGGACGACGACGGCGGCGTCAGCCAGCCCCTGGTCCCGGCGGATGCCGGACTCCACGATGCGCAGCTCGACCTCGGTCTCGCGGTCGAGCTTGGTCCGCGCGGCCTCCGCGACCACGCCCAGGGCCCGGTCTATCCGTCCCAGGGCCCGCTCCGAGTCCGCCATCATCGGCAGGTAGCTTGTCCGGCCGGTGAGCCGGCGGGCGGCCCGCAGCTCGGCGAGGGCTTCCGCCCAGTGCCCGGCCCGGTAGGCCGCAATACCGGCGGTCTCCCGGACGATGCCCACGCGGGCGGCCAGGCGGCGGGCTTCCAGCGCGTGCTGGTACCCGGCCTCCGGATCGTCGGCCAGGCTGGCGGCAAGCAGCCGCCGTCCCACGGCCGAGGCCAGGTCGCCCGGCAGGGTCCGCAGTTCGGCTGCGGCCGCGGGATCAAGCTGGGCTTCGGTGATGCCGGGCGGGACCTCCGGCAGGCTCCCCGTCCGGGCGGCCCCGGACCTTGGTCCGCTAACCCCGTAGGAGGCGCCGCCCCGGGCGGGACCGCTGCCGCGGGAGGCGGGACCGCTGCCGCGCGAGGCGGGACCGCTGCCGCGCGAGGCGGGACCCGTGCCGCGGGAGGCGGGACCGCTGCCGCGCGAGGGCCCGGCACCGCGCGCGGGCCGGGGGCTCCGGGAGGGTTCCCCGCCCCGCGGGGCGCCGCGGCGCTCTGCGCCCCGGTCGCCGGGACCGCTGCGGCCAGGAGCCGGCCGGCCAGTACGGAAAGGGGGCCGCCCAGAGGGCCGCCCACCCCGCTCGGTGCCTCCATCCCGTCCTGCATCATCACGTCCTGAACCGTACGGCGCACCCCGCCCGCCTGGGCTGGCAGCACGCGTGCCGCTCTCCCATGAGCCGCCGTCACGGGGTCCGGCACCGGGGGCACGGGAGCCCGGAGTGCGGGAACCAGGAGTGCGGGAACCAGGGCCACGCGAACCGGGAGTGCGGGATCTGGAATGGGGATCGCGCTCAGACCGGGCACCGTAGCCGGACGGGCGCCCGGATCCGCCCGTTGATGGGCCCCGCGACACGCCCTGGCTGGCCCGCGGGGTATCGCCGCGGGACGTCCCGGGCCCGGCAGCCCGCGAGGGAGATGTTCCCCGGGGAGCAGATGCCCCCCGAGAAGCAGTTGTCCCCCGTGACGCCCCTGCACCACGCGAAGGACCTGTCCTCCGGGCGGAGCCCGCCGTGGCGCCGCGGTCCGGGCCGCCCGCGCCCGCGCCGCCATAGCGCGGCGTGCCGGGCGCCTGGGCGCGTGAACCAGGCGTGCCCTGGCTGCGCGGCCTCGGCGCACTGCCACGGGGGACGCCCGACGTGCTAGCCCGCCGGGCCGTGCCTCCGGCACCGCCGGCCCGGCCCGTACCCGGGCGCCCCGAGCCAGTCCCGCCGCGGCCGCCAGTCCCGCCGCGGCCGGCGGCACCGCTGCGGCCGACGGCACCGCTGCGGCCGGCAGCCCCGCCACGCCCGCGATCAGCAGCACCGGACCCGGACCGGCCCTGGCCGGCCGCGCTGCCACGGCCGCGGCCAGCACCGCTGGCGCGGCCCTGGCTCCGGGCCGCGCCGGGAGCCTTGTTCTGGCCTCGTCCCGTGCCGCCGGAACGGCCGCCGCCCTGGCCCTGCTCGCCTGCCACGCTCGCTTCTCCGCTCTTCCCTGATGGCCATCATGGCTCCGCGCCTCACCGGGCGGCCCCCCGGGGACGGTCCCCCTCCGGGGAACTCCCCGGGGGACACCCCGGAGCGGAAACCTCGCTCACGGAAACCTTAGGGCCCGGACAACGCAGTTGAGGCCGCTCCCTGCTGGGAGCGGCCTCAACTGAAGATGTCCGGCGGCGTCCTACTCTCCCACGCGGTCCCCCGCGCAGTACCATCGGCGCTGAAGAGCTTAACTTCCGGGTTCGGAATGGAACCGGGTGTTTCCCCTTCGCCATGGCCACCGAAACTCTATGGAGATGTGAGGACCGTACCGGCGGGACGTCTGCCCCGGCCAGGTACGGCACCGACCGCACCTCGGGAACCGCACAGTGGACGCGAAACATGCACAAAGAATGTAGAAGCCAAGCCACTCGGCCTATTAGTACCGGTCAGCTCCACGCGTTGCCACGCTTCCACCTCCGGCCTATCAACCCAGTCGTCTAGCTGGGGGCCTTACCGGGTTAACCCCGAGGGAGATCTCATCTTAAGGCGAGCTTCCCGCTTAGATGCTTTCAGCGGTTATCCCTTCCGAACGTAGCTAACCAGCCGTGCCCTTGGCAGGACAACTGGCACACCAGAGGTTCGTCCGTCCCGGTCCTCTCGTACTAGGGACAGCCCCTTTCAAATCTCCTACGCGCGCAGCGGATAGGGACCGAACTGTCTCACGACGTTCTAAACCCAGCTCGCGTACCGCTTTAATGGGCGAACAGCCCAACCCTTGGGACCTGCTCCAGCCCCAGGATGCGACGAGCCGACATCGAGGTGCCAAACCATCCCGTCGATATGGACTCTTGGGGAAGATCAGCCTGTTATCCCCGGGGTACCTTTTAGCCGTTAAGCGACGGCGCTTCCACATGCCACCGCCGGATCACTAGTCCCAGCTTTCGCTCCTGCTCGACATGTCTGTCTCACAGTCAAGCACCCTTGTGCACTTACACTCGACACCTGATTGCCAACCAGGCTGAGGGTACCTTTGGGCGCCTCCGTTACCTTTTAGGAGGCAACCGCCCCAGTTAAACTACCCACCAGACACTGTCCCTGATCCGGATCACGGACCCAGGTTAGACATCCAGAACGACCAGAGTGGTATTTCACCGATGACTCCACGAGGACTGGCGTCCCCGCTTCACAGTCTCCCACCTATCCTACACAAGACGTCCCAAACACCAATGTCAAGCTGCAGTGAAGGTCCCGGGGTCTTTCCGTCCTGCTGCGCGTAACGAGCATCTTTACTCGTAGTGCAATTTCGCCGGGTCTGTGGTTGAGACAGTGGGAAAGTCGTTACGCCATTCGTGCAGGTCGGAACTTACCCGACAAGGAATTTCGCTACCTTAGGATGGTTATAGTTACCACCGCCGTTTACCGGCGCTTAAGTTCAGAGCTTCGCGGCCGAAGCCACTAACCCTTCCCCTTAACGTTCCGGCACCGGGCAGGCGTCAGTCCGTATACGTCGTCTTGCGACTTAGCACGGACCTGTGTTTTTAGTAAACAGTCGCTTTCCCCTGCTATCTGCGACCGCACCCAGCTCTGAGGGCAAGCCTCGTCACCGAGCACGGCTCCCCTTCTCCCGAAGTTACGGGGACAATTTGCCTAGTTCCTTAACCACAGTTCACCCGATCGCCTTAGTATTCTCTACCTGACCACCTGAGTCGGTTTGGGGTACGGGCCGCTTATATGCTCGCCGCGGGGTTTTTCTTGGCAGCATGGGATTACTCACTTCGCCTAAATCGGCTCGGCATCAGGTCTCAGGCATATGGTGCGCGGATTTGCCTACGCACCGCCCTACACCCTTACTCCGGGACAACCATCGCCCGGTAGAGCTACCCTCCTGCGTCGCCCCTACGGCTTGCCTACTACTAGTCTGGGTCGCATCCTCAGCCGGGTCATCCCGAAGGATCGCCGGCGTTGGCTGCTTAGCATCGCCAGATTCAGCATGGGCGCGTATAAGCGGGTACGGGAATATCAACCCGTTGTCCATCGACTACGCCTGTCGGCCTCGCCTTAGGTCCCGACTTACCCTGGGCGGATTAGCCTGCCCCAGGAACCCTTGGTCATTCGGCGGAGGGGTTTCTCACCCCTCTTTCGCTACTCATGCCTGCATTCTCACTCGAGTGGCGTCCACGGCTGGATCACTCCGCCGCTTCTCTCGCCACCCGACGCTCCCCTACCCATCCGCACACCTGGACCCTGAAAGGCTCGGGCGACCGCAGTCGAGACAGCCACGGCCGAAACCGCAGCGGTCAAGACCGCCATCCACCGTCGCCATAAAAGGGCCGGGTTATCGCGCGAATGCCACAGCTTCGGCGGTGTGCTTGAGCCCCGCTAAATTGTCGGCGCAGAATCACTTGACCAGTGAGCTATTACGCACTCTTTCAAGGGTGGCTGCTTCTAAGCCAACCTCCTGGTTGTCTGAGCAACTCTACATCCTTTCCCACTTAGCACACGCTTAGGGGCCTTAGCTGGTGATCTGGGCTGTTTCCCTCTCGACTACGAACCTTATCGCCCGCAGTCTCACTGCCGCGCTCTCACTTACCGGCATTCGGAGTTTGGCTGACTTCGGTAAGCTTGTAGGCCCCCTAGGCCATCCAGTAGCTCTACCTCCGGCAAGAAACACGCAACGCTGCACCTAAATGCATTTCGGGGAGAACCAGCTATCACGGAGTTTGATTGGCCTTTCACCCCTACCCACAGGTCATCCCCCAGGTTTTCAACCCTGGTGGGTTCGGTCCTCCACGCGGTCTTACCCGCGCTTCAACCTGCCCATGGGTAGATCACTCCGCTTCGGGTCTATGACATGCGACTCATTCGCCCTATTAAGACTCGCTTTCGCTACGGCTCCCCCACACGGGTTAACCTTGCCACATACCATAACTCGCAGGCTCATTCTTCAAAAGGCACGCGGTCACTTCACGTCAGCCCGAAGGCCGACACGCTCCCACGGCTTGTAGGCGCACGGTTTCAGGTACTATTTCACGACCCCTCACCGGGGCACTTTTCACCTTTCCCTCACGGTACTTGTGCACTATCGGTCACCAGGGAGTATTTAGGCTTAGGAGGTGGTCCTCCCAGATTCACACGGGATTTCTCGGGCCCCGTGCTACTTGGGATCCCGCTCGGAAGTCGCTTAGGTTTCACCTACGGGGGTGTCACCCTCTATGCCGATGCTTTCCAGAATCTTCGATTACCAAAGCGATTTCTTACTTCCTGCCGGTTCAGCAGCTCCGGCTGAGCGGTCCCGCTACCCCAATCACGCAACGCCTGCTGGCTATGGCACGTGATCGGTTTGGCCTATTCCCTTTTCGCTCACCACTACTCAGGGAATCGCGGTTGCTTTCTCTTCCTGTGGGTACTGAGATGTTTCACTTCCCCACGTTACCTCCACCTGCCCTATGTGTTCAGGCAGGGGCGACGGGCCATTACACCCGCCAGGTTTCCCCATTCGGAAATCCCCGGATCGAAGTCTGGTTGCCGACTCCCCGGGGCTTATCGCAGGCTCCTACGTCCTTCTTCGGCTCCTGGTGCCAAGGCATCCACCGTGCGCCCTTAATAACTTGGCACTACTGATGTGATGCTCGCGTCCACTGTGCAGTTCTCAAGATACGGGCGGTTCCGGCGCCTCAGCCCGTTACCAGGCGAGGCTCACCGGCCCGCTATGAAGGAGGACCCAGAAGAGCGGCCGTTCCCTCAGGACCCAACAGCGTGCCCGGCCTGCGCATCCCCCTCACCGCCGTTCCTCCCGCGGCGACAGCGCTTGCGCACTCTCGTTGCGGATGTACTAGACCGGATCGGGTTGACACCCAGACCGAATAACCAGTGCTCCACTAATGAGCAGCCACCTCAGAACGTTCGCCTGAGATATGGCTCTGGACGCGACATCGGCCACGAGTGACCGAGCGCGCCAGGTGCTCCTTAGAAAGGAGGTGATCCAGCCGCACCTTCCGGTACGGCTACCTTGTTACGACTTCGTCCCAATCGCCGGCCCCACCTTCGACGGCTCCTCCCCTTACGGGTTAGGCCACCGGCTTCGGGTGTTGCCGACTTTCGTGACGTGACGGGCGGTGTGTACAAGGCCCGGGAACGTATTCACCGCGACGTTGCTGATTCGCGATTACTAGCGACTCCGACTTCATGGGGTCGAGTTGCAGACCCCAATCCGAACTGAGACCGGCTTTTTGAGATTCGCTCCACCTTGCGGTTTCGCAGCCCTCTGTACCGGCCATTGTAGCATGTTTGCAGCCCAAGACATAAGGGGCATGATGACTTGACGTCATCCCCACCTTCCTCCGAGTTGACCCCGGCAGTCTCCTATGAGTCCCCGGCATTATCCGCTGGCAACATAGAACGAGGGTTGCGCTCGTTGCGGGACTTAACCCAACATCTCACGACACGAGCTGACGACAGCCATGCACCACCTGTGCAGGGCCCTTACGGACACCGTGTCTCCACGGCTTTTCCCTGCATGTCAAACCTTGGTAAGGTTCTTCGCGTTGCGTCGAATTAAGCAACATGCTCCGCCGCTTGTGCGGGCCCCCGTCAATTCCTTTGAGTTTTAGCCTTGCGGCCGTACTCCCCAGGCGGGGCGCTTAATGCGTTAGCTGCGGCACGGAATCCGTGGAAGGACCCCACACCTAGCGCCCAACGTTTACAGCGTGGACTACCAGGGTATCTAATCCTGTTCGCTCCCCACGCTTTCGCTCCTCAGCGTCAGGTAAGGCCCAGAGAACCGCCTTCGCCACCGGTGTTCCTCCCGATATCTGCGCATTTCACCGCTACACCGGGAATTCCATTCTCCCCTACCTACCTCTAGTCTGCCCGTATCCACTGCAAGGCCAGGGTTAAGCCCCAGCTTTTCACAGCAGACGCAACAGTCCGCCTACGAGCTCTTTACGCCCAATAATTCCGGACAACGCTTGCGCCCTACGTGTTACCGCGGCTGCTGGCACGTAGTTAGCCGGCGCTTCTTCTGCAGGTACCGTCACTTTCGCTTCGTCCCTGCTGAAAGGGGTTTACAACCCGAAGGCCTTCATCCCCCACGCGGCGTCGCTGCGTCAGGCTTTCGCCCATTGCGCAAGATTCCCCACTGCTGCCTCCCGTAGGAGTCTGGGCCGTGTCTCAGTCCCAGTGTGGCCGGTCGCCCTCTCAGGCCGGCTACCCGTCGTCGCCTTGGTAGGCCTTTACCCCACCAACTAGCTGATAGGCCGCGAGTCCATCCCTAGCCGATAAATCTTTCCACCATGGCCGATGTCGGCCTAGGTCGTATCCGGTATTAATTCCGGTTTCCCGGAGCTATCCCAGAGCTAAGGGCAGGTTGCTCACGTGTTACTCACCCGTTCGCCGCTCGAGTACCCCGAAGGGCCTTTCCGCTCGACTTGCATGTGTTAAGCACGCCGCCAGCGTTCGTCCTGAGCCAGGATCAAACTCTCCGTTGATGTCTATATGCAACCGCTGACCAGGCGGGACACCGCAGAACGGCATCGCCCGGCATCGCGGGAGCTGACAAAGGAGTGCTCCGTCCGGCTGGCTTACGCCACCCATGGAAGCGATCTGGCTGAATATCCGTTAGCGGGGTACTGAACCGTTGCCGGTCAGACCCCACTGACGGGGGTTTAGTGCATGTGCACTGGCTTTTAGCACGCTGTTGAGTTCTCAAGGAGCGGACGCGCACCATCGCCAGGCTTTCGCCTTAGCTCCGGGGCAACCCTTCTAACTTACCAGCACGTTCCCGGGCTGTCAAATCCTGTCACCAGGTATTTTGACTGAGCTTGTTCACTGAGCCTGAAGGCTCTGCTCACACAAGCTCCGGGGCCCCGCAACGCAGGTCTTGTCCTCAGCATACTGCGATCCGGGACCGCCCGTGTCGGATTCCGTCTCGGGCTCCGTCTCGCAGCCGGCCAGCCCGGGATCGTCATCAGCTGATGAGCGTCACGTTCCGGCCCTGCCGCCCCCCGGGACCGTCCCGCCAGCGGCGTTCCGGTTTCCCTCGGGGCAGGAGAAACATTAGGCAGCAAAGCGGTTTCCGTCAAATCGGACCCCGCCCTGTCCGGCTCTTCCCCGCTGACCTGCACCGGAGAGATTCACCGCACCGCACGCCGCCCGGGAGGGCGCCCTGGGAAGTCCCCAGCGGGCCCCTGAACGCCGCGCAGTGAGGTTGGCAACGTCCGGCGGCGCGGGGAAAATTTCGCGGCGCTCGGCAGATCTCAGGGATGTGGCCGCATCCGGGAACGGGAAAAGCCAGGCCCGGCCGCGCGCGGGAAAAGCTAGGGCCGGCCGCGGAAAGGCTCGTGTGCCCGGAATCAGCCGCGTTCGACGGTGACGCCGCCCACGGTGCGCCTGCCCCGGCGCAGGACCAGGAAACGGCCGTGCAGCAGGTCCGCCTGGTCAGGCCGGGCGTCCGGCTCGGTGACCTTGCGGTTGTTCAGGTAGGCGCCGCCTTCGGCGATGGCCCGCCTCGCGGCGGACTTGCTGGGCACGATCGCCGCGGCGGCCATCAGGTCGGCGACGGCCGGGAGCTCACCGTTCCCGTTCTCGTTCCCGGAGACCCGCACCGTGGTGGACGGAACCTCGGCCAGCGCCGCGGCCAGGGTTTGCTCGTCCAGCCCGGCCAGGTCCCCCTGGCCGAACAGGGCGCGGCTGGCCGCGATGGCCCTCGCCGTCTCGCCCGCGCCGTGCACCAGGGTCGTCATCTCCTCGGCCAGGGCCCGCTGCCCGGCGCGGGCCTGGGGCTTGTCCCGGGTTTCCTGCTCGAGGGCCTCGATCTCGCCGCGGGACCGGAAGCTGAACACCCGGAGCAGCCCGGGCACCTCCTCGTCGGCCCGGTTCAGCCAGAACTGGTAGAACGCGTACGGGCTCATCAGGTCGGCGCTGATCCAGATGGCCCCGCCCTCGGTCTTGCCGTACTTGGTCCCGTCGGGCTTGGTGATCAGGGGGGTGGACAGGGCGTGCGCGGTCGCGCTCTCCACCCGGCGGATCAGGTCCACGCCGGAGACCAGGTTCCCCCACTGGTCGCTCCCGCCCAGCTGCAGCGTGGTGCCTTCCCGGCGGTACAGCTCGAGGAAGTCGTTGGCCTGCAGGATCTGGTAGCTGAACTCGGTGTAGCTGATCCCGCCGGCTTCCAGCCGGGCCCTGACCGACTCCCGGCCCAGCATCTGGCTGACCGGGAAGTGCCTGCCGATGTCGCGGAGGAACTCCAGCGCCGACAGCGGCCCGGTCCAGTCCATGTTGCTCACGACCAGCGCGCCGGCGGGCCCGGCCGAGAAGTCCAGGAACCGGGACACCTCGCTGCCGATCCGGTCCACCCACCCGGCGACCACCTCGCGGGGGTTGAGCACCCGCTCGGCCGACTTGCCGCTGGGGTCCCCGATCAGCCCGGTGGCCCCGCCGACCAGCGCGACGGGGCGGTGCCCGGCCAGCTGGAAACGGCGCATGGTGAGCAGCAGGACGAGGTTGCCGATGTGCAGGCCGGGCGCGGTCGGGTCGAATCCGCCGTACAGGGTGACCGGGCCAGCATCGAGGGCCTTGCGGAGCTCCCCGAGATCGGTGGATTGGGCAATAAGGCCGCGCCAGGCCAGCTCGTCGATGATGTCAGTCACCGGCCCATGGTGCCACCTTCCGCGGTCGGGGGTGAAACTGGTTTCGGCCTGCTCCGCGGGGCGTGCAGCCGGTACTCCGAGACCGTGGGATCGCCGGTCAGCCAGAAGCGCCAGGGGCGGTCGGCGGCGCTGCTCACCCCGACCCGCGGGCCGCGGCTGACCCGGGGCGGCGGCGGACCGGGCGGCGCCGGCCGGGCCCGCAGCGGGGCGGCCGGGTCGCACACGTCCGCGCCGCTGCGGGCCAGGTCGATGCCGAGGGCCTGGCACAGCCGGGCGGGCCCGCGCGCCAGGTCCCGGTCGGGCACCTGGCTCCCCGGGCGCCCGGCGAGCCGGCGCGCGGCGGCCAGGGACGCCCCTTCGATGATCCGGCCGGCCCGCAGCAGCACCGCGGAGGCCGTGCCTTCTGGCCGGCAGACCAGGTTGACGCAAAAGTGCATGCCGTAGGTGAAGTACACGTAGGCGTGCCCGGGCGGCCCGAACATCACCTCGGTGCGGGCCGTGCGGCCCCGGTAGGAGTGCGAGGCCGGGTCCGCGCTCCCCTCATACGCCTCGACCTCGGTGAGCTGCACGGCGACCAGGCCCTCGGGGGTCTCGTGCTCCAGCACGCAGCCCAGCAGGAGGGGTGCCACCCGCAGTGAGGGGCCCGCGAAGAACTCGCGGGCCAGCAGGCCGGTCAGCGGGCCGCCCACGCGGCGTGCTCGTCGACCACGGCGCGCAGCGCCGCCAGTTGCTCCGCGACCCGCAGCGGTGCGGTCCCGCCGGGAGCCTGGCGGGCGGCCAGCGCGCCCTGGACCGACAGCACCTCACGGATGTCGGGGGTCAGGTACTCCGAGATCTTGGCCAGGTCCTCGTCGCTCACGTCGGGCAGGTCGCAGTCGTGGACCTGGCACCACACCACCAGGTGCCCGACCACCTCGTGCGCATCCCGGAACGGGACACCCCGCCGGACCAGCAGCTCCGCCAGGTCGGTAGCCAGCGCGAACCCGGTGCTGGCTCCGCCGGCCAGCCGCGCCGCATGGATCCGCAGCGTGCTGACCAGCCCGGCCAGCGCGGGCAGCACCACGAGCAGCGTGTCCACCGCGTCGAAGACCGGCTCCTTGTCCTCCTGCAGGTCACGGTTGTACGTGAGGGGCAGCCCCTTCAGCGTGGTGAGCAGGCCGGTGAGGCCGCCGATGAGCCGGCCCGCCTTGCCCCGGGCCAGCTCGGCGACGTCGGGGTTCTTCTTCTGCGGCATGATCGACGAGCCGGTCGCGTAGGCGTCGTCGATCTCCACCCAGCCGAACTCGGACGTGGACCACAGGACGATCTCCTCGCCGAGCCGGGACAGGTGCACGCCGAGCAGCGCGGCGTCGAAGCAGAACTCGGCGGCGAAGTCCCGGTCGCTCACCGCGTCCATGGAGTTCTCCGCGGCCCGGTCGAAGCCCAGCTCGGCCGCGACCGCCTCGGGGTCCAGCGGGAGCGACGAGCCGGCCAGCGCGCCCGCGCCCAGCGGGGACACCGCGGCCCGCTTGTCCCAGTCCCGCAGCCGGCTCACGTCCCGGGCGAAGGCCTGGGCGTGGGCGAGCAGCTGGTGGGCGAACACGACCGGCTGTGCGTGCTGCAGGTGCGTCATCCCGGGGGCCGGGGTGCCGGTGTGCTCCTCCGCCTGGGCGAGCAGGGCCGTCTCCAGCTCGGCCAGCCGCGAGACCACCCGCCGGACGTGATCGCGCAGGTACATGCGCAGGTCCGTGGCGACCTGATCGTTCCGGCTCCGGCCGGCCCGCAGCTTGCCGCCGAGCGAGCCGACCCGTTCGAGCAGGCCCCGTTCGAGTGCGGTGTGCACGTCCTCGTCCGCGACCGTCGGGCGGAACCGGCCCTCCCCGCACGCCTCGTCGAGGTCATCCAGCGCGGCCAGCAGGCGGTGCGCCTCGTCGTCGTCCAGCAGCCCGGCGCGGTGCAGCACCCGGGTGTGGGCCCGCGAGGCGAGCAGGTCGTAGGGGGCCAGCCGCCAGTCGAACTGGACGCTGACCGACAGCCGGGCCAGTGCCTCGGCGGGGCTGGACCCGAACCGCCCTCCCCACAGCCGCGTCGGTGCGCGTTCCACCGGCGTCTGCTCCACAGGCGCCTGCTCCACCGGCGCCTGAACCACTGGCGCCTGCTCAGCTCGTCCCTGCTCGTCAGGCGTCTGCTCGTCGGCGGCCACCACGGTCCTTTCCTGCGTCCGGGCCACGGCCCGGTTTTCGTTATCTGCCGTCTTTGATACCTCAGCCCGGATGCTACGGGAGGCAGGGCGGCAACCTCAGCCGGAGCGGGCAGCCCGGCCGGATGGGCTAGTTCCTGCGCTCCGCGACGCGCAGCAGGGCCCCGGCCACCTCGCCGCCGCCGTCCGGCTCGCGGGCGATGACCAGCACCGTGTCGTCACCGGCCACGGTGCCGAGGATCGAGGGCCAGGCGGCGTGGTCGACCGCGGAGGCGAGGAACTGGGCCGCGCCGGCCGGGGTCCGCAGCACGACCAGGTTCGCGCTGGCCTCCGCGCTGAGCAGGAATTCGGACGCGACGCGGGCCAGCCGCCCGGACAGGTCCCGGTCCGGGCCGGGACTCTCAGCGGGCCGGCCGGAACCCGCCGCCGGCTGCGGCGTCCCGGCCGGGCCGCCGGGCAGGGTGGACAGGCTCCCGGGCAGGCCGCCGGGCCGTGAGCCCGGACCCCCCGGCTCGTCCGGCAGCGCGTACACCAGCGCCCCGTCCGGCGCGCGCAGCCGCACCGCGCCGAGCTCGTCCAGGTCGCGGGACAAGGTGGCCTGGGTGACGGTCACCCCGCGCTCGGCGAGCAGATGAGACAGCTCATCCTGGGACCGGACAGCGGTCCGGGTCAGGATGCCGGCGATCTGGGCCTGCCGCGCGGTCTTCGTGACCGGGCTCACGGGCGCCATCAGGACCGCTCCAGCAGCCAGGCCAGCAGCGCTTTCTGGGCGTGCAGCCGGTTCTCCGCCTCGTCCCAGACCACGCTGCGCGGCCCGTCGAGCACGGCCGCGGTGATCTCCTCGCCGCGGTGCGCCGGCAGGCAGTGCAAGACGACGCAGCCCGGGCCGGCCAGGCTGAGCTTCTCCTCGTCCAGCCGGTACGGCGCGAGTACGGCGGACCGGCCCGATTCCTGGCCCTCCTGGCCCATGGACGTCCACACGTCGGTAGCCAGCACGTCCGCGCCGGCGCAGGCCGTCTCGGCCGCGCCGGTCACCTCGACCGCGCCGCCGGTCCGCGCCGCGATGGCCCGGGCGTCGGCGAGCACCGCGGGATCCGGGCGGTACCGCTCGGGGGCCGCGATCCGGACCCGCATCCCCGCGGTGGCCCCGCCCAGCAGGAAGGAGTGCGCCATGTTGCCGGCCCCGTCACCGAGGAAGGTGAGGGTCAGCCCGGCCAGCCGGCCGTGGGCCTCCTGGACCGTCTGCAGGTCCGCGAGGACCTGGCAGGGGTGGAAGGTGTCGGTCAGCCCGTTGATCACCGGGACGGCGGCGGCCGAGGCCATCTCGGCCACCCGGTCCTGGCCGAACGTGCGCCACACGATCGCGGCTACCTGGCGGCTCAGCACCCGGGCCGTGTCCGCGATCGGCTCACCGCGGCCGAGCTGCGACGACTGCGCGTCGACCAGCAGCGGGTGCCCGCCAAGCTCGGCTATTGCGACCGAAAACGAGATTCTGGTCCGGGTCGATGGCTTGTCGAACAGCACGGCCACGGTGCGGGGCCCGGCCAGGGGGCGCTCAGCGAAAGGGTCCGCCTTCATCGCGGCGGCCCGGGCCAGCACCTCGGCCTGCTCCGCGGGACTGAGGTCGTCGTCGCGCAGGAAATGACGGGGCATGTCAGGCCTCCTGCCCGGCCGGGACCGGCCCGCCTGGGCTGCGGAGCGCGTCGAGGATGGCGGGCCAGGCGGCGAGGAACGCGTCTGCCTGGTCCTCGCCGAGGATCAGCGGGGGCGCGAGCCGGATCGCGTCCGGCTGGACGGCGTTGACCAGGAAGCCGGCGTCCCGCGCGGCCCCCTCCGCCTGGGCCGCGAGGGGCTGGGCCAGCACCGCGGCGAGCCACAGGCCACGGCCGCGCACGCCGGCCTGCAGCGGATGGCTCACCGTGGCCAGGCCGTCCGCGAGCTGGCTGCCCACCGTGACCGCGTGCTCCAGCAGGCCGCCGGCCTCGATCGCGTCCAGCACGGCCAGGGCCGCGGCGCAGGCCACCGGGTTGCCGCCGAACGTGCTGCCGTGGTCACCCTTGCGCAGCGCGGTTCCCGCGTCGCCCAGCCCGATGCAGGCGCCGATCGGCAGGCCGCCGCCCAGGCCCTTGGCCAGCGTGAGCACGTCCGGCGCCACCCCGTCCGCCTGGCAGGCGAACCAGGCGCCGGTGCGGCCGATGCCGCTCTGGATCTCGTCCGCGACCAGCAGCGCGCCCGAGGCGTCGCAGGCGTCCCGTGCCGCCTGCAGGTAGCCGGGGGGCGGCGGGACCACGCCACCCTCGCCGAGGGCCGGCTCCAGGAATACGGCGGCCGTGTCGCCGGTGACCGTGGCCCGCAGCGCGGCCGCGTCGCCGTAGGGCACGAACCGCACGGTGAGGCCGAACGGCGCGAACGGCTCCCGGATGGAACTCTTGCCGGTCAGCGCGAGCGCCCCCATGGTCCGCCCGTGGAAACCGTTCTCGGCGGCCACGAACACGGGCCGGGCCGGCCCCTGGTAGCGGCGGACCAGCTTGATCGCGGCCTCGTTGGCCTCGGTGCCCGAGTTGGCGAAGAACACCCGGCCGCCGCCCGCGCCGCCTGGGAAGGTGGCGCCGAGCAGGCCGAGCAGCCGCTCCGCGAGCGCGACCTCCCCCTCGTGCATGAACAGGTTGGAGGTGTGGGCCAGGGTGGCCACCTGCCGGCTCACCGCCTCGACCACGGCGGGATGGGCGTGGCCGAGCGAGCTGACCGCGATCCCCGCGAACATGTCGGTGTACTCGCGGCCATCGGCGTCCCAGACCCGGCATCCTTCGCCGCGGGCCAGCGCCAGCGGCGGCAGCCCGTAGTTGGGCATGAGCGCCGCCTCGTACCGAGCCTGCAGCCGCTGCGTCGCGGTCATGCCCGCCCTCCATCCGTGCTGGTCCTGCCCGTGCTGGTCCCGCCGGTGCTGGTTCCGCCGGTGCTGGTCCCGCCGGTGCTGGTCCCGCCGGTGCTGGTTCCATCCGGGACGACCATGGTGCCGATGCCGGAGTCGGTGAAGATCTCCAGCAGTACCGAATGCGGCAGGCGCCCGTCCAGCACATGCGCCTGGGGCACCCCGCCGCGCACCGCCCGCAGGCAGGCCTCCATCTTCGGGATCATGCCCGCGCCCAGGCCGGGCAGCAGATCCTCCAGCTCGGCCGCGTTGAGCAGGCTGATCACGTCGGCGGCGGAGTGCTGCCCCGGGCCCTGCCAGTTCGCGTACAGGCCCTCCACGTCGGTGAGCACGATGAGCTTGGCCGCATCCAGCGCGACGGCCAGCGCGGCGGCCGCGGTGTCCGCGTTGACGTTGTAGACCGCGCCGTCCTCGCCGCGGGCCACGCTCGAGACCACCGGGACCCGGCCGTCGCGCAGCAGCGCGAGGAGAGCGCCCGGGTCCACCGTGTCGATCTCGCCGACCAGGCCGAGGTCCACCGGCTCTCCGTCCACCACGGCGCCTCGGCGGCTCGCGGTGAACAGGTTGGCGTCTTCCCCGGACATGCCGATCGCGAACGGGCCGTTCCGGTTGATGAGCCCGACCAGGTCCCGGTTCACCTGGCCGGTGAGCACCATCCGGACCACGTCCATGGCCTCGGGGGAGGTGACCCGCAGGCCGGCCTTGAACGTGCTCGGCACGCCCAGCCGGTCCAGGTGGGCGGAGATCTGCGGGCCGCCGCCATGCACCACGACCGGGCGGATGCCGGCGTGCCGCAGGAACACCACGTCCTGCGCGAACGCGGTGCGCAGGCCGTCGTCGGTCATCGCGTGGCCGCCGTACTTGATCACGACGGTCTGGCCGTGGAACCGGCTGAGCCAGGGCAGGGCCTCGATGAGCGTCTCGGCCTTGGCCAGCGCCGCCGCGGGCGGGTCCGCCTTCGGGCCTTCGGAGTTCACGGTGGCGGTCACGTCGAGTACGCCGAGTTCTCGTGCACGTACGCGGCGGTCAGGTCGGTCGTGCTGATCGTCGCCGCATGCGGCCCGGCGGACAGGTCGACGGTGATCGTCACGTTCTTCGGGTGCATGTCCACCTTGGAGCGGTCGTCGCCGGCGCAGCCGTTGCGGCAGACCCAGACGCCGTTGATCGCGACGCTGAGCCGCTCTGGCTCGAAGGCCGCGTCCGTAGTGCCCACCGCGGACAGCACCCGCCCCCAGTTGGGGTCCTCCCCCGCGACCGCGCACTTGAGCAGGTTCGAGCGGGCCACCGCCCGGCCGGCCGTGACCGCGTCCGCCTCACTGGCCGCGCCGACCACCTCCACGGCGATCAGCTTGCTGGCCCCCTCGGCGTCCGCCTGGAGCTGGCGGGCCAGGTCCGCGCAGACCTCGGTCAGCACCGCGGCGAACTCGGCCACGCCGGGGGACGTCTGCGCGGCGCCGCTGGCCAGCAGCAGCACGGTGTCGTTGGTGGACATGCACCCGTCGGTGTCCAGCCGGTCGAAGGTGACCCGCGTCGCCTCGCGCAGCGCCTGGTCCAGCTCGGCCGGACCCAGGTCGGCGTCGGTCGTGAGCACGCACAGCATGGTGGCCAGGGCCGGGGCGAGCATGCCCGCGCCCTTGGCCATCCCCCCGACGGTGTACCCGCGGGCCCGGTGGAACGCGATCTTGCTGACCGTGTCGGTGGTCCTGATCGCGTCGGCCGCGGTGGTGCCGCCGCTGCGCGAGGCGTCACCGAGCGCGGCATCCAGCCCGCCCAGCAGCAAGTCCATCGGCAGCCGCTCCCCGATCAGGCCGGTCGAGCACACGACGATCTCGCCCGCGGACTCCCCCGCGGTCCCGTCCGCCGCGGCGAGGGCCCCGGTGGTGAGGACCCCGGTGGTGAGGGCCCCGGTGGGGAGGCTCTGGGCCAGCCGCTCGGCGGTGGCGTGGGTGTCCTGGAAGCCGAGTGGCCCGGTGCAGGCGTTCGCGCCGCCGGAGTTGAGCGCGACCGCCCGGACCCGGCCGCCCGCCACGACCTGCTGTGACCAGAGCACCGGGGCGGCCTTGACCCGGTTGCGGGTGAACACGGCCGCGGCGGCCCGCGAGGGGCCGTCGTTGATCACCACGGCGACGTCTCGCTCACCCGACGTCTTGAGGCCGGCCGCCACGCCGGCCGCCCGGAAACCCAGTGGCGCGGTGACGCTCATGACCTCGTTCCCCAGGTAGCGGCGGCAGCAGGCTTCATGGTGCGACTCCGTTGGCGGTAAGGCCGGCTGCCTCTGGCAGGCCGAGCATGAGATTGGCGATCTGGATCGCTTGGCCGGCCGCCCCCTTGACCAGGTTGTCCAGGGCCGACACGACCACGGCCCGCCCCGCGTGGGGGTCGGCCACCGCCTGCAGCTGCACCGCGTTGGACCCGACGGTCGAGGCGGTGCTGGGCCAGTGGCCCTCGGGCAGCACGCGGACGAACGGCTCCCCCGCGTACGCGCTGGCCAGCGCCTCGCGCGGCGCGCCCGGGTCCGCCGTGCCGCGCGGGGCTGCCGTTCCCGCCGCCGCGGCCGGGGCGAGGCGCGCGGTGCAGGTGGCCAGGATGCCGCGCGGCATGGGGGCCAGCAGCGGCGTGAACGAGACGACGGGGGTCACGCCGGCCGCCTCGGCGAACGCCTGCTCGATCTCCGGTGTGTGCCGGTGAACACCGCCAACCTGGTATCCGGACACGGAGCCCATCACCTCGGTGGCCAGCAGGGAGTGCGTCGGGGTGCGGCCTGCCCCGGAGGTACCGGAGGCCGCGACGATCACGATGTCGGAGGGCTCGGCCACCCCGCTGACCAGCAGCGGGGTGAGGGCCAGGATGATCGCGGTGGCGTAGCAGCCCGGGGCCGCGACCCGCCGGGCGGCGGCGATCCCGTCGCGGGCGCCGGGGAGCTCGGGCAGCCCGTAGACCCAGCGGCCGGCGTGCGCGGTCCGGTAGAAGGCGGTCCAGTTCCCGGGATCGGAGAGCCGGAAGCTGGCGCTCAGGTCGATGACCGGGACGTCCGCGGGCAGGAGGGCGGCCAGCCGTGCGGACTCTTCGTGATGCAGGGCGAGGAACACGAGGTCGGCCGCGGCCAGCCGGCCCGGGTCGGTGTCCTCGAAGGTCCGGTCGGCGAGCCCGGCCAGGTGAGGATGCAGGGCGGTGACCGCCGCCCCGGCGTTGGTGCCCGCGGTGACCGGCCCGAGTTCGAGATCGGGGTGCCCGGCGATCAGGCGGAGCAGTTCGCCGCCGGCGTAGCCGCTGGCCCCAGCGACCGCCACGCGGACACCCATATTGTCCTCCCGGGCTCCTGGCCGGGCAGGCAGTCCACCACCGCGTCACGTGGCTCGGCATCGCGACGGGGTGGGCGTGCCCGGCGGGGTATCCAGAGGCTCGGGATTCCGGCCCCTCTCGCAAAAGTATGCGTGAACGTGACTACTTATGCAACACGGAAGCCCCTTTATCGAGCGTGGTCATGCTTGCGCGGGCCGTTGGCGGGCCAGGCACAGGCCGGGGTGAGCGGAGGGCGGAGGGCGGCGATCGGGCGGGCGGCACGGAGCGCCGGCGTCGTGCGCGGCCGCCGATCACGGCATGATGAGGGGCGCGAAAGGAGGCCCCATGCGCCGTTCCCCTCCGTGGTCCGCTGGCCTGGCGTACCCAGCCTGGCTGGCCTTGGCCGTGCTCACCGGGTGCGCGCTGACGGGGTGCGGTACCGGCAGTCCGGCCAGGTCCGCCGCGGCGACGTCCACCGCGCAATCACCGGCACCCGCGGCCACCGGGCACAGGTGCGGGTCGGGCAAGACAGCAGCCGGCGTCCCGGTGGTGATCGAGATCGGCCGCGGCCCGGTCGGGTGTCCCGCCGCCATGAAGATCGAACGGGCCTACGCGGCCGCCCTGGCGTCGGGACAGGCCCCGGGGAACGGCGGGGGCGGCCCGGTCCCGATCAGGGGCTGGGTCTGCCGGGGATTCGACACCCCCGAGATCCTCCGCAGCGGGGACACGTCACAGTGCTCGAAGGGGCCCTCGGAAATACTCGCCGTCCTGGCCATGCCGTCAGGCTCGGCGTCCCCCCCGGCCTGACCCAGGGCGGCTGCCCCGGATCCCCGGCCACCACGGGGTGTCCCCGGAGACCGGCCTGGGCGGCGCGGCCCAGCGGGACAACAGCCCCGATAAGCGGGGCAGCCTGCCCGGGTTGGCCACTGCTACTCCCACCGTGGCCGTCTCGGTCACCATGACCACATGGTTGCGGCCCGCGTTCTTGGCCTCGTACAGGGCCCGGTCGGCGCACGCAAGCAGGTCAGTCAGCTGGCTGCCGGTCGTCCGCTCCCAGGTGCGGCCGAGCGCCGCCACCCCCATGGACACGGTCACCCGGACCGGCGGAGCCGCCGGGTCGTCGCTGACGCTGATCGGCGTCTCCGCGATGTGTGCCCGCATGCGGTCGGCGATCTGGCGCGCGTCGGCCGGGCTGGTCTGCGGCAGGAGCAGGGCGAACTCCTCGCCGCCGAACCTGCCGACCCGGTCATAGCTGCGCAGGAAGATCTGGAACGCGTGCGCGATAGCGCGGAGCGCCTTGTCTCCGGCGAGGTGACCATGCAGGTCGTTGACCAGCTTGAAGTGATCGACATCGACCAGGACGAGCGCCAGGGGGGTACGGGTACGGACCGCGCGGGCCACCTCCGAGGCGGCCTCGCGCTCCCAGGTGCCCGCGTTGAGCAGGCCTGTCTTGGAATCGACCCGGGAGGCATTGAGCAGCTGGACATGCCGCACCGACCGCTGCAGCAGGGTAACGAACGGCAGCGCGAACACGATCGTGACAAGACTGATGGCCGAGCCCAGGGTGACCAGGACCGCCACGGACAGCTCGGCAACGTCGTTGTGGACCCGGTCACGTTCGAACAGCATGTCCCGGATGCGCATGGTGGGGTCGGCACCCCTGATGGCGGGCAGGACCAGCAGCTGGTTGACCGCCCACTGCACCACGCCGGCCCCGGCCACGGCCAGCAGCCAGACGGACACGTGAACCCCCGGCACCAGGGCCGGGCCGGTGGGCCCCCTGACCGCAGGCGGCAGGGCATGGAAGGCGGCCGAGGCGGCCCCGTAGGACAGCCCTATCGCGGTGGCGGTGAACACCCGGCGGTACAGCCGGATCCGCCTGACCCGCAACTGGGTGAGCGCCATCCGCAGGACGGGCGCGATCAAGGCATAGAACGGCGGGAGCAGGATGACGATAGGGAGCTCCCACACCGCGAAGACGTCCTTGCTGACCCCGGCATCCTCGCCCGCGCGCCTGGTCAGCTCGACGGTGGTCACGAGGCACAGCAGCAGCGCCCCGAAGGTGATCAGGCCGCGGGTATCGACCTCAGCCGCATTCCGCGCAGCCAGGCCGACCGCGGCGACGTAGACCACGACGACCGCCCCGATGAACCCGACCAGCCAGCGGGGAACCTCCCACAGCGGCCAGGCCCTGACCGTCTCGACACCGACGCGCATACGTTTGCATACGTCGGCTCGCACGCAAGCCTCCTCTGGGTGCGAACACCCGAAGTCGTAGCCGGGGGGAGAACGCTGCCCCGTATTCTCACAGAGCCAGTGCGCCCACTGTCAACCCCCCATTACGCACCGACACTGCACGTAGCAGATAGACCGGAACTTAGCTACTCAGGGTCACACAACGACTGCGAAGTAGGGGTTTCATGCCAGCGCCAGCCACGGGGTCGGAAATTTCCCCCGTCCTGGAGGGCTCCTGACGTGGGACCGTAATGCGTGTTATGCGTATCTGCGGGGCGGCGGCCCCAGACTTCCGGATCATGCCCGCACAGTCATCTGCAGATCCGCGCATCCACAGGAGGGAGGCCGCGACCGTGACCGCCACCACCGGCTGGACCTGAACCACCCCACCCCCCGCACCACCCACCCGCAGGAAGGAGCCCCGGCCATGACCGCCACCACCGGCTGGACCTGAACCACCCCACCCCCCGCACCACCCACCCGCAGGAAAGGAGCCCCGGCCATGACCGCCACCACCGGCTGGACCTGAACCACCCCACCCCCCGCACCACCCACCCGCAGGAAAGGAGCCCCGGCCATGACCGCCACCACCGGCTGGACCTGAACCGCAGGCTGACACGAGTTCCTGGCCTGGTGGTGCGCGCTCAACTTGCTCGCGCAGGGAAGTTGAGGCCGCCCCAGGAAATCCGGGTGCGATTGCGACGACCTGGCCCTGGCGGCCTCCACCGTCCATGCCACTGCCGACGCTAACCAGGCGGGATACCGCCGCCCCGCCAAGGCGGTGGCGCGTGCCCCGGGCGGACCCGTTCCCCGGGCAATCCTGAATGCCCGGGCGATGGGGCCGGAGCACAACCTGGGCCCGCACTTTCGTATGGTTTGATGCCATGTAATTCGGCCATGAGTCCGCCCACTGCACCCGCATACGCGAGAAGCGGGCGGCACGAAGTCTTTGGGCAGGGCGGTCAGGCAGGATCTCTTTGTGCCGCTGACACGCCTGGCCGCGCACTGGCCACGCGATCAGACTTGTGGCGGAATGCCCCATTCAAGAATGTGCCTGGAGATTCGGCGCGGGTCAGTGAGCCTGCCGCTCGCGGCTGGGCAGCGCTCCTACACTCTGGGTGTCCGTGAACATCCAGACGTGGTTGCGGCCCGCGTTCTTAGCCCGGTACAGGGCCCGGTCGGCACCCGCGATCAAGTCAGTCAACTGGCTGCCTGTCGTCCTTTCCCAGCTTTCGCCCAGTGCCGCCACCCCGATCGACACAGTAACATTGAGTGAGTCGGCACCCGGTTCGTCACTGACTCTGATCGGCGTCTCTGCGACGTGAACGCGCACACGCTCAGCTATCTGACGTGCGTCGGCCGCGCTAGTGTGTGGCAACAGCAGCGCGAACTCTTCGCCCCCGAACCTGCCTGCAAGGTCGTAGTCTCGCAAGAAAATCTTGAAGGTGCGCGCAATAATCCGGAGTGCCTTATCTCCAACCAGGTGACCATGCAGGTCATTAACCAACTTAAAGTGATCAACGTCGATCAGGACGAGCGCCAGTGGGGTACGAGTACGTACAGCACGCGCCACCTCGGAGGCTGCCTCACGTTCCCAGGTTCCCGCGTTGAGCAGTCCCGTCTTGGTGTCAACCCGGGACGCGGCCATCAATTGGGCATGCCGCACCGAGCGCTGCAGCAGCGTGACAAACGGGAGAGCGAAAACGATCGCGAGAGGGCTGACCGCTATGGCGAGGGTGACGAGAACCGCGACGCACAACTCTGCCACGTCATTATGAACACTCTCCCGGGCCAGCAGCAGGTCGCGCAGCCGGAGCCCGGGGTCGGAACCCTTGATGGCCGGCACCAGAAGTGCGGTGTTAACCAGCCACTGCATCAGGGCGGCCGCGGCTATGGCCAGGACCCACGCGGTCGGATGGCCCAGCGGGCTGGGTACCGACCCGAACCCGGTATGGGAGAGCGCGTGGAAAAGCGCCCCGCTGGCCGCATAGGACAGCCCGATGACCGCCGCAGTGAACACGCGGCGGTGCAGGGGGATATGCCGGACCCGCCATTGGGTGAGGCCGAGCCGGAGGACCGGCACCAGCATCGCGTAGCCCAGGGGCAGCAGAATGGCGATAGGAAGTTCCCAGACGCCGTAGATGTCGCTGATCAGCCCGGCGTTCTCACCAGAGCGTTTGGTCAGCTCGACGGTGGCGGCGCCGCACAGGAGCAGAGCCCCCAATATCACGACCTGACGCGGCGACAGGGCGTAGAACTGGCCGACTACCGAGAGCACCGCCAGGTACGCCACGACCATGGCGACGATGTAGCCCGTCAGCCAGCGCGGCAGTTCCCAGAGCGGCCAGGGACGGGTAGCCATGAGTGGCAAGCGCATGCGTTTGCACACTCCAAGCTGCATCAATGCCTCCCTGACACCCAGGTGGTCGCGTTCATCGCACGGGGTAAGAACATTGCCCCGTATTGTCACAGACTCAGTATGCCCTCTGTCAACCCTCCATTACGCATCGGGGTCAGGTTCTCGCTGCCTGAGTCGCCGTTCAATGACTCTACGTTACATGCCGGGTCAAGTCTGACGTCATCGTTACCCAAAGCGGTACTTTTCGTCCGATGTTGCGGTACCACACATACAACCTGACCAAGCGAAGCGAAGGAAGGAGAACCCGATGACGCACGGATGGGGCTGACCGGCCCGCACACCCGTCACCGCCAACCCTCCGGGAAGGAGAACCCGATGACGCACGGATGGGGCTGACCGGCCCGCACACCCGTCACCGCCAACCCCCCGGGAAGGAGAACCCGATGACGCACGGATGGGGCTGACCGGCCCGCACACCCGCCACCGCCAACCCCCCGGGAAGGAGAACCCGATGACCCACGGATGGGGCTGACCCGCCCGCACACCCGCCACCGCCAACCCCCCGGGAAGGAGAACCCGATGACCCACGGATGGGGCTGACCCGCCCGCACACCCGCCATCACATCTGCCTGGCCCGGATCGCGACTAGATCGCGCAGGAGTCGCGCAACTCGCCAGTCAGCCCGGCCGCGGGCGCGTCCACGCGACCGCGATGGCTGCCACCGCGCCGATAGCGCCGCCGGTGGCGATGACCAGGCCGGGCGCGAATCGTTCTGCGGCCGCCCCGGCCGCGATCATGGCCGTGCCTTGTCCCAGGCTCATTCCACCCTGGACGATTCCGAACGCCTGGCTTCGCTGGGACGAGGGGGTGGCCTGCACGAACGTGGCGTTGGCAGCGACCTGATAGCAGTCGAAGATCCCGCTGACCAGGAGGATGGCCAGAGCGGCCGGCAGGGCGGGCCGAAAGGCGAAGAGGAATAGCACGCCGGGCGCCAGCGGGGCTATCCGAGTCATCCACCGCAGCCGTCGCTCCGGACCCACCAGGCGGCTGAACCCCACCGCGCCGAGGGAGGCGCCTAGCGCGGCCGCGGCCAGGATCAGGCCCGCCGCCAGGTCCCCGCCACCGAGTGACCGGGAAAGCGGTGCCACCACGCCCTCGGGTACGTCGTAGAACGCTACGAGCCACCCGAGCAGCATGGGCGTGCGCAGTGCCGGATTGCCGAACACCAGCCGGATCCCCGTGCTGAGATCCGACAAGGCCAGGGGACGGGCCCGCGGCGTGGCGCGGGCGCTCGGCCTGGCTCGCACCAGGGCTCGGGTGAGCAGGGCCGAGACAAGGAAGGTGGCCGAGTCCACGAGCAGTGAGGTCTGGACGCCGAACAGGCCAGCGATCGCGCCGCCCGCGGCGAACCCGATGACCTGAGCGAACTGGAGGGTCGTGAGCGTGACCGCGGTGCCGAGCACATAGAGGTCCCCGATGAGGATGTCGGGGTACAGCGCGGCGCGCGCCGCGTTGAACGGCGCGCCGATCATGGTCACGGCGCCGAAGATGCAGATCATCAGGAACACCGGCATCCCGGGTATGGCCATGATGGCCACGAGTACCGCGCGGCTGAGGTCACTGGCGATCATCACCTGCCTGCGCGGCAGCCGGTCGGCCAGGCCCGACAGGGTCAGGCCGCCGATGAAAGCCGGCACGATGCTGACGGCAAAGGTGATTGCGGCCAGCAGCGCCGAGCCTGTGCGCTGGAAGACCAGCAGGGTGAGCGCGACCCTGGCCAGCTGATCCCCGGCGACGGACAGCACCTGGGCCGTCCACAGCGCCCGGAACTCCGAGATCCCGAAGACCTGGCGGAAGGTCGATGGGCTCTGCGGCGCGGCGACCCTGCCGGGCGGGGTCTGGTCGTCCAACGGGATCCTGGGTTCCCCGCTTGTGATCTGCTCCTCCTCCAGGCCAGCCCGCCCCCGCCGCTGAGCTGCGGCCGTCCGCCAGTTGGTGCAGGCGTCCCCGGCCATCCGCTTACGATGCGTGGTCGCCCGCGAACCTCTAGTAGGTATGTTACCGACATACGAAACTGCATCGTTGCACTTGCCGGAAACCGCCCGCTGAGCGTGCGCAGGCCTCAGGCCGGACCGCGGAGCGTGGCGCCCAGGCGGCGGGCAGCCTCCTCGACGGCGGCGTCCCGCGCCGCCGTGGTCTCCTCCACCGTCAGCGTCCGGTCCGGCGCACGGAAGCGCAGCGTGTAGGCCAGGGACTTGCGTCCCGGGCCGGCCTGCTCCCCCGTGTAGACGTCGAACAGGCGGACCTCCTCCAGCAGCCCGCGGTACCCGGTCTGCTGGACGCCCGCGGCCAGGGCGGCCTGCACCTCGGCCGCGGGCACGCTGTCCGGCACCAGCAGCGCGACGTCCTGGGTGGCCACCGGATACGGCGAGATCGCCGGCGCCTCGACCGGACCGAGCGCCGCCGCGGCGGTCTCGATCACCGACATGTCCAGCTCCATCGCAGACGTCCTGGGCGGCAGCCCGAACGCGGTGATGACCCGTGGGTGCAGCTCACCCGCGTACCCGGCTAGCCATTCCTGCCCCTCCCCGGCCTGGACGAACAGCGCGGCACACCGGCCCGGGTGCCAGGGGGCCGTCTGGTCGGCCCGGATCTGGAATGGAACCCGGTTGTCCCGCAGTACCTGGCGCGCCGCCTCGATGGCGTCCTGCCAGCCCGCGGGCCGGCCCTTACCCCACCAGCCGTCCAGTTCGCGCTCACCGGCGACCACCGCGGCGATATGCAGGGGCTGGTCGGGCAGCGCAGCTTCCACCGTGGCCAGCTCCTGCACCGTGGGACCGCGGTCGGTGCGCAGGATCGGGGCGGCGCGCGGGCCGTTGCGGTGCTGCAGGAAGACGTGGCCGGTCTCGAACAACCCCACGTCGGTGAACCCGCGGCCGATGTTGCGGACCAGGACCCGCAGCAGGCCCGGCAGCACCATGGTGCGCATCAGCGGCTCGTCGTCGTTGAGCGGGTTGGCGATCACCACGGCGCGGCGCCGCGGGTCGTCTGCGGGCAGCAGCAGCCGGCCGAAGTCGGCGGCGGAATTGAACGGCTGGCTGAGCACCTCGACATACCCGGACCAGGCCAGCGACCGGCCGGTGGTGCGGCGGAGCCGCTGCCGGCCGGTGAGCCCCCGGCCGGCCGCGGCCCGCGGCGTGCGCACCGGGACGTTCTCGTAGCCTTCCAGCCTGATGACCTCCTCGGCCAGATCCCACGGGTACCGCAGGTCCGGCCGCCAGGACGGGGGCACGACCGCGAGAATCTGCTTGCTCCGGTCATGCTTGCCGTGATCATGGCGCTGGTAGCGGTTCGCGCCGTTCCCCCCGGCGCCGCGGCCCGGGGCGGTCCCGCTGGCCGCGCCGGGCTCCTGTGGCCGGCTGGCGGGCTCGGCCACCTCGCAGCCCACGTCGTGGAGCCGGCGCAGGACGGCGTCGCGGCCGTACACCGTGCCCGCCACCTTGTCCGGGTAGTCCACCGGCGTGGTGATCGTGACCTGCGGCACCTCCACCTGGGCGTGGCTGCAGCCGGGAACGGCCGTCCCGCCACCCAGTTCAGCCAGCAGCGCCACCGCCCTGGCCGTGACCGGCAGCGGCAGCTCGCGGTCAACGCCCCGCTCGAACCGGTAGGACGCCTCGCTGAGCAGGCGGTGCCGGCGGCTTTCCCGGGCGATCGACCGCGCGTCGAAATGCGCGGCCTCGATCACCAGGTTGACCGAGTCGCCGGAGATCTCGGTGGACAGGCCGCCCATGGTGCCGGCCATCGAGATGGCCCCGGAGGAGTCCGCGATCACGACATCATCCGGGTCGAGATCGCGCAGCACGTGGTCGAGGGTTTCCAGCTTCTCGCCGGGCTGTGCCCGGCGGACCGCGAGGGGCCCGCTGAGCCGGTCGGCGTCGAACGCGTGCAGCGGCTGGCCCAGCTCGAGCATGAGGTAATTCGTGATGTCCACGGCCAGCGACACGCTGCGCAGGCCGGACCGGGCCAGCCGGACGCGCATGCGCAGCGGCGTGGGCGCGCCGGGGTGCAGGCCGCGCACCTCGCGGAGCACGAATCGGTCGCACGCGGTGGGATCCTCGATGCTGGCCGCCTGCACCTGGTCGGACACTGCAGCGACATCGGCGGGCAGATCGGCGTGGGCCGGGTCGGTGAACCGGATCTCGTAGGACGTGGCCAGCTCCCGGGCCACACCGCGGACCGAGAGCGCGTAGCCCCGGTCCGGGGTGACCGCGATGTCGAGCACGTGGTCGGCGAGCCCGCCGTACTCCGCGAAGTCGGCGCCCAGCGGCGCGTCCGGCGCAAGCACGAGGATGCCGGCGTGGTCGTCGCCGAGGTGGAGCTCGGCGGCGGAGCAGATCATCCCCTCCGAGATGTGCCCGTAGGTCTTCCGGGCGCCGATCTCGAAACCGCCGGGCAGCCGGGCCCCGGGCCGGGCCAGCGGCACCCGGTCCCCGGCCGAGAAGTTGACCGCCCCGCAGATGACCCCGCGCGGCTCGCCACTCCCGTCGGTGACCTGGCAGTACCGGACCGGCTTCTTGAAGCCGGCCAGTTCCTCGATCGCGGTCACCTCGGCGACCACGACCCCCTCGATGTCGTGCCCGACCTGCTCGGCCGACTCGACCTCCAGGCCCGCGGCCGTGAGGTGGCGGGCCACCTCCTGCGGGTCGGCGCCCGGTTCCACGCCGGCCACCTCGAGGACCCAGTTCAGTGAGACGCGCATCAGGCCTCCACCCCGAATGCCCGGCTGAACCGGACGTCGCCCTCGAGGGTGTCCCTGATGTCGGCCAGCCCGTCCCGGACCATCAGGGTCCGCTCGATGCCCAGGCCGAACGCGAAGCCGCTGTAGCGGTCCGGGTCGATGCCGCAGGCGGTCAGCACCCGCGGGTTCACCATGCCGCAGCCGGCCAGCTCGATCCAGCCCTGGGACCGGCATACCCGGCAGGGCGGGGCGCCGGGCCTGGCCGAGGCGCCCCGGCAGACATGGCATTCCATGGACACGTCCGCGGATGGCTCGGTGAACGGGAAGTAGTCCGGCCGCAGCCTGGTGCGCAGTCCCTCGCCGAACATGGCGTCCACGAAGGCCTGGACGGCGCCGCGCAGGTCGGCCATGGTCAGGCCCTCGTCCACGGCCAGGCACTCGATCTGGTGGAAGACCGGGCTGTGCGTGGCGTCCTGGGCCTCGTTGCGGTAACACCGGCCGGGGCTGACCACGTACAGCGGCAGCGGCCGGGTGAGCATCGCGCGGATCTGGACCGGTGAGGTGTGGGTGCGCAGCACCATCCCGGACCGGCCGCCGTCCGGGCCGGCCACGAACAGCGTGTCCTGCATCTCCCGGGCCGGATGGTCGGCCGGGATGTTGAGCGCGTCGAAGTTGTACCACTCGGCTTCGATCTCCGGGCCCTCGGCGATCTCGTAGCCCATGGATACGAAAACATCCGCCAGCCGTTCGCCGACCGTGGTGACGGGGTGCCTGGCCCCGGCGGGCTGGTAATCCCAGGGCAGCGTGACGTCAACGGCTTCCTCGATCAGGACGCGCTGGTCGCGCTCCTCCTCCAGGGCCTGCTGCCGGGCCGCCAGCGCCTGGCTGACCTCGCGCATCGTGGCACCGATGCGCTTGCCGGCCTCGGCACGCGCCTGCGGGGGAAGGGCGCCGATCTCGGCGTTGGCGAGGCGCAGCGGCGAGCGGTCCCCGGCGTGTGCCAGCCGGGCGGCCTTGAGCTCATCCAGTGTCCCCGCCGCCGCGACGGCGGCCAGCGCCTCGTCGCGCATGCGGGTGACCTCCGCGGGAGACAGACTCGCCACCTCCACGGGGTCGTACTGCTTATTCGGTGCGGACATCGTCCTGCTTCCTGCGGCCGTATAGGACAAGGGAAAAGTCTGTGCGGGGCTGGGGACCGTCATCCTGCCGGACGGCTTGGGCGCGGCACTGCCGCTGCCCGGGTCCTCAGCCTGGGGGCCCACCGGGGCGAGTCGCGGAGCAGCGGCCGCGGGCCGCCCGGGCCCGCTGCCGGGGTCTTACGCCCCGGCCGCAGCGCTCCGCCCCCCGCCTACCCGAAGTCGGGCAGCCCGGTGGGCATGGTAAATCGGAACTCGGCGCCTCCACCGGGCGCACGCTGCACGGTGATCGTCCCCCCATGCGCTTCGACCAGGCCCTTCACGATGTACAGGCCGAGCCCGGCGCCGCCCCGGCGCTTGGCGCGCCAGAACTGCCGGAAGATCCGCGGCACCATCTCAGGCGGAACGCCGTCACCCTCATCGCGCACCGAGACGGCGACCACAGGTGCAGACCCATAAGCCGAGAGGGAACCATTGACCGCGCCGGTACCGCCTGGACGGGTCGCCGCCCGGGCGGGAAGGTCGTCCACCGGCTGTATCACAATCGTCACGGTACCAGCCCCGTGCCGGACCGCGTTCTCGACCAGGTTGCCGAGGATCTGGTCGACCTTGTCCGCGTCCAGCCAGGTCTCGGGCAGCTCGTCGGAGGCGATGATCCGGAACCGGTCCGGCTGGTCGCCCGCGGCGACCCGGCCCGCGACGATCTTCTCCGCACGCTGCGGGAGGTCCACCAGCTGGCGGTGCACCTCGATCCGGCCGGCCTCGATCCTGGACACGTCCAGCAGCTCGGTGATGAGCCTGGTCACCCGGTCAGCGTCGGCGTTGACGGTCTCCAGCATCACCCGCTTCTGGTCGTCGGTGAACCGGGTCCACTTGGCCAGCAGCGTGGCGGTGAAACCCTTCACGCTGGTCAGCGGGGACCGCAGCTCGTGGGCGACGGTGGAGACGAGGTCAGCGCGGCTGCGCTCCAGGCGCACCCGCTGCTGCGTGCCACGCAGGCTGATCGCGATGCGCTGAACGTCACCCGGCCGGACCGGCCCGGGCCAGTCGTGCCCGGCGCCCGGGGGGCAGCGGGGCACCCGGACATACCCCATGGTGACGAGGAACTCGGTGCCGTCCAGGTAGAGCGGCAGTTCCGGATGCCGCGTGCGGGTGGACAGGCCGCGGTACGGGTCGACGCAGGTCCACCAGCCCCGGCCCTCGGCGTCGCGCAGCGGGAGGACCTGCCGCACATCCCGGCCCAGCGCGTTGAGCGCGGCGATGCCGGTGAGCCGGGTGGCCGCCTGGTTGAACACCACGATCCGGCCCAGCTGATCGGCGACCACGAGCCCGTCGGGCAGGTCGTCGGCGCAGACCAGGCCGCCCGAGGCCACCACCTGGCCGGCGGGCACGCTCGCCAGGGCGGACACCGCCGAGTCGGGCCTGGACCTGTCCACTAGAACGCCGCCTCCGTCTGGCTGCTGAGCTGACGTTTCCCTGAATGACGCAACGTGATCAGACTCTAGCGCTTACGGCCCGGCGAACGGCAGCCCCCCAGGGCCGCCGCTGCGGGGACGTCACAGCTCCGTCACGTTTGCCGCGGCGCCGCCGTGACGTGCCGGCTGCTCCTGCGCGCGCGCCGAGGCGTAGAGGCAGACCGCCGCCGCGGCGGCCAGGTTCAGGCTCTCCGCCTGGCCGTAGATGGGCACGGCCACCGCCTCGTCCGCCAGGTCCAGCACGTCCGCGGGCAGCCCCCAGGCCTCGTTGCCGAACAGCCAGGCGGTGGGCCGGCCAAGCTGGCCAGCCGCCTCCAGGTCGTCAAGCGTGCTGGCGGCTCCGCCGTCCGCGGCGAGTATGCGGAGCCCGCTCTCGCGCAGGGCACGCACCGCGTCCGGCACAGGTGTGCCTGTGACCACCGGAAGATGGAACAGGCTTCCCGCAGACGCCCGGACGGCCTTGCTGTTGTAAGGATCCACCGACGACCCGGCGAAAATGACCGCGCCCGCACCGGCCGCGTCGGCGGTGCGCAGGACCGTACCTGCGTTACCCGGGTCCCGGACGTTGGCCAGGATGACCGCGAAGGCAGGAGCGCTGGCGGTCACCTGGGCGAGGGGCACGTCAACGAACCGGCACAGACCCAGCACCCCTTGCGGGGTGATGGTCTGCGCCAGCTCGGTCATGACCTCGCCGCTGACCGCAAGCACGTCCGCGCCCTGCGCGGCGGCGAGACGGATGAGTTCCGCGTAGCGGGCCTGCGCCGGCGAGGTCACGAACAGCTGCGTCACCACACCGCCGGCGGCCAGCGCCTCTCCCACCGCCTGCGGTCCCTCCGCCAGGAATGACCTGGCCCGCTGCCGCAGGGCCCGCTTGGCGAGCTGGCGCGCCGCCTTGACCCGCGGCGACCGGATGCTGGTGAGCTCGGTTCCGGCGGGAAGCATCAGGCGGCGCCGGCCGCAAGCCGACCCGGCAGAGCTCACGAGGACGTCAGGCCGCCTCGGTGCCGGCGTCGGGCCCCGCCTCGGCCAGCGCGGCCTTGGCCACCTCGACCAGCGCGGAAAATGCCGCCGGGTCGCTGACCGCGAGCTCGGCGAGCATGCGGCGGTCCACTTCCACCTCCGCGAGCCGGAGCCCCTGGACGAATCGGTTGTAGGTGATGCCGTCGGCGCGGGCGGCGGCGTTGATCCGCTGGATCCACAGCCGGCGGAAATTGCCCTTCCGGTCCTTGCGGTCCCGGTAGGCGTACGTCATCGAGTGGAGGACCTGCTCCTTGGCCTTGCGGTACAGCCGTGACCGCTGGCCACGGTAGCCGCTCGCCCGCTCAAGGACGACCCTGCGCTTCTTGTGGGCGTTGACTGCCCGCTTCACGCGTGCCATTTCATATCTCCCTGGAGGCGGGCCGGGCTACTTCCCCAGCATCTTCTTGATCTTCTTAGCGTCCGACGGCGCGACCACCAGTTCCTTGTTCAGGCGGCGGGTGCGCCGGCTCGGCTTGTGCTCGAGCAGGTGGTTCATGTTGGCGCGGCGCCGCATCAGCTTGCCGCTGCCGGTGATCCGGAACCGCCGGGCGGTGCCGCTGTGGGTCTTCATCTTCGGCATGGTGGCCGTCGTCTCCATTGTCATCTGTGCCTCAGGGCACGCTTGTCATCCGCAGCCGGGGCACGGCGCCCTGCGGCCGTGCCCGTGCCGCTCTGCGCTAGGCGAGTTCCGCGGTGGCCTGGGTCAGGCTCCTGCCTGCTCCGGGCCACCGCCGCCGGCCGACCGGGACTGCGAGGCCGGAGCGGCCGCGGGCCGGCGCTGCCGGGGCACCGGACGCGATGCCGCGGCCTCCGCCTCGGCCTCGGCCTCCCGCGATGAGCGTTCCGCCTTGGACTCGCTCTTCTTCCGGTGCGGGCCGATCACCATGATCATGTTGCGGCCGTCCTGCTTGGGCTGGGCCTCGACGAAACCGAGTTCCTCGACATCGCCGGCCAGGCGCTGCAGCAGCCGGAACCCGAGCTCGGGCCGGGACTGCTCACGCCCCCTGAACATGATCGTGACCTTGACCTTGTCGCCCTGCTTGAGGAACCGCTCGACGTGACCCTTCTTGGTCCCGTAGTCGTGCGGGTCGATCTTCGGCCGGAGCTTGATCTCCTTGATGACCGTCTGCGCCTGATTCTTGCGCGATTCCCTGGCCTTGAGCGCGGACTCGTACTTGAACTTGCCGTAGTCCATCAGCTTGCAGACCGGCGGGCGTGCCGTGGGCGCGACTTCCACCAAGTCGAGGTCGGCTTCCTGAGCCAGCCGGAGCGCGTCGTTCAGTGCAACGATCCCGACCTGCTCGCCGTTAGGGCCGACGAGCCGCACCTCGGGTACGCGGATCCGATCGTTGATACGGGGTTCGGCGCTGATGTGACCTCCTGGGGTCTGGTCCTCCGCCTGGGCCCGGTGCCCGGGCGGTGCTGCGACCATCCGGCGGGCTTCCGGCTTTGCGGCGGATCCGCCGCCACACGAGAAAAGGCCCCGCACCAGTGCGTGCGGAGCCCACCAAAGCCACACCGCCCGGCGAGAACTCGGTCCTCGTCAGGGACGCAGCGGACCGGATTGGCAGTGTTCCGGTTCCCCTGCGGGACCCGGGCTGCCCGCCCGGCCTGGCTGGCCGGCCCGCAGGCCGACAGCCTTACCCGCCAGCCCGTGGCCGGCCAGGTGGGAGGTGGTCCTCCGCTTACACGCCCGGCACGCAGGTGCCAGGCTGGTCGTCTGGTAAGACTAACAGCAATTCAGGCCCGCTGGGTATTCCAGGCCACCTGGAGCGTCAGCACTGAGGCGGCCGGAGACACCCCGCCCGCTAACCAGGCAGGCGGCCAGCCCGGCGGCCCGCATCGCCTCCAGCGGCGCGGGCTCGCCGGCGCTCAGCCCGAGCCCGTGCGTGAGCCCGTCCCGCCGCCGGTGCTGCCGTACTTGGCCACCGCGCTGTTGAAGGCCGCGGACGTGTTGAAGAACAGGGTCGCGCCCGTCCTGGAGTTGGTGGTCAGGAAGAACAGGAACTTGCCCTGCGCCGGGTGCAGCGCGGCCTGGATCGCCATGTTCCCCGGATTGTCGATCGGCCCGGGCGGCAGCCCAGCGTGCTGGTAGGTGTTGTACGACGACGCGAAGCCGACGTTGAACTTGCTCTTGTGGGCCAGCGACATCGCGTACAGGACAGTGGTGTCGAGCTCCAGCTTGATCTGCGGAGTGGCGTTGAGCCGGTTGTAGATCACTTCGGCGATCTTCGGGAAATCCTGGGGGCGCTTGCCCTCGGCCTCGATGAGGCTGGCCACCGTGATGACCGCGGCCTGTGACTCGTGGGCCGCGACCGCCTTGGCCGGCAGCCCGATGCCCTGAGCGTTCTGCTTGAACTTGTTCACCATCATCCTGAGCACAGCGGCCGGCGTGGTGTGCGGCGGGATGGTGTAGGTGGCCGGGAACAGGTACCCCTCAGGCTTGCCGCCCGCGAAGGCGGGCAGGCCGAGAGATGCGGGATGCGCGATGGCCTGCTGGTACGCCCTGAGGTCCCCGGTCTGCCTGCCCAGCAGCGCGATGATCTGCGAGACCCGGAAGCCCTCCGGGATGGTGACCTTCGTCTGCACCCGGGAGGATGGCTTGAGCAGCAGGGCCAGCGCCAGCGAGGCCTTCATGTGCAGGTGGACTTTGTAGAAGCCCGGCTCGAGCGCGTTGCCCTGCGGGCTGGCCTTAGCCGCGTTGGAGAACGCCCGCCCGCTGGCCACCACTTTCTTGCCGGCCAGGGTGGCCCCGACCGCGCTGGCGCTCTGTCCCGGCAGGATCTGCACCACGACGGTGCTGGCCGTGCCCGCGCCGGGGAAGTCCGGCGGGTTGATGTACTCGCGGTAATAGTGGTAGCCGACTCCCCCGACGAGCGCGATGAACACGACGAGCACCGTCAGCAGGACGAGCAGCACGGTGCGGCCGGCGCCTGCGGCGCTTGCGCGCCGGGCCGGCGGGGCCGCCGCCACCGCCGCGCCGGGATCCGTGGCCCTGGTCCATCCCGGGCAGCAGGGCGTCGCCGGCGTCCTCCTCGGCCCAGGGATGCGGCTCGTCGCCGGGCGGATACCAGTCCCCGGAGGTTGCGTAGTCCCGGGGTTCCTGCCCCTGATCCGGGGCCATGTCCAGGTCACGTGGGTCGTCCACGTAGCTCTCATACCCAGGATGGCCCGGTCCGACATCTGGCCCGGCCGAGCGGCGCCGGCGCCGGCCGCGCGGGGCCTGGTAGTCCGCCGGTTCCTCCCAGTCAGGCAGGTAGCCGCCGGGATTGTCCGGGTAGCCGGCCCCGTCTTCCGGGTACGCCGGCCCCGTGGTCTGGAAAACCGGTCCCGTTCCGCGGGTAGCCGTCCGGATCCTCGGGGTACCCGCCGGGGGCGGGGCCGCCCCCCTCGCCGGGCGCCCCGTGGCGCGACCGGCGACGGGGCTCATCCTCGCCACGTCCGGGCCGTGACCGGGGGGCCGCCGGGGGCAGCGGGCCCGGGGCCGGTTCTCCCCAGCGGTGATCAGGACCCGGAAGGGGCGGGAGCGGGCCGGAGGGGTGCCCGGAACCCGGCATGGGGCCCGGGGGCAGCGGCGGCAGCTCGCCCGCCTGCAGATCGTCGAAGCCTCCTGGCGGCGCGCCGCGCGGGTCGCCGTGTTCCGCCCAGTCCGGGCTGGCGCCGGGGGGGCTGAGCCAGCCGGCTGGCCCGGCTGTCTGTGAATCCCACGACGTCCGTTCCCAGGACGGGGGCTCCCAGGACTGGGGGGTCCAGCGATCGGGGGCCATGGGCTCGGGCCGGGACTGGCCGCCCGGGCGCTCCCCGCCCCGGGCACCGGAGCCCTGCGGATCGAAGCCCTGCGGATCGAAGGCCTGCGGATCGGAGTCCCGCGGGCCGGCTCCGCGGCCACGGGAACCGCGGGTGTCCAGGCCCAGCGGGTCAGGACCCCAGTCGAAGTCCCCATTGCGGCGGCCACCCGGATCCCGCGGATAGGACTCCGGAGGGAGGCTGGGGTCTGCTACCGGGGGGAAGTCCCCGGTGTCCGCGGTCGCGATGGGGTTGCGCGGCCAGTCCCGGCCGGCCTGGCCGTAATCACGGGGGGCAAAGGGCTCATCGGCGTCCGGTGGCGGGTAGTCTCCCGGCCCCCACTGCTCGTCGTCTCCCTGAGTCCCCCGCCGCCCGTGCCGGCTCACTCTTCCGTCCTGTGGCTGGTCCCAACGATCTCGCCGGGGGGCCGTCCGCCCGCCCGCTCTGCGTCCAGGGCCCCCTGCAGCAGCAGGGCGGCCGCGGCCCGGTCCACAGCCTGCCGCCGGGCCCGCCCGCCCTTGCCGCCCTGGCGCAGGGCGTCGTGAGCGAGCACGGTGGTGAACCGCTCGTCCACCAGCCGGACCGGGATCGGCACCAGCCGGGCGGCCAGGGCGCCCGCGAACGACCGGGCCGCGGCGGCCGCGGCGCCCTCACGCCCGGACAGGCCGGTGGGCAGGCCCACGATGACCTCGACCGCGCCGTGCTCCAGCGCCATGCGGACCAGTCGATCCAGGTCCCCGGGACCGCGCGGGACAGTGTCCAGGGGGGTGGCGAGCAGGCCATCCGGGTCGCAGCGGGCCACGCCGATCCGGACTGAGCCAGGGTCGATGCCGAGCCGCACGCCAGTCCTCAACGGGGAACTCCGCAGCCCTTCGGTCTCGCTCGCGCAACGGGTTGGCTGCAGCACGGTTTAACCGTACGCCAATGGATCACGTCATGTCTCTGACAACCGTACGAACCGCATCAAATGCCTCGGCGATCGCCTGGCCGGCCCGGTCGCCCTGCGGCGCGCCGCCACCCTGGGCGATGTCGTCGCGGCCGCCGCCGCCCCCGCCCAGCGCCTGGGCGGCGCTGCGGACCAGCGCCCCGGCAGCGACGCCGAGGTTCCGGGCGGCCTCGTTGACCGCCACCACGACCGCGGGCCGGTCGGCCGGGACACCGGCGATTACCACGACCGCGGGCCGCTGCTGCGCGAGCCGGCCCCGGATATCCAGGGCGAGCTTGCGGATGTCGTCCGCGGTGGTGCCGTCCGGGACCTGGTGCACGACGAGCGCGACCGGGCCCGCGTCCTCGGCGCGCCCGGCCAGCTCGGCCGCGCTGCCCAGGATCTGGGCGCTGCGCAGCCGGTCCAGGTCACGCTCGGCCTCACGGAGCCGGCTGACCAGCGAGGCGACCCGGTCCGGCAGGTCTTCCCGGCGGGTCTTGAGCTGCTCGGTCAGCTGGCTGACCAGCACGTTCTCCCGGGCGAGGTAGCGGAACGCGTCGGTGCCGACCAGGGCCTCGACCCGGCGCACGCCGGACCCGATGGATGACTCCCCGAGAATCTTGATCAGCCCGAGCTGCCCGGAGTGGGCCACGTGGGTGCCACCGCACAGTTCCCGCGAGTAGGTCCCGACCTCGACCACCCGGACCTCGTCGCCGTACTTCTCCCCGAACAGGGCGATGGCCCCCATGGACCGCGCCTCGTCGATGGGGGTGACGAAGGCCCGGACCTCGAGGTCGTCGATGAGGACCTGGTTGACCTCGTCTTCCACATCGCGGAGCACGGTCAGCGGCACGGCCCCGGCGGCCGTGAAGTCGAAGCGCAGCCGGCCTGGGGAGTTCTCCGATCCGGCCTGGGCGGCGGAGTCCCCCAGCGCGCCGCGGATCGCACGGTGCACCATGTGCGTCGCCGTGTGCGAACGGGAGATGGCCCGGCGGCGGCCGGTATCGACGATGGCCTCGGCCAGTGCGCCGACGACGACCTCCCCGGAGGTGATGACGCCCCGGTGCACGATGAGCCCGGGCACGGGGGCCTGGACATCACGGACCTCCACCTCGCCGCCGTCCGCCCCCGGGGCGCTGGCTACCCGGATCAGCCCCGCGTCGGCCAGCTGGCCGCCGCCTTCGGCGTAGAACGGGGTCCGGTCCAGGATGAGCTCGACCTCGGTGCCGGCCCCGGCCGCGGGCACGCTCACCCCGCCGGCCAGCAGCCCGGCCACCGTGGCCTCCCCGCTGATTTCGTCGTACCCGGTGAACCGCACCGGCCCGGACTTGGCCAGCAGGGCGGCGAACACGGAGATGTCCGCGTTCCCGGTCTTCTTCTCCAGCGAGTCCTGCTTGGCCCGCTGGCGCTGCTGGGCCATGAGCCGCCGGAACCCCTCCTCGTCCACCGTGAGGCCCTGCTCGGTGGCCATCTCCAGGGTGAGGTCGATCGGGAAGCCGTAGGTGTCGTGCAGCTGGAACGCCTGGTCACCGGACAGGGACGTGGTGCCGCGCCGCTTGGTCTCCCCCACCGCGGCATCGAAGATGGCCGAGCCGGTGCGCAGCGTGGACAGGAACGTGGACTCCTCGGCATCGATGACCCCGAGGATGCGCGGCGCCTCGATGCGCAGCTCGGGAAACTGGTCGGTCATGGCGGTGATCGCGGTGTCGGCCAGCTCGTGCAGGTACCGGCCATCGCTGCCGCCGCCACGCTGGCCGCCGGCCAGCAGCCTCAGGTTGTAGACGCTGCGGCGCAGGATCCGGCGCAGCACGTAGCCGCGGCCCTCGTTGCTGGGCAGCACCCCGTCGCTCACCAGCATGACCGCGGTACGCACGTGGTCCGCGACGACCCGCAGGGCCACGTCAGAGCGGTGGTCACGGCCATATTTCTGCTCGGTGAGTTCCGCCGCCCGGTCGAGGATCTTCCACAACGTATCTATCTCGTAAATGTTGTCCACGCCCTGGAGGATGGCGGCCATCCGTTCCAGGCCCATGCCGGTGTCGATGTTGCGGGACGGCAGCTCACCCAGGATGGGCCAGCCTTCCTTCCCCGCGCCCTCACCCCGCAGGAACTGCATGAAGACGAGGTTCCAGACTTCCAGGTAGCGGTCCTCGTCGGCGATCGGGCCGCCGTCCCGGCCATAGTCGGGGCCCCGGTCGTAGTAGATCTCCGAGCAGGGACCGCACGGGCCCGGCACGCCCATGGACCAGAAATTGTCGGCCATGCCCCGGCGCTGGATGCGGCTCTCCGGGACCCCGACCGTGTCCCGCCAGATCCGGAAGGCCTCGTCGTCGTCGTGGTACACGGTGGCCCACAGCCGGTCCTCGGGGAACCCGAACCCGCCGTCGCGTTCCGGCGTGGTGAGCAGCTCCCAGGCGAACGGGATGGCCTGCTCCTTGAAGTAGTCGCCGAACGAGAAGTTCCCCAGCATCTGGAAGAAGGTGCCGTGCCGGGTGGTCTTGCCGACCTCTTCGATGTCCGGCGTGCGCACGCACTTCTGGGCGCTGGTCGCCCGCCGGAACGGCGGGCTGGCCTGGCCGAGGAAGTACGGCTTGAACGGCTGCATCCCCGCGTTCACCAGCAGCAGCGTGGGATCCTCGGCGATCAGCGACGCCGAGGGGACTACAGTGTGCCCGCGCTCGGAAAAATAGCTAAGGAAACGGCGGGCAATCTCTGCCGACTCCATCAACGGCCATCCTCTTCATGGTCGGTCAGCCCTTCGAGGGCGGGACGTGACGCCTGGATCTGGCGCTGGCGGTAGATGTCCATGCCCTCACGGACATCGGTGGCGAACCGGGCCAGCTCCCGGGCCCGCGGGGCCGGCATGATGGCCCGGGCCGCCGCGGTCACCCGGCGGTACCCGGAGATCCCGAGCGCCGCCCCGAGGGTCAGCCAGAACACCCTGCGGATCATGACCGGCCCCCCGGGCGCGCGCTGGGGGGTACCTGGCCGGCCGGCAGTGCTGGCCCGGGGGGACGACCCCCCGGACCCCCCCGGGGCAGCCGGCTCGGAGAGGACACGCCTGCGGCGCGCTCTGCTGGCCCGGGAGGACGACCCCCCGGACCCCCCCGGGGCAGCCGGCTCGGAGAGGACACGCCTGCGGCGCGCTCTGCTGGCCCGGGGGGACGACCCCCCGGACCCCCCCGGGGCAGCCGGCTCGGAGAGGACACGCCTGCGGCGCGCCTCGCCTCGCCGGCGGCGGCCCGCAGTTCGGCGGCGTGCCGGACGCCGTAGACGAAGGCCGAGACGCGGGCCAGCCTGGTGCCGGACGTGGCCGCGGCCAGCCTGGCCAGCGGCGCCAGCGCGGTCACCCGCCCGGTGAGTTCTGCCATGCCTGCCGCGACCTGGTCCATGCTGGCGGTGATCTCATCGGTCCGGTTCAGCTGCCCGGCCGTGGCGTCGATCGTGGCGTGCGCCCGCGCGATGACCGCGTCACTGTCTTCCCGCAGCCCGGACACGGTCGCGGAGGTCTGGGTGATCAGCCTGGACAACTTGATCAGCACGTAGACCGCGGCGGTCACCAGGACCGCCCAGCACGCGACGGCGATGATGACCGCCACCCATACCGCGTTCAGCATGCCTGCTCCCTCATCTGCCTGACCTTATCTCGCAGCCGGCCGTGCCATACCGCGACTGCGCGACTCGCGAGGCGAGGCGCGCCGTAGGCGTGCCCTCTCCGAGTCCAGTCGCCCCGAGGGGTCCGGGGGGTCGTCCCCCCGGGACAGCACAGCGGCCGGGTCAGGGACCGTCCCGGCCGTCGCCGTCGGGGCTGCGCGCGCCGGATCCGTCGGCGCGGCCCAGGATCTCCCTGATCCGCCCGGAGCGCTCGGCGTAGCGTGCTTCGGCGCCGTGCCGGGATGGCTCATAGTAGGTCCGGCCGGCCAGCGAATCCGGCGCGTACTGCTGGGGCACGACGCCCTCGGCGTAATCATGCGGGTACGCGTACCCCTGGCCGTGGCCCAGCCGCTCCGCCCCGGGATAGTGCGCGTCCCTCAGGTGGGCGGGCACCGGCCCGGCCAGCCCGGCGCGGATGTCCGCGGACGCCGCGCCGATGGCCTTGATCACCGAATTGGATTTCGGGGCCAGCGCCAGGTGGATGGTGGCCTGGGTCAGGTTGATCCGGGCCTCGGGCAGGCCGACGAACTCGACGGCCTGGGCCGCGGCGACCGCCACCCCCAGGGCGGTGGGGTCGGCCATCCCGACATCCTCGCTGGCGTGCACGATCAGCCGCCGGGCGATGAACCGCGGGTCCTCGCCCGCCTCGATCATCCGGGCCAGGTAGTGCACCGCGGCGTCGGCGTCACTGCCCCGGATGCTCTTGATGAAGGCGCTGATCACGTCGTAGTGCTGGTCACCGGCGCGGTCGTAGCGGACCGCGGCCCGGTCGACCGCGCGCTCCAGGACGGCGGTGTCGATGGTGGCGCCCCGGCGCAGCCCGAGCGCGGCGGACTCCAGGTAGGTCAGTGCCCGCCGGGCGTCCCCGCCGGCCAGCCTGATCAGGTGGTCCAGGGCCTTGTCGTCGAGGCTGACCGCGCCGCCCAGGCCCCGCTGGTCGGCCAGCGCGCGGGCAATCACCTCACGCAAGTCGTCGTCGCTGAGCGGCTCCAGGGTGAGCAGCAGCGACCGGGACAGCAGCGGCCCGACCACCGAGAACGACGGGTTCTCGGTGGTGGCCCCGATGAACGAGACCCAGCGGTTCTCCACGGCGGGCAGCAGGGCGTCCTGCTGGGCCTTGTTGAAGCGGTGCACCTCATCGATGAACAGCACCGTCTGGGTGCCAGTCAGGCCCAGTTCCCGGCGGGCGGCCTCGATCGCCGCGCGCACGTCCTTGACCCCCGCGGTCACCGCGGACAGCTCGGTGAAACGCCTGCTGGTGACCTGGCTGATGACGTGGGCCAGGGTGGTCTTGCCGGTGCCCGGCGGTCCCCACAGCATCACCGACATGCCGGCATCGTTCTCGGCGAGCTTGCGCAGCGGCGTGCCGTCGCCGGTCAGGTGCCGCTGGCCGATGACCTCGTCCAGGGTCCGCGGCCGCATCCGCACCGCGAGCGGCGCGGCGGCCCGCGCCGCCTCTTCCCCGGCCGCGTCGAAGAGGCTGTCCGCCTGACCGCCGCCAGCGGTGCCTGCCCTTACCACACCCCGACACTATCCGCCTGCCGCGCATGACCCGGCATCAGCGTTCAGGGCCCGGCGGCCAGGTTCCGGGGGTCCGGACCCGGGGTGTCGTCAGCCGGCGGCACGACGGCGTCGATGCCCGCCTCCCGGCGCTGCTCGGGCGTGATCGGCGTGGGTGCGCCGGTGAGCGGGTCGGACCCCGAGGCGGCCTTGGGGAAGGCGATCACGTCGCGGATCGTGTCCCGCCCCGCCAGCAGCATGACCAGGCGGTCCCAGCCGAACGCGATGCCGCCGTGCGGAGGCGGCCCGTAGCGCAGCGCGTCGAGCAGGAAGCCGAACTGTGACCGGGCCTCCTCCCGGGACAGCCCGATGACGTCGAACACCTGCTGCTGCATGGCGGGCCGGTGGATACGGATCGAGCCGCCGCCGATCTCGTTCCCGTTGCAGACCAGGTCGTAGGCGTCCGCCAGGGCGCCGGCGGGCTCGTCGGCGAACTTGTCCGCCCATTCCGGCAGCGGCGCGGTGAACGGGTGATGCACCGCGGTCCAGCCGCCCGACCCGTCCTCCTCGAACATCGGCGCGTCCACCACCCAGGTGAACGACCAGGCGCCGGGGTCGATGAGGCCCAGCCGGTGGCCGATGTCCAGCCGCGCGGCGCCGAGCAGCGGGCGGGCCTGCTGCGGCGGGCCAGCCGCGAAGAACACCGCGTCGCCGGGCCCGGCGCCCGCCGCGGCCGGCAGCCCGGACCGCTCCTCGCCCGACAGGTGCCGGGCCACGGGCCCGGAGTCGGAGACCAGCCCGCTGGAGTCGATGAGCACGTACGCGAGGCCGCGGGCACCGCGGGCCTTGGCCCATTCCTGCCAGTTGTCCAGCTCCCGGCGGGACTGCGCGGCACCGCCGGGCATGACCACCGCGCCGACGTAGGGGGCCTGGAAGACCCGGAACGAGGATTGCGCGAAGTACCCGGTCAGCTCGACCAGTTCGCACCCGAAACGCAGGTCCGGCTTGTCCGAGCCGAACCGGGCCATGGCGTCGGCGTAGGTCATCCGCGGGATGGGGCGGGGAAGCTCGTAGCCCGCGACCTCGGACCACAGGCGGCCGACCAGGTCCTCGGCGACCTCGACGACGTCCTCCCGGGTGACGAAGCTCATCTCGATGTCCACCTGGGTGAACTCGGGCTGCCGGTCCGCCCGGAAGTCCTCGTCACGGAAGCAGCGGGCCAGCTGCCAGTACCGCTCCATCCCGCCGACCATCAGCAGCTGCTTGAACAGCTGAGGCGACTGGGGCAGCGCGTACCAGTAACCGGGCTTCAGCCGCACCGGGACCAGGAAGTCCCGGGCTCCCTCGGGAGTGGACCGGGTCAGGTCGGGCGTCTCCACATACACGAAGCGGTGGCTGCGCAGCACGTCGGTGACCAGGTAGGTGGCCTCCGAGCGGACCCGCAGCGCGGTGGCGGTCTCGGGGCGCCTCATGTCCAGGTAGCGGTACCGGAGCCGGGTGTCCTCGTTGACCTCCCCCGCCCCCTCGATCGGGAAGGGCAGCGGGTCCGCCTCGCCGAGGATCTCGAGCTCGTCCGCCGCGACCTCGACCTCGCCGGTGGGAAGCTCAGGGTTCTCGTTGCCGGGCGGCCTGCGGCGTACCTGGCCGGTGACCTTCACGCAGAACTCGGCCCGCAGCGCGTGCGCCGGGCCGTCCTCGCCGTCGCCCCGGAACACGACCTGGACGACGCCGCTGGCGTCGCGCAAGTCGATGAAGGTGACGCCGCCGTGGTCCCGGCGGCGGGCCACCCAGCCCGCCAGCGTGACCGTCTGGCCGTCCTGCCCGGCGCGCAGCGAGCCCGCCTCGTGGGTTCGGATCATTTCCTGCTCAGCCTCTCCATTACCGCCCCCGTGGGCCCCCGGGCCCTGATCAAAGTCCTGTCGGCCGTCCGGGCCGGCCACCCGGCGCCCCCAGCCCCGGCCCAGGCTCCAGGCCGGCCAGGAACTGGTTGGTGACCCGCTCCGCGCCGATCGTCGTCTGCGGCCCGTGGCCGGGCAGCACCCGCGTCTCGTCCGGCAGCGTCAGGCACACCCGGGCCAGGCTGTCCATCATGGCGGCGGTGTCGCCGCCGGGCAGGTCGGTCCGCCCGATCGACCCGGCGAACAGCAGGTCGCCGGAGAACATGACGCCCGGGTCGGACCGGAATACCACGGACCCCGGGGTGTGCCCGGGGGCATGGTTGACCGTGATCTCCAGGCCGGCCAGGCTCAGCACCGCGCCGTCGCCGAGTTCCCTGACGTCGTCAGGCTCGGTGAACTCCAGGCCGCCGAACAGCTGCTGGCCGGGTCCCAGCGGCAGGCCCCGGGCCGGGTCGGACAGGAGAGCGCGGTCGCTGGGGTGAATGTAGGCGGGGATGCCGCGCGCCCCGCAGACCGGGGCCACGGACCACACATGGTCGATGTGACCGTGAGTGAGCAGGACCGCGACTGGCTTGAGCCGGTGCTCGGCGACGATCTCCGCGATGCCGCCCGCCGAGTCCTCCCCGGGATCGATGATCACGCACTCCGCGCCCGGCTCCGGGGCCACCAGAAAGCAATTGGCGGCGAAGGAGCCGGCCGGAAACCCGGCAACTAGCACGGACCGACCTCCTCGAGGCGTTCGGGGCAGATGGCGGACTCAGGGTCAACTTCTGCCGCTACAGGCTACCGATCTACTCAGCCCAGCCGCGAACCTATAACAGCGACGTCACGACCTCCCGGGTGCCGGTACCATTCGCGAAGTTTCGCTGGTAAGCAGGCAACAGGCAGCCAGGAGGAACAGATCAGTGACGGGTAAGAAGGAGCGGCAGCGCAAGCTGGCCCGCGAGCGCATGCTGCGCCAGCAGGCCCGGCGCGCCCAGCGGGCCCACCGGGCACGCCAGATCACGATAGTCGCCGTGGTCTGCTGCGTGGTCGCCGGGCTGGGTGTGGGCGGCTACTTCCTGTTCTCCGGGTCGGGCGGCAGCAAGGCCGCGGCGGTGTCCGCGACATCCTCGGCCACGCCGTCCGCCTCTGCGAGCGCGTCGGCGTCGACGCAGGCGGAGCCCGCCACCACGTGCAGCTACCAGGCGGGCGGGACCGCCGCCCGGACGGTGGGCCTGCCGCCGGCGAAACCCGACTACAAGGCGTCCTACCAGGCCACCATCCATACCAACCGAGGTGATGTGGTCATCAAGCTGCTGAACAGCAAGGCCACCTGCACGGTCAACTCCTTCGTGCACCTGGCGGCCAAGAACTACTTCAGCAACAGCCACTGCCACCGGCTGACCACCAGCGGCAGCCTGTTCGTACTGCAATGCGGCGACCCGACCGGCATCGGGGCCGGCGGCCCCGGCTACACGTTCGCCAACGAGAACCTGGCGGGCGCCACGTACCCCGCGGGCACGGTCGCGATGGCGCACACCAGCGCCCCCAATAGCAACGGCAGCCAGTTCTTCATCGTGTACAAGAACTCGCAACTGGCGCCGAGCTACACGCCGTTCGGCCAGGTCGTCAAAGGGCTCGGGATCATCCAGAATGTGGCCAAGGCGGGCAGTGACAACGCCAATGGGGCCGGGGATGGGCACCCGAAGGAGAAAGTCGTTATCGAAAGCGTCACCATCAAGAAGACCTGAGCCTGGCAAGGTCGCCAGGACGCAGGGCTGAGCAGGAGGTTAGCGGTGAGCACCGCCAACGATCCGTGGGGCAGGGTAGCTGACGACGGCACGGTCTACGTCCGTGCCGGCGGGAGCGAGCGGGTGGTTGGCTCATGGCAGGCGGGCAGCCCGGACGAGGCACTCGCCTTCTACCGCCGCAAGTACGAGTCGCTGGAGACCGAGGTCGCCCTGCTCGAGCAGCGCATCTCCGCCACCGACCTGTCCCCGGGCAGCGCCCGGGCGACCATTGACCGGCTGCTGGAGGCGGTGGCGACGGCGAACGCGGTCGGTGACCTCGACTCGCTGAAGACCCGGCTCGAGGCGCTGACCGGGCAGGTGGACCACCGCCGCGAGGAAGTCCGGGCCGCCCGCGAGCAGGCCCGGGTCGAGGCCAGGACGTTCAAGGAGCGGATCGTCGCCGAGGCCGAGCAGATCGCGGCCGAGGCCACCCACTGGAAGATCAGCGGGGAGCGGATGCGCCAGCTGCTCGAGGAGTGGAAGGCGGCCCCGCGGGCCGACCGGGCGGTGGAGACCGCGTTGTGGAAGCGGCTGTCGGCCGCCCGCAACGCGTTCGCCAAGCGCCGCAAGGCTTACTTCGCCGGGCTGGAAGAAGAGCGCGAGGAAGCCAAGTCCCGCAAGGAGAAGCTGGTCGTCGAGGCGGAGGCGCTGGCCGCCTCCACCGACTGGGGGCCCACCGCGGCGGCCTACCGGGACCTGATGCGGTCGTGGAAGGCCGCGGGCCGGGCGGGCCGCACCGACGAGGAAGAGCTGTGGGGCCGGTTCAAGGCCGCCCAGGATCAGTTCTTCGCCGCGCGGGGCAGCGTGTTCTCCGCCAAGGAGAACGAGCTGCGCGCGCACGCGGAGGTCAAGACGGCGCTGCTGGAGGAGGCCGGCCAGCTGGTGCCGGTGACGAACGTGCGGGCCGCCCGGGCGGCGCTGCGCTCCATCCAGGAGCGCTGGGAGCAGGCCGGGTCGGTGCCCCGCGAGGCGCACGACCGCCTGGAGCAGGGGCTGCGCCGGATCGAGGACGCGGTCCGCAAGGCCGAGGACGCGCAGTGGCGGCGCTCGAACCCGGAGGCGCTGGCCCGGGCCCAGGGCACGGTGGAGCAGATTCGCGCGACGATCGCCAGCCTGGAACAGCAGCTGGCCAAGGCGCAGCAGCGCGGGGACGCCCGCGGGGTCACCCAGGCCGAGGAAGCGATCACCGCCCGCCGCTCCTGGCTGGAAGAAGCCGAACGCACCCTCGCGGAGTTGTCGGGCTAGAGCCGAACTTTCCGGCTGAGGCCAGGCACGCGGCAGGGTTAACGCCAGCCACTTACCTGTCGCCGGCGAGGCGAGGCCCGCCGCAGGCGGGTGCTCGCCGAGCCGACGTTCGGCGCGAAGCGGCGAGCGGGGGGTCCAGGGGGGTCGCCCCCCCGGACTAATTCAGCTCGTTATCCGGTAGACGTCGTAGACGCCGTCGATGGCCCTGACGGCGCGGAGGACGTGGCCGAGGTGCTTCGGGTCGCCCATCTCGAACGTGAACCGGCTGACCGCGACCCGGTCCCTGGTCGTGGTGACCGAGGCGGACAGGATGTTCACGTGCTGGTCGGAGATGGTCCGGGTCACATCCGAGAGCAGCCCGGTCCGGTCCAGCGCCTCCACCTGGATGGCCACCAGGAACAGCGAGTCCTCCGTGGGCGACCAGCGCACCGCCACCAGCCGCTCGGGCTGGGAGTCGAGCAGGTGACGCAGGTTGAGGCAGTCGGCCCGGTGCACCGAGACCCCGTGACCCCGGGTGATGAACCCGGTGATCTCGTCCCCGGGCACCGGGGTGCAGCACTTGGACAGCCGCGCCCACACGTCCGCGGCGCCTTCCACCACGACACCTGAATCGCCGAGCGGCCGGGGCCGGGGCGGGCGGGTCGGCAGTGTGGCCTCGGCCAGGTCCTCCTGGGCCCCGGCCATCCCGCCGGCCGACTGGACCAGCTTGGCGGCCACCGACTGCGCGCTGACGTGCCCTTCCCCCACCGCCGCGTACAGGGCGGACAGGTCCGGGTAGTGCAGTTCGGTGGCGATGGCCAGCAGCGCGTCCCCGGTGGCCAGGCGCTGCAGCGGCAGGCCGTGCTTGCGCATGGCCCGCGCGATCGCGGTCTTCCCGGTCTCGGTCGCCGCTTCCCGGCGCTCCTTGGAGAACCAGTGCCGGATCTTGTTGCGGGCCCGGGCGCTCTTGACGAACTGCAGCCAGTCGCGGCTCGGCCCGGCGTCCTGGGCCTTGGAGGTGAAGATCTCGACCGTGTCGCCGTTGTCCAGGGCGCTTTCCAGCGCGACCAGGCGGCCGTTGACCCGGGCCCCGATCGTGCGGTGCCCCACCTCGGTGTGGATGGCGTACGCGAAGTCCACCGGCGTGGCCCCCTGCGGCAGCGCGATGACCTCGCCGCGCGGGGTGAACACGTAGACCTCGGCCGCCCCGAGGTCGAAGCGGAGCGACTCGAGGAACTCGGCCGGGTCGGCCGTCTCCCGCTGCCAGTCCACGAGCTGGCGCAGCCAGGCCATGTCGCCGGTGCCGTCCCGGCCGCCCCGGCCGCTGCCGGCCGCCTCCTCCTTGTACTTCCAGTGCGCGGCCACGCCGTACTCCGCGCGGCGGTGCATGCCCCAGGTCCTGATCTGCAGCTCGACCGGCTTGCCGCCCGGGCCGATCACGGTCGTGTGCAGCGACTGGTACATGTTGAACTTCGGCATCGCGATGTAGTCCTTGAACCGCCCGGGAACGGGGTTCCACCGGGCGTGGACCGTGCCGAGCGCGGCGTAGCAGTCGCGCACCGAGTCCACCAGGACGCGGATGCCCACCAGGTCGTAGATGTCGTCGAAGCCCACGTTGCGGGCGATCATCTTCTGGTAGACGGAGTAGTAGTGCTTGGGACGGCCGGTCACGCTCGCCTTGACCTTGGCCTCCCGCAGATCCGTGGAGACGTCCTCGATGACCTCCTGGAGGAAGACGTCGCGGCGCGGGGCCCGCTCGGAGACCAGCCGGGCGATCTCGTCGTAGCGCTTGGGGTACAGCGTCGCGAAGGCCAGGTCCTCGAGTTCCCACTTGATCGTGTTCATGCCGAGCCGGTGGGCCAGCGGCGCGAAGATCTCCAGCACCTCACGCGACTTGCGTTCCTGCTTGTCCCGGGGCAGGTAGCGCAGGGTGCGCATGTTGTGCAGCCGGTCGGCGAGCTTGATGACCAGGACCCGGATGTCGCGGGACATCGCGACGACCATCTTGCGCACGGTCTCGGCCTCGGCGACCTCGCCGTACTTGACCTTGTCCAGCTTGGTGACCCCGTCCACCAGGGCCGCGATCTCGTCCCCGAAATCGGCCCGCAGCTGGTCGAGGGCGTAGTCCGTGTCCTCCACCGTGTCGTGCAGCAGGGCCGCGCACAGCGTCTCGTGGTTCATGCCCAGCTCGGCGAGGATCGTGGCCACGGCGAGCGGGTGGGTGATGTACGGGTCGCCGCTCTTGCGCTTCTGCCCGGTGTGCCAGTGCGCGGCCACCTCGTAGGCGTGCTCGATCAGCCGGACATCCGCCTTGGGGTGGGTCGCGCGCACCGTCTTGATCATCGGTTCGAGGACGGGGTTGATCCCCCCGCCGCGGGTCGCGCCGAGCCGGGCCAGGCGGCGCGCGGCCCGTCCCGATCCCGCGCCGCGCCCGGCGCCCGCGCCCCGGCTGCCGCCCGCGCCCCGGCCGTTCGCCGAGCGGGAACCCGGGCGTACCCGGGCCGGCTCCGCCGGATCACTGCTCGCGGGGTCACCGGCCGCGGCATCTGCGCTGGCCGGCTCCGTGACAGGCGGCGGCGTGGCCTCACCGTCGGTGGCCTCTGTGTCGGCGGGCCCCGTGTCCGTGGCCTCTGTGTCCGTGGCCTCTGTGTCCGTGGCCTCTGTTTTCTGTCCGTGGCCTCTGTGTCCGTGGCCTCTGTGTCCGTGGCCTTCGTGTCCGCAGGCCCTTCGTTCGTGGCGTTAACGTCCGTGGCCCCGGCAGCGGTGAGCACGGGCTCGTCCGGGAGGGCAGGAGTCACCCCGGTTCCGGCACCACCGCTCGTTGCCACGTCACGGGCCACAGGCACTCCTCACGTCCGCCAGAACCCCATTCTATCGGCGGAAGATCCGGGCAGTGCCGAGCTCAGCGCCTCGTCACACAACCAGCAGTGAGCGGAGGGGGACGCCGCGCAGCTTGGACTGCCCGCCGAGGAAGCTCAGTTCCATGATCACGGCGATCCCGGCGACCTCGGCACCGGCCTTGCGGACCAGTTCCACGGTGGCCGCGCCGGTCCCCCCGGTGGCCAGCACGTCGTCCACGATCAGCACCCGCTCCCCCGGCGCGAACGCGTCCTGGTGCACCTCGATGGTGGCGCTGCCGTACTCCAGGTCGTAGCTCTGCGCGTAGGTGGGCCCGGGCAGCTTGCCCTGCTTGCGGACCGGCACGAAGCCGGCGCCCAGCTGGATGGCGACGGACGCGGCCAGGATGAACCCGCGGGCCTCGATGCCGGCCACCTTGTCCACCCCGCGGTGGCCGCTAGACAGCGCGCCCACCACCGCGGCCAGCGCGGCGCCGTCGGCCAGCAGCGGGGTGATGTCCTTGAACATCACCCCGGGCTCCGGGTAGTCGGCGATGTCCCGCACCCGGGCCTGGATCAGCTCCGCGATGTCCGCGGTGCCCTCGCGGGCCTGGTCCTCTGAGGCCGCGCCCTCTGAGGCCGCGCCCTCACCGGCCGGGCCCTGGCCAGCCGTCATCTAACGCCGCTTCTTCTTGCCGCCGGGGCGGCGCTTGGCCGCGGAGGTGTTCCGGCGCGGCTGCTGGCGCGGCCCGGGACGGCCGCCGGGGGCCGGGCGGGACGCCCGCCCCGCCGTGACCTTGTCCGGGCCGTCCGGTGCGGCGTCGCCGCCGGCCGGATCCTGGCCGGCAATGTCGGCGTCGGAGAGGTCACCCTCGCCGGTGTCCAGCCCGGCTTCATCCGTGCCCGCCGCGGCGGCCGCACCGGCTACGGCGGCGGTGGGTGCCTTCGCGGCGGCGCGCCGGGCGGCGCGGGTGCCCGAGGCCCGCTGGGCCACCCGCTTGGCCAGCGCCTTGTACTGGGGGTCGCGTTCCTTGAGGTCCGCGAGCACCGGGGTGGCGATGCAGATGGAGGAGTAGGTGCCGGACAGCATGCCGATGAACAGCACCAGGGCCAGGTCGTTCAGTTCCCCGGCGCCCAGCAGCCCGCCGCCGATGAACAAGATCGCGGCCACCGGCAGCAGCGCGATCACCGAGGTGTTGATGGACCGGACCAGGGTCTGGTTGAGGGCCAGGTTGGCGGCCTGGCTGTAGGTGCTGCGGGCCGACCCGAGCAGGCCGGCGGTATTCTCCCGGACCTTGTCGAAGACGACCACGGTGTCGTAGAGCGAGTAACCGAGGATGGTCAGCAGCCCGATCACGGTGGCGGGGGCGACTGGGAAGCCGGCCAGCGCGTATACGCCCACGGTGATCACGATGTCGTGGGCCAGCGCGATCAGCGCGGCCACGGCCATCCGCCATTCGAACGCGATCGACAGGTAGATCACGATCACGATGAGGAAGGCGATCAGCGCCTGCAGGGCTTTCTGGGAGATCTGCGAGCCCCAGCTGGCCCCGACGAAGTTCACGCTGATCTGGCTCTGCGGGATGCCCAGTTCCTTCGACAGCGTGGACTGGACCTGCTGCCCCTGCGCGTAGTCCAGCTTGCCCGTCTGCACCTGCCAGCTGGAGCTGCTGCCCGAGCCGACGTGCTGGACGATCGCGCCCTGGCCGTCGCCGGTGCCGGAGACGGCGCGCTGCACCTGGCTGATCGAGGACGCCGAGGTGGCCGGGAACTGGATGACCGACCCGCCCTTGAAGTCCACGGTGAAGTTCAGCCCGCGGCCGAACAGGCCGACCAGGCTGAGCAGCAGGATCAGGCCGGAGATCGTGTACCACAGCTTCTGGCGGCCCACGAAGTCGAAGGAGATCTCGCCGCGGTAGAGGCGGCCGCCAAAGGTGCCGAGGCGCGACATCATGCCTCCTTCGCCGGCGCCGCGGTGCCGGGGCGCACGCGGGCAGTCCGGGAGGACCGCCACGGCGCCCGCGCCCCCAGCCGGGCCGGATCGAGACCGGAGTAGCGATGGCCCTGGCCGAAGAACTTGGTCCGGGCGAGCAGGGTGACCATCGGCTTGGTGAACAGGAACACCACGACGACGTCGATGATCGTGGTCAGGCCCAGGGTGAACGCGAAGCCCTTGACCTCACCGAGCGAGAAGTACCACAGCAGCGCCGCGGCCAGGAACGACACGGTGTCGGAGACCAGCACCGTGCGCCGGGCCCGCTTCCAGCCCCGTTCCACCGCGGTGCGCAGGGTCCGGCCGTCGCGGACCTCGTCCCGCAATCGCTCGAAGAAGACCACGAACGAGTCCGCGGTAATGCCGATGGCCACGATGAGGCCGGCCACGCCGGACAGCTGGAGCGCGAAGCCCTGGTACTTGCCGAGCAGGATGACGCACTCGAACACCAGCACGCCCGCGATGATCAGGCTGGACACGGCGACCACGGCCAGGCCCCGGTAGTACAGCAGGCAGTACAGCACGACCAGGAGCAGGCCGATTCCCCCGGCGATCAGCCCGGCGTGCAGCTGGTTGGCGCCCAGCGAGGGCGAGATCGACTGGACGGACTGCTTGGTGAACGTGAGCGGCAGCGCGCCGTAGTTCAGCACGTTGGCCAGGTTGGTGGCCTGGTCCTGGCTGAAGTTCCCGGTGATCTGGGCCGACCCGCCGGGGATGGGGCCCTGGATGACCGGGGAAGAGATCACGTTTCCGTCGAGGACGACGGCCAGCTGGTCCTGCACCGAGTTCGCGCCGTACTTGCTGAACATCTGCTCGGTGACCTTGCCGAAGGCGGCGCCACCCGTGGAGTTGAAGTTCAGGTTCGTCTGCCAGTACACGCTGGAGCTGGCCTGGGTCGCGCTGGCCGACGTGATGTCCTTGCCCAGCACCGCGGCCTTGTCCAGGACGAACTTGGCGAGGACCCCGTTCTCAGTGCCGCACGAGACCGTCTGGATGTTCGCGTTGTTGTACTGCTGCGCGGTGTAGCCGACCTGTTTCTTCCAGTTCTTGTCGGCGCAGTTCAGCTTGTTGAACTGCGCCTTCACGGCCGGGCTGACCAGGCTGGGGTCACCGCTGGCCCCCGCCACGGTGGAGACGCCGGAGGTGCCGGCGGCCGGCGGCGAGGCGGACGCGCTGGCCGCCGGGGTTGCGCTGGCCGGGGCGCTCGCGGACGCGGAGGCCGACGGGCTGGCGGACGCCCCGGCGTGGGCCATGGCCAGGCTGCGGGACCGGCTGGCCATCTCCTTCGCCCCGGCCGCGCCGGACGCCGCCTTCCCTGGCTGCCCGAGGGCGCCGCTCTTGGCGGACGAGCTGGCCGACGCGGACGCCGAGGGTGACGCGCTGGCCGACGGGGCGGGTGAGCCCGGCCCGCTGGCCGACGGGGTCGGCGTGGGCGTCGTGACCGGCGTGGTCGCGCCCTTGTTCGGTGCCACCAGGATCACCTGGCGGAACAGGAGCTGAGCGGTCGTGCCGACCAGGTCCACGACCTTCTGGCTGCCCGCCCCGGGGACCGCGACGTTGATGATGTCGCTGCCCTGCTGCTGGACCTGCGCCTCGGTGAAGCCCGCGCCGTTCACCCGGTTGGCCATGATGTTCTTGGCCTGGGTCATGTCCGCCGCGAACTGCGTGCTGGACACCCCCTTGGGCGCGTTGGCCTTCAGCGCCACCGTGGTGCCGCTGGTCAGGTCCAGGCCCAGGTGAACCTTGAAGTCCTTGCCCCACTGCCCGGGTGAGCCGATGTTCCCGCCCACGATGGCCAGCAGCAGCACCACGATCAGCGCGGCCAGCCCGGCCAGCGCCCGGCCCGGCCGGGAGACGTTACCGCTTGGGGGAGCCAATTCTCGTCTGTCCTTCGGTTCGCGTGTCCCCCGGCCCGACGCTGGGCGCGGGGCAGCCGGTCAGTCCGCGGTGCGCTCGTCCTGAGCGGTGTGGTCAGCCGCGGTGCTGCCCGTGCCGGTGGTGCCCGGAGCCGCGCTGTCCGGCGCGGAGCCGTTGAGGTGCTCGGCGGGCGCGGAGGCGTCCGTCGTGCTCCCGGCGGTCGTGTCCTCCGGGGTCTCCTCGTGGAACGTACTGTCCGCCGTGTCAGTTCCGGCCGGCTCGGCCGTGCCGTCGTCGTCGGGCAGGGTTTCCATCACGGCCCGGCGCAGGAAGCGCATGTGCACGCCGGGCGCCACCTCGAGCACGACATCCTGATCGTCGGCGTCAACCACGGTGGCGTACATGCCCGCGGTGGTGCGAACGCGCTGACCCGGGCGCACCGTGTTCTGCATCTGCTGGGCCTGCCGCTGCCGGTTGCGCTGCGGCCTGATCATGACGAAGTAGAGCAGCCCGAACAGGACGACGATGACGATCAGGAACGTGTAGCTCCCGCCGCCGGAGCTACTGGCCGCAAGATTATGCATTTGACTCCCCATCGCGGGGGCTTCCTTCCAGTTGATGTACTCTGCCTGGCCGCGCGCCGGGCCATCGGGCCGGCGGGGCCGGAAATCCGTGGCCATCCGGGCAGCGGTTGACCAACTGCCGAAGTGTAGCGGCGCGCGGGCAGCGCACCAACAGGCTACGGCTTCCGGCGACTGATCGTGACATCCCCGCGACCAAAACGGGCACCTCCGGCGAGGCGGGGGGTTCCGGGGGTCGCCCCCCCGGGCCAGCAGAGCGTTACTCGAACAGGCTGCCTGGCAGGGCCAGGCCCGGCGGCTCGGGCGGCTGCAGCCCCAGGTGCTGCCAGGCCGCGGGGGTGGCCACCCGCCCGCGCGGCGTCCGGGCCATCAGGCCCCCGCGGACCAGGAACGGCTCGGCGACCACCTCGACCGTCTCGGCCTCCTCGCCCACCGCCACGGCGAGGGTGGACAGCCCGACCGGGCCGCCGCCGAACCGGGTCACCAGGGCGCTGAGGACGGCGCGGTCCAGCCGGTCCAGGCCTTGCTCGTCCACCTCGTACAGTTCCAGCGCGGCCCGGGCGAGGTCCCGGGTCACCACGCCGTCGGCCCGGACCTCCGCGTAGTCACGGACCCGGCGCAGCAGCCGGTTGGCGATCCGGGGGGTGCCGCGGGACCGCCCGGCGATCTCGTCCGCGCCGTCGTCGCGCAGCGCCACCCCGAGCAGGTCGGCCGACCGGCGGACGATGACCTCCAGCTCAGCGGGCTCGTAGAAGTCCAGGTGCGCGGTGAACCCGAACCGGTCGCGCAGCGGCGCGGGCAGCAGCCCGGCCCGGGTGGTCGCGCCGACCAGGGTGAACGGGGCGATCTCCAGCGGGATCGCGGTCGCGCCGGGTCCCTTCCCGACCACCACGTCGACCCGGTAGTCCTCCATGGCCAGGTAGAGCATTTCCTCGGCGGGGCGGGCCAGCCGGTGGATCTCGTCGATGAACACCACGTCCCGCTCGCCCAGCGTGGACAAGATGGCGGCCAGGTCACCGGCGCGCTCGATGGCCGGCCCGCTGGTGATCCGCAGCGGCGCGCCCAGCTCCGCGGCGATGATCATCGCGAACGTGGTCTTGCCCAGCCCGGGCGGCCCGGACAGCAGCACGTGGTCGGGGGCCCGGCCGCGCCGCAGCGCACCCTCCAGCACCAGGGACAGCTGCTCGCGGACCCGGGTCTGGCCGATGACCTCCGCCAGCCTCTTGGGCCGCAGCGCGCCCTCGATGACCCGCTCGTCCGCATCGGCCAGCGGCGACACCAAGCGCTCCTGCTCTACCGCGCCCACTCTGTTGCCGCGCTCGTCCGCATCGGCCAGCGGCGACACCAAGCGCTCCTGCTCTACCGCGCCCACTCTGTTGGCGCGCTCGTCCGCATCGGCCAGCGGCGACACGAGCCGGTCCCGCTCCGCCTCGGTCAGATCTTCCCGCTGCGCGGCCGAGAGCGCCTGCTCTTCCAGGGCGGACAGGCCCGGCGCGTCCCGCTCGGCGTCCTCGGCGGCGGAGTGCGCGGACTGCCCGGCCCGGCCCGGCCGGGGGCCCGGCCCGGTCATGCGCGGCTCAGCTTGCGCAGCGCGGCCCGCAGCGCGACGGACACGTCCACGTCCCCGGCGGGGCCGCCAGCCAGCTCGGCGGCGACGGCCGCGATGGCCTGCTCGGCGTCGCGGCCGACCCAGCCCAGGTTGACCAGGCCGGCCCGGACCTGATCGCGCCACAGCGCGGTGCCGCCCGGGACCGCCCCGGCACCGGGCGGCGGCCCCATGATGCCCGCCGGGGCGGCGGGCGAGCCGAGCCGGCCCGCCAGCTCCAGCACGATTCGCTGTGCCCCCTTGCGGCCGATGCCCGGCACCCGGGTCAGCGCGGCCACGTCTTCCGCGGCGATGGCCTGCCGCAGCCCGTCCGGGCTGAACGAGGCCAGCATGGCCAGGGCCAGCCGCGGGCCGACCCCGCTGGCCGTCTGCACCAGCTCGAACACGTCGCGCTCGTCGTCGCTGGCGAACCCGTACAGGGTCAGGGCGTCCTCGCGGACGACCAGCGAGGTGGCGACCCGGGCCCGCTCGCCGGTGCGCAGCGTGGCCAGCGTGCCGGGCGTGGCCTGCACCAGCAGCCCCACCCCGCCGACCTCGATCACCGCCCCCTCCGGGGCGATCGCGCACACGATCCCGTCCAGATGGGATATCACCGCAGGCCTCCTGCATGCGTCCGGGGGATGGCGGCGGCCGATGGTCCGGGGAGGGGAGGCGCGCCGGAGGCGCGTCCTCGCCGAGCCGGCTGGCCCGGGGGGGCGCCCCCCCGGGCCAGCAGAGCCGCGGTTCCCAGCCGGGTCTGCGGGCCGCGCCAGAGGTGGCAGATGGCCAGGGCGAGGGCGTCGGCCGTGTCCGCGGGCTTCGGCGGGTCGGCCAGCCGGAGCAGCCGCATCACCATGGCGGTCACCTGGGTCTTGTCGGCCCGCCCGCTCCCGGTCACCGCGGCCTTCACCTCGCTCGGCGTGTGCAGCGCGACCGGCAGGCCGCGCCGGGCCGCGCACAGCACAGCCACCGCGCCCGCCTGCGCGGTGCCCATCACGGTCCGCACGTTGTGCTGGCTGAACACGCGCTCCACCGCCACGGCGTCCGGATGGTGCTCGGCCAGCCAGGAGTCGATCTCCACTTCCAGGGCGAGCAGCCGGGCCCCGATGTCCGCGGTGGGCGCGGTCCGCGCCACGCCCGCGGCGACCAGGCCGGGGGGCCTGCCGGGGGAGCCTTCCACCACGCCAAGCCCGCACCGGGTCAGTCCCGGGTCGACGCCGAGCACCCGCATGTGCGCTCCATCCCGGCCGGCCCGTCGATCCGGGCTATCACGAACACGTGTTCGGTCGGGACTGACCCTACCGGCCGGGGGCGCCCGGCGCGCCCAGCATGCCCGGCGTGTCGGCATTCCCCGCGGCTGCGGGCCGGCCCGTGCCCCCCGCGACAGCAGATAACGAGAACCGTCCCGGGCCCTCCCCCGGGCGGCTCAGAAGAATTCGAGCATGAACGCGTCCGCGCCGAACGCCGCGTCCAGGGCCGCATCGGCGCCCGGGTCACCGCCGGCCGCCAGCCCGGCGCGGCGCAGCGTGGCCAGCGGGATGCCGCCGTACAGCGCGGCGAACCCGCGCGGCCCGAGGGCCAGCGCGCCCGGGCCGGGCCCGGCCGGGGTGAGCGTGCCCGTGCCGCCACCCACGTCCAGCGTCCACCAGCCGTCCTGGCCCGGGCGGTCCGGGTCGGCCAGGCGGAGGACGGCGGTCAGCCCGACCCCGGGCGGGAAACCCCGCGCGGCGACGGCCGGTGCCGCGTCCACCACCCGGAGCATCCAGGGCTCCCGGGCGGTCAGCCGCACCTCGGGGTCGGTCGTCAGCCACTTGACCGGGTCGGCTGGCGCGGCCGCCGCCCGGACAGTTTGAGCTATAGAGGAATGTGAGGCGACCACGCTCCACAAGGCCCGGGTGGCCGCGGCCGAGCCGGCCACGGCCCGCTCCACCAGGAGCTCGTCGTTGCCCTGCTGCCAGCGGTAGGCCAGGAACGCGTCCGGCGCCAGGTAGGCGAAGCGGTGCTCACCGCCGAGCCACAGGGCCACGGACGGCTCGTCGCGGGTGTTCGGGCCGCAGTCGCGCAGGTCCTGGTGCACCCGGCCGGTGACGGTCAGCACCTCGGCGGCGTCGCCGGGGCCGACCCGGCGCAGCCCCGGGTCCGGGCCGGCCGGCGGTGCGGCCAGCGCCGGCGCGTCGCCGGGCAGGTCCGCCCGGGGCAGGGCCTCCCGGGGCAGGGCCGCGTCGGGGCTGACCAGGGAACGCAGCGCGTGGGACGGGATCGCGAGGCGGCTCAGGCTGCCCGCGATCTCCCAGCCCAGTGAGCGGTACAGCGCCATGGTGGCGGGATAGAGCACGGACACCGGGTAGCCGCGCTCGCCGATCAGCCTGAGCAGGGCCCGCATCAGCGTGCGGCCGGCGCCCCGCCCGCGTTCCTCGGGCGCCACCATGACGTTGGCCACCCCGGCCATCGGCACCGGCCGGCCGTGCCACCACTGGATCATGTCGTGGTACTGGGCGGCGGCCAGCATCCGGCCGCCGGCGAAGGCACCCAGGTACCGGCCGGCCGCGATGGCGGCACCGGTGGATTCCCGCCAGCGCGGCTGGTCGGCCCGCGCGATCGGCCCGAAGGCCCGGACACTCAGGTCGAGCAGCGCACCGGGGTCGTCACCCGGACCCAGTTCCCTGATATCCACGCGTCAGCCGAGCTTCTCCATGACCTCGTCGGGCACCGAGTAGTTCGCGTACACGTCCTGGACGTCGTCAGAGTCCTCGACCGCCTCGATCAGCCGGAACACCCGCTTGGCCTGCTCCTCGTCCAGTTCCACCTCGACGGTGGGCAGGAACGCGGCCTCGGCGGAGTCGTACTCGATCCCGGCCGCCTGCAGCGCGCTGCGCACGGCCAGGAGGTCGTGCGGCTCGCTGATCACCTCGAACGACTCGCCCAGGTCGTTGACCTCCTCGGCGCCCGCGTCGAGCACCGCGGTGAGCACGTCGTCCTCGCCGGCCCGGTCGGCCTTGGGCACGATCACCACGCCCTTGCGGTGGAACAGGTAGGACACCGAGCCGGGGTCGGCCATGGTCCCGCCGTTGCGGGTCAGCGCGGTCCGCACGTCGGCGGCGGCCCGGTTCCGGTTGTCGGTCAGGCACTCCACGAGCACCGCGACCCCGCCGGGGGCGTACCCCTCGTAGCTGATGTTCTCGTACGCGGCGCCGCCCGCTTCCAGGCCCGCGCCGCGCCGGATGGCCCGGTCGATGTTCTCGTTCGGCACCGAGTTCTTCTTGGCCTTCTGCACGGCGTCATACAAGGTGGGGTTGCCGGCCGGGTCCGCGCCCCCGGTCCGCGCCGCCACCTCGACGTTCTTGATCAGCTTGGCGAAGAGCTTGCCCCGCCGGGCGTCGATGACCGCCTTCTTATGCTTGGTCGTGGCCCACTTGGAGTGGCCGCTCATATCCGATCCCTCACCATGTCAACAAACAGCTTGTGCACCCGCAGGTCCCCGGTCAGCTCGGGGTGGAACGCGGTGGCCAGCGCCGGGCCCTGCCGGACCGCGACGATCCTACCGGTGCCCGGGTCAGCGCCGAGTATCTCGACCTCCGGGCCGGTGTCCTCGACCCACGGCGCCCGGATGAACACCGCGCGCAGCGCCGGCCCGGGTACGCCGGCCAGCGGGATGTCCGCCTCGAACGAGTCCACCTGCCGGCCGAACGCGTTGCGCCGGACGGTCATGTCGATGCCGCCGAAGGTCTCCTGCCCCGCGATCCCGTCCAGCAGCCGGTCGGCCAGCATGATCATGCCCGCGCAGGACCCGAAAACCGGCATCCCACCGCTGATCCGCTTGCGCAGCGGCTCGGTCAGCTCGAAGATCTCGGCGAGCTTCCAGATCGTGCTGGACTCCCCGCCCGGGATGACCAGCCCGTCGGCCTGGTCGAGCTCGCCCGGCCGGCGGATCCGCAGCGGCCGGGCCCCGGCCGCTTCCAGCGCCCTGAAGTGCTCGTTCACATCACCCTGGAGGGAGAGCACGCCCACGGCCGGTCCCCCCACGCGGGCGGGCCCCCCTCCAGCGGGGATGTGGTCGGGCATGGCGGATCCTTCCGGGCGGTACCTCCGGGCACGGGGGGCTGCTTCGAGCGTAGCGGCCTGTACGCAACACCCGGAACAGGGCAGATCTTCCCGCTTACCGGCCCCCGCTGCGCTCAGCCCGCCTCCGGGCCCGCCTTGCCGATCCCCAGATGCCGCTCCAGGGCGGCCAGCCGGCGGTCGATCGAGCGGAGCCGGGCGATGACCTCCGCCACCTGGGCGGGTGAGCCCACGATGCGCACGTCGGGCCCGATGCTGGTCAGCCGGGCCTCCATCTCGCCGCCCGGCTCGCCTTCCCCGCCGCCGCCCCGGACGAGCTCCAGGACCTTCTCCCGGGTCTGGTCCGGGCCCGCACCCAGATCGACGAGGACATGCGCGGCCACGCCCTCGCCCTCGCGGATGAGGCCGAGCAGGATGTGCTCAGTGCCGATGTAGTCGTTGCCGAGCTCCAGCGCCTCACGGAGCGAGAGCTCGAGGACCTTCTTGGCCCGGGGCGTGAACGGGATGTGTCCCGACGGCGGCTCCGAGCCGCGGCCGATGATCTCCGTGACCCTGGCCCGCGTCTCATCCAGGCTGATGCCCAGGGCGTCCAGGGCTGCTACGGCCACGCCCTCGCCATCGCGCAGCAACCCGAGCAGGATGTGCTCGGTGCCGATGTAGTTGTGATCGAGTTCCCTGGCCTCGTCCTGGGCCAGGACGATGACCCGGCGGGCCCGGTCGGTGAACCTCTCGAACATGAGCCGCTCCCCACGGAGGGTGACGACGGTGCAGGAACCGGGACGGGCCGCGGTGCCAGGAGGCTGGCGTGGTCACCAGGACCGGGCGGGGCGGCGGCCCGGGGTCACCAGCCGCGGCTGGCGTAGCGGTCGGCGGGGGGCAGGGTGTCGGTGCTGATCCCGACCATGGGCTCACCGAGCCCGCGGGAAACCTTGGCCACCACGTCCGGGTCGTCGTGGAAGGTGGTGGCCTTCACGATCGCGGCGGCGCGGGCGGCCGGGTCACCGGACTTGAAGATCCCGGATCCGACGAACACCCCCTCGGCGCCGAGCTGCATCATCATGGCCGCGTCCGCCGGGGTGGCGATGCCGCCCGCGGTGAACAGCACGACCGGCAGCTTGCCCAGCCGGGCGACCTCGGCAACCAGCTCGTAAGGGGCCTGCAGGTCCTTGGCGGCCGTGTACAGCTCCTCCTCCGGCAGCGTGGCGAGCCCGCGGATGGCGCGGGAGATCGAGCGCATGTGCCGGGTGGCCTCCACCACGTTGCCGGTGCCCGCCTCGCCCTTCGACCTGATCATGGCCGCACCCTCGGCCAGCCGCCGGAGCGCCTCGCCCAGGTTGGTCGCGCCGCAGACGAAGGGGACCGTGAAGCCCCACTTGTCGACGTGGTGGGCCTCGTCGGCGGGCGTCAGCACCTCGGACTCGTCGATGTAGTCGACGCCGATGGCCTGGAGGACCTGCGCCTCCGCGAAGTGCCCGATCCGGCATTTGGCCATGACCGGGATGGACACGGCCTGGATGATCCCGTCGATCATGTCGGGGTCGCTCATCCGGGCCACGCCGCCCTGGGCGCGGATGTCGGCCGGGACCCGCTCCAGGGCCATCACCGCGACGGCCCCGGCATCCTCGGCGATCTTGGCCTGTTCCGGCGTCACCACGTCCATGATCACGCCGCCCTTGAGCATGTCCGCCATGCCCCGCTTGACCCGCGCGGTGCCGGTCTCGGTGGGGCTCGCGGGGCTGGATGCGGTACTGCGTGACACGGTGAACCTCATTCGGATCGGCGGAGTTGTGTTAGGTCCATGGTAGGCGGTCGGTCAGCTGGCGAAATGCGGCATATCGGAGCCGCCCGCCTCGCCGGTCGCGACGACCAGCGAATCGTCGATCTCGAAGAACACCGGCATCGGCGCGCCCCCGGCCAGCCCCAGGACCCGGGCCAGCCAGCGGCGCCGGGCCGCCTGGGTGGCGGCCACCGCGTCGTTGTAGAACTTGCGGGCCAGGAACACCTGGTGCGCGGCGGCCTCCAGCTCGGCGAGCAGCTCGTCGGCGCTGCCCTGGCGGTCCAGCGAGGCCCGGAAACCGGGCTGGCTGAGCACCGCCCGCAGGGCCCGGGTCAGGTCGCTCTCGGCGAGCTCGTTGGGTTCCCCGGCCGCCCGCGCGTCGTGCGCGGCCCCGGCCAGCAGCAGGCTGGTCGCCGGGTCGAGCAGTCCGCACGCGGCCAGCTCCTGCGCCACCGAGCTGCGCCGGACCAGGGCGGCGTCGAGCGCGGCCCGGGCCTTGTCCACCCGGGCGTGCATCCGGTCGAGACGCCCGGCCCGCCAGGAGACGTAGACGCCGATGAGCACGGCGGCCACGGCGATGAGGATGACGTCGATCAGCATCGGTCACTCATCCCGGGCCCGGCCGGCGCCCCGTGCCGCGCGGCGGCGCGCCCGGTGCGGCGGGCCGGGCTCACCGGGCCACCCCGACCTGGCCGTACGCGGCCACCACGGCCTCGTAGACGCGGACCACGTCACGGGCCACCACGGGCCAGTCGTAGGCCCGGACCGCCTCGGCGGCGGCCGCGGACAGGGCGGCCCGGCGCTCCGGGTCGTCGAGCAGCCGGGCGGCGGCCGCGGCCAGCGCCGCCGGGTCGCCGGTCTCGAACAGCTCACCGGCCCGGCCGCCGCGCAGGACCTGCCGGAACGCGTCCAGGTCGCTGGCCACGATCGGTGCCCCGGCCGCCATGGCCTCGGCGAGCACGATGCCGAAGCTCTCACCGCCCGTGTTCGGCGCGCAGAAAACGTCCACGGAGTGGTAGACACGGGCCTTGTCTTCCTCGCTGACCTGGCCGAGCAGGATCACCCGCGGGCGCAGCGGCGCGGGCACCTTGGCCAGCACGTCGCCGCCGTCCCCGGGCCCGGCGATCAGCAGCCGCAGCCCCGGCCGCTGGGCGCCCAGCTCGGCGAACGCGCGCAGCAGCACGTCCAGGCCCTTGCGGGGCTCGTCCATCCGGCCGAGGAAGCCGAGCGCGCCGCCTTCCCCAGGCCAGCCGGGCAGCGGGGTGGCCTTCTCGTACCGGCTCACGGTCACGCCGTTCGGGATCAGCACCGCGTCCCCGCCCATGTGCTCGACCAGGGTGGTCCGGGCCGCCTCGGAGACCGCGATCCGCCCGGTGATCTTCTCCAGCGCGGTCTGCAGGGCCGGGTAGGCGGCGTGCATGACGCGCGACCGCGGGGTGGCGGTATGCACGGTGGCCACGATCGGCCCGTCCGCCACCCAGCAGGCCAGCAGGGACAGGCTGGGCGCGGCCGGCTCGTGCACGTGCAGGACGTCGAACCCGCCCTCCTTGACCCAGCGCCGGACGCGGCTGGCGGACAGGAAACCGAACGCCAGGCGGGCCACCGAGCCGTTGTAGGGCACCGGGACCGCGCGGCCGGCGGGCACCAGGTAAGCCGGCAGCGGGGTGTCGTCGTCGGCGGGCGAGATCACGGACACCTCGTGCCCCAGCCCGATCAGCGCCTCGGCCAGGTCCCGGATGTGCTGCTGCACCCCGCCGGGGACGGCCCAGGTGTAGGGGCAGACGATGCCGACTCTCACGGCCCGCCGCCCGTGCCGGGGCCGGGGGCGCCGGGGGCCGCGCTGGCCGCCTCGCTCTCGCCGCGGGCCGCGCGGTCCGCCGCGGCCAGCCGCTCCGGGTCAAGATCCGCGACGAAGACCTTCTGGAGCATGTGCCAGTCCTGCGGATGGGCCCGGATCCCGTCCTCGAAGTCGCGGGCGACCGCCTGGGTCATGACCGCGACCTTCTCCCGGCGGGTGCCGGCCGGCGGGACCGGGACCTCGTCGTAGATGCGGGCCCCCCAGCCGTCGCCGTCGAACCACAGGGTCGCGGGCAGCAGCGCCGCCCCGGTCTGCACGGCCAGCGCGGCCGGGCCGGCCATCATCCGCGCCTTCTCCCCGAAGTACTCCACCTCGATGCCCCGGCCGGTGACGTCCCGGTCGGAGACCAGGCAGACCAGGCCCCCGGCGCGCAGCCGCTGGGCCAGCACGCCGAACCGGCTGTCCCCACCGCTGGCCGGAAGCACTTCCATGCCGAGGCCCTCGCGGAAATCCAGGAACCGCCGGAACAGGGACTCGGGCCTGAGCCGCTCGGCGACCGTGGTGAACTTCCCCACCCCGCGGCCGATGATCCAGGCCCCGGCCAGCTCGTAGTTGCCGGTGTGCGGCAGGGCGATGATCACCCCGCGTCCCGCGGCCAGGTTCCCCTGCAGTTTCTCCTCGCCGGTCACGTGCATGTCCGCCTGGATCCGGTCCTGCCCCAGCACGGGCAGCCGGAACGCCTCCAGCCAGTAGCGGGCGTACGAGCGCATGGTCTGCCGGGACAGCGCGCGCAGTTCCTTGCCGGTGGCGGACGGGCCGGTCACCCGGCGCAGGTTCGCCTCGAGCACCTGGACCTGGGGTCCCTGGCGGCGCCAGAAGGTGTCGGCGCCGAACCGGAAGGCGCCGCGGGCCCAGGATTCCGGGACCCGGCACACCAGGGTCCAGCCCAGGGCGTACGCGGCGTCGGTCAGCCGGTCCCGTACCGAGGTCACGCCGTATCCTTTCGCGCGCCATCATCACCAGGGTCCCGAACCGCCGCCGCCGGGCCGGCACCGGGGGCGCCGTTACCCGCCGCCGGGCCGGGGCCCCCGCTGGCGGCCGGCGGCCCGCCGGGCTGGGCCGCGGGCCGGGGTGCGGCGCCCGGGCCGACGGCCCTGCGGACCACCAGGACGCGCTGCCCGAACGTGACCGTGCTGCCCGCCGCGACCAGCCAGAGCCCGATGGCCAGGACGAACGGCACGCCCAGCCCGGTCAGGCCGGCCGCGACCAGCACCACCAGCAGCCGCTCGGATCGCTCGGCCACGCCGACGTCGGCGCGCACGCCTATCCCCTCGGCCCGGGCCCGGGCGTACGACACCAGGCCCCCGGCGACCAGGCAGTACAGCGCCACGCAGGCCAGCACGGGCTGATGGTCGCGGGCCAGGTAGATGGCCAGCCCGCTGAAGACCGCCCCATCACCGATCCGGTCCAGGGTCGAGTCGAGGAAGGCCCCCCAGGGCCCGGTGGTGCCTTTCACCCTGGCCAGCAGCCCGTCCAGCATGTCGAACATGGCGAAGCCCCAGCACACCAGGGTCCCGGCGAACAGGTGGCCGGTGGGGAACAGCCACAGCGCCCCGATGGCCACGCCGATCGTCCCGGCCGCCGTGATCATGTTCGGCGTGACCGGGGTGCGCGCGAGCGCCTGGCCCAGCGGCGACAGCAGGCGGGCGAACAGGGGTCTCAGAGCGTTCAGCATGGCCGTCCGATCCTACTGGCGGAGTGGACAGGGGGGACGATTCCGGCTGGGGGCTTGTGGTCGGGTGTCCAGCAGGTAAAGGCTGGCTGTGAGGCAGCCGAACAGCGTCGTAGGAGGCGAGTACTCATGACCGACAGGAGAGGATCGAGCGCCACAGGCGGTACAGCAGGGGCCGATCAGCCCGGCAGCGTGCGGAATGTCGCGCTGGTCGGCCATTCCGGGTCAGGGAAGACAACTCTCGTGGAGGCTCTCCTCGTCAGCACGGGCGCGATCCCGCGCCCGGGACGAGTGGAGGACGGCTCCACCATCAGCGACTTCGATGAGGTGGAAGTCCGGCAGCAACGTTCCATCAACCTCACCCTGGCGCCCGTGGTGCACGCCGGGGTCAAGGTCAACCTTCTCGACACCCCGGGCTACGCCGACTTCACCGGCGACCTGCGGGCGGGCCTGAGGGCCGCGGACGCCGCGCTGTTCACCGTGCCGGCCACCGACGGCCTGGACGGGCTGACCCGGATGCTGTGGGAGGAGTGCGCCTCCGTCGGCATGCCGCGCGCGGTGGTCATCACCAAGCTGGATCACCAGCGGGCCGACTTCGACGAGGCCCTGCGGGCCTGCCAGGAGGCGTTCGGCGACTCAGTCGCCCCGCTCTACCTGCCGGTGACCTCGGGCCCCGGGGCCACCGGCGGGCTCATCGGGCTGCTGTCCGGGCGGTTCTACGACTACACCGGCGGAACGCGCACCGAGCGGGACCCCGACCCGGATCAGGCGGACCGGCTCGAGGAGCTGCGCAGCTCGCTGATCGAGGGCGTCATCCAGGAGAGCGAAGACGAGACTCTCATGGACAGGTACCTGTCCGGGGAGAGCATCGATCCCAAGGTCCTGATCGAGGACCTGGAGAAGGCGGTCGCCCGGGGCAGCTTCTACCCGGTGCTCACCACGTCGGCCCTGCAGGGCATCGGCCTGGCCGAGCTGCTGGAGATCATGACCCAGGCCTTCCCCGCACCCGGCGAGCATCCGCTGCCCGGCGTGACCACCCTCGACGGGAAGCCCGTGACCGGGCTGTCCTGCGACCCGGCGGGACCGCTGCTGGCCGAGGTGGTCAAGACCACGTCCGATCCGTATGTCGGCCGGATCAGCCTGGTCCGGGTGTTCTCCGGGACGCTGCGGCCAGACGCGCCGGTGCACGTGTCCGGGCACGGCCTGGCCGAGCGCGGCCACGCCGACCACGACATGGACGAGCGGGTCGGCGCGCTCACCTCGCCGCTGGGCAAGCAGCAGCGCCCGGTGGGGCAGTGCGTGGCCGGGGACATCTGCGCCGTGGCCAAGCTGACCAGCGCCGAGACCGGCGACACGCTGTCCGACAAGGACCGCCCGCTGCTCATGGAGCCGTGGTCGATGCCCGACCCGCTGCTCCCGGTGGCCATCGCGGCCAAGTCCAAGGCCGACGAGGACAAGATGTCCCAGGCCATCGGCCGGCTCGTGGCCGAGGACCCGACGCTGCGGATGGAGAACAACTCCGAGACCCGCCAGCTCGTGCTCTGGTGCATGGGCGAGGCCCATTCCGACCTCCTGCTGGACCGGCTGTCCTCGCGGTACGGGGTGGGCGTGGAGACCAGGCAGCTCCGGGTCCCGCTGCGCGAGACCGTGGCCGGGAAAGCCCGGGGGCTGGGCCGTAACGTCAAGCAGACCGGCGGGCACGGCGAGTTCGGGGTGTGCCATATCGAGGTGGAACCGACGCCCTCGGGCACCGGGTTCGAGTTCGTGGACAAGGTCGTCGGGGGGGTGGTGCCCCGCCAGTTCATACCGTCGGTGGAGAAGGGGGTGCGTGCCCAGCTCGAGCTGGGCGTGCTGGCGGGTTATCCGATGGTCAACGTGAGGGTCACCTTGTTCGACGGCAAGGCCCACTCGGTGGACTCCTCGGACATGGCCTTCCAGAAGGCCGGCAAGGCGGCCCTGCGGGACGCCGCCGACAAGGCGAAGGTGCTGCTGCTGGAGCCGGTGGACGAGCTGTCGGTGCTGGTCGCGGACGACTACGTGGGTGCGGTCATGTCCGACCTGTCCTCGCGGCGCGGCCGGGTGCTCGGCACCGAGCCGGTGGCGGGCGGGCGGACCCTGGTCAAGGCCGAGGTGCCGCAGCTGGAGATCACCCGCTACGCGATCGACCTGCGCTCGATGTCGCATGGCACCGGCTCGTTCAGCCGCAGCTACCTGCGCTACGAGCCGCTCCCGTCCCACCTGGCCGACAAGGTCGCAGCCGCCGCGGACGCCGGGTAACCCGCGGGCCTGGCCGGCCGCTCAGCCCGGCCAGGCGTCGGCGATCAGCTTCCTCGTGTCCCTCAGCAGTTGAGGCAGGACGCGGGTGTGGCCGACCACGGGCATGAAGTTGGTGTCCCCGCCCCACCGGGGCACCACGTGCTGGTGCAGGTGCGCCGCGATTCCCGCGCCCGCGACCGAGCCCATGTTCATGCCGATGTTGAAACCCTGCGCGCCGGACGCGGTGCGCAGCGCCGTCATGGCCCGCTTGGTGAGCGTGGCCAGCTCCGCGGTCTCAGCCTCGTCCAGGTCGGTGTAGTCGGCCACGTGCCGGTACGGGAGCACCATCAAGTGGCCGGCGTTGTAGGGGTACAGGTTGAGGACGCTGTAGACCAGCTGGCCCCGGGCCACGATCAGGCCGTCCTCATCGCTGAGCGCCGGGATCCGGCAGAACGGGCACCCGTCACCCTCGCCGGCCCCGGCCGGCTTGTTCTCGCCCTTGATGTAGGCCATCCGGTGCGGCATCCACAGCCGGGCGAATCCGTCCGGGATGCCGGCGCCGTCCTGCTCGGACAGGCCAGGCTCGGTTGGCTCGGTCATCGAGCGGTCAGACCTGGATGCGCTGCTGGACGGCGCTGACGATCTCGGCGACGGCGTCGGCGACCGGGACGCCGTTGCGCTGCCCGCCGTCGCGGAACCGGAACGAGACCGCGCCCTTGGCCACGTCGTCGTCCCCGGCCAGCAGCATGTAGGGCACCTTCTGGCGCTGCGCGTTGCGGATCTTCTTCTGCATCCGGTCATCGCTGGTGTCCACCTCGACCCGGATGCCCTGCTCCCGCAGCTGGGCCGCGGCCTTCTCCAGGTAGGGCACGTGCGCGTCGGTGATGGGGATGCCGATCACCTGGACCGGCGCGAGCCACGGCGGGAAGGCCCCGGCGTAGTGCTCGAGCAGGATCCCGAAGAACCGCTCGATCGAGCCGAACAGCGCGCGGTGGATCATGTAGGGACGCTGCCGGGAGCCGTCGGGGGCCTGGTACTCGACGCCGAACCGGCCCGGCTCCTGGAAGTCCACCTGGAGGGTGGACAGCTGCCAGCGGCGCCCGATCGCGTCCTTCACGTGCACGTCGATCTTGGGGGCGTAGAACGCGCCCTCGCCCTCGGCGACGGTGTACGGCAGGCCCGAGGCGTCCAGGGCGTGCTTGAGCGCGGCCTCGGCCGCGTCCCACTCGGCGGGCTCCCCCACGTACTTCTCCGGCCGGGTGGACAGCTCGGCCTCGAACTCGGTCAGGCCGAAGTCGCGGAGCAGGCCGACCACGAAGCTCAGCAGCGAGGCCAGCTCCGGAGCGAGCTGCTCCGGTGTGCAGAAGATGTGCGAGTCATCCTGGGTGAACCCGCGGGCGCGGGTCAGGCCGTGCACCACCCCGGATTTCTCGTACCGGTACACGGTGCCGAACTCGAACAGGCGGAGCGGCAGCTCCCGGTAGGAGCGCCCGCGCGACTGGAAGATGAGCACGTGCATCGGGCAGTTCATCGGCTTCATGTAGTACCGGGCGCCGTCCAGTTCCATGGGCGGGAACATGCTCTCGGCGTAGAAGCCGAGGTGCCCCGAGGTCTGGAACAGCTGTTCCTTGGTCAGGTGCGGGGTGTTGACGTACTGGTAACCCGCTTCCTCGTGGCGGCCGCGTGCGTAGTCCTCCATCACCCGGCGGACGGTGGCGCCCTTGGGGTGGAAGACCGGCAGCCCGGAGCCGATCTCGGTCGGGAACGAGAACAGGTCCAGCTCCGCGCCGAGCCGCCGGTGATCGCGGCGTTCCGCCTCGGCGAGCAGCTTCAGGTACTCGTCCTGTGCCTCCCGGGACTCCCAGGCGGTCCCGTAGATCCGCTGCAGCTGGGGGTTCTTCTCACTCCCCCGCCAGTACGCGCCGCCGGAGCGCATCAGCTTGAACGCCGGGATCTGCCGGGTGGTGGGCACGTGCGGCCCGCGGCACAGGTCCTTCCAGCATGCCTGGCCGGTGGCGGGGTCGAGGTTGTCGTAGATGGTGAGCTGGCTGCCGCCGACCTCGACCGCTTCCTCGACGCTGACCTCGGAGGGCGCGACCGAGGCCCCGGGGGCTGACGCGGTCGGGCTGCCGCCCTTGATCCCGATCAGCTCGAGCTTGTAGGGCTCACCGGCGAGTTCCTCGCGGGCCTGGTCGTCGCTGACCTCACGCCGGGAGAAGCGCTGGCCCTGCTTCACGATCTGGCGCATCCGCTGCTCGATGGCCTTGAGGTCCGCGGGGCTGAACGGCGCGGGCACGTCGAAGTCGTAGTAGAAACCGTTCTCCACGGGCGGCCCGATACCCAGCTTGGCCCCGGGGAACAGTTCCTGGACCGCCTGGGCCATCACATGCGCGGTGGAGTGCCGCATGATCGCCCGGCCATCGCCGCTGCCCACCTCGACCGGCTCGACGGAGTCACCGTCGGCCAGCGGCGAGGCCAGGTCGCGCAGCTCGCCGTTGACCCGCGCGGCGATCACCGCGGAGCCGGGGGCGCCCGCCGGGCCGCCGCCCGGCTCGCCCAGCCGGAGCGCGTCACCGGCCGTAGTGCCCGCGTCCACCACGTGCTCGCGACCGGCGAGGGTGATGTGCAGCTGCAGGGCCGACACGGCGGGCTCCCTGGATAGTTGTCGAGTGGGGCCATTGCCCCAGCCTCTGATGCTATCGAGGCGCGGCCGTAGCCGCGCCTCGATATCGCCCTGACCGCTCCGCGGACTCCTGGCTACCGGACGGTGACGAGGCTGCCGTAGGTCAGGTAAGGCCACACGTAGTGAGCCTGGTCGTACGGCAGCTCGACGCAGCCCAGGCTCTGCGGCGCGCCGTAGAAGCCGCGGGGGAAGTAGTGCACCGCGTCGCCGCCGTTGAAGTACGCCACCCAGGAGACCGGGTCGGCGTAGTGGGAGCCGTCCGGGTTCGTGCCCGACATGATCTGGAACTGGTAGCGCAGGTAGACCGGGAAGGTGCCGTCGGCGGTAGGCGCGGCCGGGATGCCGGTGTTGGCCAGCGTGTGCAGGATGACGTGCCCGTTATGCCACACGGTCAGCGTTTCCGGGCTGGCCTTGCTGGCCAGGGCGTAGGTGTAACCGTGGGGGTTCTTCTTGTTGGCCGCGGCGGCGCTGATCACGTCCCGCCACAGGGCGGGGGTCATCACGCCGGTCATGGTGAGGCCGTGGTTGGCCTGGAAGGCCCGGATCGCCCCCTGCATGATCAGGCTGGACTTGCCGCCCCAGAAGCTGGTCAGGACCGATGGGTAGCCCTTCTTCCAGGTGAAGGTCCCGGCCAGCGGCGAGTACATGGCGGACAGCTCGGTGGGGACGTTGTCCGGCTCCATCGCGTCAGGGTTCTGGGGGGCCCACTTGAGCGGCAGGTAGCCCATTTGCGCGAGCATCTGCTTCAGCCGCAGGGTGGACCAGTGCCGGGTGGTGAACTGCTCGGTCATGGTCCTGGCCACCACCCCGCCCGCGGCGGAGCGGGGCCCGGATCCGCCGGCCGGGAACGTGACCCGCACCCGGGTGCCGGGCAGGAACGGGGTGGACGGGGTGAACGTCAGCGTGGTGCCCGCCTTCGTCCAGGTCCCGGGGGTCGCGGGGTCCAGGACCGGCATCGGCGAGGTGGCGGCCAGCGGGGCGGACAGGGTCACCCGGACCGGGCTGGCACCGTTGGTGCGGGTCACCGCGCCGCCCTGGGTCACGGACTCGACCAGCAGCGGCGGGGCGGCCTGGGCGCCGGACTGATGGTCCGAGACGGTGGTGACGTGCCCGGCAGAGCCGGACGCGCCGAGCATCCCGATGGTCACGCCCGCGACCACGAGGACAGCCACGCCGCCGGAGGCGAGAAGGAGGATCTTGGTCCGCCGGGACCCGGGCGCCGCCACGTCCCCGTCCCCCGGGTTCCCGGCTGCGGGGTGCCCGGCTGCTGGGCTGCCGCCCTGGCCGTCCCCGTCCCCGGGGCTCCCGGCCGGGGGACTGCCGCCCTGGCCGTCCCCCGCCTGCGTGGCCGTGTCCGCGGCGGTACCGGCCGTGGTCCCGCCCGACGGGGACGCCGTAGGCCGCCGCATCCACCCTGGAGTCTGCACGTTCCGCTCCCTCGTGTTCCCTGTGCCCGGCATCGGCCTGCGGGCCCTCGCCCCACCGGCCTGCCCGCTGTAACGCATTCCGGACATACCCGGTTCCCGTGCGCCGGCGTGTCTCGCGCCTTCGCCTGTCCTACGTGACAGCCCGGGCACCCCGGAACGTCCTCAGCGGGTGATATCCGCGGCGCGGACATAGGCCTCTAGCTGGGCAAATATGCTCTAGAGCCAGTCTTTGCGGCGGAAGATCATATACAGGGTCGCAGATAGGCCAACCATGATCAGTGTGGACGTCCAGAAACCGGCGATCCGGCCAAAACCCGGATAGGGCACATTCTGCCCGTAAAAGCCGGTGACGGCAGTCGGCACGGCAATGATCGCGGCCCAGCTGGTGACCTGCTTCATGATCACGTTGAGCCGGTTGCCGCGGACCGTGAGGTGAGTTTCCAGGATGGTCGTGACCAGGTCGCGGAGGGACTCCGTCCATTCGGTCGCGCGGAGCACGTGATCGTAGACGTCGTGGAAGTACGGCAGGATCTCGCCGTCCACGACGTGCAGGTCACGCCGGAGCAGCGAGTTGAGCACCTCGCGCATCGGCAGCACCACGCGCCGCAGCACGACCAGCGACTTGCGCAGCTCGAACGTGCGGCGCTGCATCTCGTTGTCCCGGGGATTGTCGTCGAACAGCTGGTCCTCGAGCGTCTCGATCTGGGTGTCCAGCGACTGGACCGCCTCGAAATGGGTGTCCACCACGTAGTCGAGCAGGCCGTAGAGCAGGAACCCCGCCCCGCATTTGGCCAGGTCCGGTGAGTCGTCCCAGCGGCGGATCACCGCGTCGATGTCGAAGCCGCGGCTGCGCCGCACCGTGACCAGCGCGCGGTCGGTGACGAACGCGTCAACCTCGTCGATTTCCAGTTGGCCAGTGCCGGTGTTCAGCTTCACCCCGTATGAGGTGACGAAGATGTGGCTCTGGTAGCGGTCCAGCTTGGCCCGCTGGTGCTCGGCCACCGCGTCCTCGACCGCCAGCGGGTGCAGCCCCAGTTCCTCGCTGATCGAGGACAGGTCCGCCGCGGTCGGCTCGCAAAAGTCGAACCAGATGACCGCGGTCGGGTCGGCCAGGTAGTCGGAGACCTTGGCGACGGGGAAGCCCTCGTCCTCCAGGATCCCGTTGCGGTACATGCGGGTACGCGCCATGGTGGCAAAGATAAGGGCATCAGGGCCAAGCTGCTGCCCCGGTGGGCGCCGCCACGCCGCGCCGGCCGCAACCGCCCGGGGCTGGCATGATCGGGGTCATGACGGTTATCAAGATCAACGCGATCACCGTGCCAGCGGACAGCGGGGACGAGCTGGCCCGCCGCTTCGCGGCCCGGGCCGGCGCCGTGGACAACCAGGCCGGGTTCGAGGGGTTCGAGCTGCTCAAGCCCACGGACGAGCGGACCACCTGGCTGGTCATCACCCGGTGGCGGGACGAGGAGTCCTTCGCCGCGTGGCTGAACTCCCCGGCGTTCGGGCACGGGCACCGCTCGCAGGCCGAGCGGGAGGGCGGTCAGGCCCCCCCGCCGGTCGGGGTGTCCAGCGAGCTGTGGTCCTACGAGCCCGCGGGCGGTTCCGCGGCGCAGCCCGGCTGAACCGTTAGCACCTAGGTGGCCTGCCGGGACAGCCGGTCCGGGTCCGAGGCGTCCGCGGCGGCCAGGCCCTCGGCCTGGGTCAGCAGCTCCCCCGCGTGCCGCGTCGCGGCAGGCCTGGCCAGCACCCAGGCGATGCCGACCACGAACCAGGCGATGGCCACCGACGGGCCCCACCAGGCCACCCCGGTCGGCAGCGGCCAGACGTTCCGGAACAGGGTGTAGCCGAGCACGATGATGCCCAGCACCGGGATCACCAGCTCCCACCGCCGGACCGTGCTGACTCCGGAGGCCCCGGAGAAGAACACCAGGCGGACCATCCCGATCGTGGCCAGGACGTAGACGACCAGCAGGATCAGCGTGCCGATCGTGCCGCTCTCCAGGAACAGCGTGAACGGGTCGCCGCCGAGCACGAACCAGGTGAAGGCGATGATCACGTAGACGCCAAGCACCACGGCCGCGGCCGAGGTGGTGGGGGTCCGGCGCCGGGGCGAGACGTGGCTGAGCCGGGCGGGCAGCACGCCGTCCCGGCCCATCGCGAACGCGAGCCGGGAGGCGCCGACGGTGGACGCGAGCGCGCAGCCGAACGCCGAGATCATCGCGCCGGCCGTGATGATCGTGCCCAGCCAGGACGCGACGTAGGCGGTGCCGAGGTCCCCGATGAGGGAGGTGGAGTTGATGAACGCGGTGACGCCCTTGGCCGAGGTGCCGAAACCCATCACCTCGACGGCGGTGACCACGACGAAGTAGATGCCGCCGAAGATGGCCACGCCGAGGATGGCCCGGGGGATGTCCCGCCTGGGCCGCCGGGTTTCCTCACCGAGCGTGGACGCGGCCTCGAACCCGGCGAAGGACAGGAAGCCGAACACCACGCCGAGGAAGATCGTGGAGAGCGGCACGCCGGACGGGAGGCTGAACACCGCCCAGTCCACGCCCAGCCCGTGCGGGGCGCTGTGCCCGGCCAGCTTGGCGAACACGATGACGATCACGATCGCGATGAGCAGCACGGTGATGCCCTCGGCGGCCAGGAGTATCCGCGTGCCGCCCCGGGCCGGCGTGATGGCCAGCCACCAGACCACCACCATCCCGATGGCCCCGAGCAGGAACCCGGACCAGGCCGGCGGGTCGTTCCAGATCCCGATCGCGTCCAGGAAGTTGGCCGCGAACCGGCCGCCGGCCATCGAGGTGACCACGGCGTAGAAGGTGTACGTGCCGGTCAGCGCCCAGCCGGAGATGACCCCGGCGCGGGGGCCGAGCGTGGCGCCGACGAACCCGTACACCGACCCGGAGTGGTGGAAGCGCTGGGTCAGCCGCACGAACGTGTAGGCGACCAACAGCACCCCGACGAACGCGAGCGCGAACGCGATCGGCACCGCCCGGCCCACCGTCGTCGCGGTGCCCTGCGGGTTGATGCTGGCCGCCATCGAGGGCGCCATCAGGGCCAGCGAGATGCCGATGGCCTCCCAGACGCTGAGGTTGCGGTGCAGCTTCGGCGGCCCGGACTCGGCCAGCTCGCTCGCTGGCCCGGTCTGGCTCACTGGCCCGGTCTCGTTGCTGGCGGCCATGGCTCGCCACCTCCCGCGGACGGCCGCCTCGCGGCCTGGCTGGTTGGGACTCTGCTCGTCAGGGATCTCTTCGTTGTGGTTCTGACTGCTGATGATGCGCCGGGGCCCGGCGCGGGCACAAGATCCCATTCGCGACTTTTCCGGCCTACTCACTTAACCCACCTGGGCCTGGGCTGCACTGTCTACATGGGCGAGCGGGACATGGCCCGGCAGGAACTCAACGTGTTCCGGATGGAACTGCTGGGTGCCGAGGTGCGGCCGGTGCGCTCGGGGTGCAGGACGCTGAAGGACGCCACCAGCGAGGCGCTGCGGCACTGGGTCACCACCGTGGACACCACCCACTACTGCATCGGCTCGGTGCTGGGACCGCACCCCTACCCGTGGCTGGTGCGCGAGTTCCAGCGGGTCATCGGCGACGAGGCCCGGGCCCAGTGCGCCGTCCGGCCCGAACTCGGGCCGTCCGGCCGGCCGGACGTGGTGGTGGCCTGCGTGGGCGGCGGGTCGAACGCCGCGGGGACGTTCGCCGGCTTCGCGGACACCCCGGCCCGGTTGGTCGGCGTGGAGGCCGCGGGCGGCGCCGCGGTCAGCCAGGGCCGCCCCGGCATCCTGCACGGATTCCTGTCCGCGGTCCTGCAGGACGAGCACGGCCAGGTCGCCGAGGCGCAATCGGTCTCGGCGGGGCTGGACTACCCGGGCGTCGGGCCCGAGCACGCCTACCTGGCCGCGTGCGGCCGCGCCGAGTACCAGACGGTGACCGACGATGAGGCGATCGCGGCGGCCGGGCTCTGTGCCCGTACCGAGGGCATCCTCGCCGCGCTGGAGTCCGCGCACGCGGTGGCCTGGGTGGCCCGCGCCGCGCGCCGCGGGGACCTGCCCGCCGGGGCGAGCGTCCTGATCACCATGTCCGGCCGGGGCGACAAGGACGCCGCCATCCTGAAGGAGATCAGCCGTGGGCCAGCCCATGCACAGGGTTGAGGCGCCGCTGGGCTCGGCCCGCGCGGGCGGGCGCCCCAGCCTGGTCACCTACGTCACCGCCGGGGTCCGGGCCGTCTGGACGGATCTGCTGGACGCGATGATCGACGCCGGCGCGGACGCGGTCGAGATCGGGCTCCCGTTCTCGGACCCGATGCTCGACGGGCCGGTCATCCAGCGGGCGTCGGACACCGCGATCAGCCGCGGCGCGAACATCACCGCGATCCTGGCTGAGCTGCGCCGGGCCCGGCCGGGGCCGGCCGGGACGGCGAGGTGCCGCTGATCGCGATGAGCTACGCCCACCACGCCTGCCGCCGGGGCATCGGGCGGTACTGCGGCCAGCTCGCCGAGGCCGGCTTCAGCGGGACGATCATCCCCGACCTCCCGTCCGGGGAAGCGGACGGGTACCTCGCCGCGGCCGCCGCGGCCGGGCTGGACGCCACCTTGATGGTCACCCCGGCCACACCGCCCGCGCAGATACGCGCGATCGCCGGCCTGACCCGTGGTTTCCTCTACGTGATGAGCGTCATGGCCACCACCGGGAGCACGAGCGAGCACGACGACGAACGCCGGTGGGCGCTGGCCGCCCGGGCGCTTGCGGCCGCGTCGGAGGAGGGGGGCGAACGGACCGTTGCGGAAAACCGGGGCCCGCGGCCGGTGCTGATCGGCTTCGGCATCGACACGCCAGCCCGGGCTGCCGCGGCCGTCCGGCATGGCGACGGGGTGATCGTGGCGTCCGCCCTCATGCGGCGGGTCCTGGACGGCGCGGCGGCCGCCGACATCGGGCGCGAGGTCAGCGCCCTGCGGGACGCGATCGACGCGGCGCGGTGAACGGCGCGAACGTGAACCGGAGCGCTCCGGTGAGCAGCGCCGCGCGGCGGACCGCGGCGGACCGTCAGCCGAAGTACCTGCGAATCTACGCCGAGCTGCGCGACCGGATCACCAGCGGCCAGTGGCCCGCGGGCAGCTCCCTGCCACCCCAGCGGGACCTGGCCGGGGAGTTCGGGGTCAGCATCATGACGCTGCGGCAGGCCCTGCAGCTGCTCACCGACGAGGGGCTGGTCGCCGCCCGGCACGGCAGCGGCACGTACGTGGCGGCGCGGTACGAGTACGACCTGGGCCACCTGCGCAGCTTCGCCGCGGACCTGGCCGGGCAGGGAGCCGAGATCAGCACCCGGCTGCTCGCCACCGAGATCATTACCCCGCCGGAGCAGGTCGGTGCCCGGCTCGGCGCCCCCGGCCAGGTGCTGCGGCTGCGGCGCCTGCGGCTGGCCGGCGACCGGCCGCTGATCGTGCAGACCTCGTACCTGCCCCTGCCGCTGGCCGCTGACCTCGACCCTGCGGAGCTGGCCCGGCGCGGCCTGTACACGGTGCTGGCCGGGCACGGGCTCGCGGTCACCCGGGCCGCCGAGACGATCAGCCCGTGTGCCCTGGGGACCCTCGAGGCCGGCTACCTGGGCCGGGCCGCGGGCAGTCCCGCGCTGCACAGCCACCGGGTCAGCTTCACCGCGGCCGGGCTGGCCGTGGTGGACGATCACGCGGTGCTGCCGGGGGACAGCGTGGCGATCACCGCCAACCGTTCCGCCGACCGCCTGGACGTCCACTATTCCCTGCGCACCGGCCCGTGAGCGCGGGTCTGGCCGGGCCGGCCCGGCCAGGCGCTCAGTGGTGGGGCCGGCGCGGCGGCCGGATGACGGTGACCGGCCCGTGCGCGTGGTGCACGCAGTAGGTGCTGACCGAGCCGAGGAGGGCGTCGGCGAACCCGGCGTGCCCGCGGCTGCCGACGACCAGCAGGTCCGCCCCTTCGGACGCCTGGACCAGGACATTCGGCGGGTAGCCCTCGACCACCTGCGCGTGCACCCAGTCCGGCCACTCGGGGCCGAACACCTCGTTCAGCGCGTCGTGGAGGGTCTTCTCGGCGATCGAGCCGAAGTCGGCACTGTCCGCTCCGACCGGGGCCCAGCCGAAGAACGCGGGGTACTGCCAGGCGGTGACGGCCTCCAGCGTGGCCCCGTCGTACCGGGCCTGCCGGGCCGCCCACCGCAGCGCGTGCGCCGAGCCGGCCGACCCGTCCACCCCGACCACGACCCGGGGGCGGTGCCCGCTGCCTGTGTCAGTCATGGTGCTCCTGTCCTCGCTGTCGTGTGCTGGACTATCGTTCCAGCCCTGCCGTCCAGCAGGGCCTGGGCATCATCGAGGCAGCCGATGGCGGCCAGGCCGCCGGTCGCCGCGGCGAAACGGCAGGCCGCCTCGACCTTGGGGCCCATCGAGCCGGCCGGGAACGCCCCCGCCTGCAGCCGGCCCCGCAGCTGGGCGGGGGTGGCCCGGCGGATGGGCCGGGCGTCCCGCGTGCCGTAGCCGTCCTGGACGGCCGCGACGTCGGTCAGCAGCAGCAGGGCGTCCGCGCCGACCTCCTGGGCCAGCAGCGCCGCGGTGAGATCTTTGTCCACGACCGCCTCGACCCCGCGGAAGCCGCCCTCCTCGTCGGCCACGACCGGGATTCCCCCGCCGCCGGCGCAGATGACGGTGACGCCCCGGCTGGCCAGCAGCCTGATCATGTCCAGCTCGACCAGGCCGGCGGGCTCCGGTGACGGCACCACCCGCCGCCAGGCCCGCCCGTCACGGTGCATCTCCCAGCCGCGCGCCGCCGCCAGCCGGGACGCCGTGGCCTGGTCGTAGACCGGGCCGACGAACTTGGCCGGCTCGGCGAACGCGGGGTCATCCGCGTTGACCAGGGTCCGGCAGATGAGGCAGACCGCGGGCTTGGCCCCCCGGCCGCCGTGCGCGGCGCCGTGCTCCGCCGCCCCGCGCCGCGCCGCCTCGTGGATCGCGGCCCGCTCCAGGGCCTGCATCAGCCAGTAGCCGATCATGCCCTGCGTCTGCGCCCCCAGCACGTCCAGTGGGTACGGGTGGGACAGCGACGGGTCACCGGCGCTCTCCACCGCGAGCACGCCGACCTGCGGGCCGTTCCCGTGCGTGATGATCACGTCGTGCTCGTGCAGCATCGGGCTGAGCGCAGCCGCGGCGCGGGCGATGTGCGACTCCTGGATGTCGGAGTCGGGCGCCTCACCACGCTCCAGGAGCGCGTTCCCGCCCAGCGCGGCGACGACCTTCATAGCTGCCCTCCCAGGGTCGCGACCATGACCGCCTTGATCGTGTGCATCCGGTTCTCGGCCTGATCGAACACCACGGAAGCCGGGGACTCAAAGACCTCCTCGGTGACCTCCAGCGCGGTCAGGCCGCGCCGCCGGTAGATCTCCTCGCCGACCCTGGTGTCCCGGTTGTGCAGGGCGGGCAGGCAGTGCATGAACTTGACCGCGGGGTTCCCCGTCGCGGCCAGCACGTCGGCGTTGACCTGGTAGTCCAGCAGCAGGTCGATCCGCTTGTCCCACTCCCCGGGGGGCTCTCCCATGGACAGCCACACGTCGGTGTAGAGGAAGTCGGCGCCCGCCACCGCGGCCTTCACGTCCTCGGTCACGGTCAGCGCCGCCCCGGAGGCGGCGGCCAGGCCACGGGCGATCCGCTGCACCGCGGGGGACGGCTGCAGCTGCGCCGGGGCGCATACCCGGGTGTCCATGCCCAGCAGGGCCCCGGTCACCAGCAGTGAGTTCGCGGTGTTGTTCCGGGCGTCGCCCAGGTAGCACCACGACACGCCGGTGAGCGGCCGGCTGGCGTGATCACGGACGGTCAGCACGTCCGCCAGCATCTGGGTGGGATGCCATTCGTTGGTCAGCCCGTTCCACACCGGCACCCCGGCGAACTGGCCGAGGGTCTCCGCGGATTCCTGGGCGAACCCGCGGTATTCGATACCGTCGAACATGCGGCCCAGCACCCGGGCCGTGTCCTTCATCGACTCCTTGTCGCCGATGTGTGATCCCTCCGGCCCGAGATACGTGACGTGCGCGCCTTCGTCGTGCGCGGCCACCTCGAAGGCCGCCCGGGTCCTGGTGGAGGCCTTCTCGAAGATCAGCGCGATATTGAGGCCGGCCAGCCGGCCGCCGGCGGCCGGCCGGTGAGCCGGGCGGGCCGGGGCGGCCGGGCGGCCGGGCGGCGCGCTTCTCAGCGCGCAGGCGGCCGCCCAGGTCGACGAGGTAGAGGAACTCCTCCGGGCTGAAGTCCATCTCCTTCAGCAGGTTGCGCCCGTGCAGGTCCATATCGGCTCCTCGGCTAGGCAGGGTCGCGTTCGATCGGGCAGGTCATGCACCGCGGCCCACCCCGGCCCCGGCCGAGTTCCTCGCCGGGTACGGTCACCACCTCGATGCCGTGCTTGCGCAGCATGGTGTTGGTGGCGACGTTGCGGTCGTAGCCGACGATCACGCCGGGGGCCACGGCCAGGTAGTTGGTGCCATCGTCCCACTGCTCGCGCTCCGCGGCCCGGACGTCCTCGTCCGTGGCCAGCACGGTGACCTCGTCAACCTTGAGCGCCGCGGCCAGCGTGGCCCAGAAGTCCCCGTTCTGGGTCACCCGCAGCGTCATCGGGTCGTCGCCCGGCCGGACCGTCCAGGACCGCATGGCGCGGTCGAAGTACGGATAGAGCACGAACGTCCCCCGGTCGATCATGGTCATCACGGTGTCGAGGTGCATCATCGCGTGCGACCGCGGCAGTTCCACGGCGATCACCTGATCGGCCTGCCCGCTGGCGAACAGAGCCTGGGCCAGGATCTCCACCGCCATCGGCGTGGTCCGCTCCCCCATGCCGATCAGGACGGCCCGGTTGCCGATCACGTGGACGTCGCCGCCCTCGATGCTGGCCGGCAGGTGGCCATCGTCGTCGGCGCCGTAGTAGGTGACGAAGTCCGCCCCCCGCAGCAGCGGGTGGTAGCGGTAGATGGCCTGGATGTGCACGGTCTCGCGCTGGCGGGCGGGCATGGCCATCGGGTTGATGGACACGCCCCCGTACACCCAGCACGAATTGTCCCGCGGGAACAGGTGGTTGGGCAGCGGCGGCAGGACGAAGTCATCCGTGCGGAGCATGTCCCACCGCAGGCTGGTGGTCCGCAGCGGGCCCAGGTCGGCCTTGAGCACGCCGCCGACCAGGTACCCGGCCAGGCTGGGCCCGTCCAGGTCCTCGAACAGGCGGCGCACCGGGTCGACCAGCGCGGGCCCCAGGACCTCCGGGGTGCAGACCCGGTCGAGGACGAACCCGCGGCCCTCGGGGGCCTCGAGCACATCGGCGAGCAGTTGCCCGAAGTAGTGCACCCGCACGCCCTTGTCGCGCAGGACCTCGGTGAACACGTCGTGCTCTTCCTTGGCCTTCCGCGCCCACATGACGTCGTCGAACAGCAGCCCGCTGGGTGGTCGGCCTGAGTGCGGCCCGCGGACCGCGGTTGATGGCCGGCCGGGGTTGTCAGCCGGGCCCGGGATCAGCCGGCGGGGTCAGCCGGCCCGGAGGCGTCCCGCGCGGCGCGCGGCATAGGCACCCAGCCCGGCCGCGAGACCGGCGCCGATTACCAGGGCGCGGGCGAGCGGGGCGGGTCCAGGCGAGCGGAGCGCGCTGGACACCAGCACGGTCATCGGCAGCACGGCGAGCACCGTGCCCCACGCGTACCAGAACAGGATGCTCAGCGCGGCGGTGTTGCCCACCGGGGTGTCGACCCCCACGAACAGGGACGGCGAGAAGCTGCCCCGGAAGGCGTTGACCAGCGCCCCGCCGACCAGCACCGGGATGATGACCGCAAGCAGGACGAGCGGACGCAGGTCACCCGCGGCCACGCACACCACGGCGGCCGGGATCCCCGCGGCCACCAGCAGCACCAGGCACGGCACCCCCGCGTGCCACCAGGCCAGCGTCTGGAAGCGGATAGGCAGGGGCACCGACCGGCGGGGGTCATCCGCATCCAGCCTGGCCCCCTCGCAGAGCCAGGCGGCGGCCAGGTAGCCGAGGCTGAGGCCGGAGGCGACCAGCACTAGCGATACCGGGTGGCCGTGGCCGGCCACGGCGATGAGCGAGGTGGCCAGCAGCGCCAGCAGGACCGCGGATACCAGCCGGGCGGGCGACCGGAGCAGCGCGAGCAGGTCCCGCCAGAGCAGCACCAGCTCACGCCGGCGCGGCGGCGGGAGGCGGAAACGGGCGCGGCGGGCGCCACCCGCCGCCGTGTAGGCGGTCGCGACACCGCGGGTGTTCATGCTCAGCGCGGCCGCAGACATCGCGCCGAGGGTGCGGGCCCGGGCGCGCAGCGCGGCGGCGGGCACCCCGGCGGCGGCCCGGTCCGCGCAGGCCAGCGCGGCCAGCGCTGCCGCGGCGAGCAGCGCCAGGGCCAGCGGCCACCAGGGAGCCGGGTTCCCGGCCACGGAGCTGCCGGGCAGGGCGCTGGCGGGCAGGGCGCTGCCGGGCAGGGCGTGACCTGCCATGGAGCTGGCGGGCACGGCATGGACGGCCGCGGCGATCACCGGCTGGGCCGCCCACCCCCACGGGCCGGACCAGAGCACCACGGCGGCCACGGCGGACGGCAGCTGCCCGAGTCCGGCCCAGGCGGCCAGGCCGCCGAGCAGGACCGCCGCCGCCAGCGTCACCGGGGTGGCCGCGCGGACCCACCGCCCGGTCCCGGGGTACCGCTCGATCAGGCCGGCCAGGCCGGTGGCCAGCGCGAACAGCAGGCCCATCGACACCACGGCCGCCCCGGCCAGGCGGATCACCTCGCCATCCGACCGGCCGCCCAGTCCCAGGGCGACCAGGGTCGCGGCCGGCACGATCCCGGCCACCGCACCGACCAGCACGGCACCGGCGGCCGACCCGCGGAACCGGGGGCGCAGCAGCCGCCGGCGTGACACCGGCGTCCCGAGCAGCCAGTCCGCGGTGGCCTGCGGCACGGTGACCGGGCCGCGCCACAAGGCGTCCCGCACCAGGACCAGGAACACCAGCAGCACCAGCGCGGTCAGGGCGGCCGGGGCCCCGTGCAGCAGCCGCGGCGCCGCCGCGGTCGCCGGCGGCGGATGGCGCAGTGCCCGGTACGCCGCCACGATCAGCGAGCCGCCGTAGCTGACCACGATGACCGCGGCCAGGTAGGCCCAGTAGGCGGCATTGGCCGCCCGCTTGCGGCTGTGGCCCCGGCGCAGCTGGCGCAGCAGCGCGAAGGTCGCCCCGGTGCTGTCCGGGACGGCGATGGGGTCACGGGTCACGGTCACCGCCACGCGGCCAGGGTCACGTCCGGCGACCCCTCGGCGGTGACCGCGCCGTCGCTGAGCAGGATGACGTGGTCGGCCACCGCCGCGGCGAGCTCGGTGTGGTGGGTGGCCAGCAGGATCGCCGCGCCCGCCTCTTTCTCGCTGCGCAGCAGGCCGGCCAGCCAGCGCCGGGCGGCAGGATCCAGGCGCTGCTCGGGCTCATCGAGCACCATCAGCCGCAGCGGCCGGACCAGCACCGTGGCCAGTTGCAGGGCCTGGAGCTGGCCGCTGGACAGGGACCCAGGCAGGGCCCCGCCGTGATCCTCCAGGCGGCACTCGGCCAGCGCCCGGTCCACCAGGTCCGCGGCCAGGTGTCCCTCGCCGTGCGCCACCGCGACCAGCTGGAGGTGCTCCCGGACGGTCAGGTCCGGGTAGGCGCTGACCAGGTCGCCCACGACCGCGATCTCGGTCCGGACCACCGGGTCATCCTCGGAGAGCACGCGGCCGCCGTAGCTGACCCGGCCGGTGGTTGGCGTGTCCCGCCCGGCGGCGATGCGGAGCAAGGTGGACTTGCCCGATCCGTTGGCGCCGAGGACGGCCACGCACTGCCCGGCAGCGAGCGCGAGATCGAGGGGCAGCAGGGCGGCGCGGTCGCCGTAGCGGCGGCTCACCCCGGACACCGCGAGCAGCGGCGGCCGGGCCGGGCGCCGCTGCTCGGGCCCCGTCGCCGGCCCGGACGGCCTTCCCGGCCCAGGCGGGTTCGCGGATGGCCGCGCCTCCGGCGGGACGGGCGGGTCCCGGGGGGGCACGGACGGCGGGTCCCCCGGCGGGCCGGGCGGCGGGTCCCCCGGCGGGCCGGGCGGCGGGTCCCCCGGCGGGCCGGGCGGCGGGTTCCCCGGCGGGCCGGGCGGCGGGTTCTCGGGCGGCACGGTGAGAGTCCACCACAGCGGGCGCGCGGGCGGCACTTCCCGAGAGCACTCGCCGGGGCCGGACCACGCTCCGGACCGGCCACGGCGGCTGGCCGGCCGGGGTTAGAAATCGGGCTGAGCGGGCAGAGGGCGGCCATGGCTGTACTGAGAGCTCTCGCACGTCCCATGCTGGCCTCGATCTTCATCGTCCAGGGCTACGACACCCTGCGCCGGCCCGAGCGGGTCGCGCCGCGAGCGGAGAAGGTCGTGGGCCCGCTCAAGGAGCGTGTGGACGCCCTGCCGGACGACATCGAGCAGCTGATCCGCATCAACGGAGGGATCCAGCTGGTGGCGGGCTCGCTGCTGGCGATCGGCCGCTGGCCGCGGCTGTCCGCCCTGGCCCTGGCGGCGACGCTGGTCCCCACCACCCTGGCCGGGCACCCGTACTGGGAGGCCGAGGACGACCAGGAGCGGGCTCAGCAGCGCATCCACTTCCTCAAGAACCTCACCATGCTCGGCGGCCTGCTGATCGCCGCGGCCGACACCGGGGGGAACCCGTCGCTGGCATGGCGGAGCCGCCACGCGGTGCAGGCCGCGAGGCACGACGTGTCGCTGGCCACCCGGACGGCCAGGGCGTCCGGCAAGGCGGGCGCCAAGGTCGGGGCGACGGTCGGCAAGGCCCAGGTCACGGCGGACCTGGCGCTGGCCAGGGCTGATCTCGCCAAGGCCAGGGCGGGCACGGCCCGGGCGAGGGCCGGCCGGGTCCGCGCCGAGAAGGCGGCCCAGGCCCGCGCGAAGACCGGCCAGGCCGCGCACAAGGCCAGCGCCAAAGCGGGGAAGGCAGCCGGCAAGGCGGCGGGCAAGGCCGGGGTGAAGGCCGGGGTGAAGGCCGGGAAGACCGCGACCCGCGTCGGTTATCAGGCGGGCCGCGTGAAGGCCAAGACGGAGCAGCTCACCTCCCGCTGATCTCTCCCAGGCACACCTTCAGTCCCACCTGCCCCCTCAGTTACGGCTCCTCTTCGTGATCATGGGTTTGCTGTTGCTGGGGCAACAGCAAACCCATGATCACGACTGCCCGGCGCCCAGGTGGCGTGGTTGCTGCGCGACGTTGCTGCGCGGAGGTCCTATCGCAGTCCGCCGTGCTGGGGGATGCTTGACCCATGTCCCTGTCCACGGCGTCCACGGCGTCCTCGGCAGCCAGCTACGGCCGGGCACCCGCGGGCGCCCCGTCGCTCTAGCGGGCCACCGCGCTGGTGATACGCCGTCATGACCTGGTCAAATCCCGGGCCTCTGGGCCAGCCCGATGAGGTCGGCTTCGGCTCGCCGCGGCCGCCGCGCCACCACTGGCCTCGCTGGCCGCGCCGGCCCCGCTGGCCGGTGATCCTCGCCGGGGCCGCGGTGATCGCGGTCGCGGTGGCGCTCGTCGTGGGCCGGCACCCGGCGAAACCGGCCCGAGCCAAGGCCCAGGCTCACGCCCAGGCCCAGGCCCGGAACCAGGCCCAGGCCCGGAACCAGGAGCGGGCGGCGGTGACGGTCTCCCAGGTAGGGCGCCGCCTGCTCGGCGTGCGGGCCGGCTGGGACCTGGTCGGCTTCGGGCCGATCAGCGCGGTGCGGGTCCAGCTCGCTCAGGGCCGCGTCACCCAGACCGTCCTGCCGGTCCTGGAAAGCGACGGCCCGGTCTCGTTCGTGGCGGGCCCCAGCCAGATGATCATCCGCCCGTGGGACTTCGTGCCCGGCTACGTGGTACCGGACGGCGCGCCCGCCCGGCCGCTGACCGGCGCGCTCGGCCACGGCGGGGCGGCGCTTCCCGGGCCGCGGGCCGGCGAGGTGTGGGTGCGGAACACCGCTACGTCTCTGGCGCTGGCCCGCATGGACGGCCGCAGGATCGGTGGCTCCCTCCGGTTGCCCGCCGGGGGCTGGTGGCTGGCCAGCACGAATGGGCGGGGCGGCGTTCTGCTGTCCGGCGTGGGTGAGGTCTACGACGTCTGGCCGGGCGGCTCCCGGCACATCGGCGGGATGCTGGCCGCGGTCGGCCCGACCCGCTGGCTGACCGTGAACTGCTACCGCCCGCACCGCTGCGCGGACGTGGTCATCGACACGGCCACAGGGAGGCAGCGGCACCTGGGCGGACCGCCGGTCATGTCGGTCATGTCGGTCTCGGCCTCCTCCCCTGGCGCCGTCGCCCCGGACGGCGCGACGGCCGGGGTGTTCCGGGTCACGGCCGGCGGCCGGATCACCCTGCACCTGCTCAACCTGGCCACCGGGGCGGACCAGCAGGTCGCCGTTTCGCTCGACCAGGCCTCCGACGGGCCGGGCACGCTGGCCTGGTCCCCCGACAGCCGCTGGCTGTTCGTGATCACCGCGCACGGCGGCCTGGCCGTAGTCAACCGCGGCACCCAGCACGTCGAGGGCCTCGGTGTCCGGCTCCCGTGGCTCCGCCAGATCGCGATCAGGAACGCGCCGCGCTGAGGACCTGGCCTGGGGGACCCCGGGCACGCGGCGCGAGGGCCGAGACACCAGGAACCGGGCCTGGCTAAGCACCCTCGGCAGAGGTACGTGGCCCGGCTTGCGTCCCGTAGGCGGGACCGAACACCACCAGCAGCGCCAGGTCCTCGGTCACGTCAACGAAGCGGTGCTCCTCGCCCGACGGAACGAAGATCACCGAACCAGGACCCACCTCAGCGGATCGTCCCGGAGTGGCGATCCGGGCCCGGCCGGCGGTGATCACGTAGACCTCATCCTCAGTGTGCGGAGTCTGGGTATCCAGGCCCCCCGCCGGGATACAGTACGTGCCCACGGAGAGGGCCGGCACTGCGAGGTGCTCTGCCCAGTCGCTGGCCTCGCCGCCGGCTGGTGCCGTCCACTGCCCCGCGCCCTCGATGATCTCCATCAGGTGATCCTAGGCGCAATGAGAGAGAGAAGGCCGATTCGCGCAGGAGCCAACACGGCTGGTGGGCGATACTGGGATCGAACCAGTGACCTCCTCGGTGTGAACGAGGCGCTCTCCCGCTGAGCCAATCGCCCTGGCGCCCCCAAACGGCCCGGCTCCTGACGGCCGGATCGCTCGCGGGCGAACACAGACTAGCGTATCCGGACGGCCGTGGCGCCCCGGCCGGCGTCCGATTTCCCGGCCGGTGCCAGCGCCCCGGGCCCTCCCGATTACCCGCCGGCCAGCGCCGCCGCATTACCCGCCGGCCAGCGCCGCCGGCCAGCCCGGCCCACGTGTGCCCGTCAGGCCGGCGCGGCCGGCCCGGCGGATGGCCAGGCGGACGGGCCGCCGGGGCGCCCGAGCCCCGGCGGGCCGCCCGCCAGCTGGCCAGATGGCACGCGGACGGCCCTGAGAGGCCAGGACAGGCACCGGGAAGCCGTACCGGTTCCCGGGATCCAGGAAGATCACTAAGGTCCCGCATAAGCGCACTGACGCCCTTGCCGGCCACCGCCGGGAAAACCGCGGTAGCGGCGATGCCCGTCCCTTGTCCCGTTGAATACGAATAATCGTCGCACGGGAATTAAGTCGCGGAATGTCGTGATTGCGGACAACCCCGTCCGAAAGTCGTCGGCATCGGGTAGTGCGCCCAACCCGGAAGGCTGTATGCTGCCGCATCGGACAAAGCACGACTGTTCGCTATCTGAACGCAAACCCGGAGGTGCGCACGGGATGCGAAGCGAAATTTTGGCCCCGACCCTACTGAGAGCGAGATCACAGCGTGTTGTTCCTGGTCACAGGAACACGGCTGGGTCATGATTACGTTGAGACGCGAGAAGCGTTTGCCCAGGTCACGGCTGATATGGTCGGTAGTGACCGAGGTTAGTAGTGGCGGCGTTCGCGGAATCCTCCTACTGAAGACTTTGGTGCCTGCGTGCCTCGTCACCCCGTGGGACGGCATCGCTGGATGGGATGAAGCCCGGCGTTCCGGGATGAGACAAGGCAAAGGTTTGGCGAGGCAATGAACAGCATCAACACCGTCGCAGCCGAGCTCGGCCTCAGACTCGTGGTTCCAGAGCACGACGGCGTTCCCCTCACGGCGAGCCTTCACTACCGGGCCGAGGATCCGTACGCGATCCGCATGGCGTTTCATGTCGGCATGGACGAGCCGGTTGAGTGGATCTTCGCCCGCGACTTGCTGGCGGGCGGCATGACCGAGCCCGCGGGTGACGGCGATGTCCGGGTGTGGCCTGCGGACACGGCGACCGGGCAGCGGGTGCTGAACATTTCCTTGTCCTCGCCGTTCGGCCAGGCCCACTTCGAGGCCCCGCTGACCGCGCTGGCCGGCTTCCTGCTCCGGACGTTCCAGGTGATCCCGGCCGGGCGGGAGGGCGAGTTCATCAACCTCGACGGCGAGCTGAGCCAGCTGCTGCGCCGGGGCTGAGGCCGCGGGCTTCCCCCGGAGCCCGGGCACATCACTTGACTGGCACGCTAACGGACGTATCGGCGGACTCGGATACCTCAGGGCCCGGACGCGCGGGGTTAGGGATCGAGGTCGCGGGCTGAGCGCTCAGCGAAGATGTCCGCCGCCTTCCGGGTCACCGGACCAGGCACCGCGGGCAGCACGACCCCATCCACACCGCGGATCGGCTGCACGTCCCGGCTCGTCCCGGTCAGGAACGCCTCTCCCGCCCCGGCCAGCGCACCCAGCGGCAGGTCCTCCTCGACGGCGCCGGCCCACTCGATGACCAGCCCCCGGGTCACCCCGGCCAGGCAGCCCGCGGACAGCGGCGGGGTGACCAGCCGCCCCCCGGCTACCACGAACACGTTGGTCCCCGATCCCTCGCACAGGTTCCCGGCCAGGTTGCCGAAGATCGCCTCCGCGGCGCCCCGCTGGTGCGCGTAGGAGAGCGCGACCACGTTCTCGGCGTAGGAGGTCGTCTTCACCCCCGCCAGCGCCCCCCGCTCGCTGCGGGGCCACGGGAAGGTCACCACGTCGCAATCGGGCGCGGCGTCGCGGAGGTCACCGAGCATGATGATGGTGGCCGGCTGGGTGCTGGTCCGCTGGGAGCCCAGCGCCGACTCCCCCGCCGTGACGGTGATCCGGATCCGGGCGCGGTCCGGGTGCCCGGCCCCGGCCAGCACCGCGTCCACCCCGGCCCGGATCCCGTCCAGATCCGGATCCGGCAGCCCCAGTCCCCGGGCCGAGGCGCTCAGCCGGGCCAGGTGCCTGGTCAGCGCGAAGGGCGTGCCCCCGGTGACCTTGAGCGCCTCGAACACCCCGTCCCCGGTGGTCAGCCCGTGATCGGTCACGGGAACCCGGGCCTGGCCGGCGGGCACGAGGGTGCCGTTCATCCACACCGTCATTCGACGACGCTAGCGCAACGCACCTGAGAACGAACCGGCCGTTGCGGATAGTGAGGGCAGCAACTCATCGACGGCCTCGATCTGCTCGGCGACCTCACGGTCAACCGGCATCATCGGCACGCGCGCCCGGATCGCCGCGTGCACGGCCCGGAGCGGCTCGCTGGGCGCGGCGATGCCGGCCCGCAGGTCGATGCCCTGGGCCGCGCAGCAGACCTCGACGGCCAGGCAGGTCCGGACGTTGGCCACGACCTCGCGGAGCTTGCGGACCGAGGTCCAGCCCATGGACACGTGATCTTCCTGCTTGCCCGAGGTCGGGATGGTGTCCACGCTGGCCGGGTGGGAGAGCACCTTGTTCTCGCTGACCAGGGACGCGGCGGTGTACTGGGCGAGCATGAAGCCGGAGTTGGTGCCCGCGTCCGGGGCCAGGAACGGCGGCAGGCCGCGGGAGAACGCCGGGTCCAGCATCCGGTCCACCCGGCGCTCGCTGATGCTGGCCAGCTCGGACAGGGCCATGGCCAGCATGTCCGCGGCGAACGCGAGTGGCTCGCCGTGGAAGTTCCCGGAGGTCATCACCTCGCCGTCGCTGACCACGATCGGGTTGTCCACCACCGCGCCCAGCTCGATGTCGATGACCCGGCGGGCGTGGGCCAGCACATCCCGGACCGCGCCGTGCACCTGCGGGGCACAGCGCAGGCAGTACGCGTCCTGCACGGCGTGCCGGCTGTGCCGGTGACTGGCCAGCAGCGGCGACCCGGCCAGCAGGGCCCGCAGGTTGGCCGCGCTGTCCAGCTGGCCCGGATGCGGCCGCAGGGCCTGCACCCGCTCGTCGTAGGGCCGGTCGGTGCCCAGCAGCGCCTCGATGGACAGGGCGCAGGCGATGTCGGCCACCTGGAGCAGCATCTGGGCGTCGTGCACCGAGAAGGCCAGCAGGGCCTGCATCGGCTCGGTCCCGTTGACCAGGGACAGGCCTTCCTTGGGAGCGAGCTCGAGCGGGACGAGCCCGTGCTCGGCGAGCACCTCGGCGCTGGGCCGCCCCTGCGGCGGGTCGCCGGGGCCGCGCAGCCGGCCCTCGCCGATCAGCGGCTGGGCCAGGTGGGCGAGCTGGGCCAGGTCCCCGGAGGCGCCGACCGATCCCTTGCTGGGGACCACCGGGAGCAGGCCGAGGCTGAGCAGCTCGAGGAGGCGGCGCGGCAGGTCGGCGCGGACACCCGAGTAGCCCGCGGCCAGGGTCCTGGCCCGCAGCAGGAGGATGGCGCGGACAGCCGCGTCGTCGAGGGGCGCCCCGGTGCCCGCGGCGTGCGAGCGGACGATGGCGCGTTGCAGCCGGGCCAGGTCGCCCACGCCGACCGGCGTGTCGGCCAGCGCGCCGAAGCCGGTGTTGACCCCGTAGACGGGGGTGTCCCCGGCGGTCGCGGCTTCCACGACCGACCGGCTGAATTCCATGGTGGCGGGCACGTCCGGGCCGAGCTCGGCGCGGGCGTCGCCGCGGGCCACGTCGATGACATCCTGGACTTTGAGGCCGTCGCCGGTGACGATCACAGTTCGCATGGCTGACAGCCTGCCATCCCTGTCCAGGCTCGCTGCACCGGCGGGGCTGGCAGCCTCCCCCGCCACTGTCGTACTGGCCTACTCGCGGGGGGCCGCCAGATGCGGGTTAATGGCCTCATCAGGCGCATCAGCGGGCAGCACCCGGGGGCGGGGTGAGCGGATGAACGCGATCGGGACGTGGTTGCGCGTTGACGTGCGCCACCGCTGGCGGTCCCTGGTCATCCTCGCGCTGCTGGTCGCGTTCGCGGGCGGCACGATCATCGCCGCGGTGGCCGGGGCCCGGCGCGGTGACACCGCGCTGCGGCGGCTGGACGCCGTGACCCTCCCGGCGACCGCGGTGGTGCTGCCCAACCAGCCGGGGTTCGACTGGGGCCGCGTCGAGCGGCTGCCCGAAGTGGCCTCGGTGTCCACGTTCTCGGTGGACTACACGCTGGCCTACCAGGGGCTCCCGGCCGACGTCGCCGGGTTCCCGCCCGCCAACGACACCATTCTCCGGTCGATCGAGAAGCCGGTGGTCCTCCAGGGGCGGGTGTTCAATCCCCGCCGCATCGGTGAGGCCGTGGTCACGCCGATGTTCGTGGCCGATCACCACCGGGGCGTGGGCGACAGGGTCATCCTCCAGCTGCCCACCGCCCGGGAGCGGGAGACCAGGCAGGGATCCGGGCCGGGTGGCTCCCTCACCGGGCCGAGGCTGCGGCTGCGGATCGTCGGCGTCGTCCGCTCCCCGTGGATCTCCGATTCGCCGGGTACGGACGGCGGGATCCTCATATCGCCCGCGGTGGCGGCCCGGTATCCGCTCAGCGTGGTGGGCAACCCGCGCAACCAGTTCAGTTTCGTCAACGCCCTCGTCCGGCTGCGCGGCGGGGAGGCAGCCATCCCCCGGCTGCGGCGCGACATCGCGCGGCTGACCGGGCGCCAGGACATCGACATCTGGGACCTGCCGCAGCAGTACGCCGACGCTCAGCGGCAGATCGCCTTCGAAGCACGGTGCCTGGTCGCGCTGGCCGCCGCCGCCTTCCTGGCCTCACTGTTCCTGATCGGGCAGACCCTGGCCCGCTTCGCCGCGGCCAGCGGCGCGGAGCTGCAGATCATGCGCGCGCTCGGGATGACGTCCGGCGAGGTCACCGGGGCCGTCGCGGCGGCCCCGGCCCTCGCCGGGCTGGCCGGGCCGGCCTGGCGGCCGGGTTCGCGGTGGCCGTGTCGCCCTGGTTCCCGATCGGGACCGCGTCGCTGCTCGAACCCTCGCCCGGCCTGTCCGCTGACTGGGCGGTCATCGGGCCGGCCGTGGCGCTGATCACCCTGCTGGTGGCCGGGGGCGCGGCGCTGGCCGGGCGGGCCACGCTCGCCGCGGGCCGCCGGGAGGTCCCGGTCCGCGGGTCGGCGACCGCGGCCGCGGCGGCCCGGGCCGGGTTCGGCGTCCCGGTCGTGATAGGGGCCCGTTTCGCGCTGGAGCCGGGCCGCGGCCCGTCGGCCGTGCCGGTCCGGCCCGCCCAGATCGGGGCGGTGGCCGGGGTGCTCGGCATCGTGGCCGCGTTCACGTTCTCCTACGGCGTGTCCGACACCGTGGCGCACCCGGGACGGTTCGGCCAGACCTTCCAGCTGATCTCCGAGGTGGGCGAGAACGGCAAGGATTTGGGTCCCGCGCCGCAGTTCGTGCGGGCACTGAATCGGCTGCCCGCGGTGAGCGGGGTGGACGACTCCCGCGTCGCAGTGGCGACCGGCGGGGGCGGGGCCGGGTCGATCACCCTGTACGAGTACCACGCCGGCGGCCCCAAGGCGATCCCCGTCGTGGTGCTGCACGGCCGCATGCCGCGGAGCGCGCACGAGGTGCTGCTGGCTCCCCGGACCCTGGCCGCCCTGCACGCCCGGGTCGGCAGCCGGGTGCGGCTGGCCGGGAACCGGAGCCCTGAGGTCCTGACCGTGACCGGCAGCGGCCTGGTGCCGGAGGGCTCGCACAACAGCTACGCCGACGGCGGCTGGCTGACCCCGGCCGGGTTCAGCGGGCTGTTCACGGGCTTCAAGTTCCACATCGTGCTGATCAGGACCGCGCCTGGTGTGCCCGCCGCACGGGCGGGCCAGATCGTGCATGGCCAGCTCGCGCGGGTCGCGCCGCACCTGGCCAGCGCGGACTTCGAGCCGGCCCAGTCCCCGGTGGAGATGGCCGAGCTGAGGCAGGTGCAGGTGCTGCCGGTGGTCCTCGGCGTGTTCCTGGCCCTGCTCGCCATCGGCGCCGTCGGTCATGCGCTGGTCACCGTGGTCCAGCGGCGCATCCAGGACGTGGCCGTGCTGCGGGTCATGGGCATGACGCCGCGCCAGTGCCGCCTGATCGTGCTCACCCAGGGATCTGTGCTCGCCCTGGCCGGGCTGCTGATCGGGGTCCCGGCAGGCTTGGTGGTGGGGCGTCTCCTGTGGCGGACGGTGGCGGGGTACACGCCTGTGCAGTACGTGCCGCCGATCGCGACCATCGTGATGGTGGTCATCGTCCCGGCGGCGCTGGTGCTGGCCAGCCTGCTCGGAGCGTGGCCGGGTCACCGCGCGGCCCGGCTGAGGGTGGCCAACGCGCTGCGGGCGGAGTAGCCCGCCAGCCCGCTTTGCCAGGCGGTGCGCCGCGGGTCCCGAGTTGCCCGTGGCGGGCGGCGCGCCGCGGATCCGAGTTTGCTCGCGGGCCAGGATCGGCTACAGTTCTGATCGCACGCCTGCCCGGGCGAACACGCCTGGATGGGAGTGCACCAGCATGCGGACGTGGCTCAGTTGGTAGAGCATCACCTTGCCAAGGTGAGGGTCGCGGGTTCGAATCCCGTCGTCCGCTCGGAGGCGCCGGATTCCGTCCCGCAGGCCCCTGGCCCGCACGGTACTTCGGATGTCCAAGCCATGCTTCCCCAGCAGGGAACGTTTGGCGCTGGCGGAGTGGCCGAGTGGTTTAGGCAAGGGCCTGCAAAGCCCTGTACACGGGTTCGATTCCCGTCTCCGCCTCGAGGGTCGTTGGCGCAGTGGGAGCGCGCCGCCTTGACACGGCGGAGGTCGCTGGTTCAATCCCAGCACGACCCACAACAGCAGGCGAGCCCGCAGGGTGTTGACGCACCCTACGGGCTCTCGCTAACACGGTGGGTGAACACCATGTCAGTTGGCGATCAGCCTACGGGCGATCGGTGTGGCAAGTGGATGCCCCGGGCCAAGGACTACTGCGGGCGCAGGCCCGGCCACAAATCAGATTGCCGGACGGCGGCAGCCCTGGTCGAGTACAGGGCGCGGCTAACGGAGCGGCGGGTCGGGCAGACTCGCGTCACCCCGGATGCCAGATCTCGCTGGAACAAGGTGTACAGGCTCAAGCGCTACGGCCTGACACCGGAGCAGTTCGGCCAGATGCTGGAGGCCCAGGGGAACGCCTGCGCGATGTGCCATGAGGCGTTCGGGAAAGACCAGTTCATCTACATCGACCACGATCATGCCTGCTGCCCGGTCACGCCCGGCATGCAGACCAGGTGCTGCGGTAAGTGCGTGCGCGGCCTGCTGTGCCTCACGTGCAACATCGCCCTCGGCTACATCGAGTCCTACTCCGAGCTGGCGATGACCTACCTGGAGACAGCACAACGCCCGGCCAGTCTCCAACCGGCCGGGCGTAGCGGGCTTGCGGCGTTACTCGGTGACTGAGCTGACCTCATTGATACCGAAGAGGTCACTGGTTCAATCCCAGTATCGCCCACCAGTTTGCGCAGGTCAGATGCCGGTTCCAGAGACTCGGAACCGGTCTCAAGATCGTTTGTCAACGATTTGTCAACAGGACGTGCCACGGTCAGGCGGCATGTATTGAACCAGGGCGGCACTGAGCGGCCCTGAATTTCGGTCTGCCGTAACCCCGGGGGCGTGGGGCCCGCCGTCAGCCACGCAGGGGTCCTAGCCTCTATCCTTTGAGGTGACTGGCTGGAGGTAGGCACGTGAAGGTTGAGGCTCCGCGGCGTGCCGTCACGCTGGACGAGGTCCGCGCGCACCGGGATGTGATCACGCGTCTCGGCGAGCGCTTTGGCGTGCGCAACATCCGGGTCTTCGGCTCGGTGGCCCGCGGCGAGGCAACCTCCGGCAGCGACCTGGACTTGCTGGTCGACGTCGAGCGCGGCCATGGTTACTTCGACATGGCCGGGTTCGCACTGGGGGTCGAGGATGAACTCGGCGTGATGACCCAGGTGGCGACGCCGGGCGGGCTGAAGCTCCGGATCCGCGACCGCGTGCTGCGGGAGGCCGTCGCCCTGTGAGGCGTGACGACGAGCGACTGGCCGACATCCTCGAAGCCGCCGAGAAGATCGCCGTCCGGGCCGCCAAGGGTCGGGCGGCGTTCGACGCCGACGAGGACACGCAGATCGTGCTCGTCCACCTGATCCAGGTGATCGGAGAGGCCGCCTCCGGGCTGTCCGATAGGTTCATCGCCCAGCATCCCGAAGTGCCCTGGCGCCAGATCATCGCCACCCGCAACCGCGTCGTGCACGGCTACTTCGAGGTCGATCTCGACATCCTGTGGGACGTGGCGGTCATCGACGTACCCGAACTAGCCAGCCAGGTTCGCCGGATCCAATCCGACATTCCACAAGAGTGATCCAGGCAGGAACCGTGAGGCAGCGCCCGGAGAGCTACGCTCCCCGTTGATGAGTGTGCACGACAAGTCGCCGCAAGTTCTGTACGTGATCGTGTGCGGTGCCCCGGCCGCGTCGAGCGTGGACGAGTTCATCCAGCTCGCCCAGGACGCGGGTTGGCTGGTCCGGGTCGTCGCCACTCCGATGGGCGAGCGGTTCATCGACACTGCCCAGCTGGCCGTCCTCACCGGGGACCGGGTGCGGACCAAGTTCCGGATGCCGGACGAGCCGGACGAACTCCCTGTCGCCAATGCGGTCGTGGTAGCCCCGGCTACCTTCAACACCATGAACAAGTGGGCGGCCGGGATCACGGACACGTTTGCGACCGGCCTGCTCTGTGAGCTGACAGGTCTGGGGGTGCCGATCGTCGCGGTCCCGCTGGTCAAGGATGCGCTAGCCCGGCACGTGGCGTTCGCGCGGAGCCTGGAGGTGCTGCGCAGAATGGGGGTGCGTGTCATGTTCGACCCGCACGCGCCATCGCAGTTGCGTATGCCAGGCTGGCCTAGGGTGCTGGAAGAATTGCACACCGTTACCAGAGATGGCCCAGGCGGGAGGGACTGACGGTGGATGCTTCGGGACGCGGGCAGCGGATCGCGAGGGCACGCCGACGCCGCGGCCTGTCCCAGGCAGCGCTGGCGGGATTAGCTGGCCGGTCGGAAAGCTGGCTGTCCCAGGTCGAGCGCGGTCTGCGCCAGGTGGACAGTCACAGCGTCCTCGTGTCCCTGGCGGAGATTCTCCGCGTTGATGTCGGCGAGCTGACCGGCGATGAGCTGGGTGATCCGCGGGCGTCGCAGTACGCGGCGGCCCGGGAGATCGAGCGGGCGATGCTGGCCTATGACGCCCTGGAATCGGTGATCGAGGCCGACAGCGACGTTCATGCCCCGGACCTGGCGCGGCTGCGGCTCGAAGTGGAGCGGGTGAACTGCAGCTACCAGGCGGCCCGCTACGAGGAGGCGGGCCGGATCCTGCCGGGCCTGATCCGGCGGGTGGAAACCGCCGCGCGGACCTGCCCCCAGACTGATGCCGTTGCGGTCAGCGCCTTGCGGGCGCAGGTCTACCAGGCGACCACGATGGTGCTCAGCCGGGTCGGCGAAACCGCACTGGCGTGGACCGCCGGGGACCGGGCGGTCGCCGCGGCCGAGCACGCCGAGGCTGGGCTGCTGGCCGCGATGTCAGCGTTCCGGCTGGCTCATGTGTTCATCCGCCGCAAGCACACCTCTCAGGCGCGCGACCTGGTGATCGGCGCGGCCAGCGCCATCGAGCGCTCCGCACCGCACGGCGACCCGGAGCGGCTGTCCGTCCTGGGCGGGCTCTACCTCGCGGACGCGCTCGCCGCCGCAGCCAGCTTCGACCGTGCTGCCGCTGACCGGTCCTTCACCGCAGCGCGGCGGGTGGCTGAGCGGCTCGGCGAGGACCGTAACGACCACTGGACCGCGTTCGGGCCCACGAACGTCCGCATTCACGAGGTCTCCGCAGCCGTCGCGTTCGGTGACGCCAGCACCGCGGTAGAGACCGGCGAGACGTTGGACCTGCAGCACCTTCCAACAGGACTCGGTGGCCGCCGCAGCCAGGTCAGCCTGGACCTGGCCCGCGCGTATGCCCAGCAGCGCCACGACGCCGCCGCCGTCAACATGATCCTTTCCGCCGAGCAGACCGCCCCCCAGCTCGTCCGGTACGACACCGCCACACACGACCTGCTCGCCCTGCTGCTGCGCCGGGAGCATCGCGTTAGCACCCCGCAACTGCGCCCGCTGGCCCATCGCACCGGCGTGATCTGACCCGCCGGCCCGCACAATTGTGCGGATTCGGAGTGTGCTGAACCGCACGGCGGGAACGCCGAACGCCTGGCTCAGGTGACCGCAGAGGCCGCGCCTACCGTACGGGCCATGACGGAGCCGCGGCTGCTGACCGCCCGCCCCATGCAGCGCACCTTTCCCGGCCGCGCCGACCAGATTGCCCGTGCCCGCGAGTTCACCAAGCGGGTGCTCCGGCCGTGCCCGGTCACGGACGAGGCCGTGCTTCTCGTCAGCGAACTTGCGACCAACGCCCTGGAGCACACGTCAACCGGGGACGGCGGTCAGTTCCAGGTCACGATTTGCCGCAACGGGACCTCGCTGCTGATCGGCGTCAGCGACAACGGGTCGGCCAAGACTCCCGAACCCGGGCCGCTTGATCCCGAGTCGGAGACCGGGCGGGGTCTTGGGCTGGTCGACTTAATCGCGGACCGGTGGGGGTACTGCGGCGGCGAGCACGGCCGGACCGTCTGGTTCGAACTGCCGGCCGGATCCTCATGAACGCCGCCGTTGCTGGGTTCCCGGCCTGGGGCCGCTGAGGTCGGCGATCATGCCGGCGATCTGGGATGCCGCCCAGTTGCTGAGCGTCCGGGTGGTGTGCGAGCGCCTGGACCGCTAGGCCGTCGAAATCCGCCGAGCGCTGGACCGCCCCCTGACCCTGCTGCCGTCCTGCACCATACCGCTTCGGTCCCCTGAACATGTCCCAGGCACGGGTAGCGACGCGCTCCGGCGCTTCATGGCGCTACCGGAGAAACGGGTCAGAGCAAGATCGCATTACGGACGTCTCAACACTTTCAGGCGGGTCCCGGTTGAAACCGTTCCCGATAGAGTCGGCGAGGTGGACACCGCGCTAGTTGTCGCTTGCATCTCCGGCGGAGTCGCGCTCGTGAGCGCGACTTTTTCGGGGTGGACCCAGCTTCAGGTGACGAGAAGGGAAAGGGAGGGACGGGCGGAAGAGCGTCGCTCGCACGCCAAAGTGATACTCGACCGCTACCGCGGTCCCCTACTCGATGCCGCTTGGCAGCTGGGTAGTCGAGTGGACAACATCCGCAACCGGGATTTCTTCGCGTATCTGTCCGAAGGCAGCGGTCGGGAGAAGGACGCGAAGCTCACGACGCTTTTCCGCTTCGCCCACTACCTCGGCTGGCGTGAGTTCGTCCGTACTGAAGTCCAACTACTTCGCTTCGAGAACGAGGTATGCCTGCTGTGCCGCAGCCACCCTGTCGCTGGCCGGATTCAGGGCCGCCCCGGCAACCACCGATCACGCCGCCGCGGATCACTTCAATGTGGGCGCCGCCCACTCGCCGCAACTGCTGAAGCAGCTCGCCGGTCCGGCCACACGGGCGAGCCCGGGGCGGCAAGGGCCCCGGCTGACTCTGCCGGCCGCCGCCAAGGGCGCCCAGCGGGGCGTGGACGTCGCTTCCCATCAGCACCCGAACGGGGCCGCTATCAACTGGCGGCGGGTCCACGCGTCTGGAGTAGCCTTCGCCGCTGTGAAGGCCACCGAGGGGGCCTACTACCGCAACCCCTACGCCCTGGCCGATCTGGCTCGCGCGCGCGCCGCCGGGCTGTCCGTGGTCGCCTACGCCTTCGCCATCCCGAACGGGAACGGCGCCAGCCGCAGCCCGGTCACCCAGGCCGACCACCTGCTGAGATTCCTGGGACCTATGAGCCGTCGTGTTCCGGTCATGCTGGACATCGAGTACAACCCCTATGGGCGAGAGTGTTACGGGCTCACCGCCCGGGCCATGGTGTCCTGGATCTCCTCGTTCAATTCCGAGGTCAAGGCTAAGACCGGCCGGAAGCCGATACTGTATGTCCCCGTGTACTGGTGGGCATCCTGCGCTGACAACAGCGCAGGATTCGGCCAGAGACACCTGTGGGTGCCTGACTACACCACTGCGCCCAGGCCGCTGCTGCCTGCTGGCTGGAAGACCTGGTCGTTCTGGCAGTACACGAGCATCGGAACAGTTCCCGGGATCCGGGCCCCCGGCCATACCGACCTTGACCGGGCCAATCCGGCCACCCCTCCAGTGCTCAGCAACCAGTAACAGACCGACGGCGACCCCCCAGACAGCCCGCCCGAGGGCGATCCGCAGTTGCCCGCGGAGCGATTCGCGCACTGGGGCCGCCCGCTGGTGACACTCCCGCACCCCGGCACGGCCTGGGATGTCCCTGCCGACGGCTGGCACCTCGATTCCCAGGACCTGAAGCTGACCATGGTGGCGGTCTTCGCCCACCTTGCAGCGGTGCGGCCCTGCGGTGGCGGCACGCTGGTGGTCACCGGCTCACACCGGCTGACCACGCCAGCAGGACCACAGGCCGGCCACGCCCCGGATCGCTCGCACGAGGTGAAGGTGTATCTGAGCACGGTGCATCCCAGGCTGCTGCACGCGGTCGCACCCAACAGTCTCCCCGGCCCGCGAATGATGCTCTTGCAGTTCCTCCACTGCCGGCCATAAGAGCCCCGGCCCGCGCCTCCCTAATTGCCACGGCTGCCAGGCCAGGCCCAATGGCGTTAAGTTAGACTTATAACCGTGTAAGATCGCTTGCGTGGCGAGGCCAGGGCAGCAGGTGGTAGCCGGGGACCGGCTGGCGGACCGGATCGGGATCGGGGTGCTGGCGAAGGTGTTCACCCCAGAGCTGGTGGACCGGGTCGTAGAGCAGGCGGGCGTGCGGGAGCAGCGCAGGCGCACCTTACCGGCGCGGGTGGTCGTGTACTACCTGCTGGCGATGGTGCTGTTCTTCCAGTCGGGTTACGGCGAGGTGTGGAACAAGCTGGTCGCGGGCCTGGGCTGGGCGCGGCGGTTCCGGGACCGGCTGGAGCTGGGGATGCAGCCGAGCCCGGCGGCGATCACCTACGCGCGGCAGCGGCTGGGCTGGCAGGTGATGGAACGGCTGCTGGAGGAGACCGCCGGGCCGCTGGCCGGGCAGGACCAGGAGCGCGCGTTCGTGTCCGGGATGCGCCTGGCAGCGATCGACGGGATGTGCCTGGACCTGCCCGATAACGAGGAGAACGGGGCAGAGTTCGGCTACCCGGGCAACGACGGCGGCCGCGGCCCCTTCCCGCAGATCCGCGTCGTCGGCCTCGGGGAATGCGGGACCCGGGCGGTACTCGGCGCGGCGACCTCGCCGCTGGCCACCGGGGAGCAGCCGCTGGCCCGCCAGCTGCTCGGCAGACTCTCACCGGGGGACCTGCTGCTGGCCGACCGCAACTTCCTGGGCCACGGCCTGCTCGCCGACGTGCTCGCCACCGGGGCGCACGTGCTGTGGCGGGCCAAGTCTGACGTGGACCTGCCGGTGCTGGGGGTGCTGGCCGACGGGACCTGGCTATCGCGGATCGCTGACCCGGCCGCCTCCCGGCGGATGCGCCGCAAAGGCGCCACCGGCGGGGACATTCCCGGTATCACCGTCCGCGTCATCGAATACACGGTGACTTCCGAGGATGGCAGCGAGACCTCCGAGACCTTCACGCTGGTCACCGACATCACCGATCCCGCCCTGCTGACCCCGCCGCAGGCCGCCGCGGCGTATGCCTCCCGCTGGCAGCTGGAGACTTGCTTCGATGAGCTGGAAACCTCCCTGCGCGGCGGCGCCGCCGTGGTGCTGCGCTCCAAGTCCCCGCCGATGATCCGCCAGGAGATCTACGCCATGCTCTGCTGCTACCAGGCCATCCGCACCCTGATCAGCGGTGCCGCGGGCGACGCCGGCCTGGACCCAGCCCGCATCTCCTTCACCCGCGCCCGCGACGCCGTCCGCAGCCGCATCAGCGACTCCGGATGCTTTTCCCCCTGACTGCCTCGCCGGCCTCGCCGCCGACCTGGCCTTCGAGATCACCTTCGCCCGCAACCTGGTCCCCGTGCGGCCCGGCCGCCGCTACGAGCGCAAGACCAAACGGCCCGGCGGCCGGTACAAGACCCGCAAGCCCGGCGAGACCGCCCGGCTGACCCCGCTGACCAGGATCATCTTCTGGCTACTACCTGTCCCCGCTTAACTTAATGTCATTGAGGCCAGGCCGCTGTGATCCGGCCACCGATACGCGACAGGCCTCCGTCACTGGAAACCGCGGCACGCTCCAGGCAGCCAGGCCAGCAGGCTGCCGGAGGCGGAGGCACGAATCTGGCTCCCCTCTGGGTCAAGACGCCATGCGCGAAGGGGCCTTAGGCCCGGGCTGGCGCGTCCGGGAAGTGGCTTATCCGAAGACCATGAGCGTCCGTTTCGCCCGGCCGGCCGCGGCCTGGCTCGCGGCGCCAGGACCGGCTGGCATTAACTGGGAAATAGCGGACTGCGCTATTTAGTTGCTTGCAAGCAACCAGATTACGCTGCCCCAGGCGGTACTGGACAAGGGCCCGTCTTGAGGGGATGATCAGTAAGCCTCGGGCAGACCAGCCAGGAAATGGAATAGCAGTCCAGGGCAATAACAAATGGCCGACCTGTTCATCTTTACCGGGGAAAGAATGGCAGTTTATAGGCACGGGGAACCGGATACTCCGGGAGCCGGGGCCGACGACCAGGCGTGCGCCGCGCTGCTGAAGGAACTGCGGGCCAAGTGCCCGGGGCTGATCCCGGCCGATCCGCTGCCGCCTGGCGGGGTCGGTGCCGTAATCCCGGTCACGCCTGCGGCGCTCGGGCCGCTGGTGGTGGCCGCGGCGGGGCAGGCCCTGCCCAGCGCCCAGACCGGGGGCACCGCGCCGGACGCCGTCCTGTGGCAGCAGGGCGTGGACGCCCTGCTGGTCCACATCACCACGATCACCACTGCGGTCGGCGACGGCTGGGTGACGGTCACCATCCCGGTGACCTGCGACCAGAGTCAGGACCCCGCGGGGGCACCCAGCCAGCCGGTAACGGTCACGTTCGTCGTGGGAACGGCCGACCGGCCCGCGGGCTTGTTCGCTGCGGCCCCATCTCGGCCCGACGGCCCGGCTGTCGTGGCCGAGCGGTGGGCCGACACGCTCACCGCGCTGGCCTGGCGGGCCCTGCTTGACACCGTGGCCGGGATCGCGGCCGCGGCCGGGCGGGACACCGACGGCTCGCCGCTGATCCCGGTGGCGGTCGCGGCCACCGACAAGGGGCTGCTCGTGCAGACCCAGGCGCGGCATCCCTTCGACCGGGTCCCGGCCGGGCGGGCCGTGTCGTGAGGCACGCCCGGTGAGCCTCGACCTCGGCGACCTGGCCACCCTCGCCTCCGCGCTGGGCCTGCTCGACGACGGCGGGAACCTGGCCCCCGACTGGTTCTCCCGGCCCGGCTACTACCTGACCCAGGTCCTGCGTGAGGCGCACCAGCGCGAGTCGCTGGTCACGTTCGCCGGCGACCTGCTCGGCGGCGGCCAGCCGGTGGCCGACAGCCAGGGCCGGCAGTGGCTGCCGGTGGCGCACGCGGGCGGCAGCGCGTTCACCGTCTACGCGGTCATCGGCCCGGACGGCCCGGTGATCGAGACCGGCACCGGGGCCCGGCTGGACATCACCAGCGCCGGCGGGGTCCGCTGCCAGGCCGAGGTGCACGTGCCGCTATTCGGGCAGCCCACGGCGGGCGGCGCGGCCACCGTCCTGATCGGCTCGCCGGCCGGGACGGTGGACGTCACCCTGGAGCTGACCCTGCCCTCAGGAACCCAGACGGGCGGGGTCGCGCTGGGCGGCGCCAGGCTCACCGCCTCGGTGCCGACCAACGGCACCGGGCCGGAGTTCGGCCTGGTCCTCACCGGGCTCCAGCTTCCCGGCGCGGCCGCCCCGGCCGACCTGGCCGTGACCGTGACCGACCTGGCCAGCCTGGAGCACTCACTGATCCACCTGGTCATGGGGCTGGTGCAGGCCGAGGTGTCCGGGCTGCCGGCCACCGACCCGCTGCGCGGCCTGGCCACCATGCTCGGGCTGGTGCCCGGCGACGTGCCCGCGTTCCCGGTGGAGGAACTGCTGGCGCACGGCCCCGGCGCGCTGGCCGGCTGGCTGGCCGCCGCGCTCGGCGACCCGGCCGCCCGCGCCGCCTGGCTGGGCGGGGTCGCGGCCCTGGCCGGCGGCACGGTCAGCGGCACCGGGACGGCGGCCCAGGTGGACGTCACACTGGGGCCTGCCGTGCTGGCGATCACCATCGACGCCGTGGCCGGCGCGTCAGGACGCCCCCGGATCACCCCCACGCTCACCCTGTCGGTGACCGGGGTGCCCGGCGTGACGCTGGCCCTCGAGGTCGACCCGGTCAGCATCGACCTGGGGACTGGCGCGGCGGTGGCGGTCCCGGCGCTGCGGCTCACCGGGCAGCTCCGCGGCTCCGGCGGGCCGCTGCTCCCGGCGGTCACCGGGCCGGCCGGGCTGAGCGTCGAGATCGGCGGGCTGGACGCGGGCTTCGCGCTCGACGCGGCTCGCCGGCCGACGCTGGTCCTGCAGGCGCGCAGCGCCACCGTCGGGGCCAGCCAGTTCGCCGTGCTCGACCTGTCCTCCCCCGACGCGCTCGCCGCGGCGGCGCAGGACGTGGTGGCCGGCGCGGCCACCAGCCTGCTGCGCAACCTGGGTCCCGCGGCCGTCGCGGCCGGAGTGCTGCTCGGCCTGGCCGACCCGCCGGGCGGCCCCGTACTGCCCAAGGTTGACCCGGTCAGGCTGCTCAGCGACCCGCTCGGCGCGCTCCGCACGTACTGGGACGCGGCGCTCACGGCCGGCCAGGCCGAGGTGCAGGCGCTGCTCGGGGTCCTCAGGGACGCCGTCGCCGACGCCACCCAGTCGGCCGTGCCGGTGACCGGGACCGGGACGGCAGGCGACCCGTGGCTGCTGCCGCTGACGACGGGTGCGGGCCTGGGGATGAGCTACGAGGGCGGCGTGCTGTCGGCCGTCCTGGCGGGCTCGGCCGGGACCGGCGACCTGGCCGGGACCGGCATCGCGGCCACGCTGACCGCCCAGGTACGGATCGCCGACCTGGGGCTGGCCGGGCCGCACGCGGGCCGGGCGGCGTTCCTGCCGGGAGTCAGCGGTGAGCTGCGGTTCACGCACGCGGGCGGCGGCCCGCTGACCCTGGGCGCGCCGCCGGTGGCGCTCACCGCGACCGCGGCCGGGATCGGCATCACGTGGAGCACCGGGAGCGCGCTGTCCGCGCCGGCCGGGGCGGCCGGGCTGCGGGTCGTGCCGGTGGCCGAGGGGGTGGCCCTGCTGACCCCGGCGGGCCAGATCGCCCTGCCGGAGCTCGGGCCCGGGGCCGCGGCGGCGCTCGCCGGCGAGGCGTGGGCGGCCGTGGAGGCGCTGGTCGCAGCCGGGGCCGCGGCGCTGGCCAGCGCGGCCGGCGCGACCTGGCCACTGACCGTGGTGAACGCGCTCGGCTGGGGCTCGCCGCGACCGGGCACGCCCACGCTGTCCGGGCCCTACCTGTCCCTGGCTGCCCTGGTGGCCGATCCGGCCGCCGCCCTGCGGGCCGAGGCGGCCGCGCTGGCCGACGTCACCGAGGGGGCCAGCGGTCTGCTCACCCTGCTGGACGTGCTGGCCGAGCTGGCCGGCACGCCGGTGGCCCGGCTGGGCAGCGGCCAGGCCCTGGATCCGTGGCGGCTGCCGCTGCTCGGCGACGCCGCCGACGCAGCGGCCGGGGCCATGCCCGCGCTGTTCGCGACCGTGGAGCCGGCCGGCCCTGAAGGCCCGGCCACGCTGCTGCAGCAGGGTGTGGCGGGGTGGCAGCCCGGCGACCCGGACCTGGCCCCGGAGACGCTGATCTCGGCGCTGGCCACCGAGGCCGGGCTGGACACCGACCTGGCCGACCTGCTGGCCGGGCGCGGCGACGTGCTCACCGGGCTCGACGACCTGACCCAGCGCTGGCTGGGCACGGACGGGCTGGTCACGCTGCCGGGCACCGGCCTGCCCGACGGGGTGACCGGTCACCAGGTCCCCGACCTGGCGCACCCCACGCCGCTGGCCGTGCTCGACCTGGCCGCGGTGGACGGGCTCGCCGGCCCGGCGGCCGCAGCCACCGTGGTGCACATCGCCGTGGTCGCGCCGGGGCTGCCGGTGGTGCTGGCCGCGCCCGGCGCGGACGGCGGCCCGGCGGCCGATCACGCCCTGGACCTGACCGCGGCCGGCCGGGCGCCGGCGTCGTTCGGCCCGCCCTCGGCCGCCGATCCGACGGGGCTGTGGACGGTCGCGCTCGGCCCGCGCGGGGCCTGCCGGCTGGACACCGGCGACCCGGACGGGGTGGCCGGGCAGACCGCCCGGCTGGCCGCGGTGCTGCCCGGCCTGGTGGCGGCGGCCGCCGGCCCGGTGCTGGTCGTGGCCCACGGCGCGGCCGGGCACCCGGCCGTCCGCGCGGCGACCGGGCTGGCCGGGGTCGCCGCGGTGGTCACTGTCGGGACGCCGTGGTCACCGGTCAGCGCGGACACCCTGGACCGGCTGCCCGGGGCGGAGACCCTGCGGCTGCTGGCCGGGCTCGTCCCGGCGGCGGACCCGGACGAGCCGGATGATCCCGATCTGGCGCTGGCCCGGGCGCTGACCGGGCTGTGGCTGGGCCTGGACCCACTGGGCGACCCGCTGGCCGAGCTGCGCCCGCCGGCCGGGCCGACCGTGCCGGCCGGCGGGACGCCCGTACACGCACTGGCTGGCGCGCTGACCGCGGGCACGGTGGGCCGGGCGCTCACCGCGGCGGTGGCGGCCGGGCTGTCCGTGCGCGCCGCCACCCGGGCCGCGGCGGCGGCCACGGCAACGGCGGCCACCGGGGCCCGGGCGGGGCTGCGGCTGCCGTTGCTGCCCCCGGTCTCCCGCGGCGGCCTGACCTGTGCCGTCAACGTCAACCTGGAACTGGCCGGCTTCGACCTGAACACCGGCGGCACCGGCGCGGGCGGCGCGGATGGGCCGGCTACGGGCGGGCCCACCGGGCCGGCGATCGTGATCTCTCTCGACCTGGGGTCGGCATCCGGCTGGCTGGTCGGCGGCCCCGACCCGGGCCGGACCCCGGGCACCGCCCGCCCCCTGGCCCTGCGCCGCCTCACCGCCCGGGTCCGCCTGCCCCTGACCGGAATCGCGGCCGCGGCCGGGAGCACGGCTGGTTCTGGTGCCACCAGCCTTATCGTGCTGCATGACGCCAGCGCGTTCGGGGTGACGGTGCCGCGATGGAACGTCGCCGCGGGGCCGGACGCCCCGGCCGGCGCGACGACCGCGCTGCCCGAGGTGCGGGCCCTGCTGGCCGAGGTGGCCACCCGGATCAACCAGGCCGCGGCCGGGACCGCGGGACCAGGCGGGACGGCGGGCGACCCGGTGTTGGCCGGGCTGCGCGACGCGCTGGCCGCGACCGGGCTGCTGAGCGCGGGCGGGGCTACTGGCACCGCGGCCGCGGCCGGGACAGCGCTCGGGATCGACCCGGTCACGCTCGACCGCCTGGTGCTGGACCCGGGCGGCGTGGCCGCCGCGGTCTGCGCCGACCTCACCCGCCGGCCCGCGCTCGCTGCGGCCCTGCGCGTGCTGGCCGGGGACACCCGGACGGCCGCGGCGGCCGGCGAGACCGTGACGCTGTCGTTCGCGTCCGGGCCGGCCGCCGTGACCGCGACCTTCGACCTGGCCGGCGGCGGCGCCCAGGTAACCGCCTCCGGGCCGGGCGGGGCCGGCTGGGCGCTCACCGCCGGGATCGGGCGGAACGCGGCCGGCGCGGTGACGGTGTCGGGTCAGCTGCGGGTCGGTGCGGACCTCCCGGACCCGGGCGTCCCCGGCGGCCCGGCGCAAGGCGCCGCCCTCCTGCTCGGGGCGAGCCACGTCCCCGGATCCGGCACAAGTCCAGGGACGGGGACCAGCCCGGGCCCCGGCAGCGTGACCGGGGAGGGGCCGTTCTCCGTCCGGATCCGGACCGCGGCGCCGTCCAGCACCTCTGACCTCACCCTGTGGCCCGCGCCGGACCCGGCCGCGGTCGCCGGCGCGCTGGAGGGCGCGGTGCCGGTGGCCTTGCTGACCGCCGTGCTGGCCGCGCTGCGGACCCGGCTGACCGCCGCGACCGGTGGCAGCGCGGCCGCGGGCGGGCTCATCGACGCCGTGGCCGACGCGCTCGGCCTGCTCGGCCCGCCCCCGGCCCCGCCGCCGGGCAGCGACCCGGGCGACCCGCCGCCGGCCCGGCCGTTGCGGCTGCCCGCCGGGCTGCTCGCCGACCCGGGCGGCTGGCTGCGCTCCCTGGCCCCGTCCGGCGGCACCCTGGCCGCGACCGTGCCGGCCCTGCTGGACGCCGTCGGCGGTCTCGCCACCGGCGCAGGCGGCGGTGCCGGTGGTGGATCCAGCACTCCGGGTGTCCTGCCCATCGCTCCTGGCCTGGCCCTGCGCGCGGCCGCGGTCGAACGGCCGGCTGGTGCTGGCCGCCGACATCGACGGCACCGCGTTCACCCCGGGCGGCGACGTCGGCCGGCTGGTCCTGTCCGGCAGCGCCGGTCTCAGCGTGGCCCCGGCCGGCGGCGTGCCCCGCCCGGACGTCACCCTCGCCCTCACCGTGACCGGGATCGGCGCGATCCAGTTCGGCGTCGGGCCACGCGCCGACGGCACGGTCGGGATCACCCTGTCCGTCCACCCGGACGGCGGCGCCGACATCCCGATCCTGCCGGCCGGTCCCGGCCTGGGCGCCTCCGCTCTCGCGGGCGCGGCACTGAAGGCCCTCCCGGCCCTCCTGGACACGGTGGCCGAGCGGGACCCGGCCGGCGACCCAGCGGCGGTCGACGAGATCGCCGGCCGGGTTGTCGCCCGGCTCGGCGACGCCCTCGGCCTGCGCACCGGCAACCCCGCCCGGTTCGATCCCGCGGCCCTGTCCACCTTCGGCCATGACCCGGCTGCGGCCCTGGCTGCCAGGGCCCCGGCGATCGCCGCCCAGGGCCTGTCCCTGCTGGCCGACGCGGCCTCGCCGCTGCTCGGCACGTCCGTTACCAGGAGCGTCACCACCGCGGGCTCGGCTGTCATCGTCACCGTCGGCCCGGTCACGCTGAGCTGGGCGCCGGGCTCGGCGCGGATCGGGGCCAGCGTCACGGTGCCCGGCGGGCTGCCCGGCGTCGAGTCGCTGGCCGCCTCGGTGACCGTCAACGCCACCGGGTTGACCGCCCTGGACATCGCCCTGGGCCCGGCCAGCCTGGCGGCCGGCCCGCTCACCGTGGCGCCGTTCGCCCGGGTGATCGCCGGTTCCGCCCCACCCGGCGGGCGCGCGGTCGAGATCGGTCTCGGCGCCTCCACTAACGCCCGCCTGGTGGCCAGGATCCCGCTCGGCGGCGGGACCCCCGGGCTGATCAGCCGCACCGGCCCAGCCGCTACCGCGACCGACTCGACCGACCCGGCGGCGGTCGTGCTCACCGCCCTCGGCGCCGTCCTCGACCTGGCCGGCTCGGTGGTCCTGGCCGTCCAGGCAGTATCCGACGGCCTGGACCGCCCGCTACTCGGCACCACCGCGCGCGGCCTGCTCACCGGCGTGCTGCTGGACCCGGCCCACCCTGATCACCTGGACCCCGGCCTGCTGGACCCGGCCACCGCCGTGCACCGCCTCGGCTACCTGCTCCGCAATCTGGCCGCCGCCCCCGGCGCGACCATCACCCTGGACGGCGCGCTGACCCTTGGCCCGCACGCCCGGGACGACGGGGCCGGCGGCACCGTGTACGGGCTCACCCTGGGCCTGAGCGCCCCCTGGCCACTGGGCGGCGACGACATCACCGTGTCGCTGGAACCGGACGCCGGGTGGATCGTCCCGCCCCCGGCCGGATCCCCCGGGATCACGGTGGAGGTGCTGGCGCTGAACGCGGCCGGCGACCCGGTGCCGGCCCCCGGGATCGGCGTGGACGGGGTCGCCGTCCGGCTCGCCCGCACCTCAGGCGCGCTGCTGGACAGCGTGATCACGATCGAGTCGGTGGCCCTCAGCCTGTTCGCCGACATCCTCGGGGCGGGCGGCGCGGTCACCGCCTCGGGCGGCGCCAAGCTGGAGCTGACTGGCCTGTCCGCCGGGCTCGGCGGGGCCAGCGGCGGTGACAACGCTGTGGCCGGCGGCCTGCTGAACTCCGGCAGCCACGACGACGCACCCAAGCCGCGGTTCAGCCCGGCGCTGGCCGTCCAGAAGCACGGCACCGACGCCGCGTTCGTCACGTTCACGGCGGGCGACGGCACCGGGCCGTGGTGGGTGGTCATCCAGCGTGGCTTCGGCCCCATCTACATCGAGCAGGTCGGCCTGGCGGTGACGATGGCCTCGGGCCAGGTCGGCTCGGCCGGCCTGCTGATCGATGGCCAGGTCAGCCTGCTGGGACTGACCGCCTCGGTCGATGACCTGTCCATCACCTACCTGGTGCCGGTCGGCTCGCCACTGAACCCGCACTCCTGGGCGGTGGACCTGGCCGGGCTGGCCGTCACCGCCGACCTCGCCGGGCTGTCCCTGGCCGGCGGCCTCCGCAAGTTCCCGGTATCCGAGGGCGGGGTCCAGTACCTGGGCATGCTGCTGGCCAAGCTGGCCGTCTACGGGATCTCGGTCTACGGCGGGTACGGCCTGGTCGGCCCGCCCGGCGACCAGTACGCGTCACTGTTCCTGTTCGGCGCGGTGAACGGCCCGATCGGCGGGCCGCCCGCCTTCTTCGTCACCGGGATCGGCGGCGGCTTCGGGATCAACCGCGACCTGATCTACCCCAGCGACCTGACCCAGTTCCCGACCTACCCGTTCATCAAGGCGCTCGACCCGGCTGCCAGGCCCGGCGACCCGATGACCGAGCTGGACCAGGTCCGCGGCTTCTTCCCGCCCGACCGCGGCTCGTTCTGGTTCGCCGCCGGGCTGTCGTTCACGGCCTTCGCCCTGGTAGACGGCGTGGCCGTGGTGGCCGTGCAGATCGGCGACGGGTTCGAGCTGGCCCTGCTCGGGCTGGCCCGGATGGCCCTGCCTCGGCCCCAGGCCGCCCTGGTGAGCATCGAACTCGCCCTGCTGGCCCGGGTCTCCACCAAGGAGGGCGTGATCCTGGTCCAGGCCGCGCTCACCGACAACTCCTGGCTGCTGTACCCGGACATCCGGCTGACCGGCGGGTTCGCCTTCGCCTCCTGGTTCGGCGGGCCCAACCGCGGCCAGCTTGTGCTGACCCTGGGCGGCTACCACCCGGACTTCCACCGCGACGGCTACCCGGTCGTGCCCCGGCTCGGCCTGTCGATCAACCTGTTCGGCTTCCTGTCCATCACCGGCCAGACGTACTTCGCGCTGACCTCCGAGGCGGTCATGGCCGGGGTCGCCATCACCGCCAGCGCCGACTTCGGGATCGCCTGGGCGCACCTGCGCTTCGGCGGCGACGGGATCATCTTCTACGACCCGTTCTGGCTGCACATCAGCGTGTACGCGTCGATCAGCGCCGGAATCACGATCGACGTCTGGATCGGCACGATCAGCATCTCGGTGTCGCTGTCCGCGCAGGTAGACGTGTTCGGGCCGCCGTTCTACGGCGAGGCCACGTTCTCGGTCGGCCCGTCCTCGCTGACCGTCCCGTTCGGCGACCAGCCACCGCAGCAGCCGGCGCCGGGCATCTCCTGGGCCGACTTCGTACCCAAGTACCTCCAGGAGGCCAGCGCCGGGATCGCGCACGTGCTGGGCGCGATCACCGGGCCCGGCGCCCAGGTGCCGGCCGGCTCGGCGGCCACCGGCGGCGCCCGCAGCCCGGACGGCAGCGACGCGAACCCGTTCCTGGTCACCCCGGAGTTCACGCTGACCGTGACCAGCCTCGCCCCGGTCCGCGAGCTGGTAGCCGGGGGCACCACCACCGACCTGCCGACCGTGCCCGAGGTGTCGGCCGCGCCGATGCGGCAGCCCGCGCGGCCATCGGTCACTCTCGCCTTCACCGGCCCGGCCCACGCCAGCCCCCAGGACCGGATCGCCGCGCTGGCCCTGGGCCCGCAGCCCGATGGCTCGTTCCCGGTCGGGGTGTGGGGCCCGGCGCAGACCCAGGACGACGCCAAGGTGCCGTCCGGCACCGTGATCACGGCGGTGGACCGGGTACAGCTCACCGGTTCTGCGCTGTGGGCGCCCAGCCCCGGCGGTGCTCCCGATATCCCGCTGCGCCAGGTCGAGACGGGGAACCGGCGGCCGCTGCCGTTCGTCACCGAAGGCTCGGCCAGCCAGCTGGCCGCGCTGGGCCAGGACGCCGGGCAGCTGGCCGGCACAGTTCCCGCTCCCGGCCCGGGCGGGGTCCTGGTCACCGCGGCTGACCTGCTGGCCGACCGCGGCGGGCGGAGCCCGGCCGACGTCGCCGCCTGGCGCGGCGGCCAGCGCTCCCAGCCGATCCTGGGCAGCCTGGGCGAGGGCCTGGGCTCAGCCTGGGTCCCGGCCACGGTAGAGCCCGTAGCGCCTCCGGTACCGGACCCGGTCGCGCTCCGTCCGCCCGTCGTGAAAGCCGTCCTGGCCATGCCGGTCGGGCTGGATCCGGCGCCTACCGTCATGGTCGCGGCGCCGGCTGCGGCGTCCCTGCTCGGCCCGGCTCCGCAGGCCGCCGCGGAGCGGGCCTCGCAGATCCCGGTCACCTCAGTCGTCCTGCGCGGCCCTGGCCCCACCACCTCCGTGGCGCCCGGCCTGCTCACCGGCGTGAACTATGTGACCTCCCCGCCACCCGTGCTGGCCAGCGTCGACTCCAGGCTGACCCCGGCGATCCCGGCGCGGCTGATCCAGCAGGCGGACCCGGCCGTGGCCGCCGCCGGGACCGTGCTGTCCTCGGGCCTGCCGCCGGTCAGCCGGTCAGGCCGCAGCGGCACCGAGGCGGTCGAGGGGCGTGGCGGCGGGACCGCCGGCCGGACCTGGCTGGCCGGGCTGACCGCCAGCCTGCACGCCGGCCCGTCAGGCAGCGCTCCAGCCGACGGCCAGGGCGGCCTCACGATCACCGCCGGGCAGGTCACCGTGCTGCACGCCCCGGACGGCGACCGGGACGTGGACCCGCAGTCGCGCCCCGCCCTCACCGTGGTCTCCGGCGCGGTCCGGGTGATCGCCGTCGGGCCCGCGGCCGGCCTGCTGCTCGACCAGACCGCGCAGGCCGGCGACGCGGTGCCTGTGCCCCCCGGCACCCGGGTGCTGGCCGTGCACACCGCCGTCCCGCCCGCAAGCGCGGGCAGCATCGCCGGCCAGGCGCAGGTGTACGGATGGGACCCTGCCGCTCCCCTGCCCTACCTGAGCGACGAGGTGCTGCTGACGGCGGGCGGCATCGTGGTCTCGGCCGGCCGGGTGCCGTGGCGCCGGTACGCCAGGACCGGCCTCGGCTGGGTCTCGCTGGGCACGCTCACCGCGGGCGGTTCGGCCATCACCACCCGGTTCAGCCAGCCCGTCGACACCGTCGCGGTAGCCATCGAGGGCGGTAGCGGCGACGACCTCGCGCTGGGGCTCAGCGGCGCCGCCCGGGCCCGGGACGGCGCCGGCCAGCCCGTGGCGCCCGTGCTGGTCGCCGACGGCCCGCGCGCGGTCGCGGTCTTCGCCATCGTGCCGGACGCCGAGCCTGGCGCCACCGGGCCCAGCGTCAACGTCACAGTCGCCACCGGTCCTGGCCGGCACCTGGCCGGGGTGGCCGGCTCGGCAGGCGGCGGGACGGACGGCGGGGCCGCGAGCCTGGCCGCCGCGATCGCTGCCCGGGGCTTCGCCGCCGTCGTCCCCGATCCCGTCCCGACCGGACTCGGCCGCGCCGTCGTGGCCTGGAAGCAGGCGTGATGCCCAGTCTCCCCGCCCCCGGAACGTTCCGCCTCTACCCGTTCGCCGAGCCGCCCGTCCCGGCTGGCGAGTACGTGCTGAGCGGTGACGTCAGCGGGCTGCCCGGCGGGGTGGAGCAGCTGCGGGCCGCCGTGCACATCACCGCCCCGCGCTACACCATGCCGCCGGACCAGATCCTGTCAACGTTCCCGCCCGCCGGGTCCCGCGGCGCGTTCGGCACCCGGTTGCCGCAGATCGTGCTGCGCCGCCGGACCCTGCCCTGGGAGCGGTCACCTGACCTGGACCACGACGTGACCACCACGCCGACGCCCTGGCTGGCGCTGGTGCTGCTGGCCGAGGGCGAGGGCCAGCTGCAGACGGACGTCGACGTCCAGGACACGGTGACCCCCGGGGTCAGCATCGGCGACGACGCCGACGTGCCCAAGGGGGCCTGCATAGAGATCCCCGCCTCCGTGGTGGGCCAGGTCTTCCCCACCCGGGACGACCTGCCGATGCTGTGCCACCTGCGGGAGGTCAACCTGGACGACACCGAGCTCGCGCTCGGCGACGACGACGGCTACATGGCTGTGGTGCTGGGCAACCGGCTGCCCCAGCCGGGCGTTAAATACCTCGCCTGCCTGGTGAACCTGGAGGGCCAGTACGACCGCCTGCCGGTGATCCCCGACGAGCAGCTCGTCCTCCGCTACATCCCGGCCGGAGCGGTCTACGACATCGGTGCCCAGCTGCGGGCCACGTACGGCGACCAGGTCAGCTACGACACGGCCACCATGGGCCTGCTGCCGCAGGCCGGCTTCAGCGCGGCCGGCCCGCAGGCCGCGCCGCGGGCGGCGGCAGCCCCGGCCACCGAGGCCGACCGGGCGGCTGCGGCTGCGCCGTCCGCCGGCGCCGGGCCGGTCGTCGAGTCCGCGCACGGTGCGGCCGCCCGCACCGGCTCGGCCTGGGCCGCGACCGCCGCCGCGGCCGCCCCGCAGGAGGCCGATACCACCGCCACGGCCAAGATGAAGCTGGCCGACGGGTTCTCCTACCCGGTGCGCGGCACTCTCGTGGGCCAGCTGACGGACCCGGTGCTGCGCTTCCCGGTCCTCGCCTACTGGTCGTTCACCTGCGATGACGGCGGCGACTTCCAGTACCTCGCCGAAAGGGTGCAGGTCCGGGTGCTGGGCCATGTGGTGACCGGCCCCGAGACGCCGGACGGCGACGACTACACCCCGGGCGATAGCCAGCCGGGGATCGCGCCCGAGCCGCCGCCGACCCGGCCCCTGCCGCTGGTCGCCCCGACCGGGCACGTCCAGCTCGGCCACCTCAGCCGCGAGGGCGAGCCGTCTTCGGCCTGGTTCCGCGGCCCGCTGGCCCCGGCCGCGGTCCCCCGGGCCGAGCCGCCCGCCCCCGGCGATCCGCCGCCCATGGCCCATCACGCCGACCAGCTCCGCCGGGTCACGCCGGACGGCCAGGAAGACCTCGGGTACGCGGCGGCCTTCGAGATCGGGCGGCTGCTGGCGCTGTCCCAGCCCGGCGTGGCCGGCGCGCTGGCCCGCTGGCGGGCCGAGGCCTACGGCGCCGCCCGGGTCCAGCAGGTGGTCTCGGACGCCATGAGCAGCCTGTCCGGGCCCGTGGCCACGGGCCTGGACGCCGCCGACCCGCTGACCGACCCCGCGCTGGCCACCCGGCCGCGGACCCTGGGCGCCCGGGCCAGCCGGGCGCTGGCCGGCGTGCTCGGCACCGACCCGGCCACCGCGTTCGGGCCGGCCCGCCCGGTGGCCGACCCAGGCAACGCCGCAGGCCCGCTGGCCGCGGTGCACACCCAGGGCATGGCCGGGCTGCTCACCGGGCTGGCCGTGCCCGGCGTGGCGGCCGGCAGCGATCCGGCCACGCTGCTGGATCAGCTGTCGGCGGCCCCGGCCGTGGCGGTGAACGGGACGCCGCCCGCCGCCGCAGGCCAGGTCCCGGCGGCCACCAGGATCGCCGCGCTGCGCACCAGCCTGGAGGCCGCGGTTGCGGCCCCGGCCGCCGGTGCCGCGTCTCCGTCGCCGCAGCCGGGCCCGGCCGGCGGCCAGGAAGGCGCGGAACCGGCGGCCCGGGCCGCGGAACCGGCCAGCGGGCAGGACGGGGACGCGCTGGACGAACTGATCCGCCGGGCCACCCAGCGGTGGGACAGGAGGCCGTCATGACCTCGATGGCGCTGACCTCCAGGGCCGCGCTGTCGGCCGTGATCTCGTCCGTCCAGCTGGTCGCCGCCCAGCTGGTCGGGCAGCTCGGCCCGCAGGACGTGGACTCGGGCCCGCACGCGGTCCCGCTGGACCTGCGGCTGTGGCTCGGCGGGCTGCGGCTGCTGGCCGGGGTACCGTTCGGCGACCTGGTAGCCGACGCCGAGCTGCTGCCGGCCGAGTCGATCCGGTTCTTTTACGTGGACCGCGGCTGGACCGACGCGCTGACCGAGGGAGCGCTGTCGGTGGGCACCGTGACGACCGCTGACCGGTCCGCGCTGGCCGCTCTCTACGGGACGGTGCGGGCCGAGGTAGACCAGGCCGAGCGGCTGGTCCGGCTGCCCGGCGTGGACCCCGGTTCAGCGGTGCCAGCCGGGCCCGCCGGCACGATCAGCGGCTTCCTGCTCCGGTCCCGGATGGTGTCCGGCTGGCCCGCGCTGCACGTGCGCGGCTACGCCGTAGACAACCTGGCCCTGGCCGAGCCGATCGCCGACGGCGACGTGGACGAGTCCGATGCCGCGGCGCTGCAGCGGCTCGGCCTGCTCCGGATGGAGCGGCTCGCCCCGGCCGTGCTGCTGGTGCTGTTCGACGGGGTTCCCGCCGTGGTGCACATCGAGGAACCGCGGGCCGGGATCCAGTTCGGCGTCAACGCCGAGACCGGCGGCGGCTCGGCCGGCGCCCAGGTGACGCTGCGCGACCCGGTCACCGCGCGGCCCACCGGCGGGACGGTCGAGGTGCCGTTCCGGCCGGATGTCCCCGGCGTGATCCACCTCGGCGCGCTGGCCAGGAGGCTGGTCACGGCCGAGCCCGCCCTTGGGCCGTCCCTAGACGCCGCGGAGTTCGCCATGCAGATGCTGCAGTTCCCTTACCGGGCGGTGTTCGGCGACCGGACGCTGGCCGGGGGACCACCATCCGACCCGGCGGCCCTGTTCCGGCCCACGATCGGGATGGCCCAACTGCTCGAGCGCTTCGAGGGCGGGCGGTGATGGCCTCCTACGACCCGGCGCAGGTCCGCGCAGCCCAGGTCACGCCCCGGTTCAGCGTGCTGGCCAGGACCGGCGTGGACGTGGCCACCCTGGGCACCTGGGACGCGGACCTGCTGCACGAGCCGCGGGTGCTCGTCCCGGTCAACGTGCAGGCCTACGTGGTGCCCGCGGCTGGGGCCGAGCCCGCGCTGGCCCTGCCGGGCCCGCTCTCCCCCGGCCACGGTACCGACGCGGCCGTGGTCGACGGCCCGCCGCCGTTCACCGCCGGGACCCCGCGCCCGGCCGGTATCCACCTCAGCTGGGCCATGCCCGACGCCCTGCAGCGCGGGCGGCTCCAGGACCCGCGGCAGGGCAGCGGCGGCGGGCTCGGCATGGGCGCGCTGCCCGACCGCTGGGCCGTGCTCCGGGTGCTCGCCGCGGCCGCGCCCGCCGCGGGCACCCCGCCGACGGCGATCAGGGGCTGGCTGCTGGACGCGGCCGCCGGCGCCGCCCGTGGCCTGGCCACCGGGCCGGCGGTGTCCCGCTGCCGCAGGACCCGGCCAGGCCGCTCACCCCTGGCGAGCTGACCGGCACCGCGGGCGGGTCGCTGACCTGGACCGGCAGCTACGACGCGGCCTACTCCCGGTTCGCCTGGCACGACCCGCTCGACGACCTGACCGCCGACCCGCAACTCGGCGGGACTCTCCCGGGCGGGGCGTTCGGCGGGACGGCCACCTACGTCGTGGTCGGCTGGTACTCCACCGCCGCCCTCGACCCGCTGGACGGGGTCCGCACCACCGACAGCCTGGCCGAGCGGCTCGCCGGGCTCGGGTGGCGGCTGATCACCGGCGGCGGTGACGAGGGCGCCAGCCGGGAAGGCACCCTGGGGCGGCTAGCCGACCTGGACGTCACGGTCGCCTCCCGGCTGGACCCGGCGGCCGCGGTCGCCCGGACCGCGTCGCGGCCCGCTGGCCAGCCCGCGGGAGCCGGCCGTGCCACCGAGTCGGACAGCCCGGGCCCGGCGGCGGCCGCGGCCGCGCACGTCTCGACGGTGCCGGCCTACCAGGCGATCGGCGCGGCCAGCCTGGCCCGCGAGGCGGCCGGCTGGATCCCCGGCACCGGGACGGGCGTGGAGGCATCCACGCTGCTGCACGGCGCCGTGCTCGGCGTGCCGCTGCCCGGGATCGCGATCGCCAGGGACGCGTTCACGCCCGACCTGCGGCCTGACCCGGCCGCGGTCGGGATCGTGGCCGGCGACCACGTGGACGACCTGATCGCGGCCGGCCTGTCCGGTGTGCTTGGCGGCACCGGGGACGCCCGGCGCAGCGTCGAGCGGCTGCTGACCGCCTTCTCGTCCGGCCTGCTGGCCGGCCTGTCCAGCCCGGACGGGCTGGTCACCATCGATGAGCGCGAGCACGAGGCGGGGTTCGCCGGGGTGGCCGCGGGCGAGGCCCCGGTCACCGACCGGGTGCTGACCAGCCGGGCGCCTGTGCCTCCGCGTGCGGCGCCGCCGCAGGCCGCCCCGCCGGGCGGGGCCGCGCCGCCCACCCTCGTCTACTCCGGACCTGGCCTGCGCATGAGCGGCTTCCTGACCGAGGAGACGGCCGACTTCACCCGGGCCCGGCTGGCCCAGATCACCGTGCCCGACGCGTCCGGGCAGGCCGCGGCGGCCCGGGCCGGGACGTCGGCCACCCCGGCTCCCGGCCAGCCGGCCGGCAGCGGGCTGCCCGGCAGCGGAGCCGCCCCGGCGCCGGGGACCGGGACGGGGCCGGACTCGGCCACGGTCCAGCGGCAGCCGCCGGGCCGGTTCGTGCCGCTGGACCCGCAGATCGGGCTGCAGGGCGCGGGCCGCTCGCCGCGGCACGGCGGCGACGGCCGCGGCGACCCGGACGAACTGCTCGGCTGTCGCCACGGGTCCCAGATCGCGCAACGCTACTCGGGGCTGCTTGACGGCGCCGCCCTCGTCCCGGCCCTGTCCAGCGGCGCGCTGCCGGACGAGACCACGGCGCTGGCCCGCGAGGCGCTGCTGCTCTCGCCCACCCTGCTCCCCTGGCTGGCCGCCCAGGCCACGGGCGGTGCCCCGCCGCCCGCGCCGGCCGCCGGGCCAGGCGCCGCCCCAGGCGCCGCCCCGGGGACCGGCCCCGGCGCAGCCCGGGAAGCCACGCCGGATGCGGCGCCCCGCGGGCCCGCGCCCCCGGCCGCGCCCGTGGCCCGGCTGGGCGCCGAGCTGGCCCTGCGCTTCGACCCATCAGGCGGCTACCTGGGCAAGGCCGCGGCTGGCCTCACCATCGGCCGGGGTGACCTGGACCCGGTCGGCTCGTCCACGCTGGAGCTGCTGCGCCGCCACAGCCTGCTGGACGGGGTCGAGCCGGACCTGGTCGCGCTGACCTCCTGGGCCCAGCCGTGGATTCCGGCCTGGCTGGAATGGGAGCTGGCCGTCACCCCGGCCGCGGACCTGTCCGGTTGGCAGCTCGGCCCGGTCAACTACGAGCCGGCTAGCCCGGACCAGGCCGGTCCCGGTGCCGCGGCCGGCGGGCCCGCGCCGGTCACGGTGTCCGGCCGGGCCCACCTCACCACGGCGCCCGGCACCCGGCTGGCCGGGGCGGTGGCCACCTGGCTGACCGCCGAACAGGCCAGGGACCGGGCCAACACCGGTGAGGTGGACGACACCACTGCCGCGCAGATCGCCGCCCTCGGCGCCGCTGCGGCCGGGTTTGACCTGCTCTCGGTGTCCTGCGACGGCGTGCGGACAGTGCTGCTCGGCCTGCCCCAGACGGCGCTCTCGGCCCGCCAGCCGGACGGCAGCGTCCTGCCGCCGGCCCCGGCCGGGCCGCCGGTCCTGCTGGCCGGCGGCACGGTCACGCTGACCCGGCTGCGCGTCGTGGACGCCTTCGGCCGGCTGCTGGACCTCGACCCGGCGGGCACGGTCGTGCCGGAGCGGGTCGTCGTGCCCGGTGCGCAGGCGACCATGCTGCGGACGCCGCGGATCTCCGCGCCGGCCCGCTGCCGGCTGCGGCTGGTCGGCGCCGAGACCACCGACCCGGCCGGCCCGGCCGACGCGATGGTCGACGAGGTAGACGCCAGCCGCCAGGTCAGCCCGGTGATCGGGTTCCTGCTGCCGAACCACGTGGACGAGGGCGTCCAGGTATTCGGCGCCGACGGCACGCCGCTCGGCGAGCTGATCACCGAGCCGACCGGCGGCGGCGTGGTCTGGGAGCCGGCCCGGGCCGGCCGCTGCGCGCCGACGCCGCGCCCGGCGAGGGCCTGACCACGGCCCAGGGCCCGCTCGGCCTGCTCGCCTCGGGCATGGTGGCCGCCGACGCCACCGCCCGGGCGGGCCAGCCCGCGAGCGCGGCCGGCGGCCCGGACGAGTCGGCGCTGTCCGCCTTCCTCCGGGCGATCGACACGACGCTGTGGACCGTGGACCCGATCTCGGGCGCGGGGTCGTCCGCGGTCGCCTCGATCGTCGGGCGGCCGGTAGCCGTGGTGCGCACCGTGCTGTCCGTGGACGTCGCCGACGACCTGGACGCGCTCACCCTGGACGACGCGGGCCGGGCCGCCCGGGCGCAGGCCTACGCGGACCTGACCCGGCTCGGGGTGCCGGTCAGGATCGGGGAGCTTACCCGGACCGACGACGGTGTGGTCGGCTGGTTCGCCGACGATGACTACTCCCGGATGCACGTGGTAGACAAGCTCGTCCGGGACGAGGCCCTGGCGGCCGGGCCAGGCCAGGGCCACTTCGGGCCGTGGGGCACGACGCCGGTCGTGCCGGACCCGCAGCCGATCGACCATCCCTACCTGGACACCGCCGACACGGTGGTGGTCCACCCGGGCAGCCCGCGGCTGCTGACCGTGCTGATGCTGCCCGGGTCCACGGCCAGCATCACCTGCGGGCTTGTGCCGCGGTTCACCATCGCGCTGCAGCGCGCCTGGTACGCGCCCGGCCTGGAGAAGCTGTCGCCGTCGGTCCGGCTCGGGCCGGTGCTGGTCGATCCCGGCCAGGTCCGGCTCCCCGCCGTGACCGCGCTCGGTGAGCGCCAGGTGCTCACCCACCGGGAGGGCCCGCTGGGCTGGCAGGACGACGCGATCCTGGCCGCCACCCAGGAGGCGCTGCTGCCGGACCGGGCGTCGGTACTGCGGGAGGGCTGGATCCGGGTCAACCCGTCTCCCCCACCGCCGCCGGGCACCGGCTCGGGGACCGCGTCCACGTCGGCCGGGGCGTCGTCATGACCAGATACGAGTGGCCGCCGGGACCCAGGGGCCCGCGGGGCCGGTCCAAGGCCCGCCGGGCCGACATCGCCGGGCAGGCTGCGGGCACGGACCCGGCCGCCCGGCCGTACGCGCTGGCCCGGCGCCGCTCCGACCAGGCGGAAGCGCTGCGGGCGGCGGCGCCCCGCCTGGCCCCCGGCCAGCCGCCAGGCCCCGCGACGAACCTGTGGCAGCCGATGGGGCCGGGCACCACACTGCGCGGCCTGACGGACGCCGACCCCCGGGTCAGCGGGCGGATCCGGGACCTGGCGGTCAGCGACGACGGCACGCGGATCTACGCGGGCGCCGCGGGCGGCGGGGTCTGGTATTCCGCCGACAGCGGCGCCAGCTGGCTCCCGGTGGGCACCTACACGCTGGGCGGCGACGTCACCAGCGACGCCCCGTCGTCCACCACGCTGGCCATCGGCGCCCTGCACGTCCGCTTCGACACCGGCGGCGACCCCGCCCAGGACGAGGTCTGGGCCGGCACCGGGGAGCCGGACCCCACCGGCATGCCCAATGACCTGGGCGTGAGGGCCAGCTACGGCGGGGTCGGGATCCTGCACGCCACCGGGCCGGTGCACGCCGTCCAGCAGGACCCGGGCACCGACCCGTGGGAGCACGGTGCTCAGCCCGGTGGCGGCTATGCGGGGCTGCGCGGTCAGGGCGTGTACGCGTTCGCCGCCGACCCGGCCGCCCCGTCCGCGGTGATCGCCGGGACGAGCGCGGGCCTGCACCGGTTCGACCCGGCCGCCGGGCCCACCACCGAGCCGTGGAGCCTGGTCACCGTGGCCGCCTGGGACGCGTTGCTCGGAGCCGGCGGCAGCGGCCGGGTGCACGTGACCGACCTGGCCTGGGTGAGCACCCCGGCCGGGGACCGGCTGTGGGTGGCGGTGGCCGGGGCCGTCACCCCTGCTTCCGTGCGCGGCCTGTGGCGCAGCGACAACGGCCTGGCCGGCCCGTTCACCCGGGTCAACCTGACCGGCGTAACCACCGACGTGCTGCGGGCCTCGCTGCTTAACCTGGGGCTGGCCGCCGCGCCGTCCGATCCCACCGTGCTGTACACGCTGTCAACCGGCCCGCGGCTGTGGCGGGTGGACGGCGATGCCACGGTGCGCCGGGTCCTAGGGCTGCCGGTTACCCTGTTCGGCGCCCCGCCCAGCAGCAACCCGGGGCAGGGTGAATACGACCTCGCGGTGGCCGTCAACCCGGCCGCGCCCTTGCGGGTCGCCGTCGGCGGCGCAGCGGTGGACAGCTCACTGACCCCCGGCACGTTCTCGGCCTGCCTCTACCGGCTGACCCTGCGCACCCCGCCGCCGGCCGGGACCGCGGACTGGCACACGGACTACGCCGGGAACGGCAGCGCCGATGCCACCTGGATCGGCGAGGGCGTGCACCCGGACGTGCACCGGCTGCGCTGGCTGCCTGCGGCCGCCGGCACCCGGCTGCACGTGGCCTGTGACGGCGGGATCTTTGTATCCGCCGCCGGGGGCGACCTCACCACGTTCGCTTCCCGGACCACCGGGCTCGCCGCCACCGAGGCCGGCTACCTGGACAGCCACCCCGCCAGTGACGGCCCCGTGCTGATCGGCGTCCAGGACAACGCCACCCAGCTGCGGATCGGAGACTCGGTCTGGCGCCGGGCCAATTCCGGCTCCGACGGCGGCGGCGTGGCCTTCGACCCGTCAGGGAGCGGGCGGTTCATCGGCCAGGACTCCCAGGCATTCTGGCGTGACGACGCCGACAGCGTCGTCAAGCCATCCTTCCGCGGGCCAGCCTCGCCGGCCCAGGCCATCGAGGACGGCGCCACCCGGTTCTACTCCAACGTGGCCGCGATCACCGCCGGGGGCCTCACTCAGGTGGCGCTGGGCACCAGCCGGGTCTGGTACTCCGAGCAGTGGTTCCGCACCTTCGCCGACAATGCGGCCGGGATGTGGCGGGTACAGGCGGTCACGCTGCCGTCGTTCACCGACCCGCGGGCCGGGAACGCCAACGACGCGGTCACCGACGTTCTCGAGCACGGCCCGGCGCCGCCCGGCACGCTGGACGCCTGGTCCACCGGGGTGCGGGCGATGCGCTGGGCCGGGCCGGACCGGCTCTACGCCCTGATGCCGGGGGCCGCGCACCGGCTGGACCGCAACCCCGCCAACCACGTCTGGCAGCGGACCCGGATCCTGCTCCGCGCGGTGGCCGCGGCCCCGGGCGGCGCCGTGGCCCCGGCCGTCTCCGGGCCGGTGATCCCGCCCGAGGGCATGCTGAACGACCTGGCCGTGCACGACCAGACGGCCGGGCCGCACGGCTCGTTCTACGTCGCCACCAGCCATCCGCTGGAACCGCTGTGGTGGTTCGACGGCACCGGCACCTGGTTCCCGTCCCAGCTCGGCACGCTGCCGCCGGCCGGGCCCGGCGTGCGGGTGCCCGCCTACAGCGTCACGGTCAACCCGGCCGAGACAGGTGTGGTCTACGTGGGCACCGCCGTCGGCGTCTGGCGGGGCGCGCTGACGATCACCGCAGGGGTCCCGGCCTGGAACTGGACCGCGCTGGCCAACGGGCTGCCCGAGGCGGCGGTGCAGGACCTGTCGGTGGTCGGCTACCCGCTGGCCCAGGGCGGGCGGGTGCGGCTGCTGCGGGCCGCGCTTCAGTCCCGCGGCGCCTGGGAGTGCCAGCTCGACACCGACCTGGTGGACGTGACCTACCTGCGGGTACATCCGTACGACACCCGGCGGTCGCTGCCCACGGCACTGACTGACCCGCTCCCGCCGCCGCGGGGCGCCGACCGGGAGTGGCACCTGGACTGGGCCGACGTGCGGGCCCGTGCGTTCAGGGACGCGGCCGGGCGGCCCGCTCCGTCACCTGACGGCACCCCGGCAGGCAGCTTCACCTGGCACGCCAGCCCGGACGTGAGGGTCAGGCCCGCGCCGGGCAGCCCGCTCTTTCCCGCCCCGGCGTCGCTGCCGTGGACCAGGAAACCGGCCGACAAGTACGCCTTGTGGGCCCTGCAGTCCGCGCTGCACGCGGTTGACCCGCTCATCATCCCCGACGGGCGGTGGACGGCGGTCTTCGGCCGGCGCCTGCGGGCGCTGCGGAGGGCGAATGGGCTGAGCGACACAGCTGTCGTGGATGCCGCTCTTTGGAATCACGCCGCTATCGCCGCCGGCTGGTGGGCAGATCCATGGGACGGGCCCGCGCCGTCCGAGGCTGACCTGGTCGAGCGGATCGTGCACCGTACGACCGCCCGGCCGGTGATCGGCACCGGGCCCGAGGTGGACGCGCCCACGGTTTCGGCCGCGAGCTGCGCGGTCCCGGCCGGCCCACTGGCCGTCGAGGTGTGCGTGCACCGGCGGGCCCTGGAGCCGCTCGGGCCCGACGGGCTGACGGTACTGCTGCTGCGCACGGCGCTGGACCCCAGCGCGGCTAACTGGGCCGGGATGCCGGCCCTGGCCGCGGCCGGCCTCGGGGACGCGATGGCCAGCGTGCCCGCGACCGGCGGTCCGCTCAACTTCATGCTGCCGGCCGGCTGGCAGCCCGCCGACTCCACGACCGAGGTCCGCCGTCCCTCCGGGCCGGTCGCCCCGGCGGCGCCGGGGGTGGTGTCGTTCCGGACGGACCTGCCCGCTGGTCCTGGCCAGTGGCTGCTGCTGGCCGTGATCGCGGCCGGAGCCGGGACGCCGAGCCTGGCGGGGGCGTCGCTGTCCGGCCAGATCCTCGGCAGCCCGCATCTTGCGGCCCGGTCGGTCGAGATCCGCTGAGGGAACTCAGAGAAGGGGCCCCACGATGAGTACAGACGCGAACCCGCCCCGCCGGACCTGGCTGCTGGTCCTGTTCTGGGCCGAGTTGCTCCTCGCCGCCGCGGCCGCCGTCCTGGCCATCGCGACCGCGATCCGCCCGGACTGGATCGAGGGGCTGACCGGCCTCGACCCCGACGCGGGCAGCGGCTCCGCCGAGTGGGCCGTCACGCTGGTCTTGGCCCTGGCCGCAGTCGCCCTCGCCATCGGGGCCCGGTTCACCCGCTCCGCGCTGCGCCCGGTCCGTGGGTGAGTGTCGCGGAACGTGGTGGTCGACGACCACCATCGAGCCGCCCCAGAAGCAGGTTCGCGGGCTGGGCAGCCAGCCGCTGTGCAGGTCGTAGCCGTTTCCGTAGCGCATTGGCGTGCCGAGGATGCGGTCCGGCCCGCGATACTGCTCCGCCAGGGCACGCTCGCAGCCCTCCGGAGACAGCAGCCGGATGCCGCGCGCCGTCCCGCCGCAGGCCAGCACCGACTGCACGGCACCGACCGAGCGGGCGTTGCCGTGCCCGTCGGCGGCCCGCGCTCGACGTATCTCAGGGCCGAGCTGGACGGCTCTCAGGGCCTAGCGCGGTGAGGGGAATAAGCACGCCCGGAACGCCGGACGACTTTGCATACAGCTCGTCGTCCGACGTTCCGGCGTTCGCTGACCCGCGTCCTAAGAGGTGTGGCGTGCTGCCTCCTCGATCACGTCCGTGACCTCGCCTGGGTGGGAGATCAGCGACAGGTGCGAGGCGTTGATCTTCGTCACCGTGGCGTGCGCTCGGCCGGCCATGAACTCCTGCGCCGCCGGCGGGATCGCGTGGTCGGCCGTTCCGATCACGGCCCAGCTGGGGATGCTGGTCCAGGCCGGCGGCCCTGACACATCGGCCAGCGTGCTGGCCGCGATCGGCCGCTGGGTAGCAGCGAGCTCGGCCGCCTGCCCGGCCGGCAGGTCGTTGGCCAGGATGCTGCGGAACTGCGAGGGCTTGATGTAGACGTCGGTGACGCCGCCGGGAGACGGGACGAAGTTCAGGGCAGCCGGCGCGATCTGGCTGCCAGGGAACTGCGAGGTGAGGCTGTTCAGGGTGTCGCCCTGGGCGGGGATGTAGGCGTCGACGTAGACGAGGGCCTTGACGTTCTTATCGCCGGTAGCCGCGTTGGTAGTGACGAAGCCGCCATAGGAGTGGCCGACCAGCACGATCGGCCCGGGCACGGTCGCGAGGTAGCTGGCCAGGTAGGCCGAATCGCTGTCAACTCCGCGCAGCGGGTTCGGGGGGACGTCAACGGTGTACCCGTCTTTCTGCAGCCTCGTGACGACGCCGCTCCAGCTTGACCCGTCAGCCCAGGCGCCGTGCTCCAGCACGATGGTCGGCTTGGCTGCCGAGCCTGTCGCGTCCGAGTGGCTGCCCGTCGAGGCGGCAGCGACCGCGCCAGGGATGACGGCCAGGCCGGCGACGGCCAGGCCGGCGACGGCCAGGCCGTCCAGCATCAACCGCCCCTTTCGTGTTCCGAACTTCAGTGGCATGCGCATGAGAATGTCCTTCCGGTGGGCGGGGGTTTGGTCACAGCTCCTGGCTGGCGAGCCAGGACAGGGTGTAGTCGGCGACTTCGCGCCAGCCGTGATCGAGGACGAGCGAGTGGCCGCGGTCAGGGAACGCGTGATAACCGGTGACCGCACCCGAGCCGTCGTAGAGCTTGAAGGCGGCCCGGGCCACCACCTCCGGCACGGTGTGGTCCTGGCCGCCGCCGATGATCAGCAGGGGTCCGCGGTCCTTCTTCCTGGTGTCGACGGCAGCCGGAGACGACTTCTTGAAGTTCGCGGCCGAGGCCTCGAAGAGCGGCTTGCCTGGCCCGGGGATCGCCCACTTGTCGAACAGCTCGCCGGATTCCCTCTCGGTGAGCGCGTTGCCGAAGCCGTAGCGGAACTGCTTCTTCGTCAGCGCTACCGCCCGCTTCTTGTTGCCGGGCCTGGACAGCACCGGGAGCCCGGAGCGGATCTGGGCGAACGGCAGCGGCTTGACCCCCTTGATCTGGCCGGGGTCGATCGCGATCGCCGCCGCGGCCACGCCCCCGGACAGCAGCTTCTGCGCGATGAGGCCGCCGAACGAATGACCGATCACGATCGGCCTGGCCGGCAAGCGGCTGATGACGTCGAGGTAGCCGTCGGTGATGTCGTCGATGCCCTTGCCCGCGACGGCTGCCGCGTTCTTCCGTGTCTTGTCCACGCTGGCCGAGTCGCCGGGCCAGCCGGGCGCCAGCGCGCTATAACCGGCCGAGCGATACAGCTCGACCCACGGCTGCCAGGCGTCGGAGTGGATCCATAGGCCGTGGATGAAGACCACGGGGATGGGCGGTGCAGTCATGTGCTCCTCCAGGCGTTGCCAGCCATGCCTGGGCCGTGGTCCTGTAGAAGATCCCGACAAGACCCGTGTTCCCCGACCCGACGGTGACATGGGGCATGCCGCCAAGCGTGTCGCGTGGCGCACACGCCGCGCATGACTCGATCAAGTGATTAACCGCGGCCCGGGCTGGCCGTGGCGGGGATGGCCTGGATGAGTGATGCGCCGCATAGCGGCGGCCGCCGGCGCTGGCGCTCACCGCGCAACGACGGAGACGAAGCCATGAAGCTCGCGAACTACATCAGTAGCTCCGCCGCCTGGCGCTCGCCGGCCCGGCGGGCCAGCTCGACCCGGGACCGGATACCGAGCTTGGCGAAAACGTGGCGCAGGTGCGAGTTCACCGTGTGCGCGGAGATGTAGAGCCGCTGGGCGACCTCACGGTCGGTCGCGCCGCGGACAACCAGCCGGACGACCGCGAGCTCCGAGGCGGTCAGCTCCGGCCAGTGCGCCGCGGCCGGGTCCGGGCGCCCGCCTGCCCGCTGCGCGCCCCAGTCGCGGAGCAGGCGGCGGACACGGGCCGCGTCCCGATCGGCGCCCGCGGCGGACTGCAGCCTGAGCGCCTCGTCCAGGTAGCCGACCGCCTCGTCCTTCGCCCGGTCCGGCAGCAGCCGGGCGGCATCCTCAAACGCCGCCGCGCGGACCAGCGACCGAGGGTCGCCGCGGTATGCCTGGACAGCGGCCACGGCCCGTTCGGGATCATGGTCAAGGAGCGCGCGCGCATGCAGCGCGGCGGCGCGCAGCCCGGGAAAGCCCGGATTCGCGTCCGCGCCGTTCTCCAGCCGCGCGGTGACGGAGGCGGCGTCCGGCCGCTGCCCGGCCGCCAGCAGCAGCCGCACGAGTTCGACCGCGTCGCCATGGCCGAGCGGGCTGCAGGCATGGACGTACCCAGGCGCGAGGACGTCGAGCAGGTCCGGACTGATAAGCCCGCCGTGCAGGCGGACAGTGAGCCACGCGCCGAGGCGTTTGGTGGTCGCGCAGCCGCTGCCCGTGCCGTAAAGTGCCGCCGCATCCCGCCGGGCGGTCTGCAGCGCGGCGGGGTCGCCGGTGCGCAGCGCGATGTCGCCGAGGACGTAGCTGGCGAGGTGGTTGAGGTAGCCGGAGCTCCTGTCACCCATCTCGTCGGACATGTCCAGGATCGCCTCGGCTTCGGCGCGGGCGTCGGCGAGCTGCCCGGCGGCCAGCCGTGCCCGGCACCTCAGCATGGACCAGACCCGGATGTTCCGGCAGGCGTTCTCAGCCTCGCGGGTACCGGCCTCGATGATCGCGTGCGCCTCCTCCAGCCGCAACTCCGAAATCAGCACCAACGATTTCCACGTCTCCGGCACCCACATCCGGAGCTCCGTCGCCTCGTGCTGGCGCCGGGCCGCCTCGCCCGCCAAGGCGATTGCTCCCCGCCAGTCGCCCTGGGCGAAGGCGAGCAGGGCACGCGGCACGAACGTGACGATCTCGGCATCGGGGTCGGCGCTGGCTGCCGCCTCCGCGATCGCCTGCGCAACGGGCCCGGCCGCCGCGTCTGCCTCGCCGCTGATGTCCAGGCCGCAGGCCAGCAGCGACAGCAACTGGACGCGCAGCGCCGGCGGGACGCCGGGCAACCGCAGGGCCGCCTGGCACTGCTCGGCGACCGCTGCCGGGGCATACTGGGCCATCAGCATGCCTATGCCCAGCCGCGCCTGCGCCTCGGCAACGGGATCGGCCAGGTCACTCTCCGACGCCGTGAGGAGCCTGGCCGCCTCGGTGGCCCGGCCGGCCTGCACGAGCAGGTCGATGGCCTCGACGACTGCCTCGCCGCGGTCGGGCCCGCCGCGCGGCATGAGGTTCAGGGCACGCCGCAGCAAGGGTGCCGCCACCGCCGGGGACGCCTGCCCGATCTGCGCCGCTGCCCGCCGCAGCAGGCCGGCTGAGGCTACGTCGCCGGGCTCGGCGATATCCATGACCAGCTGTGCGACGTCGGCGGCCGAGGCCCCGTGCTGAAGCATCACCTCGACCGCGGTGCGGCGCATGCTCCGCCGCACCGCCTTAGGCAGGCTGGCATCGACCGCCTCGCGCACCAGGTCATGCCGGAACCCGAGGAGGTCCCCGTCCTCGGTGAGGAGCCCCGCGCCGATCGCCTCCCTGATCTCGCTCCGCAGATCCAGCGGCGGCCGGCCGAGCAGCCCGGCCAGCTCATCCAGGGAGAACGTGAGCCCGAGCACCGAAGCCATCTCCACGGCGTCCCTGGCCGGCACGGTTAGCCGCGCGAGCTGGCCGGCCACCGAGTCGACGAGCCGGCGCGGCAGCCGGGCGCCCGCGGCCAGTCTGGCCGTGCGGCCGTCGACGGTCACGAGGTTTTCGGCGCGCAGCCCGCGCAGCAGCTCGGTCAGCAGGAACAGCTGGCCGTCCGCCCGGCTGAGGACCTCCCGCAGCGCCTCATCGGGCTCGCCGCCGAGCATGTCCCGGGCGACCTGCGCGACCGCGGTCGCATGCAGGGGGCCTAGCCGGATCTCGGACGCACCCGCCGCCTCCAGCCGGTCAACCGCGTCCTGCGCAGCGTCGGCCAGCTCACCGCGGCGCAGCGCCAGCAGCCAGCTGATCCGGTGCGTGGCCAGCCGCCTGGACAGCGTGACCAGGGCGCTGGCGGTGGCGGCGTCGGCCCATTGCAGGTCATCGACGACTACAAGCAGGGGTGCGCGGTGCGCGGCCTTCTCGAGCGATTCCTGCAGCTCGCGCAGCAGCCAGAACCGCTGGTCAGGAGACTGGCTGAGTTCGTGGAGCCGCGCGGGATCGACGGGCGGGTCATCCGTGGAGACCAGGGCCTCCAGGATCGCGCCGAGCGGCACCGCCCGGGCCGCGGGATCCCCGCCGCCGCAGAACACCCGGATGCCGCCGTCCACGGCCAGGGTTTCGGCCTCGGCCAGCAGCGTGGTCTTCCCCGAGCCCGCGGGCCCGGTGACGAGCACGACGCTGCCACGCCCGGCGCCGAGCGCGTCCAGCTGCCCCCGCAGCAGGTCAACCTGGGGCTGCCGGCTGCGCAATCCGGGGTGCACCGGGCCATCGTAATTGACGTTCAGCCTGCCAGGCCCTCGGCAGCGCTGCCCTTCGACGGGCTAAACCCCGGCAGGGACGGACGGCCGGGTCGTCGGCGACGACCCGGCCGTCAGGATCTCGATCGCGGTGGGCCCGGCCGGACAGTCCTGGTTCTGCTCCTCAGAGGCTGCGGGCGGTGATGTCGCCCTGGGAGGTGGTGGCCCGGATGTCGAGTCCGGCGGTGCCATCGTTCTTGAGGGCGTTGCTGATGCGGCCGTGGCCAGTGCCGGCGTCCAGGGCCGCCGAGACGCCGGCGGCGGCGCCGACCGTGATGTCGCCGGACTGGGTACGGAGCACGACCGTGCCGCGCACGGCCTCGCTGATCCGGATGTCGCCCCGTGCCGTGCTGATCTCCGCGGGGCCGTTGAGGCGGCCGACCTCGACGTCGCCGTCGACCGCGGTGAGGCGGACGCTCGCGGCCTCGTCGATCTTGATCTGGCGGTACGCGCCGTCGAAGGCGACGTCGCCGAGGCGTCCGACGCCGCGGAGCTCGGCGCTGGCGGCCCTGGCCTCGATGCGGGAACCGGCGGGCAGCTGGACGGTGACCTCCAGGGATCCGGAGGGGCCGAAATGCTGGTTGCTGGGGGTCGGGGCCGTGATCCGCAGGACGCCGCCGGCGTAGGCGACGGCGGTCTGCTCAGCGGCCTTGGTGTCGCGGCTCTTGGAGGGGTTGGCGGGCCGGACCTCGACGGTGGTGTCGGCGCGGTCTGCGGCGATGAACTGGATGCGTCCGGCGGGGATGTCCAGGACGGCGGAGATCGGGGCGGGGGTGTCGAACTTCTGCATCATGCTCTCCGGTGCTCGTTCGTTGTTTCTGACACAGGAAACGCTACGTTGCTTTCTAGAGTCCAGCAACACGATCGTTGCATAAAATTTATATCTGTGCAGGTAGAGATACAAGAACTGTTGCAATGGTTCTGACAGTAACGCAACGGCGACCGCTCTGGTCATTGCAATAGATGAGAAGTGAACGCTATAGTGGGGGGATCAGGGACGGCCACGAAGGATCACCAGGGAGATCGCGATGCCGGGAGGCAGGCTCACCCAGCAGGAACGCCAGCAGATCGCGCTCGGGCTGGCCGACAGCCTCCCCTACGCCGAGATCGCCCGGCGCCTCGACCGCCCCACCTCGACGATCACGCGTGAGGTGATGCGCAACGACGGCCCCACCGCCTACCGCGCCGATTTGGCCCACCGCGCCACCGAACGCCGCGCCCACCGGCGCAAGCACACCCCGCCCCGCGGGCCGGGGGCGCCGGCGCAGGGCCGCGGGCGCGACGACGAGGCCGTGCGCGAGTACGAGGAGGCGTTCACCACCCTCCTGATGCAACAGGGCATGCCCAAGATGACGGCCCGGGTGCTGACCTGCCTTTTTATCGCCGACGCGGGCAGCCTCACCGCGTCCGAACTCGCCCAGCACCTCCAGGTCAGCCCGGCGTCCGTCTCCAAGGCGATCGCGTTCCTCGAAAGCCAGGGCCTCATCCGCCGGGAACGTGACGAACGCCGCCGCGAGCGCTACCTCGTCGACGACGACGTCTGGTACCAGTCGACGATCGCCAGCGCCCGCGGCGTTGCCCAGGTCGCCGAGATCGCACGGCAGGGCGTCGGCGTCCTCGGCCGCGAGACACCGGCCGCCGCCCGCCTGGAGAACATCGCCCGCTTCAGCGACTTCATCAGCGAGAGCATGCTCCGCGCCGCGGAGCAGGTCCGCGAAGTCCTCTACACGAAACCCGAAACGCCCCCAGGTGACACCACCACGCCAGCTTCGGATCGCGGGTAGACGGTGCGGCAGAGCGGGAGCCGTGGGCCCGGCGCATGTGCCCTGGAGTTCGCCCGGGCGCGCAAGGTCGCGGGCGAGCGTGCCTACGCCCTCACCGGCGACATGGTCATGCTGGAGCGCGCCATCCACTCGTACGCGCTCGACGTGCTCGTCGCCAGGGCGTTCACCCCCATCGGCCAGACCGTCGACGACGCGCGCGAGTTGTGCCCGAGGAGGTGCGAAAGGAAGTAGCCGATGCTCGCCACCGACGTTCCCGGCGCGCACTTGCCGATCGCGGGCGTCCGTGCCAGCTGGCCGCACGCGACGACCCCGAACGATCGGCCGGGCTGGTTCCCCAGCGGAGCCTGGGATGGGCTCTGGCGGACGAGCGTCACGCTGCGCACCCCGGGCGTCGTGCGGAGCTCGGTCAGCACGTGGCCTGGGACGGAGCGAACTTCGGCGGAAGCGGGGCAGTTCGACGTCGAGAAGCTGCAGAACGGGTCGGCAAGGGTGTCTTTCCCTGCGCTGCCTCCGCCGGAACTGCTGGCGGCGGCGATCGAGCTGAGCGCCCCGATCGCGGCGCTGGCCACGAAGAGGGCGATCACGAGCCCGCTGATGAACCGGAAGGCCGCCTTGGGATTGTCGAGGAGCCGGCGGCCGGCGATAAGGGTGGAAGGACGGCTGGCCCGGTTGGCCATGAGACGCGCACCCGCGGTCGTGAACCACGGCCCGGCGAGCACGACCCCCACCACCAGGAGCACGAAGCCCGCGAGCAGCTCGAGAAGCTGGCCGCCGATGGCGCCCGGCTTGCCAGCGGCGTCGAAGTAGGCGAGCACGGCGATGCCGGCGAGGAGCGGGATGATCCGGGCGATCCGCGGCGGGCGGGACGACGCCCGCCGCTGCACGCCGAGCGGCGATATCCGGACCCTGCGAAGCGCGAGGCGCGCGGACACGACCGCGGCGGCCGGGACGCCGATCACGGCGAGCACGATGTCGGCCCAGTGCAGCGAGAGGTCGCCTTGAGCGAGGGGCGCCCCGGTGAACGGCACGTGGTAGAGCAGCGGCCGGAAGACGAAGAAGAGTGCGAAGCCGACTGCGACACCCGCGACCGCCGCGACCACTGCCTCCACCGCGGAGACCACAGAAATCTGACGCGGCGTGGCGCCGATGAGGCGCATCGCGGCGAAGCGCTCCTCGCGCCGCGCGGCCGACAGCCGGCTGGCGGTCGCGATCAGGATCAGCACGGGCAGCAAGAGCGCGACGGCTCCGCCGGCCAGGATGAACTGCAGAACGGGTCCGCTCCCGACGCTGTTCTGGCAGGCGTAACAGCTCGCTGGCGTGCGCTGGATGGCTCCGACCTCGACCGCACCAGGTGCCTGCGAGAGCTGGCGCGCGGGGTGGCCGATGACGATGATCAGCGAGTTCGGGGACGGCAGCGCCGCTGCGCCGAGAGTCCCGATCTGGTGCCCCGGATACCGCTCACGAAGCTCGTTCGCCGGTTCGGACCTCAAGAGCGCCGACAGCGCAGGCGAGGCGTCGTACTCACCCGGTCCCGGTAGGTGCGCAATCCCCGGCGGGACCGGAGCGCCCGGCCCGGCGGCGGCCACGTCAACCTGGTCGATCGCCCGGCTGCCGAACTGGTCGATACCCGACAGCCACCACAGCCCGCCGGTTGTCGGGTTCGGCCGTGACGCCTGCGCCGTGGTGTCGAGCCACGCACCACGGTCGGTCTGGGCGTGTAGCCCGTTGACACCGGCCAGAGCAGCCAGCAGCAGGCCGACGCCGAGGGCGACGGCTGCCGCGGTGACGAGAACGCGCAGCGCGGCTTCACGACCACTCCCGAGCGTCAGGCGCAAGCCGAGCCGGATCATCTGGCCACCGTCGCGGTGGTGGTCACTCGTCCGTCGCGCACGATGACCTCGCGGTCGGCGTAGGCGGCGACGCGGGGCTCGTGGGTGACGAGGACGACGGTGGTCCCTTCCTCGCGCGCCGCACCAGTCATCAAGCCCATCACGAGCTCGCCGGTGAGCGAGTCGAGCGAGCCGGTTGGCTCGTCCGCAAAGAGCACGTCCGGATGGGCGACGAGACCGCGCGCCAGCGCGACGCGCTGTGCCTGCCCGCCGGACATCTCGCCAGCGCGGTGACGTTCCAGGCCATCGAGTTCGAGCCGCCCGAACCAGGCCCGCGCGCCGCGCAAGGCTTCCTTGCGGTGGGTTCCGCCGAGAAGGAGCGGCAGCGCGACGTTCTCCTCCGCGGTGAGCTCCGGGACGAGCTGGCCGGACTGGAAGACGAAGCCGAAACGGTCCCGGCGGAGGCGGCTTCGCTGCTCCTCGCGCATCGTGTCGGGGCGCTGACCGTCGAAGGAGACCTCACCGGAATCCGGAACCAGGATGCCCGCCAGGCAGTAGAGCAGGGTGGACTTGCCCGAGCCACTCGGGCCCATCACGGCGAGGACCTCGCCGCGCTGCACGGACAGATCGGCACCGCGAAGCGCGGGCGTCTCTCCGAAGGAGATCACGAGATCGCGTGCCTCGATGATCACGCTGCCGGACTGGGCCGCGGGGGAACTGCCCGTGCCGCTCACGACGCCACCTCCTCGCCGAGTGCCCCGAGCCGCGCCGCGGTGAGGTCGATCCAGCGCAGATCGGCCTCCAAGTGGAAGAGCCCATGGTCGGCGAGGAGCGCGTTGACGAGGTTGCCATCCTGTTTGAGGCCGGTGAGCTCGCGCATCCGGCGCAGGTGCGTGGCCCGTTGCGCGTCGAGGTACTCCTCCGCTTGACGACCGAGCATGAGGGAGAGAACGACCTTCACGAAGAGATCGGTCTGGAGGTGGGGCTCGGCCGGGATCGGCTCGCCGAGCCACGCCTCGACCTCGGACTTCCCGGTCTGGGTGATGGTGTAGCGCTTGCGGTCCGGTCCGGCTCCCGGCTCCGTGTCTCCGGCGACCGCCTTCCCGTCCCGCGCGAGACGGGCGAGGGTGGCGTACACCTGCCCAAAGGGAAGGGGTCTGCCCCGGCCGAAGTAGGCGTCGTACTCGCGCTTCAGGTCATAGCCGTGGCTCGGTTCGCGATCGAGGAGCCCGAGGAGGGCCATGGGGACACTCATACCCGCGAGCATACGCTGAGTGTATACTCAGACGCAATAGTGGCCCGGGGTTGCCGAGCGTGGCGCGCAGCCTAGCTGGTGAGCCGGGTCACGCACGGTCGCGGTGGCCGCATCAGCTGACCAGCAGCACGAGCTTCCCGCGCGCGAGACCGTCCTCGCTGACGCGGTGCGCCTCCGCGATCTCGGCGAGCGGGAAGGTCTGCGCGCGGGAGCGAGAAGCGCCCGGACTCGATCAGCTCGCCGATCCCGGCGAGCGCGTGGACCGCGCGGCCGGCATCCCCGCTGCTGAATCTCACCCCGTTCACCTGCGCGCCACCGAAGTCGGCGATCGTCACGACGTGCTCCGGGACGCCCGCGAGCTCGATGAGCTCGGGCAGGACGCCGCTCCCGGCGACGTCGAGCGCCGCGTGGACGCCGCCGGGCGCGAGCGCGCGAACCCGCCTGACGAGGCCCTCGCCGTAGGCGACGGGCTAGACGAAAAGAGAGCGCAAAAAAACGTGGTATGCAGGACTGGCGATGCCGATCACGCGCGCGCCGCGCACCACGCGAGCTGAACCGCGGCGCTGCCGACGCTACCGGAGTCGCTGCTGATGAGCAGCGTGCTGCGGCTCCCGACGCTGAGCTGGTCAAGCGCGCGAGTGGCTGTCTCGATAGCGGCAGGCAGAGCGGCAGCGCCGGGGAAATCGACCGACGGCGGCATCGACGCATAGTAGGACAGAACCGCCAGCTCGGCCTGCGTCGCCCCCTCGGCGGAAAAGCCGAACACGCGATCGCCGACGGCCACGTACGCGACACCCTCGACGAGCTCGTCTACGACGCGGGACGGCTAGTGACCAGCGGCCGAGCAGCGCGATAGGATCCGGTCGCGGAGATCGACGATCTCGAGGACCTCAGTCTCCGAACTGGCGAACCGCTTCGGATTATTATCCCGTTATTCTGGGTTTCAGGGAGGAGATATTATACTACCTCACACACTGCTCTTCCTGGTCAGTGGGCAGAGCGGCACTTTCGTGCCGATGCCGCCACCGAAGATTCCACCCAGCCCGGTGACGCCCTGGCCTGGGCCGCTTCTTAACGTGCAGGAAAGAAACCAGCATCGACAGAAGAGAAGGAATGGCCAACGAGGTAGAACGCCGTGTCAGTGGTCGTGTCAGGGGCGTGTCAGGGGCGTGTCAGAGGCGGTAACGATGATGGTGGCCATGAGAAATTCAGCGATCGCAGTCTCAGGGCTGCGGAAGGCATATGGGGACAAGATCGTGCTCGATGGCATCGATCTAGATGTTCGTGCGGGCACGGTCTTTTCCCTGCTCGGCCCGAACGGGGCGGGTAAGACGACGACGGTGAACGTGCTGACCACGTTGATGAAGGCCGACGGCGGGACGGTACGGGTTGCCGGGCATGATGTTGCGACCGAGACCAAGGCGGTGCGCGCGGTAATCGGGGTCACCGGTCAGTTCGCGGCGGTGGACGATCTGCTGACGGGGCAGGAGAACCTGCAGTTGATGGCGGATCTGCACGCATCTGCGGCGCCGGCGAGGGCAAGCGGGTGGTCACCGCGTTGCTGGAGCGGTTCGATCTGGTGGAGTCGGCGCAGAAGATGGCGGCGACCTATTCCGGCGGTATGCGCCGGAAGCTGGACCTGGCGATGACGCTGGTCAGCAGGCCGCAGATCATTTTCCTGGACGAGCCGACGACGGGACTGGATCCGCGCAGCCGCCGCACGATGTGGAACATCGTCCGCGAGCTGGTGGCCGACGGCGTGACCGTTTTCCTCACTACCCAGAATCTCGAGGAAGCCGATCAGCTCGCCGACCGGATCGCGGTGCTCGACCAGGGCCACCTGGTGGCCGAGGGCACTCCCGGCGAGCTCAAGCGCCAGGTCCCCGGCAGCCACGTCCGGCTCCGGTTCGCCGACGCCGGCGAACTCGACGCGGCGGCGCGGGTCCTGACCGGCTCCACGCCGGGACGACGAGGACCTGACCCTGCGGGTTCCCAGCGACGGCAGGGCGAAATCGTTGCGGGCTCTGCTGGACCGGCTCGATGAGCATTCGATCGACGTCGAGGAGTTCTCCGTGCACACGCCGGACCTCGACGACGTTTTCCTTGCCCTGACCGGTCACGCAAGCACGGAGGAGAACGCACAATGAGCACCACTTCAGCACCGCTGACCGATTCGCGGATCATGCTGCGCCGCAACTTCAAGCACATCCTCCGGAATCCGGTCACGATATTCAACGCGGCTCCTGATGCCGGTCGTGATCATGCTGATGTTCGTGTACGTGCTCGGCAACGCATTCAATGTCGGCGAACACGTACATCGAATACGCAACACCCGGGCCTGATCCTGCTGGCCATCAGCTACGGGTTGTCGGCCACTGCGGTATCCGTGAACTCCGACATGACGAAGGGCATCATCAACCGGTTCAAGGTCATGAATGTCTCCCGCGGCGCCGTCCTGACCGGTCATGTCGTGGCCACCATGCTGCGCAGCTCTGATAGCCATCGCGGTCATCATCGGAATGGCCTTCGCGCTGGGGTTCCGGTCGCCTGCGACGCCCCCTCGAATGGCTCGGCGCGATCGGTATCATCGTGGCGGCACGCTTTCGCGGCCAGCCTGGCTCACGGTCGCGCTGGGAATGGCTGCGAAAACCCCGGAGTCGGCAGGCCTGGCCGATCGTGCCGCTGATCATGCTGCCGTTCGTGAGCAGCGCGATCGTGCCGGCCGCAGAAGATGGGGCAGGGTGTGCGGCAGTTCGCGGAGTACCAGCCCTTCACGCCGATCATCGAATCGTTGCGCGGGTTGCTCGCCGGCACCCCGTCGGGCGGCTACGCGATCGCCGCCCTCGCCTGGTGCGCCGGGATCGCCCTCGTCGGGTACGTGTGGGCGCTGGCCACATTCAGGAAGCGAGCGTGACGGTCGACCAGCTCAGACCAGCTCGTCTGCGCCGCCCTCCCGGGCCGCCTCGGCGAACCGCGCTTCGCCGAGGCGGTGCCGCGCGACCTGCTCGATCCGGGCCACGTCCGGGTGGGAACGATCCGGCAGCCCGCGCACGGCGGCGCTCGCCGCGAGCAGCCGCGCGGCCTGCTCGTACTGGTCGCGGCGCAGCGCCAGGTCCGCGACCCCGACGAGTACCTGCGCGATCAGGGGTGCGTGCCCCGCCTCGGTCGCCGCCTGGCAGGCCGCCGCGCGGTGCGCCCGGGCCTCGCCGAGGTCGCCGGCGAGGTAGCCGAGCAGGTCGTGCGTTACCGCGCGGATGTCCGCCCGCTCCGCCTCGTCGCCCAGCATGGTTGTCGCGACGCCGAGTTGCTGGTACGCCTCCTCGGCGTCGCCGTCCCAGCGGGCGAGTTCCGCCTTCGAGAGGGCCAGCTCGGCCAGCGCATCCGGCCAGGTGACCCGTTCCGCGCACCGTTGCGCTTCGGCCATGGCAGCCGCGCTGGAGTCCTTATCGCCGAGCAGCCAGTACAGCTGAGCCTGCCGCGACCGCATCCGGATGACATCCTCGATGGCGCCGACTTCGGTGACGACCGCGATCGCCTGTTCGTAGTGCTCGCACGCACCGGCGAACTCGCCGCGCATGGCGATCCGGTCCGCCAGCTCGGTCAGGGCGAACGAGATCCCGAACCGCTCGCCGAGCGCCCGGAACTCGGCGAGCGCCATCTCGAGATACGCGTCCGCATCCCGCCCGCCCTGGCCGAGCACGATCCGCATCTTGCCGAGCGTGCAGCCGGGCCAGTGCGCGCACCCAGGGGTCCTCGTTGTCCAGCAACGGCTCGAACGCGGGCAGGAACGCGTCCGGTGCCTGCAGCATGCGTTCCAGCGGGGCGACGAACCCCAGCAACGGGTGGCGGCGCTGACTGCGCTCGGCTGAACCGGTATGCCTTGTGGATCCACTCCGCCGGCCTGGTGCTCGTCGCCCCGCCCGGAGCTCACGAACGTGCACGACCAGCGCGTACACCATGGCCCGGATCTCGTCGGTCACCTCGCCGGGCGTCTTCGTGGCCGCGATGATCAGCTCGATGCCCTCGGCCTTGTGCCCGCCGAGCCACCAGTACCAGCCGGCGCCCGCCGCGAGCCGCATCGCCGCGTGCGCCTCGCCGGCCGCGAGCGCACCGCGCATCGCCGAACCGATGTTGTCGTGCTCGGCCTCGAGCACGGCGAGCCATTCCAGTTGCTCGGCGCGGCGAAGATGCGGCTCGGCGGTCTCGGTGAGCTCGGTGAAGTAGGCGAGATGCGCATGGCGCGCCAGGTCCGATTCCCCCGCTTCCGCGAGCCGGTGCGCGGCGTACTCCTTGATCGTGCCGATCATCCGGTAGCGCGGTGCGCCGTCGCCCTCGGCGAGCAGCAGCGATTTCTCGGCCAGCGCGGTGAGCAACTCGAGCACCTGCTCCTGCTCGACCGCATCGCCGCGCGCAGACCCGCTCGGCCGCCTCCAGGCTCGCCCCGCCGGAGAACACCGAGAGCCTGCGCAGGACCATCCGTTCGGCGTCGGTGAGCAGCTCCCAGCTCCAGTCGACCACCGCGCGCAGCGTCTGGTGCCGCGGCAACGCGGTACGGCTGCCGCTGGTCAGCAGGCGGAACCGGTCGTCGAGCCGGTGGGCGAGCTGATCGAGGGACATGGTGCGCAACCTGGCCGCGGCCAGTTCGATCGCCAGCGGCATCCCGTCCAGCGCCCGGCAGACGCGCACCATCGTCGACAACGTGCTGGGCGTCGACCGCGAGATCCCTGCGCACCGCGCCGGCCCGGTCCCGCAGCAACCGGACGGCCGGCGAGGACTCGATCTCGCCGGGGCTGGCGTCCGCTCTCCGGCAAGGCCAGCGGCTCGACCAGCCACAGCGCCTCACCGGTGATGCCGAGCGGTTCCCTGCTCGTCGCCAGGATCCGCAGCCGCTGGCACTCCCCGAGCACCCGATGGGCGAACGCCGCCGCCGACTCGATCACGTGCTCACAGTTGTCCAGAATCAGCAGCGCCTCCCGCTCGCGGATCGCGGCGATGAGCCGGTCCGTCGGTTCCGCGTTCGGAGCGCCGCCGAGCAGAGCATCCCGGAGCCCGAGCGCGGCGAGCGTCGCTTGCGCCACGTCACCGTCCGCGCCGATAGCTGCGAGCTCCACCAGCCAGGCCCCGTCCGGCAGGTCGCCGAGCAGCGTGCGCGCGGTTTCCGTGGCCAGCCTGGTCTTCCCCGAGCCGCCCGGCCCGATCAGGGTGGTGAGCCGATGTTCGGCGATGAGTTCGCGGACCGCGGCGACATCAGCGTCCTTGCCGACGAAGCTGGTCAGCTCGGCGCGCAAGTTGGTCTTCCGGCCCTCCTCCAGCCGCGCTGCTCCCGCCGTCCCAACTCGCCCCGCAGCAGCGCGACGTGCAATGCGGACAGCTCCGGTGAGGGGTCGACGCCCAGCGCGTCGGCCAGGGCTTCTCGCGTGCGCTGGTACACGAGCAGCGCCTCGGTGTCGCGACCGGCCGCGACGAGGGCACGCATCAGCGCGGCGACAAGCCGTTCTCGCACCGGATGCGCGGCCACCAGGTCGGTCAGTTCCGTGACCAGCTCCGCACCGTGGCCGAGGCTGATCTCCGCATCGAACCGATCCTCCATGGCAGTCAGGCGCAGCCCCTCGAGCCGGGTGACCGCCGCGTCAAACGCGGCACTATCCTGCAAACCGACGTCCTGCATGGCCGCACCGCGCCACAACGCGAGGGCCTCGCGCAGCAGCCGTACCCGCCGCGGATCCTCGTCATTGCGGGCCTGGCCGACGAGGCGTTCGAACCGCACCGCGTCGACAGCGTCGGGTTCCACCCTCAACCGGTAGCCGTCCGTCTGCCCCTCGACCAGCCCCTCCGGCAGCGCCTTCCGCAGCCGGGAAACCAGGCGTTGCAAGGCATTCGCCGCGTCGGAGGGCGGGCGCTCACCCCAGATCCAGTCGACGAGCGTCGCCTTCGGGACTGCGTGACCTGGTTCGAGCGCGAGGGCGATCAACAGCCCGCGCAGCCGGGCGCCCGGCACGTCGGCGAGGACGCCGTCGTCCGTGCGAACCTCGAATGGACCCAAGCATCCCGATCTGCACCTAGCTGATTTTGCCATGGGCGATTGGCATTAGCTTTCGTCGGAGGATCCAGCCAGGCGGTGGCGTCGCTGGCCTAATCGGCCAGCGGGACTGGTGCGCGGCAACCCCGCTCGTGGTCGCCGGAACGCTCGCGGCGGCTTCACGCATCCGGGCCGTAGGCCGCGGCGACGTCCTTGAGGTACAGGCTCGCGGCTCATCGCCGGCGGCCCCGGCATCGGGGCCGTAGGCTGCGGCGATGTCCTGTACGCTGCCCCACCCGCTGTAGGTGGGCGACTGAGGCCAGCCCTCGGGTGAGTCCTGCCACTCCTCCTGCCGCCCGTAGGGCAGCAGATCGATCAGCGCGAAGGTGTAACTGAGCTGCTCGGTGCCACGGCCATTGGTGTGCCAGGTGCGATAGACGGTGTCGCCGTCACGCAGGAACACGTTGACAGCGAACCCGCCGCCCGGCGGCGCGCCGACGTCGGTGCCGAACGGGCTATTCGCCGTGGAGTACCAGGTCATCTTGTTCCCGACGCGCCGCTTGTACGCGAGTGCCTCGCCGATCGGGCCCTGGGTGACGATGACGAACCGGGCGTCGTAGCTATCCAGGAACTCCAGCCTGGTGAAGTGCGAGGTGAACCCGGTGCAGCCCGGGCACTGCCACTGCTCGCCGGGAAACCACATGTGGTTGTAGACGATCAGTTGTGACCTGCCGCCGAAGATATCCGCCAGCCGGACCGGCCCCTCCTCGCCGTCGAGGGTATAGCCGGGCATCCTCACCATCGGCATGCGGCGTCGCTGCGCGGCGACTGCGTCGAGTTCCCGGGTCGCGGCCTTCTCACGGGCGCGCAGAGCATCGAGCTGGCCCTGCCAGGTGCCGGCGTCGACGATGGGCGGCAGTGCGCTGGTGGTCACGGCTTCCTCCGGAGGTGCGTCCAGCTGCGGTTTGCAAGGTAGACGCTGCCCGGACAGCCAACTCATCGGTGGCCTGGATTCCCAGGGCCAGTGCCTGCGCCCGATCCCCGGGAAGCCGGATACCACACTAAACTCGCGCGGAACCTTCCGGCCATTAAAGGCACTTATCAACTCACGTACCGGATCTGCCACCGGGCGTTTGCTGAATTAGCGCATTAAATCATTCATTCATTTTTTCTCTCGCAAGAAAAAAGGCGCGGGCTCTTGCGGCCGCAATGGGCCAGATCAATACTGGAGGAGATTCCCCGTGGACAGCGGATAGAACGAAAGTCCCAAACCCAGATTCCGTATCCACATTTCCACAAATCATGGCTCCATTCCCCGAGGAGAGGTCATGTCAGAGAATCTCGTACCCGCAGCTGCACCTATCACCAGCCCGATGGTACCGGCCCAGGCTCAGGCCGCCGACGCACCTGAGCAAGTGCCGCGCGTTCGCGTGGCGCAAGCGCTGACACCCGATTACATCATGAAACATGCCGTGACACCTGCCATGCGGGCGGCCGCAGCGGAACGCGCCGCAGCCGGTGGACTACGTTCCGTGCGAGGAGCCGAGACGACGGCGCAGGCCAGTGCGCTCGCGCCGGCCGCGGCGCCCGACTACTTCGGCCCCTATCCCAACTACGCCAACAGCCCGCTCCCGACAGTGGTCACCGGCAAAGTCGTGCCGGGGACGGGAATGCGCAAGTTCATTGACTCGCTTCCGGGACTCGGTGTGAAAAATGCGAACGATCTCGGGAACTATATCCCGGTCGCCGCTCCCGATACGATCACCTACCCGGGATCTGACTACTACGAGATTGCGCTTAAGCGGTATACCCAGAAACTGCACAAGGACCTCCCGCCGACGGCGCTTCAAGGTTACGTTCAGCTCAACAAGGGGACTGACGGCAGCGGCAAGAATACGATCGCCCCGCCGGGCAAACCGTATTACCTCGGCCCCATGATCATTGCCCAGCGCGATCGGCCGGTCCGCGTGAAGTTTGTCAACATGCTGCCCACGGGCAGCGGCGGGAACCTGTTCCTGCCGGTCGACACAACCCTCTGCGGCGCGGGCACCGGGCCCAAGGGCGGCACGGAAATGTACGCCCAGAACCGGGCCACCATGCACCTGCACGGCGGCCTGACCCCGTGGATCAGTGACGGGACACCGTACCAGTGGATCACCCCGGCCGGGGACAAGACCTCCTACCCCAGGGGGGTCAGCGTGCAGAACGTGCCCGACATGCCCGACCCGGGCCCGGGCGCGATGACGCTCTTCTACACCAACCAGCAGAGCGCCAGGTTGCTGTGGATCCACGACCACGTCGTCGGGATCACCCGCCTCGGCGTGTACGGCGGCGGGGTCGCACCGTATGAACTGCAGGACCCGGTCGAGCGCGGGCTCGTCAGCAGCGGAGTCATCCCCGCCGACGAGATGCCGCTGATCATCCAGGACAAGACGTTCGTGCCGGACGACGCCCAGCTGGGCGCGCAGGACCCGACCTGGGACAAGGCGGCCTGGGGTGGACTGGGCAACCTGTGGTTCCCGCACGTCTACATGCCGAACCAGAACCCGGGCGACGACAGCGGGGCCAGCGCCATGGGCCGCTGGGACTACGGTCCATGGTTCTGGCCGCCCTACACCGGCCTGACGAACGGGCCCATCCCCAACCCCTACTACGATCCGGCGAAAGCGCCATGGGAGCCGCCGCTGGCGCCCGGGACACCGGCCCCGACCTTCGTCCCGGAAGCCTTCATGGACACACCGCTGGTCAACGGGACCGCTTATCCCTACCTCAAGGTGCAGCGCAAGGCCTACCGCTTCCGGATCCTGAACGCGTGCAATGACCGGACGCTCAACCTGCAGCTCTACTACGCCAAGTCCAACGCCACGACGTGGAATCCGGACGGGACCCTGAACGACGCCGATGCCGGCGAGGTCCCGATGGTCGCGGCGGTCAAGACGGCCGGCTACCCACCGACCTGGCCGACCGACGGCCGCGAGGGCGGCGTGCCGGACCCGCACGCATCCGGCCCGCAGATGATCCAGATCGGCACGGACAGCGGGATGCTGCCCGCACCAGTGGTCCTGCCCAACCAGCCGATCAACTACAACTACAACCGGCGCGACATCGTGGTGCTCAACGTGACTGACCACACCCTGCTGCTCGGGCCCGCCGAGCGGGCCGACGTGATCGTGGACTTCTCGCAGGTACCGGCCGGCTCCACGCTCATCTTGTACAACGACGCGCCCGCGCCCGTGCCGGCCTTCGACCCACGTTATGACTACTACACCGGCGACCCAGATCAGACCGCCACCGGAGGCGCCCCAGCGACCCAGCCTGGGTATGGCCCGAATACCCGGACCATCATGCAGTTCCAGGTGCAGGCAGGCACGGCCGCGGCCCCCTTTGATCTCGCCAAGCTGCAGGTGCAGCTGCCCGTCGCCTACGGAAAGAGCCAGCCGAAGCCGATCGTGCCGGAAAAGGCCTACAACGCGGCCTTCGGCACGACCACGCCCGCCGACACTTACTCGCGGATCCAGGACACCAGCCTGACCTGGGCCGGCCTGGGCAAGCCAGCGCCCATGCTGCCGAAGGCGATCCAGGAACTGTTCGATACCGACTACGGGCGGATGAATTCCACCCTGGGCGCGGAGCTGCCGAATACCAGCGCCACCATCCAGGTGACCATCCCGCTCAAGTACATAGACCCGCCAACAGAGATCATGCAACCGTCCCAGCCCGGCGCCCAGATCGGATCACCGACTGACGGCACCCAGATCTGGAAGGTGACCCACAACGGGGTGGACACGCATGCCATCCACTTCCACCTGTTCGACGTCCAGGTGATCAACCGGGTGGGCTGGGACGGCGCGATCAGGCCACCCGACCCCAACGAACTGGGCTGGAAGGACACCGTCCGGATGAACCCGCTGGAGGACGCGATCGTGGCTATGCGCCCGCTGCTGGCCCAGTTGCCGTTCAAGGTACCCAACAGCGTCCGCCCACTGGACCCGACCAGCCCGCTCGGCACCACCACGCAGTTCACCGGCGTGGATCCGGCCACCGGAAACCCGATCACGGTGACCAACGAGATGTATGACTTCGGCTGGGAGCATGTCTGGCACTGTCACCTGCTGGGGCACGAGGAGAACGACATGATGCGCCCCATCGTGTTCCAGGCTGCGCCGGCCGCGCCGACGAATCTGGCCGGCAAGCAGAGCGGGTCGCCCGTAGCCGTGAGTCTCACCTGGACGAACAACGCCACCTACCCGGCCGCCACCGAGGTGACAATCCAGCGGGCGACCAATGCGGCCTTCACCCAGAATCTGGTGGTCTTCACCACCGGGCCGACCGCGACGTCCTACACCGACACCACCGTCAGCACCGGCACGACCTATTACTACCGGGTGCGGGCGGAGGACAGCGCCGGTTATTCGGCGTGGTCCAACACCGTGACGGTGCAGGTGGTCGCGCCACTGACGCCGCCGACGAACCTGGCCGTCAAGGGGTTCGCGACCAATGCCACCCAGGCCAGCGTGAACATGACCTGGGTGGAGGCTCCCACCACCACTGTCACGGGATTCACCATCCAGCTGGCGACAAATTCCTCCTTCACTGCAGGCCTGAAAACAGTGACGGTATCCCGTTTCACCAAAGCCTACTCGTTCACCGTCCTCTCGCGGCGCACGAAGTACTACGTCCGGATCCAGGCACTCAATGGCAGCGTGACCTCATCCTGGGTAACGGCAAACGTAACCACGCCCTGATTGTCACGATGTCCGGCCACCCGGGAACTCATCCGGCCCGGTAACGCGGAAGCCGCACCGCCGACAGGCCTGACCTGGCCTCCGGCGGTGCGGCATCCGCCGGTCTGCCAGATCGTCCTGAACCGGAATGCGTGATCTTATATGAGCAGGGACTGGCGGAAGATGACGAGGCCCGGGCGGGGCCTCGCGAACCAGAGTGCGCTGAACCTCCTCGCCGCCTTCCTTGTTAGTTTCCTGGTCGCGGCTGGTGGAATCGCCCTCTATGCCACGAGCCGGCCTGACGCTGGGCAGACGATGGCGCTGGCCGGAATGATTGCCGCGGGTGCGGTCATGTCCGGCGCTGCCATCGGTTTCCTCTTCGCGCTGCCTCGCAGCATCACGGTCGCCATTCCAGTCGGCGGGGCAGCACGCGCGAAACAGCTGCGCAGCATCACCATCCGCCCGAATACAAACTTGGAGGAGGTCTCCGACTGGGTGGCAAAGATCATCGTCGGGCTGACCTTGACCCAGCTGAATAAAATTCCCGGTTCCGCCCGCCGTTTCTTTGATGCGCTCGGACACTCGCTCGGTGGCTCGCCACGAGATACAACCTTCGCCGGTTCCCTCGTGATTTTCTGTTCTATCATCGGTTTCCTCATGAGCTGGCTATCGACGAGGATGTTCGTCGGCAGGTGGATGGCGGCATCGGACTGGCCGCTCGAAGCCGCCGCCGGAGAAGTGGCCAGGCATCGTGATAGGCAAATGGAAACTGCGAAAGCACATGCGCGAAGCGGGGCAGTCACGGATGAGAGTCCGCCGGCCAGCCGGGCAGGCCTCCCCAATATAAGCGTCCCGGAAAGCAGGGAAGAAAGCTAGCGGTCGCGAACGCTAGTTTCGCCGGGGGCTAAATCTGTCAGCCCCGCGGGGCTGCCATTCCGGGCACCAGGCAGAGCTGCACTTTCGTGCCGATGCCGCGGCCCGCAGATTCCACCCTGTAGCGCACCTTCGGGTGACGCCCCGGCCCTGGGGCCCTTCCTAACCTGCAGGAAAGAAGCCAGCACCGGCAGGAGAGAAGGAATGGCCAACGAGGTAGAACGCCGTGTCAGGGTCGTGTCAGGGGCAGTGCCGAGGATGGTTGCCATGAGAAACTCAGCGATTGCTCGCCGGCCAGATCGCGGTACTCGACCAGGGCCACCTGGTGGCCCAGGGCACTCCCGGCGAACTCAAGCGCCAGGTTCCCGGCAGCCACGTCCGGCTCCAGTTCACCGACGCCGGTGAACTCGACGCGGCGGCTCGGGTCCTGGCCGGCTCCACGCGGGACGGCGAGGACCTGACCCTGCAGGTTCCCGGCGATGGCAGGGCGACGTGGAACTGGTCACGGAACTGACGGACCTGACCGTGGCCGAGGCTGATCTCCGCATCGAACCGATCCTCCGTGGCTGTCAGGCGTAGTCCCTCGAGCCGGGTGACCGCCGCGTCGAACGCTGCACTATCCTGCAGGCCGACGTCCTGCAGGGCCGCGCCGCGCCACAATGCGAGGGCCCCGCGCAGCAGCCGTACCCGCCGCGGATCCTCGTCATTGCGGGCCCTGGCCGACGAGGCGTTCGAACCGCACGGCGTCGACAGCGTCGGGTTCCACCCTCATGCCGTAGCCGTCCGCCTGCCCCTCGACCAGCCCTTCCGGGAGCGCCTTCCGCAGCCGGGACACCAAGCGTTGCAGGGCATTCGCCGCGTCGGAGGGCGGGCGCTCACCCCAGATCCAGTCGATGAGCGTAGCCTTCGGGACTGCGTGACCTGATTCGAGCGCGAGGGCGATCAACAGCCCGCGCAACCGGGCGCCCGGCACGTCGGCGAGGACGCCGTCGTCCGTGCGAAGCTCGAATGATCCAAGCATCTCGATCTGCACCTAGCTGATTTTGCCATGGGCGGCTGGCACGTCTCCAACAACGACGCCTGGCCACCGCGCCCATGCGGTGCCAGAGTTGCCGGCAGGCAGGCTCAGCGCTTGTCAAGCACGCGGGCGCGCAGGTAGAACAGGGAGGAATGACTCCAGGCAGAGGCGAGATCGTAGTGATCGTCGCGGTGCTGACCCTCGTTCTGGCCACGACGGCGCCCCGGTCGCGGAGCGGTGGCGCTGACCGGGCAGGTGTCCAGTCTCACGCTCGAGGCCCCAGGCCGATCCTGTGAGTGACCCGTCTGCGGCCACGACCGGGCCGTCCCTCGCCGCCAGGATCGATAGCCAGAAGGCGCACCCCCTGACGTGGCAGGCGGTGGCCAAGCGCGCTGCGGTGGTCGCCATCGCCGGCATCTCCCTCTACCTCGTGTTCCCGGCGATCACCGAGGTGCTCGCATCCTGGCCGCGCCTGTCAACCCTGGATCCGCGGTGGTTCGCCCTGGCCATCGGGGCCGAGGTCGGCCACTTCTTCTGCACGTTCGCGCTGCAACGGCTGGCGCTGCGGACCAGGGCCTGGTTCCCGGTCATCACGTCCCAGCTGGCCGGCAACGCGATCACCCTGATCATGCCGGGAGGCGCGGCGGTAGGCGCCGCGGTGCAGTTCCGGATGCTGTCGGCCAGCGGAAAGGACACGAGCTCGACCGTAGGCGGGCTGACCGCCTTCTCCCTCCTCGGCGTGGGCGGGCTGCTGGCCCTCCCGGTCTTCGCGCTCCCGGTCATCCTGGTGGGAGCGCCCACCAACCGGGGACTGGTCAACGCCGCCATCCTCGGGGCGGTGGGGTTCGTGGCCTTCGCCGCGTTCGGCGCGGTCGTCCTGGCCTACGACGCGCCGCTGCGCTGGTGCGGCCGGGTGGCGCAGCGGGCCAGGAACTGGGTCCTGCGCAAGCGGCCCCCGCTCACCGGGCTGGATGGGACCCTGCTCTCCCAGCGCAACGAGATCCGGGCGGCCCTGGGCGAGAAGTGGTGGCAGGCGCTCCTGCTCTCCGCTGGCCGCCTGGCACTCGACTACCTGTGCCTGCTGGCCGCCTTGCGGGCCACGGGGGCCCGCCCGCGCCCGTCGCTGATCCTCGTGGCCTACGCGGTCGCCGGCGTCGTCGGGATGATCCCGGCCACTCCCGGCGGCCTCGGGCTGGTCGAGGCGAGCCTGACCGGGCTCCTGGTGCTGGCCGAGGTCAACTCCAGCCAGGCCGTACTGGCCACGCTCACCTACCGGCTCGCTTCGTACTGGGCGCCGCTGTGTGCCGGGCCGATCGCCTACGGCCTGTTCCGGATCCGATATCGAAGCCACCCGTCATCACCGCAGACCGCCGCGGATCCCGCCGCGGGACAGGCGGGCCCGCAAGCCTGACCTGACGCAGGCCGCCTGAGCGCCCGGACCCCGGCAAACGCACCGGTCCGCGGCCTAAGTGACGCACGTCACCTTGACACTCCAATCTCTCCAGGCGTTCTGCCCGTACTCGGTTCCGTCAAGCAAGTGATGAAGGGGCGGCACCTGACGCACGAGCGCCCGCCGCCCGGAACAGGAGATGATCAAGATGAGCATGTCCCTGCTGGGTCGGCTGCCGATGCCAGTCAAGCTGGGTGTTCCGGTGGCCGCAGGGCTGCTGGCCGCGGCGTGCGGCAGCGCGGCCGGGTCAACTACTGCTGGGACGGCGGCGAGCGGGCCGGGCACGGCGACGGTGATCGAATCTCACGCTGGTTCGGCGGGAGCGTTCCTGACCAATGGGTCCGGACGTGCCGTGTACCTGTGGGCCGCGGACAGCATGAACAAGTCCACCTGCTCGGGGGCGTGCGCCGGGGCCTGGCCTCCGGTGACGGCCACGGGCAAGGTGACCGCAGCCGACGGCGCGAAGACCGCTGACCTGGGCACGATCACCCGGTCGGACGGAAGCAAGCAGGTGACCTACGACGGCCAGCCGCTGTACTACTTCGCCGGCGACTCCGGCCCGGGCCAGACCAACGGCCAGGGCAGCGACAACTTCGGCGCGAAGTGGTGGCTGGTCGCCCCGGCCGGGGCGAAGATCACCGTTCCCGACGCGGCAGCCCGCGCGGGCAGCTCCTCCTCGACGGCGCCGGCCTCATCCGGTGGCTCCAGCGCCGGTGGCTCCAGCACCGGTGGCGGCTGGGGCTGACTCCTGCCGGGACCACGTTCCACTACTCCTAAGGAGAAAGACCAATGAACTCCAGTAACACCAACACCATGCTCCGGGATCACGCCTCCGCCCGCCGGGACACTGTCCCGGGCCGGGCTGCCCGGCTGCTGGCCCGAGGGCCGGCCACGATGAAATCGCCTGCCGCGCGCTGGACGGTCAACGTCCTGGTCATCGCGGGGGCCGCCCTGATGGTGTGGTCCAGCGTGATCCACCTTCAGCTGTGGTCTGACGGCTACCGGAGCATCTCCGTGATCGGGCCGCTGTTCCTGATCCAGGGCGTCGCGGGCATCGCGCTGGCCGTGGTGCTCGCCGTCTTCCGCCGCCTGATCCTCATGGCTGCCGGTGCGGTCACGATGGCCGCCACGGCCGCCGGGCTGCTGCTCAGTGCCGGCATCGGCCTGTTCGGCTACCACGAAAGCCTGGCCGTCCCCTACACCGGGAGCTCCCTGGTGGTGGAGTTCGCCAGCGCGGCCGTGCTTGCCGCCGCATCCGTCATCGTCCTGGCCGCCCGCCGGGGATCCCGGCCAGTACGGCGCTAGTGCCGAGCATGAGACCCGGCACCTCGGCCAGCGAGGCCACCTGCTCGTGATCGCCCTGGCCCGTGGCTGGCGCGGCCACGAGCACCGGGCGGATGCCGATGCGTTGCGGCCCCAGAACGTCGGTCCGCAAGCTGTCACCGATAAAGACAGCGTCTTGCGCGCTGGATCCCGCCCGCTCGAGCGTGTGGTGGTAAATGCGCGGATGCGGCTTCCGATAGCCAGCCTGGGCCGATGTGACGAAAACGTCGATGCTGGCGGCCAGACCCGCGGAGGCGATATCCGCGGCCAGATCCCACCCCCAGTTGGAGCACACGGCAATGGTGAATCCCGCGCGCCTGAGCTCGGTGAGGCAGTCTGCCGCCCCCGGCAGGGCCACCATGGCCGCCTGATGGCACTGCTCCAGGGCCGGGACGACGTGTGGGGCGAGGCTGTCATGAAGGTCGCCGCCGGCCTGGGCGACCGCGGCCAGGGTCTCGCCCGCCCAGCCGCAATAGGCCGGCCGGGAGCCAGACCATCCGGAATGGTCCAGCCCCTCGCTGGCCACCTGCAGTTCCCTCAGCATCGCTCGCGAGGCGTTCAGCCCGGCTTGGGCCAGCCCGGCGAGGAAGGTCTGCTTGCTGCCCCGGCGTGAGGTAACGAGAGTATTGAAAGCGTCGAAGATCACCAGGCCCCTGCTTGGCATCTGCTGGCCCTCCTCCGCAGACTGAGCCTGATTGTAAGCAGCCCATTGCGGAAGAAGATAATGCGCCAAGAAAATGAATCAGGCCTGGAAAGTCGGGAATGAGCCCAGGCGGACCGAGCTGACCTTGTCGTAGATGCAGGCACGCCTGCCGCCGGCCTGCAGGGCCGGGCAGCTGTCGCACGCTGGCGACATCGACTCCTTGAGCTGGTCCTCACCGGAACCCGGGCGAGTCAGGAGCAACTGGTCGTCGTGCATCGCCAGCGACGCCATGCCGACGTGGTCAACCAGCAGGCCGCAGCGATATGCCCGGCCGTCGGGAAGTATCTGCAGATTGGAGAAATCAGGCAGGGCGCATGCCGTGAGTGGCTCACCCTCGGCCAGGAAGCCGCGCTCGATCTCGACGAAGAGGTCGGGGCGTGTCTCGGCCCGTTTGCTGATCGCGGTGACCAGGTCCAGCCACTCCACGGCATCAGGGATCTGCTCGGCGGTCAGCTCTCTACCCAGGCCGATGCTCGACGGCCAGTGCACGTTGAGCCGCCGGCAGCCCCCCTCGTCCGCGAAGCGGATCAGCGCATCGAGGCCGCCCAGCACCGATCGCACGCCGGTGACGTTAATGTCGAACAGGACACCCTGCTGGCCCAGCAGGCGGATCGTGTCCGTGGCGTCCCGCCACGCTCCGCGGCCCCGCAACCCGTCCTGCACCGCCTCGTCCAGCGTGTCCAGGCTCACCGCGACCCGGCTCAGGTTGCCCGGGCCTATCACGCCGTCTTCCATCAGCCGCCGGAACCGGCGCGCGCCGTTGGTGACCACGCGGACGTCCAGGCCCCGGCCGCAGGCCGTCGCCACCATCTCCGCGAACGACGGATGGAGGGAGGGCTCACCACCCAGCAGGGTGATCTCTCCGACGCCGTACCGGAGGCACCATGTCACGGCGCCCGAGAAAGCCTCGAGGCTCATCCGCGCGCCCGAGGTGAAAAACCCGGCCGGGAGGAAACAATACGTACAGCGGCGATTGCACCGGGATGTGACGTATACGTCCACGGATGTGAGGCCGTGTCCCGGTGGGGGTCCGACCACATCACGAAACGTCGTGCCCAACAGGCGCTGCGCCACTCTAGTACCGCCTTGCTGTGACTACTGATGAACAGGTAAGACAGTGACCGGAGAGCGGGGCGAGGCCGCCCGGGACGGCATGGGAGCTTACACTCGTCACCCCTCAGGGCACACTATTCCCCGGGCATTTCTCTGGTAACAGTTGGGCTTTAACTGCCTGGCCGCTCTGGGCGCAGATCAGGCTCCGGCCCGACGTTGAGCCACTCAACCACCGCCTTGGCTATCGTGCCCACCGTCGCCGCCGGCAACTCACTGGCCGGTGCTCGCAGCAGCGCGGTGACATCGCGGAGGACGGGATCGAGCCCCGCGTCGAAGCCGGGGTTCAGCGCCGCAGGCAGCCGCACGGCCGTCCGCAGCATCCACTCGAGCAGATCCGCCCGGTCCGATGATGTTCGATTGGACACATAGGTCGTCAGCGTGGACCGGTCGGTGCCCACGGCTATGGCCCGCTCCTGCCATGGCGCGCGGTAGCTGGGCATGGGCATAGGACGCAGATAGATATGGCGAACCCGGGCCGAAAGGTCGTCGGAGCAGCCCCGGTGCCAGGCCTCCCAGAGGGCCCGCTCATCGCCCCCGCCCAGGGTCATCACCGAGTCGCGCATGCCGCCTGGTGACCGGCCGAGGATCCAGGTGATCTGCTTCTCGAAGACGAGCCAGTTACGCAGCGGCGTGAGCAGCCTCTCGGCACCGAGCGACCGGGCGTTCCGCAGCAGGGCCTGGACGCTTTCCTCAGGGTTAGTGGTGTACTGCTGCGGCGAGATGGCCTTGCTGGCGACCAGGAAATCCAGCACGCCGATCCGGGGATTCAGGTAGTCATTGATGGCGGCCCAGCCGCGTTCGGCCAGGTAAGTCTCGGTCAGCACCTCCGAGTACAGCCTGGTTGACAGTTTGGCGTCATCGCCCGAGGCAAAGGCGACCCATGTCCTGATCTGGGACTCAAGCTCGTCGCACAGGTCGTGATTCCTGCGGCCGGTCATATCAAAATCATCGAGCAGCAGGTGGACGGCGAGACCAGCCCGCGTGGCAGCGGCCACGGCGAGCGAGAAGACGCCGTGGACGAGATTCGGTTCCCGTACCTTGTGGACCCAGAAGACTCCGGCCGGGGGACGGCCGTTCGCCTGCAGCCGCGGGACCTCGAATCCGGCTAGGCGAAGCAGTTCGGTCACCCGGTCGTAACTGATGTCCTGCTGTCTCGGCCAGCCCCACGCATCGAAGGCCGCGTCCTCTATGTACGCGGCGCGCAGCAGCCTCCGGAGCGCCTTGTCGAGGTGCTCCGTCTGCAGCCGGGTGGGCCCGGCATGGTCGTCCCGGCCGTTTTCCCACGAACGGTAGCTGGCATAACTGACCCCGATCGCGGTAGCCATGTCCCGCTGGCTGAGACCGCACCGCTCGCGCCACCGCTTAGTCTGTTCCTGGGCCCGCAGGCGCTGTTCCTGCGATAGATGCGCTGGCCGTTCGACCGGACGCCCGCGGGATGCCATGTCGCTACGGTATCTGAGCAGTGTCCCGTCCGTTAATTACGTAGTTTCCTAGCACGGTTACATTGCGTCGCCAGTGCGCTGTCCTGGTTACATGAGAAAGTTCGGGACGGCCTCTCACCAGGACGGCCGGCTCGCCCGGGCAACAGGGCGGCTGGCCCGCTTGATCAGGGCTTTCAGCGACCAGTTGTTCCAAGCCGACGACGCACGCGCCCGTCAGTACGGCTGGCAGATCACCACCCGGCATGCCGGGTTGACCAGGACCTTCCGCGATCCACGGTTCGACCGCCTTCAGAGCTGCCCGGCCTGCCGCGGCACCGGGACGAGCCCCGATGACCGGGCCTGCGACCGCTGCGCGGGGACGGGCCGGATCACGGTGTCCCCTGAGTTCCGGCCGGAAGCGAGGCGGGCGGGATGACGCCGTCGCCCCGCCCGGGCAGCACGCGCCAGGCCAGGGCTGGTTTCGAGTACGCGATGGTGACGGTCGCCCGCGCGAACGCCCTGGTGGCCGCGTGGCGCTGGCGCTACGAGCTCGCAGCGGGGGCCGGACTGGCCGCCATGTGGGGCATGCTGGGCACCACGGCCGCGGCCGCGCTGACGGCCGGCCTGGCCACAATGCTCGCCCTCGCCGTGTGCACGGCCCGGGGGCGGTGTTTCCTCGTGGCCCGCTGGTGGTGCATCGTGACGCCGCATCGCGTACGGAGCGGCTGCGCCCAGACCTGGATCCACTCCCGGTACGGCAAGATCCCCATCGTGCTGCTGACCAGGCGCCAGCCTTTCGGTGAGCGCGTCTACCTGTGGTGCCGGGCGGGCACGAGCTGCGCCGATTTCCGTTCCGCGCGCCAGGCGCTGGCGGCTGCCTGCTGGGCCGGGGACGTCCAGGTCCACCAGCATGCCCGCTACGCCCACGTGGTCGCGCTGGACGTCATCCGCCGCAAGCCGCCTGCCGAGTGGAGCGGCCACCCCTGGTTCGACATCGGAACGCCCAGCGGATCACCGGATGTCCCGGCCCCCCGGGAACCCGGCGATGATGCCTACTGGACCGGCGAGCCACCCCGCGAAGGGCCGGCGCGCTGGATGAACGGGTGAGGTGGCGCCCGTGGTCCAATCTCTTTCCGGCCATCACCCGTATGTAGTGTGTGCGGATAGTGGGAACCCCGACTGACCAGCAACCAGACGAGACGCTGCTCGCGGGCCTGGGCGCCGGCGACGCCGACCTATCGCTCGCGTTCGTGCGCCGCTTCCAGGGACTCGTCTTCGGCGTCGCGGTGGCCGTGGTCGGCGACACGACGACGGCGGAAGATGTCGCCCAGCAGGCCTTCGAGCAGGCGTGGCAGCACGCCCAGGTGTTCGACTCCCGCCGTGGCTCCGTCCGGGCCTGGCTGAGGACCATCACGCACAACCTCGCGATCGACGTCGTCCGTTCGCGGACCTCGGCGCCCGTGGACCTGGACGATCTGCCCGCTATCCTCACCGCGGTGACCGACACGCCGGAACGGCTCGCCGAAGCCCACGACAGCGCCGCGGAATTGCGCCGCACGCTGGCCGGGCTGCCAGAGCCGCAGGCCCGGGCGGTGGCCATGGCCGGCATCTACGGCATGACGGCACAGCAGATCGCCGACAGCGAGCACATCCCCCTGGGCACGGCGAAGACCCGGATCAGGGACGGGATGCAGAAACTTCGGGCCGCCTACATCCGGGAGGAGGCCGGTAATGAGTGAGCTGAACGAGATGGGATGCCGCGAATTCTCTGACGCCGCCGCCGAACTGGCGCTCGGTGTCCTGACCGGGCGTGAGCGTGCGCAGGCGCTCGCGCACCTGGATCACTGCGCGTCCTGCCGCGAGAAAGTCCGCCAGCTGACGGCGACCGGCGAGGGGTTGCTGGGACTGCTGCCCAGCATGGAGCCCCCGGCGGGATTCGAGGCGCGGGTGATGGACAGGCTTGGCCTCGCGGTGGCTGCCCCCAGCCCGGCCCCGGCCACCCCGAGCCCCAGCCCGAGCCCGAGCCCCAGCCCGAGCCCGAGCCCCGGTCCGGCCGCGGCCAGCCGGCCTGGCTGGTTCAGCCGGCTGCCCTTCGGGGGCCGGCCGCCGGCCGGCGGCCCGTCCAGGCCGGCCAGGCGAACTCAGCGGGTGCTGGCCCTGGCGGCCGTCGCCGTCGCGGTCGTCGCGGCTGGCCTGGGAGGATGGGGCCTGCGCTCGGGCACCTCGGCTCCGGCCGGGACCCCGCTGAACTCCGCCACCCTGCTGTCCGCCAGCCATCAGGCAGCGGGGAAGATCTTCCTCTACGACGGCAGTTCACGCTGGCTGTACATGTCCGTGGACATGCCCACGGGGAACGGTAGCGTGATCTGCGAGGTGGAAAGCCGCGATGGCCACGTCACCACCGTCGGCTCGTTCCAGCTGACCGACGGCCACGGCCACTGGGGCAGCCCGGTCCCGGCGACCCAGGGGGCGCTCACCGGCGCGCGGCTGGTCGGCCCGGACGGCACCGTGCTGGCCACCGCCAGCTTCCACAGCGCCTGATGCCGGGGCGGGCCCCTGCGGCACCGCCCGGGCGGTGCCGCAGGGGGCCCCAGTTGACGCAACTCCCCGGTTGCTATAACGTGGCAACCGTTCAGTTGCTACTTACTGGAGGACGTCATGGGCTTTCCTGATCGCATCGAGCGGACCGTGGAGCTCGCCCACCCGCCGGCCAAGGTGTGGACGGCGCTCACCACGGCCGAGGGCCTGGCTGGCTGGTTCGGCCAGCAGGCGGCGATCGACCTGCGTCCGGGCGGGTCGGCCAGCATGAAATGGGACCACGGCCACATCGCCGACATGCGGGTCGAACGGGTCGAGGAGCCGACGGTGTTCGCCTTCACCTGGCACATCTACGGCCTGCCCGATGACGACCCGCGCCGCACCTACGTCGAGTTCACCCTCGAGCCGGCCGGCGCGGGCACGCGGCTGACCGTCGTGGAGTCCGGCTTCAGCCAGCTCCCGGAGGACGTCCACCGCCAGGCATTCGACGGCAACACCCGGGGCTGGGCGAGCGAGCTGGGCGAGCTGGCCGACTACCTCGATGCCGCCTGACATCGAGGCGATCGCCGAACAGGTCTTCGCCTCCCTGGCCGACCCGAGCCGGCGCGCCATCCTGGCCGCGCTGGCGTCGGGAGGTCCCGCGACCGCCACCGATCTGGCCGGGCGCCTGCCGATCACGCGGCAGGCGATCGCCAAGCACCTGGCCCTGCTGGCCGAGGCGGGCCTCGTGACAGCTGAGCCGGGAGAGCGGCGCCGGGTACGCTACCGGCTGCGTTCGGCCCCGATGCGGGTGGCGCAGCAGTTCCTGGCCGCGCTGGCCCGCGACTGGGACGCCCCGCTCGGCGCGCTGAAGGACCATCTCGACCGTGACGCTGGCGGCCCGGCCACATCCCTGCTCCCGCAGACCCGGGCGCCTCAGGACTGATCACGAATTCACCGCCACTTCGTGGTGCGGACCCCAAACTGGAAGGCGGGTATGACAATGAAGACTCCCCCGATCGTCACGCAACCCGAATGGGAAACTGCGCGCCAGCAGCTCCTGGCCAAGGAGAAGGAGCTGACCCGCGCCCGTGACGCACTGGCCGCCGAGCGGCGGCGGATGCCGTGGGTGGCCGTGGAGAAGGAGTACGAGTTCGACGGCCCTGAGGGCAGGGTGAGCCTGCCCGGCCTGTTCGGGGGGCGCCGTCAGCTGATCGTCTACCGGGCCTTCTTCGAGCCCGGCGTGTACGGCTGGCCCGACCATGCCTGCCCGGGCTGCTCCCTGGTGGCCGACCAGGTCGCCCACGTCGCCCACCTGAACGCCCGCGACACCACGCTGGTCTTCGCCTCGCGGGCGCCGCAGCCCGACATCGAGCGCGTGAAGGCGCGGATGGGCTGGGAGATCCCCTGGTACACGATGACCGACGGCTTCGACGCCGACTTCGGCGTGGACGAATGGCACGGCACGAACGCGTTCATCCGCGACGGTGACCGCGTGTTCCGCACCTACTTCGTCAACAACCGCGGCGACGAGGTCATGGGGGGTACCTGGGCCTACCTCGACCTCACCGCGCTCGGGCGCCAGGAGGAATGGGAGGACTCACCCGACGGCTACCCCCAGACCGCGCCCTACTCCTGGTGGCGCTGGCACGACGCGTACTGACCGGCCCGGATGGCCCGGTCACGCTGCTCGGGGCGTTCGAGGGCCGCAGGCAGCTGATCGCCTACTACTTCATGCGGAATCCTGGCCGGCCCGCCCCCGAGCAGTGCGAGGGCTGCACGTCCTATAACGGCCAGATCGGCGAGCTCTCTTACCGGCATTCCCCGCCTGGCGGCCAGTGCCGGTGTGGCCCGGCGGACGCCCCATCGCCCAGTGGCCGCGACTCGAAGCGGGACGCTCTGACGACCTCGGCACCGCCAGCCGCTGAGCAGATCCCGCCAACATGGCGAGCGCCCGAAGGGGTAGACCTAGGTCTACCACGGATGTGGATGCCAACCCCCTAGCGCGCGATCGCATCGCCGTGCAGGATGAGGCCAGGAACCTGCGGATCCACCCGCGGTCTGATGCCGATTCATCAAGCGTGTCATATCATTGGCGACGTATAGAAATAGACGTCACATACTTGGCCCAAGGGGAAATAGTAAATGGAGAACAAGAGCGAGTTCTGGTCAGATGTCAGCGCGGTTGTCGTGACACCAGTTGCGATTGCTGCCGGAGTGGCCAAGGGCACGTACGACGCCTCGACTGACCACGGGGCTTTCATCGAAGGGTTCAATGGGGCTGCCACCCCCATTATCAGGGCCGGGAAGAACTTTGGTGCGGAGCATGGCCAGACCATCACCAAAGGAGTGGTGACCGGCGCTGCTGGCGCGCTGGGCGCCCGCATCCTGCACATGGGCCTGCGCGCCCTGAAATTCTGACCAGCAACACGGCTCACTCTGGCCTGAATCACACGGGCACGGCGTCATGCCCGCCCCTGATCCTGCGCCCGCCCCTGATCCTGCGCCCGCCCCTGATCCTGCGCCCGCCCTGGCTAGTCGCTGGCCTCCCCGCGGTGGCCGCGGTAGTACTGGCGGAGGGCGTCCTCCTCGCTTTCGCTGATGTGCGCGTCCCGGTCGATGTTCGGGGCGTCTTTGACCTGGTCCTTGGACACGGCCAGCACCACCACCTCGCCATCGACCCGGGCTCCGTGGATCGGCGCGAAACTCTGCCTGGTGCCGAACAGGCCGGTCTCCACGAGAACCCACTCTGGCTGCCCGGAGTCGTCGCCGAGGTACACCTGGCTGACCTTTCCGATCCTGTTCCCCTCGGCGTCGGCGGCGACGCGGTGGATATATTCCTGGGGATCCTGCGGGGTGGTCATAGCTGCCTCCCTTGGGCCCGGAGGTCCGCGCTGCGGCACGCCGGGCCATGCGACGAGGTACAAGGCAGGCTGAGCTACCCGGAAAGGTCTGCCGCAAACGATATTCGCTGGTTGGCGGAGGCCCGGGTGCGTAGGGTCGGCTGGATGACGCTCTCTCATGACGTGGCCGGAGACGGTCCCGCGGTAGTGCTTCTGCATTCCGGGGTGTGCGACCGGCGGATGTGGGATGCGCAGTGGCCGGCCCTGATCGCGGCCGGGTACCGGCTGGTCCGCTGTGACTTCCGGGGCTTCGGCGAGACCCCCGCCGCGGACGGGCCCTGCGACGATGCCGAGGATGTGCTGGAACTGCTGGACGTACTCGGCATCGGGCGGGCGGCACTGATCGCATCGTCGTATGGCGGGCGGGTGGCCCTGGAGATCGCCGCCCGCTGGCCGGACCGGGTGAGCGCCCTGGCCCTGCTGTGTACCGCGCTCCCCGGGCATGAACCGACCGCGGAAAGGCACTCCTTCAATGAACGGGAAGAGGCGCTGATCGAGGCGGGCGACATCGACGGAGCGGTGGAACTGATCGTCGATACCTGGCTGGGCCCGGACGCCGACGACGCGGCCCGGGAGGCAGTGCGCCAGATGCAGCGGCATGCCTTCGAGGTGCAGCTGGCCGCCGAGGAGTTCGAGCCCGTCACGGCCGAATTCGACCTGGCGGCCATCCAGGCTCCCTGCCTCATCCTGTCGGGCGGGCACGACATGGCGGACTTCCGGCAGATCGCGGACCGGCTGGCCGGCCTGCTCGCCGACGCCCGGCATGACGAGCTTCCCTGGGCCGGTCATCTGCCCAGCATGGAACGGCCTGCTGCCGTGACCGGCCTGCTCGCCGGCTTCCTCCGCGAGAAAGTCCCGGCCGGCTGAACTCGTTCTCAGGCCTGTTTCACCAGCTCGCGGGCGGCTACCGCGATGTGCTCAGCATCGATGCCCGCCGCGGCCAGCAGTTCCGTGCTGCTGCCCGACCCGGGCAGCTCCCGGACACACAGGTGAGTCAGGTACAGCGGCCCGGGCCCTGCCTCCAGCAGCGCATCCGACACCGCGCTGCCGAGCCCGCCCGCTGCATAGTGGTCCTCCGCCACGACCAGACGGCCACCCGTGGCCGCCGCGGCAGCCGAGAGCGTCTGCGTGTCGGCCGGCTTGACGGAGTACAGGTCGATGACCCGGGCCGCGATGCCCTCGGCGGCGAGTTGATCCGCGGCGGCCAGGCAGGCATGCAGCGTGACTCCCGCGCCGATGAGCGTCACCGCGTCGTCCGGCCCCGACCGCAGCACCTTCGAGCCGCCCACGGGGAAGGGCTCCGCGCTGTCGTACAGCACCGGGTAGGCGCCGCGGGTGGTCCGCAGGTAGGTGACGCCCGGGCGGTCCGCCATCGCCCGGACGAGCGCGGCCGTGCTGGTCGCGTCGCTCGGGTACAGCACCGTTGATCCGTGCACCGCGCGCATCATGGCCAGGTCTTCCAGAGCCATCTGGGAGGGCCCGTCGGCGCCGATCTCCACGCCCGCGTGTGATCCGGCCAGCCGGATGCTGGCCTGCGAGATGGCGGCCATCCGGATGAAGTCGTAGGCACGGGTGAAGAAGGCCGCGAACGTCAACGCGAACGGGACGTAATGCCGGGCGCTGAGCCCCACGGCCGCCGCCACCATCTGCTGCTCGGCGATGAACATCTCGAAGAAGCGCCCGGGAAAGGCCCTGGCGAACTCATTGGCATAGGTGGAGTTGCTGACCTCGCCGTCGAGCGCCACCACCTCGGGCCGTTCCGCGCCCAGCGCGGCCAGCGCGTCGCCGTACGCCTTGCGGGTGGCGATCTTGTCCCCGGGTGAGTACTCGGGCGCCGCTGGCGGGGCCTGCGGCGCGCCGTGCGCCTGGTCTGCCTCGCTGGGCATGGCCGGCGCGGGGCCCGGGACGGCGTCCGCGGGCCGGGGGCCGCGGACCAGCAGGTGCCGCTCGCCGCCCAGTTCCGCGATGGCCCGTGCGGCCATGTCGGGCGGGAAGGGCTTGCCGTGCCAGTCCTCGTGGTCCTCGACCTCCGAGAACCCGCGGCCCTTGATGGTGCGGGCCAGGACCACCGTGGGCCGGTCCGAGCCCCCTTCCGCGATGAACCGGAACGTCTGGGTGATCTCGGAGAGGTCGTGACCGTCGATGATGAGCACGTGCGCCCCGAACCCCTCGGCGCGCTGGGTGTAGGCGGCGAGGTCCCACTGGTGCTCGGTGGGGCCACGCTGGCCCAGCCGGTTCACGTTGACGATCGCGGTCAGGTTGGACAGCCCGTAGTACGCGGCCTTGTCCAGGGCCTCCCAGATGGAGCCCTCCGCCATCTCGCTGTCCCCGCACAGCACCCACACCCGGTAGGGCAGCCGGTCGAGGTACCGGCCCGCGAGCGCGATCCCCACCCCGTCGGGCAGGCCCTGGCCGAGCGATCCGGTGGCGACATCGACCCACGGCAGCACCGGGGTGGGGTGGCCTTCCAGGCGGGACCCGAACCGCCGGTACCCGGTCATGAGCTCGTCGTCGGACACCACTCCCACCGCCTTGTAGACGGAGTACAGCAGGGGGGAGGCGTGTCCCTTGGAGAAGATCAGGTGGTCGTTGGTGTCGGCGCGCGGGTTATCCCAGTCGTACCGCAGGTGGCGGCCGACCAGCACGGCCAGCAGGTCCGCGGCGGACATGCTGGAGGTCGGGTGGCCGGAACCGGCGCTGGTGCTGGCCCGGATCGAATCAACGCGCAGCTGGGCGGCGAGGTCATCGGCCACGTCAAGATCGATCCCGGTCAGGGGCTGAGTTTCGCTGCTCATGTCAGGCCCTCCTTCTGCTGGCGGCGCGGGTGGCAGCACAAAGTAGGGAACTCGCCACGGCCAGGCTATCTAAACGATGCCGGGCCGGTCCCGGTGCGCGCTGGCGAGCTCGTCGAGGTCACCGAGCAAGGGGAACAGGGCCTGGTTGAGCGTGGCGAAGCTGACCTCCCCCTCGAACTCCAGGCCCGCTACCCGCAGGACCGTCATCCGCGAGGTGAGCGCGGAGCCCGCCAGGGCATCCAGCAGCGCCGTCTTCCCCATGCCGGGATCCCCGGACAGGATGAGGGCGCCCCCGCTGACCGCGGTCTCGCGGGCGAACCCCTGCAGGACACCGAGTTCCCGGGCCCGCCCGGTCAGCGCTTCCGGAGACAGGTCTAGCTGGCTCATCGCAGACGTCCCGCACCTAGGGAGCGGGCCACCCCAAGCGACCTGCTGAGCCCGCGGCACCAGGATAACGAACCGGTCAGCCGGGCTCGGCGAGCAGGCGGCCCGCCCAGACGTCCACCAGCCAGTCCCGGTACCGCTCCGGTGACCAGCCACGCTGGCCGACCAGCAGTTCGTAGACCTCGACCGCACCCAGCGCCCACAACTCGTCCCGCGCCTCCGCCACGCTCCGGCCGGAGGCCAGCACGCCGGATTCGGCCAGGTGCTCCGCGAGCATGGTCATCCCGGCCAGCCGCTGGGCGCCCAGCCCGGCCCACAGGTCCGCCGCGTCCTGGTCGGCTCCTGCCGCTCCCCTGATGACCAGGAACAGCGGCACGAGCCGCGCCTGAATCGAGGCCAGGAACGCCGCGTAGTGCGCGAGCTTGGCCCGCCCGTCCGGCGCGGCCCGCACGGCCTGGATCGGGGCCCGGTCGGGCACCGACACCGGGGCGTCGTCGCCGGCCACTGTGACGTCCAGCAGCTCCTTGAGCAGGCCGGCCTTGGTGCCGAAGTACCCGTACACGGTCTCCACCGACACCCCGGCCCCGGCGGCGATGTCCTTCATGCTGGTCCGCTGGTAGCCCCGCTCGGCGAACAGCTGCCCGGCGGTGGCCAGCACGATCCGGCGGGCGGCGCGGGACTGGGCGCGGCGCTGGGTGGCGTCGTAGCGACGCCGCGGCTTGACAGGATCCATATTCCGTTCCATGCTTGCTGTATCCAATACAGGTGCTCTGGATTTAATTTATCAAACTGTTCCAGAGCCTGCCACGAGGGAGCCAGTCATGTCCGCAGCCACCCCGTCCGCCACATCCGCCCACTCCGCCGCGTCCCGCGCACCCCTCCCGGGCCGGGACCGGTCCGAAGCCTTCACCGTGCTCCAGCGGATGCTCGACGAGGGCTTCGCCACCGGCGACGCCAGCGTCGTCGACCAGCTCTGCTCGCCGGGCCTGATCGACCACCAGTTCGGGCTGGCCGGCACCGGCGCGGAGGCGATCGAGCACGTGAAGGCCGCGGTCCGTGACGTGCACGCGGCCGTCCCGGACATCTCGTTCACGATCGAGGACTTCGCCGAGGCCGGGGACATCATCTGGGTCAGGGCCCACGCCCGCGGCACCGCGACCGGGCCGTTCTTCGGGCCGCCCAGCGGCCGGCCGGTGGACTTCACCGTGATCGACGTGGCCCGCGTGGTGGACGGGCGCATCGCGGAACACTGGGGCGTGCCGGACCGCTTCGCCATGCTGGCCCAGACCGGCGTGCTCGACCGGCTCGCGGCCTGACCGGCCCGCAGGGACAGTGAGGACACCGCGATGTCGATACCTACCCCGTCCGTGGCGGTGCCGGGCGGCCAGCCCGCCGGTGGCCGGCCGGGCCAGCCGGACCAGGTCATCATCCAGCCCGCCGGGCGCAGCCCCGCCACCTGGGCCCTGGGCTCGCTGTTCGAGCACCTGGCCGGGGCGGACCAGACCGGCGGCCAGCTCGGCGTCGCGGTGGTGAGCCAGCCGCCGGGCGCGGCCAGCCCGCTGCACCTGCACACCCGCGAGGCCGAGGCGTTCTACCTGCTGGCCGGGACCATGACCTACCGGGCCGGGTCCCGGCTGGCCCACCTGGCGGCCGGCGACTTCATCTACCTGCCGCGCGGCGTGCCGCATGCGTTCCGCATCACCGGGGACGTCACGGCCCGGTTCCTCGCGCTGACCGTCCCGGGCGGGCTGATGGATCTCTACGCCGAGGTCGGCCGCGCCGCCCCCCGCCGCCGGCTCCCGGCCGGCGGGGAGGTGGACCTCGCCGCGGACGTGGGCCGCTGGCTCCAGCTCGCCCCGGGCTACGGCCTGCAGATCATCGGCCCGCCCCTGCCCGGAAAGGAGACACCATGACGTCCACCACCTCGCCCGCCCCGGCCGCTGACCGGCTGGAAGCCGAGCGCCTGGTCCGGGAGCAGTTCCGGATCATCGAAACCGGCGACCTCGCCCTGGCCGAAGCCAACGTCACCCCGGACTTCATCAACCACAGGTCGGTGCATGAACCCCTGGCCGCCCGCGGCCGGGGGCCCCGACGCGCTCAAGGCCACCGCGACCTGGCCAGCGCCCAGGCCCTGGCCGCCGGCGAGCCGAAGCCCGACCGGCGCGCCCTGTGCTTCTTCGACCCCGGCACGGCATGTCCGTACGCGACGTGCTGTGGACGCCACCCGACGGGGGCCCGCTCCGCCCGGTGCCGGCGTGTGCTGATGACGCGCGCAAGGTGGAGCAGGGAATCGAGCCCGAGATGAGGACGGTGGAGGTCCGCGGGGCACCGGTCAGCTACGTGAACGCGGGCTTCGCCCCGGCGTACTGGGGCGGCTTCGGGTTCCTTCCCGGCATGTTCACCGGCTTCCTGCTCGGCGAGGCGCTCTCCCCCGGCTTCGGGTACCCGGGCTATGCCGGCGGCTACGGCGACGGTGACTACGACGGGAACTTCGGGGACGGGGATTCCGGCGGCGGCGGGGACTACGGCGGCGGCGACTTCGGTAGCGGCGATTACGGCGGCGGGGACTTCGGCGGCGGCGATTACGGCGGAGGCGACTTCGGCGGAGGCGGCGACTTCGGCGGCGGGGACTTCGGCGGCGGGGGCGGCGACTTCTCCTAGGACCGTTGCCTAAGCCCAGCTGATGGCTGACGCACCGCCTTCAGGCGATGCTTGACGATTTCTCCGCACCGCCGCAGACGGCAGCGAAATTCCACAACAGAACTCAGCCAGGGAGGTCCTCCGGGCGCTTTGCGGCGAGATGGCCGTGCAGCAGGCCGGTGGACTGGCCGACCTCGATAAGGTATCCGTCCGGGTCCCGCATGTAGCAGCGGATCTCCGCCCCGCGGTCGATCGGCGGCGTCACGAACTCGGCCCCCTTCGCCTTCCACTCCTCGTAGCAGGCCTGGATGTCAGCGACCCGCAAGTTCAGGAAGATCGAGGTGGTGTCGCCGGGCTGGTAGTCGGCCACCGTGATGCCCGGCTTGTCCGGGGTCGGCGGCCCGCCGGGATTCATGATGATCCACGAGTTGGACAGCCTGACCGTGCACGGGTTCTCATCCAGGACGACAGTGCCGCCCAGGACACGCGAGTAGAAGTCCCGCGATCGCGCGACCTTGCGGACGGTGATGAACAACGCCACCAGGATGCCCTCGGCGGGCGCAGGGAAGCTGGCGAAGTCGTTGCGGGGCTGAGATTCTGTCATGGTTGCTCCTCTCGGCGGCGCTGGCGGACAACGGCAGGGTTCCCGGGCAGGTGCCAGTTAATGCCGGGCTGCCGGGGGCAACGTGCAGCGCCCGGAGCGAGCCAGCGCGAGGACGAACGACGTCGGAGGCCGTGAGGGCCGGGCTTGCTACCAGGTTTCGTAGAAGACGTTGCGCGCGGTCCGCCGGCTTCAGCGGCAGCAGGTGCCGGTGGTAAATCCAGCCGTTGGGGGTCGCCCCGCCGGCCGGGCCGACGGCGAGGAGCAGGTACCGGCGGAACGGGTCGGAGCTGAAGAACCGGAACGAGAAGCCGTTGCCGGTCTGCACCCGGTACAGGACCCGCGCGGGCCTGCCGGTGGCGGCCGAGATCTGGACCACGGACACGGTGGTGTTCGGTCCCGTCCGCGAGCTCAGCATCTCCAGCACGTCCACGCTGGAGCCATCCGCGCTCACCAGGGCGCCGTCGAGGTACCCCAGCCCCAGGGACACGAGCGCGGACTGCCTGGCCAGGAGCCGGCTGCTGCTCAGCTGGCCGCCCGCGGCCGCGGGGACCAGCGCGCGCACTTCCTCGCCGTTGCCGGTGGGCTTGCAGTACCCGCCGATGCACCGGGGGGTGGCGAGGTAGACCAGTTCACGCCCGTCGGCCGTCAGCGACAGGTCACCGGCGCTCATCGCCATTTTCCCGCGAACGGCCGGGGCGCTGTGCCACACGGCCCGCTTCCCGGTCCTGGTGTTGATGACGATGACGTCGGCCGACACCGAGGGATCGGCCGGTCCGGCCGGGACCGCGCCCACGGCCACCTCCGTGCCGCTGGCGGAGGCCGTCACCCGGCCGACGCTGAGACCGCCCAGCGATCCGCCGGGCAGCAGGGAGTAGCCGGTGATCCGGCCCCCCGCGGTGAGGTGAAAGCGGTAGATCCGTGATCCGGTGACCACCGGATCACTGCGTGGCCCGGTGGCCTTCTCGCAGACGGCGAAGTACGTCCGGTGGCTGGCGGCGGCCACTCCCCCGTTCATGACGGAGGCTCCCGGCCAGGGGCAGCGGACCCTGGCCGTCACGGCACCCGTCGCCGTGGCCCGCACCACGGTGACGACCGGGAGCGCGCTGGTGATTCCCTGCTCGACGTAGTAGCGGGGCGCGCCAGCGGGCGGCTACGGGCCCGGTCGCCGCGCCGGACCCGTGCGCCTGGGTGGCCACCGCCACGCCGAGGCCGGCCACGAGCACGGCCGCGGCCGCGGCGGCCGCCGAGATCGCCAGGTGCGGGAGCGTCGGGTACCTCCGCCGAGGCCCGCTCCCCCACCACCGGCGCCGGGTCCAGGTGGACCACGTGTTCACCATCACCCGGCGCACGTAGATCTCCGGGTCGTCACGCCGCCTGATCCGCTCCCACCGCGGCCATGACCGGGCCAGCGCCGTCTGGACCAGGTCCTCGGCCAGCGCCCAGTCCCCGGTCAGCAGCCAGGCCGTCCTCTGCAGAGCACGCTCGCGCGCCTCCACGAATGTCGCAAACTGCTCGGCCCCGGCGTCCACCGCACCTCCGGTCAGCCCGACGCGTTACCTGATACGACTACCTGGGCGCCTCCGAAGGTTCACTCACCCGCGGCCGGCTTGCGGTACATCCGATAATGCAGGACCAGGAACGGGAATCCGAAGACGGAAAAGGCGTGGTCGGCCCGCAGGCCGCCGTCCTGCACGTAGACGTCGAGCTGCTCGGCGAAACCGCGGACCGCCAGCACCGTGAGATCCCGGCTGGCCGGGTCGATATAGGCCAGGTAGTGACCGGGCTGGTCCAGGTCACTGCGGCTGGTCAGGATCAGGCCCCCGCCGGGCCGCGCCCGCGGCAGCAGCGTCGCGGTGAAGCTGGCCTGCGGCACGGGGAAGCCCACGCTGACGTACCCGCGGCCGCCATGCCGGTAGGTGGTGTAGATACCGACGTAGATCGGCTCATCGGTGTCGGTGAACGACCGGATCCAGCCGCGGACCGTCGGGGTCTCGTCATCGGCGCCGGGCAGCGTGATCGTGTCGATCCGGCTGCGGATGCCCCGCTGGGTCTCCCGCTGGTTCATGGGCACGTTGGCCTGGCCCAGCGGCCTGGCGACCAGGGTGCGGTAGAGCAGGTAACCAGGCCGCACCCACATCCGCCACTCCGGGACGATGTCGAGGGCGAACCTGGTGGTGTGCTCGTAGAACTCCCGGACCAGCGGGTCGGTTCCTGCCGGGTCGAAGTCCGGTCCGGCCAGCTCGTCCACCGAGGCGACGATGCCCACATCGGGCGCTTCGGCGGTGTATCGGCCGCCGAGCTCCCCGGCCAGATCGCGGATGTAGCCGGTGCCGACATACCGGGACCGGGCTCCGCGGGGCACGACGAACGGCACGTCCTCCGCCCGGACCCGCTCCGCCAGCAGGCTGACCTGCGCGTCCCGGAACACCGCCGCGGACGTCACCCGGTAGGCCGCCATCGTGGCAGCGGCCACCACCGACGGGGGCACCGCCCGCCCCCGCGCTCCGAGGGCCCCGCCCACCGCCGCGCCGAACAGCGGCCCGAGCAGCACCTTCTGCGGGCGGATCCCCAGCAGGCCGCCGAGGGCGCCGGTGGCCGCACCGACTTCGACCGGCTTGAGCGGCCTGCGAGGCCACAGCCGGCCCGCTGCCCATCCCAGCGGGGCGACGAGCGCGGCGCTGGCCGCGATCCGTGACCACAACGGCGGGATCTCCCCCGGACGCTGCCGGGCCCGGGCCACCGCCTCGGACGCGGCCAGCACCGCGGCCCCGGCGGCGGCGCCCGCGGCGGCGGCCCGCGCGCCCCGGCCCGCGGCGAGCGCCGCCCCCGCCACGCCGCCAATGACGCCGGCCGTGAGGACCTGGCCCCCCTGTCCCGGCGTTTTCCGGGTCTCCTCGGCAGTCATCCCCACAACGTACTTCAGCTGGCCGGGCCGGGTACTTCAGCGGGCCGGGCCGGGAAGTCCGTGACGAAGACGGCGCCGTGCCGGATGCCGGATGGATCACCGGTGGGGTAGCTCCGGCGGCCGCGTCCGGGGCGCACGGCGTCAGCTCACGCGAGTGCTCTTGATGGTCGCCGACACGACCCGGGTTCCCTCCGGCGATCAGGGAGATCAGTGCATTCCGCAGGGCCGGGGGTGCCGCCGTCGCGACCGCCCGGGGCCAGTGTCACCCAGACGTGAGCCTGGCCGGCTCCTGCCGGCGGTCATCCTGCGCCCCCCCCGAAGATCACCAGGGCTTTCCTGAGGGCGGCATCCGCCTCATCAGCGCTGCCCCGCACCGCCGCGCATCTGCCGATGCCCTCCCAGGCCCGTGCTTCTTCCGTCTGGCTGCGCACCGCACGGGCCAGGGGCAGCGCCCGCCGGCGTCTGGCCTCCGCCCGGACGGGATCGCCTCCCGCCAGGCATACCCGGCCGGCGCGATTCAGCGCTTGCGCCTGGCCGAGGTCGTTGTGGCGGTCACCGAAGATGTCCAGGGCCTGCTGCAGTGCGACGTCGGCGGCCTGGTACTCCCCGGCATTCAGGTGCACGATCCCCAGGTCGCTGAGGACATCAGCCTGGCCGAGCCGGTTTCCCGTCTCGCGATAGATGCCCAGCGCGCTCTGCAGCGTCGCGCGAGCGCGTTCGTGATCGCCCGCCTCACTTCCGCGGCTCCCAGGCAGATACTACGAGTCTGCATGATGAGGGTGCGCCAGCGGCAGCCACCGGCACGAACCGCAGTTGCGGCGTGGTCCCGCGGGCGGCCCGGCGGGCCGTATGATAGGGCCTCTTCCCCCGGTTTCAGGAGTTTTGCCCGGTTCGATCGCCCGCCTCCCCGATCGCTGATTAGCTGGCCCGGTGCTGACCAGTCCCCCCGCCGGCAGGCCCGTGACCCGGCCCGCGTGCCCGCACGCGGCACCCGGGTCGCCGGGGGCCCGGCGGGCCCGGCCGTCGCGCCGGCTGCTGGCGGTCGTGCTCTCGGTCCTGGTCATCGGGGGGGTCTTCGGTTTCGCCCTGCCCCGCTTCGCCTCCTACGGCGCGGTGTGGGACAGCCTGCGGGCGGTCAGCCTGCCGTGGCTCGCGGTGATCGCGGCCGCCGTGGCGGCCAGCCTGGCCACGGCCTCGCTGATGGTGGCCGCCGTGCTCCCGTCGCTGCGGCTGCGAGATGCCGCCACCGTGAACCTGGGCTCGAGTGCCGTGGCGAACACCATGCCCGGCGGCGGGGCGGTGGCGCTGGGCATCAGCTGGGCGATGCTGTCGAGCTGGGGGGTGGCCACCGGCGAATACGTCCGCTACGCGCTGGTGTCCGGGCTGTGGAACGTGTTCGTCAGGCTGGGGCTCCCTATCGTGGCCCTGTCCGTCCTGGTGATCACGCGCGGCTCCGGCACGGCGTCACAGGCGGCCGCCTACACCGGCGCCGGGCTGCTCGTCCTGCTCGCGGTCGCGTTCCGGGCCACGCTGCGCAGCGAGTCGTTCGCCCGGCGGGCCGACCGGGCGCTGGCCGCGGTGATGACGGCGGGCTGCCGGCTGGCCCGGCGGCCGCCGCCGGGCCGGGCCCGCGGCCTGCTGCTGGAGTTCCGGGCCGGCGCCGCGGGCCTGCTCGCCCGCCGCTGGCTGCGCATCACGGTGACCACGGTGGCCAGCCACCTGACCCTGTGGCTGGTCCTGCTCGCGTGCCTGCGCGCTGACGGGCTCACCCAGGCCCAGGTCTCCTGGCAGGCGTCGCTGGCTGCCTTCGCGTTCGTCCGGCTGCTGTCGGTGGTGCCGATCACGCCGGGCGGCATCGGCGTGATCGAGGTCGGCCTGACCGTGCCGCTGGCCGCTGGGCTCGGCCCGGCCGGGGCGGCGAAGGTGGCGGCCGCGGTGCTGCTGTTCCGTTCGGCCACCTACCTGCTGCCGATCCCGCTCGGCGCGCTCGCCTACCTGGCGTGGCGGCACGTGCACCGCAGGCGCCACCCGGTCCCGCCTCCGCTAGCCCTCACCGGGGCGGGCCCGGCCGCGGGCTAGTTCCCCCAGCTGCCCGGCGCGTCCCTGGCGCCTGGCCTGCCAGGAGCCGAACTTCGCGATCAGGCCGTTGGAGACCAGCAGCAGGTTCTTCCGGGGGGGCGCGACGAAGCCCTTATACGTGTGCGGTGCGTAGGCCGCTTCCGCGTCCACCGCGTCCAGCCAGCCGGTGAAGACCCGGGAAGTCAGCCCGATCAGCTGCGCGCGGTAGGCGTGGGCGAGCAGGCCCGCGCGGCGGCCCCCGGGCGGCAGCAGCCCCGGGGGCACGACCAGGCGCAGGCCCCGCCCGTCATGCCCGGCGATCTGGATGGGCGCCACGACCGGGAACCCGTCCGCGCCCCGGTAGGCCAGCAGGCGATGGGGGAGCATGGCGATCCGGCCCGCGGCTTTCCCGACGTCGATCCGCGGGGCCGTCCCGCCCTTCGGCGGCGGCTGCGGGTCCGCCGGGCCCGGCCACTGCGCCCCGGTGACCGCCATGGGACCGGAGGCGCCCAGGTCGGGCCAGGTGACGGTGCGGGCCAGTGTGATGTCGACGAAGACCCGCTCGTGGTAGTACTCGTGCAGCAGCCGGTCCCACACCGGGCCCGTGACAACCTTCCCGACGTACCGCTCGGCCTGCGGGACCATGGCCTGGAGCCGCTCAGCCGACGGCTGCAGATCCACCGAGGCCAGGCCCTGGGCCAGCACGAACAGCGGGCTGGACGAGAAGCCGTGATCACGCGAGTGATAGGCCAGGGCGACACGCGGCTCACGGATGATCCGCTCCAGCTTCCTGCCGAAGCCCAGGGACGTGGTGAAGCCGGTTATCCCCCGGTCCTGCTGGCCCAGCCCGCACGGCGCCACGGCCGTGACCACCGCACCGCCCGCCGGGGTGAGGTACGCGGCCGCCACGGTGATGTCCCCCCTGATCACCGCGTCGGCCTCATCGGACCAGCGAACGACAGTGCTCATCGTGCCTCCCTCATAGCCCGGCCCGGGCTGCCCGGGCCCGCTCGGTCCAGTGCGGGGAGTTCCACCGCCGGGCCAGCGTCTCCGCCTGGGTGAAATACCCGGCGGCCTGGTCCGGGCGGCCAAGCAGGACACTGAGCTCGCCGAGGGTCTGGGCCACCGGCTGCATGGCCAGGGACGTCGATGCCGCGCCCGCGAGCAGCCCGGGGACCGTGGCCAGCCCGGCGGCGAGCTGCTCCGCCCCGGCACGCTCCCCTAGCGTGATCATGGCCATGGCGCGCAGCGTGGCGAACACCGAATAGAAGAATGGTGTCGCGGACCAGCGCGTGCACGAACCGCGCCCAGCCCGGGTCGGGCTCGGTGAGCAGCCCGGCGATCACCCCGGCCTCGAGGGCGGCCACCACCCCGTCCTCGTCGGTGTCGGCCGCCGCCACCAGCACGTCCACGTCCGCGTCCCGGCCGACCACGGCGGCCAGGCGGAGCACCGCCACAGCCGGCGGGGGCAGCCGGGCCAGCCGCCGGCGCAGCACGTCCCGCACGCCCTCCGGAACCTCGGACGTCGCGACCAGCGCACCCTCACTGGCCAGCAGCCTGGCGCTCTCCCGCAGGTAGAAGGGGTTGCCGCCGGTCCGCTCGGCCAGCGCCTCGACGACCGGCTGTTCCACCGGGCCGCCATGCACCGCTCGGTGAGCCGGGCCACCTCCGCCACCGCCCAGTCCTCGTCAGCGAACTCGGCGTACGCCGGCCCGCGCCACAGGGCCAGCGCGCCGTCCAGCAGGCGGCGCGCCTCCCCCGGGTCGGCCGGCGCGGCCTGGCGCGCCTCAGCGGCCAGGGACTCGAACCGCCACGCGTCCACGGCGCCGGCCGGAAGCCGCAGTGCGTACCCGGGCGGCACGCTGACCAGGGTCCGGGCCGGGGCCCGCGGGAGCCGCCCGGGTTCCAGCAGGCGGCGCAGGTTGGAGACGTACGCCTGCAGCGAGGCGATCGCGCGCGGCGGCGGCTCACCCCGCCAGAGCTGGTCGATGAGGCGGTCGCCGGAGATGACCTGGGTGCGCCCGGCCAGCAGCAGGGCCAGCACGGCGCGCTGACGCGGGCCGCCCAGGTCCACCTGAGTGCCCCCGACCTCGGCTTCGAGAGAGCCGAGGACCCGAACCCCGCCGTCACCCCGCCATGGTAGCGACCAAGACCACGCCAAGCCGGCTCCAAGAGCTGGCCAGCAAGCTGCCGGTAGGACCACGGACAAGCGAGGGAGAGCGCCATGACTATCACCGACACCACCACCCGCCCGGACACCCGCGAGATGCTGGTCGTGCACCGGGTCTTCCGCCGGGAGATCACCCTGCTGGCGCGCATGGTCCGCGCCGTCCCGGCCGGGAACACCGGCCGGGCCCGGCTCATCGCCGGCCACTTCGCGGACTACCAGCTCGGCCTGCATCATCACCACACCGGGGAGGACGACCTGGTCTGGCCGCTGCTGCTGGCCCGGGTGGACCTGGAGGCCGAGACCGTGCTGCGGATGGAAGCCCAGCACGAGACGGTGGCCGGGACCCTGGACGAGGCGGCGCGGTACGTGCCGGCCTGGGTGTCCGCGCCGTCGGCGCGGACCGCGGCCCCGCTGGCCGCGGCGATCAGCGCGCACGGCGACGCACTGCGGGAGCACCTCGCCGATGAGGAGGAACACGTCCTGCCGCTGATCGCCGAGTACCTCACCGTGGCCGAGTGGAGCCAGCTCGGGGAACGGTTCGCCCGGGACACGCCCAAGGACAAGCTGCTGTTCTTCCTGGGGCAGATCCTGGAGGACGCCAGTCCCCAGGAGCGGGAGCTGATGCTGGGCAACCTGCCCGGGCCGGCCCTGCTGCTGTGGCACACGGTCGGGAAGCGCTCGTTCCAGCGGAAGATCCGCCGGAACGAGCGCACCCCGACCGCGACGGCGACCAGCAGCCCGGGGCCGGCGCCGCCCACGGCCAGGGCCGGCCGGACTGGGCACCAGCGTGGCTGGCCCCGGCCTCGGCGATCCACAGCAGGCCGACCAGCGGGCCGGTCACCAGCAGCGTGAGCACCACGCGCCGCGCGTGGCGGGCGGCGATCTCGGCCCGGAACCCGGCGGCGATCCCGGCCGCGTCACCGAACTCGCTGATCGCCGCGACGGCGGCCCGGTCGGGCGGCAGTCCCGCGGACCGCTGCGCGTCCGCCGCATCGAGGAGCCCGGAGCGCAGCTCCGCCACGATGCCGGCCCGGGCCCGGGCCGGGCCGGGCATCCGGGCCGTGACCTCGGCCAGGTAGCGCCGGCTGGGCCGGCTGGACCGGCGGCAGAGACCTGAGTGACGCACGAGGATATAGTGGCGGCCGGCATCGGGTCTTGACTGGCGTGCTGAGTGGCATTGCCCGGCCGCCGGTGACGCATGATCCCGGGAACAACAAGCACTGAGGCGGATAGTAGATCTGGCGCGCGGCGCCGTTTACCCGATGGCCGCTACGACACCCTGACGTCTCTGCAAGTATCCATCATTTGGCGAATGAGTTATAACCTAATAACTAGTCCGATTCGAGGTCACGCCGCAGAGCGGCGCATGGCACCGGGAACGCCTGCGCCTGGCCTCGGGTCCCACGGGGTGAGGGCATGGGGGTTGCGCGAATGAGTAAATCCGCGGCAACCGGCGGGAGAACCCGCGCGCGTGGCTGGCAACGCCGGCCCTATCGGTATGCGCTAGCCCTGGTGCTGGCGTGTGCTAGCCTCATCGCAATAATACTGCTCTATGCGGATCGCTCAATTCCGCTGAAGGATAAGTTCACCCAGATCGGCGCGGGCCTTGCCGCATCAATTATTTTTGCTATTATCTACACCGTCCTGGCCAATAGAGAGTATGCCGAGCTCATCAGATCGGAGATCGAGACCCAGCTCGAAGATCATCTTACTGATATCCTGCACCACATCAAGCAGCTGAATCAGCTTTTCCTGCCCACGGACCAGTATCCGGCGGGCCAGGTGCGCTGGGGCGAGGATCCGCGCCTGGCGTGCTCACGTGAACTTCTCGAGGAGACGGGCCTCAAGGGGCAGGTCATCAGTACAAGCCTGATGGGGAACGCAGGACGGGACATGCCGAAGTTCCCCATAATCACCGCTATTCACTGGCCTCGGTGATCTTACACGGCGGATTCGAACACCACGTCTTCGACCGGACTCCGCACAACCTGGTCGAGGCCAAGACCATGCGCACCTCGTACGCGAAGGGTGACGCGTACACGGTCGAATGGAATCGGGTCCACAAGCTGGACAATCTGGCTGATCACACATTGACATTAGTCGTGGAAAGCCCAGTGGCACGGCATTTCAGTGAGGCCTTCTATAACGGCTCGGGCGAACCGAGCCTCTTCTGCGACTTCGTGGAACTGCATCCCCGGCTGGCCGCCGAGATGGCATCACTGTAGGCGGGCCCCGGGGCAAGTTCGGGCCGGAGGGGAACCGGGAGCAGGCTGCTGCCCGTCCAAGGCCTGAGGCATAGGCCGAGACCCTGGACAGCGAACGGAGGCCCGGGATGCGCGCGACGATCAGCCCGAGGTGGCTGCGCAGGCCGTCCCGGCCCGTCCTGGCCGCGGCCGGGACCATGGTCGTGCTGGCCGGGTGCGGCAGCGCCGTGGCCGGCGGGGCCGCACCCGGCCAGCCGTCAGCGGACGCCGGGAGCACGCGCCCCGCGGCGGCCGCGGCGCCGTCCGGTGCCCCGCTCTGCGCCAGCACGGGGCGGGCGGACCAGGTCACGCTCCAGCTCATCCCGGGCCGGGCCCGCGAGATCCTGCCGCGCGGGGCCACGATCACGGACGCGCCCCTGGTCCGGGCCCTGGCTGCGGCCCTGTGCCGGCTGCCGCCGGCCCCTGGCGGGCTGCGCCACTGCCCGGCCTCCCTGCCGGGCATGCTCCTGCTGGAGTTCTCCGCCCAGGGCCACCCGTACCCCCTGGTGCGCATCCACGATTCAGGCTGCGCCACGGTCAGCGGGCTCGGGACGGCCCGGCAGTGGACCTGGTCATCACGGCCCGGGCGGCTGCTGAGCGGGGCGGCCGGCGGGAAGGGCCGGCTGATCCCGGGCGCCCATCCGAGCAGCGTGCCGGTGGCGTGATCCGCGCAGCGGGCTGGCCCTCCCCGTGGGCAGGCCCTCCCCGTGGGCAGGCCCTCCCCGTGGGCAGGCACGGACCGCGGCGGTTGTCCCCGCTCCCGCCGCGGTCCGTGCCACACCGTCTCCGGTGCGGTAACTCCCTAGCCGGCCCGGCAGGGGTTCGGCATGTTGCCGCTGTTGAAGTTGTTGAACCGCTTCACCGTCGTGAAGCCGGGCTCCGGGTAGACGGTCTTCAGCAGCGGGCCGAATTCAGCCGCGGAACTGCCGCCGAAGTTGTTCCTGGTGCCGGGTATGTACTTGCCACCTTCCTGCCAGGCGCAGCCGCCCCCGTACCTGCCCGTCGTGGAGAAGAACGGGTAGAACTGGGCGCCCGGGGGTGGATTCACGCAGTTCGCGCCGGTCGTCCGGTCACAGAACGGCGGGTTGGCCTGCGAGTCGGAAGCCTCGATCCGCGGCAGGTCGGTCTCGAACGCGATCGTCGGATAGTTCCTCCCGCGCGACAGCGGGCTGGTGAACACCACCGGCGATGGGTGCAGGGCCCGGTCCCGGGCGACGTTGGGATCGGTGCCCGGCCAGTCCTTGCGGTAGGACTGCCCGTCGTAATCGTTGTCCGGGGCGAAGCACCCGTTGATCTTCACCAGGAGCGAGTCGGTTCCCGGCACGCAGCCGTCGTCGTCGGGGTCCAGGCTGGCGTCCTGGCTGCCGGGCTTGGTGCATTCACCGCTGGCGTTGATGGCCAGGCAGTTCTCGAAGTGCCCGATCTCGTCGGACATGGCCACGTTGTACGTGTGCGCCGACCAGGTGTTGCCGCGCGGGTTGCCTGTCGAGTACTCGGGATGGAACGCGTAGGGCTTCACCTGGCACGTCGTGGCATTCGGCCTGTACAGGATGTGGCCGAACCCGTTGGCCACCGACGCGGTCATCGAGCCGCTCTTGCCGGTGGTCAGGTCGGCCAGGTCGATCCGCAGGCCCGCCCGGGTGTCATGCATGTGGATCCTGACGACATCGCCGGGGCTCATGAGCAGGTCCTTCTTGAGGTCCGGGTTCACCGCGGCGAGGTTCGGGCTGGTCAGCGTTCCGGTGAACAACGGGTTCGCCGGCGCCTGGGACTTCCCGCTCTTGGTGATGTATGCCCAGTTGATCGGCTCAGGGCCGCCCAGGATGTAGTTGTTGCAGTCGGCGTTGTTCGCGACGCCGGTGTTCTGGTTCGACACGAAACTGTCGATGGTCATCGCCGCGCAGTACTGCGTCTTCGCGCAGCCGAATCCCTCGAACTGCGGAACATACCCCGGGCCGTAGAACTGCAGTTCCATGTACGCGTTGCCGGGGTGCTTCCCGATGTAGTCCGCCTTCTTGGGATTGGTTCCCACCAGGTTGTTGGCGTCAGAGTCGGGCGCGCACTTGTGAGTGAACTCGGGCGCGGACTGGGTGTCACACAGCGTCAGGCCGAACCAGAACGTGGGCCGCAGCTGGAAATTCCAGGTCGACCCGCCCGCCCCGGAGGCGTTGGGCTGCTTCTTCGGGTCCTTCGGCAGCTTGACCGTGTAGGTGATGTCATTGCCCGACCCCGCCTGGCCAGACTTGAATTCGAGCGACGGCTCGTCGTGCCCCACGTACCCCCCGGGGGGCGTGCTCGACGTGTCCACGCAGAGCGAGTTGTAACTCTGGCACAGGGGATCCTCGAAGTAGTGCTCCGAGCCAGCCCGGCCAGCCCGGGCCGCCGTGGCCCGGGCTGCTGCGCCCTGGGCCCTGCTGGTGTGGGCCCTTAGCGTCGTGGCCCTGGTGGTCTGGGCCTGTGAGTGTGCACGGCTCGCGGCGCTCGCCGGTAGCGAGCCAGCCGCGAGGACGAGGAAGCCCACAAGGCTGATCGCAGCCATGACGTATCGCTTCACCGTCTGTCCTTTCCATAGCCGGAACCTGGGTACGCGTCATTGCGCGCAGGGTGGCCGGTCCTTCCGGACCCACGGCCCCAGCCCACAGCCGGCTAACCCCCCGTGCGAAGCCCCTTCCCCTGGCTAATCGTCACGGAGCGCGCGCCACGACCAGCTGAACCCGTCGGCATACCTGGCTAACGAGACATGCGTGCCCAGCTGGGCACGCATTCGCCGATATGACCGGCCACTACGGAGTGCTAAGCAGAGATACTCCCCCAGCGCGCGGCGGATGGCAATGATCACGCCGGGAAAATCTGGCCGTCCATTCACGGCCCTCGCGGGGCGGCGGCTGACGCTACCGCAGCGCCACCCCGGGCCGCCACGGCCCGGGAGCCCTCCGTCACCTGAGCATGTGACGGAGGACTCTCCCCGCCGGGGCGCGAGGAGAGCATCGTGCGTGGTGGAGCGAGCTAACCAGCCGCCGCGCCGGTGACTCCCCGCGAAGGAGGGGTTGAGATGCCGGACCTCATGCATGATGCCTCCGCGGCCCGTCACCCGGAGGCCCGCGAAGACCTCGCCCGCCAGCAGGCGATCAGGCAGATCGAGCGCCAGCGCCGCTACCGCATCAGTGCCGTCGCGTCCGGCCTGGGCATGGCGCTGCTGGTGCTCATCTGGGCTGTCTCGGAGTACCACAACGCGGGCGGCTGGCCGGTGCACGGATTCAGCCAGAGCTCGGGCCTGCACGGCGCGTGGAACCTGTGGATCGTCTACCCGCTGGGCGCGTGGCTGGTGCTGCTCGCCACCGGCGCCTGGGACGTGTACCTGCGCCACCCGATCACAGAAGAGCAGATCCAGCGGGAAATCGAGCGCCAGGCCGGGACGGGAAGGTGACGATCATGAACGATTCACCCGCGGAACTGCCCGGGCGCGGGGTGCGCGTCCTCGTCTCCGTGGCCTCGAGCCACGGGGCGACCGCCGAGATCGGGCAGGCGATCAGCATCGCCTTGTCCGGCCAGGGCTATGCCGTCACCATGCTCCCGCCGGACCAGGTCCGCTCCGTCGAGGACTACCACGCGGTCGTGCTCGGCAGTGCCGTGTACACCGGCCACTGGCTCGGGCCGGCCAAGGACCTGGCCAGCAGGTGCCGCGATGCGCTCGCCTGCCGTCCGGTGTGGCTGTTCTCCAGTGGCCCGGTGGGTGACCCCTCGGGCAGGCTGGCCCAGGGCATGGCCCAGGTCCCGGTGGAGATCCCCCGCATCCGCGTGGCGCTGCACGCGCGGGACCACCGGATGTTCGCCGGCAAGCTGGACCGCAAGAAGCTGAATCCGGCCCAGCGGCTCTCCCTCCTGGTGCTGCGCGGGCTGGACGGGGACTTCCGCGACTGGGCGGAGATCCAGGACTGGGCGGAGAGCATCGCGGACCAGCTCACGCTCACCACCCGCTGACCGGCGCGGCCAGCCGGGCCATCCGCGGTGGCGGGCCGGGCGGGGCGCTACAGTCTGGCGGTGACCAACAGCGGCCGGTCGGCGGGACCACTGCGGCGCGGTCTGCCGACCGGCCGGCTGGAAGCGTGGTCGGGTACCTGGCCATCGCCCTGTACTACGTCATCCCGTTCCGCCAGTTTGGCCGCCCCGGCCTGTTCCGCCGCCGTCGCCGGCGGCGGTCAGGCCGCCGGCCTGACCGCCGCGCTACAGGGCCAGCAGGCGGGCCAGCTCAGCCGGATCCGCCCCCGCCACGTCCACGACCTTGGTGCGGCTGGCCGCCCCCGTGACCAGGGTGACGGCGCGGCGGCGGACGCCGAACGCATCGGCCAGCGCGCCCAGCGCCGCGGCTGTGGCCTGGCCGCCGACCGCCCGCGGGCTGACCCGGACGACCAGCGCGCCCCCGTGGTCGCCGCCCACACCGGGGCGGGGGGACCCGGGGCGCACCCAGACGGTAATCCGCACCACCCCAGTGTGCCCCGCAGGCCCGGTCCTACTGCTGCCCGGACACGGCCTGCCTCAGCGCGGCGATGCCCAGGGCGCCGGCAGGCACGAGCGTGACCAGGGCGGGCAGCTGGTACCGCCAGGAAAACTCGAACAGGTCGGAGACCAGCAGCACGAACGCGCCCGACGCGAAGAACGCCACGGCGCCCAGGGCCGGCGCCCTGGTCGGCGGGTCCGCCCGCCAGCGCCGGCGCAGCAGTAGCGCGGACCCGGCCAGCCCGGCGACCGCGCACAGTGCCAGCAACGGGCCGGGCGTGTACCCGCCGTCGAGCTGGTAGGAGCGCAGGAACCCGGCTACCGGCCGCCAGACGGCCGGGGTGCCCCCGCCGAACTGGGCGATCTCGGCCGCCACCTCCGGCCTGGTCGAGTGCGAGGAGAAGTACGGATACGCGGACTGGAACTGCCAGCGGGAGATCGGCGTGTCCCCGGGGCTCGTGGTGCGGGTCAGCGCGAACAGCTTCGCCAGGTCGCGCCCGTAGGCGCCGAGCAGCCGCTGCGGCTGCTGGGTCAGCACGCGGTGGTTGAAGTCGGAGATCAGGCTGTCGGTCTCGGTCCGGGGCAGGTTCGCGTAGTACGGCCGGATCGGGGAGCCCGGCTGATACTCCAGCCAGTCCGGCCCCCTGGCCTGCTGGGCCGGGTCCGGGCACATGGCCCGCTCAGAGGCCGGCAGCCGGAGCGTGGCGCAGTCCGCCGCGGCCGCGGCCCGCCCGTAGAACGAGGTGACGCCGGTGTGGGCGAGGAAGAACTCCCCGGCCACCAGGTAGGAGATGGTGCAGTAAGCCAGGATCGGCAGGACGAACGCGGCACAGAAGGCCGCGGCCCGGCCGAGGACCCGCCGCCAGCCGCCGCCGGCGGCGGCCAGCATGTAGATCACCCCGGGAAGGATCAGGGCCTCGCCGACCTGGGCGAACGTGGCCGATGTGCCGAGCACCAGGCCAGCCGCCCCAGCCGTCCGCCAGCCGGGCCCGGGCCGCCAGAGCAGGATGGCCAGCCCGGCCACGATCAGCGCCTCGAACCAGGTGCCCGGCATGATCGCCTGCTCGTTCTGCAGCTGGTAGGCGTCGAGCAGGAGCGGTGCGATGGCCAGTGCGGCCAGCCACCGGGCCACGCCCCGGCGCACCAGCAGCAGGTAGATGACCACGGCCATGGCCAGGCCGAGCAGGTGCTGGACGGCCGCGACCGCGCCGAAGTTGGCCACGAGCAGGATCGCCCGCAGCGGTCCCTTGTAGCCGACCGGGTCCATGCCCTGGGCGTCGAAGAGGTACCGGCTGGTGTCGATGTAAAACAGCGCGGGCCGGTAGGCGAACTGCACCAGCACGCGGAGCACGAGGCCCGCCGCCAGCAGGAGCAGCGCGAGCCAGTGCCGCCGGGCCAGGCCGGCCCAGGACGCTCGCCACCGGGCCCCGGCCCGGTCCGCGGCCGGCTGGCGGGCCAGCAGCGCCGTCACGTGGTCGGCACGGCGTGACCGCCGCTGGACAGGCACAGGGCGAGCAGGACCGTGACGATCGTCAGCCACCGGGTCATCCGGTTGCGCGGGACCTGGGTCAGCGCGGCCCAGGCCACCGCGGTGTACCAGGCGAAGACCCAGGGGGCGACGAGGATCCAGGCCAACGTCAGCGCGAACGGGGCCACCACCTCGGCCGGCTGGTCGGAGGAGATCCGCCGGTAGATGAGCCAGGCCACGATGAACAAGGCGAAAGGCCACAGGCAGCTGATGATCGTGGCCATGGTGTTCTGCGGGACGCCGAACGCCTGCCCGGTGAGCTCGAACACCCGCCAGGGCGACGGCAGCGTGACCAGCTTGAGCCCGCCGAACAGCGGTTTTATCGCACCGGGCCCGTAGTAGCTGTAGCTCAGCACAAGCGTGGCCAGCGTCACCACGGTTATCCGGGTCATCCGCAGCCATTCGCGGTTGCGCAGCAGCGGGAAGGCCAGCCCCAGGCCGATCAGCACCGCGTAGATCTTCACCCCGCAGGCCAGGCCGATCAGCACGCCGACGACCGCATCGCCCCACACCGTGGAGAAGCGGCGGGCGACCTGGATGGCGCCGATGGCCGCCGCCGCCACGAGCGTGTCCAGGTGGCCGCCGCTGACCAGTTCCAGGATGAGGACCGGGTTGGCGGTCCAGAACAGGGTGGCCCGGACCGGGTCGTCCGAGGTCAGCAGCAGGAGCAGGCCCACGCCGATGAAGACGATCCCGTTGAGGATCATCAGCACCCAGATCGTGGTCGCGACGTTCGCGTGGCCGATGGAGGCCGCGAACGACTGGATCACGGTGGCGAACGGGCCGTACACCGACGGCTGCGCCTTCCACATGGTCCCGACGACCTGGGTGTAGGGCGAGTGGCCGCCGAGGAAGGCGAGCGGGTTGGTGGTGTACGGGTTGCCGCCCAGGGCCGCCATCCGGCCGTAGGCCGCGTAGCTCGCGGTGTCCGAGGAACCCACCGGGGTGAGGCTGACCATGATCCCGACGATCCCGGTGCTGACCAGCAGCAGGATCCGCGGGTTGGGCCGCCAGCCCTGGCTGTGCGCCCACAGCATGCCGGCCAGCCCGAGGCAGGCCAGGCTGATGCTGGTGTAGAGAATCAGGCTGGCCAGCACGTGCTGCGAGCTCAGCGACGGCAGCAGCCGGGACAGCGGCAGCAGGACCGGCAGCGTCTCGGCGTTCGGGGCGGTGGCCCCGAGGAGCACGCCCAGCAGCAGGCCCGCCGCCGACAGGGACATGGCGACCTTGGGGTTGGACAGCCTGCTCCAGGCGAGCTTGCGGATGAGCGTGCTCATCAGCCGCTCGACGGGCCCGTGGCCGACTTCCAGGGAATCAGGTGCCGCCGGGGACTCAGGCGGCCGGGTCAGCCCAGGCGTGCCAGCAGAGTGAGTGGACACCTGAGTCACTCTGCGCCACACCTCCAAGGGCGGTCTCGCGCGGCCATTTGGGCTGGCAAACCCCGCGGCGCCGGCCGGCGCCGTCGTGCCAGCCAGCACGACGGGCGCGGCTGTCACCGCGCCGCCGGCACTGCCGGGCCCCCCGCGTGCCCTCGGTATCGCCTGGCTGGCCCTGCCTACATGCCTATCCTGAGCGTAGGGTGAGCGCCGAATGCACCACGCCGCATTTACCGAATCCTTCCGGCGAATTCACACGGCTGTGGCGGCAGCGGACCTTCCCCTCACAAGACAGGTTACTCGTGCCGGAGCGCCCGGGTTGCGATGACTTCCCCCTAATTACCCCTCGTGTCCGCTCTGGTACCTGTCTTCCGGCCAGCCTGCCCGTGCCCTAACGTCTGGTCGTACCAGATAACGAACCCCGCGCCGGTGCGGCCGGCCTGGCCTGGCAGGAGGGGGCGGGACGCGTGGCGAACCCCCGTGACGCCCAGATCACCGTCATCGGCGGCGGCGCGGTCGGCGCGGCGGCCGCGTACTTCCTGGCCCGGGCCGGGTACCGGGACATCCAGCTGCTGGACAGGCAGGGCCTGTGCGAGGCGACCAGCAGCCAGGCCGCCGGCCTGGTGGGGCAGGCCCGGCCGACCGTGGACCGGGCCCGGCTGACGATGGCGGCCGCCGCGCTGTACCGCGGGTTCGAGCGCGAGACCGGCTACTCGATGGACTACCGGGAGTCCGGCGCGGTCCGGATCGCGCTGTCGGACGTATCCGTGGCCGAGCTGGAGCAGATCGCCGCGACCGCCGCGGTGACCGGGCTGCCGGTGGAGTTCCTGTCGGACGCACGGCTGCGGGAGATCTTCCCCCCGCTCCAGCGCACCGACAGCATCAAAGCGGCCCTATGGTCACCGACCTGCGGTTACATCCAGCCGAACAGCCTGGTCGCCGCGTACGCCAGCGCGGCGCGGGACCTGGGCGTGACGATCGCCCCGCACGTGGCGGTCACCGGGATCGGGACCGGGCGCGGCGAGGTCCGCTCGGTGCTCACCCGGGACGGCGAGTTCGCCACGGAGCAGGTGATCATCGCGGCCGGGCCGTGGTCGGTCGCGCTGGCCGCGCTGGCCGGGGTGGAGCTGCCGATCGTCCCGGTGCTGCACGAGTACTTCGTCACCGAGCCGGTGCCCGGGTGGCACGCCGGCCTGCCCTGCCTGCGCATCCCGGAGATACAGGTGTACGCGCGGGGTGAAGGCGGGCGGGTGCTGTGCGGCGGGTTCGAGAACGAGGGCACCAGCCTGGACCCGCGCGGCGTGACCGCGGACTCCCCGCTGCCCGCCGCTCCCGACTGGGACGTGCTGGGCGGGTTCGCGGAGGGGCTGGGCCGGTTCGTCCCCGGGCTGCCCGGGGCCGGGGTCGCCGCCACGTTCTGCGGCTGGCCGGCGTTCACCCCGGACGGGCGGTTCCTCGTCGGCCCGGTCAGCGCGATCCGCGGCCTGGCCCTCGCCGCCGGCTGCAACGCGCACGGCGTCTCCGGCTCAGCCGGCCTGGCCATGTACCTGGTGGAGAGCCTGGGCCCTGACCCGTCGCCGTACGTCCGGTCGCTGAGCCCGGACCGCTACCTGCCCCGCACCTGGACCTGGGAGGACGCGGAGCGCCAGGCCCGCGCGGTGTACGAGGCCTATTACCCGATGCCGGCCGTACCGGCGTAGTCCCCGCCAGCTTTCCGCGGTCCCGCGGCGGCTTCCGCGGGACCGCGGCGACTTTCCGCGGGACCGCGGGTCAGTACAGGCATGACCACGAGCGAGGATTTCACCAGCCTCACCGGGCAGTTCCGGCGCGAGCTGCTGGCCCACTGCTACCGGATGCTGGGCTCGGCCGACGAGGCCGAGGACCTGGTGCAGGAGACCTACCTGCGGGCCTGGCGGGCTTACGACGGGTTCGAGGGCCGGTCGTCGGTCCGCACCTGGCTGTACCGGATCGCCACCAACGCGTGCCTGACCGCCATCGAGCGCCGCGGCCGGCGGCCGCTGCCCTCCGGGCTGGGCGGCCCGGATGAGGACCCGGCGGCCCCGGTGGTGGACGCGCCGCAGGTGCCGTGGCTGCAGCCCATTCCCGATGCCCTGCTGGCCTCGCCGCACGACGATCCTGCGGCCGCTGCCGCGTCACGGGCGGGCATCCGGCTGGCGATGGTCGCGGCCCTGCAGTACCTGTCCGCCCGGCAGCGGGCGGTGCTGATCCTGCGGGACGTGCTGGAATGGCCGGCCGCCGAGGTGGCCGCCATGCTGGGGACCACGACCACCGCGGTCAACAGCGGCCTGCGGCGCGCCCGGGCCCAGCTCGCGCAGGTCCTGCCGACGAGGATGACGTCGCCGAGCCCGCCGAGCCGGATCGCCGTGTGCTGCTCGACCGGTTCGCGACGGCGTTCGAGAACGGTGACGTGACCGCGCTGACGGAGCTGCTGCGCCAGGACGTGGCCCTGGAGATGCCGCCCATGCTCACCTGGTTCACGGCCGGGAGACCGTGCGGCGCTTCCTGGCCACGAAGCTGCTCGGCGCACCCGGGCAGTTCCGGATGGTTGCGGCCCCGGCCAACGGCCAGCCGGCCTTCGCGGCGTACGAACGCGACGACGACGGCGTGTACCGTGCGCACGCGGTGCTGGTGCTGACGGTCACCGCGACCGGGATCGCGCGGATCGTCATCTTCCTCAGCCCGGCTCTGCTCGGGGTGTTCGGCCTGCCGCAGGAGTACGGCCCGGGCGCGGGCCACCCCGCGCCTGATCGCGGCCCGCCCGCACCTGACCTGGCGGCCGCGTCGTGGCCCCGCTGACGCGGGGGCTCGAGCTGCTCGGATCGGCCGTCAGCTATGCGCTGGCGAGTACCCGGCTGGCCGCCCCGCACCGTCTCTCCTGCCCGACCCCGTGCGCCGGCTGGGACCTGGAATTGCTGCTGCACCACGTCAGCGACTCGGTAGGGGTGCTGCACGAGGCGATAACCGCCGGGCACGTCGGCACGGGCCCGGCGCCTGGTGACGACGGACCCGGGGCCGGCCCGGCCGGCGGCCTGCAGCGGCGGGCCGCCCGGCTGCTGGCCGCCTGCGCCCGGGATGGGCCGGCCGAGCACCTGGTCGCCATCGGTGACCGCGAACTGGCCGCGAGGACGGTCGCGGCCGCCGGGGCCATCGAGATCACGGTTCATGGCTGGGACATCGCGGTCGCGTGCGGCAGCGACCGGCCGGTCCCGCCGGGCCTGGCGGCTGTCTTGCTGCCGATCGCCCCGCTGTTCATCACGCCCGGCACGCGGGCGGGACTGTTCGCCGACCCGGTTCCGGTGCCCGGGCGGGCGTGCCCCGGTGACCAGCTGGTCGCCTTCCTCGGCCGCCAGCCGCGCATCCCCGCCGCCGCCCGGCCCCTCCTGATCCCAGGCCACCCGGTCTGGCCAGCGCGATCCGGCCCAGGGCGGCCTCGCGGCGATTCCCGCGGGCCCGCCTGGTCTGCCTCGGTAGGACTCAAGAACGGAGTAGCTGACATGTCGGATCTGCATGCCGCCCCGCCGGCCGACCGTCGCGAGCGGCCGCCTCGAGGGCGGCTCAGCCATCGATCGCCAGGGCATCACACCGGGACGGGCACGCAACGGCTGGACGCTCGTGCTGGCCGGATTCGGGGCGTTCATGGCCGCCCTGGATGTGGTGGTCGTGGCGACGGCGCTGCCGACCCTGCAATCGCACCTGGGCGCGAGCCTGGCCGACCTGGAATGGACGATCAACGCCTACAACCTGGTCTTCGGCTGCCTGATGCTGACCGGCGCGGCGCTGGGCGACCGGTTCGGCCGCCGCCGCATGTACGTCGCCGGGCTGCTCGTGTTCGTCGCTGGGCTCGGCGCTGGCGGCGCTGTCGTCTGGCGCGGGGACGCTCATCGCGGCGCGGGTGGTGCAGGGCGCCGGCGCGGCGATGCTGGTGCCGCTGACCCTGACGTTGATCAGCGACGCGTTCCCGGCCGAGAAGCGCGGGGCGGCCATCGGGATCTGGGGCGGCATCACCGGCCTGGGGGTAGCCGCCGGCCCGGTCGTCGGCGGCGTGATCGTGCAGGGCCTGTCCTGGGAGTGGATCTTCTGGATCAACGTGCCCATCGGGCTGGCCGTGGCGGGGCTGTCCGCGCTGCGGCTGCGCGAAAGCCGGGGCCCGCGGCCGCAACTGGACTTCACCGGCATGATCCTGGCCGGGATAGCGCTGTTCGCGCTGACCTGGGCGCCGGTGCGGGCGCCCTCGGCCGGCTGGGGCAGCGCCGAAGTGATCGGCGCGTTCGCGGCCGGGACCGTGGTCCTGGCCGGGTTCGTGGCCTGGGAACGGCGGCGCGGTGTATCCCGATGCTGCCCCTGGCCTACTTCCGCCGCCGCGGCTTCGCCACCGCGAACGCGGTGATCTTCTTCCAGTTCATCTCGCTGATCGGGTCCCTGTTCTTCATCACCCAGCTGTTCCAGATCGGGCTGGGTTACTCCCCGCTGCAGGCCGGGCTGCGGATCCTGGTCTGGATGGCGACGCCGATGCTGGTCGCGCCGGTCGCCGGCGCCCTCGCCGACAAGGTGGGCAACCGGCCGTTCATGGTCGCGCGGCCTGGTCATGCAGGCCGCCGGGCTGGGCTGGCTGGCGGCGGTCACCGAGCCGGGAGTGGGCTAGGCACCCTGGTCGCGCCGCTGATCATCGCGGGCGTGGGTATCTCGATGTGCTTCCCCGCCGTGGCAACGCCGTCACCGGCTCGGTCCCGCCCGGCGATGTCGGCGTGGCCGCGGCACCAACAACGCGCTGAACGCGCTGGGGGGCGGTTCGGCGCCGCGATCCTCGCCGCGGTCTTCGCCGCCCACGGCAGCTACGCCTCCCCGGCCACGTTCATCGCAGGGCTTCAGGCCCGCCGAATGGACCGCGGCCGCGGTGGCCGCCGCGGGGGTCGTCGCAGCCGCGCTCGCCCCGCCCAAGGCGAAGCTGCCCGGTAACTGAACAGCTGATGGGCAGGCCATTGAGCGGCGATGACGCTGCGCGCGCCCTGCGACCCGCCCGGGCCCGGGGGCTGGCCTGTGCCGGGGCGGCCCCGCCGTCACAGCCGGTGGCGGCGGGGCCAGGGCGGGCAGGCTGGCGGGTCGGTTTGTGGACGTAAATGGCTGCCCCCACGACCCTTTCCGTCCACGAACGCCCGCCCGACTCCCCCCGCTCCTGTTCGTGGACGTAAATGGCTGTCCCCGCGACTCTCTGGCGGTGCCAGTGGGCCGACCTATCACGTATCCGCGTGCCTGAATACCCGGGCAAACCGGCTGCCCTGCCTATGCTGGCGCCATGCTGCGTGTCCTGCTGACCAACGACGACGGGGTGCGGGCCGCCGGCATCCTGGCCATCCGGGCCGCTCTCACCGGGGTGTGCGCCTCGGTGGTCACGGTCGCCCCGGACGGCAACCGCAGCGGGTTCGCGCGCAAGTGCACGTTCGACCGGCCGGTGGGCGTCCGCCGGCTGGAGGACGGCCCGCACCCGGTGTACGAGTGCGACGGCACCCCGACCGACTGCGTCCGGGCCGGCCTGCTGGGCGGGCTGGCCGCCGAGGCGGACCTCGTGGTCAGCGGCATCAACCACGGCGCCAACGTCGCCGACGACGTGGTCTACTCCGGCACGGTCGGCGCCGGGCTGGAGGCCGCGGTGCTCGGCACGTCCGCGCTGTGCCTGTCCCAGCAGACCCCGACGGGAAGCCTGTCGGTCAGCTACACCGACGCCGGGGACTACGACTTCGGGCTGGCGGCCCGGCACGGGGCCGGCCTCACCGCCACGATCCTGGCGGCCCGGCCGGCCGAGACCGTCGTGCTCAGCGTCAACTACCCGGCCGGCCCGGCGGCCACCGGGCCCGGGACCGACGCCCCGGAGGCCGTGCTCACCCGCCCCGGGCAGCGCATCTACCCGCGGGCCCCGCTGAAGGACTGGGACACCGATCCCGGGCCGCAGGCGTTCTACCTGTTCGGCGGCCCGGACGAGGCCGTCCCCGAAGCCGACGGCCCGGCGGGCACCGACGTCGCCGCGCTGCGGCGTGGCCTCATCTCGGTGACCCCGCTGTCCGTGGCGGCGGGGCTGGAGGAGTTCTCGCCGGCCATGACGTCGTTCCTGGCCCGGCTGCCCGTCCGGGCGGCGTGGCCGGAGCACCGGCCCTGATCCCGTGCTGGCGGGCTTCCCTGGCGGGATTCGCCTGGCGGGATTCGCCTGGCGGGGCTCTTCTAGCGGGCCTGTTACAGGCGGGCCTCCTCCTGGCGTTCCCGGGTGTAACGGTTCTCCGGGACAGGAAGGCCCAGATGGCCGCGCAGCGTGCTGGACTCGTACTCGGCGCGGACCAGGCCGCGCTCGCGCAGGATCGGCACCACTTCGCCGGTGAACCGGCGGAACTGCGACGGGTGCCCGATGTGGATGTTGTAGCCGCCGATAGTGGCGCCCAGGTCACGGCCCTGCTCAGAGTCACCAGCCTGGAAGATGACCGGCTGGCCCTGCGGCGAGCGGGAAATGTTCAGCGGGCCGACCACCTGGAAGTGGTCCCCCTTGTGGTTCAGCGCGTGCAGCCGGGACGGGTCCAGGAACCGCCGGGCCTGGCGGTCCCGGGGGAAGGCGCCCGCCTCGTAGGAGTCCCACAGCCCCTGGGTGACGCGGACGAACTCCAGCCCGCGCGCGTACCGCGTGTCGTAGTCATAGTGCTCGTCCCGGCTGAAATTGCCTGCCGCGCCTGCGTCGCCGCTGGTCACCACGTTCCACCCGGACCGCCCGCCGCTGATCAGCTCCAGCGAGGCGAGCCGCCGGGCCAGGTTGAACGGGTCGTTGTACGACGTGGTCATGGTGGCGACCAGGCCAATGTGCCGGGTCACGACGGCCAGCGCGGACAGCAGCGTCATCGGCTCGAGCCGGTTCAGGTAGTGCGGCGGGGAGTCCGGGGTGATGAACTGGCTGTCCACGATGAAGACCAGGTCGAACTTGGCCGCCTCGGCGAGCTGGGCCTGTTCGGAGTACCAGCCGATGTTCACGCTGGCGTTGCCGGGGATCTCGGGATCGAGCCACTGGAAGTGCTGGCCGGGTCCACCCGCTCCCATGGTCACGGCGCCGAGCTTGACCTGCCGGTTGCTCATGTGAACTGTCCTTCCGTCGGCCGGCGGGTGCCGGGCGCTGGGCTGCGATCCGCCGCGCGCTCGCGGGCCAGGGTCACCCATTCGTCGTGGCGGTGGCAGGCGACGTGGCGCCGGTCGCCGGCCGGGACCAGCAGAGGCTGGGCCGCGCAGGGCTGCGCAGCGAAAGCGCAGCGCGAGGCGAACACGCAGGCGGCCGGGCCGTCGAGAGCGGCCAGCAGAGCCTGCGGCAGCGCGACCGCCTCGGCCACGGTGCGGGTGAGCTGCTGCGGGGACAGTTCCCGGTCGTGCCGGACGCTCGGCGCGGGCGCCATCAGCAGCGCGGTGTAGGGATGCTCGGGGGCGGCGAATACCTGGTCCACCGGGCCGTCCTCGACGATCCGGCCCCGGTAGAGCACAACGACACGGTCGGCGATGCCCGCCAGCGAGCTCAGGTCGTGGGAGATGATGACGATGGACAGCCCCAGGGAGGTCCGGAGCTGGTCGAGGATGCCGGGGCCGTTCGATGATCTCCGCCGCGGGGCCCGACTCCACGACCTCCCCGGCGTAGAACACCACGACGCGGTCGCACAGTTCGGCGACCACAGCCAGGTCGTGCGACACGAACAGGACGGCCAGGCCCCGCTCGTCGCGCAGCCGGCGTGGCCCGGTGGATCCAGCGGCGTAACTGTAAATCAGATAAAATCGATTGGTCAAATAGGGATTTCGCTGAAACGCCGTCCAGGAAAGGGTATCTCGCATGGTCAGACCCCCCGCGGAGCCGCCGGGCTCCGGCATGATTCCCAGTGCGGCGGTGCGCCGGGCGCTCCGGGGGGGACCGAGATCGGGCTGCTCGACGTGCGCCGGAGGGACTGTTCGCCAGGGGCATCCCCTGTTCGCGGCGTCGTTCCCGCTCGGCCGCCTGGAAGGCTCGGACCGCTGCCCCGCCCGCGGTGGCTGGTGGTCTCCCGGGTCCGGCGGCACCTCGGGGAGGTGCTGGGGACCGCCGGTGCATGCCCACCATCTTGGTGGCCAGGACCGGGTGGTCCGGTTCGCGGACGTCCATCTCCTATGGTACACCGATAGCCGGTATCTAACGGGCCCCTGAGCAGCCGCCCGCTCCAGGACCCCCGTGCCTGACTCGCCGCGCTCTCGGCTCCGTCCCAGCACGGCTCGGGATCATAACCGACGTGGCAGCATCTCCGGCGGCCGGGTGAAGCTGCGCGCCGGGACGCTGTATGCCGCCCTCGGCCGGCTCGCCGGCGGAGGCCAGGAGGAGGTGGACCGGGAGGAGATCGTGGACACCAGGCTGCGCCGCTACTACCGGCTCACCCCGCCGGGGGCGCAGCGCCTGGCCGCCGAGGTCGAGCGGATACGCGCGCACACCACGGTCGCGGCCCAGCGGCTCGATCTGCTCGGGGGCCTGGCGTGAACGCGGCCACGCCGCTGGAGCGACGCTACCGGCGGCTGCTGGCGATGTATCCGGCGGAGCACCGGCGCACGCACCAGGACGAGATGCTCGGCGTGCTGATGACAGGGACCCGCGCCGGGCAGCATCGGCCGGGGCTGGCGGACACCGCCAACCTGATCTGGGGCGCACTGCTGATCAGGGTCCGCCCGGCTCGCCGCGGGACCGCCTGGCCGCTCTGGCGTGAGGCGCTGGCCGTGGTGAGCGTTCTCTTGCCGCTGATGGTGCTGGCCTATTTCACGCTGCCGGACGTGTCCCTGCTGGTGTCGGTACGGGCGGGAAGCCCGATCTTCGACGCGTTCGCGCGCTTGGACGTCGAGTTCCTCGGCGGCTGGCTCCTCGTGGCCGTCCCGCACACCCGCGCCGGCAGCCGGGAAGCCTAGGCTTACCGCGCGATTGTGGGCCTTTGACTCAGCCCTTGGCGAGATGCTGGAAAAAGGACAGGACGCCAGAAACCCACGAATGCACGTCATTACCGGCCCCGGCTGGCGCGGAAACAATCCAGACGACCACCAGGATTCCCACGGTCCAGCCCGTTATTTTCGCCAGCACGCGTTTCCCCTCCGCTCAACGCTGCAGGTGCCTAGACGTGCCGCCCTTCCGGCGGGACGCGCAACAGCAGCGACCGCGAGCGCCCGCAACCGGGCAGGTCAGCGCCCCGTACCAGATCCCAAGTTGATCACGGACAGTAAAGCGGCGCAAGGATAATCCAGGTAAAGCCGCCGGGATTTTCAGCGCATTAGGTGCACAACTGCTAATACCTGCCCGCCACATGCAGGGCCCGGCTTAATTAACGGGGCCGCTGCCCGTCCTGGCCCTATAAGGAAACGGCTTTACGTAAATCGTAACGCGGGCTGCCGCGGCCTCGCGGCAGGCTCGTGCGGGCGGCAATCATGTGCCGGTCCCCGGGCGCCCGGCGGCCGCCCGGCCATCTGGGGCACCCGGCCGGTCTTCATGTTTCGGGCCCTCAGGCGAGGTAGGATTTCATGAAGCAGGGGTTACGCACAGCCGGCCGGGAGGTCGCGATGACGCCACGGGTCCTCACGCCAGACGCGGCAGCCGCCCGGCCCGCCGATCCCGGCCTGCGCATTGGCCCCGTCGGGCGGGTGGTGCGCCGGGCCGGCGCCGACGTCGTCGAGGTGAGCCGGCTCTGATGCCGCGCGGACAGACGGCGGTCCTGACCCCGTCCCGGCTGGTGATCGCCCGCAAGCGGCGCGGCCTCACGCTGACCCAGCTGGCCGGGCTGACCGGCCTGAGCACTCGCAGCATCTCCCTGTACGAGAACGGCCACACCGAACCATCCGCGGACACGCTGCGGCAGCTGGCCCTGGTCCTCGACGTGTCCCCGGGGTTCCTGCGGGCACCCGGGGTGGACGAGATCCCCGCGGACGCGGTGAGCTTCCGGGCGCTGAGCAAGATGACGGCTCGGCAGCGGGACCGGGCGCTGAGCGCCGGCCGGGTCGCGTTGCTGGTCAATGACTGGATCGACACGAGGTTCCGGCTGCCGGAGACCGACATTCCCACCCTCACCGGCCACGATCCCGAGGCGGCCGCAGAGGTGACCCGGGCGCGCTGGGGCCTGGGCGAGCGCCCGGTCAGCAACGTGCTGCATCTCCTGGAGTCCCGCGGGGCGCGGATCTACTCGCTCACCACCGAGAACACCGAGCTGGACGCGTACTCGCTGTACTGGCACGGACGGCCGTTCATCTTCCTGGCCACCGGCAAGACCGGCGAGCGCGGCCGCTTCGACGCCGCGCACGAGCTTGGTCACCTCGTCCTGCACGGGGAGCACCAGGTGCCCAGCCGCCCGGCCGCCGAGGCCGGGGCCAACCGCTTCGCCGCCGCGTTCCTGATGCCCCGGGCCAGCGTCCTGGCCGCCGGCCTGCGCGACGCCACCCCGGAGCGGATCGTGGAGGCCAAGCGGACCTGGAAGGTGTCGGCCATGGCGCTGGCCCGCCGGCTGCACGAGCTGGGCCTGCTGACCGAGTGGGGCTACCGGACCGCGTGCGCCCGGCTGGCCCGGCTCGGCTACCGCGGCAGCGAACCGCAGGGCATCGAGCGTGAGTCCTCGCAGCTGCTGGCCAAGGTCTTCCGGGCCGTCCGGGACGGCGGACAGACACCCGCCGCGATCGCCGCCGCGATCGGGATCAGCACCGGCGAGCTCCAGTCGCACGTGTTCGGCCTCACGCTCACCGCCATACCCGGCGACGGCCAGGCGGCGGCGAGCCCGCCCCGGCACAGCCTGCGGCTGGTCCCGCCGCCAGGTCACGCCTGACCCGCCATATCCGTTCAGAGCACGGCGGGCGGCCACAGGTCGCGGCGGGCGGCGATCGGATCGCCGGGCCATTCGTGCATCGAGTCGAGGTTGTCGTGCGCCGGGTATCCCGCCGCGGCCGGGCCGCCGGCGAACCCGTGCAGCAGGTTGGTGGTGACCTGGCGGGTGAACTGGGCCGCGTGCCGGTTCAGCCCGAACAGGCGCAGCCCGTTGCTGCACGCCACCCAGCGCATCGTGCCGGTGTTGAACACCCCCGCCCCGCCGTGGTGGGTGTAGTAGGCCGAGTCGGAGTAGCTGCGCACGCCGCGGCAGGTCAGCGGCGAGTGGGAGAGCACCTGCATCGGCCGCTCGACGGGGTAGACCGGGTTGACCCGGTCGTACTCGATGCCGACCAGGCCGGTGAACCTGGTGCCCTTGCTGACCCCGGTGCGCGCGAAGATCCAGCTGCCCGGCGCAGCGACCACGTAGTCGGCGGTCACCGGGTTCGACTCGTACAGCGTCCCGGTCAGCGACGACTCGGGATCCGGGTGGGGCGGTTCCCGCCAGTCGCTGGTCACCAGGGCGTTGTCCTTGCCGTACATGGGGTCCTGCAGGTAGCTCGTCTTGTAGCAGATGACCAGCCGCCGCTCCCCCAGCCTGGTGCTGGCCATCCGGGTCCGCCGGAACATGGTGTTCGCGCCCATGAACGCGATGTTCATCCCCGCGTTCCGGGCCGCGGTGACGTGCGCCCGCTCCTGCGGGGTCCAGTACTCGTCGTGGCCCGCGGTGAACAGCGCGTGCGCCCCGTCCAGCAAGTGCGGGTCACCGTCGATGTCCATGCTGGTCAGGTAGGCCAGCGGCAGGCCGGACCGCTCGGCCAGCTCGATCGTCTTCCGCTCGTGGTAGAGGAACATGTACGCGCCGTTGGCGTCGTACGGGCGGTCCAGGCTGACCGCGAGTGAGCGGTTCGCGTAGTCGCCGGTCCCGCCGGGGCCGTTGTACAGGTCGTACCCGCCCCACATGTTGTACGCCTGCCAGGTCTGCACACCGTTCTTGATAACGGTCTTACCGGCCGTGCTCGCGGACCGGACCGTGACCGGGACGAACCGCTGGGCGCCATGGTCGGCGTCGAGCCGGAGGAGATAGGAACCCTCCGGCCAGCCGTGGGTTGGCACGGTCAGGGACGGCCCCCACCGGGCTTCCACCGTGTTGGCCGGCCGGATCAGCTCCGGCTGGCGCTGGCGGTGCCCCTTCACCGGGGCCGACTTCCACAGCAGCCGGGCCTCGTCCCCCCGGTACCAGCCCATCCGGAACGCGCTGACCCGGAAGGAGCGGGCCGTGGTGGACACGTACAGGGTGATCGGCTCACCGGGCAGCACGCTGGCCTGGCCGGCGTAGCCGACGATGGCGTCCGGCGCGCCGAGGTGCCTGATATTCCAGCGCGGGTCTCCCGGGAGGTCGTTCTCGCGGACCGGGCCTTTCGCGGTGGTGCGCGCCCCCGGCCCCTGCTCCTGGCCCTTGCCCCCGCTCCGGCCGACGGTCCTGGCTGCCGCGTCGCACGCGGCTGCGGCCACGGCCGTGGCGGCGGCGGCGATACCGAAGAACGCCCGCCGCGAAAAGTGCGCGTATCCAGAGGGCACCCTCATGCGGTCCATCATGAACCCGCCCCGGCGGCCACACCGATCGCAGGGCCGGTACGCACCAGCCATGTGACCTTTCTTGACCATTCCCATACCAGGCAGGAAGGCGCCGGGCGGGGGGCCCGCACGCGGACCGCACCCGGGTACCGTGAATGCGTCCTGCGCAGGCGCCCGGGGATGCCACAATCCGGACATGCTCCCAGGCGCCACCGACTCGGCTGACGACCCTCTCGAACAGGATGCCCCCGACCATCCGGTCGACGACCCGGCCATCGTGTCGTGGTTCCTGGGCGACGGCGACCGGGCCAACCCCGCCACCGACCTGCGCGCCTTCACGACCGGGAACCTGGTGGCGCCGCTGGTGGACGGCCGCGGCTATTTCGCCCGGCTGCACGCCGAGCTGAACGCGACCGAGCCGGGCGACCAGGTCTACTTCCTCGACTTCCGCGGCGACCTCGACGAACTGCTCGACGGCCCCGGCTCGGCGGTCGGTGACGTGCTCGGCCGGGCCGCGCGCCGGGGAGTCAGGGTGTTCGGCCTGCTCTGGCGCTCGCAGCCCAGGGCGCTGCGCCAGTCCGAGGAAGCCAACGCGGAGTTTTCCCGCGAGATCGGCGACGACGGCGGCCAGGTCCTGCTCGACGCGCGCACCCGCCGGGCCGGCAGCCATCACCAGAAGCTGGTGGTGATCCGCCACCCGGGCGCCCCCGGCCGCGACGTCGCGTTCGTGGGCGGGATCGACCTGGGCCACAGCCGGGGCGACGACTCCCGGCATCACGGCGACCCGCAGGTCATGGAGTTCCCGGACTCCTACGGCCCGAGGCCGCCCTGGCACGACATCCAGGCCGAGGTGCGCGGGGCCGCCGTGCATGACCTGGAGCACACCTTCCGGGAGCGCTGGTACGGGAGCAGTGTCCTGGACCTGCCCAGCCCGGTCCGCCAGCTCTACGACCGCGCCTATCACATGGGCGCGACGACCAGCCGCCCGCTGCCCGAGCCGGTCCCGGACGGGAGCCTGCCGCGCGGCACGCACGCCGTGCAGGTGCTGCGCACCTACCCGGCCCGGGTGCGCCGCTACCCGTTCGCGCCGCTCGGGGAGCGCAGTATCGCCCATGCGTACCGGAAGGCGTTCGCGCGGGCCCGGTCCCTGGTCTACCTGGAAGACCAGTATTTCTGGTCCCGGCCCGTGGCCAGGATGATCGCGTCGGCGCTGCGGGGCAACCCCGGCCTGCACGTCATCGCGGTCGTGCCCCGGTACCCGGACAACGACGGCCCGGTCACCCGGATGCCCGGCCTGGTCGCGCGGCACGACGTGGTGCGCGCGTGCACCGCCGCGGGGGGTGACCGGTTTGCCGTCTACGACCTGGAGAACCACGAGGGAACCCCGGTCTACGTCCACGCCAAGATCGTGGTGGTGGACGACGTCTGGGCCATGGTCGGCTCCGACAACCTGAACCGGCGGTCCTGGAGCCACGACAGCGAGCTGTCCATCGGCGTGCTGGACTGCGAGGCTGACCCGCGGGAGCCGCGGGACCCGGCGGGGCTGGGTGACGGGGCCCGGGTGTTCGCCCGGGACCTGCGCCTGCGGCTCTGCGCCGAGCACCTGGACCGCGATCCCGTCGACGTGGGCGACCTGCTGAGCCCGGCCGGCACGTCCGCGGCGTTCCGGCGGCAGGCCGCGGCGCTGGCCGCGTGGCACGACGGTGGCCCCGGCGGCGACCGGCCACCTGGGCGGCTGCTGCCGCACCGGACCTACCGGCCCACCGCGGCCGAGCGTGCCTGGGCCGCGCCGCTGTACCGGCTGGTGTACGACCCCGACGGCCGCCCGCTGCGCGACCGGGTCCGCGGCCGGCTCTGACCCCAGGCGACCTCTCGCCGCCCAGGAGCGTCTGCTGAGATATCAGCGCCAGGCACGGAGCCCCGGCGGGAGCCCGCGCACTCCGGCGGCCTCCGCTTACCGGATGGATGGTGGGACATGCAATGGTGCCGATCCCCGCGGCGGGGCCGGGTCAGCCTGGCGGCCACGGCCGCGGTGCTCTGCGCCGGGGTCACGGCCGCCGCCGGGGTCACGGGGGCCCAGGCCGGCGAGCAGCCTGAGGCTGGCTCGATCGCGGTGAACTGCATCTCCGCCGCGCATCCCCGGCTGGCGGCCCGGATAGCCCGGGTATCCACACGGCGCTGAGCGGCCGTTCCTCCACGGTCGCGCTGCGGGTCTACGACAAGAGCGAGGACCTGAACTGCTATCTCAACACGAGGATGGCTTTCGACTCGGCCAGCGTGGTCAAGCTCCCGGCGGGCGCGCCGGCCAGCCTGACCGTGCACGTGAAGAACGGCTGGCTGCCCCTGGCCACCCATGGCTGGCGCATCCACAGCATCGGCTGCTTCACCGGCCACCACCGCGGTTACGCCATCGTGGTGCTCACCGAGGACAACCCGACCATGGCGTACGGGACCGCGACGATCCAGGGTGCCGCGGAGGTCATCCACCGCCAGCTCAACCCGGCCACCGCCGCGTTCCTGCCGCCACCGGTCCCGGATCCGTCCTGGGGCCAGCCCGACGAGCAGATCCCGCCTGCAGTCGGCGGCCGGTAGCCCGGCCGGAAAGTTTCTGCGGAACCGCGGGAACCATAGTGGTGGCACGGCACGTCTAAAGACTGCCTCTTCCCACCTGGGGCGCATGGTGAATGGTTGCCCGCATGGCCCGGCAAGCAGCGCACAGTTGCCGGGTCGTGCGGGCAACGCCGTTCCCGGCCCAGCCTGGCAGGGCGCGGCCAGCGCGGCGGATCTTCCGGCAGGTTCCCGGGCGGAAGCTACCCGGGCGTGCCGGGGCCGGGGCCGGGGGCGGCGGGCCGGTCCAGCCGGCGCAGCCCGGTCCGGTGCCGCTCAGCCAGGTCCAGGTAGGTCTGGACCGCGTACTTGATCCATGACTGCTGGCGCAGGCCCACCCCGGGCCGGATGGAAGCGGGCACGCCGACGGCGAGGGCACCCGCGGGCACGGTCATGTCCTCGAGAACCAGCGCCGCCGCCGCGACCACGGCTCCCGCGCCCACCCGGGCCCGGTTGAGGACCAGGGACCCCGACCCGATCAGGCAGCCGTCCTCGACCACGCATCCTTCCAGGTGGGCGCGGTGCCCGACGACGCAGTCCGCGCCGATCACCGTGGGGTGCTCCTCGGTCGTGTGCACGATCGTGCCGTCCTGGACCGACGTCCGCTCCCCCACCGTGATGCGGCCGTGGTCCCCGCGCAGTACCGCTCCCGGCCACACCGACGCGCCGGCGGCGAGTTCCACCGCGCCGATCACCACGGCGTCGGGGTGAACGAAAGCCTGCGGGTCGATCGCGGGTGCGGCGTAGTCGAGTGCGTAGATCGGCACAGCATCACTTCCCGGAATGTGTCTGTGGCCGCCTCGGCAGGGCCACATGCCCCGTTGTCGCTAATGTGGCATAGCGCCGGAAACAGGATTACACGGGCATGACGCATCAGCGCCGGCTCTCACCGCAGAAGTTGCGCTCACGCAGACTGATCCCGGCGGCGCCAGTCCCCTGCGGCTGGGGTTCCCGTCCAGAGCCTGACGGCGCCGGGGCCCGGGTCCTAAGTCAGTACCGCGGCGGACCTCCGTCACGACTTCCCGCACCGCAACCCGATTATTCTCTTTCCGACGTGTTCGCCGGGGTCACGCGGTGATACGAAGGAGACAACCACCTCGCCTGGCCCGGCACAGTCATTCCTTAGGAGGTGCCCCCGTGTCCGACAGCGATATCGCCCGGCAGGCGGCGCAGGACGCAGCCCAAGCACTCGCACCCGAGGTCGATGTCGTGGCCGATCTCGACATGGCGGGCTTCGGTGGCGCGCTGCTCGCGGTGCTGAACCGGGCCAGGGAGCATCCGGCCATCCTGGCCGAGGCCGGTGCCCGGCTGACCGCCAACCTGACCCGGGCTACCCAGTTCGCGGCGGCCAAGGCGATCGGGTCGCAGGCCGCTCCGCCCATCGAGCCGGACCGCGACAAGCGGTTCGCCGATCCCACCTGGGAGGACAACCCTGCGTTCGCTGCCTTGCGCCAGGTCTACCTGGCGAGCAGGCAGTTCACTGACGAGGTACTCGAGGTCGGCCGGGGTGACCCGGTCAGCGACGGCAAGGCCCGGCTGGCCGCCGGGTTCATGCTCGACGCGTTCAGCCCGAGCAACTTCCTGGTGACCAACCCCGCCGCCCTGAAGCGGGCGTTCGAGACCGGCGGCGCCAGCCTGGTGGCCGGCGCCCGCAACTTCCTCGATGACATGGTGCACAACAAGGGGCGGCCCCGGCAGGTGGACACCACCCCGTTCCACCTGGGTGAGAACATGGCCGCCACCCCGGGCAAGGTGGTCTACTCCAGCGAGCTGATGGAACTCATCCAGTACGCCCCGCAGACCCCGCAGGTCCATTCCATTCCGATGCTGGCCAGCCCGCCCTGGATCAACAAGTACTACATCATGGACCTGGCGCCCGACCGCAGCTTCCTGGAGTGGGCCGTGCAGCACGGGCACACCGTCTTCGTCATCTCCTACCGCAACCCCGGCCAGGAGATGCGCGGGACCACCCTCGACGACTACCTCATCGGCGGCCCGAAGGTGGCCATGGACGTGATCTCGGATATCACCGGGTCACCCAAGATCAACATTACCGGGCTCTGCCTGGGCGGCGCGCTGACCGCCATGCTGGCCGCGTACCTGGTCCGCACCGGCGATGACCGGATCAACTCCCTCGGGCTGCTGAACACGATGCTCGACTACAGCGAGCCGGGTGTCCTCGGTGCGTTCACCGACCAGCCGACGATCGCCCGGCTCGAGCGGCAGATGGAGGCCGAGGGCGTCCTGGAGGGGTCGCAGATGGCGGGCACCTTCGACATGCTCCGGGCGAACGACCTGATCTTCAACTACGTGGTGTCGAACTGGCTGATGGGCAAGCAGCCGCCCGCGTTCGACATCCTGGCCTGGAACGGCGACAGCACCCGGATGCCGGCCGCCATGCACTCCTTCTACCTACGCTCGCTCTACGTCCGCAACGAGCTGGCCAGGGGGGAGCTGGAACTTGCCGGCCAGCGTTTGTCGCTGGACGACGTGAAGAGCGACACCTACGTGGTGGGCGCGGTGAACGACCACATCGTGCCCTGGACGACGTCCTATAAGGCGACCCGGCTGCTGGGCGGCCACGTGCGCTACGTCCTGAGCAGCGGCGGGCACATAGCCGGAATCGTCAACCCGCCCGGGCCGAAGGCCTGGTATGTCGCCGGCGAGGACTACCCGCCCGGCGCGGAGGCGTGGCGCGCCGCCGCGGCGCGCACGAACGGCTCCTGGTGGGAAGACTGGGCCGAATGGATCGGGCCGCGGGCTGGTGACCTGGTCAAGCCGCCCAAGATGGGCAGCCGGCGCTACCCCCCGCTGGGCGACGCGCCGGGTCAGTACGTCCGCGGCTGACTCCTCGGCGGAGTGTGAGCCAGCAGACACCACTTTGCTTGGCAAACCGCGCACTTTGCATGGTATAGTAAGCATAGAAACAGAGAGAAAGAACCCGGAGCCAGGACCCCCGAGCCACGAAGTTCCGGGCACAGACATCTAGGAGAGCACCATGGCCGACACCCGCACCACCAGCCAGGAAGTCCAGGGCGAGATCCTGGATGCCGTCCGCAAGAGCCAGGACGCCATGGTGGACGCGATCAAGCGCTGGGCCGAGACGATCCAGTCGCTCACCCCGTCCATCCCGGTCCCCAGCATGAACCTGCCGTACACCGACAAGCTGCCCAAGCCCGAGGAAGTCGTGGCCAACGCCTACACCTTCGCCGAGCAGCTGCTCGTCAACCAGCGCCACTTCGCCGAGAGCGTGCTCCAGGCGACCAAGCCGCTGACCGCCGGCAAGGGGTCCGCGAAGTAACCTGACCTCACCCGACCCCGCGCGGTGCCCCCGGTTATCCGGGGGCACCGCGCGGCGGTATGCTTACTATAGTTAGCAGCAGTGGTGCGCTGGCCAGGCCCGCCGGCCGCACGGTTTCCGGCCCGGGAGGCCCTTATGCCAGAACCCTGGGACACGCAGCGCGAGGCGCTCGGTGCTTTCATCCGCAGCCAGCGCAAGCTGGCCAACCTTTCGCTGCGCCAGCTGGCCGAGATGACCAGCCTTTCCAACCCTTACCTGAGCCAGGTCGAGCGCGGGCTGCACCAGCCGTCGGTCCGGGTGCTCAAGCTCATTTCCGATGCGCTGAACGTGTCAGCGGAAACCCTGCTCGCCCAGGCGGGGCTGCTGGACGGCGACCGGCCCGGCTCCGCCGCGGGGCCGGGCGCGGCTGGTCCCGGCCGGGCGAGCACGAGCGCTGCCAGCGCCGAAGCGGCCATCCTCGCTGATCAGCGGCTCAGCGATGACCAGAAGAACGCCCTGATCACCGTGTACCGGAGTATGCTTCGCTCGGAATAGGTGCTATGGCGGCGCCTGCCAGGGGTGACATCATATCGAGCACGTCGTCGCTTTTCTGGCCGTCGGCGTAACCAACAAGTTACCTGTATCTCGCTCCCTGGCCAGGACAGGGAGTCGACCATGCCTATAATTCCTATATGATAATCGGGGAATCTCGCTTGACTATGCTGCTACCGCGCCCGGAAGAGTCAGAGCTCGCCATCGCGCCCCCCGTAGCGGAACCCGGGTATTGGGCCGGTGCGTCCAGCGCGGTCCTGGCAGACGACGGTATCTACCTCGCCTACCGGATGCGCCGGCCCGTGGGCCGCGGGCGCGGTTACGGCGTCAGCGTGGCCCGCTCCGAGGATGGCGTGCATTTCGAGCCGATGCTGACCATCGGGCGCGAACTAGTCGGCACCGAGTCGCTCGAGCGGCCGTCCCTGGTACGAACCGAGACCGGTACCTGGCGGCTGTACCTGAGCTGTGCCACCCCGGGCACCAAGCACTGGCGGGTCGAACTGGTCGAGGCCGACCATCCCAGCGAGTTCGACGCGCTGAACAGCCAGGTCGTGCTGCCCGGGGACGCCAAGACCGGGGTCAAGGATCCGGTGATCACCCAGCGCGGCGGGCTCTGGCAGCTGTGGGCGTCGTGCCATCCCCTGGCTGATCCCGACGAGGCCGACCAGATGGTCACCGACTACGCCACCAGCCCCGATGGCAAGGAATGGACCTGGCACGGGACGGCGCTGAACGGCCGGCCGGGCTACTGGGACTCCCGGGGCGCCCGGGTGACCGCGGTGATGCACACCGGCGGCACGATCGTCGCGTATTACGACGGCCGCGCCAGCGCCGCGGAGAACTACGAGGAGCGCACCGGCATCGCCACCGGGACCGAGCCCACCGCGCTCATGCCCATCGGGGACGCCCCCTCGGCCGAGTCGCCTTACGGCGGCCGGGGCCTGCGCTACCTGGACATCCTGCCGCTCGGCGACGGCAGCTACCGGCTGTATTACGAGATGACCCGGCCGGACGGCTCGCACGAGCTCCGCACCGAACTCCGCGACGGGGTAAACGCGTAACCTGGCGGGGCTAGCCGCCGGGCTAGCCGTCCCGGGGCTGGCCGTTACGGGCCTGGCGCTGCCCGACCGGGCGATCGCCGACCAGCCCGCCGGACCTTTCCCGGGGCTGCAGCCAGTCGCTGAAGTCCGCCTCGGTGACCTTCTCCAGCAGCCGGATATCCGACTCGAAGTACGGCAGCACCGCCTGCCGCTGCTCCCAGGTCAGGGGCTGCCGGGGGCGGGCGCCGCGCTGGAGCATCCGCTCCAGCGGGCTGGTCAGGGCGGTCCCGGTCGTGCCCGGCAGGTGCCGGCTGGCGGCCGCGGCGGCCCGGATCACCGAGGACACGGCCCGGTGCCCCAGCGACTCGTCCGGGTGGGCGGTCACGTTCTCCCTGGGCACCTCGGTGACGATCCCCGGCTCGACGCCCAGGAAGGTGCAGATCCGGTCCAGCGTCTCCGCCGGCGCATCCACCAGGTCCCGGTAGCGCAGCACGAGCACCTGCTCGGCCGGGAACACCTGGTACAGGTGCTCGAGCTGCTCGCCGTACCGGCCCAGCCGCGTGTAATGCCAGAACTGCGCCCAGCCCGCGGCCACCCGCCGGTCCTCGTCGGCACAGGCCGTGACGAAGTCCCCGATCGGGTCGAGGCCGGCCGACCACAGGTGCGCCCAGTTTGAGTGGGCCCGCTCGACCGGGTCACGCAGCATCGCGATCATCCTGACGTCCGGGATCAGGTCCCGGATCCGGCGCTGCGCCGCCCCGTCATACAGGTAGAACGGGGTGGACTCCGCGCGCAGCCAGCCCGCCGCAGCCTCCGCGAACAGCGCCTCGTAGTCCTCCCGGCGCCAGACATGCTCGCGCCAGGTCGGGATGTCCCCGGGGCCGCCGCCCCGGGACGGGGGCGGCCCGTCGGTCAGGAAGAACTTGGGCTCCTTGACCGGCGACATGTAGAGCGCGGGATGCGTGGCCAGCGCAGCGTGCAGCGCCGTGGTACCGGCCTTGGGGGCACCGATGATCAGGAAGTCCGGCAGAGGCATCGCGGCCTCCTCTTCGTGAATGTGCTCTTGCGCATCTCGGGCTGCCAGAGCTAGGGGGGGGGGAATTATCCCGATCAATTTAGTAGAATTTGGGACGCGCCGTGGCCGGTCAATGCCAGGCAACCGTGGCTATCAGTACCGGGTCTGTGCCCCGCCCGTCACCCGACCAGACGCTCCCCGGCCTCGTTGCGCGGGGAGCGCACGGCCATCAGTCTGCCCGCCAGGGAGTGGCTCACACCTCTGTCCGGGCATCGGGTGATCCGGGCCGCTATAGCGCACCGGGCCGTCCCTTTACCCGCCCGGCATTGACATGCGGCCCGCGCTGCGCTGAAGTTCGTAGTGCGGCCTGTAGTTCGCACTGTGACGAGCTCTCCGCAGGAAAGCCCCCAATGATAACACTGTACCGAGAAGACGCTGCGAAACCGAATTCACGCGTCTCGCCAAGCGCTGAAAATCCTGGTAACTGGCTGGAATCCCGCGGTTATCCGCGGGAATTGTGCGGGCTTACTCAATGAAGAGGGGAAGCACATGAATGCCTGGGACGCGACTACCTACGAGGGTAAAGGCACCATCCTGCGGGTGGTCCGGGAGGAAGCCGTTCGGCTGATCGACCTGGCGGGCCGGCCCGGGGCCTGGGAGGCCCCGACCGCGTGCGAGAGCTGGGCCGTCCGCGACGTGGTCGGTCACCTGGTGGACACGACCGAGGGCTACTTCGAGGCCTTCGAGGCGGCCCGGTCCGGGGCCGAGGCCGCCCCGTACGGCCTGGCTGGCATGCACGAGCGGGCCGGCCAGCAGGCGACCAGGTTCCGTGGCCTGTCCCAGCAGGAAATGCTGGCCCGGCTGGGCAACGACCTCGACAAGCTGATGGGCATCCTCGAGCCGATGGGCCCGGAAGACTGGGCCGGCTTCATCGTGCCGCATTTCTACATGGGCCCGGTGCCGGCCTTCTTCTACGCGGCCGGGCAGCTGATGGACTACGCGGTGCATTCCTGGGACATCCGGCAGGGCAGCGGCCGGGCGCACGGGCTGTCAGGCGACGCGGCTGACCTGCTGGTGCCGTTCATGTTCGTGCTGTGGCAGTCGACCATCCGGCAGGACGCCGACCTGACCCCCTTCCGCCTCGGCGTCACCGTCACCGGCCGGAACGCAGGCAGCTACCGGATCGACGTGTCGGACCAGGGGATGAGCTACGAGCAGGGTGACCTCAGCGACCTCCCCACCGTGATCGATTTCGACGCGGGGAGCCTCGTGCTGACCACCTTCGGCCGCAGCAACGCCGGGACCGTCCGCGGTGATCAGGAGATCGCCGACCGCTACCTGAACTTGTTCTTCCGGATCTAGGAACTCGCCGGGGTCCCCGGTCCCCGGGGACCCCCAGTCACTGTCCTGACGCGGCCTCCGCGTCGTACTCCCCCGCCGGATGGCCTCCGGGGAGCCGGTGCTTGGCCACCCGCGCCGTGGGGGTGCGCGGCAGCTCCTCGATGAGCTGCCAGTACCGGGGGACCTTGAAGGCGGACAGCCGGGCGGCCGCGTGCGCGCGCAGGCCGGCGAAGTCGGGCCGGCGGCCCGGCGCCGGTACCACGAACGCCTTCACCTCGTCCTCGGACAGCTCGGACGCCACCCCGACCACGGCACATTCGAGCACGTCAGGATGGTCCTGGAGGACCTCCTCGACCTCGGCCGGGGACAGGTTCTCACCGCGGCGGCGGAGCACCTCCTTCTTCCGCGACACGAACGTGTACGTGGCCCCGGGCCCCACGGTGACCAGGTCGCCGGTCCGCAGCCAGCCGTCCGCCGTGAAAGCCCCGGCAGTCTCGGCCGGCATCCCGTAGTAGCCCGGGGTCAGCACCGGGTTGCGGAGCAGCAGCTCGCCGGTCCCGCCCGGGCCGACCTCCCCGCCCGCCTGGTCGACCACCCGCGCGTGATTGATCACGCCGAGAACCGGATGCTGGCGCACCGCGCCGAGGGTGCCGAAGGGGCGGGTCCCGCGCGGCCAGATCAGGCCGTAGGGACTCTCCGACATCGCGTACCCGACCACGATGCGCAGGCCGAACCGGCTCTCCATCTCCTCCTGCCGTTCCCGGGCCGGCGCCGGGCCCGTGTAGCAGAGCCGCAGCGGGGTGTCCGCGCCCCCCGCGCGCCGCGGCTGGCGCATCAGGATCTCCAGCATCGCGCCGATCGCGTTGAACTCGGTCGCGCCGTGCCGCCGCGCCGCGTCCAGGAAGCCGCTCGCGGAAAAGCGGGGCAGCAGGATCAGGCCCGCGCCACAGGCCAGCGAGCCCATCACCGAGTAGGCCGGGGCGTTGATGTGGAACAGCGGCAGCGAGGTCATCAGCCGGTCCTGCGCGGTCAGCTCCATCCAGTACGGGAATCCTTCCCCGGCCAGGACGTAGGCCCGGTGGGTCTGCATGACCAGCTTGGACCGGCCCGTCGTGCCGGACGTGGGGATCAGTACCGCGAGGTCGCCGGGGTCAACCGCGGCCCCCGGCAGGCCGCCCGGCTCACGACGGGCCGGCTCACCACGGGCCGGGCCACCACGGGCCGGGCTCCCCGGGCTGGCGTGAGCCCAGTCACCGGCCAGCTCGCCGGCGTCCAGCACCCCCAGAGGCAGCGGGCCAGCCACTCCCGCCTCGGTGACCAGCCTGGCCAGGCCCGGGTCGGCGATAAGCGCGCGGGGCCGGGTCTGCTGGGCCAGGCCGGCCAGTTCGGCCGGGGCGCTGCGCGGATTGACCGACACCACCACCGCGCCCAGCGCGGTCACGGCCAGCCAGCAGATCAGGTATTCCGGTGTGGTCCGTGCGGTGACCATGACCAGGTCCCCGGGCCCGATGCCGGCGCCGCGCAGGTCGCGGGCGGCCGCCGCGACCTGGCGCAGCGCCCCGGCGAAGCTCAGCGTCCCGTCGTCGGTGCGGACCCAGATGCCCTCCGGGTCGCGCGCCGCGGCGTCCGCCAGGACCTGCGGGATGGTCCGGCTCGCCGCGGCGCCGGCGTGCGTATCCCCGGGCGCGCTCAGGACGGCCCCGGGGTCACGTGCTCGCGCCAGGAGTGCTGCGGGACGAAGCCCAGCGCGGCGCGGGCCCGGTCGATGGCCAGCAGCGTGCCGAACTCCCCCACCTCAGCGGTCAGCGTGACGCCGGGGAAGACCTCGGCCAGCAGCTCGGCGGACGGGCGGTCCATCACGGTGTCGGCGGCCGCGATGATGTAGCTGACGCTGCCCTTGGCCATGGCCTCCAGGGCGAGCCGGCAGGCCATGGCCGCGTCACGCTCGTCGATGTAGCCCCACAGGTTCCACCGGCGGGCCGCGGGGTCTGCCCAGTATCCCGGGAAGTGCTGGTAGTCCGCGGGGCCGAGGATGTTCGAGAAGCGCAGCCCGGTGAACGGGATCTGCGACCACTCGGCGATGTGCGCGGCCACCGTCTCACTGGCCACCTTGGACAGTGCGTACGTGCTGGTCGGGACCGGGTAGTGATCCTCGTCCACCGGCGCGTACCGGGGCGGCGCGTCGAACGGCAGGCCCAGGGTGGTCTCGCTGGATGCCCACACGACGCGCTCCAGCCTGGCCTGGGCCGCGGCCATGAACACGTTGAAGTTCATGGTCATGTTCTGGTTGAACGTGGTCGCCGGGGTGTGGATCTCCGGGGCCGGGATGTTGGCCAGGTGCACCACGGCGTCCACGCCCTGGAGCACCTCGGTGGCCTGGCCGTAGTCGGTCAGGTCGGCCAGCAGCGGCCGGACCCCAAGGTCCCCGGGGGGCATCACCCGGTCGGTGGCCACGACCTGGTACCCGTGCTCCAGGAGTTCCCGGACGGTAACCCGGCCGGCGCGGCCGCTCGCGCCGGTCACGCAGATTCGCTTCGTCATGCCGCCAGGATTTCACGCGGCCCAAGCCCCCCGGCAAGCGTGCGGCGCCCCCCGCCCGGGCCCGTGCGTGCCGCCGGGAGCGAGGCAGCCGGCAGCGCTCAGGGGGAGGGCGTGGACCTGGCCGCGCCACTGCTGCCCGTGCTCGGGGTCGGCGACGGCAGCGTCGAGGGTGAGGACGCCGTGCCGGAGGTGCCCGGGGTCGGCGTTCCCGAGGTCGGCGTCGGCGTCCCCGAGGTCGGCGAGGCCGAGGATGTCGGGCTGGCCGGCGTGGACCCGGTCGGCGTGGCGGACGGCGTGCTGGTCGGGTGCGGGCTCTGCCGCTGCTGCTGCGGCGCGGCGTGGCCGACCGGGCTGCTCAGCGGCGGCCTGCCCACGGCGAGCTGGACCACGATGATGCCCGCTATGACGATGGCGAAGAACATCGCGGCGATGCCGCCGTAGGTCAGCCACTGCCGCCGGGTCAGGTCGCTGAAGAAGCTGGTGACCGCAGCCCACAGGCTGTCGTGGCCGGCTGCGTCGCCGTCCGCACCTTCCGGGGTGATGCTCCCGTGAGCGTGCTGGCCGGCGCTGTTACCGGAGCCGTTCCAGCCGTTCGGTGGGCCGTTGGTGACCCCGCCGTTCGCGGCGCTGTCCCACTGGGTACCATAGCCCGGGATCATCTGGGTCTGGTGGGGATCCCGCGGGGTCCCGTACTGCCGGCGGTCCCAGACAGCCGTTTCCTGGTTCGCCGGGTCCCGGACTGCCCCGTCGCGATTCCCCAGGTCCCGGGGCGCATCTGGCTGGCCTGCCGAACCCGCGTGCGCGGCGGGCCGGCCGCTGGACGCCGCTGCCGCCCCGGCGTCGGTGGTGCCGGCCCTGGTCCGGGCGGCCGAGTGGTACAGCACCTGCCCCGCGGACCGCAGACGTTCCTCGGAACGCTGGAGGTAGTGCTTATAGATCTCGGTGCCCATGGTGCTGACCAGGCTGCCCACGGCCGCACCGACGAGGGTGCCGGCCACCCCCAGGAAGGAGGCGGCGACCGCGGCGCTCAGGGTGGCCAGGACACTGGCGATGATTTGGGCGGCGCTCAGGTTGAGTCCGCGCCTCCCGCTCATGAACCGTCCCCCTTTGGCTGGTGAGTCCCCCGCTCAGCCAGCGCGGACCTGACGGCCGGGGGATGCGGACGTTATCCGACCTAACCGAGCTTATGCGGGGCACCCGGTGCGGCAAGTTCGCTCGCGGCACTTCGCCGCTGATCGCGCGCCTGCCGGCGCCCGCAGCGGGGTTCACGAGCCATGCACGGGCCGCAGCCGCTCCGCTCGCACCTGGCGCACCGGCCGACCGGCCCGGCCCGGCCCCGTGCATGACCAGCGTGCTTTGCCGGGGCATGGCGGTCCAGCCACACGAGGCGCGGGCCGGCGGCGGCCATGGCCGGACGATCCAGTGAGTCTTTTGTTACAGCGTCTCGATAGCTGAGACGCCGCTCGAGGCCCCGGCCGCGCCCGGCCGGTCCTGTTCCGGCCCGGGCGCTACCGTCGGGGGGTGACAGAACGCGCGGGTGAGGTGCTGGTGATCGGGGCGGGCGTCGCGGGACTGACCGCCGCGGTGTGCCTGGCGGAAGCCGGGCTGGCCGTGACCGTCCAGGCTGGCCAGCCGCCGCAGCAGACCACGTCGGCAGTGGCGGGGGCCATCTGGGGGCCGCATCTGGTCGAGGACAGCGACCGGGTGACGCGCTGGTGCGGCGAGACTCTCGAGGTCCTCACGGGACTGGCCGGTGATCCGGGCGCCGGGGTCCGGCTGGTCAGCGGGACCGCGGCCGTGCGGGCCGCGGCTCCCCGCCCGGACTGGCTCGCGCCGTTGCGCGACCTCGGGCCGTGCGGTCCGGGTTCCCTGCCGCCCGGCTTCGTGGCGGGCTGGCGGTACAGCGCGCCGGTCGTGTCCATGCCCGTCTACCTGGACTATCTGGCCGGGCGGCTGCGCCGCGCGGGCGGGCGGCTCACGGTGGTGCCGCTGGACTCGCTGGCCCAGGCCGTCCGGCGCAGTTCCGCGCCGGTGATCGTGAACTGCACCGGGGCCGGGGCCCGCGACTTCGTGCCCGACCCGTCGGTGAGCCCCGTCCGCGGCCAGGTGGTCATCGCCGAGAACCCTGGCCTTACCGAGTTCTTCATCGGGGACGGCGACGAGACCCACGAACTGGCCTACGTGTTCCCGCATCAGGACCGGGTGGTGCTGGGCGGCACCGAGATCGCGGATGACTGGTCACTGGAGCCCCGTCCCGCGACGGCGCAGCGGATCCTGGCCGACGCCGCCGCCATCGACCCAAGGCTGCGCACCGCCCGGATCCTCGGGCACCGGGTCGGCCTGCGCCCGGCCCGGCCCCAGGTGCGGCTGGAGGCGGAGGGTGCCGCCCGCGGCGGCCACGGGTGCCTGGTGGTCCACAACTACGGCCATGGGGGCGCCGGCGTCACCCTGTCCTGGGGCTGCGCCCGCGAGGCCGCGCGGCTCGTCGCGTCGTCCCGGTAGCGGGCAGCCCGTCAGCTGGCGGCAGCGGCCAGGCTGCCGAGGATGGCCTGCTGCACCGGCGGCGGCGTCTCCCCCGGTTCGGCCCGCAGCGCGTACTGGCCGAACAGCGCCACGCCCGGCTGGGCGATCATCCGCGGGAACCGGCCCCGGTGCGGCCAGGAGGCCGCATGGACCAGGAACGGGTGGCACAGGAACACGTCACCGGCCTGGCCGGTGGCCAGGGCCGTGGGCCGGTGGGCGCTGGCCCGCGCGGCCTGCTGCGCGGCGGGCAGCCACTCCATGCCTTCGTCTCCCGCCGGGGCCAGGATCCGCGGGACGTCCCGGTGCGAGCCTGGCCGCAGCCGGGTCGGGGCGCCATCCGGCTCCACGTCGGTGAGCAGGTAGATCGCCAGCAGCCCGCGGTCCCGGGAGCCGGCGTTGACCCGCCACCGCCCGCCCACCTGGTAGCTGGACTCGATGTGCCAGCCTGCGTCGCCCGGGTCGGCCTCGCTGGGGAACCGCACCGGGACGGTTCCGCCCACCCCGGCCCGCCGCCACCAGCGGCCAGGCCCGATCAGCTGGTCACAGGCTTCCTGCAGCACCGGCGTGATCCCGGCCGCGGCGAACGGGCCACCCTCCGGGCACGGGATCCGGACCACCGGCGCGGTCCAGGTGGCGGGGTCCCCGGAAGGAGTCGCCGGCGGGCTTCGCGACGAACTGGAGCAGCTGGGTGATCTGCTCCATGGCCAGGCCGGCCAGCCGCTCGTGCGAGTTGCGCAGCACGCCGATGAGTGCGCGGGGGTCAGTGGGCATGGCTCGCTCCCGTGCGGTCGGGGTCTACCGGACGCCGGCAGCTTACCGAGCCGGCGGCCGGGCACCCGGATCGGGCGGCCGGCCCGGCGGCGCCTCCCGGCCGGCCGTCCGCCGGGCTCACGCCGCCAGCGCCCGGGCCTTAGGGTGAGCGGAATGAAGATTGGTTTCGGTGCCCCGGTCTCGGGGGTGTGGGCGACCCCGGGCAACCTCGCCTCGTTCGCGGCCAGCGCGGAAGCCGCCGGCTACGCCTCGCTCTGGACATTCCAGCGGCTGATGGTGCCCGAAGGCGCGGCCATGGAGCCCGTGTATCACAGTGTGCTCGACCCGATGGTGGCGCTCGGTTACCTGGCCGCGGTGACCCGGCACATCCGGCTCGGTGTCGCGGTGCTGAACATGCCGTACCTGGCGCCGGGTTACCTGGCCAAGATGGCCGCCACCGCGGACGTGCTGTCGCGCGGCCGGCTCGACCTCGGCCTGGGCATCGGCTGGCTGCCGGAGGAATTCACCGTGGCGGGCGGGATCATGGCCCGCCGCGGGGTGCGGACCGGCGAGTACATCGAGGTCATGCGGCGGGTCTGGGCTGACGGGCCGGCCGAGTTCCACGGCCGGGACTACGACCTGCCCGCAGGCTGGTTCGCACCCAACCCGGTGCAGCGGCCCGGGCCGCCGATCCTGCTCGGCGGGGCGGCGCCGGCCGCCCTGCAGCGGGCCGGGCGGCTGGCGGACGGCTGGGTCACCGCCAGCCGGACCGACCTGTCCCGGATCGGCGAGGGCATCAGCGTGGTCCGGTCGGCTGCCGAGGAAGCCGGCCGCGATCCCGGCTCGATCCGGATCGTCTGCCGCGGCGTGGTCCGCGCGGGCGCGCCGGTGACCGTGCCCGAGGGCGGCGGACGGGTGCTGCTGTCCGGCAGTTACGCCGACATCCGCGGTGACGTGGAGTGGCTCGCCGAGCAGGGGGTGACCGAGATCTTCTACGACCTGAACTGGGATCCGCTGATCGGCGCGCCTGACGCGGACCCGGTGGGCGCGGCCGCGCGGGCCGAGGAGATCCTCACCGAGCTGGCTCCCGGCGGCCAGCCGCACGGGTGACCCGGCTGCGGGCCTGATCCAGCCCGGGTCAGCGGCTGGCCCGCCTGGCCCCGGCTGGCGGACGGCTGGCGGACGGCTAGCGGTCCGCCGGCTCGAGCCCGGCGGCGGCGGCGATGGCCGCGGCCTCGCCCCGGCTGGCCGCACCCAGCTTGCCCAGGATGTTCGACACGTGCACGCTGGCCGTCTTGGGCGCGATGAACAACGCGGCCGCGATCTCCCGGTTGCTCCGCCCGGCCACGACCAGGCGCAGCACCTCGCGCTCGCGGCTGGTCAGCCCGGCCAGGACATCGGCGGGCCCGCCACGCGGCCCGCCTGCGGGGCCACCCGGGCCGCCGCCCGGCGCACCGTTGCCCGCCGGGCGGGCGAGCCGGGCCCGGCGGCCGAGATCGCGAAGCGCCGACGACAGCGGCACGGCGCCGAGCTCGTCCGCCACGGCCAGCGCGAGCGACCACTCCCGCTCCGCGCCGGCCCGCCGTCCCGCCTCAGCCAGCGCCTCCGCGAGCCGCCAGCGGGACCGGGCCGTCTCGTAGGTGAACGCGGGCCTGAACGTGTCAACGACGGCCTGCCAGGCCTGGGGGTCGTTGCGGCCCTGGACCCGGGCCCATTCCGCCTCGGCCCGGGCCAGCCAGCCCCGGCCGTCCACGCCCAGCACGAACTTGGGCCGCCGCGGGAACGCGGCGCCCTCACGCGCGGCCTCGATGAGTACCTGGGCCGCGGCCTCCTCCGCCGCGGCGGCTTCCTCGTCCCGCGCGGCGCGGGCCCGCCGGGCCTGCTCACCGCGGGCGGCCAGGCCGACGGCCGCGACCCGGATCGCGGGCGGCCCGTAGCCGCCCTTGACATCCAGCTCGGCCAGGGTGGCGGCCACCTCGGCCAGCGTGGTCGAGGTGTCGCCGCGCCAGAGGGCATGCTCGGCCAGCAGGCCGCGGGCGATGTACGCGCCGAAGCTGTCGCCCGGCCAGAACGGCTCCAGCCAGGCCCGCCGGTCGGCGACCTTGGGACTGCCCCGGGCCACGTCCAGGAACAGGGCCATCGCCGAGAGCCGGGCCTCAGCCGCCGTCGTCACCCGGACTCCGAACCCGTCGGCCAGCTCCTGGGCGTGATCCCAGCAGCCGTCGGCGTAGTGCGCCAGGTAGTGCACGTACTGCAGGTCGAGCCCGTACGGGGCCAGGCCGAGCCCGGCCGCCTCCGCGTGGCCCTGGCCCTGGTGCGCGGTCTCGGCCGCCCCGGCCAGGTCACCGCTTTCCAGCTGGGACCGGGCGACCTGGAAGGCCGCCCGCAGCTCGACGCCGAGCATCGAGTGGGCCTGCGCCTCCCGGGAGGCCTGGGTGAACAGGTCCAGCGCCTGGCTGGGCTCACCCTGCCGCTCGGCCAGCAGGCCCAGGGTCACCAGGACGTCCGCCTCCACCCAGGTGGCATCCGCGGCCCGGGCGGCCAGCCGGGCCTGCTGGGCCCGGCGCGCGGCGGCCGCCTCGTCGCCCGCGTACATCAGCGTCTGCGCGTGGGTGGCCAGGGCCCGGGCGTGTTCCGGCCGCGGCGGGTCGGCCGGGAGCAGCTCCACCGCGGCCCGGGCCGCCGTTTCCGCGTCGGCCGCCGCATCCAGCTCGAGCAGGTAGTAGGCCAGCCGCTCGTGCACCCGGCAGGCCAGCACCGGGTCGGCGTCCTCGCCGAGGAACCCGCGGATGCGGCGCAGCTGCTGCACGGCCCGGGCGATGTCGCCGCTGGACGCGGCGCAGTTCGCCGAGCAGAAGGCCAGGTGGTCGCGGTCCTGGCCAGCCAGCTGCTCCGGCTCGCTGACGCGCTCCCACAGCGCGAGCGCGGCGTCGTAGTGCCGGTGCGCCTCGGCCGGGGCGGCCAGCCGCTCCGACTCCTGCCCGGCCCGGACCGACGCGGCGAACGCTCCCGCGATGTCGTGGCTGGCCAGGCAGTGGTGGGCCAGCTCGGCGGCGGACCCCGGCACGGCGGCCAGCCGGGCCGGGTCGGCCAGCAGCTCGGCGAAGCGGGCGTGCAGCCGGGTCCGCTCGCCCGGCAGCAGGTCGGTGTAGAGGGCTTCCCGGATCAGCGCGTGCCGGAACACGTAGCCGTCCGCGCCGCCCGGTACCAGCAGCTGCTGGGCCACGCAGTCCCGGATCGCGTCCTCGTACTCCGGCCCGGCCAGTCCCGACGCGGCCCGGACGATGTCGTCCTCCACCCGGCGGCCGCCGACCGCCGCGGCCCGCAGCACCTGCTGGGCGGCGGCGGGCAGCCGCTCCACCCGGGCCAGCAGCAGCGCGGCCAGCCCGCTGGGCAGCACGTCGCCGCCCGGGGCGGCCCTCCTCGCGCCGCCGCCCGTCGCGGCGGCGCCACCACCCGCGCCACCACCCCCGCCACCGGCGGCGTCGTACCGGGCCGGCTCGACGGCGGCCAGGAGTTCCTCGGCGTAGTAGGGGTTGCCCTCGGCCCGGGCGACCATCCGGTGCAGCACGGCCGGGTCCAGCGGCTCGCCGGCCAGCGCGGTCAGGTGACTGGCCATGTCCGCGTAGCCCAGCGGGCCCAGCTCGATCGAGGCCACGCTGGGCAGCCGCAGCAGCTCCGCCACCACCGGCCGGAGTGGGTGACGCCGGTGCAGGTCGTCGGTGCGGTAGGTGGCCACCACGGCCACCCGCTCCCGGTGCAGGACCCGGCTCAGGAACGTGACCAGGTCGCGGGTGGAGCGGTCGGCCCAGTGCAGGTCCTCCAGGATCAGCAGCACCGGATGCCCGTCGGCCAGCTCGGCGAGCAGCCCGAGCACCGCCCCGAACAGCTGCTGCTGGGCGAGCCCGGAGACCTCACCACCCCGCTGCGCGGCCACGTCCCGGTCCGGCAGCAGGCGGCCGAGCACCGGCCGGGCGGCCAGTGCGGCCACCAGCGGTTCCGTTGCGGCCCCGGGAGTCGTCGTGCCTTCCCGCAGGGCGTCGGCAAGCGGCAGGTAAGGAATGCTGTCGCCCAGTTCGGCGCAGCGCCCGGACAGGACGAGGAAGCCCCGGTCCGCGGCCCGGGCGGCGAGCTCGGCGACCAGCCGCGTCTTGCCCACGCCCGCGTCGCCGCTGATCAGTGCGTGGGACGGGCGGCCGGCGCTGGCGTCGTCAAGCAGGCCGAGCAGGCGAGTCAGTTCACCGTCCCTGCCGACCAGCCGTCCGCTCGACGCCCGCAGCATCCCCTAAGTATCCCAGTATCCGCCGGCTCCGGCCGCGACTGAGCCGCACTTGCTGCCCTTTTATGGTTTATTGCCCCTGTGAAACCCCCGGTCAGGGCCGTTATTCCCGCGAGGCGAATCGTTGAGTGCCCGCCGCGCGTCACCCGCCGGGCGCCCGGGCCGGCTCAGGCCGGGGATCCTGGGCCGGGCGGCGGCGAGCCGGGCCCGGGAATCCCCGTCGCGGCGCCATCCCCCGATGCGCTACCCTGACCGCCATGAGTACCGATGCCCGCCCCGCTGCCGCGCCGGCCTCCCCGGCCCGCGCGCAGGCCAGCCCGATGCCGCTCAAGCCGTCGCTTGAGGGCCTCGAGGACAAGTGGTCTCGCCGGTGGGAAGAGACGGGCGTAGTACAAGTTTGACGCGACGGCCTCCCGCGCGGAGGTCTTCTCCATCGACACTCCCCCGCTGACCGTCAGCGGGGCGCTGCACATCGGGCACGTCTGCTCGTTCACCCACACCGACACGATCGCGCGGTTCCAGCGGATGCGCGGCAAGGCGGTGTTCTACCCGATCGGCTGGGACGACAACGGCCTGCCCACCGAGCGCCGGGTGCAGAACTACTTCCACGTCCAGTGTGACCCGGCGCTGCGCTATGACCCGTCGTTCGTGCCGCCGGACCGCCCGGCGGGCGAGCCGGTCCGCATCTCGCGGCGCAACTTCGTGGCCCTCTGCGAACGCCTGACCAGCCTGGACGAGCAGTCGTTCGAGCAGGTGTGGCGGCGGCTGGGCCTGTCGGTGGACTGGTCCACGCAGTACCAGACCATCGGCCGCAGCGCCCGGGCCATCTCCCAGCGGGCCTTCCTGCGCAACCTGGCCCGGGGGCAGGCCTACCTGGCGGAGGGACCGACGCTGTGGGACGTGACGTTCCAGACCGCGGTGGCCCAGGCCGAGCTGGAAGACCGGGAGATGCCCGGCAGTTACGTGCGGCTCGGATTCCGCTGCCCGGACGGCAGCGCGGTGGCCGTGGCCACCACCCGGCCGGAACTGCTGCCCGCCTGCGTGGCGCTGGTCGCGCACCCCGGCGACGAGCGGTACGCGGCCCTGGCCGGCACCACGGTGACCACGCCACTGTTCGGCGTGGAGGTGCCAGTGCGGACGCACCCGCTGGCGGACCCGGGCAAGGGCACCGGCATCGCGATGGTCTGCACGTTCGGCGACGCCGCCGACGTGACCTGGTGGCGCGACCTCGATCTGGACACCCGGCCGCTGCTCGGGCCGGACGGCCGCCTGCTGGCGTCCCCGCCGCCGGGCATCACCAGCCGGGCCGGCCGCTCCGCCTACCAGCGGCTCGCCGGGGCCACCCTGGCCGAGGCCCGCGCGCGGATCACCGCCCTGGCCGCCTCCTCCGGTGACCTGCTCGGCGAGCCGGAGCCGGTCGTGCACCCGGTGAAGTTCTATGAGAAGGGCGATACGCCCCTGGAGATCATCACCACGCGGCAGTGGTACCTGCGCAGCGGGGGCCGCGACCCGGGGCTCCGGGACGCGCTGCTGGCCCGGGGCCGGGAGATCACCTGGCATCCCGCCCACATGCGGGCCCGGTACGAGAACTGGGTGAACGGGTTGTCCGGCGACTGGCCGGTCAGCCGGCAGCGGTTCTCGGGCGTGCCTATCCCGGTCTGGTACCCGCTCGACGGCGACGGCCGGCCGAGGTACGGCTCGCCGCTCACGCCGGACGAGGCGCGGCTGCCGGCCGACCCGGCCGCCGAGCCGCCCCCCGGGTACGCCGAGGAGCAGCGGGGGCGGCCCGGCGGGTTCGCGGCCGACCCGGACGTGCTGGACACCTGGGCCACGTCCTCGCTCACCCCGCAGATCGCGGTGCGGGCGGACGGCGGCCCGGACCTGGACCGGATCTTCCCGATGGACATGCGGCCGCAGGCCCACGAGATCATCCGGACCTGGCTGTTCTACACGGTGCTGCGCGCGCATGACGAGTACGGCGTGGCGCCCTGGCGGCACGCCGCGATCTCCGGCTGGATCCTGGACACCGGCCGGAAGAAGATGTCCAAGTCCCGGGGGAACGTGGTGACCCCGATGGACTCGCTGCGCAAGCACGGCTCGGACGCGGCGCGGTACTGGGCGGCCAGCGGCCGGCTCGGCACCGACATGGTCTTCGATCCGGCCCAGCTGCGGGTGGGGCGGCGGCTGGCCATCAAGCTCCTCAACGCAGCCCGGTTCGTGTTGTCCCTCGCCCCGGGTGATGGCGGGCGGCACGGCAGCGCGGGTGATGCGGCCGGGGCGGGCTCCGGGGCTGATCCGGGCTCCGGGACTGACCCGGGCTCCGGGGCTGATCCGGGCCCGGCTGGCGCGCCGGTCACCGAGCCGCTGGACCGGGCCATGCTCGGCCAGCTGGCGGACGTGGTCGCCGGGTGCACTGCGGCGTTCGAGTCCTACGATCACGCGCGGGCCCTGCACGAGACCGAGTCCTTCTTCTGGTTCTTCTGTGACGACTACCTGGAGCTGGTCAAGTCCCGCGCGTACGGCGAGCACGGGCCGCGGGCCGCCGCCTCGGCGGCCGCGGCGCTGCGGGCAGCGCTGTCAGTCCTGCTCCGGCTCTTCGCGCCGGTCCTGCCGTTCGTGACCGAGGAGGCCTGGTCGTGGTGGCAGGAGGGCTCGATTCACCGGGCCCCGTGGCCGGAGCCGGACGGGCTGCGGGCCCAGGCGGGTGACGCGGATCCGGGGCTGCTCGGCGCGGCGTCCGCGGCGATCGCCGCCGTGCGCGGGGCCAAGTCGGCCGCCCGCCTGTCCATGCGCACCCCGGTCCGGCAGCTCGTGGTGTCGGCCGGGGAGGACGACCTGCCCCGGATCCGGGCGGTGCTCGGCGACGTGCAGGCCGCCGGGAAGGTGGACCAGGTGGAGGTCCGCCCGTCAGCCACGCCGGAGCCGGTGCACCACGTCACGTTGTGACGCGGGCGGCCTGGTCGCGGCCGGCGATGCGCAGCTCGTGGAACGACACGCTGAACCCCGACCCCTCGGGGGCGGCGCACATCACGCCGGCCAGCAGCTCGCTGTCCGGGGGCAGGTACACCAGGGCGGCGAGGTCGGGCGGCCCATCGCCGGTGCTGTACCGGATCTCGACCGCGTCGCCGCGGCGCGAGAGCCGCAGCGCCACGTCGTCCGCGCCGTCCGGCAGGTTGGCCACGGACCAGCTGGACATGCCCAGGGTGAGCACGGTGCTCAGCCGGGGGCGGCCCTCGAAGAACTCGATCCCGGTCTTCAGCCAGGTCCGCTCGTCGGCCCGGAGCATGACACCCGCCTGGTCGTACTGGGCCGACCAGTTGCCGCGGATCCGCACGGCCACGTCCAGGTCGCCCGCCAGCACGTCGCCGTACACATGACCGCTGTCCCGGATGTAGCCGTAGCCGGTAACCCGCCAGAAGTCGGTGCCCGGGTCGACGTTCACCTGCAGTACGTCGTCGGTCCGCTGCCAGCTTGCCGGCTCATTCAGCCACTCCATGAGTCAACGCCTCCGTGATCTCGCCGAGACGAGGGTAGCGGTACGGGGGCCGGGTAGTCTCACGGGCATGGACAAGGTGCGCCGAACAGAGACCGAATGGCGGGACATGCTCAGCCCGGAGGAGTACCGGGTCCTCCGCCAGGCGGGCACCGAAGCGCCGTTCACCGGGGAATACACGGACACCAAGACCGAGGGCGTCTACCGCTGCCGGGCGTGCGGAGCCGAACTGTTCCGGTCAGACGCAAAATTCGAGTCGCACTGCGGGTGGCCCAGCTTCTATCAGCCCACCGAGGACGACGCGGTGATCCTGATCGAGGATGACTCCCTCGGCATGCGGCGGGTCGAGGCCCGCTGCGCCAACTGCGAGTCCCACCTCGGGCACGTGTTCGAGGGCGAGGGCTACGAGGTGCCCACGGACCAGCGCTGGTGCATCAACTCCGTCTCCCTGACCCTGGAACCCCCCGCCAGCTGACCGCCCGGCGGGCGCGCCGTTCCCGCTCCCCGCCACCTTCCGCCGCGGCTCCCTCAGCCCGCCACCGACCGGAAACCGGCCTTTCCTGCGCAAGAGGTGCACCGGCACGGGCGATTTGCCCGATTCGGGCGCGCGCCCGCCATGATCCCGGTCGATCCCTGCCACATAGCGCCCCCGATCGCCCGTGATCATGGGAGCGAACCATGGACGCCAGCCTCGTGACCGGATGATTACATTAAGTAATCGTGTGCATGGGTACTGTCCTCGGTGAGGCACGGATGCGATGCTGTCCGGGGGGCATCTATGGGGAACTTCATGGCTGGGCTGGCACGCTTCGCCATCCGCTACCGGTACGCGATCATCGCCCTCTGGATCGTCGCAGGCGCCCTGTGCATCGCCTTGTTCCCCTCGCTGGGCAGCGCGGTCAACACCGACAACAGCTCCTTCCTCCCGTCCGGCTCGCCCAGCGTGCACGCGATGAACCTGGCCGCGCCGTTCGAGCCCACGAACGACACCACCGGCACCCTGGTCGTGCTGGGCAAGTCCAAGCTCACCGCGAGCGACCAGCAGTCCATCACCAAGCTGCAGAACAAGGTCGCCAAAGACGATCACGTCGTCTCCGTCTCGGACCAGGGCTTGTCCAAGGACGGCCAGGTGGACAAGGCCCAGGTCGTCATCAACGTGCTCACCTCCAGCACCAAGGCCTCCCCCACGGTGGCGGCCATCCGCTCCACGATGAGCAGCTTCACGCTCCCGGCCGGGCTGTCCGCCTACCTCACCGGGCAGCTGCCCAGTGCGGTGGACAACCAGAACTCCCAGGCCCACGCGCAGAAACTCACCGAGGACCTGTCGGTCCTGATCATCCTGGTGATGCTGATCATCGTGTTCCGGGCGGTGGGCGCGCCGCTGGTCACCCTGGTGCCAGCGATCTGGGTCCTGCTGATGTCCGGGGCCATCATCGCCGAGGCGTCCAAGGCCGGGCTCCAGGTGTCCACGATCACCGAGACCATGCTCACCGTGCTGCTGCTCGGCGCGGGCACCGACTACGGCTTGTTCTTCATCATGCGGGTGCGCGAGGAAGTCGCCGGGGGCGCCACGGCGCACGTGGCCATCGAGCGCGCCGGCCGCTACGTGGGTGAGTCCATCACGTTCTCGGCGGGCACGGTCATCGTGGCCCTGCTCACCCTGCTGCTCGCCTCGTTCGGCCTGTACTCGGGGCTCGGCCCGGCGCTGGCGCTGGGGGTCGCGCTGATGCTGCTGGCCGCGCTCACCCTGCTGCCCGCGCTGCTCGGGGTGTTCGGCACCGCGGTGTTCTGGCCGCGCCCGGTCCGGGCGGCCAAGAAGGAGGGCGTCTACGCCCGGCTCGCCGACCACGTCATCGCGCACCCGGTGATCACACTGGTCTGCGGCGTGGTGTTCCTGGGCGCGCTGGGCGTGTTCTCGTTCGCGTACACCTCCAGCGGTTTCGGCGGCCAGACCACCGGCCCGCCCGGAAGCCAGTCGGCCAACGGCACCAACGTGATCAACGACCATTACCCGGCCGCCGTGGCCAACCCGACCCAGGTGCTGATGGTCTACAAATCGTCGGTCTGGAAGAACCTCGGCCCGGTCAGCCAGGCCGAGACCGAGCTGACCGGCAAGTCCGTGTTCGCCTCGGTCGCCGGCCCGTTCGACCCCAACGGCACGACGCTGACCACCAGCCAGCTGAACAGCTTGTACCAGGAGCTGGGGCCGCCCGGGAAACTGCCGGTCACCGAGCCAGCCGGCACCCCGGTGCCCGCGCAGCAGTACGACCTGTACCGCTCTCTGTCCCAGTTCATCAGCAGCAACGGCAAGACCGTGCAGTTCTACACGTCGCTGGCCGCGGGCTCCCCGTCATCTACCGCCGCGCTGAACGCGACGCCCTCCGTGCGCAGCGCGACCACGAGCGTGCAGCACAGCGTGGGTGCCACGGACAGCGGCGTGGCCGGGCTGGCGCCGTCGTCCTACGACGTGAGCACCGTGTCGCAGAGCGACCTGAAGGAGCTCGTCCCGATCGTGATCGTCCTGCTGGCGCTGCTGCTCGGCCTGCTGCTGCGCAGCGTGGTGGCCCCGCTGTACCTGGTCGCGACCGTCCTGCTCAGCTACTTCGCGGCGCTGGGCATCGCGGTGCTCATCTTCCAGATCGGGGGCGGTCAGTCCGGGCTGAACTTCGTGCTGCCGTTCCTGCTGTTCATCTTCCTGATGGCGCTGGGCGAGGACTACAACATCCTGGTCATGAGCCGGATCCGGGAGGAAGCCCACCACGCGCCGCTGCGCGCCGCGGTCCGGACCGCGGCCCACCACACCGGGACCACCGTGACCTCGGCCGGGCTGATCCTGGCCGCGACGTTCGGCGTCGCCGGCGTCACCGGCGCCACCAGCCAGATCAAGCAGCTCGGCGCGGCCATCGCGCTGGGTGTGCTGATCGACACGTTCCTGGTCCGCACGCTGATGGTGCCGGCCATCGTCGTGCTGTGCCGGCGCTTCAACTGGTGGCCGTCGCGCCTCGCGCGGCGTGACGCCGAACTGCTGCCCCCCGCGCGGCCGCAGGCGGCAGAGGCCCAGAGCTGAGTTTCCCGCGGACGCGGCCGTCCTGGCCGCGCGCCCTCAGCCCAGGGCACCAGTCCCGGGCCAGCGTCCTGGGGCGGCAGCGTTAGGGCAGGGAAGCGAGCAGCTCGCGGACCGGCTTGCGGCGCCCGGTGTAGAACGGGGTCTCCACCCGGGTGTGCAGCCGGGCCCTCGCCCCGCGCAGGTGACGCATCAGGTCCACTATCCGGTGCAGCTCGTCGGCCTCGAACGCGAGCATCCACTCGTAGTCGTTGAGGGAGAAGCAGGCCACGGTGTTGGCCCGCACGTCGGGGTACTCACGGGCCATCTTCCCGTGCTCGGCGAGCAGCTCACGGCGCTGGCCCGGGTCCATCAGGTACCACTCGTAGGACCGGACGAACGGGTACACCGACACGTAGCCGCGGGGTTCTTCCTCGGCCAGGAACGCCGGGACGTGGCTCTTGTTGAACTCCGCGGGCCGGTGCAGCGCCATCGCCGACCAGACCGGCTCGCTGGCCCGGCCCAGGGCGGTCCGCCGGAACCGGGCGTACATCTCCTGCAGGTCGTCGGAGGACGGCGCGTGCCACCAGAACATGTAGTCGGCGTCGGCCCGCAGGCCCTGCAGGTCGTAGCAGCCGCGGGTGACCACGTCCTTGCCCGCCGCCTGCCGGGTCAGCTCGGCGACCTCGTCGGCCAGCCCGTCCCGCCCGACGCCGGTGACCGCCCCGGCCGCCTCCAGCGCGCCGGAGCCGGTGATCCGGAACACCGACCACATCGTGTAGCGGATCAGCTCGTTCAGGTCCCGGGCGCGGGGCCGCTGCAGCTGCGGCTGCGGGGCCGGGTCGGCCGGGAGCACGCCCGTACCGGCCGTCTCGCCCGGGTTCCCCGCCGGGATACCGCCTTCCGCCGCCACGTCCTCAGTCGTACCCATGTCCCCTATTCTCCGCCTTGGCCGGCCGTGCTGCTGACCCGGAGCCCGGCCATCACCTGATCCACCGCGGCCCGCGCCGTGCCGATGCAGGCGGGGATGCCGACCCCGGCGTAGGCGGCGCCGCAGGCCGCCAGGCCGGGCTGGGCCGTGAGGCTGGCCCGGATCCGGGCCACCCGGTCCAGGTGCCCGACCGTGTACTGGGGCAGCGCGCCGCCCCAGCGGGTGACCACCGCATCGGCCGGCGCGCCCCGGACCCCGGTCGCGGCGGCCAGGTCGGCGGCGGCCAGCGCGGCCAGTTCCCGGTCGTCGCGCTGCAGGACCGCTTCCTCGCCGATCCGGCCGACCGAGCAGCGGACGAACACCAGCCCGCCCGAGTGGTCGCGCAGGTGGGGCCATTTCACCGAGGAGAACGTGACCGCCTTCACCGGCCGGCCGTCCACCGCCGGGACGAGGTAACCGCTGCCGTCCGGGAGCTGCGGGAACGCCGCATCCGGGTAGGCCAGCGTCACGATGGCCATGCTCGCGTAGCCGATCTCGCCGAGCGCCGTGGCCGCCCCGGCCGCCGCCGGCACCCCGCCGAGCAGCCTGCTGGCCGGCCGCCCGGGCAGGGCGAGGATGACCGCGTCGGCCTGCAGGTGCTCGGGGGCGTGCGCCGAGCCGATCGTGAGCTGCCACCCGCGCGCGCTGCGCACGAGCTCACGGACCATGGCCCCGGTCCGGACCTCCGCGCCCGAGGCGGCGGCCAGGGCCGGCGGCAGCGTGCCCAGGCCCCCGGGCAGGGTGGTGAACACCGCGGGCCGCGCGGGGGCGCCCGGCCCGCCCTGGCCGGCCGGTTCCGGCGGCGGGGGTGGCAGCAGCGAGGCCGCCGCGCGGGCCAGCGAGGCGTGCGTGCGGGACGCCTGGGCCAGGCCGGGCAGCGTCGCCTCGAACGACAATTCCTCGGACCGCCCGGCGTACACCCCGCCGAGCAGCGGGTCGACCAGCCGGTCCACGACCTCCGGGCCGAACCGGGCCCCCACGTACCCGGCCACCGAGACATCGCCGTCACGGTGGGTCGGGGGCAGATCCGGCTCCCGGCTGGCCCGGGCCAGCCCTGCGGCCGAGAGCAGCCGGGCCCGGCCCAGTTCCCCGGTATCCGCGGGCACGCCCATGAACTGCCGGGCGGGCAGCCGGTGCATCACGCCCCGGCTCCAGATCCGGGCCGCGGTGGTCCCCGGCGACACCAGCTCGTCCCCCAGCCCGGCCGCCCGGATGAGCCCGGTGCCCTCGGGCCTGCGGGCCAGCAGCGCCTCGGCCCCCACGTCCACGGCGTGCCCCGCGACCCCGGCCACGGACAGTTTGCCGCCCAGCTGCGGGGATCCTTCCAGGACGACGACGCGCACCGGCTCGTCGCGAAGGAAGAACGCCGCGGCCAGCCCGGCGATCCCGGCCCCGATGATCGCGATAACCGGCTGGCCCGGTCTTGCGTCAGAGTCCTCCACGCGTTCACCCTAAGGGTGCGGCTGGTCCGCACGGGTAGATCCTCATCGGGGGGCGAGCAGGTGACGATCCAGTACGGCGGGCTGCTCGCGGTGGCGGTGGCGGCATTCGCGGCCCCGCTCATCGCCCGGCTGGTGCCGCGCCGGCTGGTGCCGGCCGTGGTCGTCGAGGTCCTGGTCGGCCCGCAGGTCCTGGGGCTGGTCCGGGCCGAGGGCGCAGCGGAGGTGCTGTACCTGCTCGGCCTGGGTTTCCTGCTGTTCCTGGCCGGGCAGGACGTGCGGCCGGAGCGGTTCCCGGGGGCCGACGTTCCGGCTGGCGGGGACCGCCTTCCTGATCTCCGCGGTGCTGGCCGTCCCGGTCGCCCTCGGGCTGCACGTGATCGCCCCGGGCGCGGACGTGCGGCTGCTGGCGCTGTGCCTGGTGGCCAGCAGCCTCGGCGTGCTGGTCCCGGTCCTGCGCGACGCCGGGGAGATCACCACGGAGTTCGGGCAGTTGCTCGTGGTGGCCGGCTCGGTCGGGGAGTTCGGCTCACTGCTCCTGCTGACCATCCTGTTCTCCGCCCAGCCCGAGTCCACCCTGGTCCAGGTGATCTACGTGCTGGCCATGGGGGCCGCCGCGCTGGCGCTGGCGCTGATCCTGAAGGTGCTGTGGCGGACCCCGCTGATGGCCCGGATCTTCGCCGACTCCGACGAGGACACATCCCAGCTGCGGGTGCGCGGCGCGTTCGTGACCCTGCTGCTCTTCACCGCGCTGGCGCACCAGTTCGGCGTGGACGCGCTGCTGGGGGCGTTCATCGGCGGCATGGTGGTCGGCATCTCGGACGGGGATGACCGGCCCAGCCAGGAAAGGTACTGGGCCAAACTCCGCGCGATCGGCTACGGGTTCCTGGTGCCGGTGTTCTTCGTGATGACCGGGGTACAGTTCAATGTGCGGGCTCTCCTGTCGCACACCTCGTCACTGGTCCTGGTCCCGCTGCTGGTGCTCGCGATCGCGCTGGTGCGCGGCGGCCCCGCCCTGGTGTACCGGCGCAAGCTCGGCGCGGCACCCGCCGCGGCGGCCGGGCTGCTCCAGGCCACCACGCTGACCTTCCCGGTGGTCGTGGCGGCTCTGGGCAGCGCGCTCGGCCTGATCAACCCGGCGAGCGCGGCCGCCCTGATCGGCGCGTCGCTGCTGTCGGTGCTGCTGTTCCCGGCCGCCGCGCTCGCGCTCCGGCCGTGGACCAGGACCCCCGCCGCCCAGGAGGGCGCAGGACGTTGCGAACCTGTGACCCCGGGGCCGGAACCGGGCTGACCTGCCCGCGCGTCCGAGCGGCATGACATCGTCATTGCTGCTGCGGGCCGCCGCCTCCAGCGCGCTGCTCGCCGGAGCCTGCCTGCTCGCCGCCGGGTGCTCGGCCGGGGGTTCCTCCGCATCATCCGCACCGGCGCCAGGGGCCGAGCTTGCCCCGGCGCGTGCCGCCGCGGGCGCCGCAGGCTCATCCGCGCAGGGATCAGCCGCCCAAGGGTCAGCCGGGTCGGCGAGCACCTCCCTGACCGCGCTGCCCGCCACGTCGTCGATCATCTACACGGCCAGCCTGACCGTCCGCACCACCAACCTCACCCGGGCCGCGGCCCAGGCCACCCAGATGGCCCGCGCCGCGGGCGGGTACGTGTCCAGCGAGAGCACCCGGCTGGACCGGGCCCACCCGGACCGCTCCACGGTCAGCCTCCAGCTGAAGATCCCGGTCCGCGCCTACCAGGCCACGCTCGGCGCGCTGTCGACCCAGACCGGCACCCGGCTGGCGATGTCGCAGCACGCCGAGGATGTGACCCAGACCGTGGCCGACGTCACCAGCCGGGTGACGTCGACCAGGCGGCGATCAGCCAGCTGCGCGCGCTGCTGCGCCATGCGGGCTCGGTCAGCAGCCTCCTCACCGTGCAGAACCAGATCAACGACGAGGAGTCGGGCCTGGAATCCCTGCTCGCCCGCCAGCGTGCCCTCACCCACGAGACCTCGTTCGGCACCGTGGACATGCTCCTGGTCGCCCCGTCCGCGCGGGCCGGGCAGCACGGCGGGCACAAGGCCGCCGGCGGTTTCGTGGCCGGCCTGAGGGCCGGCTGGCACGGCCTGGTCCGCGTCGTGTCCCTGGTCCTGACCGGGGCCGGTGCCGCGCTCCCGTTCGCCGTGATCCTGGCCGTGCTCGGCTACGCGGGCTATCGCGCCCGCCGCTGGTGGCTCGGCCGCTGTGCCGCCCCCGCCGCGCCCGGACCCCCTGACCCCGCCGCCCAGTCGTGAGGCTGGCTACCTGGCGGCCAGCCTACGGGCCGGCCTGGCTACCTGGCGGCCAGCCTACGGGCCGGCGCTGGGCACCGGGCGGCCAGCCTACGGGCCGGCCGGCTCGCGGACGGAGGCCTCGTGGACGAGGTCGGTGAGCCGGGCCAGAACGTCCGGGTTGGTGGCCGGGAGGACGCCGTGCCCGAGGTTGAAGATGTGCCCCTCGGCGGCCCGCCCCCGGCCGATGATGTCCTTGGCCCGCCGCTCGATCACGTCCCACGGGGCAAGCAGCGTGGCCGGGTCCAGGTTGCCCTGCAGGGCCTTGCCGGGTTCTACCCGGCGGACCGCCTCATCGAGCGGGACCCGCCAGTCCACCCCGATCACGTCCGCGCCCGCCTCGCCCATCATGCCCAGCAGTTCCCCCGTGGCCACGCCGAAATGGATCCTGGGCCCGCCGGTATCGGCGAGAGCATCGAAGATCCGCTTGCTGTGCGGCAGCACGCCGGTCCGGTAGTCCTCCGGGCTGACCGCGCCAGCCCACGAATCGAACAGCTGGATCGCCGAGGCCCCCGCGGCCACCTGAACCCGCAGGAAGGTGATCGTGATGTCGGCCAGCCTGCCGAGTAGCGCATTCCACAGGGCCGGGTTGCCGTACATGAGCGACTTGGTCAGATCGTGGCTCTTGGACGGCCCGCCCTCGATCAGGTAGGAGGCCAGCGTGAAAGGCCCGCCCGCGAAGCCGATCAGCGGTTTCGGTCCCAGCTCCCCGACGAGCGCGGTGACCGCCTCGGTGATGAACTCCACGTCACCCGGCTCCAGCGGGCGCAGCCGGGCCAGATCCCCTTCCCCGCGGATGGGCTCCCCGATCACCGGGCCGACGCCGGGCTTGATGTCGATATCCAGCCCGACCGCCCGCAACGGGACCACGATGTCGCTGAAGAGGATGGCCGCGTCGACCGGATACCGGCGCATTGGCTGCAGGGTGATCTCGGTAATGACATCTGGCCGGGAACACGCTTTGAGCATCGGCATTCCGCCCCGCGCCCGGCGGTATTCGGGCAGCGACCGGCCGGCCTGGCGCATGTACCAGACCGGCGTGTAGGGCACCGCCTGGCGGCGGCAGGCCAGCAGGAACGGGGACTCATCGAGTGGCTTGGGCTGCACGTTCACACCTGCGATGTTCTCACAGGACGCGGGCTGAGCCGCAGCATCTGCCCAGGTGGCATCGGGACACGCCGCCCGTCATCCACCGATCCGCGTGCTCCGCGTGCCACGATCGACACCTGCCTGGCGCCGCAGCCCAAAACCCCCAGATGAGGACGCCTGCGGCTCCGATGGGTGAGGAGGTCACGAGGCCGTGCACCAGATAGATGAATATTGTCCCGATTGCCGGGAAATCGGAACGTTCATTCAGGTCCATTCCGATCCCGGACGCTGTTTGGATGCACCCGGCGGTCTGTGCCCGGAGTGGTACTGCGTCGCCTGCGGTGCCGCGGTTCTCCTCGGCTCCGTCCCAGCCCAGCGGCAGCCCCTCAGCACGGCGGAGTTGACCGGGCGCGCCGCGTGACACCCGGCGGCGACGACGTACGCTCACCTTATGAGGCAGGTCGGCGGCCCAGCGGAAGCGGGCCCTGGAATGGCGGGCCCGCAGGCGGCGGATCCTGGGGTAGCGGGCAGCACGGCAGCCAAGCCTTCGATGCCCGCTGGTGACGACGCTGCGGCCGGCTTCGGGGTCATCGTGGCCGGCCTGCAGGCCCAGCGCGATCAGGTCGGCGGCCTGCGCCCGGAACTGGTCTTCGAGGATGTCCCGGCCCCCCGCACGCTGGCCCCGTACGCGAGCGCGGTCTCGGCCTCCGTGCAGGTGGAAGACGATGAGATCGCCAGCGGCCGGCTGGTCCTGCTCTACGATCCCGCGGGCCAGACCGGCTGGGCGGGCCCGCTGCGGGTCATCGCGTACATCCGCGCCGACCTGGACCCGGATATCGCCGAGGACCCCCTCATCGGGCAGGTGGGCTGGACCTGGCTGACCGAGGCACTGGGTAACCGCACGGCCGGCTACGCCGAGCCCAGCGGGACCGTCACCACGGTGGTCACCGAGGGGTTCGGCGTCAAGGAATCCGAGCCCGCGGTCACGGGGTTCGAGCTTCGCGCGTCCTGGTCCCCGGCCGCCCCGGACGACGGCTCCGGGCCCGGCCCCCAGGTCCTGGACGGGCACCTGGCCGCCTGGTGTGACGCGCTCTGCGCGGCGGCGGGACTGCCGCCGCTGGCGGAGGGCGTGACGGCGCTGCCGAGTAGCCGGCGGCCCCGGTGATGGAGCCGGACGACCAGCCGCCGGCGCCGGAGCCCGTGGACGGCACCCACCCAGCCGGGCCAGCCACATCGGACGGGCGCAGCCACATCGGACGGGCCAGCCACATCGGACGGGCCAGCCACATCGGACGGGCCAGCCACATCGGACGGGCCAGCCACATCGGACGGGCCAGCCACATCGGACGGGCCAGCCACATCGGACGGGCCAGCCACATCGGACGGGCTGGCCGCAACAGACGGCCCGGGCGGGGGGGACGGCGAACCCGATCCGGCGGCCCCCGCCCCGCAACCGGAACGACCGCCCGCCGTGCCCCTGCTCGAACCACGGGACGGCCTGCCCCCGCTGGTGACGTCCGCTGGCGCGCTGGACGAAGCCGTCCGCGCGCTGGGAGCGGGCGAGGGACCGGTGGCCGTGGATGCCGAGCGGGCGTCCGGGTTCCGTTACGGTCACCGGGCCTTCCTGGTCCAGTTGCGCCGCCGTGGCGCCGGGACCGTGCTGATCGACCCGGTGGCCTGCCCCGACCTGTCGGACCTGGACGCGGCGCTGGCCGGCACCGAAGCGGTCCTGCATGCCGCCTCCCAGGACCTGCCGTGCCTGGCGGACCTGGGCTACCGGCCGCGCCGGCTGTTTGACACCGAGCTCGCGGGACGGCTGCTCGGCTACCCCCGGGTCGGGCTGGGCCCGCTCGTCGAGAACGTGCTCGGCCTGGCCCTGGAGAAGGGTTACGCGGCCGCGGACTGGTCGACCCGCCCGCTCCCGGAAGACTGGCTGCGGTACGCCGCGCTCGACGTCGAGGTCCTAGTGGACCTGCGCGACGCGCTTGCCGAGCAACTGGCGGCCCAGGGCAAGGACGAGTGGGCCCGGCAGGAGTTCACGGCTGTGCTGAACGCCGGACCGCCTGCGCCCCGGGCCGAGCCCTGGCGCCGCACGTCCGGCATTCATCGTGTGCGCACCCGCCGCGGCCTGGCCATCGTGCGGGAACTGTGGCTGGAACGCGACCGGATCGCCCAGCGGCGCGACCTGTCCCCCGGACGGGTCCTGCCCGACTCAGCCATCGTCGAGGCCGCCCGCGCGGCCCCGGCCACGGCCGCCGCCCTGGTCGGGGTGGCCGGTTTCAAGGGTCGCGGGGCCAAGCGGCACGCGCAGGAGTGGTCCGCCGCCATCCGGCGGGCGCACACCGAGGCCGACCAGGCCCTTCCGAGGCCCTCGGCGCAGGTGTCGGACGGTCCCCCGCCCGCGCACCGCTGGCACGAGCGGGATCCCGAGGCAGCCCGCCGGCTGGCCGCCGTGCGGACCGTCATCGCCGCGCTCGCCGACGAGCACTCGCTGCCCGCCGAGAATCTGCTGCAACCCGACTCGGTGCGCAGGCTCGCCTGGCAGCCGCCGGACCCGGTGACCGCCGGGGCGGTCGCCGCGGACCTGTCGGGCTACCGGGCCCGGATGTGGCAGGTGCAGCTCACCTCGGGGCCTATCGCGGGCGCGCTGCTCCGCCTGGCCAAAAAGGGCGACGAGTAAGGCCTCTGGGCGCCGCCTGGGCTGCCGGGACCGGGCTCTATCGCGCACACTGGTGAGGTGGGCCAGGACAGGCCGCTCCGGCGGAAGCTCCGTGCCTGGCGGCCGGGCCCCCGGTCACTGACGGTGCGGCTGGCCGCCGTGGCGGTGTGCCTGCTGGCTGCCGGGGCGGCCATCATCGTCGTGGCCGGCGGAGTGGCCACCCGGGACACTCTGGTGCGGGAGGCCGGGCAGCAGCTCCGCGGCTACGCAGAGCAGCTCGCCCGGTATCCGTTCCTGCTCACGCCGCTCTCGCGCACCGAGCCCGGTCCCCCGGAGCTCAGCGGCCTCGCCGGCGGGCAGGCCGGGCACCTGAGCGTCGAGGTGCGCGACCCCGGCGGCCAGCTGGTCATGCGGGCGGGGCCGGGCCGCCTGTCCTGGCCGGGCCTGCCCGCGTCCGCCGTGCGGGTCCTGGCGGACCACCGTGAGGCCGGCACGGTCCGGGTTAGCCGCGGCGGGAACGTCCTGGCCGTTGCCGAGCCGGTCCATTACCGGGCACACCACATCCCGTACGCGTACAGCGCGGAGGACTTCGCTCTCGACGTCACCAGCCCCGCCGGCCGTGGTGCCCCGGGCACGCTCGTGGTGAGCCTCAGCCTGGCCCGCGTGGGCCAGACCACGAACCACCTGACCGTCACCATGCTGGCCGTGGGCGGCATCGTCGTGCTGGCCGCCGGGTGCCTGGTCGGCTGGACGATCCGCACCACGCTCTGCCCGCTCACCCGGCTGGCTGACCGGGCAGAGGCCATCGCGGCCGTCCCGCCGCGGGCCGGCCCGCCAAGGGCCGTCCAGCCGGCCGGCCCGGACCGGGTGGCGCCGGCCCTGAATACCGCGCTGGGCCAGCTCGAGCGGGCCCGTGACCCGGCCCGTGAGCCCCGGCCAGCCACCTGGCAGGCCACCGAGCGGCAGCGGCAGGCCATCGAGGACGCCTGCCTGGCGCTGCGCAGGCCGCTCAGCGTTCTGGGTGGCCTGGCCGAGTACTGCCGGCAGGAAGACCAGCCCGGTGCCGCCGGCTTCGGCCGGCTGCTGGCCCGGGTGGCGGAGGAGACCGCGCGGATAGGCACGCTCATCGATGCCCTGGAGCGCGCCGGGCCGGAGCAGCCCGGCCCGCCAGCGCCCGGCGAGAATGTCGGCAGGGGTGCGTAATCTCGGACTGGCATGAACGGGGCGTGCACGGCCGGCCAGACCCCGGCCCCCGGAGCGGCCAGAAGGCGGATGGGACGATGACCGAACTGGCCTGGGCGGGGCTGAGCTCGCCGGTCGGACCGCTCGCGGTGGGCTGCACTCCCGCAGGCGTGGCACGGCTCGATTTCCGGGGCCCCGGCGGCGCGGGGCGGCGCCAGGCCGGCCAGGCCAGCACCGGCCAGGCCAGCACCGGCCAGGCCAGCACCGCCCAGTCCAGTGCGGGGCTGCTGAGTGCGGCACGTGACCAGCTCGCCGAGTACTTCGCCGGGCAGCGCCAGGTGTTCGACCTGCCGGTGGACTGGTCCGGCTGTTCTCGGGCGCAGCACCAGGTGCTGTCCGTGCTCTATGACTCAGTCGGCTACGGGCAGACGGTCACATACGGGGAACTGGCGCAGCGCGCGGTGGCCGGGCCGGACGGGATCTCGCTCCCGGCGCGGGCGATCGGGCGGATCATGGGCTCGAACCCGATCCCGCTGATCGTGCCGTGCCACCGGGTGGTCGCGGGCAACGGGCTGGGCGGCTACAGCGGCGGCACCGGCATCGAGATCAAGCGGTGGCTGCTGATCTTCGAAGGGGCGCTGCCCGCCACCCTGGGCTGGAGCCCCGCAGGCGCCTGACCCGGCCCGACGGGCAGGCCTTCGCCGGACGAGCAGGCAGGGTTCAGCTACTCATCAGGTGGTGCTCCTCCAGGGACACCAGCGCGTTCCAGCCGACGTGCAGCACCCAGAACCCGCCCAGCGGCAGCGACTCGCTCTCGGGAGCCTTCGCGCCGAGCACCGCGCAGGCCTCCTCCAGGATCACGGAAAGGTTCTCCCGGTGCCCGCAGATCACGGCGGGCAGGCCGGCGCCCAGGACCTGGTCCACCCGGCGGCGCGCCTCCCTGGCACCGGCCAGTCCCACGGTGAACGCGCGGTCGGTCTGCACGCGCTGCCTGGTCAGGTCGGCGTAGCGCTGGACCGTTTCGACACACCGCACCGCCGCCGAGCCGAGCACCCGGGCGGTCCCGTAGCAGCGGAGCAGCAGGGCCAGTTCCTCCCTCTGCTGGCCGCCCAGCGCATCGAGGGGGCGCTTCAGGTCGTCATCGTGGCCGTCCGCCCGCCACCTGTCCTTGCTGCCCGCAGACGCATGACGGACCAGGATCAAAGGGTTCGTCTCGGGCGGCCCGGCTGCGAACTCCTCCAGCACGCTGACGTCATGCGGGTAGCTCAGCCGGTCCCTGGCCGCCGCCACGCCGAGCCAGCCGACCTCGTCCACTTCATCGTTCGGGACGAAGCCAGGCTGAGGGCCGTCCGCCGCCCTGGCCGCCCAGTAGTCCACCGTTTTCGGCCGGTTGCCATGCTGCTGGTAGTGCGTGGACGGCAGGCGCCGCCCCAGCCTCACGCGGACCCCGGTCTCCTCGGCCACCTCGCGGACCGCGGTCAGCAGGACATGCTCGCCGGGCAGGGCCTTGCCTTTGGGCAGGCTCCAGTCGTCATATCGTTGGCGGTGAACCAGCGCTACCTCTGGGCCATCGGTGCCCGGACGCCAGAGCAGAGCGCCCGCAGCCCGGATCTCGCTCTCCCCAGCACCCCCGCCGGACACCATCAGCCGTCGGTGGGGTGACCGCGTCGTGCGAGGAGGTACTGCTGAAGGTCTCGCATGGGCTTCCCTTCGGCGTCCAGGTGATGCCGGGTCCACGTACCGTCCCCGGCCAGCCGCCAGGAACTCGTGGCGTCATCCATGGCCAGGTCGATCAGTGAGCGGAGCTCCTGCTGGTGCGCGGGGGTCTTGACCCGGCAGAGGCTCTCCACCCGGCGGTCCAGGTTGCGGTGCATCAGGTCGGCGCTCCCGATCCAGACCTCACCCTCATCGTCGTCGGCGGGGCCGAACGCGTAGATCCGCGAGTGCTCCAGGAAACGCCCCAGGATGCTGCGCACCTCGATGGTCTCCGACAGCCCTGGCAGGCCGGGCCGCAGCGAGCAGATCCCGCGGACCCACAGCTTTATCGGCACGCCCGCGCTGGACGCCCGGTAGAGCGAGTCGATGACGGCCTCGTCCACGATCGCGTTGCATTTCAGCTGGATCTGCGCGGGCCTGCCCGCCCGCTGCCAGGCTATCTGCCGCTCGATCCGCTCGAGCAGACCAGTCCGCAGCGCGTGCGGCGCGACCAGGAAACGGCGGTACTCGCTCTTGCGGCTGTACCCGGTCAGCACGTTGAACAGGTCCGTCGCGTCCCCGCCGACCTCCGGGTCGGAGGTGAGCAGCCCGTAGTCCTCGTACAGCCGCGCGGTGGAGGAGTTGTAGTTGCCCGTGCCGATATGGCAGTAACGCCGCAGCGACCCGTCAGGCTCCTCCCGGACCACGAGCGCCATCTTGCAATGGGTCTTGAGGTTCACGAACCCGTACACCACGTGGCAGCCCGCTTCTTCAAGCTTGCGGGCCCACAGGATGTTGGCCCGCTCATCGAACCGCGCCTTGAGCTCGACCACCACCACGACCTGCTTGCCCGCCTCGGCCGCGTCGATCAGCGCCTCGACGATGGGCGAGGAGTCGCTGGTCCGGTACAGCGTCTGCTTGATGGCCAGGACCCGGGGGTCGGCGGCCGCTTCCACTGTCAGCCGCTCCACTGTGGCGGTGAACGAGTCGTACGGGTGATGAACCAGCACATCCCGCCGGTCCAGGGTGGCGAACACGTCCGCGTCGTGCGGGAACGCCGCCTCTGACGGGACGAAGGCCGGGTACTTCAGCCGCCGTATGTCGAGGTCGGCGATGGAATTAAGGCCGGTGAGGTCGAGCGGGCCCGGCAGGTGGTAGACCGAGCGGCGGTCCACGTCCAGCTCGGTGACCAGCCTCTCGAGCACATCGGCGGAGATGGTCTCCTCCACCTCGAGGCGGACCGCGGGCTCGAACCGGCGGCGGAGCAGCTCGCGCTCCAGCGACTGCATGAGGTCCTCGGTGACGTCCTCGTCCACCTCCAGCTCCCGGGTCCTGGTGACCCGGAACACGTGGTGCTCCAGGATGTCCAGCCCGGTGAACAGCTCCGGCAGGTGCGCGGCGATGACGTCCTCCAGGGGGACGAACCGGTACGTGCCCACCTTCAGGAAGCGGGGCAGCAGCGGCGGCACCTTGACCCGGGCGAACATGACCGCACCCGTGTCCGGTTCGGCGATCATGACCGCGAGACTTAGGGACAAACCGGATATATAGGGCCATGGATGGGCCGGGTCCACCACGAGCGGGGTGAGCACCGGGTAGATCCGGTCCCGGAACAGCTGCCGCAGCTCGTGATGCTCGTCTTCGGAGAGCTCCTTCCAGTGCAGGATCTCGATGCCCTCGTCGGCCAGCCGCGGGCGGATCGTTGCGTTGAAGTACTCCGCGTGCTCCAGGCTGAGCTCACGCGCGGTCTCCAGCGTGTTCTCCAGGACCTGGTCGGGGGGAATGTCCGTGGTCACACCCTCGACCGGCAGGCCGGTGGCCATCCGGCGCATCCGGCCCGCCACCCGGACCATGAAGAACTCGTCCAGGTTGCTGGCGAAGATGGCCATGAAGCGCACCCGCTCGAGCAGCGGGACAGTGTCGTCCTGGGCCAGCTCGAGCACACGCTGGTTGAACCGCAGCCAGCTTCCCTCCCGCTCGATGTAACGGTCCGGCGGCAGGTCGTCCGCTGATTCCGTAACCGGATGATCCGGCACCCCGCCCGTGCCCGCCTCGTCCCGACTCTGCTGGAAGCTGACCTCACCGACACTCATGTCGTCATTGTCCCCAGTGCCCCGCTCGCCAAGACTGCCCGGCCCCCTGTTTTCAATATCACCAACTGCGGTGTTTGCCCAGTTCAATAGAGCGTCATTGACCCGGATTGCCGCACCGAGCGTCACCTCGGCCCCACGCAGCGCAGACGGGCGGCAACATCCCCGCCAGCGCGGTCAGCCTGCGCGCCGCGGTCCGGGTCAGCCGGCCGGGGCCGGCAGAGCGCCTCGATGGCCTCCCGGCCACCGATCTTGACCCGCTCACCGCGGCCGAGGGCAGCGGCCAGCTCGGCCTCGGCAGCCTCGACCCGGAGCCAGTCCACGTAGCTCACCGGCCGGACCCCCCGTGCGGCCAGCATCTCGGTGAAAGGCCTGCGGGATGGCCGGCCTCCGGCATCACGGGCCTCCCCGGGACCACCGGCCTCCCCGGGACCACCGGCCTCCCCGGGACCACGGGCCTCCCCGGGACCACGGGCCTCCCCGGGACCACGGGCGGCCAGGTCGGCGAGCAGGGAGCGGACGGTCGCCGCCGCATCAGACTTGTTCGTGCCCACCACCCCGGTGGGGCCGCGCTTGAGCCAGCCGGCGACGTACTCCCCCGGCAGCGGCTCGCCGTCCGGGCCGAGCACGCGGCCCTCCGCGTGGGGCACCGTGGCAGTGTCCTCGTCGAAGGGCACCCCGGCCAGCGGCACGCTCTGGTAGCCGACGCTGCGGAACACCATCTGGGCGGGAATCGTCTCGTACTCGCCGGTCCCGGTGAACCGGCCCTGCTCGTCGAGCCGGGTGCGCTCCACGGTCAGCCCGGAGACCCGGCCCGCGCCCTCGACCCCCGCGCCCTCGACCCCCAGGTCCTCGACCCCCGCGCCCTCGACCGCCGTGCCCTCGATCCCGGCCGGGCGGAGCCAGAACCGGATCGTCAGCCTGCGTCCCGCACCGCCGGAGGGCCGCGCGGCCCACTCCCTCATCACCGCGAGGTTGCCGCGGACCCGGCGGTCGCCCCCGGCCAGCTGGGCGCTCAGCCCGGTGGGGTCGAACGCCTCCAGGTCGAGTTCGGCCGGCCGGACCTCGATGTCCACGTCGTCCAGCTCGCCGAGCTCACGGAGTTCCTTGGTGGTGAACTTGGCCTGCGCGGGCCCGCGCCGGCCGATCATGTGCACCTCGCGGACCTTGCTGGCGTGCAGGGCTTCCAGGACCGCGTGCGGGATGTCGGTGGAGCGCAGCGCGGCCGGGTCCTTGACCAGGATGCGGGCGACATCGACCGCCACGTTGCCGACCCCGACCACGGCGACGGACTCGGCGTCCAGGGTGAACGCCTCGGCGGCGGAGTCAGGGTGGCCGCAGTACCAGTTCACGAAGTCGGTGGCCGCGTAGCTGCCGGGCAGGTCCTCGCCGGGGATGCCCATCCGCCGGTCCCGCATCGCCCCGGTCGCGTAGACGACCGCGTCGTAGCTGGCCAGCAGGTCTTCCCGGGTAACGTCGTCGCCGAGGTGGATGCCGCCGAGGAACCGGACGCCGGGGTGCTCGAGCACGCCGCGGAGGTAGTCGGCGATGGACCTGATGGACGGGTGGTCCGGGGCCACGCCGTAGCGGACCAGGCCGTAGGGCGTGGGCAGCCGGTCCAGGACGTCCACCCGCACGGTGCCTGGCGGGGCCAGGGCGCTGACCTGCTTGATGAGCGCCTCAGCCGTGTAGATGCCGGCCGGGCCGGAGCCCACCACGGCGACCTCGAGTGTCGTCACGGACGCAACCCCACCGTTCTCCTGGTCCTGGGTCTTCCCCCGGACTCTCCTCCCCCGGGCTTACGCGCGGGGGTTATCGGCCAGCACCGGGTCCAGTTGCGCCACGGCCTCGGTGATCTGCCGGGCCAGGTGCTGCGGGACCAGGCCGACCTCATCGAGGACCTCGTCCCGCGAGCCATGGGCCAGGAACCGCTGGGGCAGGCCGAAGGTCCGGGCCGGGGTGGCCACCGCCGTGTCCCGCAAGAGCCGGCACACGGCGTCACCGAACCCGCCGGCCACGCCATTGTCCTCCACCGTCACCACCAGCCGGGCCCGCCGGGCCTCCTCCACCAGGGCCGGATCGACCGGCTTCACCCAGCGCGGGTCGATCACGGTCACCCCGATGCCCTGATCGGCCAGCCGGTCCGCCGTGATCAGGCAGGTCAGGGCCATCGGCCCGGCCCCCACCAGGAGCACGTCGGGGGCCGCGCCGCCGTCCGGCCGGCGCAGCACGTCCATGCCGCCGATCTGCCCGATCGCCTCGACCTCGGTGCCCACGCTCCCCTTGGGGAAACGGACCACGGAGGGGCCGTCGCTGACCGCCACCGCCTCGCCGAGCAGCTCGGCGATCCGGGTCGCGTCCCGCGGGGCGGCGATCCGCAGGCCCGGGACGACCTGGAGGATCGAGCCGTCCCACATGCCGTTGTGGCTGGCCCCGTCCGGGCCGGTCACCCCGGCCCGGTCCAGCACGAACGTGACCGGCAGCCGGTGCAGCGCCACGTCCATCAGCACCTGGTCGAAGGCCCGGTTGAGGAACGTCGCGTAGATCGCGACCACCGGGTGCAGGCCGCCCATGGCCAGCCCGGCCGCGCTGGTCACGGCGTGCTGCTCGGCGATGCCGACGTCGAAGACCCGGTCCGGGTAGGCCTCGGCGAACGGGGCCAGCCCGGTCGGGTGCAGCATCGCGGCGGTGATCGCGACCACGTCGGGGCGCCGCGCGCCGACCGCGAGGAGCGCGTCGCCGAACACCTCCGACCAGGTCCGCTTGGGCACGCCGGGAGCCTGGCCCGCCGGGGCTGCCGCCGGCACCTGGTGCAGCCGGTCCTCCTCGTTGTCCTCGGCCAGCTGGTACCCGAAGCCTTTCCGGGTGATCGCATGGACGATCACCGGGCCGCCGAAGTCGCGGGCCCGGCGCAGCGCCATCTCCATGGCCTGCTCGTCATGGCCGTCGATGGGGCCCAGATACTTCAGGCCGAGGTCCTCGAACATGACCTGCGGCTGGAGAACGTCCTTGAGGCCCTTCTTCATGCCGTGCAGCGTGCCGTAGAGCGGCGGCCCGACCAGGGGGGCACGGGTCAGCGTGGTCTTGATGTAGTCCAGCACGTGCTCATAGCGCTGGTTGACCCGGACCGTGGCCAGATGATGGGCGAGGCCGCCGATGGTCGGCTGGTAGGAGCGGCCGTTGTCGTTGACCACGATGACCAGCCGGCTGTTCCTGGCCACCGCGATGTTGTTCAGCGCCTCCCAGGCCATGCCGCCGGTCAGCGCACCGTCGCCGATGACCGCGACCACGGAGCGGTCGGTCTCGCCGCGCAGCCGGTACGCCTTGGCCAGCCCGTCGGCGTAGGACAGGCTGGTGGACGCGTGGGAGTTCTCCACCATGTCGTGCTCGGACTCGGCCCGGCTCGGGTAGCCGGACAGGCCGCCCCGCTGGCGCAGCGTGCCGAACTCGGGCTCCCGCCCGGTCAGGAGCTTGTGCACGTACGACTGGTGGCCGGTGTCGAACACGATCTTGTCCACCGGCGAGTCGAACACCCGGTGCATCGCGATCGTGAGCTCGACCACGCCGAGGTTGGGCCCGAGGTGGCCGCTCGTCCGTGACACGGTCTCGATCAGCAGGTCCCGGATCTCGCTGGCCAGGACGGGCAGCTGGTCTGGCGCCAGCTGCTTGAGTTCTCGCGGGCCGGAGATGGATTCCAGCAAGGTCACCTGGGCTGCTCCCTCATCTGAGAAGCGCGGATCTGTTGGCGAGTCTATTTCGCCGGGCTCATGCCGGGCACGGAAGGCCGCCTTCAGCGCCCGGCAAGCGTGCTGCGCCGTTCGCCCGCGGTTTGCCGCCGGGACATTATGGCCGGCCAGCATGTCCGGGCATGACCGGCATCTGCGGCAGATTACCCACTTCCGTGCCGCCTCGCTCCTCGGGGGATGAATCGGCGCGGACGTCTTCACGGGCTGACCCCGGAGGCCGTGGCCGGGCGGGCGCCCGCCCGGCCACGGCCGGGGGTCACCGGCCGGGGGTCACCGGCCGGGGCTACCGGACGCCGTAGAGGTGCTCCAGGGCGAGCTGGTCGAGGTGCTCGTAGCCCAGGCCTCGGGCGCCCAGCGTCCCGATGTCGGGGGTGAACCCCGCCACATCCCGCCAGGTCTCCCCCCCAGCCAGGGTCGGCACCGCCAGGTCCTCCACCCCGGAGGCGGCCAGCGCGGTCTTCACCTCCGGGTCGGCGCGGAACGCCCGTACCTTGTCCCGCAGGATCAGGTAGTTGCGCATGCACGCCGCCGCGGACACCCACACCCCGTCGTCGTCCTCGGTGCGGGGGGGCTTGTAATCGAAATGCACCGGCCCGTCATAGCCGCCGGTGACCAGGGCGTCGACGACCCAGAACGCGCCGCGGGCATTCCCGGCGCCGAACCGCAGGTCCTGGTCGTAGCGGGGCCCGTTCTGGCCGTTCAGGTCGATGTGGAAGAGCTTGCCGTGCCACAGCGCCTGGGTGATGCCGTGCGCGTAGTTCAGCGAGGCCATCTCCTCGTGCCCGACCTCCGGGTTGATGCCCACCATCTCGGCGTGCTCGAGTTCGGTGATGAAGGCCAGGGCGTGCCCGGCGGTGGGCAGCAGGATGTCCCCGCGCGGCTCGTTCGGCTTCGGCTCGATGGCGAATCGCAGGTCGTAGCCCTGCTCCAGGACGTAGCCGGCCAGCAGGTCCAGGCCCTCCTTGTAGCGCGACAGGGCCGCCCGGATGTCCTTCGCCGCCCCCGACTCCGCGCCCTCCCGGCCGCCCCAGAACACATAGACCTTCGCGCCCAGCTCAGCGGCGAGGTCGAGGTTGCGCATGGTCTTGGCCAGCGCGAAGCGCCGCACGTCCCGGTCGGCGGCGGTGAACGCTCCGTCCTTGAAGATGGGGTGGCCGAACAGGTTGGTGGTCGCGGTCGTCACCACCAGCCCGGTGTCCTCCAGCGCCCGCCGGAAATCGCCGATCTTGCGATCGCGCTCCCCCTGGCTGTCGTCGAACCCGAACACGTCGTTGTCGTGGAAGTTCACCCCGTACGCGCCCAGCTCGGCCAGCTTGCGCACGGCCCGGTCGGCGGGCATCGGCGGCCGCACCGCCCCGCCGAACACATCCACCCCCTGCCACCCCACCGTCCAGATACCGAACGAGAACTTGTCCTCAGGGGTCGGCACGTAAGCGTCCGCAGTCACCAGCCAGTCCTCTCCGTTGCAAAGCCTCTGTCACCGGCACTTGTGTCATTTTTCCCAGTCCGGCGTGTCCCAGTCCGGCGTGTCCCAGACTGGCGCGTCCCAGCCCGCGGTGTCCCAGTCCAGCGTGGCCTGGCGGAGCCAAGCGAGCCGCTGGCGGACCACCGGCTCGGCCGGCCCGGTGTACTCCTCCGCCAGGTGGCGCGGCCACTGCGGGGGCTCCGGGGTGCCCGCCAGCGCCCACGCGGCCTGCCGGGCCGCGCCCAGCGCCACGTACTCCTCGGGCGGGGGCACCAGGACGGGAACCCCGAGGATGCCGGGAGCCAGCCGGCGGGCCGCCTCGGACCGGGCCCCGCCGCCGATCAGCAGGACCCGCTCGCGGGACGCGCCCTGCGCCGCGATCAGGTCGGCGGCCTCGGCCAGGGTGGCCAGCACGGCCTCGATCGCGGCCCGGGCGAGGTTGGCCGGGGTGGCGTTCCGGGTGGTCAGGCCGCGGAGCACGCCGGTGGCGTCGGGCCGGTTCGGGGAACGTTCCCCGTCCAGGTAGGGCAGCAGGGCGATGCCGCCCGCGCCGGGGTCCGCGGTCAGCGCCCGGGCCGACAGCCCGTCCAGGTCGGTGCCGGTCAGCGCGGCGACCGCGGACAGCACCAGGCCGGCGTTGACCGTGGCGATCAGCGGCAGGAAGCGGCCGGTCGCGTCGGCGAACCCGGCGATCATCCCGGACTCGTCCGCTGCGGCCCGCTCGGTGACCGCGTAGGCGGTCCCCGAGGTGCCGATCGAGATCACCAGCTCGCCGGGCCCCAGGCTGAGGCCGAGGGCGGCGCCCATGTTGTCGCCGGTCCCGGGGGCCAGCACGGCCCCGCCCGCGCTCTCGCCCACCACCTCGCTGGGCTTGGCGATCCGGGGCAGGCCGGGCTCGTGGCCGAGCGCGGCGGCGGCGATCTCGGGCAGCCAGCGGCCCTCGGCGGGCGAGAAATAGCCGGTGCCGGACGCGTCGCCGCGATCGGTCGCCGGCCCGGGCCCGCCCGGGCCGGCCCCTCCGGTTCCCGCCCCACGAGCCCCGCCCATGCCGAGCCGCCAGGTCAGCCAGTCGTGCGGCAGCATGACCCGGGCCACCCGGGCCGCGTGGTCCGGCTCGTGCGTGGCCAGCCACCGCAGCTTGGTCACGGTGAACGAGGCGCTGGGGACGCTCCCGGTGTGCTCCGCCCACCAGCCAGGCCCGCCCAGCTCGGCGATCAGCTCGCGGGCCGCCGGGGCGGAGCGCAGGTCGTTCCAGAGCAGCGCGGGCCGGATCACGTCGCCGGCCTCGTCGACCACGACCATGCCGTGCTGCTGGGCCGCTACCGCGATCGCGTCGGCCCGGTCGAGCAGCCCCTGCCCCGCGTCCTGCAGCGCGGACCACCAGGCGGCCGGGTCACACTCGGTGCCCGGCGGATGCGGGGCACTTCCCCGCCCGACGATCGTGCCGTCGTCGGCCTGGCAGAGCAGCACTTTGGTCAACTGCGTGGACGAGTCCACCCCAGCCACGAGCATCGCTCACCCCTTCGCTCCGACGGGACTGAACCTACTCCCCGGCGGCGGGCAGGGTGACGTCCCGGGCCGCCGGCCACCCGGCGGTCAGCTGCAGCCCGGTGATCACCAGCAGCACCGCCACCGGAACGGTCCAGCCGCCGAGCGCGGAGTGCAGGAAGCCGACCATCAGCGGGCCGGTCGCAGCGACCAGGTACCCGACGCTCTGCGCGAACCCCGACAGCGACGCGGCCACCCGCGGATCGGGGGCCCGGGCCATGGTGAAGAAGATCGCCAGGCCGAGCGAGGCGCCCTGGCCCAGGCCGAGCACCAGCACCCAGAAGACGTCGCCGCCCAGCGGCGCGAACCAGGCCCCGGCCAGCCCGGCGGCGCTGGCCGCCACGGTGCCGGCGATCAGGGCCCGCTGGGTGCGGGCCCGGTGCGCGAGGACCGGGATCAGCAGCGAGCTGGCCGCCCCGCCCAGGTTCATCAGGGCGAGCAGCGTGCCCGCCGCGCCGGCACTCACCCCCCGGTCCCGGAACATCGTCGGCAGCCAGGACAGCTCCGCGTAGAAGGTCAGGCTCTGCAGCCCCATGTACGCGGTGACCTGCCAGGTCAGCGCGTACCGGGAGACCTTCGGCCGGGCGGCGGCAGACTCCCGGGAGGTGGCCGCCGGCACCGTCCGGTACTTCCGCTGCGGCAGCCAGGCCACCGCGGCGGCCAGCGCGGGCAGCGCCCACACGGACAGGGACAGCGGGACCGACCCGCCCGAGGCGTTGTAGACCGGGATCGCGATCAGCGAGGCCAGGATCGACCCGGCGTTGAGGCTGAGCAGGTAGAGCCCGATGAGCAGGCCCGCGCGCTGCGGGGCGCGGCGCTTGACCAGGCTGGGCAGCAGGACGTTCAGCAGCGCGATGGCCGCCGCGGCCAGCGCCGTCCCGGGGAACAGCAGCACGCCGGGCGCCAGGCCGCGCAGGATCAGCCCCGCGGCCAGCAGGCCGACGGCCCCGCCGAGCACCTGCTCCTCACCGAACCGGCGGCTCAGCGGCGCGGCCACCCCGGAGAACACGCCGAACGCCAGCACCGGCAGCGAGGCGAGCACGGACACCGCGGCCGGCGACAGGTGCAGGCTCGCGGACAACTCCGGGAACAGCGGCGGCAGGCTGGTGATCGCGGCGCGCAGGTTGAGCGCGATCGCGAGAACGCCCGCGACGAGCAGGGCCCCGTTCCTGGCGTGGCGGCGGGTCCGCGGCGGCGGCGGCGCGGGGGGAGCGTCAGGATCGGGCATGTCCCCGACACGCTACCGTGCGCGTTATCACGGGCTGGCGGCCCGGCCAGCCGCCGTGTTCAGCCGAGCAGCGAGCGCAGCACGTACTGCATGATCCCGCCATGCCGGAAGTACTCCGCCTCCCCGGGGGTGTCGATGCGCACCACGGCCCGGAACTGCGTGCCGTCCGCCCGGACGGTCACCTCGCGCGGGACCGGGCCGGAGTTCATCTCCTCGATGCCGGTGATCTCGAAGACCTCGTGCCCGGTGAGGCCGAGCGAGGCAGCCGATTCCCCCGGCTGGAACTGCAGCGGCAGCACGCCCATGCCGATCAGGTTGGAGCGGTGGATCCGCTCGAACGACTCCACCAGCACGGCCCGGACGCCGAGCAGCAGGGTGCCCTTGGCGGCCCAGTCCCGGGACGACCCTGACCCGTACTCCTTGCCGCCCAGCACGACCAGCGGGGTGCCCTCCCCCGCGTACTTCCGGGAGGCTGCGTAGATGGACATCTGCTCGCCGTCGGGCAGGTGCACGGTCACGCCGCCCTCGGTGCCGGGGGCCAGCTCGTTGCGCAGCCGGATGTTGGCGAACGTGCCGCGGATCATCACCTCGTGGTTGCCGCGCCGCGACCCGTAGGAGTTGAAGTCCTTGCGCCCCACCCCGTGCCCAGTCAGGTACTCCCCGGCCGGGCTGTCGGTCTTGATCGCCCCGGCGGGCGAGATGTGGTCGGTGGTCACCGAGTCGCCCAGCTTGGCCAGCACCCGGGCGCCGTGGATGTCGCTGACCGGCGCGGGCTTGTCGGTCATGCCCTCGAAGTACGGCGGCTTCCGCACGTAGGTGGAGTCCGCGCCCCAGGCGAACGTGTCCCCCTCGGGCACGTCCAGCTCCCTCCAGCGGTCATCGCCCTCGAACACGTCCGCATAGTCGCGGGTGAACATCTCCGCGGCTACCGCGTGCAGCACCACGTCGGCGATCTCGGCCGCCGAGGGCCAGATGTCGCGCAGGTACACCGGGGTACCGTCGGGCCGGCGGCCGAGCGGCTCGTGCTCCATGTCGAAGTCCATGGTCCCGGCGAGCGCGTACGCGACCACCAGCGGCGGCGAGGCCAGGTAGTTCATCTTCACGTCGGGGTTGATCCGGCCCTCGAAGTTCCGGTTCCCGGACAGCACCGACACCACGGCGAGGTCGTTCTCGTCCACCGCGGCGCTGATCGCCTCGGGCAGCGGCCCGGAGTTGCCGATGCAGGTGGTGCAGCCGTAGCCGACCAGGTTGAAGCCGAGCTTGTCCAGGTACGGCACCAGCCCGGCGCGCTCGTAGTAGTCCATGACCACCTTGGAGCCGGGCGCCAGCGTGGTCTTCACCCAGGGCTTGGCGGTCAGGCCGGCCTCGACCGCCTTCTTGGCCAGCAGCGCCGCGCCGACCATGACCGACGGGTTGGAGGTGTTGGTGCATGAGGTGATGGCCGCGATGACGACCGAGCCGTGGTCCACCGAGGTCTGCGTGCCGTCCTCCAGCGTCACCTGCGCGGGGTTCGACGGGCGGCCGGTGCCGGCGGCCGCGGGCGCGGCCTGGCTGGCCCGCGCCGCCGTTCTCCCGGTCCGCCGTGAACGGGTCGGACGCGGGGAAGGTGTCCGCCACGTCCTCGTCCAGCCGGTCGAGCTGCACGTAGTTGCCGAGCGCCTCGCGGAACGACTCCTTGGCGTCGGTCAGGGCCACCCGGTCCTGCGGCCGCTTCGGGCCGGCCAGCGACGGGACCACGGTGGACAGGTCGAGCGTCAGCTGCTCGGAGTAGCGGGGCTCCGCGGCCGGGTCGTGCCACAGCCCCTGCTCCTTCGCGTACGCCTCGACCAGCGCCACCCGCTCCGCGGGGCGCCCGGTCAGTTCCAGGTAGTCGACGGTCTGCTGGTCGATCGGGAAGATCGCGCAGGTGGAGCCGAACTCGGGGCTCATGTTGCCGATCGTGGCCCGGTTGGCCAGCGGCACCGTGCCCACCCCGTCACCGTAGAACTCCACGAACTTGCCGACCACGCCGTGCCGGCGGAGCAGCTCGGTGATGGTGAGCACCAGGTCGGTGGCGGTCGCGCCGGACGGCAGCTCGCCGGTGAGCCGGAAGCCGACCACCCGCGGGATCAGCATGCTGATCGGCTGGCCGAGCATGGCCGCCTCGGCCTCGATACCGCCGACGCCCCAGCCGAGCACGCCCAGCCCGTTCTCCATGGTGGTGTGCGAGTCGGTGCCCACGCAGGTGTCCGGGTAGGCAGCCCCGTCACGGGTCATCACCACCCGGGCCAGGTGCTCGATGTTGACCTGGTGCACGATCCCGGTGCCCGGCGGCACGACCTTGAACTGGCTGAACGCCTCCTGGCCCCAGCGCAGGAACTGGAACCGCTCCCGGTTGCGGCTGAACTCCAGCTCCACGTTCCGGTCGAACGCGTCCGGGCGGCCGAAGATGTCGGCCACCACCGAGTGGTCGATGACCAGCTCGGCCGGGACCAGCGGGTTGATCTTCCCCGCGTCGCCGCCCAGGTCCCGCATGGCCTCCCGCATGGTGGCCAGGTCGACGACCGCCGGCACGCCGGTCAGGTCCTGCAGGAGCACCCGGGCCGGGGTGAACTGGATCTCGGTGGAGGGTTCGGCCGACGGGTCCCACTGCGCGAGCGCGCGGATGTGGTCCGGGGTGACGTTCCGGCCGTCCTCGGTGCGGAGCAGGTTCTCGAGCAGGACCTTCAGGCTGAACGGCAGGTCCGCCGCCCCGTCCACCGCGTCGAGCCGGTGTATCTGGTACCCGGCCCCGCCGACCCGCAACGTCCCTAGGCTGCCGAAGCTGTTCGCGGTCATCAGGGTCCGCCTCCTGCACCAGTGATGGTATCTCGATATCGAGTTAAATGAGCATGTTCACGCTAGGACGAGTTTATCTCGACGTCAAGGTATCGCCCGGGCGCGGGTACCGCCCGGGAACCGGGACGATTCACGCCCGCCCGGCACGATTCCCGCCTCCGGCGGCACCGTCGCTACGACAACATTGCCACCAGTTAGCCGTCGCGGGCACCGGGGCGTCCCGGGCACTGCCCTGATCCGCGACTATGGTCAGGTGACAGAGCACAAGGAACGCCCCTGGGGCGGTTACACGGTCCTCGCCGAGACCGGGGACTTCAAGGTCAAGACCATCGAGGTGCATCCCGGGCAGCGGCTGTCCTACCAGCGGCACTCCCGCCGGGCCGAGCACTGGTTCGTGGTCCGCGGCGAGGGCGTGGTCACGCTGGACGGCACCGACATCAAGGTCCGCCGGGGCGACGCGGTCGACGTCGGCCTGGGGGCCGCGCACCGGATCCGCAACACCGGCCCGGACCCGCTGGTGTTCGTGGAGGTACAGCACGGCGACTACTTCGGCGAGGATGACATCGTCCGGCTGGACGACGACTACGGCCGGGTCTGACGGAATGGTCCGTAAACAGGCGGCGGCACAGGCCGGCTGTGACCTGACTTCTCCCTTGACGGGCGTGTCCCTTGACGGGCGTGTCCCTTGACGGGCGTGCCGCCGGGGCCGCGTTAGCCACCCTGGCGGCGGTTCGCGGAGCAGGGACCGCTGCCGCCGCGGGGGCCAGGCGGCGCCGGCTCGAATAGCCTCTACGAGGTCGTGAGCCCCATCACCCCCTCCAGTGGCAGCCTTATGACGTTCGACGGTGACGTGAGCAAGCAAGAGCGGCCCGCCGGGCCGCCCGCTTCCCGCGGCCGGCTAGGCCGGCAGGCCTGGCCAGGCTGCGGCGCCGAGTACCGCCTCCCGCAGCAGGTCGTCGTCGGCGGGGCCGACGGTCCGCAGGTCCAGCAGCAGCCGGCCGTCCTCGATCCGTCCGGCCACCGCTGGCTGACCTTTCCGCAACGAAGACCCCAGCGTGGCCGGGAGGCTCACGGCCACGCTGGGCAGCCGGACGCCGGGGGCACCGCCGCCGCCGACCACCGCGTCACTCTCCGCCACCCGGGCATCCAGGCCGGCGGCGGCCAGCCGGGCCGCGAGCCGTTCGGCCCGGTCCCGGAGCCGCTCGACGGGCTCGTGCAGGGCCGTCGCGGTCGGCGAGGCCGGCCCGCGCAGCGTGGCCTCCAGCGCGGCCAGGGTCAGCTTGTCCACCCGCAGCGCGCGGGCCAGCGGGTGCCGCCGCAACGCCGCGATCAGGCCGTCCCGGCCGAGCAGCAGCCCGGCCTGCGGCCCGCCGAGCAGTTTGTCGCCGCTGGCGGTGACCAGGTCCGCGCCGCTGGCCAGCGCGGTCGCGGCGTCCGGTTCGTCCGGCAGCACCGGCTCGGGGGCCAGCAGCCCGGAGCCGATGTCCGCCACGACGGGAACCGGGTCCGCTTCCCGGCCCGGCGGGGAGGTCCGCGCGGGCAGCGCGGCTAGTTCCGCGATCGTCGCCTCGCTGGTGAAGCCGAGGATACGGAAGTTGGACGGGTGCACCTTGAGGATGAACCCGGTGCCCGGGCCGATCGCCGCGGCGTAGTCGGCGGCGGTGGTCCGGTTCGTGGTGCCGATCTCCCGCAGCCGGGCCCCCGTCGAGGCCAGCAGGTCGGGCAGGCGGAAGCCGTCGCCGATCTCCACCATCTCGCCGCGGCTGATGATGATCTCGCGGTCGCGGGCCAGCGCGGTCGCCGCCAGCACCAGCGCGGCGGCGTTGTTGTTGACGACGTGCACGTCTTCGGCCTGCGGGCAGGCCGCGCGCAGCGCGTCGAGGGCGCCCCGGCCGCGCCGGGCCCGCTGCCCGGTGGCCAGGTCGTACTCCACGTCCGTGCACCCGGCGCTGGTGGCCAGGGCGGCCCGGGCCGCCGCGGACAGCGGGGCGCGGCCCAGGTTGGTGTGCAGCAGCACCCCGGTGGCGTTGATGACCGGGCGCAGCGTGGTGGCGCTGGCCGGGAGCAGCCCGGCGGCCAGGTCCGGCACGTCCTCCGGTGCGATCTCGCCGCGGCGGGCCTGGTCCTGGGCCGCGGTGATCGCCTGCTTGACCGTGGCGGCGCCCAGGCGGGCGGCGGCCTCGGTGAACGGAGGCTGCGCGAGCAGCGTGTCGGTGCGCGGTATCCGCCGCCGGGTGTCCACGTCCGCACTCTATCCCGCCGCCGCCCACCGTCCTGGCGACGGCACAGGGATCGCCCGAATCGGGCTCCGGCCGAGTCATGATCATGGGATTACTGTTGCCCTGACCCCAGCGATCCCATGATCATGCACGGGGGAGGCCGGCTGGGCCGTCCCGATTCCCCGCCGCCCTGTCCGGGAACCGGCCCTCATGCCGTGATCATGGGGATGAGGGCCGGTTCCCGGGGCGCGGGGGGCGCGCCGGAGGGAGGCTGGGGGTGGGCTGCAGGCAGTACAGCTAGCCGAGGCCGTGCCGGGCCGCGCTCACGTCACGCTCACCCAGACCCTGGCCGACGAGCGCGGTCCACCGCTCGCGGATCGCGTCCAGTACCGGAAGCCGCCGGCCGGACGCGTCCATGGCCAGGTTGATGTCCTTGACCGCCCACTGCAGCGCCCAGTCCGTCGCGTCGTCGCCCGCTTCCATCTTGGCGAACTTGGCCGCCGCGGCCGGGTTGGACAGGTTCCCCTCGCGAAGGAAGTCCAGTACCTGCTGATGCTCGACGCCGAGCGAGTCGGCCAGGGCCATGATCTCCGCGGCCCCTTCGACCAGGAAGACCAGCCACGAGTTCATGACCAGCTTGAGACGGCTGCCCGCGCCAGCCTCGCCGAGCCACTTGGTTTCCCGGCCGAGCGCGGCGAACACTGGGTCGAGCACCGGCTTGGCCTGCTCCGGGCCGGACGCTAGGATCAGGAGCTGGCCGTTCTCGGCGGGCAGGCGGGTGCCGGACACCGGCGCGTCCACGAAGTAGACGTCGGGCCGCTCCTTGCTGACCCGGGCGGCCAGCTCCTCCATAGCGGCCACGCCGATCGTGCTCATCTGCGCCCAGGCGGCCTGCGGGCGCATCGCCTCCAGCATCCCGAAATCGAACGCCACCTGATTCACCGCGCCCGCGTCGGCGACCATGGTGATGACCACGTCCGCTTCGCGGACCGCGTCCGGCACATCCTCGTGGGCGATCGCCCCGTCCCCCGCCAGCCCGGCCGCGCGTTCCGGGGTCCGGTCCCACACGTCCACCGTGAACCCGTTGCGCAGCAGGCTGTGGGTCATCCCCCGGCCCATCGTCCCGGCACCCAGCACAGCCACCCGTGGCAGTGGCCGGGCCTCTCCGGAAGAAGTCATCTCGTCATCCCCTCGGTGGTTTTCGTTGCGGAGGTTGTTGGTTTTCATCTTTAACCCGCGTCGGTCAGGGGCAGCAGCCTGCAGGCGTGCGGGACTTGCGCCGGTGCGCCAGCGCGATCAGCGTGGCCAGCCCGGCCACCACCGCCCCGGCCAGCATCGCCGCCCGGTCGCCGCCGACCCCGGCCATGCGGCCGCCGTGGCTGGCGGTCAGCGCGATCGCGGGCAGCAGCGCGGCGCCGATCCCGGCCCCGATCTGGCGGCTGGTGTTGATCACCCCGCCGACGAAGCCCTGGTCGCCGTCGGCCACCCCGCGGCTCGCGGTGACCATCCGCCGGGGGGTGACAGCGTGCCCGCAGACGAGAACGGCAGCGGCGCCGCGAGCCGGAACGGACCGGCGGCGGGGAGCGGCCCGGCGGCTGACAGCGGCCCCGGCGCGACGCGGGGGCGGCCCCGCAGCGAAGCCGCCGACCGTGCCATCCTGCGGGCCGCCACCGAGCTGCTGGCCGAGCGCGGGCTGGCGGGCATGTCCATGGAGGAGGTGGCGGCCCGGGCCGGCGTCGGCAAGGCGACCGTCTACCGGCGCTGGCGGTCCCGCGGGGCCCTGGCCCTCGATGCGTTCATGGCCGAGTTCCAGGCGCTGCAGCCGCTCCCGGACACCGGGACGCTGCGCAGTGACCTCCTGGCCGCGCTGCGGGCCTGGGTCCGTGCGGTGACCCGGACCCCGGCCGGGCGGATCCTCGCAGGCCTGATCGCCGCGGCCCAGGAGGACCCGGAACTGGCCGCCGCGTGGCGGGCCCGGGTGCTGGAGCCGATGCGGGCCCAGCACCGGATCATGCTTCGGCGGGCCATCGAGCGGGGTGAGATCCCGGCCTCGACCGACACGGACGTGGCCCTCGACCTGCTCTACGGGGCCGCCTATCACCGGCTGCTGCAGGGACACCGGCCCCTGTCCGACACGTTCACCCGGCGCGTGGTCGAGGTGATCGTGGCCGGCCTGGGCGGGCCGCCGTAGCGGCGCGCCGGGAGCACAGCGCGGGCCGCCGTAGCGGCCGCCCGGCCAGGCCGCCGTAGCGGCACGCCGGGGAGCACAGCGCGGGCCGCGCGGTTACTCAGCGCTGTGCGGGGGCGGCTGCTGGATGGCGGGCCCGCGCAGCGAGCGGAGCCGGACCCTGCGGGGCGCGGCCCCGCGCGGGGGCGGCGCGAGGCGGGCGGACCGCGGCGGCCGGGGGGCCGCACGGCGACGACGTGCAGGTAGGGCATGATCAGTGGGGGCTACGTGATCTTCTGTGAGATTTCGCCCGATACCGCCATACTAGGCACGTCAGCGCGCTCCGCCAGCGGTCCGCGATGAACCGGGCCGCGCCGGGGCGTGGCTGCAGCCGCACGGGAGGGACCCCATGGACCGTCAGGTCAAATATCTGCTCGATGAGTCCGAAATGCCCCAGCAGTGGTACAACGTGCTGGCTGACCTGCCGTCTCCCCCGCCGCCGCCACTGCACCCCGGCACCCGCGAGCCGGTCGGGCCGGACGATCTGGCCCCCCTGTTCCCGGCCGCGCTGATCGGCCAGGAAGTGTCCGCGGACCGCTACATCGCCATCCCCGAGGACGTCCGCGACGTGTACCGGCTGTGGCGGCCGACCCCGCTGCTGCGGGCCCGGCGGCTGGAGAAGGAACTGGGCACCCCGGCCCGGATCTACTACAAGTACGAGGGCGGCAGCCCGGCGGGCTCGCACAAGCCCAACACCGCGGTCCCGCAGGCGTACTACAACGCCGCCGAGGGGGTGTCCCGGCTCACCACGGAGACCGGGCCGGCCAGTGGGGCAGCGCGCTGGCCTTCGCGTCGGCCGTGTTCGGCCTGCAGTGCGAGGTCTGGCAGGTCCGCGCCTCCTACGACCAGAAGCCCTACCGCAGGCTGCTGATGGAGACCTACGGGGCCACGGTGCACCCGAGCCCGTCGGACCTGACCCAGTCGGGCAAGGCGATGCTGGCCGCCGACCCTGCGTCGCCAGGCAGCCTGGGCATCGCGATCAGCGAGGCGGTGGAGGTCGCCGCCGGGGACCCGTCGGCCCGGTACGCCCTGGGCAGCGTGCTGAACCATGTGCTGCTGCACCAGACCGTGATCGGCGAGGAGGCCATCAAGCAGATGGAGCAGGCCGGCGACGTGCCCGACCTGATCATCGGCTGCACCGGGGGCGGATCCAACTTCTCGGGGCTGGTCTTCCCGTTCCTGCGGGAGAAGCTGGCCGGCCGGATGAACCCGGTGCTGCGCGCGGTCGAGCCGGCCGCGTGTCCGTCGTTCACCCGTGGCGTGTACGCCTACGACTTCGGGGACACGGCAGGGTTCACGCCGCTGCTCAAGATGCACACGCTGGGGCACGATTTCGTGCCGGACCCCATCCATGCGGGCGGGCTGCGCTACCACGGCATGTCGCCGCTGCTCTCGCACATGTACGAGCTGGGGATGTTCGAGGCGGTGGCCAAGCCGCAGGCGGAGTGCTTCGCGGCGGGCCTGCGCTTCGCCCGGGCCGAGGGCATCGTGCCCGCGCCCGAGCCCACCCACGCGCTCGCCTCGTGCATCGAGGAGGCGCTGCGCTGCAGGGAGACCGGCGAGGAGAAGGTCATCCTGACCGCCCTGTGCGGGCACGGGCTGCTCGACCTGACCGCCTACGAGAGCTTCCTGGCCGGCCAGGTCACGGACCTGGAACTGCCCGCCCAGTCCCTGCAGGACGCGCTGAACGGCCTGCCCGCCGGCGTCTGAGCGGCTGCCCGGCCCGCCGGGCCGGGCGCCCCGGCGGGCAACATGATCACGGTCAATCGGGGGCGCTATATAGGGGTACGCGCTGAATCCGAAATCCAGCTCTGGCCTTGCAGGACCGCCGACTGATCATCGACTGGACCGCCCAGCTCTGAACCAAGCCAACCGAGCCCCACCTCCGACCGAAGCCTAGCGACAAAGAGCCAAGCCGCGCGGAACGCCTAGGACCCGCGCGGCCACTTGCCTACCGTGGCGCCGGACACCTCCGCATCAGCGTCAGTGACCACCCGCCAGATCGTCGCCTTCGACGGCGGCGGCGCCGGGCCGGCCCAGCCCGCATATACAGATCCGCCAGCACCGGCGCCGGAACATCCCTGACCCAGCCAGCGATCGCCGTATAGCCCTTCATCCCCGCCACCACCGCTGCCGCGGCCAGCGCCAGCACCGCCGCGACCGGATGATCCCTGCCCTGACCGGACCGGCCATCCGGCACCGAGCTGAACAGTTCCAGCAGGTCATCACAGGCCCCGGGGACTGCGGCCAGCACGGCAGGCGAAGCCAGCTCACAATCGGCAAGAGCAATGGCAGACTGAACCACGACGAAGCTCCAGGAATGACGCGGATCCGTAGGAAGACCCATGTCATACCGGAGCTTCGTCCCATCTCCACGGCAACACGCCACACCAGGGCATCCCGTCGCGCGACGCTACCAGCCAGTCTTAACGATCTTGAAACGACCGTGAGCGCCACCCCTGCCGCTTTCACTATCGGGAGAGACGCCTGCTCCGGCTCAGAACTTGCACCCAGCAGGTCGATGACGCGGGCTCCCACTTCGATGCGAAATGGCTGGTCCTCCTCAAAGGAGGCTTTCCTGATGTCCCGATCGCCGCGATAGTTCAGCGCAACCGTCGAAATACGCGCATTGACGCATTTCTCATAACCGTACAACGCGCGAAGGTAGGCAAGCGTTTCGGGCCGATCTGCCAATCTGGCAGACGACAATATTCCAATGGTGATTATCCGCCGCCTAGGGCGACTGGTAATCCATTGCAGCACAAACATCAGAATCGTTACTAAAAGAGTAGCGAAGGTGAGCGCGACTGCATGCCGGGGCAGTGAGCAAGGTCTCTGAGCTGGACCCGTGGACAGAAAGCGGCATACCCGATAGTAAAGCGGATCACACGGGCAGGCTCCACACAAAGCCAGCACACCGCCCATGCAAATCCAAGACCTATCGTGCAGTCGCTGTGCTACCTAGCGCCCCGCCGGAACTGCGCCGCCTGCGGGTTTGGTGGTGGGGGCGCCGCTCCCGCTGTTCCCGACTCACCCCCACCCCAAGGGGCCCCGAGGCTGAGGTCGGGAACAGCTCAGCGGCTCACGTACGTAGTAGGTTGCTCTCGCGGGGGGGACCAGGCAGGGGCCCCCTTCCCCTGGCACCCCAGGGGACCCATATCAGGTTTCCCCCGCACCCCCATCCTTTTAACCCCTCCGGGCCCACCCGCCGGGCACGCCTGGGCGCGGCCGAAAACCACGGGTGGCGCAGGCAGGCGGCAACAGCACGGACAGAAACCCAGGACCGAGGGCACGACACTGCTGAGGCAGAACGCCCAGACGGCTCACGCTAGTAGCGACCGTTAGACGACGAAGGTTCCTCAGCCCTGCCGGGTCACGACAAGCCCTCATCGACGAGGGCACGCACAGCCTTGACCACAGTGGCGCGGCTTACGCCGTGCGTCGCGGCCAGCTCGGTAACGCTCGGGATCTGCTCGCCACCAGGCCACTCTCCGGACTCGATCTTGCGCCGGAGTTCAGCGGCTAGCCGCTCGCTGGGAAGCTGGCGACCTGGGCACACGATGATCTTCCCCGGGCGTTCGGGCCAGGTAACAGTGTTCGCACTGTTCGGACAGTTCGTGCACTGCTACGGTGTTCGGGTGAAGTTAACCGACGCGGAGATGAGCCAGCACACTGCACGGCTGTCGGAAGCCACCCCGAGCTGCAGATCACCACAGAACTCGTGCTTGACATCGCGTGTTCATCGCACGCGGCAGGAACGGCCGGGGACCGTGGATCGTGCTCTCAAGCGATCTCGAGCGCTTCGAGGCAGCTATCGCGCCCAGAAACGCCGGGTCTCCAGGCACCCGGCGGGACTGATGACTCCCACCGAGACCAGCCACCCAGGCCGACGATGGTTCGCCGTCGTGGATGGCCAACGGTTGCGGCGCTTACGCAACCAGCGCGGGCTGTCCCAGGAACAACTCGCCGGCCGGGCCGGGACGCCCCGCCGGGCCGGGCTGGACGCCGGCCCGCTGCGCCCCGCCGCGCCGCAGCCTCGCCCGCCTCGCCGCCGCCCCGGGGAAGACCCCGCCCGCCCACGCCCGGGCTGCCCGAGCAGCCCCGGCGCGCCACGTGCACGTCCCTGGTGACCGGGCAGTCAAGGATTCCGTCAAGAAGGCCATCACGAATGGCCCCGCACACTGGCCGCACGGGGGGGAGAGGCGGACCAGTCATGCACCAGGCCATTACCCCAGCCACCGCAGCAGTCCTGCTTCCCCGGCGGGTCTGACGCCGGGACAGTGCGGGTCAGGGCCGGGGCATTGGCGGGCTGATGTTGGCGGGGAGATGTATGCGGCAGATATTGACCGTGATCACGGAGGCACCGGCACCGGCGGGCGGGGGCAGCGCCCTCGATCGGCGGCGCGCCGGGCTAGTAACGTCGGCCAGCAGTCACGAGATGGTCGAAGGCCGGCGCGCTGGCGGAGGAGAGGGATGCACGGGTCTGGCGAATCACGGGGGACCGGCTCCCCGGCGGGAGATGAGCCGCTCACGGCCGAGCGCCCCGGGGAAATCGACGCACGGGCGACTGACCGGGTCATCTTCTTCTCCGACGCCGTGGTCGCCATCGCGATCACGCTGCTGGCCATCGACCTGCCAGTGCCGCACGGGAGCAGCCTGTCCGCGTTCTTGTCGTCAGTCCACGCCAACGGCTTCCATTACCTGGCCTTCCTGGTCAGCTTCTGGGCTATCGCCGCGAAGTGGACTGATCATCACGACGCCTTCCGGTACACCCGGCGGATCGATTCGCGGCTGCGGTTGCTCAATACGTTCTGGCTCCTGACCATCGTGATCATCCCGTTTGCGACCAGGCTGCTCACCGAGCCAGGGCACCAGAGCCTCGAGGTGAACGCCCTGGAGTACGGCTTTTACGCGCTGGTGCAGTCGGTGGGGGCGGCGATCATGATCATCATGCTGCGGCACATGGTTTCCCACCGCCAGGCGCCCGATATGCCGCAGCCCGCGCTGACCGGCCTGGCCTGGCAGTCCTACGCCATGACGCTCGGCTTCGGGCTGTCGATCCCGGTCTTCTTCGCCACCAGCTACGCCTGGGTGATCTGGATCGCGGTCCCGCTGCTGGTGAGGATCTTCCACCGCCGCCTGCGTGCGCGCAGGCGGCGCGGCGTCCCCGCGGCCTGACGCCCCGGCCTCCTGACGCCCCGGCCTCCTGACGGCCCGGCCACCTGACGCCCCGGCCACCTGACGCCCCGGCCACCTCACGGCCCGCCCCCCAGGCGGCCCGGAGCGTGTACGCCAGATGGCGGGTGCCTGAGCAGGCACTCAGGCGGGCCGGGCGGCCCAGCCACTCCAGCCGGTGACGCGGATGCTGATCACCGGGCCGCCCGGCGGCTGGTCGCGGTACTGGGGGTAGCGGGCGGCCAGCAGGGCCAGGGCCGGGGCCATCGCCACAGGGTCGTCCAGGATGGCGGCCTGGCCGTCGGCCCGGACCCACCACAGGCGGCCCCAGTCGTCCTCGTAGTGATCGGTCAGCACGGCGACCCGGGGATTGGCCCTGATGTTCCGCAGCCGGCGCAGGTCGGTGCTGGCCTTGGGTTTGGCGTCTACCGCGCTGTAGATGCAGTCAAGCGCGGCCTGCGCGGGACTGGCCTGCACGGGACTGGCCTGCACGGGGCTGGCCTGCACCGGGCTGGCCTGCACCGGGCCGAGCGCGAACGTGAACGGCACGATGTGCGGGCACCCGTCCGGGCTGGCCGTGGCCAGCCGGGCCACCCGGACGCCAGCGAACCGCCGCCGCGCGCTCGCCGCATCCAGCCTCATGCCCCCATCCTGCCCGGCGTCAGCTGGGTCCTGCGGTACGGGATACTGGTCCTTCGGGCGTCACGCCCGGCGGGCATCCGCAATCCATCGCGTTGGAAGGACCAGCACGCAGTGTCAGGCGAGGACAGCACGAGCAGCGCGACCAGCAGCCCGGCGGCGGACGCGCAGTCCCCCGAATCGGGCGCGCCGGCCAGCCGGTCCGACGTGCTGGGCGAGATCCGGCGGCAGCGGATCGACAAGGTTCACCAGCTCCGCGAACAGGGCATCGACCCGTACCCGCCCGACGCCGTGGACCGGCTGAGCATCGCGCGCGCCCGGGAGATCGCCGACGGCGAGCCCGCCACCATCGCCGGGCGGATCATGCTGCTGCGCCCGATGGGCAACCTCACGTTCGGCCAGCTGCACGACGAGACCGGCGAGATGCAGTTCATGATCTCCCGGCGGGACCTGCCCGAGGATCACGTCCCCGGCTACAAGGCGCTGACCAAGCTGCTCGACATCGGCGACTTCGTGGCGGTCGAGGGCTACCGGCTGCAGACCAAGACCGGCGAGCTGTCGGTCGGCGCGCGCAAGGTGACGATCCTGACCAAGTCCCTGCGGCCGCTGCCGGATAAGCACTCGGGCCTGACCAACGAGGAAGTCCTGCTCCGCAAGCGCTACCTGGACATCCTGCTGCACCGCGAGATCCAGGACATGATCTACGCCAAGGCCCGGTTCTGGCGCTCCATGCGCCGGTTCCTGGAGGACCACGGCTTCACGGAGGTGCAGACCCCGGCCCTGGAGCTGACCACGGGCGGGGCGGACGCGCGCCCCTTCGTCGCCCACCACAACTACCTGGACACCGACGTCTGCCTGCGCATCTCCATGGGCGAGCTCTGGCAGAAGCGCCTGCTGGTCGGGGGGCTGGAGCGCACGTTCGAGATCGGCCGCCAGTTCCGCAACGAAAACCAGAGCCGCGAGCACCTCAACGACTACGACCAGATGGAGTTCTACTGGGCGTACGCCAACTATGAGACCGGGATGCGCCTGGTCGAGGACTTGTTCCGGCACGTGATCAGGGAAACCTTCGGCACCTTGTCCTTCACCCTGCACCGCAACGGCCGCGAGTATCAGGTCGACCTGGGCTCGGACTGGGCCCGCTACGACTACTACGAGACGATCAGCCAGATCCTGGGCTTCGACGTCCAGTCCGCCACCACCGACAAGCTGGTCGCCACCATCGACGGCCTGGGCCTCGTGGTGGACCGGGCCGGCCTGAACCGGGCCCGGGCCATGGACACGCTGTGGAAGCACTGCCGCCGCAGCACGTCCGGCCCGGGATTCCTGGTCAACGAGCCGCTCGAGGTCTCGCCGCTCGCCAAGGGACGTCCGGACCGGCCCGGGATCGTGGAGCGGTTCCACGTCGTCGTGGCCGGGAGCGAGCTCGGCAACGGCTACAGCGAGCTGAACGACCCGCTGGAGCAGGCCCGGCGATTCGAGGAGCAGCAGCGGATGCGCGAGGCCGGGGACGCCGAGGCGCAGATGCCCGACCCCGAGTTCGTCGAGGCGCTGGAGTACGGCATGCCGCCGGCCTGCGGATTCGGGCTGAGCGAGCGGGTGTTCGCGTTCTTCATGGACAAGAGCGTCCGGGAATGCCAGATCTTCCCGCTGCTGCGCCCCCTGGACCGCGACGCCGGCTGAAGGCCGCCGGGCGTGAACTCGCCCTCGCACCTGAGGCGCGGCGGCCGCGCTGTCGGTACGCTGGCGAAAACTGGGCTGGCCGTACGGGGGACGAGGTGACAGACCGTCTGGCGGAGCAGGTCGCGGCGATCTGCCTGGCGCTGCCCGAGGTTACCGAGCGGCTCAGCCACGGCGCGCCCACCTGGTTCGTCCGGGGCAAGAGCGCTTTCGTCACCCTGTGGGCGCACGGTCATCACGACCAGGAGTTCCCGCATCTGTGGGTCGCCGGCCCGCCCGGGGCTCAGCTGGAACTCACCCGGTCCGAACCCGAGCGGTTCTTCCGGCCGCCCTACGTCGGAGGCCGGGGCTGGATCGGTGTCCGGCTGGACCGCGACGTGAACGGGGCGGAGATCGCCGAGCTGTGCCAGGACGCCTACCGGGTCATCGCCCCCGCCCGCCTGGTCGCCCTCCTGGACCGCGGCTGACCAGGTCAGTCAGGCGGCCGGCATCCCCGGGCCGGGGCGCCGCCGGGCGCCCGCCGCTCCAGCTGCCGCATCCCGGGCGCGAGGAGCCCGTCAGCTCGGAGCAGCCTGTCACCGCGGCGGGGTGACGGGAACGATCTGGGCGGAGACGAGCTGGCCGTCCCGGATGCCCAGGACCCCGAGGGTGCCCTGGGGCTGGCGGCGGCGGTCGGTGGGCGAGCCGGGGTTGAAGATCCGCTGCCCGTCTTCATCGTGATCGAGCGGGATGTGCGAGTGGCCGAAGACGACGAGCTGCGCGCCGGGAAACCGGCCGCGCATCCGGGCCGGGCGCCCCGGGGCCGGCCCCGCGTCGTGGATCATGGCCACGCGGAGCCCGTCCAGGTCCAGCTCCAGCGTGTCCGGGGCGCCCCAGATGGCGACATCCGGCCCGTCATTGTTGCCCCGGACGGCCCGGACCGGGGCGTAGGCGGCCAGCTCGTCCAGCACCCCGGCCGTGCACGCGTCGCCCGCGTGCAGGATGAGATCCGCGCCGCGCAGCCACTCCGCGACCGCCGGCGGGCAGGAGCGCCAGCGGCGGGGGGCGTGCGTGTCGGACAGCACGATCACCTTCACGGGCCCATCCTGCCCGGTGCCGCGATCCCGTGCGGTGCTTGGCACCCACTTTCTTGAACGTGTTCAAAATTACCTTTACGTCCCGGCCCTGCCCGCGTCATACTTGAACACGTTCAACTCATCAGGATCCCGACTCCGGGGAGGCGCGATGGGCGCCGTCGTCACGTACACCCTCTACCTGGTCATCAGCGTCAGCCTCACCGCCGGGACGGGCCTGGCCCTGTCCCGCAGCGGGCGTGTCTTCCTGCGGGACGTGTTCGGCGGCGACGATGCCCTGGCCCAGGCGGTCAGCCGGCTCCTGGTGGTGGGCTTCTACCTGTTCATGCTGGGGTTCGTGGTGCTGACCATGCGGCCGTCCGGGCAGATCACGGGAGCCCGGCAGGCCGCCGGGGTGCTGTCGGTCAAGGTCGGGGAGGTGCTCCTCGTCCTGGGCGCGCTGCACCTGATGAACCTGGCCATCTTCCGCCGGATCCGGCGCCGCCCGGCCGGCCTGACCACGGGCCCGGCCCAGCGCGGGCCGCAGGCGCCAGCGCCGCTGCCGTTCAGTCCCCAGCCGGGCATCCCGCCGCGCGACCCCCAGGACGTACATTGACCTCTGTGGCCGAGCTTGAGCTGACCCCCCGCGCCGAGCAGACCCGGGCGGCGATCGTGACGGCGGCCCTGCGGCTGTTCCGGGAGAACGGGTACGAGGCGACGACCATGCGGGCCATCGCCCGGGAGGCTGGGGTCTCGACCGGCAACGCCTACTACTACTTCAGCTCCAAGGAAGAACTGGTCCAGCCGTTTTACGTGAGCAACCAGGCGGATCACCTGGCTGCCTGCCGCGAGGTGCTTGACCGCGAGACTGATTTCGCGGCCCGGCTGCACGGGACACTGCGGGCCCTGATCGACCTGTCCGAGCCCTACCACGAGTTCGCGGCCCGGTTCTTCAAGTACGCGGCGGAGCCGAGCAGCCCGCTGAGCCCGTTCAGCAAGGAATCGGGCCAGGCACGCGATGGGGCCGTGGCGATGTACGCCGAGCTGATCGACGGGTCATCCATCGAGATCGACCGGGAACTCCGGGCCGAGCTGCCGGAGCTGCTCTGGCTGTACTCGCTCGGCGTGATCCTCTACTGGGTCCACGACACGTCCCCGGGGTGCGCCAAGACATACCAGCTGATCGACCGCACCGTCCCGCTCGTCGCCCGGCTGGTCGGGCTGTGCCGGATCCCGCTGCTGCGCAGGACCATGCGCGAGCTCATGTCGGTGATCGAGGACATCCGGAGCTGACCTCGCCCGCGCCGGCGGCGCGGCCCGCGGCCCGGCCGGGGGCTGCGGTTATGGTGGCGCCATGGCCGATCGCAAGGAGATCCTCGAGGTGGCAGGTCACGAGGTGGCCATCTCTAACCCGGGCAAGGTCTTTTTCCCGCGTACCGGGCACACCAAGCTTGATCTGGTCCGGTACTACCTCAGCGTGGCGGGCGGGGCCATGGCCGGCGTCGCGGGGCGGCCCATGGTGCTCAAACGATTCGTGCACGGCGCCGAACGCGAGGCGTTCTTCCAGAAGCGGGCACCGGAGTCCCGGCCGCCCTGGATCGACACGGTGGAGCTGCGCTTCCCGTCCGGGCGCAGCGCGGTGGAGGTCGTCCCCCAGGATGCCGCCACCCTGGCCTGGGCGGTCAACCTGGGCTGCATCGACCTCAACCCGCACCCGGTCCGTGCCGGCGACCTCGAGCATCCCGACGAGCTCCGGGTCAACCTGGATCCGGTGCCGGGCGTCGAATGGCCGCAGATCCTCCAGGTAGCGCTGGTCGCCCGCGGGGTGCTCGACGATTTCGGGCTGGTCGGCTGGCCCAAGACATCCGGCTCGCGTGGCTTCCACGTCTACGCCAGGATCGAGCGCCGCTGGGAGTTCGCCCAGGTCCGCCGGGCGGCGGTGGCCCTGGCCCGCGAGGTCGAGCGCCGCGCACCGGATCTGGCCACGGCGAAATGGTGGAAGGAAGAACGGCACGGCGTGTTCGTGGACTACAACCAGAACGCGAAGGACCGCACCGTGGCCTCGGCGTACTCGGTACGGCCCACCCCGGACGCCCGCGTCTCGACGCCGCTGAGCTGGGACCAGGTTCCCGGGTGCCGCCCGGAGGCCTTCACCGTCAACACGGTGCCGGGACGTTTCGCCCGGCTGGGCGACCCGTGGCAGGGCATGGACGAGGCCGCCGGCTCACTGGAGCCGCTGCTGCGCCTGGCCGAGCAGGACGAGGCGGCCGGGCTGCCGGATGCCCCGTGGCCGCCGCACTACGACAAGCAGGCCGGGGAACCACCGCGGGTCCAGCCGTCGAAGCGCCGGGCAGGAGACCCCGTGCCGGCCGGGAAGCCCGGGTCATCCAGCCGGGTGGCCGGCGCCGGCTCATCAGCGCCAGGCACCGGCAGCCGCCCGGCTCCTGGCGGGGCGCAGCCGGCCCGCAGGCCCGCCGGCGACATCCAGCCCACCGGCCGCCGCCGGTCCACCATGCCGCTCATTGAGGTGGCCAGGGCGGCCACCAAGGATGAGGCCATGGCCGGGCTGGACCGCTGGAAGGAGCGGCATGCGACGGTCTGGCCGTACCTGGAGCCCGCCGACGTGCTGGTGGACTCGATGCGCGGGCGCAGCTCGACCTGGACCCGGATCCGGCTGAACCTGCGCCACGTGCCTGAGGCGGAGCGGCCGCCCCAGGAGGAGCTCGACGTCGACTACGACCCCTGGGCGCGGGGCGGCGGCCCGCCAGGTGGATAGGGCGGCGGCCGCCGAGAGCCACGTCCGGCTGCTGGCCGAGAGCGAACTGCGCCGTGCGGTGGCCGCTGCGCGCTACCGCTGGCTGGACGAGGACTTCAGGGCAGGCGGGGAACCGCCACTGGAAGCCGGCCTGCTCCGGGTCAGGGCGGTTCTGAGTGCGCTGGGCCAGGTCGGCGCGCTCGGACCGGCCACGGCGGGCCGCGTGGCCATGGAATTCACCGGCGCGCTGGCCGCCCGCGGGCTCCACGAGCCCGGGACGCTCCTCGCCCCTGCTCCTGCCGCCCCGCCTGCCGACGCCCCGGCGGCGGAGCCCCGTGCCGGGGCGCCCGCCGGCCGCTATCAGGCTGTGCCGGTGGGCGTGGTGATCCCCGGGGAGCAGGAAGGCCAGCAGGGCGAGGTGCACGTGCAGGCCCTCGTGCTCGGCCCCGATCGCGCCGCCGTCGTGACCAGCTTCGCCACGTGGCGGGCAGCGGCGCTGGCCCCCGGGGGAGGCGAGGCACCACAGCCCAGCTTCCCGCCGTTCGGCGGGTCCGGGATGACCGACGACCAGGGCCGGTCCTACCGGCTGACCCTGGAGCCTGGGGAGGGGGGCTGGTACGAGACCCGCGTGCTCCGCTTGTCCGCGGTCCCGCCGCCGAGCGCCCGCTGGCTGGACATGCCCGTCAGGCCGGGCCTGAGCATCCGCATCGACCTGACCGGGCCGCCTGCCATCCGGGCTGTCCGTGAGTCGCGCTCTCCCCCGTCCTCCGGTGAGCTGCTGCTCGGCGCGGTCGCCGATACGTTGCTGGGAGGCGGCCAGCTCGCCGGGATCAGCGCCACGCTCCTGGCCGGCAGCCTGGCCGAGGTGACTGACGCGCTGGTGGCGGTCGGCGCACTGTCACCGGATAGCCCCGCCGCCGACCGCCTGGCCGCGCTCTGCCTGCGGCGGGCCATCGAGGTCCGCGGACCCTGGGCCGGCCGGGCCCCGGCCACCCGGCTGCCCGCCTCCTGGGCCAGCGTGCTGGGCGGCAGCCGGTGCCAGGACGGCCGGCAGGGCGTGCTCCCGGCCGCGGTCGTGATGCCGGAGATCGACGGGGCCCGGTTCGTCCTGGCCGACCTCTCGTCCTGGGAACGCCAGGCCTCCGTGCTGGTGTTCGCCTGGGGCTGGGCGCAGGCGTCCCGCGAGTTCCGCCCCCGCCAGCCCTTCTCCTGGTGGGCCCGCGACGACGCGGGCCGCTGGCACGTCGGCCGGGCCCGGCCCGATGGCATGGACGGCGGAACCTTCCAGCTCGAGCTCACCCCGCCGCTGCACCCGGCAGCACGGTCGCTGGACATCATCCTGACCGGCCGGTCGGACCGGGTCACCGCCACCTTGCCGCTGGCCTGGCCCGGGCAGGTGGCCGAACAGCAAGATCAAGACACACGGCAGCGGCCCGGGCGACATTACCCCCCCGATGCACCCGACTCCCCCGGTGCACCCGGCTGGCCACGGCTCCCGGATGTTCGTGACCGGGCCTCACCACCAGGTCCAGGCGGCGGTCCCGCTCAGGCGGGCCGGGGGCGGCTGCCCCGCCGGCCAGCCCGGAGCGCCCGGCGGTCTCCCGCATCCCCCGCCAGCAACCTGCCCGGGCCAGTGAGGCCGCCGTGGTGGGCCGCGTTGCCGCCGGCCGAGGCCCGGATCCGGTGCGGCCCCGGGGAGCACGTGCTCCGCTGGGCCGACGGGCGGCTGCATGCCATGGATCACGACGACATCGAGGGCGAACTGGTGCTCGCCGCGCTGGGCGGCGATGAAGCCGAGTGCGTGGCGATGCTGGAGGCGTGGGGGACGCACGCCGATGACCTGGATGTGCTGGCTCTCGGCCCCCGGTCACCCGCCGACGAGCTCGCGGTGACCCCGGAACTCGTGGACGAGCTGCGCACGGCGCTGGGTCCCGCGGCCCGGTCGGTGCCGATGAGGCCCTGGCCCGCGCCCGGCCCCGCATCTGGCGGGGGGCCGGCCGGCCCGGGCTCACCCGGGACCGCGCCGCCAGGACCAGGGCCGGGCGCCTCCGCGGCCCCAGGGTTCGGGTCGCGGCGGGGTGGTGGGCGGCCGGGGGCGCGGGCGCTGCGGGGCATGCCGGCCCGGCGGCTGCCCCCCGGGCAGGAACGGGCCCGGGCCCGGCGCGTGGAGCTGCTGTCCCTGTTCGCCCTGGGCCGGGACTTCCAGCTGCGGCTGTCCGCCCAGGTGGCGGCGGCCTGGTCCGGCGACGTGCCCGCCGGGCCGGCCCGCAGCCAGGGGAACGCCCAGCCCGCCCTGGTGGCGGCCCTGGCCGGGCTGGCCCCGGCGGCCGGGCCCTGGGCCGGCCTCGACCCCGACACGGCCCGGGCCACCCTGCACGAGGGGCCCGGCTGGGGAAGCGTCGAGGGGGACGGGTCCGGGCTGTGGGCGGCCCTTCCCCTGGGCTGGCTGGCCCGGGTGTGGGCGCCGGGTTTCCCGGTCGCCGACGGTCACCTGGTCGTGGACATGCTGGAGGTGAGCTGGCCGCAGGTGCGCGTGCTCGGGCTGCCGGCCCCGGGGGCGGAGCCCGCCGTGCTGAGCATCCAGCCGGACGGTGAACACTGGTCACGGGCAGGCGGGGAACGCTGAGTCAACCGCTGGGAGCGCAGATGGCTGACGATGGCCGGCGGTTTGCCGGGACCGGCCGCGAGCATCAGGCCGCGGCCGTCGAGGCGCTGGGCGTGGCGGTGGCCGCGCGGGTCCCGGTGCTGCTGTGGGGCGCCCCGGGGACCGGCAAGACGTCGGTGATCCGGGCCATGGTCGCCGCCCTGGGGTGGCCGTGCGAGACCGTGATCGCCTCCATCCGCGAGCCTTCAGACTTCGCCGGGCTGCCCGTCATCGTCGGGGACGGGATGCGGTTCGCGCCCCCGGCGTGGGCCCGCCGCCTGGCTGAGGCCGGCCGCGGCCTGCTGTTCCTCGACGAGCTGTCCACCGCCCCGCCGGCCGTGCAGGCGGCCCTGCTCCGGGTGGTGCTGGAGCGCGTGGTCGGCGACCTGGAGCTGCCACCCGACGTCGCCGTGGTCGCCGCAGCCAACCCGCCCGAGCAGGCGGCCGACGGCTGGGACCTGTCCGCACCGCTGGCCAACCGGCTCTGCCACCTGTCGTGGGATGTCGACCCGCGGGCGGTGGCGGACGGGCTGGCGGGCGGCTGGGCGCCCCCTCAGGTCCCGCGGCTGCCCGGCGACTGGGGGGCCGAACTCGGCCTGGCCCTCGCCCTGGTCGCCGCGTTCCTGCACGTCCGCCCGGCCCTGGCGTCCGCCCCGCCATCCGACGCCAGCGCGGCCGGGCGGGGCTGGCCCAGCCCGCGGACCTGGGAGATGGCCGCCCGCCTGTGGGCGGCGAGCGGCGCCGCCGGGTCCAGCGAGGAATCGCGCGCCGCCCTGGTCCGCGGCGCGGTGGGCGAGGGCGCCGGGGTGGAGTTCCTGGCCTGGGTGGCCGAGTTGGACCTTCCTGATCCCGAGGCCGTCCTGGCCGACCCGGGCGGGTTCCTGCTGCCCTCCCGCGGCGACCGGGCCTACGCGGCGGTGGCGGCGGTCGCCGCGGTGGTAGCGGCCAACCCCACCCCGCAGCGCTGGGCCGCGGGGTGGCAGGTGCTGGGCCGGGCCGCGGAAACCGCACCGGATGTCGCGGCCGTGGCCGCCCGCACGCTGGCCCGGTGCCGCCCTGACGGGGCGCCTGCACCCGCGGAACTTCAGCTGTTCGCGCCGGTGCTGCGGGACGCCGGGCTACTGCGCGGATGACCAGCCACGGCGAGGGTGAGGTGCCCGGCCTGGCCGCCGGGCGGCTGTGGGCCGCCTCGCACTTCCCCTACCTGGCCAGCGGGCTGTTCGGGGTGCAGGTGCTGGCCAGGCCCGGGATCGGGACGCTGGCGGTGGACGAGGGCTGGCGGCTGCACGCGGACCCAGAGCTCACTGCGGGCTGGACCCCGGCCCAGCTGGGGAGCGTGCTCGTGCACCACGTGTCCCATCTGCTGCGGGCGCACGGGGAGCGGGCTGCCGCGGCCGGGACCGGCCCGGACGACGCGCGGGCCTGGGTCCGCGGCGCCGACGCGGAGATCAATGACGACCTGGTCCCGGCGGGCCTCGAACTGCCGGGCCGGCTGGTGCTGCCCGGGCACCTGGGCGCCGAGGAGGGCCTGCTCGCCGAGCAGTACTTCGCGGCGGGCCGCGCCGGGGGCGGTGCCCTGGACGGGACCGGCGACGGGGATTCCGGGGATTCCGGCGACCGGGATACCGCCGCTGAGGACTGGGATCTGGACTGCGGCAGCGGCGCGGACGGCCAGGGCCGCGACTGGGACACCTCCGGGACGCCGGCGCTGTCCCCCTGGCAGGCGCGGCTGCTCTGCCGGCAGGTGGCCCAGGACTGCATCCGGTACGCGCGGGAGGCCGGGAACGTGCCCGCCGGGCTGCTGCGCTGGGCCGAGCAGACCCTCCAGCCCGCGGTGGACTGGCGGCGGGTGCTCGCCGCGGAACTGCGCCGGGCGGTGGCGGATACGGCCGGCGCGGTGGACTACTCCTACCGGCACCCCTCCCGGCGTGCCCCGGTGGCCGGTCCGGTGGTGCTGCCCGCGCTGCGGCGGCCGGTACCCGCGGTCGCGGTGGTCTGCGACACCTCAGGCAGCATGACCGATGATCTCCTGGCCGCGGCACTGGCCGAGGTGGAGGGCCTGCTGCGGTCACTGGGCCTGGCCCGGCAGGTCCGGGTGCTGGCCTGCGACACCGCGGTGGACGCGGTCCGCCGGGTCACCTCCGCCCGCCAGGTGGAGCTGGCCGGCGGCGGCGGGACCGATATGGGCGCCGGGATCGACGCGGCCGCCGCCCTGCGGCCGCGCCCGGCCGTGACCGTCGTGCTCACCGACGGCTTCACGCCGTGGCCGGACCGGCCGCCGCGGGGGTCCCGGGTGGTGGTGGCCCTGCTCGGCGACGAAGCACCGGACGGCCCGGGCTGGGCCCGGTCCGTCAGGGTGCCCACGGCGGCGGCCTGACCCGCTATCCCCCGGGCGGGCGCCGGGCCAGTCCTGCCGCCGCGTGCACGGCTCGCGCGGGGTCCGGGCGAGCCGGGGCCGCGCGAGCCGGGGCCGCGCGAGCCGGGGCCGCTGGCGGGGTCAGCACGGTCAGCACGGCCGTGGCGGCCAGCACCGCGGCCAGGCCGTAGCACTCCAGCCGGGTGGCCCGGGCTGGTCCCGTCTGCGCCGCCGGATTCCTGCGGAGCCAGGCGCGGCCCGCGATCGCCATCACGGCCACGGCCGCGACCAGCGCCGCCTTCACGACGACCATGATCCCGTAGGCGGTGGTCAGCAGCGAGCCCAGCGGGACCAGCACCAGCGCGCTGACCACGCCGGTCGCCACGACCACGGCGAACAGCCACACCGCCGCGTTGGCGTAGAGCCGCACCAGGCCCCGCACGGCCACCGGGTCCTGCCGCCACGCGAGCGCGGCCCGCAGCGTGTAGGCCAGCATCCCGGCCCACATCACCGCGGGCAGCACGTGCACCATGCTGAGCAGGGCACCGCCGACCGGGACGATGCCCTCCGGGTGCGCCCGGACCGCTTCGGCGAGGACCACCCCGAGCAGCGGCAGCACGCTCAGCCCCGGCTGGCGGAGCCGGAGCGCGCCGGCCGCCAGCGCGAACGCGACGCACTCGATGCCCGTGAGCGCACCCTGGCCGGTGGTCAGCAGCGGAGCCACCGCCGGGTGGGCCGGGAGGGTCAGCAGCGCGCGGGCACCGAAGATCACGGCGGTCAGCGCGGCCGTCGCGGCCAGCCCCAGCAGCGACGAGCGGAGCGCCCACGGCGCGGGCAGGGGCGCAGGCCCGGCCCCCTTGTACTGGCGGGCCAGGCCCCGCCCGGCCAGCCCGCCCAGGGCGCCGGCCAGCCCGGCGAGCATCAGCCACCGCGCCGTGGCGATCAGGCAGCCGGCAGCGATGGCGGCCACGGTCAGGCGGCCCGGCGAAGGGGCCCGGGGCACGCGGTGTTACGGAGCACGCGCCACATCATGGCACCCGGCGGGCCCGGCGTGGTCAGCGGGCGACAGGCCCGCTGCGCAGCCTGGTCAGGGTGCGGGCGGCGCGAACCACGGATGCTCAGCGGCGAACAGGTACTGGTCGGCGATGTGGTTGAGCACCCGCCGGGCCTGCTGGAAACGGCCCGCCACGTCCGCCACGACATCCAGCCGGGCCGTGCGTACCGGGGCCAGGCCGCACGCGGCCCGGTACCACCGGGCACCCAGCTGCTCGAGCAGCTCGATAGCGGGCGCCGTGGCCAGGCGCTCGCGTTCCGCGCCCGTCACCTGGGCCGCGCGGAGCAAGCGGGCGACGCTGGCGGGCCCGACCCCGTACAGGGTGGCGTAGTCGGGGAAGACCCCGGCCAGGAACAGGGACACGTCACCGAGCCGGCGGTACACGCCAGGCTTCTCGGCGTCGGGCACGCCGTCCAGCAGCCCGGCCAGCCGGACCGGGTCCAGCTCGCTGAACCGCCGGGTCCGGGTCCGCCCGCCGCCGCGGACCCGGTAGCGGCCGCTCGCCACCCGGGTGAACGAGGCCAGCAGCTCGGCCAGGAACAGCTTCCGCGCGGGCGAGCCGAGGAATTCGCGCAGCGCGGGCGCGTCGAACAGCGGCACCCGCTGCCGGGGCCCGGTCCGCTCGGCGACATGGCCCACGGACGCCAGCTCGGTGGCGGAGCGGTGCACCGCGACCGCGAACGTGAGGAAGGGGGACACCGGGACGGCCTGGCCCGGCCGGAGCGGGCTGCTGGCGTCGGTCCAGCCGAAAACCACCTCGAACACCCGCGGGTCCCCGAGCAGGTCCGGGATGGCGGCGGGGTCCCGGCGCAGCCAGGCGGCGTCCGCGCCCGCCGGGAGGACGGGAACCGCGCCGGTCGGGCCACCCGGGGCCGGGGCCCCAGCCGCCGATGCCAGCAGGGTCAGGTCGGCGTCCGTGAGGTGCGCCGCGTACTCGCTGCCAACCACAGCACCGTCCATGACATCACGTTACTCCGCTGCGGGCGCGGCGCCCATGGCCCGCGTGGCCGGCGGCGCCGGCAGCGGCGGGGGCCCCCGCCCGGGCGGCCGGAGCCCCCGGGCGTGGCCCGCCGGCCCGCCCGGCCGGCTCAGGTCACGGCCGTACCGCCGCTGAGCACCCGCAGCTCCACGATCTGCAGGAACCCCGCGCCGGTGCCGGGTGCCGCGCTGGTCATGTCCAGCCTGACGCGGCTCCTGCGGACCGGGTCGAAGGTGATCGTGGTCGGCTGATCCGAGGCCGTGGCCCGGCTGACCTTCTGGTTCGCCGCCGGCACGAACCCCGACCAGTCCCAGTACGACACCGTCACCGAGGCGGGCTGGGCCAGCGTAGCGCTGATCGTGAACGAGGCCTGGACCGAGTCGAACGCCTGGGCCGAGGGCCAGGTCACCGACACCCAGTCGGCCGGGTTGGACACGCTCACCGCGAGCAGGTTGGCCGTCTTGGCCTTGTCGTAGTAGTTCGACCACCCGGTGCCCGGGTCACCGTCGAGCATGGCCGCGGGCACCGTGGCCGGTGACCCCGAGTAGCTCGCGTCGGCCGTGGCACCCGGCCCGGCCGCTGCGCCCGCGGCCTGGCTGGCCAGCAGGACCGCAGGCCCGGCGGGGAGCGCGCTCCGGGCCGTGGCACCGATCACGCTGGCCCCGGCGGGGGAAGGCACCGCACTGAGCGCAGCCTTGGCGCCGGCCAGCCCGGCGGAGGCCGCCGTGACCGTAATCGGACCGGGATGGCCGGACGAGCGGATGATGACCAGCGCCCGGCCCCCGAACGCGGGCACCGAGGACAGCCGGTAGCTCTGCGCGTTCTCCTGCTGGCCGTTGTCCACCCCCTCCAGCACGGCGGGACCAGGGCAGGCCGCCCCCGGCGTGCGGCCGCCAGGACCCCTCACCACCAGCGCCGCCGACCCGGGCCTCACCGAAAGTGGACGCAAATGGCTGTCCCAGCGACCATTTCCGTCCACGATCGAGCCCGCCACCCCGCACCCCCCGCCACCTGTGTGGCCAGTGTTAGCAGAGTGGCCGCGGAGGAGCACCTCGGGCCGGGTTATGGGTTTCGCTGCGGCCGGGGCGGCCGGGACGGCAGGGGCGGTCGCTGCGGCCGGAGTTCCCCGGCGGCAGTGGCGGCAGGGGTCCCCCCGGCGGCAGGGGGTTCGCCCGGCCGCCGGAAAACCCGGCACACCGCAGGGAGCGGGGACCTGCGGTGCGCGAGGGGCCCAGGGGGCCGGCCTGGTTCGTCAGGCGGGCCGGAAGTCGAGCAGGAACTCCATGATCCCGTGATTCTGCGTGGTGACGAACCCGGTGAAGGAGGGGTTCGGAATACCCCACGTCGAGCAGAGTACCGGGATCGAGCCCTGGACCTCGATGCCGTGAGCGGTCCGCTCGGCCTTGAGCGGGAAGGTCACCGGACGGGCCTGGCCGTGCAGCGTGAGGTCGCCGGCCGCGGTGTAGGCCTTGATGGTTCCCGTCGCCGGCAGTGGCGCGAGTGCGATCGGCTTGGTCAGCGCGAAGGTCCCGTCCGGGTACCTGGCCACGTCCATGATCCGGCCGTCGAACTGCGCGTCACGCTCGGATGAGTCGGTGTGGATGGTGGCCATCTTGACCGTGAAGCTGGCCGTCTTCACCGTGGTGCCTTTGATGATCATCTGCCCGGTGACCGCGCTGCTGCGGCCGACGGCCGTATGGGACTGGCCGCCCAGGATCTCGTTGACCCGGTAGCCGACCCGCGAACCGGGGCCCACCGCCCAGGTCCCGGCCACTGGCCCGGAACTTCGCTGGCTGGCCACGGCGCTGGCGCCCTGGGTGCCGGACGCGCTGGCGGCGGGGCTCGCCTTGAGGCTGAGCGGCGCTGGGCCGTTTCCCTCGATGAAATGAAAGAAGACGAACGGGCCGCCCACCGCGAGCACGGCGATGACGACGACCGCCGCGATCACCCATCTCAGCCAGCGCCACGGGCCACGTGACGACACCACGATGCCTCCTGTTTAGGCTGGATGAGCGCCGACGCACCTGCTGCGCACGCGGAGCCACGCCGCCCCCGGCCGACGTGACCATCCTCCCGCAGCCTGCTGCCGCGGCGGGGTTTCTTTCTGAACGGACTCTGAATGGCCGATGATCGTCATCTCCGCGCGGGCGGCACCGGACCGGCTGCGGGCTGGCTGCGGGCCGGCCCCGGACCGGCTGCGGGCCGGCTGCCGGGCGGCACCGGACCGGCTGCGGGCCGGCTGCGGGCCGGCTGCGGCCGGCTGCGGGCCGGCACCGGACCTGGTATGAGTGAGGCCATGCCCGGCTTCACCCCGCCGACGTCCCGCGTCCGGCTCTCGTTCCTCGGCGCCATGGAGGAATTCCGCGCCGAGGGACGCGGTGGCGCCACGGATGACACCATGCTCGGCCTGGAGATCCGTGAGTTCGGCCTGGACTGGCAGGACCCGGAGCGCTTCGAGGCCTACGCGATGCACCTGCGGGATCAGGCCCGGGATGATGCGCCCCGCCGTCCGGGGTACGTGCCCTCGACCACCCTGTGGTGGGTGGACGGGGACGAGTACCTGGGCCGGCTCGCCATCCGGCACCGGCTCACGCCGCGGCTCACCGATCTTGGCGGGCATATCGGCTACGACGTGAAGCCCTCAGCCCGCCGGCTGGGGCACGCCACCGCCATGCTGGCCGCCGCGCTGCCGGTGGCGCGCTCGATGGGCATCGACCCGGCCCTGGTCACCTGCGACGAGTCCAACTCGGGCTCGCGCCGGGTGATCGAGGGCAACGGCGGCGTGCTGGAGGACAAGCGCGGCAGCGAACTGCGCTTCTGGGTCCCGACGGGCCGGCTGCGCGAGCGGGGGAAGGGCGCCCGGGCTTAGCGGACCTGGGGCATGACCTCGGAGGCGATCAGTTCCAGGTGGTCCAGGTCGTGCAGGTCCATGACCTGGAGGTAAATCCGGGTGGCGCCGAGCCCCGCGAAGGTCCCGATCCGGTCCACGATCTCGTCGGGGGTGCCGACCAGCCCGTCAGCGCGCTGCGAGGCCAGGTCCCAGCCGATCGCCCCGGCCCGGCGGGCCAGCTCGGCCTCGTCCCGGCCGCAGCACACGGTCTGCGCGGCCGAGTAGACGAGGGAGCCCGGGTTCCGGCCGGCCGCGTCACAGGCCCCGCGGACCCGCCCGTACGCCGCCCGGGTCTCATCGACGCTGGCGAACGGCACGTTGAACTCGTCGGCGTACCGCGCCGCGAGCTGCGGCGTCCGGCGCGGCCCCCGGCCGCCGAGGAGGATCGGCGGATGCGGGCGCTGGACCGGCTTGGGCAGCCCGGGTGAGTCGGTGACGGCGTAGAACTTCCCCGCGAACGAAAACCTCTCGCCGGCAGGCACGTCCCACAAGCCGGTGATGATCGCGAGCTGCTCTTCGAGCCGGTCGAAGCGCTCGGCCGTGTCCGGAAACGGGATGGCGTAGGCGGCGTGCTCGGCCTGGTACCAGCCGGCCCCGATACCCAGCTCGACGCGGCCGCCGCTCATGTCATCCACCTGGGCCACCGAGACCGCGAGCGGCCCGGGATAGCGGAAGGTGACCGGGGTCACCAGCGTGCCGAGCTTGATCCGCGAAGTCTGGAGGGCCAGGCCGGCCAGGGTCAGCCAGGCGTCGGTCGGGCCGGGCAGCCCGTGGCCCTCCCCCATGCTGAGGTAGTGGTCGGACCGGAAGAACGCGTCGAAGCCCAGCTGCTCGGTGGCCCGGGCCACGGCCAGCAGCCGTCCGTAGTCCGCACCCTGCTGTGGTTCAGTCATGATCCGCAGTTCCATGGGATCCATCCTTGCGCACCACCCCCGCCGTCAACCTTCCGGGCGGCTGGCTCGTACTTGGTTGACGACAGAAGGAGCTGAGGGCATGGCAGACGACCGGGCCGTCACCGCCCTGGAGGCGTTCCTGGCCGAGCGGGGCGAGCCCCTGCTACGCACCGCGGTACTGCTCACCGGCGGCAAGGAGGCGGGCGAGGACCTGCTGCAGGCCGGGCTGGAGCGGCTGCTGCGGCACTGGTCCGCGATCGACGGCGATCCCGAGGGTTACCTGCGCCGGACGCTGTACAACCTGGCCGCGGACGGCTGGCGGCGCCAGCGGGCCTGGCGGTGGCGGCTGCGGCTGCTGCAGAACGAGACCGCGTCCGCCGCGGCGGACGCCACCACCGGGGTGGACGCGCGGGACGCCCTGATCCGGTTGCTGATGCAGCTCCCGCCCCGGCAGCGGGCGGTGATCGTGGCGCGGTACTGGGAGCAGCTGTCCGAGGCGGAGACGGCCGCGGTGCTGGGCTGCTCGGTCGGCTCGGTCAAGGCATCCGCCTCACGGGGCATGCACAGGCTGCGCGAGCTCAGCGGGACCGCGCCGGCCGCGGGGAACCACATGGAAGAGGAGAGGTCACGATGAGCACGGAACTCGAGCAGCGGCTGCGCGGGGCGATGGCGCAGTTCACCGGCGACGTGCGGGTCCCGCCCGGGCTCGCGGCCAAGGCGTACCGGCACCAGCAGAAACGGCGGGTGAGGATCATCGCGGCCGCCGGGACGGCGACCGCGGTGGCCGGGGCGGTGGGCATAGCCGGGGCTGCGGGGGCCTTCGGCTCAGCCGGCCCCTCGCCCGCGCAGTCCCACTACACCGCCTACGTGGTCAGCCACGTCCAGCACGCCCTGGCCGCCCCGCGCCTGGCCAGCCTGGTCGAGGCAGACCGCACCGTGTTCCGGCCCGGCAGCACCCTCCAGCCGTTCCCGAACTTCCTGGTCGGGTCCGTCGGTGGCTCGGGGTCCAGCTCGCAGTGGAGCGCCGGGTACACGCTTCGGTGGATCCACCACGGCTCCATCGAGCTTTCCTCGTTCACCGGCAGCGGGCAGCGTGTCTTCGACTGGGGGGGCACCCCGGCGCACGGAACCACCGCGGTGATCTACGGGAACCACACCTGGTGGACCGCGCCGGGCGCCGGGCCGGGCGCGCGGGAGGGCGCCGGGCCTGCGCCCGGCTGCATCCAGGGCCGCGAGATCCAGCTCGGAGGGGGAGCGGGTAACGGCTGGCCGGCCTTCATCCGGTCCCAGCTGGCCTGCGGCGCGTACACGGTGGCGGGCAGGCAGATGGTTGACGGGATCGACACCATCAAGATAACCGGGGCCTCCAGCCCGTTCACGTTCTGGGTGAATCCGGTGAATTACCTGCCCGTGCGGGCGAACCTGGGGCAGCGCCAGACCGACTTCCACTGGCTCGCGCCCACCCCGGCGAACCTGGCCAGGCTGAAGGTGGCGGTTCCGGCCGGCTTCAGGCAGGTTCCGGCGCCCGCGGCGCCCAAGCCCCAGGCTCCCTGACCGTACCGGAGGCCGCCCAGGCCCGGGGGTCCCGACCGGGACTCCCGGGCCGCCAGCATCCGGCCGGGCGGGGCAGTGTTCCGCCAGGAGCAGCAGGCCCAGGCGACCCGGCGCTACCCCGGCGTCCTCGTCAGCGTGGCGACGCATTCCACGTGGTGGGTCATGGGGAACGCGTCGAACGCGCGGAGCGCGCCGAGTTCCCACCCGGCCTCGGCGAACCGCGCGATGTCACGGGCCAGCGTGGCCGGGTCGCACGACACGTAGGCGACGCGCCGCAGCGCCGTGCCCGGGCGCAGCAGCTGGTCCAGGACCGGGCGGGCCGCGCCCGTCCGGGGCGGGTCGAGCACCGCGAGGCTGGCCTGCTGCCATTCGGCGTAGCCCAGCACGTCCGCGACGTCTCCGCGGTGAACCCGGGCCCAGGGGGTGTCCCGCAGGTTGTGCCGGGCGTCGCGGACCGCGGCCCGGTCCGACTCGATACCGATCACGGCCCCGGACGGCCCGGCCGCGGCGGACAGCACGCCCGCGAACAGGCCGGCGCCGCAGTACAGGTCCAGCGCCACATCGCCGGCCTGCGGGCGGAGGACCTCCTGGACCGCGCCGGCCAGTACGTCCGCCGCGGCCGGATGCACCTGCCAGAACACGCCAGCGCTGGTCCGCCAGGTCCGGCCGGCGGCGGTCCGGTGCAGGAACGGGCCGCCGCGCAGTGCGGTCAGCCCGCCACTTCCCCCGTCTACCAGGACCGGCCCTTCCACCTGGGCGGCCCAGGCGTCCGGGGCAGCACCCCGGCCGGCCGGCTCCCGGCCCCCCGGACCTGCGCCGCCAGGACCCTCCCCGGGGCGGGCCCCGGGCCTGCGGCGGCCGGCCCGTCCCGCGGCCCGTCCCGCGGCCTGGCCCGCGGGCCTGCGGCGCCTCGGCGCCTGCGCCGGGGTGACCACGACGGCCTGCTCGCCAGTGGCCGGCGAGGTCACCCCGGCCACCGAATCCGCCCCCGCCCAGTGGCGCCCGGTGATCCCGATCTCGCTGACCAGCGGGTGGGCGATCGGGCAGGTCCCGACGTCCACGATCGCGTGCGAGCGGTGCTGGCGCAGGCCGGCCAGGCCGTCGGCGCGGACCGCGAAGCGGACCCGGGTCCGCCAGCCGAGGCCATCCTCATCCCCCGGCAGCGGTTCCACCGTCACCTCACGCTCCAGGCCGGCGATCCGGCGCAGTTGCTGGGAGATGACCGCGGCCTTGAACCGGCGCTGCGCGGCCAGGCTGGCGTGCTGCCAGTCGCATCCGCCGCAGCCGCCCGGGCGGGCGTGCGGGCACGGCGGCTCCACCCGGTCGGGCGAGGCCTCCAGGATCGCCGTCGCCTCGGCCCGGGCGAACCTGGCCGTCTCCTCGGTCAGCCGGGCCATCACCCGCTCGCCCGGCAGCGTGTGCCGGACCAGGACGACCCGGCCCTCCGGCTCCCGGGCCACGCACCAGCCGCCCTGCGCCACCTCGCCGACCTCGAGTTCGACCAGTTGCCCGCCGGTCTGCCGGGCAAGTTCCACGCCGCACCTCATGTTCAGTCGGGTCAAGTATCCTGACCGGCCGTCTCACCAACCCCAGGACAGGGAATACCGTTGGCGGGCCACTGTGAGCGTTATCCAGCCGGCTGGCGGGCGCAGGCCATCAGCCTGCACGAGTGGCCGGTGCCGCTGGTGGCGTGCGGCGGCAGCGTGTTTGCTTGGATAACGCGAGCTCTGGACAGGCACTGTACTCACGCAAGGGGCCGACGTGCACATTGTGATCATGGGATGCGGCAGGGTTGGTTCGACCCTGGCCCACATCCTCGAGGGCCAAGGCCACTCGGTCGCGGTCATCGACCAGGACCGGGATGCGTTCCGCAAGCTGGGGTCGCCGTTCAAGGGCAAGAAGGTGACCGGGATCGGCTTCGACCAGAATGTGCTGATCGAGGCCGGCATCGAGCACGCGGACGCGTTCGCGGCGGTGAGCAGCGGCGACAACTCCAACGTGATCGCCGCCCGGGTCGCCCGCGAGTCGTTCGGGGTGAAGCGGGTCGCGGCGCGCATCTACGACCCGCGGCGGGCCGAGGTCTACCAGCGCCTCGGCATCCCGACCGTGGCGACGGTGCGGTGGACCGCGGATCAGATGCTGCGCCGCCTGCTGCCGGAGGGCAGCGAGCCGCTGTGGCGCGATCCCACCGGCATGGTGGTCCTCGCCGAGGTGGCCTACGCCCCCGACTGGGTGGGCGAGAAGACCAGCGCGCTGGAGGAGGCGGCCCGGGTCCGGGTCGGGTTCCTGTCCCGGCTCGGCGAGGTGGTGCTGCCCGGCCCGGGCACCGTCGTGCAGGAAGGCGATGTGCTGCACGTGATCGCGCTGGAGGAAGATCTGGAACGGGTCTCGGCCGCGCTGTCCGCGCGGGCGCCCGGTGGAAAGGCCAAGGGAGGCCGCTGATGCGCGTCGCCATCGCGGGAGCGGGAGCGGTGGGCCGCTCCGTCGCCGCGGAGCTGCTCGACAACGGGCACGAGGTACTGCTGATCGACAAGAACCCGCGGTCCATCGCGGTGGACGGCGTGCCCCGCGCCGAGTGGCTGCTCGCCGACGCGTGCGAGATCACCTCGCTGGACGAGGCGTCCCTGGAACGGTGCAACGTGGTCATCGCGGCGACCGGCGACGACAAGGCCAACCTGGTCATCTCGCTGCTGGCCAAGACCGAGTACGGGGTCCCCAGGGTCGTCGCGCGGATCAATCACCCCAACAACGAGTGGCTGTTCAACGAGTCGTGGGGGGTGGACGTGGCCGTGTCCACCCCGAGGATCATGTCGGCCCTGGTCGAGGAGGCGGTCAGCGTCGGTGACCTGGTCCGGCTGATGACGTTCCGGCAGAGCGACGCCACTCTGGTGGAACTGACGATGCCGGACGGGGCGCCGCTGGTCGGCCAGCGGATCGGGGACATCGGCTGGCCCGCCGACACCGCGCTCGTGGCGATCCTGCGGGACGGCCGCGTGCTCGTCCCCGCCAAGGATGACCCGCTGGAGACCGGCGATGAGCTGCTGTTCGTGACGAGCGAGGACGTGGAGGACGAGCTGGCCACGCTGCTGTCGGGCGGCCACCGGGACCACCTCGGCTGACCTGCGGGTTACCGGAGTACGGCGTTGGCCGGGCTACCGGGTTTCGGTGATCTCCGGGCCTCTCTCGAAGGGGTTCAGCGGCTCGCTGAACGGCTCGTCCTCCCCGGCCGCGGCCATCTGCTCCTCCATGGCCTTGCGGGCCTCCTCGGGGAGGGTGATCTCCAGAAGGTCGCGGGGCGGCACCGGGTGGTCACCGCGGACCACGACCAGGCCGGCGAAGATCTCCTCGAACGGGGCCGCCGCCGCGGGCTGCTCCGCGGCGGACCCGGTGATCACCCCGCGCAGGAACCAGCGCGGGCCGTCCACGCCGAGGAAGCGGATCGGCTGGAGCCCCAGCTCCGGCTGCTCCCCCGGCACCCGGACATGCAGTTCCGGGCCGAACGGGCCGTCCGCCTCCGCGGCCTGGCCACCCGACTGGCCCACCGCCGCGGCGATCTCCTGCCGCACGTCTTCCCACAGGCCATCGGTCTTGGGCGCGGCGAACGCCTGGACCTGGAGCGAGCTGTCCCCCCGCACCACCGCGATCAGCGGACCCTGATCGTCGGCGATGTTGAGCTGGATCTCGAACCCGTCCACCACCGGAACCTGGAGGCTGCCGAAGTCGACCCGGTTGAGCGGCGGGATATCGTCCGCCGCGTCCCAGGGCCCCCGGGCAGGCGCGCCCGACCCGGCAGGCACGGCCGTCTCGCCGCCCTCCTCGTCGTCCCACGGTTCTTCGTCCCCGGGCTCGTCCCAGGTCTCCTCGTCCTCCAGCCCGGGGTCCTCGCTGACCTCGTCCTCGACGACCTCTGGCTCGGCTGCTTCCTCGCGGCGACGCCGACGGAACACTGTCTTCTCCCTGCTCTTGCCTGATCTCCGGGCGACTGCGACGTGGGAATGGCCTAGGCCGGTGCCTGCCCGCCGACGTGCCCGCCGGTGGACCCGAAGCCCCCCTCGCCCCGCGCCGATCCCGGCAGGGTGTCCACCTCATGGAACACCGGGCGGGCCACGCGCTGGATGACGAGTTGCGCGATCCGGTCGCCGCGCCGGAACTTGACGGCCGCAGCCGCGTCGGTGTTGAGCAGCGTCACCCTGATCTCGCCACGGTACCCCGCGTCCACGGTTCCCGGCGCATTCACGATCGTGACCCCGTGCTTCGCGGCCAGGCCCGAGCGCGGGTGCACGAACGCGGCGTACCCGTCCGGCAGGGCGATGGCCACGCCGGTCGGCACCACTGCCCGCTCACCGGGCCCGAGTTCCACGTCCACGGCCGCGACCAGGTCCGCGCCGGCGTCCCCCGGATGCGCCCGGGCCGGCAGCGGCAGGTCTGGGTCGAGCCGCTTGATGAGCACGTCCACCGGGTCCGTGCCCGGGATCACCGCTGCCATACCTCACCCCCGGTGCCGTGACTGCCGGTGCCCTGACGGCCCGTTTGCTGATGGCCGGCGTGCTGATGGCCGGTGTGCTGATGCCCGCTCACTCCCGCGACCTTACCGCCGTCCGGGTGCCCCGCAGGTATGGCGCGGCCCGGGTCAGGGCCGCCGCGGTGGGGACAGCCACGATCGCTCCCGGGATGCCCGCCACTATCCCCCCGATGGCCAGGACCAGGATGATGGCCAGCGGGTGCAGCCGGACCATCCGGCCGACCACCAGCGGCTGCAGCAGATGGCTCTCGAGCTGGTTCTCCAGGATGAAGATGACCACCAGCACGACCGCCGCGATCCAGCCCTTGGTGCCGAGGGTGACCCCGACGGCCAGCGCCCCGGCGACCAGGATGCCGACCAGCGGGACGAACGCGGCCAGGAATACGAGGATCACGAGCGGGACCAGCAGGGGCACGCCCAGCACCCACAGCGAGAACCCGATGACCACGGCGTGGATGGCCGCGACCGCGATCGTGCCGCGGACGTAGTACACCAGGGCCTGCCAGGCGGCCGAGCCGGCCAGGTGGACCCGCGCCCGGCTGTCCGGGCTGAGGAATCCGGTCAGCCAGGCCCAGATCCGCTCCCCGTCCTTGAGCAGGAAGAACGTCACGAACAGCATCAGCACGAGCCCGGCCAGGATCTCCAGGAAGATCTTCCCCCCGGACACGACGGTGCCGGCGACCAGCGACTGGTGCTGCTGGAGGTACTTCAGTGCCCGGTTGGACAGGCCCTGGATGCCCGCGTGCCGGACGTGGAACGGCGGTCCGGCCAGTGACGTCTGCAGCGCGGTGACCGTGTGCCGGAGCTCGCTGACCAGGTGGGGATAGTCGGCCGTGGTCCGGGCCACGGCCAGGGTGCCCGCCCCGGCCAGGATGGCCACCGCGATCAGCAGCGTGCACCAGGTGGCCGCCAGCGCGGGCATGCCGAGCCGGCGGAACCGGATCAGCATAGGCTGCAGCAGCGCGGTCAGCAGCAGGGCGGCCACGCACGGGAGCACCACCAGCCGGAGCACGCTGGCCACCCGGAACGCCAGGTAGATGACGATGCCGATGAGCAGCAGCCGCCATGACCAGCCCGCGGCACGCTGCAGCCAGTAGGGCACCCCGGGGCGATCGGCCGGCTCCGGGGTTCCTGGGACCGGCCCGGCGGCACCCTCGGGCGCGGTGGCGGGGGCCGCGGCCAGGTTCTCGTTGCGGCCCTGGTTTTCCTGCTCTTCCTGCACCGGCTGGCCGGTCCCCTCGCCTGCCTGCGTGATGTCCCTCGTGCCGTTATCCGGCGGGACGCGGTCAGCGGCCTGGCCCGCCCCCGAGTGAAGACCGTGCCGCATGCGTCGCCCAATCATGACTTCATGTAACCAACTACGGTGGACCCATGCGTGTTTACCACGAACGCCTGCGTGTCCCGGTCAGCTGGTGGGTTCTCGGGATGATTTCTGTCCTCATGCTGGGCGCGGGCTTCCTGGCCGGGTTCGACTGGGAGCCCGCGCTGGCCGTGTACGGGATCCTGGGCGGGGGCCTGGCCGTGATCCTGCTGGGCTGGGGCCGGCTGCGCACCGAGGTGGCCGACGGCGAGCTCCGGGTGGGCCGGGACCGGCTGCCGCTGGCCCTGGCGGGCGAGGTGACCGCGCTGGACCAGGAGCAGACCCGGGCGCTGCGCGGGCCGCGGGCCGACCCGGCGGCCTATCTGATGACCCGGCCCTACCTGCCCCGGTCGGTGTATATCGCGGTCGATGGGGCCGCCCCGCACGGACCATACTGGCTGATCGGCACGCGCCGGCCGGAGGAGCTGGCCGCCGCGATCGAGGCCGCCCGTCCCGCTGCGCGGGCCGGTGGCGCACCCGTGGGATGATCAGCTCGCAGCGAACCAGCGCGCCGTCCACAATCGAGGGCGTCCAGCACGACGGGCGGCCAGGCGGGCATCAGGGAGGACGCATGTCAGACAAGCGCCAGGACGGCGCCAGCAAGGCGCTGAGCACGGTGGCGGCCCTGGGGGCGGCGTTCGTCGCCCGCAAGGTGGCCACGGTGGCCTGGACCAAGGTCACCGGCCATGAGCCGCCCGCCGACCCGGAGGATCCCGCGGTGGGGATGGCTGAGGCGCTCGGCTGGGCCATCGCCATGGGCGTGGTGGTCGGCGCGGTCCGGGTCATCGCCATCCGGGCGGCGACGAGCCGGTCACGGCGCGACGCGGGGGCGCCGGCCCAGTAGCCCGGGCCCGGTCACCCCAGCCCGGGAACCCAGCGGGCTGCCGGACCAGGGGGGCAGCTCAGGAGCCCGGCGGCCGGCGGCCGCGCCGGTAGGCCGCACCGAACGTCTCGAGGGTGGCCGGGGGCAGCGGGACGTGCCCGCCGAGGGCCCTCGCGCCCCAGGCCACCTGGGCGCAGTGCTCGGACACCACCGCGTAGTGCAGCGCCTGCGCCGGGGTGGCCGCGACCGTGACCAGGCCGTGGCTGGCCACCAGTGCGCTGGCCCGGTCGGCCAGCATCGCCACGGCGTTCGCGCCGACCCCGGCCGAGCCGCTGATCGCGTACGGCGCCACGGGGATCTCGCCGCCCAGGAAGATCACGGCCTCGTCGATGACGGCGGGGACCGGTTCGCGGGCCGCGGCGAACATGCTCGCGTACGGCGGATGGCTGTGCAAGACCGCCCCTATCTCCGGAAACGCCTGATAGCAGGCGGTATGCAGCTGGTACTCCGACGAGGGGGCCAGGCCGCCCCGGCCTGGTGAGCTGGCGTGCGGGGATGCCGTGCCCGGGGAGACCGGCTCCCCCGCCATCGTGATCACGACCAGATCCGCGACGTCCATGTCCCGGTAGGGCAGCCCGGACGGGGTGATCACGATGGTCCCGCCGTCCAGCCGCGCGGACACGTTCCCGCTGGTCCCTGACGTGATCCGGTGCTCCAGCATGCCCTGCGCGGCGGCCAGCACAGCCGCCCGGGCTTCCTTTTCCGCAAGCATGCCCCCGATCCTGGCATCCAGGCGGTTAGCTATCCATGTCCGGGCAGGTCCGGAGGCGTGCGAGACTCTGTGCCGTGTCTGCACCTGACCGCTCCCGCCTGTCTTTCAAGCTCAGCTACGCGCTGCGCAATCCTGGCCGGGTCCTCCCTTATGCCCGGCGGCGCAGCCGGGACGCGCTGATCGGGATGAAGGCCTCCGATCACATCAGCTACTACCGGGCGGTCATGAAGGCCAACGCCGCCCGCAACCCCGAGGCCGCGGTGGGCAGCATGACCCACGACTCCTGGCTCAAGGTGGGCCAGCTGCAGTACGACTACCTGCTCAAAGACGGACTGCAGCCGGGCGACCGGATGCTGGAGATCGGCTGCGGTGACCTGCGCGCGGGACGGTTGTTCATCGCCTATCTCAACCCCGGCAACTACTACGGCATCGATATCTCGCCGGACATCCTGCTGGCCGCGCAGGAGACCATCGCCCGGGACGACCTCCAGGCCAAGCTCCCCCATCTGGAGCTGGTCGATGACCTGAAGTTCCGGTTCCTGCCGCCGGAGCAGTTCACGGTGGTGCACGCGCACAGCGTGTTCAGCCATTCGCCGATCGCGGTGATCGACGAGTGCCTGTCCCACGTGGGCCGGATCATGCGGCCCGACGGCGTGTTCGACTTCACGTTCTGCCGGACCGACGGCGCCGAGCACCAGGTGCTGCGGGAGGACTTCTACTACCGGAGGCAGACCCTGCTCGAGCTGGCCAGCGCCCGGGGGTTCGACGCGGAGCTGCTGGAGGACTGGGAGGAGCTGCCGCACCCCCAGTCCAAGATCCGGGTGATGCGCCGGCCCGGCGGCCGCTACTGAACCGCCCCCGGGCGGCTCGCGGTCGCGTTCAAGGGCTCCGTCCGGCGGTCCGGCCGGTGGCGGGTCCCGGACCGCTACACCACCGTGGTGTACAAGGGCGGCGGGTGGCTGGACCTGCGGGCCGCCGAGCTGACCGCGCCGGTCACCACGCTGCTGGCGGTGGCCTACAAGTCGCGGATCACGATCCTGGTGCCCCCGGGGGTCCGGGTCGAGGCGGGCGGGTTCGGCGCCGACACCGACACCGACCCGGGAGCCGTGGTTGCGGCGGACGCGCCGGTGCTGCACGTGCGCGGCTTCACCTACAAGGGCACGGTCGAGGTCCGCAGCCGGCCCCCCGGAGACTGAGCGGCCGCTAAGCGGGCCGCCTTCGGCGGCGTGGGCGGCGGGGAAACCGGGCCGCGGGCCCCGGGCTCCCCGGCCCCGGGTTCCGCCACCACGGGCAGGCCCGCCGCGGCGGCGTGGCCGAACTCGTCGTCGATCGCGATCACCTCACGCTGCCCGGCCTGCAGCAGGGAAGCCGCCACGGCCGCCCGGTAGCCGGCCTGGCAGTGCACCCACAGCTCGCCGCCGGGGATCTCACCCAGCCGCCCGCGCAGCTCGTGCAGCGGGATGTGCACGGCGCCGTCCACGTGGCCGGCCGCCCATTCCAGGTCCCGCCGGACATCCAGCACCGTCACCGGGCGCTTGCGGCGGGCGGCGGCCAGGGCGGCGAAGTCGGCCACCGGGAAGCTGGCCAGCGGCTCCCCGGCCGCCCACTCTTCCGGCTTGCCGGTGGCGATGGCGGCGGGCCGGTCGATGCCGACCCGGGCCAGTTCCCGCTGGGCCGCGGCGACCTGCCCGGCGGTCCCCCCGAGCAGCGTCACGGGGATTCCGGCGGGCAGGAGCCAGCCCAGCTGGGGTGCGAGCGTGTCGCCCAGCTCGAAGCCGAGCGAGCCGGCCAGGTGCCCGGCCGCGAACACGCGGCGCGAGCGCAGGTCCACCAGCCACTCCCCGGCGGCGAGCCGGCGGCGCAGCTCGGCCGGGCCGGCCCGGTGGGGCAGCGACAGGTCCGGCGCGTCCGGGCCCGCGGCGTTGCCCGGCCCCATCCGCGCGTAGTAAGCCGGGTAGGCGTCCAGGCCGGCCAGCAGCTCCGCCACGTAGCGATCCTCGCTGAGGGTCAGCGCCGGGTTGCGGGCCTTCTCCTGGCCGATCGTGGACGAGGCCGCGCCGGACGCCGCGCTGGCCGCGCAGAAGCTGCCGAACCCGTGCGTGGGCAGCACGGCCACCTCGTCCGGCAGGGCGGCGGCCAGGCGGGCCGCCGACGCGTGCTGGGCGCGGGCCAGTTCCTCCGCGTGCGCCGCGCCGAGCAGGTCGGTGCGCCCGGTCGTGCCGAACAGCAGGGACCCGCCGGTGAAGACCGCGGACGGTTCGCCGGCCGCGCCGGCCAGCACGTAGGCCAGGTGGGTGAACGTGTGACCCGGGGTGGCCAGCACCCGGACCGTGGCGGAGGGCGTGACCTCGACCACGTCGCCGTCCGACACCGGGTCCCGGTCGAAGGCGACCTGATCGGCGGCGCTGACGTGATAGGCGGCCCCCGTCTCCCGGGCCAGGGCCAGTCCCCCGGTCAGGTAATCGTTGTGCAGGTGGGTCTCGAACACGTGCGTGATCGCGACCCCGCGTTCCGCGGCCAGGGCCAGGACCCGGTCGATGTCCCGCTGCGGGTCGACCACCAGCGCCACGGTGCCGTCGGTGGCCAGGTAACTGCGGTCCCCCAGGGAGGGGGTGTCCACCTGGAATATCTCGATCATGTCGCTCCCTGGTCAGGGGCGCCCGGCCAGCTCCGCTTCCGCGCCCGGCTCTGCCGCGCCCGGCTCTGCCGCGCCCGGCTCTGCCGCGCCCGGCTCTGCCGCCCCCGTCTGGGCGGCATCGCTTCGGGCCACTTCGGCCCGGACCAGCGGGATCAGCTCCCGGCCGTAATCAGTGGCGTCCTCAAGCGGCTCGTACCCGCGAATCAGCAGCGTGCTCACCGGCACGCCGGACACGGTCGCCCAGGCGCTGCTCGATTATGTGGACCTCGGATGATGGTCGCCGGACTTGGTCACCGGGGCCACGTGGGTCTGGCCCATCCAGAGCTTGGACGAGCCGCAGGTCTTGCCGGAGATGGCCTCCAGCCGCGTCATGCCGCTGGTCTGGCCGGTATCACCGCGCACGTCGCTGCCGCGGATGTGCACGAGCGGCGCATGCCACTCCTCGTCAGTCATGGGGTCTCCCGGGGTCGTTACGGCTGGCCGGGATCGGCCTGCCGGTGGGCAGGGCCAGTGTAAACAGCCCGCGGCCGCAGGGGCGTGCTCGCGGTGTACTCCTCCAGCGCGTGCGCCAGCCAGCCCGCCGTCCTGGCCACCGCGAAGATGACTTCGCCCGCACCCCGGATCATCCCCGCGCAGGTGGCCAGCACGGCCAGCGCGAAGTCGATGTTCGGCTCCGGGAGGGCACGCCGGTGCATCTCGGCCAGCACGGCGTCCACCACGGCCAGCCGGGGTGACGCCGGGACCGCGCTCCTGACCAGGGCCAGGAGGAGCCCGGCCCGCGGGTCGCCGCCGCGGTACACGAAGTGGCCGAACCCGGGAACCCGCTCCCCGCGGCGGAGCAGCTCCCCCACCACCCGGGGCGCGCCCGCCGCGTCCTGCGCCGCGGCCAGCATGGTCTCCGCCCCCAGCGAGGCGCCGCCGTGCAGGGCACCGCCGACCGCGCCGAGGCCCGTGGCCACCACAGCGTACGGGTCGGCCCGGACCGACGCGGCGACCCGGGCGGCCAGCGTGGACGCGGCCAGCTCGTGGTCGGCGAGCAGGACCAGCGCGGCCCGCAGCGCGTCCAGCAGGCCAGGGGACGGCTCATCCGGGCAGAGCCGGGGCCAGAGCCTGGCCGCGATCCCGCTGGCCGCCGGGCGCTCCCCCGCGCCGGCGAGTGGCAGGCACTGCACCAGGCCCGCGATGATGACCCGGCCCGCCGCGGCCACGGCCGGCGGGTCGAACTGGAGCCGCAGCGGGTCCGCCGCGGCCAGCGCCGGGACGATCACCTGCAGCCGTTCCAGGGGGAAAGTGCCCGCCGGGAGCGCCGCCTGGGCCGCCGTGCCTGCCGCGACCGCCGCGGGTGTCGCCTGCCACTCCCCCGTGCCCGCCGGGGGGAACCGGCCTGCCCTCGGTGCCGGGGGGGCCTGGGTTGACGGGGCCGGCGGCCCGAGCCACAGCAGCTCGCAGACGTCCTCGAAGCTCCAGTCCCGGGCCAGGTCGAGCGCGTCCAGCCCGCGGAACCGGAGCTGGTCCCCGGCGATCTCTGTCACGCCGGACTCGATCACCAGCCCGGCCAGGCCCGGCGGGCGCCGCGGCCGGCCGCGGCGGGCCAGCTCCTCGACCTCCCCGGCATCGAACAGGCTGCCCTTCCCCCCGCCACCTCCAGCTCCGCCACCCGCCCGGCGGCGGCTCAGCACCCCCCGGCTGACGTAGGAGTACAGCGTGGCCTGCTTGATCCCGAGCCGTCGGGCCACCTCCGCCGCACCGATCCACTCCGTCCCCGCCATCCGGCGCCTCCCCGGTGCCGCCCGCCACGATTAGTTGATTTTAATCAACGTTGATGCTACTCGACAGAAATGCCATGGTGTCGACCGAGAGCCCGCGCCGCGGGTCCGTTCGCCGGCCCGCGCACCGCCCACTCCCGGAGGTTGCCGATGCCCGCGATCCACTTCCTTGACGTGACCAACCGGGACGGGGTGCAGACCGCCCGCACCGGCCTGTCCAAGTTCGGCAAGATCATGGTCAACTTCTACCTGGGCCAGCTCGGCGTGGCCCAGTCCGAGCTGGGCTTCCCGTTCCTGTTCCACGAGGTGCCCTACATCCGGGCCAGCGTCGCGCTGGCCGATGCGGGCGCGTTCGGCGGGCTGCGGCTGTCCGGCTGGTGCCGCGCGGTGCCCGGTGACGTGGAGGCGGCGATCCCGCTCGGGCTGCGGCACTACAACCTGTCCATCTCGACGTCGGACCAGATGATCGCCCACAAGTTCCGCGGCCGGCTGGACCGGGATTCGGTGATCTCGGAGATGGTGGCGGCGGTGCGGGCCGCCCGGGACGGCGGCGCGCAGACCATCGGCGTGAACGCCGAGGACGGGTCGCGGACCGACGACGCGTTCCTGCTGGAGTTCGCGACCGCGGCCCGGGAAGCCGGGGCGGACCGGGTCCGCTACTGCGACACGATCGGCGGGGACACGCCGGACCGGATCCGCGAGCGTTTCGCCAAGCTCGCCGCCGCGATCCGGATCCCGGTCGAGACCCACTGCCACAATGACCTGGGGATGGCCGTGGCCAACTCGGTCTCCGGCGCCCTCGGGGATCTCGACGCAGGCCAGGACGCCTGGGTCAACACCTGCGTCAACGGCATCGGCGAGCGGGCCGGCAACGCTGACCTGCTGTCCTGCATCCTGGCGTTCAGCCACGGGTTCGGGGTGGCGGGGAAAGCCCGGATCGGCGACCAGCTCGACCTGTCCTGGGCCCGGCGGTTCGGCCTGTGGGCGAGCTACGCGTTCGGCCAGCCGCTCCCCCAGAACCAGCCGGGGGTGGGCCGCAACGCGTTCGCGCACGAATCAGGCATCCATGCCGACGGCGCGCTCAAGGACCGGCAGAACTACGAGCTCTACGACGACCGCACGCTGGGCCCGTTCCCGGACGACTGGTTCACCCGGGCCGGCCGGGTGGTGCTGACCGGTGAGTACGGCGGGAAAGCCGGCTTCCGGCACGTGATGGAAGGGCTCGGCATCGAGATCTCCGGCGCAGACGAGGACCTGGCGTTCTCACTGGTCCAGCTGTGCGCGTCGGCCAGCGGCAAGCCGCTGACCGACGACGAGCTCCGCCTCATCGGCGGCTATCCGCACCAGCTCGCGCTGCTGTTCCCGGGCATGCTGAGCTGAGCGGACGCCGCTCCGCGGCCTCATCAGCCGGGCGCCCG
>CAWAJB010000010.1:0-54647 GCA_963782185.1 uncultured Actinomycetes bacterium
TGCCACTTAGCTTAAGTTGATCATTGCCCGGTTGGGGCGGAGGTTGACGAGCCGACCTGGGGCGGGCCGTGGTAGCGGGTGCAAGCCGACCCGGACTGCGGGGAGCGCCGGCGACCGAGGACAAGAAGCGGCGGCGGCCACAATGGCCGCCACCACGCCTGCCTCCCGCGCGACCCGGACCCAGCGTCACGGCGCCCGAAGCCGTTGCCGTCATGGTTACCGTGAGTCCCCGGTCAGATAGACCTTCTTCGGGGGCGGATAGAGGGCTCCGGCCGATCGTGGCGGAGGCCCACCCGATGCACCATCCGAAGAGATCGCGAAGACATAGCCCAGAGTCACTTTCTTCTCAATGGAGCCGAGGATCGCCCAGATCACCGCCCAGGTGACGAAGCTCCCGATGCTGTAGGCCGCTAAGCGTTCATGCGTGGTGGGGTCTTGCGGTGGATCCAGGTAAGAAAACCACTGTCGGTTGAAGCTTCGATGGAGCCCTCCTCAGGCTCGCAAAAGTGATATCACTATGATAGGCACGCGTTATCAGCTACGTCAAGGCGATAGCGGGGGAACGACATCGCAGGACCGGTCAAGCCCAGACCAGAGCAGCCCGGCGTCCGGGTTCCGGTGCTCGGCGGCATCATCGCGGGTCATGACGCACAATGGCGTGGTGGCCGCTGGCGGCCTGTTGACGGACTGGATCTCACTCGGGGGTGCTGGCCTGCGCTGTCCCCCGGGATGCTGTCGATGAGGCGATCGAGGCAGCGGGGAAAGCGGCGAAGCGCTCGGAGGGGGAGCTGCCGCTGCATGTCATGGGCTATTTCGCGATGGCGCTGGCGCTGTTCGCCGAGGAGGACCATGAGGAGGTCGCTGCCCGGCTGACCGAGACGCTGGTGCGGTGGGGGATGCCGGGATGACTCGTGGGGCCTGCCGACCTCGGGCGGATCACCCAGGCCCGGCGGCGGCTGGGACCCGAGCCGCTGCGGAACTGCTCGATGACCGGGGTCGCTGAGCCGGCGCCGGGGCTGCCGACCCGCGGGGCGTTCCTGGCGGGAGTGGCGGCTGATGGCCATCGACGGTTTCGAGCTGGAGCGTCCGATTCGCCGGCCAATGCCGCGGTGTTCGGATACGCCTCCGGGGAGAGCCGGTCAGCGTTCCCGAAGGTGCGGGTAGTGACCATCGGCGAGTGCGGCTCGCACGCGAAGATCGCCGCGCAGATAGGCCCGGTGGGCGGGAAGGGCACCTGCGAGCAGGCCCTGGCCCGCCGCCTGTTCCCGCGGCTGGAGCAGGACTGGCTGCTGATCGCTGACCGTGGGTCTATAACTGGCCGGACTGGCACGCCGCGGCCGCCACCGGCGCCGCGCTGCTGTGGCGGGTGAAATCGGACCTGAGGCTGCCGGTGCTGGAACTGCTGCCCGACGGTTCCTACGTATCGATCCTGGTCGAGGCCCGCCATTCACGACAAGGCCCGGAACAAGCTGATCGCAGCCGCCCGCGCCGGCGAGCACCTTGATCCCGGCCATGCGGTGCGGGTGCGGGTCATCGAGTACGAGATCCCCGACCGCGACGGCGACGGCAGCGGTGAGCTGATCGCCCTGATCACCACCATCACCGATCCGGCAGACGCATCCGCCCGCGAGCTGGCCCTGGCCTACTGCCAGCGGTGGGAAGAGGAAACCGGCAACGACCAGCTCAAGACCTGCCTGCGCGGGCCCGGGAAGGTCCTGCGGTCCAAGAGCCCGGATATGGTCCGCCAGGAAATCTACGGCTACCTGCTCACCCACTACGCCATCTCGGCCCTGATCTGCCGGGCCGCCACCGAGGCCGACATCGACCCCGACCGGGTGAAATTCCTGCGCACCGTCCGTATCATCCGCCGCCGGGCCGCAGGCCCGGCCTTTCCCCTGACCAGCAGGAACATTTACTTCTCGTCGTTATGGCCGACATCACCAGCCCACGCAACCTCAACCCCGCGCGGCGGCACCGCTCCTGCCCTCGCGTCGTCCGGCGGGCCCGCCATAATTCCTACCCGGTCAGGAAACCTCAGGACGCTGGCACACGCCACCACGGCCCGCCTGCGATCCGGCTCGTCAACCTCCAGCCACACCCAGTCATGATCAACTTAAGCTAAGTGGCATTGGGTCAAGACTCGGCGGAGCCGACCCGGAGGGCGCCGCAGGCGGCCTTGATGCGGCTGCCGCGAGCTGGACAATCGAGGCCAAGGATAACGGCCTTGCGCCGCAGCCCGGTCACCGTGGCCAAGGCGTACCGGCCTTGCACGCCATCCTCACCACGGCCAAAGACGACCGGCTGATCCGCCGGAACCCGTGCCGCATTGACAACGCAGGCAAGGAAGACTCCCGGAACGGGAGATCGTTCCACTTCCCGTGGTCTTCGCCATCGCCAAGGCGGTTCCCGTCCGCTATCGCGCACTCGCGGCGCTGGGCCGGGTGCTGGGCCTGGACCGCTCCCCGGAGGTCAAGACGATCCGCCGCAAGCTCGGCGAACTCGCCGCCGCCGCAAGGCAGCGGACCTGATCATGGCCCTGGCCCGCCGGCACGCCGCCGCCCGGCCGGACGCGCCGGGGTTCCTCTACGCAGACGGGCATGCGCGTGCCTGCTACGGCACCCGGAACGTGCAGAAGATGCACATCGCGCGGCTGAAGTTCCCCGCCCCGGCCACCGCCGAGACCTGGGTTACCAGCCAGGACGGGGAGCCCGTGTTCATGGTGGCCGCCGAGCCGTCGGAGTCGCTGACCGGCGAGCTGCGCCGCCTGCTGCCCCAGTTGCGCGGCATCGTGGGCCAGGAGCGGCGGGTGACGGTGTGCTTTGACCGGGGCGGCTGGTCCCCGGCCCTGTTCGCCGACATCACCGCGGCCGGGTTCGACCTGCTTACCTGGCGCAAGGGTCCGGCCCCCGACGTCCCCGGCGGATGAGTTCACCACCATCACCTGCGCCGACGACCGCGGCCGGGGAGCACCAGTACGACCTGGCCGGCATCACAATCAACGCTGACCATCCACGAAGGGCCGCGCAAGGGGAGGACGGTCAGCCTGCGGCAGGTCACCCACCGGGTGGCCGCCCGCGGCGGCGGGACCCGACAGATCCACGTGCTGACCTCCCGCACCTACGGCCGCCGGCGAGGTCCGCCGGCGCTGACCTCACGGTGGCGGGAGGACAACTACTTCCGCTACGCCCGCACCCACTTCGCCCCGCACGCCCTGGACTCCTGCGCCGCCACGCCCTGATCACCCAGGCCTGGTGGTTCCCCCAACCCGGCCGAGAAAGACCGCCGCCGCCCAGGTCCGCCGCGCCGAGGTCCTCGCCGCTGCGGCCCAGGCCCAGCGCGACGCCGAGCCTGGCGGCGCTGCGCAACCCCTCCGCCCAGCCAGCCGGTCACCATCACCAACCAGATGATCAACGCCCTGGACGCCCCGGCCGAGGCCGTCTGGGGCTGAACTCCACGCCGCCCAGGACTACCGCGGCAGCCTTGGCCGCCTGCACCGCTCTGGGGGCGAACACCACCTGGAAATGGTCCGCCTGGAAGCCGAGGTCAAGCAGATCACCCACGCCATCCGGATGGCCGCCTATAACGCCGAGACCACCCTGGCCCTGGGCGCTGGACTGTCCACGACGCCCGCGCTGGCGATGAGGCCTACGCCCTCATCCGCGAACCCCGGACCACCTCCGGCGACATCCGCCCTGGTAACGGCCAGCTGCTCATCCGCCCTCGACCCGCTCTTCGCGCCCAGGTGGACCCAGGCCCTCGGCCGGCCTCTGCGAGGAGCTCAACCAGGCCCGCGCCCGATATCCGGGCACCGATCTCGTACTGCGCTACGAGGTCAAACCCCACCCGCGCATCACATGAAATACTCTTCTATGTCAGGAGTCCTGGGATAGGTTCCCGGGACAGCCACGCGGACATGACGCATCACTCTCCAACGTCCTGACCTGCGGGTTTGAGTGAGAGGAACCCCGTACACGATGATGACCGTTATGCCCGCTCCTCATGATGCCGCCGTGGATAATCCCGCTGCCACCGCAACCCCCGCCGCCGGGAGCACCCCGGACGGTGGTGCGGCACCCGGCGGCACGGCCGCCGGTTCCCCGGCCCCAGACCCCGCCCGCCCGGACCCCGCCCGCCCGGACCCCGCCAGCCCCGGCACCGCCAGACCCGGCGCGAGCCCGGGCACGGCCGCCGACGCCGCCGAACTCGCCGGGCTGCGCGACGCCTGCACCCGCTTCCTGGCCGGCCACGGGCCGGGCCGCGCCGCGGACCTGCTGGCCACGATCCCCCCGGACACGCAGACCGACCGCTACGGGGAGGGTGGCGTGGTGACCGAGCTGGAGAGCGAGATCATGCTGGTGCTCGGCAAGCCCGCCGCCGTGTTCCTGCCCAGCGGCACGATGGCCCAGCAGGCCGTGCTGCGGGTGCACGCCGACCGGCGGCAGTGCCGCGTGATCGTGTTCCACCCGGCCTGCCACATCGACGTCCACGAAGGGCGCGGCTACGAGCGCCTGCACCAGCTGACCGGCCGGCCCGCCGGTGAGCGGGACCGGCTGCTCACGGTGACCGACCTGCAGCGGGTGGCCGAGCCGGTCGGATCGTTGGTGATCGAACTGCCTCAGCGCGACCTCGGCGGCCAGCAGCCGGACTGGGCGGCGCTGCAGGCCCAGGTGACCTGGGCCCGGGAACGCGGCGCGGCGGTGCACCTGGACGGTGCGCGGCTGTGGGAGTCCGCGGCGGGCTACGGCAGGCCGCCGGCCGACATCGCCGGCCTGTTCGACACCGTGTACGTATCGTTCTACAAGGGGCTGGGCGCGCTGCCGGGGTGTTGCGTGGCGGGGCCGGAAGACGTCGTCGCCGAGGTGCGCGAGTGGCGCCACCGGATGGGCGGGACACTGTCCGGCCTGTGGCCCAACGCGGCGTCGGCCCTGTCCTGCCTGGCCCGGCGGCTGCCGATGATGCCGCGTTACCTCAGGCACGCCCGCGCCATCGCGGACGTGCTGCGGGACCTGCCGGGTGTCACGATCATCCCCGACCCGCCGCAGGCTCCCATGCTGCACCTCCTGCTGCGCACCACGGCGGAGGACTTCGCCGCCGCGGCCCGCCGGCTGGCCGCCGGGCAGCGGGTGTGGACCTGGCCGGCCGCGATGAGCACCCCGGACCCCGCCGTCCAGCGGGTGGAGCTGGCCGTCGGCGACGCCACGCTGGCGCTTCGGCCCGCCGAGGTCCGCGAGTTCATCCGCGCCCTGCTGCCCGGCTAGCCGGCGGCCCGCAGGCCGACGGCCGGATGGCTAGCCGCGCCAGAAACCGACGGGGTCCCGGCCGGGCCGGAATCCGGCGGCCTCCGCCCGGCTGGCCGCCTCGGCGAACTGCCCGCCGACGTAGCCGGGCAGGTGGGCGTCGCTGCCGAAAGACAGCGCCGTGCCGCCCTCCTCGCGCCACCAGCGCAGCAGGCTGACCGAGCCGAGCGGGCTGGCCGTGTTCAGCTCCAGGACCCGGCCGGAGGACGCCAGCGCCCGCAGCACGGCGCGGTACTCCTCCTCGAAATCTGACTCCCGGTAGCGGCCGGCGGCCTCGGGCCAGTACCGGCGCGGGTAGTCCAGGTGGGCCAGCACCTCGAACAGGTCGCTGCCCTGGATCATCGCGACCACCTCGGCGAAGTACCGGCGCATCAGCGCGGCGGCGGGTTCGCGGCGCAGCAGCGCCCGCGCATACACCAGGCGCCCCCCGCTCGGCAGCGTGTGCACCGAGCCGAGCACCCGGTCGAAGCGGCCGGACGACAGCACCGCGGCGGCGCTGCCCGCGAACAGGTGCGGCTCCCCTGCTTCCGCACCAGACAAGATCCGCAACGAGGGGTATCGGTGCCGGCACTCCTCCAGGCAGGACAGGTACCCGCTGATGTCCAGCGGCCGGCGTCCCCACTGGTCGTTGGGCGTGATGCCGGTGCCCGCGATCGGGTCGCCCGGTCCCCAGTCGGTGAAGTCGAGGTGCTCGGTGAAGGCCACGGCGGGCAGGCCGAGCTCCACGGCGCGGGCGCATGCGGCGGCCATGGAGGCGCGCGGGCCGGTGTCGTGGGACCACTGCGAATGGACGTGATTATCGGCTGGCAGGTGATTGTCGGCGGGCATGCTCCCGTGGCCAGCCCGGCCACTTTCGGTGGGGCCGATGGGATTTGAACCCATACTCGCAGGATCCTAAGTCCTGTGCCTCTGCCGTTGGGCTACGGCCCCGCTGCTGGTCACCAGCATGTTCCGGATCGCGGCATCTCCCGTCAGGCGGCCAGGTCCTGGCGCAGCCGGGCGACGTGCCCGGTGGCCCGGACGTTGTAGTACGCCCGCTCGATCCGGCCGTCCGCGCCGATCACGAACGTGGAGCGGATCACGCCGACCGTCTTCTTGCCGTACATCGTCTTCTCCCCGAACGCCCCGTAGGCCTGGAGGACCTCGCGGCCGGGATCGGCGAGCAGGCTGAAGTTGAGAGACTCCTGATCGCGGAACTTGGCCAGCTTCTCCGGCTTGTCCGGGGAGATGCCCAGCACGGTCAGCCCGGCGCCGGCCAGCTCGCCCAGGTTGTCGCGGAAGTCGCAGGCTTCCTTGGTGCAGCCGGGGGTCATCGCGGCCGGGTAGAAGTACACGATCACGCGCTGCCCGCGTAGCGCGGACAACTGCACGGTCTTGCCGTCCGCATCGGGCAGCGAGAAGTCCGGCGCCTCATCGCCAGGTGCCAGTTTCTGGTCGGTCACGTGCGCTCCCTCCGGAAAGACGCCTCCACGTTACCGGGCCCGGCAGCCCCGCGGGTGACCTTATTACGACCGGCTTACGCAGTCTGCGCAGGCCAGGTGCATGGCGGGTGACCGCGCGTAGAGTCCACGACGGGTGGCGGGGGATTGCACGAAATCTGATGACGTAGCGCAATCGCCAACCCAAGGAGGACCAAGCGTGTTCTCGCAGTTGAAGGCCCGCCGGCCGGGCGCTCCCCAGCCGGGGACGACCCAGGACCGGCCCGCCCGGCCCGTGCGCTTCGGCGTGCCGGCCCGGGCCGTCCGCCCGCTCGGCTTCGCGGCCATAGCGGCAGCAGCGGCCATCACCGTCGGCGGGTGCAAGCCAGGGGTATACACCAGTAACTCCTCGAGCGGCTCGCAGGGCGGGATGTCGTCGCCCTCGGCACTGTCGCTGGCGGCGCAGCAGACCCAGCAGATCAGGTCGTTCGACGCGGCCGTGGAGATCCAGGCCACGGGCGCGCTGAACGCGACCCTGACCGGCACCCTGCGCGAGGTAACCACGCCCACGCCGGTCATGTCGCTGCGCGCCAACGCGGGTTCGCTCGGGCATATCCGGGTGATCCTGTCGAACGGAATGGCCTACATGAAGAGCCCGTTCATGATGAACACCTTCGGGAAGCCGTGGGTGATGGGCTCAATGAACACGATGAGCAGCACCTCGGGCCTGAACCTCGGCCCGCTGCTCGGCCTGCTGTCCACCAGCAGCCCGCTGGTGCAGATCCCGCTGTTCAACCAGGGCTCGAACATCCGCATGATGCGCCACTCGATGATGTACGGCTCGCGGATGTCGGAGTGGGGTGGCCACTACATGCTCTCCAGCGTGCTGCCCAGCCTCAACTCCAGCCTGCAGCCGAGCATGCAGTCCGTGATGAACAGCGGCATCAGCATGACGCGGTTCCGCGCCTGGATGGACCGCACGCACATGGTGCGCAAGCTGGTCCTGATCGAGGTCGGTAGCAACACCCGGATCACGATCACCCTGGTGATCACGTCCGTCAACCGGCCGATGCACATCACGCTGCCGCGCACCACGCTGATCTTCGTCCTGGGCGGCACGTCGCCCACGCCGACGCCGAGCATGACGGTCACGCCGACGGTCCACCCGACCGTGACCGCCACCCCCGGCATGGGGGCGACGCCGACGCCGGTGGCGACCAGCACCACCGCTGTGCCCAGCACACCGGCCCCGGTCCCGACCGGGGCAGGTCCCACCCACTGGTGACCCGCGCGGACTGACCGCAAGCGGCGGGCCCGCCGGACCTGGAGATCATGTGCCAGGGACGGCGGGCCCTTCCGCGCACGAGGACGCCGCCCCGGGCGCCGCAGGGGCCGGGCTAGCCGCAGGGGCCGGGCTAGCCGCAGGGGCCGGGCTAGCCGCAGGGGCCGGGCTACGAGCCCAGCAGGGCCGCGATGATCGGGGCCAGGGCGCGGAGCGCGCGTCCCCGGTGACTGATCCTGTCCTTGTCCGCCGGGCTCATCTCGGCCGTGGTGACCTCGTACCCCGCCGGCACGAAGATCGGGTCATAGCCGAACCCGTTCGTGCCCCGCGGCGCGGTGGTCAGCGCGCCATCGACCACGCCCTCGGTCACATGTTCCGCCCCGGACGGCAGCACGAGCGCGGCGGCGCAGGCGAAGTGCGCGCCCCGCTGCCCGGCCGGGATATCGGCTAGCTGGCCCAGGACCAGCTGCAGGTTGGCCTCGTCGTCCCCGTGCCTGCCGGACCAGCGCGCGGAGAGCACGCCGGGCATCCCGTTCAGCGCGTCGACGCACAGGCCGGAGTCCTCGGCTACCGCCGCCAGGCCGGTGAAGGCAGCTACCGCACGGGCCTTGAGCAGCGCGTTTTCGGTGAACGTGAGCCCGGTCTCGGCCACCTCGGGCAGGTCCGGGAACCCGCCGGTATCGCTGACGTCGACGGGAACGCGCCCGGCTTCCAGGATGCGGCGGAGCTCACGGAGCTTCGCCGGGTTCCGGGTCGCCAGGATGAGCTTGCTGCCCACTGAATCACCGCCTGGTCAGGTCGCGGGCGAGGGCCTCCCGCTGGAGCCGCGTGAGCTGGGCACAGCCCGCGACCCCGAGATCGAGGAGCTCGTTGAGAAGATCACGGCTGAACGGCTCCTGCTCCGCGGTGCCCTGCACCTCCACGAAGTCGCCCTCGCCCGTGCACACGACGTTCATGTCGGTCTGCGCGGCGGAGTCCTCCTCGTAGCACAGGTCGAGGCGGGGCTGGCCGTCGACGATGCCGACGCTGACCGCGGCCACCGACCCGACGAGCGGGTCACCCTTGAGGCGCTTGCGGGTGCGCAGCCAGGCCACGGCGTCAGCCAGCGCAACGTATCCCCCGGTGATCGCCGCGGTCCGGGTACCGCCGTCGGCCTGGAGCACGTCACAGTCGATGACGATCGTGTTCTCGCCGAGAGCCTTGGCGTCCACGCAGGCCCGCAGCGACCGGCCGATCAGCCGGGATATCTCGTGGGTGCGGCCGCCGATCCGGCCCTTGACCGATTCCCGGTCGCCGCGGGTGTTGGTGGCGCGGGGCAGCATCGCGTACTCGGCCGTGACCCAGCCGAGGCCGCTGCCGCGCCGCCACCGGGGCACGTCCTCCGTGGCGCTCGCCGCGCAGAGCACCCGGGTCGCCCCGAACTCCACCAGCACCGAGCCTTCCGCGTGGTCCAGCCAGCCGCGGGTCATTCGTATCTCGCGTAGCGACGCGTTGCTGCGCCCATCGGGTCGGGACATGCCTGCCACCCTACCGACCGAGATCGTCTCGCCCGGGCTGGCTCGCCGGGAGGGGCGGGCCGCTGACCCACGACGCGGCGCGGCGCCAGCAGAGCACATTTCACGCCGGACGTTCGCCACAACCGGACAAATCACCCGCCATCACGCACGTCCGGCGTGAAATGTCGGCCGGCGGCGTCAGCCTGGAAGGGTGGAAGAGGAAAGTTGGAGGGTGTGCGGACTACCGCCGAGTTGCTGGCTTCGGGGTTATCTGCGGGGCGGATCCGGCGGTTGGTTAGGGACGGAGTTCTGGCCCGCCTGCGGCCCGGGGTTTACGCGTCCTCGGCTACCGTCACTGCACTCGTCGGGAACGCGCGGGATGAGAAGGCCAGGCAGGCCGGTGAGCAACTGCTCCGGCTGGCCGCCACCCTAGCGGTCACGGGCTCGCGGGCGGCGGGAAGCCATCGTTCGGCCGCATTGGTGTACGGGCTCGGCCTGGTGGGCCGCCCGGAAGCAGTCGCCGAGATCACGAGGGCTCCTGGTGACCGGGGCAGCCGCACCGGCGACCTCGGCGTGCGGGTGCACGTCGCCGCGCTGCCCGCCGATCACGTGGTTAGCTATCGCGGGGTCCTGCTGACCTCGGTGCCCAGGACCGTCATCGACTTAGCCCGCGCGCTGCCGTCCGCCCAGGGGGTAGCCGTCGCCGACTCGGCCCTGCACGCCGGGCTGACGTCGAAGAGCGCGCTCGCCGCGGTCTTCGCGGACTGCGCACGCTGGCGGGGCCTGCGGCGCGCCCGGGACGTGGCCGCCTTCAGCGATGCCCGGTCGGAGTCGGTGCTGGAGTCCCTCAGCCGGGTCGTGTTTCACCAGGCCGGCCTCCGCCGCCGGACCTGCAGGTCTGGCTCGGCGACGACGGCGAGGTCATCGGCCGGGTGGACTTCCTGTGGCGCCGCAGGCGTGTCCTCGCCGACCCGGCGACTAACCCGGCTACCGCAGCAGACGACGTGCATACCGACGGGCGGGGGCTCCGGGGGGTCGCCCCCCGGGCTAGCACTGCCTAACACCCAGCGCGGTCGGGCGCGCCGACCTCGATCCAGCGGTACACCGTCCCGATCCCCGCGGTCAGCGGCGTCCGCGCCTGCCAGTCCAGGTCCCTGGCCACCCGGTCCACGGCCAGCGAACTGCGCAGCAACTCCCCTGCCCGGGGCTCCCCGGGCCGGGTCCGGACGGGATGCCCCGCCACGTCGCCGATGATCGCCACGATGTCCAGGACGCTGACCTCCACGCCGGCGCCGATGTTCCAGGTCCCCGGACGCCCCGCATCGGCGGCGGCGAGGAATGCGCTGACCGCGTCGCCGACGTACACGTAGTCGCGGGTCTGCGAGCCGTCGCCGTAGAGGGGCAGGTCGTCCCCGGCGTGGACACAACCGCAGAAGATCGGGATCACCCCGGCGTCCCCGCCGGGATCCTGGCGCGGCCCGTACACGTTGGCCAGCCGCAGGATCGAGTGCCGGGTGCCGTGCAGCCGGTTGTACAGGCCGATGTACTGCTCCGCGCAGTACTTGGCGATGCCGACCGGGGACTCGGGCAGGGGCAGCACGTCCTCCCGGGACGGGATGGGGGCGTTGCGGCCGTAGAGGGTGCCACCGGAGGAGCCGAACAGCACCCGGGCCCCGGTGGCCCGGGCCGCCTCCAGCACGTTGACCGTGCCGACCACGTTGACCTGGGCGTCCTGCGCCGGGGCGTCCACCGAGGTCCGGACGTCGATATGGGCGGCCAGGTGGCAGATCAGGTGGGGCCGGGTGCCCTGGACGATCTCGCCGAGCGACATGGCGTCGGTGATGCTGAGTTTGTGCAGCCAGGCATGCTCGTCGAGGCGGCCGGCCCGGCCGGTGGACAGGTCATCGACCACGATCACGTCGTCGCCCCGGGCCAGGAACGCGTCGGTGAGATGGGATCCGATGAACCCGGCGCCGCCGGTCACGAGTACCCGCATGATTGAGCATCCTAGGTGCTGGGCGTCCGGGCTTGGTCAGCCCAGGTCAACGACCAGGCCAGACGTGGCCAGCGTGAGCGGCCCGCCGAAGGCGGCCGCGGCCTCGTCGCGGCTGCGATCGCGGTCGTTCCAGGGCACCAGGTGGGTCAGGATCAGCCGCCCGGCACCGGCCCGGGCCGCGTACTCCGCGGCCTGCCGGGCGGTCAGGTGCAGTCCCTCGGGCAGGTCCGGGCCGACGGTGAAGGACGCCTCGCACAGCATCACGTCCGCCCCGCGGGCCAGGTCGGCCAGCGCGGCTGACTCGCCGGTATCGGCCGAATAGGCCAGGGCCCGGCCGCCGGCCTCGATCCGGAACCCGAACGTCTCGACCGGGTGATTCATGTGGGCCAGCGTGAGCCGGAACGGCCCGATCTCCAGTGGGCCCGGCCTCAGCTCGCGGAAGTCGAACGCCCCGGTCATCTCCTCCTCCCCGGATACGCCCTGGGCGCGGGCCAGCCGCCCGGCGGTGCCGGGTGGGCCGTGGACGGGGATCGGCGGGTACGGGGAGTCGGGCGCGTAGGTCCTCGCCACCCAGTAGGCCGTCATGTCCAGGCAATGGTCGGGATGCAGGTGGGACAGGCAGACCGCGTCGATCTCGTAGAGGCTCGCGTGCCGCTGCAGGGTCCCGAGGGCTCCGCTGCCCAGGTCGAGCAGGAGCCGGAAGCCCTGTTCCTCGACCAGGTAGCAGGAGGCAGGGCTGTCCGGCCCGGGAAAGGATCCGCTGCAGCCGATGATGGTGAGGCGCACGGGCACTCAGCGTACGCGCCGCCGCCCCGGACACGGGGGGCCATCCCAGAGGGTTGGTTCCCTTCCCGGACGGACACGCGCCTTCAGGACCGGCCGACCAGGGCGATCTGGCGGCTCTGCGCGACCAGCCGGCCCGTGCTGTCCCAGACCTCCGCCTCCTCGTCAAACCAGCCGCCGCTGACGTGCCGGCACCGGGCCGCGACCCGGAGCTCGCCGGGGGCCGGCACGGCCCGCATGTACCAGGTCAGCTCGACGGTGGGCGACCAGCCGACCACCTCGATGCCGAACACCACGGGCGGCAGCGCATCCACGGCCAGCGCAAGCAGGTAGGCGTCCGGCTCGCGATGCTCGCGCAGCTGGAAATACCCGCGCATCTCCGGGATCCCGGACGGCTCACCTCGGGTCCAGCCCAGCGTGGCCGGGTCGAGCCTGATATCGACCTGTCTGGAGTAGCCGCTGAACACCCGCGGTCCCTGCGCATCCCGGATGTCTCGACACTTCTCGATGGGCGGCAGGCGGGGTGGCTCGCCGGTCCAGGACAGGCCTCCGACGTCGTCGGGGTCACCCAGGGCGCCGGTGGTGACCGTGGTCTCCAGCATGGGCCTGCCCCCCTGGACCAGGGTGGCCCGGGCGGTGGCGGCGACCTTGCCGTGCTTGAGCCACTCCACCTCGACGTGTGCGGGTTCGGGCCGGGGCGCGCGGAGGAAGTGCGCGCTGGTCGCGATGGGATACGGGTGCGGGGACGAGTCCAGCACGGCCCGCAGGATGTTCGCCAGGAGCACCCCGCCGTTCACGGCGCCCGCGATGGCGAAGCGCTCGTCCGGCCGGATCTCATACCGGCCCTCGCCGGCCGGCCTGACCGCGATGGCCTCGTCGAAGGCGCTCATTTACGCGCGAACGCCGGGGTGCGGGGAGGGAGCCGGGCGGACGGTTTTCGTTGCGGAGGAACTCAGGCCCATAGCTGGCCTTCCAGCCGGCGCTTCGGCCTCAGCCAGGGTGCCCGTGTAGGCGCCGGTAGAGAGGTACTTCCAGCCGCCGTCGGCGACCACGAACGCGATGTCGGCCCGCTCCCCCGCTGCCTGGGCCTTGGCCGCCATGCCCAGGGCCGCGTGCAGGGCGCCGCCCGCCGAGATGCCGGCGAAGATGCCCTCCTCGTCGAGGAGCTCGCGGGTCCGGCGCAGCGCGTCCTTCGACGACACCGAGAACCTGGTGGTCAGCACCGACTCGTCGTACAGCTCGGGCACGAAGCCCTCGTCGATGTTGCGGAGGCCGTAGACCACCTCGCCGTACCGGGGCTCGGCGGCCACGATCGAGATGCCCGGCACCCGCTCGCGCAGGAAGCGCCCGGTGCCCATCAGGGTCCCTGTGGTGCCCAGTCCGGCCACGAAGTGCGTGATGCCGGGCAGGTCAGCCAGGATCTCCGGGCCGGTGGTCTCGTAGTGGGCCCGCGTGTTCGCCTCGTTGCCGTACTGGTAGAGCATGACCCAGTCGGGGTGCTCGTCGGCCAGCCGCCGGGCCACCCGGACGGCCTCGTTGGAACCGCCCGCCGCCGGGGAGAAGATGATCTTCGCCCCGAACATCTCCAGGATCTGCCGCCGTTCCACCGACGTGTTCTCCGGCATCACGCAGAACATGGTGTAGCCGCGCAGGTGCGCGACCATGGCCAGGGAGATCCCCGTGTTCCCCGACGTGGGCTCCAGGATCGTGGTCCCCGGCGCGAGCAGCCCATCCTTCTCGGCCTGCTCGATCATGAAGAACGCGGCGCGGTCCTTGACCGAGCCCGTGGGGTTGCGGTCTTCCAGCTTGGCCCACAGCCGCACGTCGGGTGCGGGAGACAGCCTCGGCAGCCCCACCAGGGGGGTATGGCCGAGACTGTCCAGCAGTGAGTCGTAACGCATGCGCTCTCCCCGGGGTGGGTCAGCCCGCCCCGCCCGCCACGGCCGGCAGCACGGTCACCGTGTCACCGTCCTTGACCGGCGTCTCGAGGCCGCCGAGGAAGCGGACGTCCTCATCGTTGAGGTACACGTTGACGAACCGGCGCAGCCCCGACTCGTCCTGCAGCCGGTCGCGGAGCCCGCCGTACCGGGCGTCCAGGTCGCCGATGACCTCGGCCAGCGTGCTCCCGGAGCCTTCCACCGCCTTGGCGCCGCCGGTGTAGGTACGCAGGATCGTCGGGATGCGGACTTCGATGGCCATGAACAACACTCCAGGGTGAGGCGGTCTGTCTCTGCGGGCGTCAGGGTCTTGGGCGTCTGGGCCGGCGCGGGCGGTGACGGCCGTCATCCGGTGCCAACGGGATGCTCCCCGCGATCATTCCAGGCCGGGGGCCGCTGGGGTATGGGACGGGTCACCCGGGCAGGTCATCGGTGATCCGGACTTCCTCCTCGGTTACAGTCCCGTCCACGATCCGGAACGAGCGGAACTCCACCTGGTCAGGGTCGCGGGTGGAAACCAGGACGTAATGGGCGCCCGGCTCGTTCGCGTAGCTGATGTCGGTACGCGACGGGTAGGCCTCGGTCGCGGTGTGCGAGTGGTAGATGACGGCCGGCTCCTCGTCCCGGTCGTCCATCTCCCGCCAGACCCGGAGCAGTTCCAGCGAGTCGAACTCGTAGAACGTCGGCGACCGCTGGGCGTTCAGCATCGGGATGAAGCGCTCCGGGCGGTCCTGGCCGGCCGGCCCGGCGATCACCCCGCAGGCCTCGTCCGGGTGGTCCGCACGGGCGTGCGCCACGACCTTGTCCCGCAGCGCGGAGTGGAGCGTCAGCATGCATCCGAGGGTACCGGGGCCGGGGCGGCCCAAGGCGGGCTGCCGGGCGGCCGGGGGCGCTGGCGGCCTGCGTGCCGCGGGGCTACCAGAGGGCCCGGACGAGGGTCTCCTGCAGGAACGTGAGCCAGTCGTAGACCCACATGTAGGCGGAGCGGGGATCAGCCGGGTCGAGGTCCTGCAGCCGGGCCTCGAAGTCCTCGGTGATCGACAGGCGGACCCCGAGGGCCAGCCGGACGTCGTTCAGGGCGCGCAGCCAGACCTGGGCTTCTTCCTCCGACAGGCGGACCCGGCCGCCGCCGGCGGGCAGCGTGGCCAGCACGGTACGGGCCGCGGCCGCCTTGCCGTTGCGGAGTTCCTGCTCGGTGAACCGGCGGAAGTCACCCGCGGCGTCGGCGTCGTCGGCGTAGGCGTCCGGCAGCAGGCGGGCCAGCACCGGGTCGTCCGGCCGGGTCGCGGGACCGCTCTCGCCGACCTGGCCGAGCAGGCGGGCGAGGTCGTCCAGGGGGTCAGGCGGCCGGTCTGCCCCGGCGGCATCCGGGCCGGAACTGGCGGTGCCGGAGCCCGGGCGGCCGGGGGCGCGGCCGGTGAACGCGTCGTCGGTGAGCGCCTGGCTCGCCCGGCCCCGGCTCCGCGGCGCCCGTGTCGCCGGTGCCCGGCTCGCTGCCGACCAGCTCCGCGATCTGGGTGACCAGGGAGCGGATGATCCCGGCCTGGGAGGGCACGAGCGTGACGGTGGCCCCGCCACCACGCACCCTGCGGAAGCCGTTCAAGGCCTCACCTGTCTCCTCGGGGTCACCCTCGCCCCGTTTCCGCCTGAAGCTCACTTGTCGTGACTCACCGTGGCCCACAGCCCGTACCCGTGCAGCACTTCCACATCGCGCTCCATGGACTCCCGGGTGCCGGACGAGACCACGGCCCTGCCCTTGCGGTGCACATCGAGCATGAGCTTCTCTGCCTTGCGCTTCGAGTAGCCGAAGACCTGCTGGAACACGTAGGTCACATAGGACATGAGGTTGACCGGGTCGTTCCAGACGATGGTGACCCACGGCGTGTCAGGGACGACTTCCTGGTCCGTCTCCGGGCGTTCTACCTCTGCTGGTGCCACGCTCACCGGCGCTCACCTCCTCACGTACCGCCTTCTAGTCTCCCAGGCCTGCAGCGCGCGGCGGCCATCTCCGCGCACTGTCCCTCCCAGTACAGCAGGACTGGGCAAAGACGGGGGTGAGGGCCTGCCGAACTCGTGATCAAGACTTCACCAGATGATCACCCGGGCGTGGCCGCCGGCCACTGCCCAGGCATTGGCCCGGGGGGCCGCGGTCACCGCAGGGCGGGCTCCGTAGTCTTTTGGGTCGTGACCACTGATTCCCGCGGGGCCAGCACGGCGCTGCTGACCGACCGTTACGAGCTGACCATGCTGACCGCCGCGCTGCGCAGCGGGGCGGCGGGCCGGCGCGCCGTCTTCGAGGTGTTCGCCCGGGCCCTGCCGAACGGCCGCCGCTACGGCGTGGTCGCCGGCACGGGACGGCTGCTCGACGCGCTGGAGCACTTCCGCTTCGGGCCCGGCGAGCTCGCGTTCCTGCGCGAGAACCAGATGGTGGACGACGGCGCCCTGGGCTACCTGGAGTCCTACCGGTTCAAAGGGGACATCTGGGGCTATGGGGAAGGCGACTGCTACTTCCCGGGCTCGCCGATCCTGGTGGTGGAGGCGCCGTTCGCCGAGGCGGTCGTGCTGGAGACGCTCGTGCTGGCCATCCTCAACCATGACTCGGCGATCGCCTCGGCCGCTTCCCGGATGGTGAACGCGGCAGACGGCCGGCCGCTCATCGAGATGGGCTCGCGCCGCACCCACGAGATGGCCGCCGTGGCCAGCGCGCGGGCCGCGTACATCGCGGGTTTCGGGTCCACCTCCAACCTGCAGGCTGGGCGGGACTACGGCGTGCCGACCAGCGGTACCAGCGCGCACGCGTTCAGCCTGGTCCACGACAGTGAGCGGGACGCGTTCGCCGCCCAGCTGGCCGCGCTCGGCAAGGGCACGACCCTGCTGGTGGACACGTTCGACGTGGCCCGGGCGGTGCGCACCGCGGTGGAGCTGGCCGGACCCGGCCTGGGCGCGGTCCGCATCGACAGCGGCGACCTCCCGATGGTGGCCCGCCAGGTCCGCGACCTGCTGGACGAGCTGGGCGCGCGGGACACCCGGATCGTGCTCAGCGGCGATCTCAACGAGTACTCGATCGCCGCGCTCGCCGCCGCCCCGGTGGACGGGTACGGGGTCGGGACCTCCCTGGTCACCGGGTCCGGGGCGCCGACCGCGGCGCTGGTCTACAAGCTTGTGGCCCGGGCCAGGGAACCCGGCGGCGGGGGGACGCTGCAGCCCGTCGCCAAGCGGTCGGTCGGCAAGCCGGGCCGGGGCGGCCGGAAGTGGGCGGCCCGGCAGTTCGACGAGAACGGCGTGGCGGCCGCCGAGCTGGTCACCAGGGCCGACACCGGGGACGGCCAGGAGCAGGGCGGGATGCCGCAGCGCCCGCTGCTGCGCCAGCTGGTCCGGGGCGGCGAGATCGTGGGCCGGGAGCCGCTGACCGCGGCGCGGGACAGGCACCGCACGGCCCTGGCTGAGCTGCCCGTGCACGCGCTTTCGCTGTCCCGGGGCTACCCGGCCATCCCGACCGTGTTCGTGCCGGACGACGAGTAGGCAGCCGGCCAGGCCAGGGGGCGCGGTCAGGCCGGGATCGCGGCCGGGCGGTACTCGGCGCCCAGGCCCGCCGGGCTGTCCGGGATGGCGTCGGGACAGAACGCGCGGCGGTAGGCCTGCGGGGTGGTTCCGCGCCAGGCGCGGAAGTGGTGCCGGAGCGCGGCGGCGTTACCGAACCCGGCCCGGTCCGCGATGACGTCGACGGTCTCGGCCGTCTCCTCCAGCAGTTCCTGGGCCAGCAGGATGCGCTGGCCGGTCAGCCAGCGCAGCGGCGTGATGCCGGTCTCCTGCACGAACCGCCGGGCGAACGTGCGCTCGGACATCCTGGCCCGCGCCGCGAGCTGATGGATCGTGACCGGCTCCCCGAGGTGGCGCTGCATCCAGCTGATGACCTCGCCCAGGGTGTCGCAGGCGGGCATGGCCACCGGCCGGTCCACGTACTGGGCCTGGCCGCCGTCGCGGTGCGGGGGAATGACCATCCGGCGGGCGATCCCGTTGGCGACCCGGCTGCCCTGCTCCTTGCGCACCAGGTGCAGGCACGCGTCGATGCCCGCCGCGGTGCCCGCGCTGGTGATCACCGGATCCTCGTCGACGTACAGCACGTCGGGGTTGACGATGGCCGACGGATGCTGCCGCGCGAGGGCCGGGGCGTGCCGCCAGTGCGTGGTGCACCGCCGGCCGTCCAGCAACCCGGCCGCACCCAGCACGAACGCGCCGGTGCAGACGCTGAGCACCCTGGCCCCGCGGTCCACGGTGGCGCGCAGCGCCTCGATCAGCGGCGCCGGGAACTGGGCGGGCGCGTGGCCCTGGATCTGGTCGTCGGACACGGCCGCCACCGCCACCAGGTCCGCCTCGCGCAGCCGGTCCAGGCCGTGGGGCGTGGACACGGAGAAGCCGACCGACGAGGTCAGCGGGGCCTGCGGCGCGGCCGCCGTTTCCCCCGACACCACGGCGAAGTCGTAGGCAGGCAGCCCATCGTCGGTCCGGTCAGCGCCGAACACCTCGCAGACCACACCCAGCTCGAAAGGGGTGAAGCCGTTCATGATCACCACAGCCACGTTCCTCAGCATGCCTCCATCATGCCCTGCGATTGGCAGGATTTCACCTATAGATGTCATCACTGCCACTGTTCCGGCCCGTGGCCATCTCCGAGACTGGAGTCATGAGCAGCACACAGACTCCGACCACCGGACGGCGCAGCTGGCTGCAGATGCTCCGGTCCGTGTCGCTCACGATCACCGCGGTGGTGGCGGAATGCAATCGCGCCAACCGCACGATGATGCGGCTCAGGGTCGCCCCGGACCGTTACCTGCCGGACTCCAGCCAGGCCCCGGACGATTACGCCGAATTCCTGTTCCGCACCTCCGGGGCGCTGGCCCACGAGCCCTCGGCCCGGCAGCGACTGGCCGCCGGGCGGAGCCGCCGCTAGCCTGCTGGGATGCATCCCAGCGCAGCCAGGGTGGCGGACGCGTTGCGGTCCCTGGGCGTCGCCGGGCAGGTCCGCGAATTGCCCGAGCCCGCACCGACCGCCGCCAGCGCGGCGGCCCAGCTCGGCTGCGACGTCGGGGCCATCGCCAACAGCCTGGTCTTCCGGGCCGATGACGCCCCGCTGCTCATCCTGACCAGCGGGGCCCACCGGGTGGACACCAGCCGGGCCGCGGCGCTGGCCGGAGCGGCCTCGGTGCGCCGCGCTGACCCGGAGTTCGTCCGGGCCGCCACCGGCCAGGTGATCGGCGGCGTCGCCCCCGTCGGCCATCCGCAGCCGCTGCGGACCCTGGTCAACGTGTGGCTGGACGGCCACGATGTGGTGTGGGCCGCCGCCGGGCACGCGCACACCGTGTTCCCGACGTCGTTCGCCGAGCTGATCCGGATCACCGGCGGCACTCCGGCCGACATCGGAGCCCAGCCCCGCTAGCGCGGGATGCCGTACGCTCAGCCTGTGCGCGCGCTGGTGATCGTGGATGTGCAGAACGACTTCTGTGAAGGCGGTTCGCTCGCGGTGGCGGGCGGCGGCGCGGTGGCCCGGGCCATCAGCCGCTACCTGGAATCCGGTGGCTACGACCACGTGATCGCGTCACGGGACTTCCACGTCGATCCGGGCAGCCATTTCTCCGCCGACCCGGACTACGTGAACTCGTGGCCCCGGCACTGCGTGGCCGGCACGGCAGGCGCGGATTTCCACCCGGACCTCGACACCGGCCACATCGAGACCGTGTTCAGCAAGGGCGCCCACGAGGCGGCCTACAGCGCGTTCGACGGCAGCGACGACGCGGGCACACCGCTGGCGGCGTGGCTGCGGGAACGCGGGGTGGACGAGCTGGACGTGGCCGGGATCGCCACCGACTACTGCGTCAGGGCCACGGCGGTCTCCGCGGCGCAGGCGGGCTTCCGCACCCGGGTCCTGCTCGGCCTGACGGCCGGCGTGGACCCGACCACCACCGCCGAGTCGATCGCGGCCATGCGGGCCGCCGGGGCCGAGACCACCGGCACACCGCTGGAGCGTTAGGGAACTGGCATCGGCAGCGCGCGGGCCGCCGGCCTGGCAGCGCGGGTAGCCGGGCACCTGCCCGGGTAGCGCGGCGCCTGCCCGGGTAGCCGGGCGCCGCCGGGGGTGCTAGTCGTCGCCCTGCGGCAGGGATTCGTAGATGCGCTTGCAGTCCGGGCACACCGGGAACCGCTTGGGATCCCGGTTCGGCACCCAGACCTTGCCGCACAGGGCGATCACGGGCGTGCCGGTCACCGCACTGTCGACGATCTTGTCCTTCTCGACATAGTGCGCGAACCGCTCATGGTCGCCATCGCCGGGCCGGATATCCGGCGTGGTTCCAGTGTCCTCACGAGTGCCGGAATCCGGCAGGACCTCAGTGCTCACGGTCCCCGATTGTACGCGGCGGCGGCCAGGACCTGGTTCCGGGTGACGCCGGCTCGCCTGGCCGGGCCGCGGGCGGAGATCACGTGACCAGCGCGGGGGTCAGTTGAGCGCGGGGTCGTCGGGATAGTTGGCCACCATCGCGAGGTTGCCGCCCTGCCGCCGCAGCACGATCTTCCAGAGCCGCTCAGGCTCGGCCGCGAACGCGTCGGCCGGCTCACCCGACAGTACGTACCAAGCGCCCTCGTCGATCTCCGCCTGGAGCTGGCCGGGTCCCCAGCCGGCATACCCGGCGAAGACCCGCAGCGAGGCGATTCCCCCCGCCAGCAGTTGCGGCGGCGCGTCCAGGTCGACCAGGCCGATCCGGGACATCACCGCGGACCCGTCCAGCGCCCGCCAGCCGACCGGCTCCTCGTCGCCCGGCACAATAGCGAGCGCCAACGCACTGTTCGGCGCGACGGGACCGCCCCGGAAGACGACAGACGGCCCGGTCACCAGGTCCGTCCACGATTCGAGGACCTGTCCGACCGGTACCTCGGTCGGGCGGTTGAGCACCACGCCGAGCGTGCCCTCCTCCGGCTCGTCCTCCACGATGAGAACGACGGTCCGCCGGAAGTTCGGGTCACCCAGCAAGGGCGTAGCGACCAGCAGCCGCCCCGAGAGGTCGTCCTCCATAGCCTCCATTCTGGCGGACGCGGCGCGGTTGCTGCGGCGCCGGTGTCCCCGCATCGTGACATCGTGCCAATTTGAGACCCGGGCGGACCAGGGTGGGCACCTCCGGGGCATGGCGGCTCAGGGGCGCACCGGGCGGCCGCCGGCCGCGTCCCGGACGGCGGCCGCCACCGCCGCCGAGACGTTCGCGTTGAACACCGACGGGATGATGTAGTGCGGGCCGAGTTCGGCGGCCGACACCACGCCGGCCAGCGCGCGGGCCGCCGCGACCATCATGTCGTCCGACACCGTCCGGCTCTGCGCATCGAGCAGCCCCCGGAACACCCCCGGGAAGACCAGCACGTTGTTGATCTGGTTGGGATAGTCGCTGCGGCCGGTGGCCACGACCGCCGCGTGCTGCGCGGCCTCATCCGGGTCAACCTCGGGATCCGGGTTGGCCAGCGCGAACACGATCGAGTCGTCGTTCATGGCCGCGATGTCCGCGCCGGTCAGCAACCGTGGCGCGGACACCCCGATGAAGACGTCCGCGCCGCGCAGCGCGCCCGCGAGGTTTCCCTTATAGTGGCCGGCGTTGGTGTGCCCGGCGACCCAGCGCAGGTTGTCGTCCAGCCCAGGGCGGCCCACGTAGATGGCGCCCTTGTCGTCGCACACGATCACATCCGAGGCGCCCGAGGCGAGCAGCAGCCGGAGCACCGCGGTGCCCGCCGCCCCCGCGCCCGCGATCGCGATCCGGACCGAGCCCAGCTTCTTGCCGACCACCCGGAGCGCATTGGTCAGGGCGGCCAGGACCACGATCGCGGTGCCGTGCTGGTCGTCATGGAAGACCGGGATGTCCAGCAGCTCACGCAGCCGCCGCTCGACCTCGAAGCACCGCGGGGCGCTGATGTCCTCCAGGTTGATGCCCCCGAATCCGGGCGCGATGATCTGCACGGTGCGCACGATCTCGTCGGTGTCCTGGGTGTCCAGGCACACCGGCCAGGCGTCGATACCCGCGAACCGCTTGAACAGGGCGGCCTTGCCCTCCATGACCGGCATGGCCGCGTACGGGCCGATGTTGCCCAGGCCGAGCACGGCGGAGCCGTCGGTGACCACGGCCACCGAATTGCGCTTGACCGTGAGGCGCCGCACATCCTCCGGGTTGCGGGCGATGGCCAGGGAGACGCGGGCCACGCCCGGGGTGTACGCCATGGACAGGTCGTCCCGGTTGCGCAACGGGATCTTGACCGCGGTCTCGATCTTCCCGCCCAGGTGGAGCAGGAAGGTCCGGTCGCTGACCTTGCTGACCGTCACGCCGTCGACCTCGCTCAGCGCCTGCACGATGGCCTCGGCGTGGTCGGTGTCCCGGGCCGCGCAGGTCAGGTCCACGCGCAGCCGCTCGTGGGTGAACGGGCTCACGTCCAGGGCGGTGACCGCCCCGCCGGACTGCTCCACGACGTGCGTCAGCTCGCTGACCGCCCGCCCGTGGGATGGCACCTCGAGCCGCACGGTGATCGAATACGACACGCTCGGTGCTTCCGACACGTCTTCCCGCCTTCCGCCAGGCCCCGATGCAGGACACAATCGTGCCACCAACAGGTCACTGATCAGGCCCAGGGCCGGGACCCGGGACGGTGTTGCGGGCGGGCCAGCACCGGGGCGGCCGGGGTCACACCACTGGGGCGCCCGGGGCCGGCCAGCACCGGCGGGGCCCGCGCCGGCGGCCTGGCCACGTACGCTGCAAGGGTGTCCGACGGAGGAATGACCGCCAGTGCGCCAGACGGCACAGCCACGGCCGACCGGGCCGTCACGGTGACCGCGGACGCCGGGCCGCCGACCATCGATGTGACCCGGCTGCGGGTTGCCATCGCCCGGGTTTCGCGGAGCCTGCGCCGGCACGAGCTGGCTGGGCTGACCCCCACCCAGCTGTCCGCCCTGGCCACTGTGGAGCAGGCGGGCCCGGTACGGCTCGGCGACCTCGCGGCGGCGGAGAAGATCGCCCCGTCCACGCTCACCCGGCTGGTCACCGTGCTCGAGGAGCGCGGCTACGTAGAGCGCCATCCGGTGCCAGGCGACGCCCGGGCCAGCACGCTGGCGGTCACCCCGGAGGGTCACGCGATCCTGGAGCAGATCAGGAGGGAGAGCACCATTCTCCTCGCTGACAACCTGCGCACGCTCAGCCCGGATCAGCTGGCCGCCCTGGCCGCGGCGCTGCCCGCGCTGGAACGCATCGCGGACGCCAAGCCGCTGGACACACGCCACCGCTGACCGGCACGCGGCGTCGGCCGGCGCGTCGCGCGGCGCCGGCGTCGGCGATCCGGCGCGCGCCGGACCTGCTACCGGCGCGGCCGCTGATCCCCGAACGCCGCGGGCGCTCAGAAGAGCAGGCTGGACAGGGTTGCGCGGGCCTTGGCTACCCGCGGGTCACCGGGCGGGAAGACGTCGAACAGGCCGACCAGGTGGCTCCGGGCCCGGTCGCGGTCGTCTCCTGCCGTCCTCCTGATCGTGCCCAGGAGCCGGTCGAAACCCTCCTCGATCCGGCCGGTGGCCACGTCGATGTCGGCCACCCTGGACTGTGCCTCGACGTCGGCCGGGTCTTCCGCCGCCGCCCGGCGCACCTGGGCCTGGTCGTAGCCACTCACCCGGCGGATCAGGTTCACCTGGGCCAGGCCCATGGCGGCCGCCGGGTTACCGGGCGTGTTCGCGAGGACCTTCTCGAACGCCTCCGCGGCGCCGTCCAGGTCATCGCGCTCCATGGCCTGCTGTGCTTCCTCGAAGGCGGGATCGGCCATCATGGCCGCGCCGGCGCCGCCCCGCATGCCAGGCCCGCCAGGCCCGCCGGGACCGCCAGGCCCGCGCGGGCCGCCAGGGCCGCCGGAGCCGCCAGACCCGCCGGGGCCGCCAGGCCCGCCGGGGCCGCGTGCGCCACCCGGCTGCCCCTCCGCGGCCTGGGCCACGCCCGGCTGCCCGTTGCCGGGCTCACCATCGGCGGGAGCGCCACCCGTTACGGGCATGCCCATCTGGGCGGCCACCTGCATGACCTGGCCCACCCACTGGCGCACCTGCGCCTCGGGCATCGCGCCGAGGAAGCCGTCCACGACCTGCCCGCCGGCGACCGCCATGACCATGGGGATGCTCTGCACCTGGAGCGCGGACCGCAACTGCGGGTTCGCGTCGATGTCGATCTTGGCGAGCACCCAGTCACCGGCGGCCTCAGTGGCCAGATTCTCCAGCACCGGGCTGAGCTGCTTGCAGGGCCCGCACCATTCGGCCCACAGATCCAGGATTACCGGAACCGAACGTGACCGCTCGACGACGTCCACGTTGAAGGTTTCCTCGGTCACGTCGATGACGTTGCCACCCGGCGAGCCGACCGGCTCGCCAGAGCGCGCGGCGGCCTGCTGACTGCGCTGCGCGGCGGCCTGCCGCGCACCCAGGTCAACGGCGCCGTAGAGCGAAAAGTCCCGCGGCTGCTGCATATCTCTATCCTGCCGCATGCCAGCCATGCCTTGACCGCCACCCGTCAGCCCTGGCACCGGTAGCACATATTGTGCTACTGTAGTCCTGTGAGTGATACACGGCGGGAGCAGCAGCCTGGGCGCCTGGGCCGGCCAGCCCAGGCCACATACAGCATCGGCATCCGGGAATTGCGCCAGCACGCCAGCGTCTACGTGGACCTCGTGGAGAAAGGGGAGACGGTGGATATCACCAACCGGGGACGGCTCGTAGCGCGCCTCGTCCCGGCCCGGGACGTGGAGAGCCCGCTCGAACGGCTGATCGCGGCCGGGATCATCGAGCCAGCCGAAGATCCCGGCAGCCTGCTGGACATCGAGCCAGCGCCGCCGGTTCCGCCCGGTCGTCCAACAGCCAGCGAGATCCTCCAGCAGATGCGTGAGGAGGAGAGATATTGATCTACCTTGATTCCTCGGCTCTGGTGAAACTGGTCCTGACCGAGCCGGAATCGCGGGCCCTGATCCAATGGCTCGCCGAGCGGGCCGACCTCGCGCTGGTGTCCAGTGCGCTGCACCGGACGGAGGTTCCCCGGGCTGTCTGGCGAGCTGACCCCAGCGCCCTCCCCCGGAGCCTGCGCCAGATGAGGGGGGTCGACAAGGTCGCGGTCAGCACGTTCATCCTTGACTCGGCCTCGGTCATCCCACCGCAGACGCTGCGATCGAGTGACGCCGTGCACCTCGCGTCCGCACTCAGCATCCGGCGGCAACTCACCGCGTTCGTGGCCTACGACAAGCGCCTGCTCGCGGCGGCCAGGGACGCTGGGCTCCCCACGGCCAGCCCGGCCTGATCCCGGGCGTGAGCACATCGGCGCCGGACGGGCAGGGCCCCGGCGGGCTCAGGCTCAGCAGTGATGCGGGGGCGGCACGTCCAGTGTCGGGTTGCGGTCGAAGAACCCGGTGGGCTTCAGCGTGAACCCGCACCGGGCCACGGGCATCACCGGCCAGTCCTCCAGCCGGGGGAAATGCGTTGGCCCGAACGTGTGCCACAGCACGATGTCGGTCCCGTCGATGTCCCGGTCACCGCGGACGAACTCCGGCAGCCCGGCCCCGCCCGGGTGCTGGTTGACGAAGTCCCCGGCCGGGTACCGCTGCGCCGGGTCGTACCGGGTGACCCACAAGTGCTGCGCGGCGAAGCCGGCCCGCGCGGCGACCGGCGAGCCCGGGTCGGCCAGCAGCACCGGCGCGACCTCGGTGGAGTGCGGGTGGTCTCCCCCGGGGTGGGCGGCGGTGAACAGGGCGCCGGTCAGCTTGATCTCGCACTCGATCGTGCCGTCGAGGTAGAAGTACCAGTAGAAGCCGTAGTCGTAGTTGCCGATGGTGGCGAAGAAGGAGACCACCAGGCGGCGCTGGCGGCGCGACTGGGCCGAGCCGTTGAAGATGTCGGTGTGCTTCCAGAGGATCCCGAAGTCCTCCTCGTGGATGCAGATCGCGTTGCGGATCGTCCGCGGCTCGCCGCTGTCCCCGGTGACGGTCGCATCCAGGTAGGCGATCTCGCCGAGGCAGTCGCAGCCCAGCTCGAGCGAGTTCGCCCACTTCCCCACCAGATACTCGCCGCAGTCGAAGTAGGTCTGCCAGTACCGGAACTTCGGGTCCCCGTAGGGCACGACCATCTCGGGGACCGAGGCCCGGTAGATGACCGGCCGCTCCCGGCCGCCGTCGGCCACGCTGATCTGGTGCAGGGTCAGCCCTTCGCGGGCATCGAAGCCGATCCGCATGGACCAGCCCTCCCAGCGCAGCAAATGGCCGTCCAGGGTGAAACTGGGGCCCTCGGGCTGGGTGATCTCGATGGGCCGCAGCGTGGCCCGGTGCGGCCCGCGGACGGCCGGGTCGTCGTAGTCGCCGGATTCCTGCGGCACCGGCGCCGCGAACTCGTCCACCAGCTCGATGACCCGCCGCTCGACCAGATCCACGTAGGCGGCCACGCCGTCCACCGGGTGCGCCCAGGCGTAGCCATGCTCGTCGTCGTGGACGAACGCGAGCACCCGCACCAGCCGCCGCCCGTCCTCGCCCGGGAACCCGAACGAGCCGGCGGTCAGCGGGCAGGCGCGGACCCTGGTCACGTCGTCCAGCCCGCGCCGGGCCATCGCCGCCCGCCACCCCGGGTCGGCTCGGACCACCTCCTCGGCGATGGCGAAGTCCTGATCCATGATCGGCACCTGCCCGTCGGCCCGGGGGTCGAGGACGTGGCGGCTGACCACCTGGCGCCGGCTAAGTGAGACCACCACGTCGCAGGATTCGCCGGTGGTCACGTTGATCAGGAACGCCCGCAGCCGCCGGTCCGGCGGCTCACCGGCCGGGCCGAGCACCTCGTCCTTGGCGGGCTCTTCCAGCCCGTAGTAGGCGAAGCGCACCGGCCCGGCCAGCAAGCCCGCAGCAGCCAGGATGTCCCGCCCGGCCAGGTACTCCGCTGCGCCGGCCGGCTCCAGCGGATGCACCGGGACCGGGCCGGATGCCTGGGCCGCCTGCAGCGCCGTGTCCGTCATGACTGATCTCTCCTCGCAGAACTCAACTCCCCGGGAACCGGCCGGATGCCTGCCCGGGTCTACTCGTCGGCGATGATCGAGCCGGCCCGCTCCCCCAGCCCGGGGTCGCGGCGGCTCAGCACCAGCGCGGGATGGGGCTGCCCTGGCCCGCGGCCCGCGAGCTGACCAGGCTGTCCGCGCAGCGCGCGGCCGGGCTGGGCGGGGTGATCGCCAGCGGCGCGGGCACCGACCAGCTGCCCCCGGGCCCGCATCCGCTCCCCGCCATCGTCGGCGCCTACACCGAGCAGCTCGCGGCGGTCCAGGAAACCGGGGCCCGGGTCATCCTGATGGCCAGCCGCGCCCTCGCGGCGAGCACCCGGTCCCCGCGGGACTACCTGGACGTCTATGGCCACCTGCTCGGCCAGGTGGAGCAGCCGGTCATCCTGCACTGGCTGGGTGAGGACTTCGACCCGGCGCTGCGCGGCTACTGGGGGGCGGCGGACTTCCCCGCCGCGGCGGACACCGTCCATCGAGCTGGCCGAGCGCGCGGACGGCCGGATCGGCGGGATCAAGCTCTCTGTGCTCGACGCGTCCGCCGAGGTGCAGCTCAGGCGGCGGCTGCCCGCCGGGGTTCGCCTGTACACCGGCGATGACTTCCACTACGCCGAGCTGATCAAGGGGGATGACGACGGGCACAGCGACGCGCTCCTCGGTGCCTTCGCCGCGATCACCGCCCCGGCCGCGGCCGCGCTGCACGCGCTCGACGCCGGTGACCTGGCCGGCTACGACGCGGCCATGGGGCCCACCACGGAGCTGAGCCGGACGATCTTCGAGCCGCCCACTCCCAGCTACAAGGCCGGGGTCGCGTTCCTCGCCTGGCTGAACGGCCTGCAGCCGCACTTCGCCATGCTGGGCGGCTTCCAGGCCAGGCGGCCGCCAGCCCACCTGATCCGGGTCTTCGAGCTGGCCGCCACGGCCGGGGCGCTGCGCTCGCCGGCCCTGGCCGCGGAACGGATGACCGCCTACCTGGCCTCCGGCGGCCGGCCGTGACCGCGGGCCCGCTGGGCACCCACCGGCTGTCCCTCAACCAGGCCACGGTGAAGCACCTGGACCTGGCGCAGAGCGTGGACCTGTGCGCCCGGCACGAGATCCCCGCGATCGGGCTGTGGCGGGACCGGGTGGCCGAGGCCGGCCTCCGCCGGTCGGCGGACACGGTCCGGGCCGCCGGCCTGCACGTGTCCAGCCTCTGCCGGGGCGGCTTCTTCACCCACGCGGACCCGGCGGCCCGGGCCATCGCCCTGGCGGACAACCGCCGGGCCATCGCCGAGGCCGCCGAGCTGCGGGCCGATACCCTCATCCTCGTCTCGGGCGGGCTGCCGGCCGGCAGCCGGGACCTCGCCCTCGCCCGGCGCATGACCGGCGATGCGATAGCCGACCTGGTCCCGACCGCGCAGCGGCTGGGGGTGCGGCTGGGCATCGAGGCCCTGCACCCCCTGTTCTGCGCCGACCGCTGTGTCGTGTCCAGGCTCGGCGACGCGCTCGACCTGGCCCTTCAGTTCCCGGCCGAGACGGTGGGCGTGGTGGTGGACAGCTACCACGTCTGGTGGGACCCGGAGCTGGCCGCGCAGGTCGAGCGGGCCCGGGGCCGCATCGCCAGCGTCCAGCTGTGCGACTGGATGGTGCCGCTCCCGGCGGACGCGCTGCTCGGCCGCGGCCATCTCGGCGACGGCGTGATCGACTTCGGGCCCCTGGTGACGGCGGTGCTGTCAGCCGGCTACCCGGGGTTCGTGGAGATCGAGATCTTCAGCCAGGACGTCTGGGACGCGCCCGCGGACGAGACGGCCGCCACCGTGCGGCAGCGCTTCGCCCGGTTGCCGGACTGACCCGCAGGCATCTAGAACGCCGGGGCCTCGGAGTACACCCCCCACTCCTGCCGCAGCACATCGCAGATCTCGCCCAGGGTGGCCTCGGCCCGGGCCGCCGCCAGCATCGGCGGGATCATGTTCTCCCCCGACCGGGCCGCCGCCAGCATCGCGGCCAGGGCCGAGTCAACGGCCGCCTGGTCGCGGCCGGCGCGGCGGCGGCTCAGGTCCGCGACCTGGTCCCGCTCCACCTCGTGGCTGACCCGGAGGATCTCCACCGGCGAGCCGACCGTGCCGGTGTGGCAGTTCACCCCGACGACCTTCTTCTCGCCCTTCTCCACGTTCTGCTGGTACGCGAACGCCGCCTCGGCGATCTCCGACATGAACCAGCCGTCCTCGATGCCGCGGAGGATCCCGCCGGTCATCGACCCGTCCGGGCTCATCGCCGCGATCCGGGCGAAGATGTCCTCGGCCTCGGCCTCCAGCCGGTCCGTCAGCGCCTCCAGGTACCACGAGCCGCCCAGCGGGTCGGCAACGCTGGCCACCCCGGTCTCCTCCATGATCACCTGCTGGGTCCGCACCGCGATCTCCGCGGCCCGCTCGCTCGGCAGGGCGAGCACCTCGTCCAGCGCGTTGGTGTGCAGCGAGTTGGTCCCGCCGAGCACGGCGGCCAGGGCCTCGATGGCGGTGCGCACCACGTTGTTGTCCGGCTGCTGCGCGGTGAGCGACACGCCCGCGGTCTGGGTGTGGAAACGCAGCCACTGGGCCCGCGGCGAGGTCGCCCCGTAGCTGTCCCGCAGCCACCGGGCCCAGATCCGCCGGGCCGCGCGGAACTTGGCGATCTCCTCGAAGAAGTCGATGTGGGCGTCGAAGAAGAACGACAGCCCGGGCGCGAACGTGTTGATGTCCAGCCCGCGGGACAGCCCGAGTTCGACGTACCCGAACCCGTCGGCCAGGGTGAACGCCAGTTCCTGAGCGGCCGTGCTCCCGGCCTCCCGGATGTGGTACCCGGACACCGACAGCGGCTTGTAGGCCGGGATCTCCCGGGCGCAGAACTCCATCAGGTCACCGATCAGGCGCAGGTGCGGCTCCGGCGGGAACAGCCATTCCTTCTGCGCGATGTACTCCTTGAAGATGTCCGTCTGCAACGTGCCGTCCAGCGTGGCCAGGTCGGCGCCCTGCCGCTGGGCGGCGGCCAGGAACATGCAGAAGACCGGGACCGCAGGGCCGCTGATCGTCATCGAGGTGGTCACGTCGGCCAGCGGGATCCCGGCGAACAGCGTGTCCATGTCCGCCGCGGAGTCGATCGCCACCCCGCAGTGCCCGACCTCACCCAGCGAGCGCGGGTCATCGGAGTCCCGGCCCATCAGCGTGGGCATGTCGAAGGCCACGGACAGCCCGTTACCGCCCGCGCCCAGCAGCATCTTGTACCGCTCGTTGGTCTGCCGGGCGTTGCCGAACCCGGAGAACTGGCGGATCGTCCAGGCCCGGCCGCGGTACCCGGACGGGTACAGGCCCCGGGTGAACGGGTACTCCCCCGGCCAGCCGATCCGGTCGAAACCCGGCACGACGGCCCCCCCGGGCGGACCGTACACGGGCTCCACGTCGAGGCCGGACAGCGTGGAGAAATCGGCCGCCCTGATCCTCGACCTGGCGAACCGGCGCTGCCACCGCTGCCGGCCCGCCTCCACCGATCCGGCCGGTCCCGGCCGGGCGGATCCGGGCTGGTCCGATCCGGGCTGGTCCGATCCGGGCTGGGCGGATCCGGGCTGGCCGGGCCGGGCCGGTCCGGCGGACTCCGGCTGAGGCGACGATGTCTGTGTATCCATGCCGTTCCCTCTCGCAGACGTCCGGGCTACGGGAAAATACTAGGACGTCCTACTATCTTTCCTCAAGCGTACCCCCCGGCAACGCCCAGCCCAGATCCGCCCCGGCCCCCACCCGCCCAGCCCGGGCCCGCCCAGACCCGCCCCAACCTGCCCGGACAGCCCGACCCGCCCGGATCCCGCCGCCTGGAAGCCGGCCGAAAATTCGCCCGATCCGTTCCAACCGCCGGGCCCCGAGCGCCGTCTCAGATACCGCAGGGGCATTGCCGGGGCATGCCCATGCGGTCCAGGGCCCGCGCCGCCGCGAGAAGGTGTGGTAAATCTGTGCAATCCCTAGCCGTCAGCAGGCCGGCAGGCACCTCCACGGGGGAGGACCTGACGCTGTCCGGACCATGGAGCGTGCCGGCCGGAACCACCACCCGAGGGGGTTCTGTGGACAGGCTGCGCACCGGGGACCGGGCCGCAGCCGAGGAACTGTTCACCACGTGCTATCCCCGTCTCGCGGGGTGGGTCCGCCGGCTCGTCGACGACGACGACACCGCGCACGAGATCGCGGCCGAGGCGTTCACCCGGCTGCTCGGCCGATGGTCTCGCCTGGACAACCCGCAAAGCTACCTCTACATGATCGCCACGAACCTGGTCCGTGATCACTGGCGCAAGACCGGCCGGGAGCGCAAGGCACTGCAGGCCTTCCAGGCCGGCGTCCCCTCAGATCCGTCCTACCAGCCCGCCCAGGATGTCCACGTGAGAGAGCTGCTGCAGGCCCTGCCGGACCGGCTGCGCAGCCCGTTCCTGCTGCACTACTACGGGGGCTTCCCGGTCCGCGACGTGGCCGCGCTCCTCGGCCGCCCGGAGGGAACCATCAAGGCTGACCTGTTCCACGCCCGGGCCCGGCTGCGCGCGGCCCTGGGGGATCCAGATGACTGACCCCCGCGACGACCTCGACGCGTGGATGAACGCGCAGGTGCAGCCGCTGCCCCCGCCGCCGGGGACGTTCGAGCTGATCCGGAAGCGCGCCCGGCGCCGCAAGGCGACCCGGGCGGCGGCCGCCGCCGCCGGCGCGGCCGCCGTGATCGCGGTCATCGCCACCGTCCCGCGGCTGGTCATCACCCAGCTGAACGTCGCCCCGGGCCCGGCCGCCAGCGGCAACGCCGCCGGGAACACGTCCTCCGCCGGCCAGCACCATCATCACCGGGCGTCCGCCTCCCCGTCGTCGCTGCCGTCCGAGTCTTCATCCACGGCGCCCACCGCGCCCCCGGCCGCCCCGCCGAACTTCCAGCCCACCTCGGCGACGTTCGTGGGCCCGCAGACCGGCTTCGTGATCGGCCAGGCTGGCACGCCGGGCCAGTGCGGGCCGCCGGACAAGGACATCTGCACCTCGATCGCGGGCACCGGCGACTACGGCAGCAGGTGGCACGGGGTGCGGGCCCCGGTCGCCGGGGCTCCCGCCGGGCCCGCCGGGGTGAGCGAGGTCCGCTTCTACAACACCAGCGACGGCTGGGCTTTCGGCCCGCAGCTGTGGGCCACCCACGACGGCGGCCAGTCCTGGACGCGCGTCGACACCCTCGGGCTGCGGGTCACGGCGCTGGAGACCGCCGGCCAGCGGGTGTTCGCGGTGTGGGCGCAGTGCTCCGGCGGCGGCCCGGACTTCGCCGCGGACTGCACCTCCTCGGCCCTGTACTCGGCCTCCCCCGGCAGCGACCAGTGGTCCGCGGTGCCGGGCGCGGGCACCGGCTACAGCCTGAGCGGGACCGCGAACTCCTCGGCGCTCGTCGTGACCGCTGCCCGCGGCTACCTGCTCACCCCGGACGGCACCCTGCTCAGCGGGCCGTCCGGGAGCGCGGGTGCCTGGCAGCCGGTGGCCGGCACGGGCACCGGCACCGCGTCGCCCGCCCCCGCGCCGTGCCGGCCGGGCGCCCCGCAGGCCAGCGGCCAGCCGTCCGGCGCGCTGCTCGCCGCCACCACCAGCTCGGGGCTGGTGCTGGTGTGCACCAGCCCGGCCACGGGGGCGACCCAGGCGAAGCAGGTCTACACCTCGGCCGACGACGGCCTGCAGTGGCAGAAGGCGGGGGCCGCCCCGGCCGCTGGCACCGCGACCTCGGTGGCGGGAACCCCCGTGGGCACGATCGTGCTGGCCACCACCGCGGGCCTCGAGCTGTCCGCCGACGGCGGGGCTACGTGGACCGCCGCCCAGGGCGCGCTGCCACCCGGCGGGTTCAGCTACGTCGGGATGACCGGCTCCAGGCAGGGCGTCGCGGTCCCGGCCGATACCGCCCAGCACGCCGTGTGGTTCACGTTCGACGGCGGCCAGAACTGGCGCGCGTCACCGATCCCCTGACCCCCCAAAGTCAAGAACTTTCCGCAACGAAAACCACCACCCGCCAGCCCCCGGCCGGCGGCCAGGCCTCCCCGGAGCCAGCCCAGCTCCGGGCAGCTCCGCCTAGCTGGCGGGAGCCGGGGCGGCCATGAAGTCGCCGGCGGCCACCCGCAGCCCGCGGAGCAGGCCGAAGAGCTGCTCGCGCTGATCCGGGTCGAAACCCGCCAGGCCGAACTCTGCCGCCATCAGGTCCGCGGTGGCCCGGGTGACCAGCTCGCGGCCCCGCCCGGTGATCTCGGCGAGCTTGCCGCGGCCGTCCCGCGGATTGGGCCGCCGGATCACCAGGCCCTGGCGCTCCAGGCGGTCGACGGTGTTGGTGGCGCTCGTCGGGTGCACCATCAGCCGCTCGCCGATGACCCGCATCGGCAGCGCCCCCTCGCGGCTGAAGCTGAGCAGTACGAGCGCCTCATACCGGGCGAAGGTCAGCCCGTAGGGGCGGAGCACGGCATCGAGCTCAGCCAGCAGGATCTGCTGCGCCCGCATGATGGAGGTGACCGCGGCCATGGCGTCGGAACGGCCGAATCGCTGCTCCCAGGTCTCGGCCGCCCGGGCGATCGGGTCGAAGGGCAGTTCCAGCGGCGTCGGCACAGGCACACGCTACCCGTGGAGCCGCCGGTTCCATGAGGGTGACCGGGATTAGGCCGGGTGACCCGGATGTGCCGGGCGGCCGCATGGTGCGTCTGGGGCTGGTGTCATCGCACGGGGCATGGCCTCTCATACCGCACCTAGTCAGGAACAACTAGTTACCTAGCGTGACACCCGCGTACCTGCGAGTTATATTTCCTGCTGGGGGCACTCTGCTGCTCGGGCACTCTGCTGCGAGGGGCACGGGTAGCGACGGGGGTAACGCATGCGGTCCGGCTATGGCACCACGGGCATGGCCCCCGTGCTGGCCGCGGGAGTCGGTATCCGGCATGGCTGGACCTGGGTGCTCCGCGCGGCGAGCTTCCGGCTGGAGGTCCCGGACGCCGGGCGCCCGGCGATCGGCATCGCGATCACCCGGGAGGCAGCCCGGACCGCCGTGATCGACCTGCTGGGCGGGCTGACCCGGCCCGCCTACGGCGAGCTGCGGGTGCTGGGCCAGGACCTGACCACCGCGCAGGGCCGGGCCGCGGTACGCCGTTACGTGGGGATTGCCCGGCTGCCGGCGCGGCCGCAGCCGGGCCGGCGGGTGCGCGGGCTGGTCGGTCACGCGGCGCGGGTGGCCAACCTGCCGGGACGAGACTGTGACGTGCTGGCCGCCGCCATCCTGGACCGGCTGGCGCTGACCCCCTGGGCGGACGTGCCGGTACGCGCCGCCCCCACGGTGATCGCCCGGCGGGCCCGGCTGGCCGCCGCGGCCGTGCACGAGCCCGAGCTGCTGCTGATCGATAGCCTGCTGGATGGGCTCGGCCCGCGCGATACCGAAAATGTCGCCGCCAGCGTCCGCGACCTGGGCCGGGATACCGCGATCGTGGCCACCGGCCGCGACCCGGCGGCGCTCGCGATGGCCTGCGGCGAGGTGCTGACCCTCGCCGACGGCATTATCGTCCGCAATTTAGCCGCGGCCGCTTAGCCGCCGCGGAGTAGCCGCCGCACGGGAGCCGCGGGGGAACCGGGCCGCGGCAGGCATGGCGTGGATCCCGGGTCCACGTCGCGGGCCGGGGTTCGCTCGCGGCCCGGGGGGTGGCCGCCCTGCCCTTAGGCTGGTCAGGGTGAACTGGAATCTGCTGGCATGCGCGCTGGGAGGCCATGTCAGCTACGCGCCGGCGGAGCCCGGGATCCGCGCCATGCTGCGGGCGGACACCGCGGCGGGTGAGGCCTGGCAGTGCCTGCGCTGCGCGACGTTCGTGCCCGGGGCGCCGGAGGGGTCCGGGCCCGCCGTCGCGGCCCCCCGCGTCCGCCGCGACGACGAACTGCGCAGTGCGCTCATCCTGCGGACCGTCGCGGTGGAACGGTTCATCCGGGCGATCATCTTCGGGTTCATCGCGTACGGCGTGTGGCGGTTCAAGTATTCGCGGTACACGATCGAGCACACCTTCCAGCGCGAGTACCCGGAGATCCGCGATCTGCTCCACACGTTCGGCTACAACGTCAACAGTTCCGGCGGCCTCGTCGGCCTGATCCGGCACACGTTCACCCTGGATCAGCGCACGCTGACCTGGCTGGCCATCGGGGCAGCCGCCTACACGGTGGTGGAGATCCTCGAGGGCATCGCCCTGTGGATGCTCAAGCGCTGGGGCGAGTACTTCGCGATGGTGGCCACCTCGGCCGGCATCCCGTATGAGATTTACGAGCTGGTGGCAAAGGTGACCGTGGTGCGCATGGGCGCCTTCGTCATCAATGTGGCCCTGGTCGTCTACCTGGTGCTGAGCAAGCGGCTGTTCGGCGCCCGGGGCGGCAAGAAGGCCTACGACGCGCGGCTGCGCAGTGAATCCGTGATGCAGGCGGCCATCGACGCCGCGGCGGCCGGCGGCTTGCTCGGCGACGCCCCGGCGCCCGTCGTGCCGGTCCCGGACGGGACAGCGTCCGGCGGCACCGGGCCTGACTAGGCCCCGGCGATCAGCTCGTCGGCCGCCGCGTAGGGATCCAGTTCACCGGCCGCGACCCGGCCGGCCAGGCCGTCGATCCTCTCGTCGCCGGGCAGCCCGCCCATCTGCGCCCGCAGTTCGGCCAGCGCGATCGCCGAGATCTCCTCCCGGGCCCGGGCGCGGCGCCGCCGGGCGCCCTCGCCCGAAGTGCCCAGCCAGGCCGCGTGCTCGTCCAGCCTGGTGACCAGCTCGCCGATGCCCTCGCCTGCGGTCGCCGCGGCCGACACGATCGGCGGTTTCCAGTCGCCCTCGCCGCGCCGCGCCATGGCGATCATGCCGCGCAGGTCCCGCACCGCCTCATGCGCCCCGGGCTTGTCACTCTTGTTGACCACGAACACGTCGCCGATCTCCAGGATGCCGGCCTTGGCCGCCTGGATCGCGTCACCGAGGCCCGGCGCCACGATGACCATGGTGGTGTCGGCCATGCCCGCCACCTCCACCTCAGCCTGGCCCACCCCGACCGTCTCGATCAGGACCACGTCGAAACCCGCCGCGTCCAGCACCCGCACGGCCTGCGGGGTGGCCCCGGACAGCCCGCCCAGGTGGCCGCGGCTGGCCATGGACCGGATGAACACTCCCTGGTCTGTGGCGTGCTGCTGCATCCGGACCCGGTCCCCGAGCAGCGCGCCCCCCGTGAACGGCGACGTGGGGTCGATGGCCAGTACCCCGACCCGCAGTCCCTGCCCGCGGTACGCGGTCACCAGCGCCCCGGTGACCGTGGACTTGCCCACTCCCGGCGAGCCGGTCAGCCCGAGCACCCGGGCCTGCCCGGTCAGCGGGGCCAGCGCCTTCATCACCGCGCGCAGCTGGGGCGCACCGTTCTCCACCAGGGACAGGAGCCGACCCAGGGCCCGCGCGTCGCCGTCGCGGGCCCGCTGGACGGCCTCGGCCGGGCCGGCCGCCGGGCCGGCGACGGGGGTGGGGGTCTCAGCCATGCTCGTCCGCGGCGGCCACCTCGAACAGCAGCGCGCTGCCCTGCCCGCCACCGCCGCACAGCGCGGCCGCGCCCAGCCCGCCGCCGCGGCGGCCGAGTTCGTGCACCAGGTGCAGGGCGATCCGGGCGCCGGACGCCCCGATCGGATGGCCCAGCGCGATAGCCCCGCCGTTGACGTTGACCTTGTCGTCACCGACGCCGAGGTCCCGCATGGACTGGATGGCGACCGCGGCGAACGCCTCGTTGATCTCGATCAGGTCCAGATCGCCGACGCCCAGCCCGGCCTTGCCGAGCGCGCGGCGGATCGCGGCCGACGGCTGGGACTGCAGCGACGTGTCCGGTCCCGCCACGACACCGTGGGCGCCCACCGTGGCCAGCACCGGCGCACCGCGGCGTGCCGCCTCCTCGGCCGACATGACGACCACGGCGCAGGCGCCGTCGGAAATCTGCGAGGAGGAGGCCGCCGTGATCGTGCCGTCGGCGGCGAACGCGGGCGGCAGGCCGCTCAGCACCTGCGCGGCGGCGTCCGGGCGCACGCCCTCGTCGGTGTCGAACACGACCGGCTCGCCGCGGCGCTGCGGCACCGGGACCCCGACGATCTCACCGGCGAGCACCCCGTCCTTGATCGCCCTCGCGGCCCGCTGATGCGACTGGGCCGAGAACTCGTCCTGCTCCGCGCGGCTGATCCCCAGCCTCGCGTTGTGCCGGTCGGTCAGCTCGCCCATGGGCGAGTGGTCGAACGCGTCGGTCAGGCCGTCCCGGGCCATCGCGTCGAGCAGCTCGATGGAGCCGTACTTGTGCCCGGCCCGGGACCCCGGCAGCAGGTGCGGTGCGCCCGTCATGGACTCCATGCCGCCCGCGATCACCACGTCGAACTCGCCTGCCCGGATGAGCTGCGCGGCGAGCGCGATCGCGTCCAGCCCGGACAGGCACACCTTGTTGATCGTCATCGACGGCACCGACATCGGGATGCCCGCCGCCACCGCCGCCTGCCGGGCCGGGTTCTGTCCCGCCCCGGCCTGGAGCACCTGGCCCATGATCACGTAGTCAGCCTGGTCGCCGGGCAGACCAGCCCGGTCCAGCGCCGCCTTGATCACGACGCCGCCCAGCTGCGCCGCCGTGAAGTCCTTCAGCGAGCCAAGCAGCCGGCCTATGGCCGTCCTCGCTCCGCCGGTGATCACTGCTTCCCGCATGCCTTGCCCTCCGCCGCGCAGCCCGGCACCGTGCCCGCCGCGGCGGTGCCCGCCCTGGCTATCGCGGCGCCAGGGTCTCTGTCACGATACCCAGGGAAGGGTCCCGCCCAGATGGAGGCTGTCATGCTGCTCCGGATTGATCACGTCGGGATCGCCTGCCGCAACCTCGACGAGGCGATCGCCCGCTACGAATCGGTGTTCGGGCTGACGGTGGCGAGCCGCGAGGAGAACCTCGAGCAGGGGGTGCGGGAGGCGATGCTGCGGGTCGGGCAGGCGGCGGGCGGCCCGACCTGGGTTCAGCTGCTCGAGCCGACGGGCCCGGACACCCCGGTGGGCAAGTTCATCGCCCGCCGCGGGGAGGGAATTCATCACGTGGGCTACGCCGTGGCGGATATCACGGCCGCGCTCGCGTCGATCGGGGCGACGGACATCCGCCCGCTCGATGAGCGCCCCCGGCACGGATCCATGGGTGCGTCGATCGCGTTCCTGCACCCGGCTGACCTGGGCGGGGTGCTCACCGAATTGGTCGAGCCGGCCACTGGCTGATCGGCCGGCGGCCGGGAAAATATCCGGTATGTGACAGTATGAGGCAGGGGCACGATCCGCCGGTACCGTCGCAACCGAACCAGGTGATCGCCAATAAGGCAAAAAGCGCCGTCCTGCGGCAAGAGGAAACGTGAAGCCGACGCTAACGCCTGCCTGGTAAGGCTATGCTGCCAGGCATCGGGCGAGCGGCACACACCGCGCCTGCTGGGCTCGGGCGGCTCGCCACGGCGTCCCCGGCCTGCGGCGCGGACCGCGATGCCCTTTACCAACCCCCGCACGTCCCCTCGTCTACCCAGGATCAAGCCACATGCAGCCTGAAATCGACGCCCAGCTCAGCAACTTCTTCGAGGAAACCACCCCCCGCGAGTTCGCGCGGGTGATGCGCGGATACGACCCGCATCAGGTTGACGAATACTTCAAGCAACTTGACGGCGAGGTGCGCCAGCACCGCGAGCAGGTTCAGGCACTGCAGCAGGAACTGTCCGATGCGCACCGGCAGATCCGGGAGCAGGAGCGGCCGACCTACGCCGGCCTGGGTTCCCGCATTGAGCAGCTGCTCCGGCTGGCCGAGGAGCAGGCGACCGAGATCGCGCAGGAGGCCCGGTCCGCGGCCAACGAGCTCAACGCCGCGGCCAAGGTGGACGCGGCCGAGGTCCGGGCGGCGGCCGAGAACGAGGCGGGCGAACTGCGGGCCAACACCAAGCGGGAGACCGACGAGCTGCGGGCGTCGGCGGAGCGCGAGGCTGACGCGATCAAGACCGGGGCACGGCGTGAGGCAGACGAGCTGACGTCGACCACCGAGCGGGAAGTGGCCAAGCTGCGGGCGACCGCCGACCACGAGGTCGCGGAGAAGCGGGCCTCCATCGAGCGGGACATCGCCAAGCTGCGGACCACCACCGAGCGTGAGGTGGCCCAGCTCAAGGCGTCGGCCAAGCGGGAGCGGGACGAGATCCTCACCACGTCCAAGCGGCAGGCTGACGAGATGCGCAGCCAGGCGCAGCGCATCCTCGAGGAGAGCGAGGCGCAGCGGGCGCAGGCCGAGGGCGAGTTCGAGATCCAGCTGGCCTCCCGCCGCGAGGAAGCGGAGCGGCAGGAGGCCGAGCGGCTGGCCGCGGCACAGTCCGCCACCCAGAAGCTGGTCAGCGAGGCCGAGCAGCGGGCCGCCACGGCCGAGCAGCGGGCCGCCAAGGCCAGCGCCCAGGCCGAGCAGACCCGGCGCGAGGCGGACCAGCACTCACGGCAGCTGGTGACGAACGCGAAGAAGAACGCCGACCAGATCGTCGCCCAGGCGAAGTCCCAGGCCGAGCAGCTGCTGGCCGACACCAAGGCCGAGATCGAGCGGCACCGGGCCGGCGCGCAGCGTGAGGTCGACGAGCTCTCGAAGCAGAAGGAGAGCATCTCCACGCACCTGGCGCAGATCAGCCAGCTGCTCGGCAACCAGATGCCGGGCCTGGCCGACGCGCTCCAGCCCCGGCAACAGGCCGTGGGCACCGGCGCCAAGGCGGTCGGCCCGGCGCCGGCCGCACCGGCCCCGGCCAGTTCCCCGCAGTCCGCTCCGGCGGCGCCGCCGCGTAACGGCGGCCCGGCCCCGCAAGCGGTCACCCGCCAGGTAGCCCAGCCGACCCAGCAGGCCCGGCCCCCGCAGGGCGCCCAGCAGGCGGCGCCGGTCAAGCAGCCGGTGTCGGCCAAGGGCAAGGGGAACGACGACGAGTGGTGGACGGAGTAGCAGCCACCGCACGCGCGGTGTAAAGGTCAGGACGAGCGAATGGTGGCCGGTGCGCAGGCACCGGCCACCATTCGTTATCTATAACGGATTTATCCAGCCAGGCGGGTGCGCGCGGCCGGCGGGACCGCGGTCAGGCCATCGCGGTCTGGCCACCATCGATCACCAGCACCTGGCCGGTCATGTACGAGGAGGCCTCGCTGGCCAGGAAGACCGCGGGGCCGGACATCTCCTCCGGCCGGGCCCACCGGTGCATGGGCACCGTGGCGACCGTGGCCTGCCCGTTGGTCTCGTCTTCCCAGAGGTTGCGGTTCAGCTCGGTCGCGGTCCAGCCGGGGCACAGCGCGTTGACCCGGACGCCGCTGGCCGCCCACTCGACGGCGAGCGACTTGGTCAGCGAGATCAGGCCCGCCTTGGCCGCGCCGTACGGGGACAGGAACGGCGCCGCACTCACCCCGGCCACGGACGCGACGTTGATGACCGAGCCGCTGCCCCGTTCCGCCAGGTGCTGGCCGACCGCGTGGCACACGTACATGGCCGAGTCGAGGTTCAGCCGGATCAGCTTGTCCCAGCCGGTCAGCCGGAGATCCAGGAACGGCACCATGAAGCTGGACCCGCCGGCGTTGTTCACCACGATGTCCAGGTAGCCCAGCTGGTCGATCGCCCCCGCCACCGCGGCCTCCACCGATTCCTGCACGGTGACGTCGGCGGGAAGGACGAAGGCCTTCCGGCCCAGCGCGGTGACCTGCGCCGCAGTCTCGGCCAGGCCGTCCTCACCCCGGGCCACCAGGGCCAGGTCCGCCCCGGCCCCGGCCAGAGCGACCGCGATCGCCTGCCCGATCCCCCGGGAGGCGCCGGTGATGAAAGCTTTCTTGCCCGTCAGGTCGAAGAGCGGCACGCTCAGTCCTTCCATTCGCTGGGTAGCGGCGCGGCGGCCGGGTTCACCCGGTGCACGATCTGGTTCAGCACGATGCGGACATAGGGTTCGCCCACCCAGAGATGCTTGGCCCCGTCCACGGCGATCAGCTCGGCATGCGGCACCCGGGCGAACCGGCGCCGCGCCTCGTCCGGGCGCAGGTAGTCATCCAGCTCCGGGACGAGCACTAGCAGGGGCTTGCCCGACGCGGCCCAGACGTCCAGGTCCGCGTCGCCCGCCCGGTGCAGCGCGGGAGACAGCAGGATCGCTCCCTCGACGGGCATCGCGGCGCCCCATTTCAGGGCCAGCTCGGTCCCGAACGACCAGCCGACCAGCCACACCCGCGGCAGCCCGGCCGCGGCAGCCCAGCTGACGGCCGCGGCCAGGTCGTGCCGTTCGGCCTCGCCGTCACCGAACTCGCCGTGGCTGCGCCCGTGGTCGGACGAGGTGCCCCGGGTATTGAACCGCAGCACCGCCAGGTCGGCCAGGGCGGGCAGCCGGTAAGAGGCCTTGCGCAGGATGTGGCTGTCCATCATGCCGCCGTGGGTCGGCAGCGGGTGCAGGAAGACGAGGGTGGCCACCGGGTCCCGCCTGGCGGGCCGCGCCAGCTCGCCGACCAGGTCGAGCCCGTCGTCGGTGTGCAGGGTGACCGGCTCCCGCCGGGCCGGCAGGACTGTACTCGCCCTGATCTCGCTCATGCGCTTCCTGTGGGTCGGGCCGGGACCGTGGTTGCGGGCCGCGGCGCGGGGTGGGCCGGGACCGGCGTGCTCATCGGCCGACCCGGCGCCCGGGCCTGCGCTGCATGCGCCGCTGCCAGCAGGGCCGGTGCCAGTGCCGGCGTTCGGCGGGTCCGGGGTCAAGGCTAGGCCAGGCGACCAGATGCGGCATACCGGGAGGAATTTCCTGGTCGCATCCCGGGCAGCGGTACGTCTTGGCTGTGGCGGCCCCGGGCACTGGGCGGATCACCCAGTCCCCGTCCGGCCAGGACTCCAGCCGCTCCGGCCCGGGGGGCCGCGGGGCAGGCTCCGGCGGCCGGCGGGTGCGCCGGGGGCTCATGTCGGATAACTCCGCATGGCCGCGACACTACCGCCGCCGGTGAGCGGCGCGCCGCCTGCCCTCCCCGGGCCCGCGGCTGGCCACCCGGGGCTAGCTGTCGGTGCCGATACCCGATTCCAGCAGCCCGAACGGGGTCGGCGCGGCGAAATCGATGCGCAGCACGGGATGTCCCGCGCTCAGCCACACGGTCGCCATGTGCGCGGCACGGAACGGCGGCTGCTGGCCACTGACGGTAGCCAGCATCTTCTGCATGTTGGTCTCGGCCAGCTCAGCGGAACGGAACGGGGCTATAGCCGTGTCCGGCCCGGAATCGCCAAAGGACACGATGCGCACCGGATGGGACGCCGCCAGGCCGGTGATAACGGTCATCAGCCGTGAATCCACTTCCCCCGAGGCGAGTTCCCTGCGGGCCGCGGCGGAGGTCTCGATCCGCGAATTCTGGGCCAGCGCGCTGCCGGACATCTTGCGCGCGGCCAGGTCCGCCTTGACGTCGGACATGTAAGCGGCGGCCCCGTGCAGCGCGATCGAGCGGACCTGGATCTGCCGGTTCCCGGAGCCAAAGCGCGCGAGCAGCCCGGGGGCGTACACGGATGTGAGCCGGCTGCCGATCTGGCTGCGCAGGATGGGCGTCGCCACGATGACCGCCGAATCGAGCGGGTTGGTCTTGCCCGGCTTGAGCACGTACAACCGGCTGGCCGGGATACGGCGGGCCTTGAGGGCCTGGCACATCTCGGGATCGCAGGAGATGACGCTGGACGGCCCGACCTGCGCCGCGACCCAGGCCGCGGCGCTGCGGCTGAGCGTGGCGGGATCGGCAGGAAGGGCGCTGCCGGCGCCGCTCTGCCCGGTGCCGCCCTGCCCGGTGCCGCTCCCCCGGGTGGCGTTTCCCCCGCTGTGGTGGAACACGGCGAAGCCCACCGCCAGCAGGCCGACGGTCACGGTCGTGACCAGGACACCGGCCATCCGGTAGCCCCGGCTGGCGCGTTCCTGCCGTTTGTCCGGCGTTCCCGTCCCCGGGCCAGGGCGCGGGCCCCGGGACGCCGTCCGGGCGTGAGCCGAGGGAGCCGGCCGGGACTTTGCCTGGACCGCGGCCGCCCTGGGTCCTGCCGTCTTGGGTCCTGCTGCCTCGGGTCCTGCCGTCTTGGGTCCTGCCGCCTTGGAGCCTGCTTCCCCCTGCTCTGCCGTCTGGGGCCGTGCTGCCTGGGGTCGTGGTGATGCCTCGTCAGCCAGGGGCTTCGGCGGCGCCTGCACAGCCTGGGGCTCGGCAGGGGCAGCGTCCCCTGGTGGGCTGTCATCGACAGCCGGCCCCGCCGTGGCCGTCCCGGGGGCCACGGAGATCACCGGGATCGGCTCGGTATGCGCATCTCCCGGGGACGAGGTCTCAGGCCTGGCGGCCGGCTGCGCTGGCGGCGCGCCGTCCCTGCCCCGATCGGGACGGGGCAGCGGGACGGGGGCTTCCTCCTGGATGTGATCCTCAGCCGCGGCGTCGGCGTCGGCCTGAATCGCGGCCCGCACCCGCTCCAGGAAAGCGGCCGACAGCGCCGGCCGGGCCACCCGTACCGGCGGCCGGGGGCTGTCATTCCCGCCCCGTACCCGCCGCGGCAACGAGGTCGAGGGCATGGCGGACCACGGTTCGGGCGCTGGCGGTTCCGTGATGGGCGCTACGGGGCGTGGCGCCGGGAGGGGTGGGTCTTCGCGGCGTGGCGCTTCGGGCGCCGGCGCTTCGGGGGCCGGCGCTTCGGGGGCTGCAGCTTCGGGGGCTGGGGCCTCGCGTGAAGGCGGCACGAAGGCCGACCCCGTGCTGGCCCACACGGCCCCGGCTGACGTGTCCGAGGATGCTTGCTCCTCTTCGCGCCTCGCCGCCTCAGCCGCCGCTCGCACGCGTTCGAGGAAAGACTCCGGCAGGACGGGCCGCGCTACCCGCGCAGGCGGGCGCGGCCGATCACCCGTACCCCGTACCCGGTGCGGCAGGTCCGCGGGCGCCTCGAACGGCGCCGGCTGACCGCCGCGCTGCTCGGGTGGGACATCGCCCCCCGTCTGCTCACTCACGGGCAAAGACTCGGCTAGTGCTGTCAGTCCCTCTGCCGCCTTGGATGGCCGCCGAGACAGCGGCGGAACTCTGCCTTTTCCCATACACCCAGACCCCCTGGAGGCGCGTCGCCATACGCCTACCTGCGCTACAGCGGAGCACAGGTTAAGTCACTTTTCAACCTAAATGACTAGTTGTTACGAAGCCTCTACGTAGTGAGATTGCCGCGGTGAGGACGCCGTCCCGGCACCGTGGAATCGGATGTGCATCATTAGGGAATTCGGACGTACACATTCCGCAAGAATCGCGCCATGCCCCTGCGGTGGGCGTCCGGCTAAGTAACTGTTTGACAGCGGAACTCCCGTCGGGAGGACTCGAACGATTCGTAAAAGTATGGTTACTTTAAGTCAATTCTTCCGGTATGTCCAGAGCTGGCGCTGGGGGCCGTGCGATGGTTCCGGGCCCCAGCCACGGGTTGTCCCCCTACCCGCGAGTCCCGGACCTAATCCGGCCGGGCATCTCACTTGCGGGCCTCCGCCCGCCCCTGGCCGCGGCCGAACCGCCGCCCGGTTCACCAAGTAAGTGCTGGCCACAGCCGGTGCGTTGCGGGGAAAATCGGCAAAGACCCCTCTTAGCTGGAGGAAGGACTGTAGCTTGCCCATAAGCGGTGTTCCTGGTCGAAGGAGATCGCAACGGTTGTAACGCCGTAACACGTAGGCGGGCTGGGGGGAAGCAGCCGAAGTACCCCTGCAGACGGCCCCCAGATCGCAGCAGGCAGGTGCGACCTTTGGATCAGGGCAGGGGGGAAGGGCGCGGCCTGAGCCGTCGCCGTCGCAGTATCAGGATCGTCTCTACGGTCCGGGGCCATGCGTGATTCCGCGATACGAGGCGTGCCGGTGAACGGTGATCAGGACACCGCACTGGAACCTCCGGTGAGCACGGACAGTGTCGTAGCCCCAGCTGCATCTCCCGGGAATTCCGGTCATCAGCCTGCGGTCCGCGAATTCAGGGTGTTCAAGCCCCCGGCCGGCCTGTCCACATGGGACTCATCGCCTTTCCCCGAAACAGTTGTGCAAGCCCGCCGGAACGGCCCGGCCCGGCCCGGGGGCGCGCGGCACCGGGCGGGCCAGACGCGCCTGGCGGCCCGGCCGTGGCCACTACTGGCGGTGCTGCTGGTCCAGGCGGCCCTGTCCGTGCGGCTCCTGTGGTCCAACACGGCCTTCCAGGACGAGGCTCTCTACTTGCGGGCCGGGCATCTGGAGTGGGCACGGTGGCTGCATGGTGCGCCGATCCCGGACTTCCCGGCGTACTTCTCGGGGGCACCGGTCCTGTACCCGCCGCTTGGCGCCCTCGCCGATGGCGTGGGTGGCCTGGCCGCCGCGCGCATCCTCTCACTGTGCTTCATGCTCGGGGTTACGACTCTGTTGTGGGGCACGGCAGCCCGGCTGTACGGGCAGCGGGCGGCACTTCTGGCTACCGCCTTGTTCGCCACCCTGGCGGGCACCCAGTTCCTGGGCGCTTTCGCGACCTACGACGCGATGGCGTTGTTCCTGCTGGCGCTCGCTGCGTGGCTGGGCGTCCGCGGCGCCGACGGCCAGGGCTGGGCCCGGGCGATGCTTCTGGTGGCAACGGGCATCGTCCTCGTCGCCGCCGATGCCGTGAAGTACGCGACCGCGCTGTTCACTCCCGTAGTCATCGTGGTCGTCGCCGTGGCGGCCTACCGCAAGCACGGGGGCCGCGGCGGGCTGGCGGCTGGCCTGACAGTGCTTGGATCATGGCTCCTGCTGGTCATGGTGGCCCTCACGGCAGGTGGCCGGGAGTACTGGCGAGGCGTCACGACGAGCACCCTGGCCCGGCCGCCGGCAAGCTTCCCGGTCGAGGCCGTGCTGGAGCGTGCGTACATCTGGACCAGCCTGATCCTGGTCCTCGCCGCGCTGGGGGCAGTGCTGTCGTATCGCGGGGAGGCGCGCGGGAAGATCCTGGTCCCCATCCTGGCGGCCGCGGGCCTGCTCGTCCCGGCCGAGCAGGCCAGGCTGCACACGACGGTCAGCCTCCAAAAGCATGTCGTGTTCGGCGCCTGGTTCGCGGCGATCGCGGCCGGCTACGCCATGGCCAGGCTGAGCAGAGTCAACCATGGCTATGGCTGGGCGCCGGTCATGGCCCTGCCGATCGCCGCATCGACACTGTTCGGGTCGATGGGCCAGGCTGCGTCACTGTTCGTGGTCTGGCCGAACTCGGCCGACGCCATCACCCTGCTCCGCGCGGAGATGGGTCTTCATCCGGGCCGCTACCTGGCCGAGGACTACGACGTCGAGGCGTACTACCTGCGCGACGCTACTGGGTGGCAGCGATGGTCAAGCACCTATCACTTCAGCTACCCGGGGATACGCGCGGGAACAGCTTCCTTCGCGGCAGCGATCGACCACCACTACTTCTCCCTGGTGATCCTGAATTTCGGGGACACCGCGGCGGTGGACCGGCAGATCACGGCCGACATGCGCCGCGCCGGCGGCTACTACGTGCTCGGGCGTCCTGGCCGCTTCACCATCTGGGCCTCCGCGGGCCAGCCCTCCCAGCCGGCCGGGAGGTCCAGTGCTCGCTACTAAGCCTCCGGCCGCCCAGCGCACGCGCCGGGTGTACCTTCCCACACCTCCGAGCAGCGAGGAAAAGTACGAGTACTTCGGCAGGCAGCGCCGCTGGGTGTTCGCGTTCCTGCTCATTGCCGCCCTCGGGGTTCTCTACGGCTATATCCGCGTGGCCGAGCATGCCTGGCTGGTCGCCCCGCTGATGTGGCTGCTGCTGATGGTCATCGTGCCACCGGTGGTCGTCAACTTCTGGCTCAGAATCGGCCGCCCGAGGCTGACCCTGGCTGAGCATCAGGCCACCGTAGCCAGCCACCGGGCACAGGGTGAGGCCGTCAACGTCTTCCTGCCCAGCTGCGGCGAGCCCCTGGCCCTGCTGAACAACACGTTCCTGCATGTCAGCAACATAGAGTGGGGCGGCCCCAGGACCGTCTACGTGCTGGATGACTCTGTCCGTGAACAGGTACGCGACCTGGCCCAGCGGTACGGATTCCGGTACATCGTCCGCCCGGACCCGGGGCATATGAAAAAGGCTGGCAACCTTCTGCACGCCCTGACGGTCAGCGATGGAGACTACATCGCCGTGATCGACGCCGATTTCGCCATGCGGCCGGAGTTCCTCCACGAGACCATGCCTTACTTTTCCGATCCCCAGGTCGGCATCGTCCAGACGGCTCAGTACTTCGACGTCAGCAATCGATCGTTCTCCTATATCCAGCGCTACGCCGGGACCCTGCAAGACATCTTTTTCCACTTCATCCAGCCGGCCCGGGACCGTTTCAGCGCGGCGATCTGCGCGGGGACGAACCTGGTCTACCGCCGCGCCGCTGTGCAGGCGGCGGGCGGCTTCGCGTGGGTGCCGATCGGCGAGGACGTGCACTCCGGGGTCAGGCTGGCGTGGGCTGGCTACGAGACGCGCTACCTTCCCCTGTGCCTCGCCAAGGGCGTGGCTCCGGCCGACTTCCCGTCGCTGGCCAATCAGCAGACCCGCTGGTGCCGCTCGTCGATGCTGCTGATGCTTGAGAAGCACTTCCGGGAAGCACCGTTCACGTGGCAGCAGCGGGCCGCTTTCTGGGCAGCGTTCCTGTATTACATGTCGTCGGCCGCATTGCTGCTCACCGGACCGTTCCCGGTCCTGGCCATGATCTGGTTTTTCCCGGCGCGGATCTACCCGCACAACTACCTGCCGATGCTGCCAGCGATCGCAGCCACCCTGTTCGTGTTCCCCTTGCTCAGCCGGGGCTGGCGGCCGACCATCTACCGGGTTTGCATGATCAATTCGTGTTGCCACATGTACGCGGTCTGGTACGCGATCCGGGGAAGCGTGGCTGAGTGGGTTCCGACCGGGGCCTCCAGCCGTAAAGGCCAAGTTCCCAGGACCGTGAACCGGATCTTGTTGACCTGGATCGTCCTTGTTCAAGGGCTCCTCTGGTCTGGCCTGGCCCTGCGCATGCACGAGTTTGGCTGGCACCTTTATTGGGCAACGGCACTCCTGGCCGCCGTTCAGCTGTATATGCTGGCGCCCTTGATGACCCCCGGTAAGGGCGTATGGGGACGCACCTACGAGGAGCCCGCGGAGGTCATGGGGTGAATTCCGTAAGCCCAATGGTGGTTGCTTTCGCGCGAGTGATGCCGCCTGGCCTGCGCCGACGAACACGATTGGCGCCGAGCCCCCGCAGCAACCAGATCTTCGAAGGAGCCGCCTGATGAGGCATCAGAGCAGAAGAAAGCGCCGAGGGCCCGGGCGGATCATTATGGCTGTCGTGGTCGTCGCGATCGTCGTGGTCGCGGTCGCGGCCGGGGTCATCGTGCACAAGCGTTCCAGCCACGCCAGCGGGCCACTTGCCGGTGCAACTCCCCGCGGCCACGGGTGCGTACCTGGGGGTTTACACCCGGGGCGTCCCAGACTCATACGCCGGAGTGTCAGCGTTCAAAAGCACCACCCAGGCCACACCAGATGTAGTTATGTACTATAGCGGGTGGTTTGTACCATTTCCCGGTAAATTTGCCGCGACCGTGGCCAATAACGGTGCGGTACCTCTCGTGCAGATGGACCCGGACAACATCAGCGTGTCCAGGATCGCTTCCGGGCGATACGACGGCTACCTGAGCGCTTACGCCGAGGCCGTCCGCGCCTACAAGCATCCGGTGGTCCTGAGCTTCGGTCACGAGATGAACGGAACCTGGTACCCATGGGGCTACCGGCACACGCCCCCCGCGGTATTCGTGGCCGCCTGGCGCCACATCGTCAAGCTGTTCCGGGCACTGCAGGCCAACAACGTGACCTGGTTGTGGACGGTCAACATCATCAACAACACGCACGGCAAGAGCATCCCCCGGCCGGATCAGTGGTGGCCCGGCAGTTCCTACGTGAACTGGGTCGGCATCGACGGCTACTACCTCAAGCCGTCGTGGAGGTTTGCTCCGCTGTTCGGCCCCACCATCGCTGCCGTCCGGAAGCTCACCCTCGATCCGATACTCGTCGCCGAGACGGGCGCCGTGCCGGCCGCCGGCCAGCCGGCGAAGATCACCGACCTGTTCGCAGGCGTCCACCAGTACGGGCTGCTCGGGTTCGTCTATTTCGACTCCACTAACTCCATCGGCCAGCATTTCGGTCTCTCCACCCCGGCGGCCGTGGCCGCCTTCCGCGAAGGGGGCCAGCACGTACACGAGGCCGGGAGGATGAGCACTCGTGAGCGAACTGTCCAGCCTGGGGACCAGCCGTAGGGATGATGAGGGGGGAGAAACCACGGTTTTCGTCGACGATGAGGGGACGCGGCGCGGCCACGCCAGCCAGACTCCCCTGGCCCACCGAGGCGGCGCCGGAGGAGGCTGGCCTGGACGGCGATTACCGCCTTTGCTGTAGCCCTCGGACTGACTGCCGTCTTCGCGGTGAGGCTCGAAGAGCAGCGGCTCCGCGTGGTGCATCGGCACTCCTCGCACCTGAACACGACCCTGCCGGTCAAGCCCGACTCCTACGTCGGCGTGTACCAGTCCGGCGCGCCTGATTCCTATACGGGCGTCACGAGGTTCACCGCCAAGACGGGTATCAAACCGCGGATCGTCGTCTACTACAGCGGATGGTACGAGCCTTTCAAGACCGGCTTCGCCAAGACCGTGGCTGAGCATGGCGCGGTGCCTCTCGTCCAGATCAACCCCACGGGGATCGACCTCGCCGCCATCGCATCCGGGCACTACGACGCCTATCTGACTTCCTACGCCGTGGCCGTGCGGTCCTATCGCTACCCCGTGATCCTCGGCTTTGGTCACGAGATGAACGGCAGCTGGTACTCGTGGGGCTACCAGCACTCCTCCCCGGCGATGTTCGTGGCCGCCTGGCGACACATCGTCACCCTGTTCCGCGAACTGGGAGCGCGGAATGTGACGTGGCTATGGACGGCGAACATCATGCACACCGGCCACAGTATTGCCCATCCGTCACCCTGGTGGCCCGGCAGCAAGTACGTGACGTGGGTCGGCCTGGACGGTTACTACTACAAGCCGTCCTGGAAGTTCGCCCCGCTATTCGGGCCGACCATCGCGGCGATACGCCAGTTCACTCACGCCCCGATGCTCATAGCCGAGACATCCGCAGTCGCCGACCACGAACCAGCCAGCGAAGATCGCGGACTTGTTCGCGGGGATCCGCCTCTACGGGCTCCTGGGTTTCGTCTGGTTTAACTCCGTCCACATCGTGGACTGGCGGCTCAACAACCCCCTGCTATCGCCGCATTCCGCAGGGGCGCCATGTCGCTGAGGTCGCTGAGCAAACGCAGTTGAGCTCATGCCGGCGACGCGCCACACCCTTGCGGGCCGAGATGGCAGATCAACCAGATTCCCGTACCCTTGGCTTCACGGTGCCGAGTTTTACGTCGCCGCTGAACAAGTGCAGAGCCTTCGGCTCATCTTCCAGGCTCCAGTCCTGCCGGGTCAGGCTGCCACGCTGGCGAACATCGAACCAGATGAATCCCGCGAGTCCGTATTCCGACACCCCCGCTGTGATCTTGTCAAGCGCCTCCGCCTTCCCCACGGACGGCGCTGCGGCCGTCTCCGTAATCAACAGGGGGTCAGAGGAGATGGAACGCATCGCGACGATAGTCGAGCCGAAGAAGTCCTGGAAAGTAGTGGGGGCAATGAAATACCCGTCAACTCCGAGAATATTAACATAATCCGCCCCTGGCCACAGGAGTCTGATGTTCTCGCTCCCAGCAAACTGCACGTTCATGATCCAGGCCCACCTAACGTCGCGGACTCCAACTTTCCGGAATACTGTGACGACATGCCGCCATGCACTTACAAGCTCAGCTGGTGACTGATGCCGGTATCCCCATGAGTACCAGGTGCCGTTGGCCTCCGGAGCGAACGACATCACCACAGGGCTGTGCAGACTGCTGACGGCGTCCGCATACTTCTTCAGCCAGAAGTCCTCACCTCCGGAAGCAATCTTGGCTAGAGAAACATTAAAAGGCTCGAGCTCTAGCATCGGGATGGCACCGGCCGCAATAATGGAACGAGCAACCCCCATTTCGGTGGTTCCGCCGATGTGGATATAATGCACGGCTACGTTTGGCGTGCATCCGCATGCCTTGTCGAACTTGGCTATGTTATATGAAACAATCCCAATGTACTTGCTGGGAAAAGTTCGCTGAGGCTGTACCATTATGGAGGGCCGTCGGCCGTGACTCAGGACTGCCCGCGCGCCACCGACCACTCCAACAAGCGCCGCCAAGGCGAGAAGGACTACGAGGATTCGCTTTATCAAGAAGTGACCTCAACGGTTTTCCGCGTACCCCATCCGTTGTCCCGCAGGGTCAGCAGCGCAACGAGCCGCAAGGGTAGAAGCAAGGTCATATGGATCAATCCGTACAGGGGTGCGATCGCGAATGTCAGCAGTTTACCACCCCAGCCGATGTCAGGGTGCTGCGCCTCAATGTAGTGACCCGATCTTGCGTACGAGAGTATGAGGATGCTAATCAGGTACGTGAGCATCGCGAAGTGCCCTGTGAGAGCCGGGCCTACCGCGACCGAATAGATCAGGGCACTGGTAAAGCCACTCCAGGCTGCTATCTCAATCAGGGTGAGCCACCAGCAAATTCGCCACGGAGGAACTGTGACGATCATCCACAGGGACTCGCGGAAAAAGCTCTTCGACCAGCGTAGCTGCTGTCTGAGAAAGTGCTGCATCGTGGAAGGTACAAGGGTCCACGCAACAGCGTCCGGAGCGAGGAGCACCCGGCCTTCCCGCAGGCAGTAGTAGGTCAGGCGCCTGTCGTCACCATAGGTGCACGGGCGGCCGAGAAACTGCTGAGACAGGAAGTCGTCTAGGTATTTCCGTACGGTAGAGCCTCGATAGAGCGCCAAGGATCCACAGGCACACAGGACGCTGCCAAGTACGGAGTATGCGGCACGTTCGCCCAGGAACGCGTAGCAGTAGCGCAAGTCGATCAACCGGGTGAGAGCATTGCTGCTGCGGTTGGCTGCGAAAACGGCGCCGGTGGTAGCCTGCACACGTCGGCGTTTGAACGGCCGGAGTGCATTAGCGATTGCTTCTGGGTGCAGGATCGTGTCAGAGTCCACACAAAGATAGACATCTGCATCCCACGTCCGCCGGAAACCGACTGCGAGCCCGGCTCGCTTGCCAAGGTTTTCGGAAAAGACGATGATTTCGTAATCCACCCCGGCGGCCCTGAAGGCCGGGGCCAGAGTATGCGCAATGTTGTAGCATGCCAGTGACGCAGAGCCGTCATCTATAACGGTTACAGCGGTCGGGAGCCTCGTGGAGTCAAGTATCGAACTGAGGCATCTCGCAAAAACCGCCGGGTCCTCATTCCGGCAAGTTACGATCCCGGCGACCTTATAGCGGGCGAGTACTTCGTCGGCACCTTTGCTGCTGCGAACTGGTGCAGCAAGCAAGGAAAGCAGCAACTTCAGGCCCAGAAGCGTCAAGACCGCAGTACCGTACCAGCCCAGCCGGATCACTTCGCTGCCGCTACTGGTCTGAGCCAAGTGAATTGCCAGCAGGAAACCCAGTATTCCACCTGTGAGTAGGCCGACTGCGAGAACTTTCCGGTATGAACTCTGAGGTGACCGGGAACGCAAAGTTGAATGCGGTCTACCCGCGATCTCGATAAGACTGGCCAAGCCGAATTCCTGACTTTCTTCCAGGGACTCCAGCGTTGAATTATCGTTGTCGGGGCGCCACCATGACGGCGAGAGATCGGTACTCAACGAGCTTCTCTCCATGCTCCATCATGACGTTCCATGCCACGGTCTTGAGTAAAGGAGAGATCAGACCTTACCTGTGCATAAGAGATCAATGTTAAACGTTCCCCCCTTGCAATACGGTCAGTCAAAAGCGCTTGGCGCCTCCCCAGCGAGGTGCCGCGCATTGCCAGTCCGCTTACCGTGAAGCCCTCAGCTCTTTAAAAGTCGAGCTGAGACATCGGAATTGCGCTGCTATATCACCTCAGCCTTGACTACTGGCCAGTACCATCGATTCGGGGCGGCCCACCCCCACGTGAGGGTAGCAGGCACATAACGCGTGGACAGTGCAAACGGCGTAAGCCGGCGTTAACCGGCGGATTGCGTCTGGGATCGTGGACCGTCGGCCTGAGCAGGCTCCTGGCTCCTCACCTCATCCCCGCCACCGGCGGAACCCGCGAGTCCGCTGCCGCCCAGGTCCTCATGTGGCCTAACGTGCTTGTCGGAGCGAGCCTCGAAGCCGGGAGTGGTCACGGCGAATCGAGCCTCGCGGCTTCGGCTGGATCAGAACCGTGACCTTCCAGAAGAACTGTGACCTCCCGGAAGACAGGACAGGATGAGATCCCGCTCGGTGACACTCATGGCCGGAGCGATCGTCGTCGCCGCTATGGCCCTGGCCATCACCGGGTGCTCTTCTGCCTCATCTCACTCCGTGGTGGCGAGGGAGTCTCTGCCAACCGGACCTGTCTCCTATCTCGGCGTCTACGAGAGTGGACCGCCACGTACCTACCGGCCGGTCACAGTCTTTGCGAGGGCCGCAGGCAGACAGCCGAACCTTGTCGGGTACTACAGCGGCTGGGGTGTCCCCTTCGCCAGATCCTTCGCAGAAACCGTCCGCCGCCATGGCGGGGCCACCATCCTGCAGATGGACCCCACTGGCGCCTCGATCCCACGGATAGCCAGCGGCGGTTACGACTCCTACCTGCGCGCGTTTGCCCGCAGCGTCCGGAGCTTCCGCCACCCTGTGATCATCGGCTTCGGGCACGAGATGAACGCGTCCTGGTACTCGTGGGGATACCGTCACGTCCCGGCGCCGACGTTTGTCGCGGCGTGGCGGCACATCGTGTCGCTGTTCCGCAGCCAGGGGGCCCGCAACGTCACCTGGCTGTGGACGATCAACCAGGACCTGTCCAGCACCGGCCCGATCGCCTCATGGTGGCCGGGGTCGCAGTACGTGACCTGGGTCGGCATCGACGGCTACTACTACCGCCCGTCCAGCACCTTCGCTACCGTGTTCGGCCAGACCATCGCTCAGGTTCGGGCCTTCACCAGCAAGCCACTGCTGCTCTCGGAAACCGCCGTGGGCCCCCAGGCCGGTCAGTCCACGAGGATCCGGGGTCTATTCGATGGGATGCAGCAGTACCAGACCCTCGGGCTGGTCTGGTTCGACATAGCCCAGCATCAGGGGATCTACCACCAGGACTGGCGTATCGAAGACAGCCGGCCCGCTGCGGCCGCGTTCCGGCGGGGCGCGTCTTCGCTGATCCTGGCCCGTCCCTGACCTGCGGGAGGCCTCTTCAGGTTTCCGCTGGGTTACGAGCCGGGGACTA
>CAWAJB010000011.1:0-48197 GCA_963782185.1 uncultured Actinomycetes bacterium
CCACGGTCGGCTCCTAACGGAGCCCGGTCACCGCTGACCGCAGCCGGCCGTCTCCCCCGCGCCATTGCTGAGGAGATGGCTCGTAACCTGCGGCGGGCATGGCTGGGAGGGAGGAGAGCCGTGGAATCAGTCGCGGTCTCAACCAAGGGAGCTGAGGCTACCGCCGCTGTTGCTGCCTTGCTCGCTCCGCACCTGCGGGCGGGTGATGTCGTGCTGCTCACGGGAGGGTTGGCCACAGGCAAGACGACCTTCGTCAAGGCGGTTGCGGCCGCGATGGGGTCCCAGGCGCCTGTAACGAGCCCCACCTTCACGCTCGCGCAGTTCTACCCGTCAGGGCAGGGGACCATCCTGCACATCGATGCCTACCGGCTGTCCGGTGTCCATGAGTACCGGGACCTCGGCCTCGACGACTACCTCGATGATTCGGTCACCTTGGTGGAGTGGGGCGACAAGATCGCGGAGGATTTCCCGAACCACTTGACGGTGGAATTCCAGCATGATGCCAGCGCGCCCGACCTGCGAGTCGTCGCTTTCACGTCGCAGGATGCCCGGTGGCAGCCTGTCATCAGTGCCCTGCAGGCCGCGCTAATGGATGAAACCAAGCTCAGGTGAAGAGGTTGATGAGGCTCATACTTGCGCTAGAGGCATCGTCGCGCGCGTACACGGTTGCAGTAGGTACCGAGGAGCAGCCACGTGTCAAGCGAGCGGCCCGTCGTGATGATCCCGGCTTCGCGGGCCTAGGTGACCTGGTGGCTCGGGCCATGGCAGCCGCCGGGGCGACGTTCACCGATATCAGCATGATCGCGCTCGACGTCGGCCCTGGTGGTCTCTCGTCCATCCGGTCGGCTGTCGCCTACGCGAACGGGCTGGCCTTCAGCCTCGGCGTGAAGATCTTCCCAGTCAGCTCGCTCGAGCTCATGGCGCTTGCCGCGCAACAAGATCACCGCGGGCCCTTCCTCAGTCTGAAGAGGGGGCTGGTGGGCAACACCTATGCGGGGCTCTTCGTAGCCGGCGAGATGGCGGAGTTGCGGCACGGGCTGCCCAGCTCAGTTGTGCCTGCGCTCGCGGGCCATCTCGAGCGAGTCTGCATCGCCGGGGCGTCACGGGATGACGTGGCCGATCTGCTTCCCGGCGTGGCCCTGGAAGACGCGGGGAAAGCGGATGCGGATGTCGTCACGTTGTACCGGGAGGCGTGCGCATCGGCCGGGCCCGACCGGGTTGTGTCGGTAGCCAGCCCGATCAATGAGGCTTCGAAGATCTTCCACGAGCCCGCCGTAAGCGAGCGCAAGCGAGGATAGGGTATCTGGCCGGGAGGTCGCCATAGGCGGCCTAGGGCTCCAGCAGCCAATGGGGGACGCGTGGCGCAGTTGCTTGGGGTGCACGGCATCGGCCAGGAACAGCTCGGCCGCCATCAGATTTTAGAACGGTGGACGCCGGCGCTGGCCGACGGATTAGAGCGGGCTGCTGGCCGCAGCGTCCGCTGGCCAGATCTCGACCTAGCCTTTTATGGCCACCTGTTTCTTCCGGCCCCTTCAGAAGGCAAGGGGGCGCGCCCGCATGTGGGTCCGACGATGCTGGCGGATCTCGACGATGAGGAGATCGCTGAGCTCACTGAGGCGGTAGCAGAGTTCGTCACGCCCGCGGACCTGGCCGCCGCCGATGCCAGATCCGCGGAGGTCGACAAGGCGCTGGCGCCGCTGCCGGTCCGCGTGCTGAACCTGATTGGCGCGGTTGAGCGGCGTTTCCCGCCCGCTTCAGGCGTGCTCTGCCTGGGCACCCTCCGGCAGGTCCGAAGGTATCTGCGCGATCCCCAGCTGAAGGAGGAGGTGGATAAGATCACCGCCGGTGCCGCCGCTGGCGCGACCGTTCTCATCGGGCACTCACTGGGTTCGGTTGTCGCCTATGAATTCCTCCGTCAGCATCCCGGTCACTCCGTCCAGCTGCTGCTGACGATAGGATCACCGCTCGGCTTCGGGATGGTCCGCAGGCGGCTGCAGGCTGGCGAGCTCGGTCCCGTGCGCTGGGTCAACGTACGCGCCCTCAACGATCCAGTAACGGCTGCAGGTGCCCTCGTCCAGTGGTACCCGAGGGTGACTGAGCCGCAGCCGGTGAAGAACGGGAAGGATTCGCACGCGGCCAGGCACTACCTGGGCAAGAAAGCGGTTGGCATGGCAGTGCTGGAAGCCTTCCCTGAGCTGGGCCAATGATCGACTTCGAGGAGATCCTGCGTCGTCACTTCGTGGCGATTGCCACGGCTGAGTACAGCGATGCGTCGCTCGGGCAGCTCAGCGGCGTGAAGGACGAGGTCGAACTCATGCGCGGCTGGCTCACGAGCGAGGACAAGCTGGGCGATCGGCGCTTCATCCCTGTGCACGACGAACTGGACACCAACCCCACCAAGAGCCAGATTCGGGACACGTTCGAAGATCCCGCCAGCGCCATCCGGTGGCGCGAGGCGGACGCCGCGGTCGTGTACATAACCGGTCACGGCGTGACCAAAGCCGATGAGGACGGCGAGGGGGAGCAGCACTTCCTGGTCCTGCAGAAAACGGACCTGACGCGCCTGCGGAGAACCGGCTTCGCCACCGCCGACCTGTTCGGATGGCTTGCTGAGACCGAGATCGAGCACCTGCTCGTTATCGTCGACGCCTGTTACGCCGGCCAGGTGGCTGACCAGGTGAAGAAGCTGGCCAAGGATCATTGGCTGATCCTGCCCAGCGCGACCAAGGCACAGCGGGCACGACTGGGTGCCCTCACCGAGGCAATCAGAAGGTTCGTGGACTACGGGGGAAAGTACAACACGCACAGCCCCTATCTCCCGGTCAGGGCATTTGTCACCGCTGTAAATCATGAGCTACCGACGGGGCAGAAGGTCAAGCATATCTATAAGGGTGAAGGTGACGGCCCGCCCGGCGAGAACGACGGTGACGAACACGTATGCCTGCCCAATCCGCACTTCGATCCGCGTCACGAGCTGGTCCAGACGGGACCTGGCCGACGCGAGTTGGCGTTGCGGAAGGCGGCTCTTGAACTCCACAACCGGATAGCCGGTCGCCTGCCAACGGCGGATGAGCCTGGCTGGTTGTTTACCTGCCGGGCGAGGCTCATGAAGGCCCTGGTGGCTGCGGCCGGAACGCCAGGGGCCACGATGGTCACCGGCAGTGTCGGCAGCGGCAAGTCCACTGTCCTCTCCCGCCTCGTTACGCTCTCTGACCCCCAATTCCGTACACAATACGCTGACGAGCTGCGTGGGGTACCAGAAGAGCTGACGCCCGCGCCGGAGGCCGTCCGGGTTGCGATCTCGGCGCGTAAGAAGCCCTGTCTGGAGATAGTCATACTGCTGTGCCACCACCTGCTGGGCTCTCTCCCATTGGCAAGTCTGGGCGAAGACCCGGTCGCGGCAGGCCGGGACGCCCTGATCGGCTTTCTGGCGGGCCGCCAAGAGCCGGTGGCCATCGTCGTTGATGCCCTGGATGAGGCCGAAAACCCTTCGTCGCTCGTCCAGGACGTGCTCGCTCCGCTCATGCAGGAGGGCGCCGGCCGCCTCTGTTTGCTCGTTGGCGTGCGATCGCCTGGCGGAGACGGCGCCACCGGTGGCCAAGTGACCGTGAACGGAAAACCGCTGCCCGACCTGGTGGCATCCGAACTCAGGGCGCAGTGCATTCAGGTCAACCGCGATCCCTGGTGGAGCCAGCAGGATATCGACACCTTCGTCCGCAACATTCTCATGAACACCGAGGACTCGCCGTACCGGGACGCGGAGGGGGCCTTCATGACCGCTGTCGTGGATGCCATTACCGGAGTTTCCCGCTCTTCTTACCTGGTGGCTGAGGTGGCGGCCAGGTCCCTGGCCACCCGCAGCGAGATCATCGCGCTGGACGATCATGAGTGGCGCGAAGCCCTCGAAGGAGGGCTGGTCGGCATCCTCCGCGATGATCTCCAGGCCAGCCTTTCGTCGCCTGAGGCCCGGCGGCGCGGTGTGGTGCTGTTGCGCGCTATCGCGTTTGCCCGCAGTATCGGGCTGCCCTGGAGTGACGTGTGGCCGAGGGTGGCGAACGCTGTCAACGTCGGTGGCAGCGCGGCCAGCATGTACGGCGACGACGCGGTGGAGTTCCTCCTCGGATCCCGTCTGAGCGCCTACCTTGTCACTGATCAGGAGGACGGCCTGACCGTTTACCGGCTTATGCACAATGAGTTGCGGCAAACCTTGCGCTATCAGTGGCAGGAACTGCTGAAGAAGGAGTCGGCTACCCCCGCGGGCGAGGAGGAGATTGCCGCCGTCGAGCGCCGGATCGCCGGGCAGTTGCAGCCAGAGATACAGCCGACTCTGGCCGTCGATCAGGCGCCGCCGCCTTACATCCGGCATCATCTCGCCGAGCACGCACTGGCCGGCGGCGTCCTGGAGGAGCGCGTGCCTGTGCCCTTCCTGCCCTACCTTGACCTAGGCCGCCTCCGGGCCCTCGTAACGGCCTCTCCGGATCGTCGTCAGCTGGAAGAGGATGTCTCCTGGCTGCCGGTCCTCTGGCAGATCACTCACCTGTGGGACTGGAACCGTCCAGCACGCAATGCCGCGGCCATTGAGATGTGGGCGGCGCTGAATGGTGTCACCCTGCGGGGGTCAGCGAAGGAGCCCGGGGCTGTAGGGGGCCCATGGCGGGTGCGCTGGGCTGTCCGGCCGCCGGATGCGAGCACCGTGCTCGGTCACCCGGGGCATGTCGGACGGGCAGCAGCCATGGCTGACCTGGGCGGTGTCCCGATCGCGGTGACTGGCGCGGACGATGGCAAGCTGCACACCTGGGACCTGACTACCGGCAGGCGTTACCGCGACCGGGAGCCGATCGATACCCAAAGCGGTGCCGTCTTCGCCGTCACGACGGCTCATTTGCCAGATGGCCAGGTCGTGGCCACCACTGGATGCGCCGATGGAAGCGTCCGGATCTGGGACCTGGGCTCTAGCCGTGCTCTCGGGAAGCTGCCGTGGGAAGGCGCCGGCCCGATAAGGGCGGTGACGGCCGCCACTCTGCCCGACCAGCGGGTCGTGGTCGCCGCCGCGGACGAGTCGGGAGCGGTACGCGCATGGGATCTGGCCAGCCGCCAACCCGTCGGAGACCCGGTGGCCTGCGGGCCGGCCTGGCGCTCGGCCTCGCGATCGCCGTGGTCGGTCAGCAGGTACTGGGCCTCGCCGCCGGCCGGGACAATGGTCTGCATCTATGGGATCTGATGACCGGAATTCCGGTCTGCGACCGGCTAATCGGCCACCCCCGGGCCTGGCGGCCGGGGACGGGCACTGCGCCGGACGGCCGGGCGATCGCCACCCTCGTCCTCGACAAGCGAGAGGTCGCGATCACTGGTAACGGCAGTGGAATGCTCCTATGGGACCTGCGAAACCGGGCCCCGATAGAGCGGCGCCTGGCAGGCAGCGTCGGCGAGATCCGCTCGCTCGCGGTTGCTCAGCAGTTGGACGGCCAGGTTCTAGCGGTAATCGGTGGCGTCGGGGGGGTTCAGGTCTGGGACCTTACCGCGGGCGAACCAGTCGGTGATCCGCTGATCGGCCATACCGACGCCGTGGAAGCAGTCGCCTTCCTTGAATCACCGGGCGGCACGCCGGTGGCTGTATCCACGGGTAACGACAAGACCGTCCGGAGCTGGGAGGTGGCCAGTGCTGCGCGCTCCGCTGCCCGCCCCTGGTCCCGGGATCTCCGGGCGGTGGAGGCGGTGGCAACGGCTCGCTCCTCGCCGCGGACTCCTGCCATGGCCATCAGCTGCAGCGGTGCCGTGGTCCAGGTGTGGGATCTTAAGCATGGCGGGGAGCCGCTACTGCTGGCCGATTACGACAGCCCCGTGGTCTCGGTGGCAGCGGCTCAAACGCCGGATGGGGGACTGATTGTTGCGGGTCACTTCGATGGCTGGATCAGTGCCTGGTCACCTGCTGATCGCCGGAGGGTCAACTGCGCCCGGATCGGAGACTGGGAAACCGCCAGGGTGCTGGCCACAGCAGAACTGGCGGACGGGCGGCTGATCGCCCTGGCCGGCGGCTGGGATGGTAACGTCCGGCTCTGGGACCCGCTTGCGGGTGCGCCAGCGGGTCCGATGATTCAGTGCGACGCAGACGTCGTCGCAATCGCGAGCGCAGCGGCCAGGGGCCGTGCACTTTGCATCTCCGGTACGGTCCACGGTCACGTCCACATCCGCGATCTTGACTTGCACCTGGATCCCCGCCTCCCTCAGGTCGGGCCGCCGGTGGATGCCCGCATCGATGCAAAGTTGGCCAGCCTTACCGCTGCGACCCTCCCCGGTGGGCGGATCTGCGCCATTGTCGGCGCGGAGAACGGTACGGTGCACGTTCTGGACCTGGTAGACGGCGGCGCGATTGGCCGGCCTTGGAAAGCCTGCGCCGGTGCAGTGACGGCGGTCGCGGCCGGTGGCCTGAAAGACGGCCGGACGGCGGTGTTCACTGGCAGTGCCGAGGCTCTGGTCCAGGCCTGGGACGTCAGCACGGGACAGCCGATCGGCGAGGCCCTCCCAGCGCCAGGTGCCGTGCGGGCGCTCGCTTTCCAGCATGAATCATCCAGCCTGGTGGTAGGCGGCACAGGCATCGCCGTTGCGCGCCCGCGCTTCGGCCATCCGTAGAGGGGATATTCGAGTGTCCGAGCCCTGCCTCATCGTCCACCGCGGCGACCGGGATGATCAAGGTGACTTGCTACCGACACACTTGGCCGAGATTAACCGTGTCCTGGAGAATCGTGGGTTCGTCCTTCTGCCCAGTGACACGGCATACTCGATCGCGGCGTGGCTGCGCAGTGTTGAGATGCGAACCCAGCTCAACGCGCTGCTAGGCCGGGAGGATTATGAGCCGATCTCGGTTGCTTTTCCCTCCGTGGCGGTCGTGCAGGACTGGACGGCAGAGAACCACTACGCCGACGAACTGCTGGCGTGCTTCACGCCGGGCCCGATCACCGTGGTGCGGTCCGCTGCACACCGAGTCCCGGTCGAGTTCACCAAGCAGATCCTGAGGAGCGCCAACCATACGATCGGAGTGCGGATAACCAACTCGGCCGTAGAACGGCAGGTGGCCGGCGTGGGCAGGAGCCCTATCACTACTGTGCCGGTGCGGAGGCTGGCGGCTGAGGGAAAGCCTCCAGTCACCTCGTTCGACGAGGCGGTCGGCATCATCCGGGAGCGGATCGAGGAGACCGGCGGGGGGCTCTGGTGCGCCATCGAAGGCAAGGAGATCCGGTACCAGAGCACGTCCACCGTGGTGGAGGTCCTTGGCGAGGGCAGAAGCTACACGATCCGGCGGCCGGGTGCCATCCCGGAAGAAGAAATCCGGGCCTGTATCGAACAGGTGCGGTGACGACCGGCCGGTTGCTGGCCTATTCAGGCCGCTGGCAGGTCAGCGGACGAGGCGCGGAATACGGCTATCTTGTTCCCCGGAGGTGATGGAGTGGATGCAAGGGTGCGTGAGGAGGTAGCGCGCGCCGCAGATTGCCTGCTCGAGGGCGGGGTCGTCCTGCTGCCCACCGATACGGTATACGGCCTGGCGGTGCACCCGGAGCACGATGAGGCGATCACCCGGCTGTTCGCCATGAAAGGTCGTCCCCGCTCGGTCAACCTGCCGGTGATGGTCGCCTCAAGGGACCAGATCCTCGCGCTGGGCGGGGTGCTGAGTCGGGCGGCTGAGTTGTTGCTGGATTCCAAGTACGTTCCGGGTCCGCTGACCTTGGCGGTCGGAACTTCACCCGAGGATCTGGTGCCCTGGCTGCGCGGCCGGGTTGAGTTCGCCGTGCGGATGCCGGACGACGAGCGGCTGTTGGCGATCCTCGACGTAACCGGGCCGCTGCTCGTGACCAGCGCGAACCTTCACGCGGAGCAGGTCCGGGAGTCCGTGCCTGATATATTGAGGAGTCTCGCGAGTCAGCCCGATCGGGTCATGGACGACGGGAACCGCGACACCATTCCTTCCACGTTGGTCAACTGCCGACTGGCCCCACCGGTGGTGGAGCGCGTGGGCGCCGTTCCGCAGGAAGAGATCGAGGCCATACTGAGATGAGCAGTCGTGGGTCGCTGGTGCTCGGGATCGAGACGTCCTGCGACGACACCGCGGTCGCGCTGGTCGGCGCCCAGGGTGAGGTCATCGCATCGTGTGTCGCGTCCCAGACGGAGCTGCACACGAACTACGGCGGCATTTATCCCGAACTGGCGAGCCGGGCCCACATCGACAAGATCTTGCCCACCGTGCAGGCTGTCCTGTCGCAGGCCGATGCGGGCCCTCGCGATCTCGCCGCCATCGGGGTCACCAGGGGTCCAGGTCTGGTCGGTTCGCTCATGGTTGGACTGAACACCGCCTGCGGCCTTGGGCACGGGTGGGGAGTGCCAGTCGTGGGCGTCAATCACCTGCGGGGGCACCTGCGGAGCGCGGACCTGGAGCAGAGCCGGGTGAAGTACCCAGCGATCGTCCTGCTCGTCTCCGGGGGGCACACGTTGCTCGCCCGGCTCGATAGCCCCAGCGATATCCAGCTGATCGGTTCGACCCTGGACGATTCGGTCGGTGAAGCGTACGACAAGGTCGCGCGGATGATGGGCCTTGGCTACCCAGGAGGGCCTATCATCGACCGGCTGGCCGCTAGCGGGAAGCCATGTGTACAGTTCCCCCGGCCCATGTACGGGCGCGGGTTTTCGTTGGACTTTTCTTTCTCCGGACTTAAAACCGCAGTGGATAGGTATCTCATGGGCAACCCCGAGGTGCCGCACGCTGACGTGGCGGCTTCTTTCGTCGAGACCTGCCTGGCGGTGCTGATATACAAGTGTCGCGTCGCGCTCCAGGATTTTCCCGCGGCCTCCCTCGTGGTAGTGGGCGGGGTGGCGGCGAGTCCCCAGCTGAGGGCGGCCGCCGCGGAGTTGTGCGACGACCTCGACGTGGAGCTGTGCCTTCCCCCGCTGAAGTGGTCGACGGACAATGGTGCCATGATCGGCTTGGCGACCTGGGATTACCTTGAGCGGGACATCACGAACACCATAGATGCGGTGCCAGGGCTGGGGATGGAGTCGTTCTAGGGTTTGAGCAGGAATCATTGGGGGCGGCAGTGGGTTGTAGGGTGGGTCAGCGCACCGTCTGAGGTGTGCGGTACCGGTTCACGCCGCGGCGGCACGCCCGCTGCGGCGACCCGGCGACCAGCCGAGGCAGGAGTACACAAAGTGAAGCCTGGTATCCACCCTGAGTACGTGGTGACCGAGGTGACCTGCACCTGCGGGGAGACCTTCACCACGCGCAGCACGGCGAAGGACGGCGTCATCCACGCCGACATCTGCTCGAGCTGCCACCCCTTCTACACCGGCAAGCAGAAGATCCTCGACACCGGCGGCCGTGTGGCCCGGTTCGAGCGCCGGTTCGGCAAGCAGGCCGCAGGCTCGAGCTCCAAGTAGCGTTCTCCGATCACCGTGCCGGGATGGCATGGCCGGTCTCCGGACCGGGACCATGCGGCCACGGCACGGTGATCTTCAATTTTCAGCTTCAAATTGTCCCGGGACCGGCGATTGCGGCCGGATCACCGGGGTTCACGGTCAATCCGCAGGAGGACAACGGTGTTCGACCGGCTGGGTGAGCTGGCGCAGGAGCACGCCGACCTGGAGCGCACCCTCGCCGACTCAGCCGTGCATGCTGACCCGGAGCGCGCCCGGGCGCTGTCGCGCCGCTACGGCGAGATCAGCCCGGTCGTCGAGATGTACCACCAGTGGCAGCAGACGGCTGCCGACGAGGCGACCGCCCGTGAGCTGTCAGGCGAGGACTCGTCGTTCGAGGCCGAGGCCGAGGACCTGGGCCGCCGCCGGGCCAGGCTCGAGGAGCAGCTCAACGAGTTCCTGGTGCCCCGGGACGCGATGGACGACAAGGACGTCCTCCTCGAGGTGAAGGCCGGCGAGGGCGGCGAGGAATCAGCCCTGTTCGCGGGCGACCTGCTGCGCATGTACCTGCGGTACGCGGAGCGCCAGGGCTGGAAGACCGAGGTCCTGGACTCCACCATGACCGGCCTGGGCGGCTACAAGGACGTGACGGTCGCGGTCAAGGCTCCCCGGCACGTGACCGGGGACGGCGTCTGGTCCCGGATGAAGTACGAGGGCGGCGTGCACCGGGTGCAGCGGGTGCCGGTCACCGAATCCCAGGGCCGGGTGCACACCTCGGCGGCGGGCGTGCTGGTCATGCCGGAAGCCGATCCGGTCGAAGTGAACATCGACCCCAGCGACCTGCGGGTGGACGTCTACCGCTCCTCCGGGCCCGGCGGGCAGAGCGTCAACACGACCGATTCCGCGGTGCGGATCACCCACAAGCCCACCGGCATCGTCGTCTCCTGCCAGAACGAGAAGAGCCAGCTGCAGAACAAGGAGCAGGCGCTGCGCATCATGCGCGCCCGGCTGCTGGCCCAGGCCCAGGCCGACGCCGACGCCGAGGCCGCCGCGGAGCGGCGCAGCCAGGTCAAGGCCGTCGACCGCTCGCAGCGGGTGCGTACCTACAACTTCCCGGAGAACCGGATCTCCGACCACCGGGTCGGTTACAAGGCCTACAACCTCGATCACGTCATCGACGGTGACCTGGACGCGGTGATCAGCGCCCTGGTGGAGGCGGACCGGTCCGGGAGAGCGGCAGCGGCGGATGGCGGCTGAGCCGCGCAAGAGCCTGCTGCTCGACGAGATCACGGTGGCCGCGGCCCGGCTGGCTGAGGCCGGCGTGGATTCGCCGCGGGCCGACGCGGAGCAGATCGCCGCGCACGTGCACGGCGTCGGCCGCGGTGAGCTGCACCGGGTTCCGGACTCCGCGTTCAACCCGCGGTTCTGGGACGAGATCGCCCGCCGTGAGGCGCGGGAGCCGCTGCAGCATATCACCGGGCACGCCTACTTCCGGTACCTGGACCTCGAGGTCGGCCCCGGAGTGTTCGTGCCCCGGCCGGAGACCGAGGTGATGACCGGCTGGGCCATCGACCGGCTGCGCGAGATGGACGTCACCGAGCCGGTCGTGGCCGATCTGGGCACCGGGTCAGGCGCGATCGCGCTGGCCATCGCCCAGGAGGTGCCCCGGTCGAGGGTGCACGCGGTGGAGGCCGACCCGCTGGCCCGGGAGTGGGCGCAGCGCAACATCGGCCGCTGCGCGGAGTCGGCCCCGCACACCGCGGGCCGGGTCACGCTGCACGGCGAGGACTTCGGCCAGGCCCTGCGGGACCTGGACGGGACCGTGGACCTCGTGATCAGCAACCCGCCGTACATCCCGTGGGGGTCCTCGGTACCGCCAGAGGTGGGTGAGTACGACCCCGCCACCGCGCTGTGGGGCGGCACCGACGGCATGGACGCGGTCAAAGTCGTCGAGCAGGCCGCCCGGCGGCTGCTCCGACCCGGCGGCCTGGTCGCCCTGGAGCACGGTGCGCCTCAGGGAGCCGCCGTGTACTGGATTTTCGCCGAGGAACGGGGCTGGCGGGACACGCGCAACCACAAAGACCTGGCCCGGCGGGACCGCTTCGTGACCGCGGTCTGGCCCGGCCCGCAACAGTGGGAGGATGGATCCCCATGAGCGCACGGTTTGACTGCGCGGACCCGGCGCAGCTGCTCCAGGGACTCGCGGAGGCGGAGGCGGCCCTGCGCCGCGGTGAACTCGTGGTCATGCCGACCGACACGGTCTACGGGATCGCGGCCGAGGCCTTCGACCCGGTGGCCGTGGACGGCCTGCTCAAGGCCAAGGGCCGGGGCCGGGACATGCCGCCACCGGTGCTGGTGGGGACGGTCCGGGCGGCCATGGCGCTGGTGATGGACCTCGACGACGCCGGGAAGGACCTGATCGAAGAGTTCTGGCCCGGTGCGCTGACCATCGTCTGCCGGTCCAGCCCCACGCTGGTCTGGGACCTGGGCGACACGAAAGGCACGGTGGCGGTGCGGATGCCGCTGCACCAGCTCGGGCTCGACCTGCTCAAGAGGACCGGCCCGCTTGCCGTGAGCAGCGCCAACGTGTCCGGGCAGCCGCCGTTGACCTCCTGCGACGAGGCCGTGGCCCAGCTGGGCGACTCGGTTGCGGTGTACCTGGACAGCGGCCCGTGCCCGGGGGACGTGCCGTCCACGATCGTGGACCTGACCGGGACCGTGCCGAGGTTGCTGCGCCAGGGCGTGATCCCGGCCGATCGGTTGCGGGAAGTGATCCTGCTCAACGACCTGGAGGAAACGGGCCCCGGGGAAGCCGCCGGGGACGGGACGGTCACCGACGACGTCGGCGACCCGGACGGGGCGGCCCGCGGGGATGCCGGCGACCCGGACGGGGTGGCCCACGGGGAAGCCGGTGAGCCGGACGGGGTGGCCCACGGGGAAGCCGGTGAGCCGGACGGGGTGGCCAGCGACGGGGTGGCCAGCGACGGGGTGGCCAGCGACGGGATGGCCGGCGACGGGGTGGCCGGCGAGGACGCTGGCGAGCCGGCCCAGGGGAAGCCACGCCGGGCGGGGCCACGCCCGGCGGGTGACGTCAGGTCAGGGAGATGCTCCTGACCAGGGAGAACATTCCCGCAGGCCTGCCGCCGGGCGAGTATGGCCGCGATAGGTGGCTGTGCGGCCTACCCTCAGGTTAGTGCTCTAAAGTTGATCCCTAATGGATGAGGCAACCGAACGGGCCGGGTGAACCGGGATGCGCGAGTACGGCCTCACAGTTCTGGTGGCCGCCGCCGTCACTTATCTGCTCACGCCGCTAGTACGCCTTCTCGCGATCGCGGTGGGTGCTGAGCACGCGGCCCGGGCCCGGGATGTCCATATCAAGCCAGTCCCGCTGCTGGGCGGCATCGCGATGTACCTCGGCCTGGCCGCGGGCTTGCTGGTCGCCTCCCGGCTGACCCACCTCAGCACCGTTTTCATGGGTACCAGGGTGGCCAGCGGCCTGCTGCTCGCCGGCGGGCTGCTCGTCCTCATGGGGATCGTGGACGACCGCTGGGGGCTGGGTGCCATCACCAAGCTGGCCGGCCAGGTGGGCGCGGGCGCCATCCTCGTCTGGAGCGGCGCGGTGGTGGCCTGGCTGCCGGTCCCGGGCGGCGGGACGCTGTCGCTGACCTCCGACCAGCAGACCCTGCTGACCATTCTGGTCGTCGTCGTGACCATCAACGCCGTCAACTTCATCGACGGGCTGGATGGGCTCGCCGCCGGGATCGTCGGGATCGGCGCGGCGGCCTTCTTCCTGTACTACTACACGCTCACCAAGCGGCTGGGCCTGGACGAGCAGACCGACCCGGCGCTGGCGTCGGCCATCCTGGCCGGAGTGTGCCTGGGCTTCCTGCCGCACAACTTCCACCCGGCCCGCATCTTCATGGGCGACACCGGGTCCATGCTGCTGGGGCTGCTGCTCGCGTACGCGCCCATCTCCAGCCTCGCGTCCCTGGACCCCAGCACGCTCACCAGCCCGTCGGCCTACAGCGGCGGCACGGTCAACCGCTTCCCCGAAATCCTTCCCCTGCTGGTGCCGGCCATCATCATGCTGATCCCGTACGCCGACCTGCTGCTCGCGGTGGTGCGGCGGACCCGGGCCGGGCGCTCCCCGTTCTCGGCGGACAAGAAGCACCTCCAGCACCGGCTGCTGGCCATCGGGCATTCGCACCGGGCCAGCGTCCTGCTCATGTACCTGTGGGCGGCTTTGTTCGCCGGCACGGTCGTGCTGCTGTCGATCATTCGCACGAAGCTGGTGATCCTGGCGATCGTGACCCTGGGCGGGGTCCTGCTGCTACTGCTGGCGTCGATGCCGCGGCTGCGCTGGTGGAACCGGCGCGGCCAGTTGCGGCCGGCCACCAGCCTGGCCGGGCCGGTGCCCGCGGGCGGATCCGGGCCGGTGCCGGCCGGCAGCCCGGCGGCGTCGAGGGTCCCGGCGGCGGCCGGGGTCAGCGCGCCGCGCGGCGACCGCCGGGACCGGGGTACCAGCCGGGATCCGGAGCGGCCGCCCTCGCGGCGTGGTCCTGCTGGGGACGGTGAAGTGGGCCCGGACCGCGCGGCCGGGGTGGACCGCGCGGCGGGCGTGGACCGCGCGGCGGGCGTGGACCGTCCGGCCGGCGTGGACCGTCCGGCCGGCGTGGACCGCGCGGCCGGCGTGGACCGTCCGGCCGGCGTGGACCGCGCGGCCGGCGTGCATCGCCCAGTCGGCATGGCCGGCGTGGACCGCGGGATCGAGATGGACCGTGGGCCAGCCCCCCGCCTGCCGGGGCCCGGAGTCGCCGGGTACGCGGGCACCGGATATCCGGACACCGGGCAGGGTGAGGCCGGGCAGGGTGAGGCCGGGCAGGGTGAGGCCGGGCAGGGTGAGGCCGGGCAGGGTGAGGCCGGGCTCGGAAGTGCTGTGTACCGGGGTCCTGGTGAGTACGGCGGCCCGGGAAACGGCACCCCGGAGTACGCGGGCCCAGAATACGGCGGCCCGGGATACGGCGGCCCGGGATACGGCGGCCCGGGATACGGCGGCCCGGGATACGGCGGCCCGGGATACGGCGGCCCGGAGTACGGGAGTGCTGGATACCGGGGCGCCGCAAACGGGACCACAGAGAACGGGAGTGCCCGGTACCGGGACCCGGATTACAGGATCACTGGGAACGGGAGCGCGGAGTACCGGGTCACCGGTAACGGGGGCGCGGAGTACGGGGCGGCCCGGCCTGGGGACCCGGGATACGAGAACCCGGGGGCCCGGCCCGCTGGCCTGGGCTGGGATGCGAGGCCTGCCTCCCAGGCCCGGAACGCGCGGCCCGTCGGGGCGCCGCGGGACGCACCCACCGGCCCGCAGGAGCCAGGTCAGTGGTACCCAGGCCGGCTGGATCCGGGCCCCGGTCATCCAGCTTCCGGCGACGCTGTTCCGGGCAGAGTTCAGCCAGGTGATGCCGACCAAAGCCACGCTGATCCGGGCCGTGCTGATCCGGGCCGTGCTGATCCGGGCCGTGCTGATCCGGGCCGTGCTGATCCGGGCCGTGCTGATCCGGGCCGTGCTGATCCGGGCCGTGCTGATCCGGGCCGTGCTGATCCGGGCCGTGCTGATCCGGGCCGTGCTGATCCGGGCCGTGCTGATCCGGGCCAGTGGTACTCGGGTCGCCCCGACTCGGGTCGGCGCGGTTCCGGCTGGTGGGATGCCCGGTCCCAGCCTGGTGACCCGGGAATCCCCAGGCTCCGGGATCCCGGGCCGCCCTCCGACGGTCCGCAGGACGACGGCCTTCAGGACCCCGGCCTTCAGGACCCCGGCCTTCAGGACCCCGGCCTTCAGGACCCCGGCCTTCAGGACCCCGGCCTTCAGGACCCCGGCCTTCAGGACCCCGGCCTTCAGGACCCCGGCCTTCAGGACCCCGGCCTTCAGGGCGCCGGCCCGTTGGCCCCGGACCCCTTCCAGGCCCAGCCGTCCCACCCGGGCCCGGCCCGCCGGGAGAGCCATGACGGCGACGATGACGGCGAGGAGTCACCCCTCTCGCCGTGGCGCTTCCACTAACTCTCCCACCCAGCCCCTGGCGACTCGCCCACCCAGCCCCTGGCGACTCGCCCACCCAGCCCCTGGCAACTCGCCCACCCAGCCCCTGGCCCGTTGGGTGCCTCGCTCCATCGTCCCAGCAATCCCGCGAGTCACTCCAGCCCCGTCAGCCACTCAGGCCCCAGAACCCTGCCCGTGATCATGGGATTGGTGTTGCTATAGCAACAGCAATCCCATGATCACGACGCCGTCGGTGGGGTGAGCGTTCGCGATCCCCTGTTTTGCGGGCCCTGCGCGCGGCGGCGCGGGGCCGGCGCGGGGGCCGTCGTGGTTCTCTGGGTCTTGCCGGGGGACGCGTAGGGTGGCCCGATGTCAGGGATCGAGGGGGTGGGGATTTTGGTACGGTTCATAGACGCATGTATCACAATCGGAAGTCACGTAACATTCTTCACACGGAGAGGCCTGGTAAAGACCCGCCCAAGGAGCTTGTGATATCTTTCACGAGCAGTCACTCGAGGACGAGTGAGGGGCCCGTGATAGGTTTCGCTCACCCGGCGGCGCGCGAGTTCCGCCTCGGCGGCACCCAGGCTCCTGGCCGGTGCTGTGTGGGAGGCGAACCGGTGCATCCCCGAGCAAAGTGTCCTCCTGATCCCACCGGAGCCACCTAAGATGCTGGCAAGCTACGGCCCGATCGCCCGGCGTTCCGCCGCGGTCGCAGCTGGTGCTGCCGTGGTCATGATCGCGCTTAGCGCGGGGATCGGCGGGGCTAAGGGACTGCTCGGGAGCGTGCTCGGCGCAGCGCTGGTCGCCGTGTTCTTCGCCATCAGCATCGCGGCGGTGTCCCGGGCCGAGAAGGTCAGCCCGCGGGCCCAGATGGTGACCGCGCTGACCACGTTCATCGTCAAGATCCTCGTGCTGATGGTTCTCGTGTCCAGGTTCAGCGACACGACCGTCTTCAACGCGCGGCTGTTCGGCCTGACCGCCATCGTCTGCATCCTGGTCTGGAGTGGCGCCCAGGTTTTCTGGTCCATGCGGCTCAAGGTGCTCTACGTGGAACCGGACGGGGAACGGTGACGCGTGGCGCCTCTCTCGCTCCCGGACGGCGGATCGCGGCCCGCGGGTCAGCCTGCCGTTTGCGGCCGCTGCGATGACCTGGCGCACCATGGGCGGGACCGGATCCACTTCCTCCAGCCGCAACGGATTGCCCGGCGGTCAGCCGTCGGCCAGTGGCCAGCCGCCGGAGGCGGCCCCGGTCGAGGACAACCAGGGCTGGAGCATCTTCAGCTACCTGATCGCCGGCATGGTGGCCTACGGCCTGATCGGCGGGCTGGCGGCGTGGCTGACGCACATTCCTGTACTGGCGCCGGTCGGGGCGCTCGTCGGGCTGGTCTTCGCCATTGGCGGAGTGGTCTGGAAGTACGGCAGGCACCCATAGGTAATCTGCATGCCAAGCATGCTGGCCAGGCCAGCGTGGGCATGCCACGACGTTCCGCCCGGACAAGGGCGGCTTGGATGCGCGCCGCTCCTGCGGGTGCCGCGCGCGGGCACGAAGCAGGAGGAAACCGTCTTGGGCGGTGACATGCTGGTCCTCGCCGCGGAGAAGTGCTCCCCGGAGCACAGCCACATCTTCTCGTCTGCACATTGCGGCTACCCGGCCCCGGGATACCCGGGTCCGACGTTCATTTTCACGCCGTTCTTCCGTGTGGGCGGCTTCTACTTCACCAAGCCGATGCTGCTGGCGCTGGTCTGCGCCGTCGGCGTGGTCGGCTTCTTCTGGGCGGCCTTTGCCAACCCGAAGATAGTCCCGCGAGGCGTGCAGAATCTCGGCGAGATGGGGATCGGGTTCGTCCGCGAGCAGATCCTGCTGCCGATGATCGGCAAGCGTGGCGACAACTTCCTGCCGTTCCTGGTCTCACTGTTCTTCTTCATCTGGCTGATGAACCTGATGGAGATCATCCCGGTCGCCCAGTTCCCCGCGATGTCGATGATTGCCTTTCCGGTCGCATTGATGCTCATGGTGTACGGCACCTATACCTACCTGGGCATCAAGCACCAAGGGCTGGGCGGCTACTTCAAGAACATGATCCCTAGCGGCGTGCCGGGGCCGATCCTGATCATCCTGGCGCCGGTGGAGATCCTGCAGTACGTCCTGATCCGGCCCTTCACGCTGGCGATCCGGTTGTTCGCGAACATGTTCGCCGGGCACATCCTGCTGCTGATCTTCACGCTCGCGACGTGGTACCTGTTCAGCCTCTCCATCGGCCTGCTGTTCAGCGTGACCTCCTTCGTCCTCACCGTCGTCCTCACGGCGTTCGAGATGCTGATCCAGGCCCTGCAGGCCTACATCTTCACGATCCTGACCGCCCAGTACATCGGCGGGTCGCTGGAAGCGGGTCACTGAGGTGGACACCCACCCGATTAGTCCGGCAGCGCGATTGATCGTGCTGACGGTTCACCCCATCTGCTGGCGGTGGACATCCGCCGGCCTTTACGTAAGGAAATGACCACATGCATCATCTGGTCGCGCTTAGCGTCCTGCATCATGTAATTGCCGCCGGCACCACCCAGAGGCTGCAGATCAACTTCGGTGCGGTGGGATATGGCCTGGCGGCCATCGGCCCCGGTGTCGGCATCGGCCTGATCTTCGGTCACGGCGTGGAGGCCATGGCCCGGCAGCCGGAGGCTCGCGGACTCATCCAGTCCAACATGTACATCGGGTTCGCGCTGGCCGAGGCGCTGGCGCTGATCGGCCTGGTCGTCCCCTTCATCTTCGGCGCCACCTGATCGGCGGAGTCTTCCAGTGATCCTTAGCCAACAGGAGGCGACACCGTGATCTATCACGCAGAGGCGGCGGCGGTGGTTCCGCCGGCCAACCCGCTGGTGCCCGCATGGCCCGAACTGATCATCGGCACCATCTCCTTCCTCATCGTGTTCGCCATCCTGGGCAAGGTGCTGCTGCCGCGCATCCAGAAGACGCTGGCCGAACGGACAGACAAGATCGAGGGCGGGCTGCAGCGCGCGGAGGAGGCGCAGGCCGAGGCGCAGGAGGTGCTCCAGAGGTACCGGGAGCAGCTCGCCGAGGCCAGGCAGGAAGCGTCGCGTCTGCGCGAGCAGGCCCAGGAGCAGGGCGCCCAGATCATCGCGGACATGCGTGAGGTGGCCCAGACCGAGGCGCGCCGCATCATCGATGCCGCGCACACGCAGATCGAGACCGACCGGATGCTGGCCCTGCAGGCCCTGCGGACCGACGTGGGTGCCCTGGCCGTGGATCTGGCCGGCCGGGTGGTCGGCGAATCGCTGGAGGACGTGGCGCGCCAGCGCCGCATCGTTGAGCGGTTCATCGAGGACCTGGAGCAGCCGCAGGCTGACGAGGCCAGGTCCGCCACATGAGAGGCCCCAGCCGCACCGCTCTGGCCGAGGCGAGGCAGCGGCTGGCCGACGCCGTGACGTCGGCCGCCGTCGTGCGCACGCTGGGAGAGGAACTCTTCGGGATCCTCGGCGTGCTCGATGAGCAGGCCGGGCTGCGGCGGGCGCTGTCCGACAGCAGCCGCCGGGCGCAAGCCCGGGCCCAGCTGGCCCGGACGCTCTTCGGCGGCCAGGTCAGCGAGGCCACCCTGGACCTGTTCACGGGCATGTGCGAGTCCCGGTGGTCCCGTCCGGCGGACCTGCCGGACGCGGTCGAAGAGGTCGCGGTCACCGCGTTCGCGGCGGCGGCCGAGCGGGCCCGGCATCTGGATGACCTCGAGGACCAGCTGTTCCGGTTCGGCCGGGTGGTGATGGCCGCGCCCGAGCTGCGCACCGTCCTGTCCAACCCCACCGTCCCGGCGCAGCACAAGCGCCAGCTGCTGGACACGCTGCTCGAGGGCAAGGTGGCCGCGGACGCCCGGCAGCTGATCGGGGAGGCGGCGGAACATACCCGGGGACGTAGTGTGGACATGACCCTGGACCACTACGCGCAGTGGGCGGCGCAGTGGCGACAGCGCCTCATCGCGGTAGCACGGGTGGCCATCCCGCTCACCGAACGCCAGCGCGAGCGGTTGATCAGCGCGCTCGCGGGCGCGTACGGGCACGAGGTCCACCTGGACGTCATCGTCGATCCTCGCGTAGAGGGTGGCATTTCGGTCCAGATCGGGGATGAATTCATCGACGGCAGCGTGGCGAGCCGGCTCGCCGCACTGCGCAGGCGGCTGGCCGCCTGATGGGCGAGTACGGCGCGGGCCGGCACAACGACAGACCAGTTCACCAACTGATGAGGAAGACGCGAGGACCATGGCGGAGCTGACAATCCGGCCCGATGAGATCCGGGACGCGCTGGCGAGCTTCGTCCAGGCGTACCAGCCTGACGCGGCCTCCCGGGAAGAGGTAGGCGTCGTCGCCGAGTGCGGCGACGGTATCGCGCGGGTCGAGGGTCTTCCCTCGGCCATGTACAACGAGCTGCTGGAGTTCCCCGGCGGTATCCGCGGTCAGGCGCTGAACCTGGATGAGCGCGAGATCGGCGTGGTCATCCTCGGTGATTTCACCAAGATCGAGGAAGGCCAGCAGGTCCGCCGGACCGGGGAGATCCTGTCTGTCCCGGTGGGTGACGGATTCCTCGGCCGGGTCGTCGATTCGCTGGGCGTGCCGCTGGACGGCCAGGGCGACATCGAGCAGGAGGCACTGCGACCGCTGGAGACGCAGGCCCCCTCGGTGGTGCAGCGCAGCAAGGTGAACGAGCCGCTGCAGACCGGGATCAAGTCCATCGACGCGATCACCCCGATCGGCCGCGGCCAGCGTGAGCTGATCATCGGTGACCGGCAGACCGGCAAGACCGCCATCGCCATCGACGCCATCATCAACCAGCGGGAGAACTGGGAGTCCGGGGACCCGACGCGCCAGGTCAAGTGCATCTACGTGGCGGTCGGCCAGAAGGGCTCGACGACCGCGCAGGTCAAGCAGTCCCTGGAAGACGCGGGCGCGATGCGGTACACGACGATCGTCTCGTCGCCCGCTTCCGACCCGTCCGGGTACAAGTACATCGCCCCTTACACCGGCTCGGCCATCGGCCAGCACTGGATGTACCAGGGTCAGAGCGTGATGATCGTTTTCGACGACCTGTCCAAGCAGGCGGCGGCCTACCGCACCATCTCCCTGCTGCTGCGCCGTCCGCCGGGCCGCGAGGCCTACCCGGGCGACGTCTTCTACCTGCACTCGCGGCTGCTGGAACGCTGCGCGAAGCTGTCCAAGGAGATGGGGAACGGCTCCCTCACCGGGCTGCCGATCGTCGAGACCCAGGCCAACGACATCTCGGCGTACATCCCGACCAACGTCATCTCGATCACCGACGGGCAGATCTTCCTGGAGACCGACCTGTTCAACTCCGGTGTCCGCCCGGCCATCAACGTGGGCCGCTCGGTGTCCCGGGTCGGTGGCGACGCGCAGATCAAGGCGATGAAGTCGGTCGCCGGCGGTCTGAAGCTCGCGCTGTCCCAGTACCGTGACCTGGAGGCGTTCGCGTCCTTCGCCTCGGACCTGGACGCCGCGTCCCGGGCCCAGCTCGATCGCGGTGCGCGCCTGGTCGAGCTGCTCAAGCAGCCCCAGTACAGCCCGTACCCGGTGGAGCGACAGGTCGTGTCGCTCTGGGTCGGGACCAATGGCTACCTCGACGACGTGCCGCTGGAAGATGTCGGCCGGTTCGAGCGCGAGTTCCTGGATTACATCCAGCGTGAGCGTTCCGGGATCTATGACTCGATCCGGGAAACCAAGCAGCTGTCCGACGACACTGCGTCCGGGCTCAAGGAAGCCGTCGAAGACTTCCGAAAGGGCTTCACGATCCGTGGCGGAGACCAGTTGCTGGTCGAGGAGGAGCCTGCGGAGCCCATCGACGAGTCGGAGATCGAGCGCGACACAGTGAAGAAGCGCGTCCGCGCTTCCGACAAGCCGAAGTAAGGAAGGCCCAGGATGGCAGGACAGCTTCGGGCGATCAGGCAGCGGATCAGGGGAGTCCAGTCCATTGCCAAGATCACTCGTGCCCAGGAGCTGATCGCGGCCTCGCGGATCATCAAGGCCCAGCAGCGGGTCCGCGACGCGGGGCCATACGCCCGGGAACTCACCCAGGCGGTCGAGGCGGTGGTCAGCCAGTCCGCGAATATCGATCATCCGCTGGTCCGGGAGCCCGAGAATCCGCAGCGGGCCGCGATCCTCATCCTGAGCAGCGACCGTGGCTTCGCGGGCGGCTATAACAGCAACGTCATGCGCGAGGCCCAGGGACTGCGGGCCCGGCTCCGGGAACGCGGCGTCGAGCCGGTCACCTACGTGTCCGGGACGAAGGGCATCACCTGGCACCGATTCCGGGGCCTGGAGACCGCCAGTTCGTGGCACGGTTTCTCGGAAGCTCCCCGGCACGACAACGCGCGGGAGATCACCGAGACCCTGTTCGAGGCGTTCAGCCGCCCGGCCGAGGATGGCGGGGTGGACGAAATCCACATCGTGTACACCGAGTTCGTGTCGATGCTGACCCAGAACACCGTGGTACACCGCATCATCCCGCTGGTCATCGAGGAGACCACGGAGGAACCCGTGAGCGGCCCGATTCCGCTGTACGAGTTCGAGCCCTCACCCCAGGCCGTGCTGGACGCACTGTTGCCGTGGTACGTGGAAAGCCGGGTCTACCAGGCGCTGCTCGAGTCGGCCGCCTCGGAGATCGCGGCCCGCCGCCGGGCCATGAAGTCGGCTACCGACAACGCCAACGACCTGCTCGAGGGGTTCACCCGCGAGGCCAACAAGGCCCGCCAGGCCGAGATCACCCAGGAAATCAGCGAGATTGTCGGCGGGGCCGACGCGCTGGCCGAGTCCGTCGCAGGGAAAGAGTGAGTGCCATGACCGCAACCGTCGAGAACACCCCCGCCGCGGGCGGGGAGAAAGCCCCCGAGGGTACCGGCCGTGTCGCGCGGGTCATCGGCCCGGTCGTCGATGTGGAGTTCTCCACCGAGCAGGACATCCCCGACATCTACAACGCGCTGCAGGTCGACCTGACCCTGGGGGGGAAACGCGGACCCTGACGCTCGAGGTGGAACAGCACCTGGGCGACAACACGGTCCGGACCATCTCCATGGCGCCCACCGACGGCCTGACCCGCGGAGCCACCGTCGTCAACACCGGGGGGCCGATCACGGTCCCGGTCGGGGACGTGACCAAGGGGCATGTGTTCAACGTGCTCGGTGTCCCGCTGGACGTGCCCGCCGCCTCCCTGGAAATCAAGGACCGCTGGTCGATCCATCGCGACCCGCCGGCCTTCGACCAGCTGGAGCCGCGGACCGAGATCCTGGAAACCGGCATCAAGGTCCTCGACCTGCTCACCCCGTACGTCCGTGGCGGCAAGATCGGGTTGTTCGGCGGCGCGGGTGTGGGCAAGACGGTGCTCATCCAGGAGATGATCACCCGCGTGGCCAAGAACTTCGGCGGCGTGTCGGTGTTCGCCGGGGTGGGGGAGCGGACCCGCGAGGGTAACGACCTCTTCACCGAGATGACCGAGTCGAACGTGATCAAGGACACCGCGCTCGTCTTCGGCCAGATGGACGAGCCGCCGGGCGTCCGGCTGCGGGTCGGCCTGTCCGCGCTGACCATGGCCGAGTACTTCCGTGATGTTCAGGGCCAGGACGTGCTGCTGTTCATCGACAACATCTTCCGGTTCACCCAGGCCGGGTCGGAGGTGTCCACCCTGCTGGGCCGGATGCCCTCGGCGGTGGGATACCAGCCCACCCTGGCCGACGAGATGGGCCAGCTGCAGGAGCGGATCACCTCCACCCGGGGTCACTCCATCACGTCGATGCAGGCGATCTACGTGCCCGCGGACGACTACACCGACCCCGCGCCGGCCACCACGTTCGCGCACCTGGACGCGACCACCGCGCTGTCCCGGGCCATCACCGAGAAGGGCATCTTCCCGGCCGTGGACCCGCTCGCCTCGACGTCCCGGATCCTGGACGCCAAGTACATCGGCCAGGAGCACTACGACGTGGCCCGTGAGGTCCAGCGGATCCTGCAGCGGTACCAGGAGCTGCAGGACATCATCGCGCTGCTCGGTATCGACGAGCTGTCCGAGGAAGACCAGGTGACGGTCAAGCGGGCCCGGCGCATCGAGCGGTTCCTGTCCCACCCCATGTTCGTGGCCGAGCAGTTCACCGGCCAGCCCGGGGTGTTCGTGCCGCTGAAGGAGACCATCGCGTCGTTCAAGGCCCTGACCGAGGGCAAGTACGACAACTATCCCGAGCAGGCCTTCTTCATGTGCGGCGGCATCGAGGACGTGGAGAAGAAGGCCAAGGAGATGGAGCGCCAGTGACGGGCGCCCGGGGCGGAGCAAGACGGTGACCCTGCAGGTGGAGCTGGTGGCACCGGACGGTGAGATCTGGGCCGGGAACGCCCGCATGGTCATCGCCAAGACGCTGGACGGCGATATCGGGATCCTGGGTTCCCACCCGGCGGTGCTCGGCATCCTGGCCGAGGGCAGCGTGGTGGAGATCCGCGATCCGGAGGAAGGCTCGGGCGCGCAGGACCCGATCGTGCGGGTCGCGGTGCGCAGCGGCTTCCTGTCCGTCCACGATGACCGGGTGTCAATCCTGGTGCGCCAGGCCGAGCTCGGCAGCCAGGTGGACCGGGCCACGGTCCAGTCCCGGCTCGACGCGGCGCTGGGCGAGGCCGAAGCCGGGGGCGGCGAGGAATCGGCTGAGGTGAAGTACTCCCGGGCCCTCCTGCGGGCTGCGGGCGACGGGTCCTGACGAGGGCCAGCGCAGGGGCCCGGGATGAGCGATGCGCTGGCCTTCGACGCGGCCTGGCTCTTCGCTGGCTTCCTCATCATCGTGGTGCTGCTCGCGGCCGGCATCACCCTCCGCAGGTACGTGCTGGAACGCGGCGGCGGCACCGTGGAGTGCGGCCTGCGGGTCGCGGGCGGCAGCTGGCGCCTCGGGGTGGCCGCCTACCAGCCGCATGAGCTGCGCTGGTACCAGATCTTCGGGGTCCTGCTGCGGCCCAGCCGGGTGTTCAGCCGCCGCACGCTGACCGTGCTGAACCGCCGGCAGCCCACCTCCGAGGAGGCCGCCAGCCTGGGCGACGGAGCCGTGGTCGTGGAGTGCCGCGTCGAGGAGCGCGCCGGTGCCGGCACCGTGGAACTGGCCATGAGTGACGCGGCGCTCACCGGGTTTCTCGCCTGGCTCGAGGCCGCCCCACCGGGATCTCCGGGCTCCTACCTCGGCCAGGCCAGCTAACGGGGTTGATCGTCCTGGGTGCGCTGGGCGGCCGGCCGCTCAGCGCTCGCCGCCGGGCTTCCAGAGCACGTCACCGTCCGGTCCGTTGGCCTCCCGCGCGAGGATGAACAGCAGGTCCGACAGGCGGTTCAGGTACTGGGCGGCCAGCGGGTTCATCGAGTCGCCGTAGGTCTCCAGCGCCGCCCAGGCGCTCCGTTCCGCCCGGCGCACGACCGTCCTGGCCATGTGCAGCAGGGCGGCGCCCGGCGAGCCGCCCGGGAGGATGAAGCTGCGCAGGACCGGCAGGCTCGCGTTATGGGTGTCGCAGTCCTCCTCCAGGGCCGCGACGTAGGCCTGCGTGATCCTCAGCGGCGGGTAGGGCGGGTTCTCGCTCACCGGGTTGCAGAGGTCGGCCCCGACATCGAAGAGCTCATTCTGGATCCGGGACAGCAGCGTCACCAGGGTTCCGGGCAGCCCGCCCATCGTGATCGCCATCCCGATCGCACAGTTCGCCTCGTCAACATCGGCGTAAGCCGCGAGACGCGGGTCGGTCTTGGCGGCCCGGCTGCCGTCGCCCAGGGCCGTCGAGCCGTTGTCGCCGGTACGGGTGTAGATGCGGGAGAGCACGACGGGCTGCTCCCTGCGGTCGCGTGACATGGGACCCACGGTATCGGGACCGCCCTCGGATCGAGGGTCCCGCCGCCGGGCAGGGTCTGTGCGGCGCGGCGCTGGCGCAAGCGATCAATGTCCTGACCTTTGGGTATTCACATTATCGCCACAATATGAGATCGTATAAAAGCGAAGAGTAACCAAGCTGCGGCCTGACGGCCGTACCGGACAAGCGGCCACTGCCTCTGGTGCCTGGCGGTTCTCGGGGGCCCGCCAGAGCCCGTAGTGGCCCTGGGGAGCGCGCTCCCGGCTCAGCGGCCGGGAGCGCGCTCGATGTTCCGGGCAGCCCGCGTCCCGGCATCCCGGCAGACCGGCCTCGTTTCAACCCCCGGCACGGCGGCGGTCAGCCACGGCCGGCGGTGCGGTTCGCCGCGCGCCGGGTCCGCGCTGGATAGGGTTGTCGGTAATCTCCCGATTGCCCCCGTGAGGTCCCCGTGTACGACTATGTCATCGTGGGCGCAGGCAGCGCTGGATGCGTCCTGGCCGCACGGCTCACCGAGAACCCGGCGACCCGGGTCCTGCTGCTGGAGGCCGGGCCGCCGGACAATGCCGATGAGATACACATCCCGGCCGCCCTGAACCTGCTCTTCCAGAGCCAGTACGACTGGGATTTTCACACCGTGCCCCAGGAACGGGCGGGCAGCAGGTCGGTCTACTGGCCGCGCGGGCGCACGCTCGGCGGGTCCTCATCCGTGAACGCCATGATCTACATCCGGGGCAACCGCCTGGACTACGACACCTGGCGTGACGACTACGGGTGCAGCGGATGGGGCTACGCGGACATGCTCCCCTATTTCCTCCGCGCGGAAGACAACTCCCGCGGGGCGTCGGCCTACCACGGCGTCGCCGGGCCGCTCAGCGTCACCGACCTTAAGCACAAATCCCCGCTGACGCGGGCCTTCGTGGCCGCTTCCCGGGAGTGCGGGCTGCCCGCGAACGAGGACTTCAACGGAGCGGCGCAGGACGGTACCGGGTTCTACCAGGTCACGCAGCGGGACGGGCGTCGCTGGTCGACCGCGGACGCGTACCTGCACCCCGCCGCCTCCCGGCCTAACCTCACCGTCCATACGGATGCGCTGGTCACCGGCATCATCGTGGATGGCGGGCGGGCCACCGGGGTTCGTTATCTTCGCCGAGGTGCGGAAGAGGTGGCGCGGGCCGAGGGGGAGGTCATCCTGTCGGCAGGCGCCATCGGAAGCCCGCACCTGCTGCTGCTGTCCGGCATCGGGCCCGCCGAGCAGCTGATCGAGCAGGGCATCCGGGTGGTCGCGGACAGCCCGGGGGTGGGTGCCAACCTCTCCGACCACCCGGTGGTCACCGCCATGTGGCACACTCCCCGCGCCACCGGCCTCTGGGAGCAGGCCGGGCCGTCCCAGCTGGGCCGCTGGAGGTACCTGCATTCGGGCCCGCTCACGTCCAACATCGCCGAGGCGGGCGGATTCACCCGGACCATGCCCTCACTAGCCGCCCCCGACGTGCAGTGGCACGTGCTGCCCGTGCCTTTCCAGCGGCAGGGGCTGGCCGACCCGTCCACCCGGGCCATCTCCATGCTCATCACCCTGGTCGCGGTGGCCAGCCGCGGGGTCGTCCGGCTGCGCAGCGGCGACCCCCGCCACAAGCCGGCTATCGACCCGGGCTACCTCTACGCCAACGAGGACATGGAACCGCTGCTGAGCGGGCTGCGGATGGCGCGCGAATTCGCCGCTGCCGGGCCGCTGGCCAGGCACTGCACAGTCGAGATGTCCCCAGGCCCGGAGATGCGGTCCGACGACGAGCTGCGCGCGTTCATCCGCCACGATCTCGGCACCCTCTACCACCCGGTCGGGACCTGCGCGATGGGCGGCGATTCGCGTCTGGCGGCGAGCAGGCTGACCAGCGTCGTCGATCCCGAGCTGCGGGTCAGGGGAGTCGAGGGGCTGCGCGTGGTCGACGCGTCGGTCATCCCGGCCCTGCCGCGGGGCAACACGAACGCCCCCGTCATCGCCATCGCCGAGCGGGCCGCCGACCTGATCTGCGGTCGCGCCCCGCTGGACGCGGTGGATCCCACGCTCACCCCCAGCAGCGACGTGATCGGGATGCGCTGAGCGCCTGGTGCCGGCCGGTCCCTCGTTAGCGGTAGCGCTTCCCGTGCAGCATGGTGACCAGCCGGAGCACCCGGTTCAGGTCCTTGTCGCTGCGCTGGAGCGTGGTGAGATCCGCCAGCGGCCGCATCCGCTGGCGGGTGATCGCCTTGGCCCGGGAGAACTCGCGCAGGCCATCCTCACCGTGAATACGGCCGAAACCTGAGTCGCCGCTGCCACCGAAGGGCAGCGCGGGCACGCTGGCGAACGTGATGACCGAGTTGATCGACGTCATCCCGCTGCGCAGGGCCCGGGCGGCCGCGAGTCCCCGTTTGGCGTTCTTGCTGAACACGGCGGAGCCGAGCGCGTAGCGGCTGGCGTTCGCCAGCCGCACGGCCTCGTCCAGGTCACCGACCCGGGTCACGGTGAGCGTGGGGCCGAATGTCTCCTCGCCGACCGCCCGGCTCTCCTCCGGCACGTCGGCCAGGATGACAGGCCCGACGTATGGCCTGCGGATGCTGGCCAGGCCGCCGACCACCGGCCGGCCGCCCCGGGCGAGCGCGTCGGCGATGTGCCGTTCGATGACCTCGATCTGCCCGGGCATCGTCATCGGGCCGTAGTCGGCCTCCCGGTCCTCGCCGGGCCGGACCGCGGCCGCCCGCTCGGCCAGCTTTTCCAGGAACGTGTGGTAGACCTCGTCCACCACGTAGACCCGTTCCACGCCCACGCAGGTCTGGCCGGCGTTGGACAGTGCTCCCCACGCGGCCGCGTCGGCCGCGGCGTCCAGGTCAGCGTCGGCGCCGACCAGGAGCGCGTCCTTGCCGCCGCACTCCGCCACCAGGGGAGTCAGGTTCTCCGAGCAGGCCGCCATCACCTTCCTGGCCGTGGCGGCTGATCCGGTGAACGCGATCTTGTTGACGGGGCTGAGCGCCAGCGCCTGGCCTGTCTCGCCGCCTCCGGTCACCATCTGCAGCACGGGCTGCTCGGGAATCACCTCGGCGAGCGAACTCACCAGCCAGCCACCGACCGCGGGAGTCAGCTCGCTGGGCTTGAACACCACCGTGTTGCCGGCCGCCAGCGCGTAGACGATGGATCCCATGGGGGTGAACACGGGGTAGTTCCACGGCCCGATGACGCCGACCACGCCGAGCGGCTGGTATTCGAGCCGGGAAGCCTGGTTGATGGCGATCAGCCCACTGCGGACCCGGCGCGGGCCGAGGACCCGGCCCGCGTGCTTCGCCGCCCAGTCGATATGCACGATCGCCAGCAGGATCTCCAGCTGCGCGTCGGCGAGGGGCTTTCCCGTCTCGTTGTGCACGAGTTCCGCGAGGCGGGCCAGATACCGGGTGATATGCGACTTCCAGGCCAGCAGGCGGGTCCGGCGCTGCTGATAGGTCAGGGCGCCCCACCAGGACGCTGCCTGGCGGGCCCGCTCCACGACCGCGTCGACCTCGCTGCGTCCCTGCACCGGGTAGGTGCCGATGATCTCGGACGTGGCCGGGTTGACCGAGTCGAAATTCTCCGCGACCCAGGCCGGTCCCGGCTCCCACACCGACGTGCCCATTGTCCTCACCGTCGCCCTGCGCCTTGATCGGTCAATCCCGCGGATTCGCGTGGTTTGCGGCTTTCGCGGCCTCGCGTGCCAGTTAATCATCGCCCATGCCGGGCCAGGTAGCGTGGGAACAGCGTGAGCCGGAGTCCAGATCGCGAACACCGGAGCGACCATCCATGACCGGACGTCCCTACGTCCTGCTGAGCTGCGCGATGTCGCTGGACGGCTACCTCGACGGGACGGGCGGGGAGCGGCTGGTGCTGTCCGGTGCGGCCGACCTTGACCGGGTGGACGAGGAGCGTGCGGCGGCCGACGCCATCCTGGTCGGCGCCGGGACCATCCGCCGGGACGACCCCCGGCTCCTCGTCCGGTCGGCGGGCCGGCAGGCCGACCGCGTTGCCCGCGGGCTGCCGCCCCAGCCCGCGGGGGTCACGGTCACCGCCAGCGGCGACCTGGACCTCGCCGCCCGTTTCTTCCGCGGCGGGGCAGAGAGCGCTGACCCGTCCGGCCCGGCGGTGGCGCCGCGTCGGATCGTGTACGCCGCCCGGCCCGTGTTCGCGAAGCTGCGCGATCAGATCGGTGGCCTGGCCGAGGTCGTCGACGCAGGCGATCCACCCCGGCTCGCGGATCTCGTGGCCGACCTGGGCAGGCGCGGGGTAGGCCGGCTGATGGTCGAGGGCGGGGCCAGCCTGGGCACCCAGTTCCTGGCCGCGGGGCTGGTGGATGAGCTGCAGCTGGCGATCGCCCCCTTCTTCGTCGGGGACCCGGCGGCGCCGCGCTTCGCCGGGCCCGGGCACTACCCGGCCGGTCCTGCTCATCCGCTGCACCTGGCCGAGGCGCGGCCGGTCGGCGAGATGGTGCTGCTGCGGTACCGGGCCGGCCGCTCGGCGGGCCTCCGCGGCCGGGCGGCTCCCGGCGGCCCGGCGGGGCCCGGCGGCCGGCCGGGGCCACGAGAGGAGGAGGCGGCGGCCGGTGGATGACTGCAGGCCCGGCCTCGGGGCCGCCGCTACCGCGGCGGACCGGGAGTGGCTGCGGGAGGCCATCGAACTGTCCCGGCGCTGCCCGCCATCGGCGTCCGCGTTTTCGGTAGGTGCGGTGATCGTCGCCGCCGGCGGCGGCACGCTCGCCACCGGCTTCTCGCGGCAGCGTGACCCGCACGATCACGCGGAGGAGAGGGCCCTGGCCACCCTGGATCCGGGCGACCCGCGGCTGCCCGGGGCGACGGTGTACAGCTCACTCGAGCCGTGCCGGTTCCGCGCGTCCCGCCCCCGCCCCTGCGCCGAGCTGATCATCGCAGCGGGCGTGCGGCGGGTGGTCATCGCCTGGCTGGAGCCGCCGGTGTTCGCCCAGGGCGGAGGTGTGGAGCTGCTGCGCTCATCCGGGATCACCGTGGTGGAGGTCCCGGACCTGGCAGCCGAGGCACGGGCCGTCAACGCGGCCGTGCTCGGAAGCTAACTGCCGCCCGGGCCGGCCGGAGCTCAGCTGGATGCGCCGGCCAGCTGAGGATCCTGCAGCGCGGCCCCATAGCGCATGGCGGCGAGCTGGCCGACGGCTGGCTCGGCCCCCAGCGGCTGGGCGGTCCTCATCCCCGCCGCGCCGGCGACCGCGTCGAGGTCGAGGTCGGCGGTTTCCGGCCCGATAACGCAGGGTGACAGGGCGAGGTTGGTGACGCCGGAATCGAACAGCCGTCCCGCCGCGTCCCGGATGCTGCTGGGCTCGCTCAGCGAGGCGGCCCCGACCGGAAGCGCCAGCCGCGCGGCGAGCAGCACGGCCGCCGTCCCGGCGATGGACATCGCGTTGGTCCCGAGCGCTGTCACCAGCACTCCTTCCGCCGAGGTACTGACGATACTGATCCGGCCCATCCGGTCACCGCGGGCCAGGCCGCCCTCGGCGAGCCGGGCCTGCAAGGCTCCGGCCAGGATCGGGTGGACGCCCAGGGCCGCAGTCTGCAGCACCGGGACAGCCGCGGCAGCGATCTCCGCGGCGATCGCCGCGTCGGCCTCTGGTTGCGGGCAGATGAGCAGCGGCACCACGACGGCCGCCGGCCGCCCGTTCACGCTCTGGCAGGCGGCCAGTACCGAGCTGAGGCTCTCCTCCGAGCCTTCCAGGAAGCCGGCCCGCACCGTGACTCCCGGGCAGGACTGGCTGGCCACATCCATGATGCCGGCGGCGGTATCGATGGCGGCGTCGGTCACGGCACCGGGAACCGCCAGGATCAGCGCAGGCGCATCGGACGGCACGGACAGCTGGTGGGGGCTGCGGTGCCGGCCGGGGCGGCGGAATCGCGTGGTACGCGTCGGCAATGCGGAGCCTTGTGCCGGCAGCTCCGTGCGTCCTGAGCCCTGCGTGGGGAGCTCTGGGTCCCGTCCCGGGAGCTGTGAGCCCTGTGCCGGGAGGCGTGAGCCCCGGGTCGGCAGCTCCGAGCCCTGTGCCGGGAGGCGTGAGCCCCGGGTCGGCAGCTCCGAGCCCTGTGCCGGAAGCCCTGAGCCCCGCGTCGTCAGGCTCGGCCTGCGCGCGGGAAGGTCAGGGGGAGGTCCCTGATCAGTACCCATAACCGGGCCATCGTAACCAGCCTGGGAATCCTGCGGGCCCAGATGCGCGACATCCCAAGCGAGATTGTGGGCCTGACCGGCGGGCGGGGCTGGTTTGGGGTGCTTTCGTCCCGGGTCGATTCCGGGTCGTGCGGCGTCGCCCGCCCGCGTGGATCCCGGGGCCTCAGAACAGCCGCAGGGTGCCGTCCTCGGCGCCGCGCAGGGAGTCGTAGTCGAGGGTCAGGCACCGGATGCCGCGGTCTTCGGCCAGCACCCGGGCCTGCGGCTTGATCTCCTGGGCCGCGAAGATCCCCTGCACCGGGGCGAGCAGCGGATCGCGGTTGAGCAGGTCCAGGTACCGGGTGAGCTGCTCGACCCCGTCGATCTCGCCGCGGCGCTTGATCTCGATGGCCACGCAGCCGCCGTCGGCGTCGCGGCACATGAGGTCCACCGGGCCGATCGCCGTCGGGTACTCCCGGCGGATCAGCCGCCAGCCGTCCCCGAGGACCTGCATCTGCGCGGCCAGCAGTTCCTGCAGATGCGACTCGACACCATCCTTGACCAGGCCGGGATCGACACCCAGGTCGTAGGAGGTGTCGCTGATGATCTCCTCGATGGCGATCGTCAGCGTCTCGCCTGACTTGCCCGTGACCACCCAGCGCCCTGGTTCCTCGGCCAGCCGGCAGGGCGGGGACATCCAGTTCAGCGGTTTGTACGAGCCGCCGTCGGAGTGAACGAGGACGGAACCATCCGCCTTGATCATGATGAGCCTGGTGGCCGGGGCCAGCCGGGCCGACAGGCGACCCGCGTAATCTACGCTGCACCGGGCGATGACGAGTCGCACGGAAGCCAACTGTAGCGGGCGGGAGGAGACGCCGGATGCCCAAGCGGAGCGCGGCCCTGCTGCTCTACCGCCGTGGCGGGGAGGACGGGCCCGAGGTGCTGATCGCGCACATGGGCGGCCCCTTCTGGGCGGGGAAGGATGCCCGGGCCTGGTCCATCCCGAAGGGCGAGTACGACGACAGCGAGGATCCGCTGGCCGCGGCACGGCGTGAGTTCGAGGAGGAGACAGGCTCACCCGCCCCCGCGGGCGCCGTGGCTGACCTGGGGGAGCAGCGCCAGTCCGGCGGCAAGGTCATCGTGACCTACGCGGTCGAAGGAGACCTGGACCTGTCCGGATTCCGGAGCAACACGTTCACGATGGAGTGGCCCCGCGGCTCAGGACAGGTCCGGGAGTTCCCCGAGATGGACCGGGCCGAGTGGATGAGCCTGGGACGCGCCTCGCAGATGCTGGTGAAGGGACAGGTCCCGATCCTCGACGCGCTCCGCGGTCATCTCACGGATGGACCAGATTCATCGACGCGGCGCCCAGGCTGAACGCGTTTTCGGCCGGCTGGTGGCCTTCGATGCGCCAGTCCTGGTTGTACACGCCCTTGTCCTGAGGCAGGTCGAACCAGACCAGGCCGAGTGCCTTGTCCCTGGCCACTCCGCTGAACAGGTCAGAGATCTTGGCGAGCCGGTCGGCGTGCGGTCCCACCGCGGTCTCGGACAGCAAGACGGGTTTCCGGGTGAACTTCCGCACCTGGTCGATCGTCCGGCCGAAGACGCTGTTGAAGGTGTCGCTCTGGCGGAGGTAGTACCCGTCGATCCCGACCCAGGTGACATATCCCTGCCCCGGCCACCACGAGGCGATGGGCCCGGTCCCGGGGCTGTCCTGATTGATAGTCCATAGCCAGGTGACGTTGTCTGCGCCTTCGGTCCGGAAGAGCGAGACGATGTGCCGCCAGGCGGCCACGAATGTCGCAGGCTTGACGTGACCGTATCCCCAGGAATACCAGCGGGCGTTCATTTCGTGACCGAAGCCGATGACAACTGAATGGCTGAAATCCCGTACGCTGTCGGCATAGGTGCGAAGGTAATCATCGTAGGCGCCCGCGGCGACACCAGAGACTGTGGAGTACGTGGGATCAATCTGGATGTACGGAATGCTGTGATGATTGTAGAGCTTGTCAGCGAATGATGATGGGAATGGCTGGGCCCATCCGCTGTAATAACCGACCAGGTTGGGCTGTTTCCCCACCGTCCGCGCGAATTGTGTGACCGGCTCGTAATTGGGTGGTACCCCCGGCTCAAAAACGCCAAGGTAGGAGGCTGCGCTGGGCGGGAGGGGCGCATGCGTTGGCCTGGTGTCAATACGGAACTTCAGGTGGCTGCCGGTCATCGCCAGCGAGACGCAGGCCACCACCACGGCCAGGAGCAGCAGCAGGCGATATCTCATGACGTGGCCTTTCCAGGAAAGATGACGCGGCTCACCACTGCCAGGTTGAGCAATCCGAAGAACAGCAGGGCTGCGGGCTGCCAGGAGCCCGATGTCGAGCGCCAAAGGGCCAGCGCTACCCACAGCACGGCCAGGCCGCCGCTCCACCAGGTGACGCCGATCCGGAAACGGGGCAGCGAGCTCCCGGGTGTCCGGGTGGGGTGCCAGCTCATCGACTTGCCACGGATGCCGTCCCAGAGGGAGAACACGTGGGCCCAGCCACGGGCGATGCCCAGCGGCCAGACCGTCGGCCCGTACGGCGCGCGGTGCCACAGCGGGTAGAGAACCGCCCCGGTGACGAAAGCCGGAATCAGGATGACGAAGTTCCGTAGCCGTATCGCGTCCGGCAGGAAGACCAGCATGACGACGGGCAGAAGCGGGCCGAAGAAGATCAGCAGGGCGGTGTAGACGTAGTAGAAGAACCCCGAGATGAACGTGAGCCGCGCCGGGAGGCTCATCCTGACCTTCCAGAGTCGGCTCGAGCACACGATCCCGACGTTCCCGGCGCACCAGCGGTACTGCTGGCGCACGAACGCGTCGAGATTGTTGGGACAGATCCCGGTGGCCAGGACGATCGGGAGGTAGGTGATAGACCAGCCGTCCCGCATGACGTTGAGCCCGGTGTGGACGTCCTCGGCGTAGGGAATCAGCGCCGCACCGCCCTGCGCTTCCAGCGCCTTCCGCCGGTAGAGGGCCGAGGTGCCGACGCAGACCGCCGCGCCGAACCGTTCGCGGGCGACCTGGATTGACCGGTAGAAGACCTCCTGAACCGAGCCCGCCGCGTTCTCGAGCCACGACTGGCCGGGGCCTTCGCGGAAGAACTGCGGGGTCTGGACGATCGCCACGGAGGGGTCGTCCATGTAGGGGAGGGTCTCGGCCAGGAAGTCGGGCCGGGGCGCGAAGTCGGCGTCGAAGATGACGATGAACTCGCTGGAGGTGTGGGCGAACGCGTAGCGCAGATTCCCGCTCTTCTTATGAACCCGCTCGCCGGGCCGCCGGATGTAGCGCAGGCCGAGGGACGCGGCCAGGTCGCGGGCCTCGTCGGAGGGCCCGTCATCGAGCACATACGCCTGGATCGCACCCGGATAAGCGGCCAGCAACCCGCAGACCGACGCCCAGCTGTTGCCCAGCATCTCGATCGGCTCACCGCAGATGGGCAGGTATATGTCCACATCGGGGTAGGCCGCCGGCTCCCAGGCCCGGATACGGGCCTGATGAGCTGCCAGGTCGAACCCGCGGCCGCTGAAGTTCACCGGCAGGCAGATCACCTGGTACAGGGCATAACTGCCGGTGAAGATCATGAATGGCCAGAGCATCGGGTCCTGAGTCTCGAACCGGAACTGGCTGATGATGAGGCAGGTCGCGCTGATCGCGAGGATCGTCGTCAGGTAGGGCAGGTTCCGCTGCAGATACGCGTATTTTTCGAGGTCATCGGGCGGCTGCGGCAGCGTGAGCCGAGGCTGCTCAAGAACCCTGGTGGCGCTCCGTGGGACGGCTGCGTGGCCAGTGGTGGTCACTTGGGTGGCTCGTATCGGTAAATGATGTACGTGCCCTTGGTCGTCCCGATGTAGTACGGCACCACGTCGATGGTGCGGTAGTAGCGGCTGTGATGGACTTCGGTGGCGATCCGATGGTCTAGGGCTGTGGTGTCGGTGAAGTTGAGCGCGATGAGGGAGAAGTAGTGCTGGGCGATATAGCGGTCGAATGCCGCAGGGTCGCCGGCTCCGACGACGCCGCCGTGGGTAGGGCCGCCGGTGTTGCTGCCGTCGGGCAGGACGATGTTGCGGGTGCTCGACCAGCGTTGCCAGTCGTGGCCCGTATCCATGTAGTACTCGGCGACTGAGGGGTCTTCGACGAGCAGGTGGCCGCTGCCGTGGCTGACCAGGGGGCGGAGGATGGTGATGAAGCTGGCCGAGTTTGGCCAGCTGGTGGCGAAGCCCAGCGACTGGGTGGCGCCCAGGGAAAGGGGCAAGGCCAAGGCGATGAGGCAGGCAGCTGAGGTCAGCGTGCGGGGCTGGCCGGCGGGTGCGGCGCTGATGAACCGGTCAACGGCATAGCCCGCGGCGATAGCCGCGAACCAGGCGCCCAGGCCAACGTGCTTGTTCAGCGAGGCCAGGGTGTGCAAGTGAGCTTGCTCCAGCGGTCCCAGCAGCGCGGCCGCGGTCAGGACGGCGAGTAGCCAGGTCCGCGTACGGTCCTTGCGGCTGATCCAGCTGGCGATGAGGCCGCACAGGGCCAGGGTGATGATGACGCCGGTCCAGGACCAGGCGTCAGCGAGCACCTGCAGCGGGGAGGCAGCCCCCCCGGCCCGGGTCAGGGTTGTCTGGCTGATCCCGTGCCAGTAGGTGCTCCCGCCGAGCAGTATTCCCACCAGGAGAAGCGCGACCAGCACGGTCATCAGGGATGCGCAGCGGCGCGCGGCGATCCTGTGGCTAGACGGTAGCGCCGTGAGCAGCGCCAGGGCCACCACGACAGGGTCGAACAAGGCTGTGGAATAAGCCGTGGCGTTGGCCAGTGCTACCACCACGCCCGCCGCGGCCATCCGGCCCGTTGCCTCCTGCTGTTCGGCGGCCCCCACAACCAGCCAGGCCGCCAGCGCGAGCAAGAAGAGCGACATGGCGTCATAGACGGCGAACGCCCCCAGGTGCAGCGACGGGCCCGCCACCGCGAACAGCGCCGCGGCGAAGAACCCGGCCTGGCGGCCGAACAGCCTGCTGGTGACACTCCACAGCAGCACGGTCGTGCTGAGCATGAACGCCAGCGACAGCAGTCGCGCCCCCGCCAGCCCTCCGACGCTGTCCGCCAGCGCGCCCAGCGGCGGATACAGCACCGGGGTACCCGAGAAATACGAGGAGAACGACGGTATCGCCGCCCCGTGCAGCCAGTGTGCCCACTCGAGATGCCCTGCCCACAGGTAGGCCGCCTCGTCCATGAACGCCGTATCGGCACCCAGCAACCGCACCGAGAGCAGCGCCTGTACCACCAGTACCGCCAGCAACGGCAAACCAGGCCGGGCTCCTGACCCGGTGAACCATCCGTCGCCCGGCACCGTTTTCCGTGTGTGGCTGATGGTGCCAGCGGATGCGTCGGCCCCGGCTTCGGCCGGGTGCGAGCCTGCCTCCTGCTGTGCGGATGCCCCCGCAAGCTGCGACGAGAGCAGATCTCTGCCTGCATGGCCGTGATCCATAGGCGCACCTACCTGCGCTCAGGGGCGACCAGGGGTATATCGCGGCCACCCCCCGCCGCCACGTACATCGGGCTGGATCAACACATGCCCGTACAGGTACCGCTAGTCCGGGTACCGGCCTACGAAAGAGTAGTGTTCAGTTCCCGCAGGATGCGGCATGTTTGCCGATTTGAGTCCCCGCTGTCGGCGCTCACGTAATTCCCCAGGTCTGAGGGGTTAGCGCTCAGGTAATTCCCCACCTCGATCACGTAATTCCCCATGGGGATTGGGTGCGTGTCGTGGTGGACCTGGCCATCGAGAAGGAGCAACCTTCCCTCCCGTCCGAGACGAGGGCGGGGGGCCGATGGCGAGGAGGACGTTCGAGGTGATCGACGTCACTGAGATCTTGATGCACTGGCATGCGGGCCGGTCGAAGAACGAGCTGGCCGCGAGCCTGGGCGCAGATCGTAAGACGCTGCGGAAGTACATCGCCCCGGCGGAGGCCGCGGGTATTACCCCGGGTGGGCCGGCGAAGAGTGAGGAGGAGTGGGCGGAGCTGGTGCGGGGCTGGTTCCCTCAGCTGGCCGACACGCGGCTGCGGCAGGTGACCTGGCCGGTGATCGCGGTGCATCACGAGTACATCACCGCCCAGCTGCAGGCCGGGGTGCGGATGTCGACCATTCACCAGCGGCTGCGTGATGAGCGTGGCCTGGCGGTCAGCGTTCAGAGTTTCCGCCGGTATGTGGCGGCGAACGTGCCGGAGGAGACCCGCCGTGCGCAGGTCCGGGTCTGGAACCCGCGTCCGGCCGAGGCCGGGGAGCAGGCGCAGATCGACTACGGGCAGCTCGGCAGATGGCTGGACCCGGCGTGCGGGAAGCTGCGGACGGTCTGGGCGTTCGTGATGGTGCTGGCCTGCTCGCGGCACATGTTCGTCCGGCCGGTGCTGAAGATGGACCAGCGCGCGTGGACCGAGTGCCACGTCGCGGCGTTTGAGTTCTTCGGCGGCGTCCCGGCCCGGCTGGTCCCCGACAACCTCAAGACCGGCGTGGACAAGCCAGACTTGTATGACCCGAAGATCAACCGCTCCTATGCCGAGCTGGCCGCGCACTACCGGTGCCTCGTCGACCCGGCCCGCGCGATCAAGCCCCGCGACAAGGCGAGAGTCGAGCGGCCGATGCCGTATGTGCGGGACTCGTTCTGGCGGGGCCGGGAGTTCACCACCCTGGAGCAGATGCAGGCTGATGCGGAACGCTGGTCCGCGGAGGTCGCCGGGCGCCGGGCGTGCCGCCCGCTAGGAGGCGCAGCCCCGGCCGCAGTCTTCGAGGCCGTGGAAAAGGACGCGCTGCTGCCGCTGCCCGCGGGGCCGTTCGTGCTGGCCACCTGGGCGGCAGCGAAGATCGGCCCTGATATCCACGCCCAGGTCGACCGGGTGCTGTATTCGGTGCCCTGGCAGCACATCGGCAAGACCGCTGATGTCCGGCTGACCGCCACGATGGTGCAGTTCTTCATCGGCGGGCACCTGATCAAAACCCACCCGCGCAAGGTCCGCGGCAAGCAGACCGACTTCGGTGACTACCCGCCGGAGAAGATCGCGTTCCATATGCGCACCCCGGCCTGGTGCCGCCGCCAGGCCGCCGCCGTCGGCCCCGCGTGTGAGCAGGTCATCGCCGGGCTGCTGGCCGACAACGCGCTCTACCGGCTCCGCGCCGCCCAGGGCGTGATCAGCCTGGCCGACAAGCACCACCCCGGCAGGCTGGAAGCCGCCTGCGCGAAGGCGGTCACCGCCGGGGACCCGTCCTACCGCACCATCAAGGGCATCCTCGCCGCCGGCACCGAACGCGACGCCCCACCCGCATCAGCCGGGGACGGCGGCGCCGCGGCGTTCCTGCGCGGCCCGGCCTCGTTCGCCAACGTCATCCCCATGCCCGGCGCGCTCACCAGCGACGCCGTCCACCCGGGCAGCAGCCAGGAGGCCACATCATGACCACCCCAACCGTCACCGACCGAAGCGCCCTGGCCGCCTCGCTGCGCGACCTGAAACTGTCCGGCATGCTCGCCACCCTCGACGCCCGCCTCGCCCAGGCCCACGCCGGGGAACTCGGTCACCTGGACTTCCTGCAGGTCCTGTGCCAGGACGAGATCTCCCGGCGGGCCACCATGGCCCTGTCCCGCAGGCTCCGCCGGGCCCGGTTCGAGACCGAGGCCACCCTGGAGGGCTTCGACTTCGCCACCGCACCGAAAGTGCCCGCCGCGCAGATCCGCGACCTCGCCGCCCTGCGCTGGCTCGCCACCGGGGAGTCCGTCATCCTCTACGGCCCGGTCGGTGTCGGCAAGAGCCACGTCGCCCAGGCCCTCGCCCACCTGGCCATCCGCTCCGGCGCCGGCGCCCGGTTCCTCAAGACCAGCCGCGCGCTCGCGCACCTGGCCGGCGGCCACGCCGACCACACCTGGGGCAAGCGGCTCCGCGAGCTCACCCGCCCCGACGTCCTGGTCCTGGACGACTTCGCCATGCGCGAGCTCACCGCCGCCCAGGCCGACGACCTCTACGAACTGATCACCGAACGTGCCGGGAAATCCATCATCACGACCAGCAACCGGGCGCCGGCCGACTGGTACCCGCTGTTCCCCAACCCCGTCGTCGCCGAGTCACTCCTGGACCGGCTCATCAACACCAGTCACCAGGTCTTCATGAACGGGCCCAGCTACCGCCCCAAGAAACGGCCCGGGCGCGTCATCCCCACCGGGAACACGAGCACCAGCTAAAATCAGAACAGGGCCAGGACCTGGGGAATTACCTGAGCACAACCCCTGGGGAATTAGGTGAGCGCCCACACAGGGATCGCGCAGGCCAGTTCACCTGCTCCTTCGACGCCGTGTTCACAGCCGAAGGCATCAGGATCCTCGCCAGCCCGCCGCAGGCACCCAGAGCGAACGCCATCTGCGAAAGAATCATCGCCACCCTCCGCCGGGAGCTCCTCGACCAGTTGCTGATCCTCAATGAGCATCACCTGCGACGGGTGCTGACCGAGTACATGGCGCACTACAACGCAGCCCGGCCGCACCGTGCCCTTGGCCAGCTCGCACCGGCTCAGGCTCATACCCGGCCACCGGAGATCAATCTCGCCAAGCACCGGATCCGCCGGAAACAGGTCCTCGGCGGACTCACGCACGAGTACCAGATCGCCGCGTAACAGCCCGCCTGCTACGAGAAGGAGCAGGTCACCTCCACGATCGTGTATTCGAGCCCCACAGGTTCGCGTCACCGCCCGGAACGAGGCGTCCGGATAGTGGGTCATCACGGAGAACTGGTTCGGCGGGGCGGTGATCTCCCCGACGGCCGCGGCCGCCGCCGCTTCCCTCGTGAGGTCCATCATCACCAGCGGGAAGCCATAAACGTAGGCCTTCGCGACACGAAGCCACGGCAGCAACCACAAACCTGTCATGGCACGCCGCCACGCAGATCGCCCAGTTATGAATGTCCTCTGCTCCGCGGGTTAGCGGATCGCCGTAGTGCCGGCAGGCTTTCTTGAACGCAGCCGGTCTCTGTTATGCGACGTGCTGCTGGCGACAAACACCGATGACCTGACCGGCCCGGCATTGCCCGTGCCAGCGGGGGGTCTTTAGCCGCCGCCGGGGATAGGCGGGTTCACTAGGCCCAGGCGGACGGCGACGGCAGCTGCCTGTACCCGGTCGCGAACGTTGAGCTTGCGCAGGATGCTGGTGACGTGGACGCTGGCCGTCTTGGGGCTGATGAACAGCTGCTGCCCGATCTGCCGGTTGGTGTGGCCGGTGACGAGCAGCTGGAGCACGGCCGTTTCGCGGGCGGTGAGGCCATGCGGATGCCCTGGTGCCGGCGCCGGCTGGCTCAAGGTGAAACTGATCCGGGCGCGCTGGGCCAGCGCCTCGATCCCGGCGCGCAGCGGGACGGCGCCCAGCCGCACCGTGGTCGCATGCCCGTCGCGCAGCGGTTCGGCTGCCCGGCCGGCGCCTGCTCCGCTGGCGAGGAGCGCCTCGGCCTCCCGCCATTGGGCGTAGGCGGCCCGGTAGCCGAGTCCGAGCTGCTGCCAGGCACCGGCAGCGGTGTGCCAGGCGTGGGGGTCGGCGGCGCCGTCGAGCCGGGTCAGCTCCGCGCCCCACAGGGCCCGCTCCGCCCCGGCGCTGGCAGGCATGGGCGCGCGGGCGGCGAACGGGTCATGGGTCATCGCAGTCATCCGCCGGGCCAGCAGCGTGCGGTGCCGGTAAACGCCGGCCTCCGCGGCCGGGTCCTGGCGGGCCCGGGCCTGCTCGGCCAGGTCGGCCAGGGCGCGCCCTCCCAGGCAGAACAGCCAGCCGGCGAACCGCTCCTGGCCGGTGCCGGCAATCGCGTCCAGTGCCTGTGTCACGTCGGAAAGGGCCAGCTGCGGCAGGCCGAGCCACAGCTGCGCCTCCGCGCAGCACTGGCCCAGGTCCCGGGCATGATGCGGGCCTGGCCGCCAGCCCTGCTCGATGGCCTGATGGAGTCGTGCCAGCGCGGCCTCGGGCTCGCCGCGGGCGGTTTCCAGGTCGGCTAGCTTGGGCTGGAGTATCGCGTTGGCGAAGCTGGCCGGCTGGTGTGCCAGCGGCTCGCTTATCCGCGCCGCCTCGTCCCAGCGGCCCAGCCCGAACAGGGCCTCCACCGCGCAGCCGAGCAGGCCGCATGCGTTACGGTGTCCGGCAAGGCCGAGGCGCCGCAGCGTATCCCAGCTGCGCACCGCCACATCGGCGGCTTCCTGCAGCCGGCCGGTTTTCAGGAGCACGTCGCTCAGCCCCAGATGCGCCACCCTGGCCACCTGCCACTCGCGGTCGCCGGGCAACTCGCCGGTGTCGCTCCGGCCCGCGTCGGCGGCGGGCGATTCGGCCAAGGCGCAAGCCTCCCGCAGCATCGCAAGGCCGGTGTCTACCTCACCGGTGAGCGCCCGCATCATGCCGAGACCAGTCATCGCCCGGGCGATATCGGGCTGCGAGCGGGCCCGGCGGGCGACGGCCAGCGCCTGCTCGATAACTGCGGACGCTTCTTCGTACCGGCCGGCTTGAATATGCAGGACACGGCCGTAGCCCAGCAGCACACGGGCGCGCGCGGTTGACGGCGGCTCGGCCGGTACTAGCCGGACCGCCACCCGGCTGGCAGCAAGCAGCACGTCCAGATCGGCTGTCCCGGTGGCATACCAGCCGCGGAGGTAGTGCAGCAGGCCGGCCCGGACCGGTTCGGCGGCCCGGTCCAGTTGCCGCAGTGCCTCCTCGACGTGCGATAGCGCCCGGCCCTGGTCGCCGACGTGCTCCCGGGCCCGCGCCGCCCAGGTATGCATGCCTGCCCGGTCCAGGCCGGCCCGGACCGCGGCGTCGGGCACCTGATCCCATAGCTCCAGCGCCCGTTCACACTGGCGGGCCGCCTCCCCGTGTGCGTACACCCGTTCCGCGCTGCTGGCGGCCCGCACTGACCAGGCCAGGGCCTCGGCTGGCCGACGGGCCCGGTACCAGTGTTCGGCCAGCTCCGCGGGGAACTGCGGAGCTGCAGGGTGCAGCCCAGGCGGCGAGCTGGCGAGGACGTCGGCGTAGGCGCTGTGCAGCCGGGCCCGCTGCCCGGGCAGCAACTCCCCGTACACGGCCTCCTGCAGCAGTGCGTGCCGGAACTCATATGCCTCCTGCCCGGCGCGCTCCTTCGGCATGACCACCAGCAGCCCGCGGCCGACCGCCTCCGCCAGCCCGCCGTCCAGTTCGTCGTCCGGCCGACCTGCGACCGCCGCCAGCCAGTCATGGCACACCCACCGGCCGGCCACCGCCGCCACCCGCAGCAACTGCTGCCCAGCCGGCGACAACTGGCGCACCCGGGCCAGCAGCACCTCCCGCAGCGCCAGCGGCAGCCCGCCGGTCCCGGTTCCGGCCTCAACCAGCTGCTCGGCGAAGAACGGGTTGCCCTGCGACCGGCCGAAAACCTCCCCAGCCACCTCGCTATCCACCGGGTCGCCCCGCAGCCCGGCCAGAAGGACGGTCAGCTCCGCGCGGGTGAAACGCGGCAGCTCCAGCCAGCTCACCCCCGGCAACCGCCGCGCCTCGGCCAGCCAGCCTGCTAGCAACTCGCCGGGATCATCGGCCCGGTAGCTGCCCACCGCCAGCAACCGCCCCTCAGGCAGGGTACGCAGCAAGAACGCCAGAACGTCCAGGGTGGCGCTGTCGGCCCAATGCAGGTCCTCCAGCACCAGCAGCAGCGGAGCGGCCCAGGCGAGCCCACCCAGCAGGCGGCACAGCCGCCCGAATAGCCGCGCCCGCCCCATCTCAGGTGACCACTCCCCGGCCGGCCGGTCCCCGGTCAGCTCGGCGAGCACCCCGGCCAGCTCGGCGTCAAGCCCTCGCAGACCGGACGGCTCGTGATCGCCGGCCAGTACCCGCAGCGCCTGCACCAGCGGCGCGTACGGCAGGGCGCCTCCGGTCAGCGGCGCAGCGCCGCCCACCGCGACCAGCGTCCGCGCCTGCCGGGCCTGCCCGGCGAACTGGCTGATCAGCCGGCTCTTGCCCACTCCCGCCTCACCGGCGACCAGTACCATCTCCGGCCGGCCGGCCACCGCCCGCCGCAACGCGGCATGCAGCTCCGACAGCTCCTCATCCCGCCCCACGAACGGCCCGGCCGGGGCCAGCCGGGCGGCAGCATCGGCGGCGCCCATCACGCTCCTCCCGGCCGGCCACGCTGATGGCTCTGGCTCACCGCAAGACCCGGGCACCGTTACGCCGCGTGCCCGGCTGTTCCCAGCCTCCGCTAAGGAGCCACCGGGCGCAACTAAGGATCCCCGGTCACGATTCCGGCGCACTTACCCGATCCCTTCCCGGGGTCCTTAGCCGCAGCCTGGATTCCGCTGGATAACACCACGAGTAGGAGCCCGGAATGCGTACCAAGTTGAGTCTCGCCCTCACCGACGCCAAGGCGATCGCGGCCGCCGCAGAGACATACGCGCAATCCCAGCAGCTGGCGGTCTCGATCGCGATCGTCGATGAATCCACCTACCTCCAGCACCTGATCCGCATGGACGGGGCACCCTACCTCAGCGCCGACGGCGCGGTAGAAAAGGCACGCACCGCCGCCGAAGGCGGGCACCCGACAACGTTCTTCGAAGAACCGCTGAACGCGGGCCGGGTCTCGATGCTGAAAATGCCCATCTACCCCCTCGAAGGAGGGATCCCCGTCATCATCGACGGCCAGTGCGTCGGGGCGATCGGGGTAGCAGGAGTTCTGCCCGAACTCGACGCCGCGATAGCGGATGCGGGCCTGAAGTCGCTCGGCCACGCCACCTCGCCGGCCACGCCGATGGCAAGCGCCGACGGCGTGGCCCCCTGATCCGTCCCAGACGGCGACCCGGCGCGCAACCGCTGACGCTACTGGCCAGCACCGCCTCACCGCACCCCGACGGAGGAAAACGTGCCAGACAAGGGACCGATCGATGTCCACGCCCACTTGATCACCGAGGCATACATCGCTGCCGCCAAGGCGGCGGGACACCTGCGGCCCGACGGCATGCCCGACCAGTACTGGCCGCGGTGGACCGCCTGCGAACATCTCGACCTGACGGACCGCGCCGGCATCCAGAAAGCAATCCTGTCGATATCGTCACCAGGGGTGCACTTCGGCGACGCCGCGGCGCGAGCACTCGCTGCTGACGTCAACGACGCGGCGGCCGCTATCGTGCACGCGTACCCCGAACGGTTCGGGTTCTTCGCCAGCCTGCCCACGCCGGACGTGCAGGGAGCACGGCGAGAACTGCCCTGGGCCCCGGACGAACTTGGCGCCGCCGGTATCGTGCTGGATGACCAACAGCCGCGGGCGCTACCTTGGCGACGGCCGGTTCGCGCCATTGCCTGTGCGTGCCGAGAATCCCGTCCACAGCTCTGACCAGCAGAGTTGCTCTCCCAGCGTCCGGCCGTGATGATCACTGGTCATGTTCCTGCGGTTCGTCTTCCTCCCGTCTTCCTCCTGATCACGCGGGTTACCTCATGGCTGCGGCTGTCCCGGCGCAAGGAGGCGTGGAAGACCGCCGAGATCTTGATCCTGCGCTACCAGCTCGCCGTCCTGCAACGGCGGCAGCCCCGCCGCCCGCACCTGACCTGGGCGGACCGGGCCCTGCTCGCGACCCTGCTCGGTGTGATACCCAAAGCGCGGCGCCACGGTCTGCGGCTGCTGGTCACCCCCGACACGATCTTGCGCTGGCACCGCGACATCGTCCGCCGCCGCTGGGCCGCCAGATCCAGGCGCGGCAGGACGGGCCTGCCGGCGACCCGCCGGAACATCAGGGCCCTGGTCCTCCGGCTGGTCCGTGAGAACCCCGGATGGGGGTACCGCAGGATCCATGGCGAACTGGCCGGCCTGGGAGTGAAGGTAGCGGCGTTGACGGTGTGGGAGATCTTGAAGAATGCCGGCATCGACCCCGCACCACGCCGATCCGGGCCGGCCTGGTCACAGTTCCTGCGCTCCCAGGCCGAGGCGATCCTGGCCTGCGACTTCTTCACGGCCGGCCTGCTCGATGGCACCCAGGCCTATGTCCTGGCCCTGATCGAGCACGCCACCAGGCGCATCCGCATCCTCGGAGTCACTTTGCATCCGACCGGGGAATGGACCGCCCAGCAGGCCCGCAACCTCGTGATGGACCTCGGCGACGAGGCGCACCAGGCCAAGTTCATGATCCGCGACCGCGGCCCGGACTACACGGCCGCGTTCGACGCGGTCCTCGCCGACGCCGGGATCCGGACCCTGCCCTGCAACGTCCGGACGCCCCGCATGAACGCGATCGCCGAACGCTGGATCGGAGGATGCCGACGCGAGCTCCTGGACCGCACCCTGATCTGGAATCAGAGCCATCTGCGGCGGATCCTGCGCCAGTACGAGAGCCACCATAACCAGCACCGGCCGCACCGCTCCCTGGCCCGCGCCGCCCCCGGAAGCCACTACCTGAACCGGTCCACCTGCAGCAGTATCGCGTAACAAGACAGGCCCGCGTCGGTGGCCTCATCAACGAATATCGCCTGGTCGCATAACGTGGATGAGGTTCTCGGCACTCACAGGTACCTCACCGCGGCTACAGCCCGGCCTCAGCCTTGACCTGCTCCCACGGAATAGCCTCGCCAGGCTCGGCGAGCGCCTGCCGGGCCGCCGCAGCGTCAGCCAGGTCCTCCAGCAGCTCGCGGGCATCCTCCTCGCTCATACCCTCCAGCGCCTCGGCGAACTCGGCTGGGACGATGGCAGCCAGCCGCTCCCCGCGCTCGGTGAGATACACCACGTGCCCGCGCGCGGCATCACGGGCCGCACCGGCTACTCCCGGCGTCCCATCCACTGGCAGCTCGCTCACAGCCTCAGCCTAACCCCGTGAGAACCGGGGCCGGCCCGCGGCGAAGCAAGCTGCTGCCGGTTCGCTTCACGCGACCTACCTGCCCAGCACGGCCAGGGCCGCAGCCAGCACCGCTAGGCAGCACCGACTGCAGATGAGCCTCTTCCCACCTCGCCCAGCCATCCCATAGCTGCCCTCGTCCGGCGACCGGATCAAGCGTCGGCCAGTCCTCAGCGCTCCCTCATCAACGAAGACCAGCGAGCGGCGTGAAAGACCAGGTCAAGGCTGGTGGCACAGTGTCGAGTAGCCGGAGGGGATTTCACCCTCCGGCCCTCGCGGATCCGTACGTGACAGTCTCCCGTCATACGGCTCTTGTCGTCCTGATCACCAGACAGCAGGAATGGTCATGACCCAGGCCCAGTGGGCGAAGTAACGGGGCCGCTGCTCGCAGGCCCGTGCCCATGCGTCTTGTGCCTTTCTCCGTCCCCGCAGCCGCGGATGCTTCTTGCGCAGCCAGCGCAGCAGGTAGGCGTTGATGCGCGTCAGGAGGGGATACAGCGCCGACCGGCGGAAGGCGCCGTAGTAGTTCATCCAGCCTCGCACGATGGGGTTGATCCACCGGGCGAGGTCCGCTTCGGATAGGCCCGTCCGCCGGTGCAGTCCCCATGACCGCACCTGCGCACTGATCCTGTTCAGGGCGTCCTTGCTGATCGCGGGGGTGAAGCCGGTCATCATTTTCCCGGTCTTCGTCCGCACTCCCCTGGCCCGGAAGGTATAGCCGAGGAACGTGAACGACGTGTGCTCGCCTGAGCCCTGCCGCCTGCCGTCCTTGCAGTACACGATCCGGGTCTTATCCGGGTGCAGCGTAAGCCCGACCTGCGCCATCCGCTCCTGCAGCGCAGCCAGGACCTTGCGGGCCTGGGCCTCGCTGACGCAGTGCACCACCGCGTCATCCACGTACCGCTCGAACCTGACGCCCGGGAACTCCCGGGCCATCCAGGCATCAAACGTAATCCGGGGTTGGGGAAGCTGCGTCTGCGACGACTGGTGACGGGGTGTTTTTCCCGTCGGCGTGTCCGTCACAGCCGGATGATCTGTAGCGAGTACGTTACCGTCCGTGACGGAGATTGACGGGGTGGCGTGCCGGGTGCAGCGGCTGATCGTGCCCGGCTCGGAGATGACGTGGACGGTGCTTGGCGGCGATCACGTGGTGATCGGCCAGGCTGAGGAGTTCCTGGAGTTCTTGCGGGTGCAGGGCACGTCGCCGAACACGGTGAAGTCGTATGCGCGGGCGCTGGCGCTGTGGTGGAGCTACCTGGGCGTGTTCGATCTGGCGTGGGATGAGCTGACACTCGCCGATGTCGGTGGGTTCCTGGCGTGGCTGCGCGGTGGGGATGGCCCGGATGTGCTGTCGATCGAGCCGCGTGTTTCCCGGTTCGCTGAGTCCACGATCAGCACGCGGCTGCGGGCGGTGACCTCCTTCTACCGGTTCCATGAGGGCAACGGTGTCGCGCTCGGCCGTGATCTGATGCGGGTCGTGCACGGTGGCCGGGAGGCCTATAAGCCGATGCTGGAGCATGTGGCCCGTAAGAGGGGCCGGCAGCGGCCGGTGATCCGGGTCCACGTCCCCCGGCATGTGCCGGCACCGGTACTCACGCCCTGGCAGATCGGCGCGATCTGCGATGCGTGCGCGGCCTTCGATGCGGCGTCTGGGCAGTGGAGCGGCCGGGTGAGGGATCGTTTGCTGTGGTCGCTTCTGGCCGAGACGGGCCTGCGGCTGGGGGAAGCGCTCGGGCTGTTGCACCGTGACTGGCATACCGGCCGCGGCGACACCCCGTTCATCGAGGTCATGCCGCGAGACCACCCGCACGGGGTGCGGGTCAAAGGCTGCTCGCTGCCGGCGCTTGTTCATCTCCGAT
>CAWAJB010000012.1:0-114764 GCA_963782185.1 uncultured Actinomycetes bacterium
CGTGAAGAGTCGCCAGGAACCCTCGGGTGCTTGATCAGAGTGAGTGATGTGACTGGTGGGGCGAGCCGGGGGCCGCACCCCGCACCCCCGCACCCCCGCACCCCCGCACCCCCGCACCCCGCCAGCCCCGCCAGCCGCCGTCAGAGCTTGAGCGGCTTGATAGGGGAGGCGACCAGCGACGGGTCGCTGCGCCAGTCCACCCCGGGCACGTCAACGTACAGCTCGATCTCGTTGCCGTCCGGGTCGGTGATGTACAGGCTGTGCGTCACCGTGTGGTCGCTGGCCCCGACCACGTTGACCGCGTTGGCTTCGAGGGTGGCCAGTGCCGACCGGAGCTGGTCGTCGCTGTCGCCGACCTTCAGCCCGAAGTGGTACAGCCCCACCCGCCGTCCGGGTGGCATGTTGGCCGCATCCTCCCCGACCTCGATAAGCAGCAGCTCATGATGGGTACGCCCGGACGGAGCGGAGAACGCGGCGGCCCGGAAGGGGGTGGCGGAGTCGCCGGGGCCTCCGATGATCTGGCGCCAGCCGAGTACGTCCCGGTAGAACGACGCGGAGCGGTCCAGGTTGTGAACGTAGAGGACTAGATGTCCGAGTTCCTTGACTTCCATGCGGGCGCTCCACGAGTGGGAAGGGCTGAATGCCGGGGCACATGCTGCGCCAGCTTGCAGGGATTTGCGGCCCTGTGTCCAGCGGGTTGACCTCAACCGGCAGCCACCCCGCTGTATGCCCTGCGGCGCGGGCTCCCTAAACGCTGCCCGGCGTGCGGAACCGCTGCCGCACAGCAAAGGCTGGCCGCCCTCCGCTGCCGCGAGGCAGGCGGAGGGCGGCCAGCCCTCGCCAGCAGCGTCCCTACGCCACCTTGACGTGCTTGTGCACCCGGTGGAACCGGTTCTTGAAGATGTGCGCGTGGATCCGCCCGTTGAGGTAGATCCCGAACCAGTTGCTGTGGATGTAGTTGCCGTGGATCCACACCTTGATCTTCGATGAGGCACCCACCAGGATGCCGGTCGTGCGCAGGTCCGGGTGGTTCGTGACCGGCGGGGCCAGCCCGATCGTGTCACCGAGGATGTTGTTCTTGCCGATGTCGTTGCCCACGATCTGGTTGCCGCTCATCCGCTGCCCGGGCACGTGGGAGTGGATGGTCACCCCGGCGAGGCCGTTGCCGTAGATCTCGTTGTCGGCCACGTCGTTGTCAGACACACGCCCACCCTTGACCTCGGTGGCGATGACCACGCCGGCCCCGGGCTGCTTGCGGTTGAGCCCGTTGAAGGTGAGCAGGTTGTGCGCGACGTAGTTGCCCCATACCCCGCTGGTGGAGTGACCGGCGATGATGACCCCGCAACCGCCCGGGTTGCGCGTGGCCTCGTTCCTGGTGACCGCGTCGAAGTGCGTCGGCCCGAGGTCGTCGGCGATCAGGAAGCCGCCGCCCTTGTTGAACTCCGCGAGGTTGTGCGTGGCCAGCGAGTTGGAGGTGCCGTTGAAGTCCACGCCCACGTCGCCGCTGTGCTTGAGCAGGTTGCGCGAGACCAGGACCCGGCTGCTCCGCGCGACCAGGATCGCGTCGAAGCTCGCGTTCTTCACGGTGAACCCGCTGACCTCGACGTGGCGGGTGCCATAAACCACGATGCCGCTGCCCCCGGGCAGCTTCTTGCTGATCGGCTTCTGTCCCCGGGCGTCGATGGTGGCGCCGTGGCGGCCGATCAGCGCGAGCGACTTGGTCACGATGGCCTGCACCTTGTACGTGCCGCCGCAGACGATCACGGTCCCGCCCCTCGGGGCGGCGGCGATGGCCTGGTTGATGTGGCGGTACCGGGCCGTGGCGCACGAGCGGTCCGAGTTGCCGGCGTGGGCGTGCCTGGACACGTAGACCGTGGACGGCGCGGCCTGCGCGGCGCTGGCCCCCACCAGCGTGAACGCCGCCGCGCCGACGGCGGTGAGCCCGGCGAGCAGTCTTGAGACTTGCCTCATGCTTCTGATCCCCCTTGTTGACTACCTACCGTAGGTAGTCAATTACGGGGAGTAGCGTAACGCTCACGAGGTCCCTGACCGCGGAACCCGCGCCGAACGGGCACTTGGCGCGATGGTTCTTCGTTGCGTTACTGGGGTAGGCCCCGCGTAACCCCGCGACGGCCCTCGACCAGACGGAGCTACTGATGATGGCACGGGGACCGGCCCGGGAGGGCGGGCCGGGCGATCCCCGGGCAGTGCGGATGAGCTACGACCCGCAGACGGCGCCGCTGCCCTACGGCGCCACATCGGGGGACCCGTACCGCAACTACCCGGATGACGCCCCCTACCCGGACTACGGCGATGATGAGGGTTACCCCGGCCAGGGGGATTACCCGGCCGGCGGCTACCTGCCCGGCCGGCCGCGCCGGCGGCGCCGCTGGCGGGTGCTGCGCTTGCTGCTCGGGATCGTGCTGGCGCTGGTCATGCTGGGCGTGGTCGCGTTCGGTGTGCTGTTCGCGCTCACGCCGTCGGTCAGCAACGCGCCCGCGCTGGCCCGGGCCATCGCCAGGGCGCACCACGCCGCGTACCCGGGACCGCCGATGTCTCCGCTGTTCGCCGAGTCCCTGGTCGCGACCGAGGACCACCGCTTCTACTCCGAGCCCGGGGTGGATATCTACGCGATTGCCCGGGTCGCGGCGTCCCAGATCGCCGGGCACGGAGACCAGGGTGGCGCCACGCTGTACCAGCAGCTGGCCAAGATGCTGTACACCCCCGGCCAGAGCGGCTTCACTGTCGAGGTCAAGCAGGTCATGCTGGGCATCAAGCTCGACCTGGCCTACAGCAAGGCGAAAGTGCTCCGGATGTACTCCGACGTCGCCTACTTCGGCCACGGCTACTACGGCCTGGCCCGGGCCAGCTGCGGGTACTTCGGGACCACCCCGGCGGCCCTGACCCTGCCGGAGGCGGCCACGCTGGCCGGGCTGGTCCAGGGACCCTCCGCAGACGACCCGATCGGCCACTACGCGCGGGGCCGGGCCCGGGAGGCCCACGTGCTGGGGCGGCTGGCCGCCACCGGCAAGATCACCCAGTCGCAGGCCAAGGCCGCCTACGCGCAGCGCCTTCCGCTCGTCGGCGGCAGCGGCACCGGCTGCGCCGGCCCGCGCTAACCCCAAAAATCTCCGCAACGAACCCCGCGACCGGCCCGCTCCCCGCAGTCAGGGCCAGCGCCTCGGGCCGCGGGCGAAACCCTGCCGCCTCCATCCACCGGGCCACGCTCAGGCAGGACCAGCGCCGCCGGGGCCGCAGGCAACATCGGGCGCGCTGCCGCTGAACTGCCCGCCGTCCGGCGCGATCGTGGACGCAAATGGTCGTCGGGACAGCCATTTACGTCCACGATCGGCCGGGGCCGGGGCCGGGGCCGGGGCCGGGGCGGGCGGCGGTGCGGGATGGGACGGCCGTCCGGCGCGATCGTGGACGCAAAGGGTCGTCGGGGCAACCACTTCCGTCCACGATCGGGGACGGCGTGGGATTAGCTGCGCGCGGCGTGGCGCCCTGGGCGGCTGCCGTTGGTTCCGTCGCCGCCGTAATCCCCGGCCCGGCGGTCGTAGCTTCCGGCGTACTGGCCGCGCTCGCCGCCGAACTCCTCGCGGCCGAACTCCTTCGGACCTTCGCCGTAGTTCCCGGCCCCGTGCTCGTACTCCTCGGCGCCGCGCCCGTACAGCGTGGCTTCCTCGTCCAGGCCTACGGCGACGGCTTCGGCCACCCCGGCCTCGGGGAACCAGGCCCCCGGGATTTCAGGGGCCGGTGCCAGAGGGCGGTGACGCCCGGCCGGCACCTCTGCCGCGGGGTCCTGCGTCCGCCATACCCACTTGCGGTAGGACCAGAAGCGGAACAGCGTCCCCAGCCCGATGCCGGTCAGGTTGGCCAGGTTGTACCAGACCTTGCCCTGCAGGCCGAAGCCGTCCGCGACGATCGCGACGCAGGCCAGCTGGATCAGCAGGCCGATCCCGTTGAACACGAAGAACAGGACGGTTTCCCGGCCCATCCCGACCCGCTCACGATGCCGGAACGCCCAGTAGCGGTTGCCGAGGAAGGTCACCACGGTGGCGGCGATCGTCGCGGTCACCACGGCCTTGTACTTGCCCACGCCCAAGTCGAAGTGCAGGACGTCCGCACCGCCAAGGCTCACGATGAACCCGGCCAGGCCCACCACGCCGAACTTGGCGGCCTCATGGATCAGCACGCGGAACCGCTCATACAGCCGCAGAGCGAAACTCACCTGGCCGTCTTCCTCTCACCAGTGCTGGGGGGGGCGGGTCCTGCGAAGTTCATCAACCGCTGCTTGTGACAGTACCGGCACGCATCCGGCGGCGGGGCCATAGGGCCACGATTGCGAGGTCAAGAACAGGGAAATTAACCCGGTCGGAATTATTTCCGACTGCCGGTAGTCTTGCATAAGTGCCTGTGACCACCGCTCTCATCCGTGCTCGCGGCCTCACCAAACGGTTCGGAACCTTCACGGCGGTGGACGGGGTCGACTTCGAGCTGCGCCGCGGCGAGGCGTTCGGCTTCCTTGGCCCCAACGGCGCGGGCAAGTCCTCGACGATGCGCATGATCGGCTGCGTTTCACCGCCCACCGAGGGTGAGCTGTCGATCTTCGACCTCGACCCGGTGGCCGATGGCCCGGCGATCAGGGCCCGGCTCGGCGTGGTGCCCCAGGAGGACTCGCTGGACGTGGAGCTCACGGTCCGGGAGAACCTCCTCGTGTACGGCCGCTACTTCGGGCTGCCCCGGCCGGTCATCCGGGAGCGCAGCGCCCGGCTGCTGGACTTCGTCCAGCTCGCCGACCGCGCCGGCGACCGGGTGGAGCCGCTGTCCGGCGGGATGAAGCGGCGGCTGACCATCGCCCGCTCGCTGATCAACGAGCCGGAGATCCTTCTCCTCGACGAGCCGACCACCGGCCTGGACCCGCAGGCCCGGCACGTGGTCTGGGACCGGCTTTTCCGGCTCAAGCAGCAAGGCGTGACGCTGGTGCTGACCACGCACTACATGGATGAGGCCGAGCAGCTGTGCGACCGGCTCGTGGTCATGGACGGGGGCCGGATCGCCGCCGAGGGCTCCCCCCGGGAGCTGATCGAGCGGTACTCCACCCCGGAAGTCCTCGAGCTCCGGTTCGACCCCGCCGTGCACGAGAACGCCGCGGAGAAACTCGCCGCGGTGCCCGCGCAGCGCCGTGAGGTGCTGGCCGACCGGGTGCTGCTGTACGTCGAGGACGGTGACACGGCGCTGGCCGCCGTGCGGGAACTCGGGCTGGACCCGCTCACCTCGCTGGTCCGGCGCAGCACGCTGGAAGACGTGTTCCTGCGGCTGACCGGCCGCCGGCTGGGGGACTGATGACGGCCCAGACGGCACCCGGCGGCCCGGCCGCCGCGCCGCCGTCGGGGCGCGCGGCCCGGGCAGGCCGCCCGCCCGCCTGGTCCTTCGCCGTGCGGCAGCTGCGCTTCTGGCTGACCGACTACCGGCGGACCTGGCGCGGCTCGATCATCTCCACGGTGCTGAACCCGCTACTGTACCTGGGCGCCATGGGCCTCGGCCTGGGCACGCTGGTGGACAAGCACAGCACGGCGTCCCTGGGCGGGGTGAGCTACCTGGTCTTCCTTGCCCCGGGTCTGCTGGCCGCGAGCGCGATGGGCACGGGGGTGGGGGAGTCCACCTACCCGGTCCTCGGCTCGGTCAAGTGGAACAAGACCTACCAGGCCGCGGTGTCCTCGCCGCTGCGCCCACGCGACCTGTTCCACGGGCACCTGCTGTTCGTGGGGCTGAAGCTGACCATGACCTCGGCCGTGTTCCTGGCCGTGGCCGCGGCGTTCGGGGCGATCCGCTCGCCGATGGCCATCGCGGCCCTGCCGGTCGCGGTGCTCACCGGCCTGGCGTTCACCGCCCCGATCGAGGCGTGGACCGTGACCCGCAGCAAGGACACGTCGCTGGCCGTGGTGTACCGCTTCGGGCTGATCCCGCTGTTCCTGTTCTCCGGCACGTTCTTCCCGGTCACCCAGCTGCCCGCGTGGATCAGGCCCATCGCCTACCTGACTCCCCTGTGGCACGGCGTGGCGCTGTGCCGGGGCCTGTGCCTGGGCATCGCCACCCTGCCCTCAGCGCTCCTGCACGTCGGCTACCTGCTGGTCGTGCTGGGCGCCGGGATCATCGCCGGTAACCGGACCTACGCCAGGCGGCTGTATGTCTAGCGTGAGCGGCCTGCCGCTGCGGGTGCTGCCGGGCCGCGGGCCTCTGCGCCGGGCGTGGGGGTCAGTGGGCGGCCGGAGCAGCCTGTTCCTGGTCGAGCGGCACACGCTGGTGTACCGGCACACCTGGCTGGTGTTCGTTTCCGGGGTGGTCGAGCCGCTGTTCTACCTGCTGTCCATCGGGGTCGGGCTCGGCCACCTGGTCGGCCCGGTGCAGGGCATCAGCTACGCGGCCTTCGTGGCGCCCGCCCTGCTGGCCAGCGCCTCCATGAACGGAGCCCTGTTCGACTCCACGTTCAACGTGTTCTTCCGGCTCAAGTACGAGAAGCTCTACGACGCCGCGCTGGCCACGCCCATGCGGGCCGGTGACGTGGCCCTCGGCGAGATCACCTGGGCGCTGGTGCGCGGCGCCCTTTACGCGGTGGCCTTCCTGGCCGTGATGGCGGCGATGGGCCTGATCCACTCGTGGTGGGCGCTGGCCGATCTCCCGGCGGCCGTGCTCACCGGGTTCGCCTTCGCCGCCGCGGGCATGGCCTGCACCACGTACATGCGGACCTGGCAGGACTTCGAGTTCGTCACGCTGGCGACGCTGCCGATGTTCCTGTTCTCGACCACGTTCTACCCGCTGAGCGTGTACCCCGGGCCCCTGCAGCTGGTGGTGCGGTGCACGCCGCTGTACCAGAGCGTGGCCATGCTGCGTGACCTGACCCTCGGCCGGATCAAACCCGAGCTGCTCGGGCATACCGCCTACCTGGCCATCATGGGCCTGATCGGCCTGCTCGTGGCGGGCCGCCGGATCGGCAGGCTGCTGCTCCGCTGATCCCGCACCGGGGATCAGGCTTCCCGCTGGTCCGGGCCGGGCACATTAGGGTCTGTAGGGGCCGCGGGGAGGCCAGGGCGGACGCACTGAGCTAGGACGGCATGATCACCACCGGCGGCAGCCCTCCGGATCCAGCGTCCCGTGCCGGGGGTCAGGATGACGCTCCTGGTGCTTACGGGGCATCCCGGACCCACGGGACCACCGGGATTGCCGTCACCACCGGGACACGTGGGCTACCGGGTGCCTGGGGCGCCGCCAGGGCCGGCCAGCCGCCGTCGGGCCCGTCCCGCCGCGCCGACCGGGTGCCGTGGCTGATCGCGCTGGCCATGTTCGCGGCCTACGCCACGATCTCGCTGTCCCGTTACGCCCGGCTCACCCCGGGCTCCTGGGACCTGGGCATCTTCACCGAGTACGTCCGGCAGGTGGCGCACCTGCACGCACCCGTCGTGAACATCCGCGGGGCCGGGTTCAACCTGCTCGGGGATCACTTCCAGCCGATCGTCGGCCTGATCGCCCCGGCCTTCCTGCTGGTCCCCAGCGCGGCCACCCTGCTCGTCGTCCAGGCCCTGCTGACCGCGGTGTCGGTGGTCCCGGTCAGCCGGGCCGCTGCCTCCCGGCTCGGCGCCGGGGCCGGGCGGATGATCGGCGCGGCCTACGGGCTCTCCTGGGGCCTGCAGCAGATGATCGACTTCGACTTCCACGAGATCGCGTTCGCGGTTCCGCTGCTGGCCTGCTCGCTGTCCGCGCTGCTGCGGGGCAAGGCCCGGGCCGCGGCCGTATGGGCGCTGCCGCTGGTGTTCGTGAAGGAGGACCAGGGCTTCACGGTCGCGGCGATCGGCATCCTCATCGCCGTCATGAGCCTGGCCCGAACCGGGGAGGGCGGCCCGGCCGCGCGGGCCGCGCTCCGCTGGGGGGTGCTGCTCACCGTCTGGGGACTCGCCTGGTCCGTCCTGGCCATCACGGTGCTCATCCCGCACTTCAACTCGCTGCATCAGTACCCGTACTGGGCCGACGGCGGGGTGCTGAGCCCAGGCGGGCCGCATCCGTCAGCGCCGGCGGTGCTCGCCCAGTTCGGCCACTCCTACCTCCCGAAGCTCCGCACCACGCTGCTCATCCTGCTGCCGGTGGCCTTCCTCGCGCTGGGCTCACCGATCGCCCTCGTGGCGGTGCCGGGCCTGGCGCTCCGGTTCGTGTCCACGAACGGCGCGTACTGGGGGTCGGGATACCACTACAACGCCACGGTGATGCCCATCGTCTTCATCGCCGCGATCGGCACGCTGGCCAGGATCCGCGCGCACCGGGCTCAGCCGGAGCAGGAACCGCGGCGCTTCCCCTGGCCGGAGCGGGCGGCGACCCGGGGCGCCCCGGCGCTCATGCTCGTCATCGCGGCGGTGACGGCCTGGCTGTTCCCGCTCAGCGGCCTGTGGCAGGTGCAGACGTACCGGATCAGCGCCCACGTCCGGGGGGAGGACGCCGCCGTGGCCCGGGTGCCGGCTGGCACCACCGTCGAGGCCACGCTGACCCTGCTGGCCCCGCTGGCGGCCCGGGATAACACCTACTGGATCGGCAACGCCGGCAACCCGGCGCCCCGCTACGTGGTGTTCGACGAACTGGACAGCGGCTGGAATCCGCCTCCCGGCGACCCGCTCACGTTCGTTGAGCAGCGCCATCCCGGCACCACTTACCGGCAGGTCTACGAGAGTGATTTCGTCTACGTGTTCCGCCGGGCCGCCGCCGCAGGCGGTTGAGCGAGAGCGGGGGCCAAAGGCGGATAGGCGGCGTACTCATGAGTAGGTAGAGTCATCACCGGACCCGTCGGGAGGCTGCAATGGACTTCGGCTACGACGTCCGCACGGAGGAGTTCCGGAAACGCCTCCTCGCGTTCATGGACGAGTACGTGTATCCGGCTGAGCCGGTGTTCGCCGCGCAGGTGCGGGAGAATGCGCGGGCCGGACGGCCCTGGGAGCGCCCCGCGGTCATCGGGGAGCTGAAGCAGGAGGCCCGCGGCCGCGGCCTGTGGAACCTCTTCCTGGCTCATCACCCGCAGGGCGCCGGGCTCACCAACCTCCAGTACGCGCCGCTCGCCGAGATCACCGGGCGGAGCCCGGCGCTGGCCCCCGAGGCGCTCAACTGCGCTGCCCCCGACACCGGGAACATGGAGGTGCTGGCCGAATTCGGCACTCCCGGGCAGCAGGAACGCTGGCTCCGGCCCCTGCTGGAGGGCTCGCTCAGATCCGCCTTCTGCATGACCGAGCCTGATGTCGCCTCCTCGGATGCGACCAACATCACAACCAGGATCGACCGCGACGGGGACGAGTACGTCCTGAACGGCCGGAAGTGGTGGTCGTCCGGAGCGATGAACCCGGGCTGCGAGATCTTCATCGTCATGGGCCGGACCGCCTGGGAGGGGGACCGGCACCGGCAGCAGTCGATGATCCTGGTGCCCCGCGACACCCCCGGGGTCTCGGTACAGCGCGGGATCAGCCTGTTCGGCTACGACGACGGGCCGCACGGGGGCCACGCCGAGGTCGTGTTCACCGACGCCCGGGTGCCGGCGGCCAACCTGATCGCCGGCGAGGGCGACGGGTTCAGGATCGCCCAGGCCCGGCTGGGCCCAGGCCGGATCCACCACTGCATGCGCCTCATCGGCTCGGCCGAGCGCGCCCTGGAGTTGCTGTGCCGCCGGGTCACCAGCCGGGTCGCGTTCGGCCAGCCGCTGGCCGACCAGGGGGTGATCCAGGAGTGGATCGCGGAATCGCGGGTGCGGATCGAGCAGGCCCGGCTGCTGGTGCTCAAGACCGCCTGGCTGATGGACACGGTGGGCAACAAGGGTGCGCACAGCGAGATCCAGGCCATCAAGATCATCACCCCGGCCATGGCCGAGTGGGTGATCGACAAGGCGATCACGGCGCACGGCGCGGCCGGGGTCAGCCAGGATTTCCCGCTCGCGTACCTGTGGGCGAACGCCCGCACGCTCCGCTTCGCGGATGGTCCCGACGAGGTGCACAAGCGTTCCCTGGCCCGCCGGGAACTGCGCCCGTACCGGGTGGCCATTGAAAACGGGACGTAGGTCTCTGTCCGGTGAGCGGGGAACGTGAGTCACTGGCCGTGGAACCGGAACGTGAGCACTGGCGAACGCTGGGCCAGCTCACCAGGCCGGGCCGGATCAGCCGCTGCCCGCGGATGACACGCAGCAAGGAGAATGCACCATGTCGCAGGACACGCAAAGAGTAGCCATTGTCACTGGTGGAGCCCGCGGTATCGGGGCCGGGACGGCCAGGCGCCTGGCCGCGGACGGGATGGCGGTCGCCGTGCTCGACCTGGGCGCGGACGACGGTAAGGCCGTGGTGGACACGATCGTGTCGGACGGCGGCCGGGCGATCGCCGTCGGCGCCGACGTCAGCCAGGCCGACCAGGTGGCCGCCGCCGTGGACCAGGTCGTCGCCGAGCTTGGGGCCCCGACAGTGCTGGTCAACAACGCCGGGGTGCTCCGGGACAACCTGCTGTTCAAGATGAGCGAGGAGGACTGGGAGACGGTCCTGGGCGTGCACCTGCGCGGCGCGTTCCTGATGACCAAGGCCGCCCAGAAGCACATGGTCAACGCGCACTACGGCCGGGTCATCAACCTGTCGTCCAGCTCCGCGCTGGGCAACCGGGGCCAGGCCAACTACTCGGCCGCCAAGGCCGGCATGCAGGGCTTCACCAAGACGCTGGCCATCGAGCTGGGCCCGTTCGGCATTACCGCCAACGCGGTCGCACCCGGGTTCATCGCCACCGACATGACCGCGGCGACCGCGGCCCGGATGAAGATGGACTTCGAGGAGTTCCAGGAGCTCGCCGCCAAGCAGATCGCAGTCCGGCGGGTGGGCCATCCCGAAGACGTGGCGGGCCTCATCTCGTACCTGGCCAGTGAAGGCGCAGGATACGTGTCAGGCCAGGTGATCTACGTAGCGGGCGGGCCGCTGTGCTGAGTGCCAGCAGCGGGCCGGACGGCGGCGCGGCCGCCAGCGCCGGCCTAACCGGGCCCGTCAGTGCGGACGGGCTCCGCGAGCGGGTCCGCGACTTCGTGGCCGGGCACGACCCGGCCACGATGTCCCGGGTCGACTTCCTGCGCGCCCGGTTCGACGCCGGCCTGGCCGTGGTGCATTACCCCGCCGGGCTGGGCGGGCTCGGCCTGCCCCGGGCGCTCCAGGCCGTGGTGGAAGCAGAGTTCGCGGCGGCCGGCGCACCCGGCAACCAGCCGGAGCGGATCGGCATCGGGCTGGGCATGGCCGCGCCGACCATCCTCGCGTTCGGCACGCCGGAGCAGAAGGCCCGCTGGATCCGCCCGCTGTGGACCGGCGAGGAGGTCTGGTGCCAGCTGTTCAGCGAGCCTGGCGCCGGGTCCGACCTGGCCGGGCTGGCCACCCGGGCGGTCCGCGAAGATGAGTCCCCGGTCGCGGATACGGCAGCGGACGGGACTGCCGCGGGCGCGGACGGCGGAACCGGGGGAGCCCGGTGGGTGGTGAACGGCCAGAAGGTATGGACGTCCATGGCCCATCAGGCCCGCTGGGGCCTGCTGCTGGCCCGGACCGACCCGGATGTGCCCAAGCACGCCGGGCTGACCTACTTCGCCTGCGACATGACCGGCGACGGGGTCGAAGTCCGGCCCCTGCGCCAGCTCACCGGGGAGGCCGAGTTCAACGAGGTCTTCCTGACCGGCGCGGTCATCGCGGACCGCGACCGGATCGGCGGGGTGGGCGAGGGCTGGCGGGTGGCCCAGGGCACGCTGATGAATGAGCGGGTGTCCATCGGCGGCACCGCCCTGCCCCGGGAAGGCGGAATGATCGGCTCCGCCGCCCGTGCCTGGCGGGAGCACCCGCAGCGGCGCACCCCCGGCCTGCACGACCGGATGCTGCGGCTGTGGGCCGACGCGGAGGTGGCCAGGCTGGCTTCGGAACGGCTGCGCCAGCAGCTGGCCGTGGGTCACCCCGGCCCCGAGGGGTCGGCGGCGAAGCTCGTGTTCGCCCGGCTCAACCAGGACATCGCCGCGCTCGAGGTGGAGATGGCGGGGGCCGACGGGCTGCGGTATGAGGACTGGTCCATGCGCAGGCCGGAGAGCGTCAGCTTTTACGGCCGGGATGCGGGCTACCGCTACCTGCGGGCCCGCGGCAACTCCATCGAGGGCGGCACCTCGGAGATCCTGCGGAACATCATCGCCGAGCGTGTCCTCGGCCTGCCGCCCGAGCCGCGCACCGACACCCGTGTTCCCTGGAAGGACCTGCCCCGGTGAGCCGCGTCCGGTTCCGGCTCGCGAGCCTGGGCCGTGAGGCCCGGGCGAGCCGCTGGTGGGTTTTTTCTTGCCGGACGTCGCGAACCTTCGAGGAGGCGCTGTGAGTGCTTCCACGCAAGCCGCCACCGCCGGCGGCAGCGCGGCCCGCGACGACGCTGCGCAGACCGACCGGGGCCTGCCCGACCTGCTGTACGGCGAGGCGGAAGAGGAGCTCCGGGCCGCCGTACGGGACCTCCTCGCCGAGCGTGCCGGCTGGCCGGAGGTGCTGGCCCGGACTGAGACCAGCGAGCCGTACGACACCGCGCTGTGGCGGGTGCTCGCCGCCGAGGTCGGCTGCGCCGGCCTGCTGATCCCGGAGAGCCACGGCGGCGCGGGCGCCAGTTACCGTGAGGCCGCGGTCGTCGCCGAGGAGGCCGGCCGGGCCGTGGCGCCCGTCCCGTTCGTGGGCAGCGCGGTGGTCGCGACGGCCGCCGCCCTGTCGGCCGGCGACGCGGACCTGCTGTCCGGGCTGGCCGCGGGCACCGTGACCGCGGCGCTGGCCGTCCCGTTCGCGAGTAAGCCGGGTGCCAGCCCCGCCGTCACCGTGCGCGTCGCGCCCCCGAAGGCCGGCGACGCCGCCGGCCAGACCCGGCTGACCGGCGCAGTCACCGGCGTAGCCGACGCGCTGCCCGCGTCGGTGCTTCTCGTCCCGGCCGACGGAGTGCCTTCCGGGCTGTACGTGGTGGACGCCGGCGCGCCCGGGCTGACCGTCACCCCGGTGGTCTCGCTGGACCAGACCCGCCCGCTGGCGGACCTGACCCTGGACAGGGTGCCCGCCCGGCCGGTGGCCTCCGGGCGGGACGCGGACCGCGCGATCGCGGCCGCGCTGGCCGCCGGGGCCGCGATGCTGGCCGCCGAGCAGCTCGGCGTGGCGGAGCGCTGCCTGGAGATGACCGTCGCCTACCTGAAAGAGCGGTACCAGTTCGCCCGCCCGGTCGGCTCGTTCCAGGCGCTCAAGCACCGTGCCGCGGACCTGTGGGTGGCCATCAGCCAGGCCCGGGCCGCGGCCCGGTACGCGGCCGCCTGCCTGGCCGACGGGGACGACGACGCGCCGCTGGCCGTGGCCCTGGCCAAGGCGGCTTGCGGCGACGCCGCCACGCTGGCCGCCCGGGAATGCGTGCAGCTGCACGGGGGCATCGGCTTCACCTGGGAGCACCCGGCGCACTTGTACCTGAAGCGGGCCACGAGCTCGTCGATCGCGTTCGGCACCCCGGACTGGCACCGGGCGGCGCTGGCCGGCCTGGCCGGGCTGCCCCCCGCCCCGGCCCCGGGCGGGCCCACCCCGATGAGAGCGGCTGGGGACCGGTGAGCGCCGTCCGGTACCGGCTAGCGAGCCCGGGCCGTCAGGCCCGGGCGAGTGGCCGGTGGGTTTTGTCGTGCCGGACGGTGCGAACCTCTAGGCAGGCAGGGTGAGCGCCGTCCGGTACCGGCTAGCGAGCCCGGGCCGTCAGGCCCGGGCGAGTGGCCGGTGGGTCTTGTCGTGCCGGACGGTGCGAACCTCTAGGCAGGCAGAGTGAAGTCCGTGGCCGGCGCCGGGGTCGTGATCACCGGCGCCGGCAGCGGCATCGGCGCCGCCCTGGCCCGCCGGTTCGCGGCGGAGGGCGCCAGGGTAGTGGTCAACGACATTGACACCGGCGCCGCGCGCGAGGTGGCCACGTCCTGCGGTGGCGAGGCGCTGCCCGGTGATGCGGCCAGCGAGGCGGGCGTGGCCAGCCTGATCAGCGGCGCGGCGGACCTGCTCGACGGCATCGATCTGTTCTGCGCCAACGCCGGTATCGCCCGCGGCGGCGGCGCGGACGCCACTGAGCAGGACTGGGACGCGTCCTGGCAGGTCAACGTCATGGCACACGTCCGGGCGGCCCGGCTGCTGACCGGCCCCTGGCTGGAGCGCGGCCAGGGGCACCTGATCTGCACGGTGTCCGCGGCCGGGCTGCTGACCATGCTGGGCTCGGCCACGTACTCGGTGACCAAGCACGCCGCGCTGGCCTTCGCGGAGTGGATGTCGGCCACGTACGCCCATCGCGGTATCACCGTGCAGGCCCTGTGCCCGCAGGGCGTGCGGACCCCCTTGTACGAGTCGTCCGGCCCCATCGGTCACGCGCTGATGGACGCGTCCGCGATTACCCCGGACGCGGCGGCCGAGGCGGTCATCGAAGGGATCGCCGACGGCCGGTTCCTGATCCTGCCGCACCCCGAGGTGTCGCTCATGTACTCGCGCCGGGCTGCCGATCCTGACCGCTGGCTGAGCGGGATGAACCGGCTCCAGCAGCAGGTTGAGAACCTTCCTGATCAGTAACCCTCCCGGATTTCCGGTTTGCGGCATGCTGTCCGCATGAAACCGGCTGCCACGGGGATGCTGCACCACCTTGAGCTGTGGGTGCCCGACCTGAGCCGGGCCGAGCACACCTGGGGGTGGCTGCTCGACGCGCTCGGCTACGAGCTCTATCAGCAGTGGCCAGAAGGGGTGAGCTGGCGGTGCGGTGATCTCTATATCGTGCTCGAGCAGTCGCCCGCGCGCAGCGCGTTCCGGCACGACCGGCACCGGCCCGGCCTCAACCACCTGGCGTTCCATGTGTCCGACCGGGCCATGGTGGACCGGATGGTGGGGGAGGCTCTGCTGCACGGCTGGCGGCTGCTGTTCGCGGACCGGCATCCATACGCCGGGGGCGAGCAGCACTACGCCGCCTACCTGGAGGACCGCGATGGCTACGAGGTCGAACTGGTCGCCCCGCCACCACGGCACGGGGGTGGCCCGGCCGAGGCCGCGCAGCGCACCGACCCGGCCGAGGGGACGCACCGCGCCGAGCCGGGCGACGAGGCGTACCGCGCCGAACCGGCCCAGATCGCCTACCCTCCCGGTCCGGACGATCCGGGGACAGGCTGGATCAGCTGACCCGGGTCGGCCGCAGTCTGTGAGCCCGGCCAGTCAGGCCAGCGCCACCACGGTGTGCAGCCGGAGGTCACGCGAGGACCGGCCGACCGCGATCGTGAACTCACCGCGCGGCCACACCCACTGCGCGGCCTGCTCGTCGTAGCGGGCGAACACCCGGGCCGGCACCGTGAGGGTCACGTGGGCGGTCTCGCCCGGAGCGGCGGCCGCGGGGCCGAACGCGCCGAGCACCCGCACCGGCCGGCCGCCGGCGGCGGGTCCAGCCACGTAGGCCTGCACCACCTCGCGGCCGGGACGCGCGCCGGTGTTGCGCACCGTGACCCCGATCGTCAGGTCGTCCCCGGCGGCCAGCGCGGGTGACCCGGCCGCCAGCGACTCATAGGACCAGCTGGTGTAGCCCAGCCCGTGGCCGAACGGGAACAGCGGCGTGGTCCGGGCCGCGTCGTAGCCGCGGTACCCGATGAGGAGGCCCTCGTCGTAGCCGAGCCGTCCGTCGCGGGGCACGGCCCGCAGCACCGGGCAGTCGGCCTCACGGACCGGCATGGTCACCGGGAGCCGGCCGCCCGGCTCGGCCCGGCCGAGCAGGACGTCGGCCACGGCGTCGCCCATGGCCTGGCCGGGCAGCCAGGCGTAGAGCACCGCGGCCACCCGGCCCGCCCAGGGCATGAGCACCGGCATCCCGGCGTTCACCACCACTACGGTGCGGGGGTTGGCCGCGCTCACCCGCTCGATGAGCTCGTCCTGGCGGCCGGGCAGGCGCAGGCTTTCCCGGTCGAATCCCTCGCTCTCCGTCGTCTCGGCCGAGCCGGCCACGACCACGGCCACGTCCGCGGCCGCCGCCGTCCGGACCGCCTCGTCCAGGGCCGCATCCTCGTCGGGGGAGGCCACGATCCCGAGCCGCACGGCCAGCGGGCCCTGGGCGTCCGCTGACGGCCGGAAGTCCAGCCGTACCGCCGCCTCCTGCCCGGCGGTCAGCCACAGCGTGCCCATGATCTGCCCCGGCCGGGTCATGGTCTCGACCGGGTCGGCCGGGACCGGGGTTTCCTCCTCCGCGATCTTGGCGCCGTCCACGGCCAGCACCAGCCGGCCCACGCCCGCGGCGCCGATCGTGTGCGGCCCGGCGGCCTCGGCGCGGAACGTGGTCAGCACCGTCACGGTGCCACTCTCGCCCCAGCCGATGCCGGGCGGCAGGCCGTCATCGCCCCACCAGGCGAACACGGTGGAGTGGCGGTGCTCCGAGCCAAGCAGGCTGCCGCCGCCGTCGCGGTACTCCACCCGGACCCCGGGGTCGCCCGAGAACGGGTCCCGCAGCGTCCGCGCCGCGGGTTCCGGGACCATCTCCCAGGTCTGGCAGCCCGCCGCCACCGTGACCTCCGCCTGGCCGGCCAGGGCCTCGCGGAGGGCGTCCGCCGGGGTGGACAGGCCCCCCGGGATGACCGCCGCGCTGCCGCCGCCCTGGATGACCGGGTGCACCGCGTTGGGCCCCAGCACGGCCACGCTCGCGAGCGCGGCCGGATCGAGGGGGAGCGCCTGGTCCTCGTTCCGCAGCAGCACGAGGGAGGCGGCGGCCGCCCGGCGCAGCAGGGCTGGCTGCAGCGGGGCGGGTCCGGCCCGGTCCGGGCCGCTGGGAATGCCCGGCTCGTCCAGTCCCGGCCCGTCCAGTCCCGGCCCGTCCAGTCCCGGCCCGTCCAGTGCCGGACTGTCCAGCGCCCCTACCTGACGGGCCAGCCGCAGCAGCCGCAGCACCTTGTCGTCGATCAGCTCCTCGGCGACGGCCCCGCTGCGGACCGCCTCCACCAGGGCGGCTCCCCAGGGCCCCCGGGGCCCCGGCATGGCCAGATCCAGCCCGGCCTGGGCGGTGGGCACCGTGCTGCGGGCGGCACTCCAGTCCGACACCACGACGCCGGTGAAGCCCCACTCGCCCTTCAGGACCTCCCGCAGCAGCCCCTGGTGCTCGGTCATCAGCGCGCCGTTCACCGAGTTGTAGGCGGCCATCACCATCAGCGCGCCCGCCTCCCGGACGCACGCCTCGAACGGCGCCAGGTACAGCTCGCGCAGCACCGCCTCGGCGATCTTGGCGTCGTAGGTCCACCGCTCGGTTTCGGAGTCGTTGCCCACGTAGTGCTTGACCGCGGCGGCCACCCCGGCGGACTGCAGCCCGGCCACGTAGCCGGCGGCGATCCGGGCGGACAGCACTGGGTCCTCGGAGAAGCACTCGAACCCCCGGCCGCCGAGCGGGGTCCGCATCACGTTGATCGTCGGGGCCAGCACCACGTCGATGCCCTTGCCCCGCGCCTCGGCGCCCAGGGCGGCAGCGAGCTCGCGGACGAGATCACTGTCCCAGGTGGCGCCGAGGGCGGAGGGGCAGGGCAGGCTGGCCGAGGGGTTCCGGTCATCCTTGGTGACGCCGCGGACTCCGGCCGGCCCGTCAGACATGACGATCGGCCGGAGCCCGAGGTTGTCGTCGCCGTAGGTGCGCCAGCTGTCCGCGCCGGTCAGCAGGCGCACCTTCGCCTCGACGGGGAGCGCAGCCACCCGGCTGCGCTCCTGCGTCGCCTCAGTAGACGTTGTCATCGAGTTCCTTGCGTCGCGTCCCGTCCGGTCAGGACTTGGGCGTGAGGTGCAGGATGGTGACCTCCAGGTACGGCGTGTTGGGAACCGGGTTCATGTAGGGGTTGGTGGACGTCGGCCACCCGGTGTAGTTGCGGGAGGAGACCTCCGCCCAGGCCCCGCCGTTGAGCAGCGGCACCACAGGAACGTCTGTGGTCATGATGTTCTCCAGCTTGGTGATCGCGGCCTTCTGGGTGGCCGGGTCGCCGGAGCCGGCGAACTGCTGCAGCGCGGCCTGAGCCTGCGGGTTGGAGTACCGCCCGAAGTCACCCGCCGCCGGCTTGCCGATCGGCGCGGCCAGCGAGCTGTCCATCCAGGCGTCGTAGATGAAGTACGGGTTCGGGCCCTGGTTGCTCCAGCGCAGCGTGGCGTCGAACGTGCCGTTCGCGACGTTACCCGCCCACACGGTCGGGTTACCGATGCCGTCCACGGACGTGTCGAAGCCCTGCGCATTCAGCTGGTGCGAGATGAGCTGGTCGTCGGTGTAGTAGTCGCTGTACGGGACCGGGTCCTGGATCGCGAACTTGATCGTCTTCCCGTTCTTGGTCCACTTGCTGCCCGACTTGGTGTAGCCGTCCGCCTTGAGGATCGAGGTCACCTTGGCCGGGTCACCCGCAGCCGGGAGGTTGCCGGACAGCGAGGGGTCCAGATACGACTGGTGGTTGGGCAGCAGCAGCCCGCTGGTCGAGTTGACCGGCGGCTCGTACCCGGTCTCACCCTGGACGTTGAGCTGCGAGCGGTTGATCCCGTAGCTGATCGCCTGGCGCACCGCGGGGTCGTTCAGCGGGGCCTTCGTGGTGTTCAGGAACATGCTCACCACGTTGTTGGCGCTGAAGTACGGCTCGGCGCTCAGCCAGGTGTGGTTCTCCGGGCTCTTGGCCAGGAAGTTGTCCTTGATGTTGGCGATGTAGTTGCCCGCGAAGTCGATGTCACCGCTGGACACCGGCGGCACCAGGTTGGCGTTGGTGTTGTACGCCGGGAAGTTGATCGCCGGCACGTGCACCTTGGACTTGTTCCAGTAGGACGGGTTCGCCTTCAGCGTGTAGCCCTGCGGCGAGAACTTGTCGAGCATGAACGGCCCGGTACCGACCGGCGTGGCGTCCGCGAACGTGGCCGGGTCGCTGACCGACGACCAGACGTGCTGCGGCACGATGTAGACCTGCCCGATCAGGAACAGGTTCGCGTACTGCGGTTTCTTGAAGTTCAGCACGGCCGTGGTCGCGCTGGGCGCGCTGGCGCTGGTCACTACGGGGGCGCCGTTGGTGTTCAGCTTCGGGTTGGCCTTGAGCATGTTGAACGTGAATGCGACGTCCGCCGCGCTGAACGGCTTGCCGTCGTTCCACTTCACGCCCGTGCGGATAGTCAGCGTGAGCGTCTTGCCCGCGTTCGACCAGCTGTCCCCGGTGGCCAGCATGGGGATGGGCGCCTGGGCCGAATTGAGCGTGTTGAAGATGAACAGCGGCTCGTTGTAGAGCGCGACCGCGTTCGTGAGGTAGCCCGTTGACGTGAGCGAGAACGGGTTGAACGTGTCGGTCATGGGGGAGAGCGGCGTGCTCTCGACGACCAGGGTCTTGCCGGTGGCCGTGGTCTTGCTGCCACCGCCGGATGAATTGCTGCTGCTGCTGCCGCAGGCCGCGACGCCCATGCTCAGGGCGCTGGCCACGGCCAGGGTTGCTAGGACCTTGTGCCTCATTGCTTAAACTCCGTTGTGCCCGGCCGGCTCATCGCCGGCCTGTTGTGAGCGACCGTGTCGGGGTCTTTATCGGTGGGGCGGGGGCGGGTCGGCCGGGTTGTGTGGTCCGCCTGCCCGTTCCGCCTGGTTACCGGGTGGTGTGCACGGTGGTGCCGTGCACGGTCTGGTGCGCGCCGGGTGATGCGCGCGGGTGCTGATTCGGGCCGCTAGGCAGTGTCCCGGTTCATCACGACTCCTCCCCTCCGGTTGCGGGACTGGGTGGTGCGTCCGGATCGTGGCCAGCCCGGGGCGTGTCGAAGCCGCCGGGCCCGGCGGTTCCGCGAGCGGTTTTCGTTGCGGAAGGAAGTGAGCGCCGCTGCGCGGCGGTCAGACCGGAGACATGCAGCCAGCAGGCGCTGACGTGCCGGTCTGAGACCTGGCTGCCGGGCGGGGTGTCCGCCGCGCAGACCGCCATCGCGTGTGGGCAGCGGGGGTGGAACCGGCAGCCGCCCGGCGGGTTGACCAGGCTGGGCGGGGACCCGCGGCCCTGGAGCGAGAGCGGTTCGGGCCGGTCCGGGTCCGGCGCCGCGCTGAGCAGCAGCTGGGTGTACGGGTGGGCCGGCTCGTCGGTCAGCGTGACGGCGGGGCCGGACTCGACGACCTGCCCCGCGTACATCACCATGATCACGTCCGCCAGGTAGCGGGCCGAGGCGATGTCGTGAGTGATGTACAAGATCCCGAGCTTGTCGCGTTCGCGCAGGTCGCCGAGGAGGTTGAGGACGCCGAGGCGGATCGACACGTCCAGCATGGACACCGGCTCGTCGGCCAGCAGCACTCGGGGCTGGACGGCCAGCGCGCGGGCGATCGCCACCCGCTGCCGCTGCCCGCCGGACAGCTCGTGCGGGTACTTGCGCAGGAACTGCTCGGCCGGGGTCAGCGAGACCCGCTCCAACAGCCCCGTCATCGCCGTCTCGAGGTCCGCGCCCTGGCCGCCGAGCCCGTGGATCAGCAAGGGACGGGCCAGGTGGTAGCGCACGTCGTGGACGGGGTTGAGGGACGAGAAGGGGTCCTGCAGGACGAGCTGGACGTCGCGGGCGTACTCGCGGCGGCCCCGGCTCACCGCGGGCACCTGGGTCCCGTCGAGCAGCAGTTCGCCGGCCGTGGGCGTGATCAGCCGGGCGAGCATCCGGGCCAGCGTGGACTTGCCGGAGCCGCTCTCGCCCACCACCGCGGTGATCCCGGATTCGTGCAGGGACAGCGAGACGTCCTCGACCGCGTGCACCACGGGAGCCTCCCCGCGGGCCGCGCGGGTCCTGGCCAGCTTCGCCGCCCGGCCGCGGCGCCGCGCGTGATGCACGGCGAAGTGCTTGGTCAGGCCGCGCCCTTCGAGCAGCGGGACGCCGGTTTCCGGGGCGGCGGGAGAGGTGGCGGTCTGGGTCATGACTGGCTCCCCTGCTCCGGGGCGGCGATGCTGGGCGCGAACTGGCCGGCGGGCGCGCTGAGCGGGAGGGCGCCGGGCGAGGGGGTGCCGGGCGAGGGGGTGCCGGGCGAGGGGGTGCCGGGCGAGGGGGTGCCCGGTGCCGGGGCGCCGGGGGCGGCGCTGCCGGGCCGGGGCGCGGTGCCCGGTTCGGGCTGGGCCAGTTCCGCGGGCACCGGCCGGGTGCCGTCCTGCAGCCAGCAGGAGGCCAGCCGATCGGCCGCCGAGCTGACGGGCTGCTCCAGCGGCGGGGACTGCTCGCGGCAGATGTCCATGGCGTAGGGGCAGCGCGGGTGGAACACGCAGCCGACCGGCAGCATCCGCAGGTCCGGGGGAGAGCCGGGGATGCCGGTCATGTACCGTCGCGGGCCGTGCAGCGCCGGGAACGAGTTCAGCAGCCCGACCGTGTACGGGTGCCGCGGGGCGCGGAAGAGCTCCTCCGCGGCGGCCCGCTCGACCATCCGGCCCGCGTACATGACCGCGATCGAGTCCGCGGTCTCGACCAGCAGCGACAGATCGTGGGTGATGAACAGGACCGCGAAGCCCAGCCGCTCGCGCAGCAAGGTGAGCTCCTCGAGAATCTCGCGCTGGGTCACCACGTCCAGCGCGGTGGTCGGCTCGTCCAGGATCACCACCTGGGGCTCCAGCGCCAGGGCCATGGCGATCATGACGCGCTGCCGCATCCCGCCGGACAGCTCGTGCGGGTAGCTGTTCAGCCGGTCAGCGTTGATGCCGACCATGGCGAGCAGGTCGCCGGCGCGGGCACGCCGGGCCCCGGCGTCCATGTCCGGCACGTGGGCCTGCAGCACGTCGGTGAGCTGGACGCCGATGGACATCACCGGGTTCAGCGCGTTCATCGCGGACTGGAGCACGACGGCGATCTGGGACCAGCGCAGCCGCCGCAGTTCCGGCTCGTCCAGGTCCAGTAGGTCCACGGCCCGGCCCGGCTCGGGGTAGTAGAGCACCTCGCCGCCGGTGATCATCCCGGGTGCACGGAGCAGCCGGATCGCCGCGTAGGCCAGCGTGGACTTGCCGCTGCCGCTCTCCCCGGCCAGCCCGAGCACCTCGCCGCGGCGCAGCACCAGGTCGGCGTCCACGACCGCGTGCACGGCATCGGGTCCGGCCCCGTAGTCCACCCGCAGGCCGCGGATCTCGAGCAGTGGCTGCGCGGTCATGACGTCTGCTCCTGGGTCGGGTGGGCGGCGCCCGTGCTCGTATTGGCCGTGCCCGCGGCCGCGCTGGTGGCGGTCCCGGGTGCGGGCCGGGCGCGGACCACGGGGGTGAGGCCCAGCTGGAAGCGCCGGGGCAGGCCCTGCCCGCCCGACTTCTTGGCCTGGCGCCGGGCCACCCCAGCCGCGCGCAGCCGGGGGTTGATGAACTCGTCGATGCCGAAGTTGAGCAGCGCCAGTGACGTGCCGAGGAAGGCCACCGCCAGCCCCGGCGGGATGTACCACCACCAGTAGCCGCTGAGCTCGGCGTCGGCGTTCTGCGCCTGGAACAGCATCGAGCCCCAGCTCCAGTGCTCGGGGTTGACCAGGCCGAGGAAGGCCAGCGCGGTGTAGGTGCCTACTCCGTAGAGCACGGTGAACAGGAACGAGGAGGCCACGATCGGTGCCAGGTTGGGCAGGATCTCGTACGCGATCACCCGCCAGCCGCGCTCGCCGATGATGCGGGCCGACTCCACATAGTCGCGGGACCGCAGCGACAACGTCTGGGCCCGCAGCACCCGGGCGCCCCACGCCCAGCCGGTGACCGCGATGATCAGGCCGATCAGCACGTCGTTGCTGGCCCCGGAGGGCGACAGGAAGCCGAAGATCACGATGAGCAGCGGCAGCGCCGGCATGACCAGGAAGAAGTTGGCCAGCATGGACAGGAAGTCATCGGTCAGCCGGCCGTGCATGTATCCGGCCCACACCCCGATCACCACCGACAGGATGGTGGCCGCTATCCCGGCCAGGAGCGCGACCAGGATCGTGCTGCGGCCACCCGCCAGCAGCTGGGAGAACACGTCCTGCTGGACCTGGGTGGTGCCGAGCCAGTGCGCGGAGGACGGCGGCTGCGGCACGCCGTTGGTGGTGGACAGGCTGGCCGACGGGCTGTACGGGGCCACGAGGGGGCCGATGATCGCCACGATCAGGAACACGGCCAGCATGGCCAGCCCGGCGATGATCTTGGGGGAGCGGGGGAGCTGGATCCGGCGGCCCCGGATCGGGGCGTCGACCGGGGGCGGCAGCGGCCCGGCGCCGGGCTGGTCACCCGGGCCTGATCCGCCCACGCCCACGCCGCCGAGGCCGGTTCCGCCCAGGTCCGTGCCAGTGCCGATAGACATCGCTCAGGCCTCCTGGCGGGTGCGCGGGTCGAGGAACACGTACACGGAGTCCGCGGCCAGGTTCGCGAGCAGCACGGCGAACGTGATGATCAGGAAGATGCCCTGGAGCAGCGGGTAATCCCGGCCTGCGACGGCCTGGAGCATGATCCAGCCCAGCCCGGGGTAGCTGAACACGATCTCGGTGAGCAGCGCCCCGGAGACCACGAACCCGATCGCCAGGGAGAACCCGGACACGCTGGGCAGGATCGCGTTGCGGGCCGCGTACCAGACCACCCGCCGCTTGGCCAGGCCCTTGGCCTGCGCCACGAGGACGTAGTCCTCGTCCATGGTGGTCACCATCACGTTCCGCATGCCGACGATCCACCCGGCCGCGGAGCAGAGCACGATCGTGGCGGCGGGCAGGATCGCGTGCTCGAGAACGTCGCCCACGTAAGCCGCGTTCAGCGCGGGGAAGTCCAGCTGGTTGTAGGCCCGGCCGGTGGGGAACCAGCCCAGCCGGGTGGCGAAGATGTCCAGGGCGATGAAGGCCACGAAGAAGTAGGGCGCGGCCTGGAAGAACGTGGTAGCGGGCAGCAGGTTGTCCAGCCAGGTGCCGCGCCGCCAGGCGACCAGGATGCCGAGCAGCGTGCCCAGGACGAAGCTGATCACCGTGGCCACCCCGACCAGGCCGATGGTCCACGGGATCGCGCTGCGGATCACGCTGGTCACCGTGGACGGGTAGTAGCTGGTGGATACGCCCAGGTTGCCGTGCAGCAGGTGCTCCCAGAACGTTATGTACTGCCCCCACAGGCCCTGCGGGCTGTTCAGGCCGTACTGCAGCTCGAGGGAGTGGATGGTGGCCGGGGTCACGTTGCCCTGGAGGTGGGCCAGCACGGCCTCCACCGGATTGCCCGGCATCAGGCGAGGGATGAAGAAGGTCACGGTGACCGCGAGGATCGCGGTGACGATGTAGAACAGCAGCCTGCGGGCGATGACGCGCATGCTGCCTCCTCTCAGCCCACCAGCCAGGGGGGCATGGCCGGGTCGGGGCGGCATCCGCAGCTTTCCCGGCGGACCAGCCGGGTGGGCAGGACGATGTTGCGCGGGGCGTGCCCGGCGTCGTTGATCATGGAATAGAGCACCTCGAAAGCGCTCGCGCCGAGCTCCTGGATGGGCTGGCGCACGGTGGTCAGCTGAGGGCGCAGGTGGCGGGCGACCGGGATGTCGTCGAATCCGGTCACGGCGACGTCCCCGGGCACGTCCAGCCCGTGCTGCATGAGCGCGTAGACGACCCCGAGCGCGGTCTGGTCGTTAGCGCAGGCGATGGCGCGCGGGAGCGTGCCCGTGCCGTTGGCCAGCACGCGGTCGATGACCCGGGCGCCCCCGGCCGCGCAGTAGTTTCCCTGCCAGTGCGGCCCGTCGAGGAAGGTGCCGCCGGCCGCCGCGACCTCGGCGCCGAACGCGGCCTGCCGGGCCAGGTTGTCCGGGCTGTCCGGGTGGCCGCCGAGGTAGGCCAGCGTGCGGTAGCCATGGTCCCGGACCAGGTGGCGGGCCAGCTCCCGCATGCTGCCCTGGTTGTCGCCGCCCACGTTCGCGGTGGTCGGCGTGGCCACGCCCGCGAGCGTCACCACCGGGACCTGGCGGGACAGCCGTTCTAGCTGCTCGGAGTCGAGCACCTGGTCGTGCAGGATCAGCCCGTCACTCTTGCGGGCGAGCGCGAACACCCGGCGGGTGTGGTCGTGGTCGTCCACGTCCACCGAGCTGACCAGCAGGTTGAAGTCGCGATTCTGGGCCGCCAGCTCGATGCCCCGGTTGATCAGGTCCGGGAACTGGAGGCTCTCTTCTTCGTCCTGGAAAATGTCGTCGCCGCGCGGCTCGGGCGGCGGTGGCCGCCGGATGACCACCCCGATGATCTCCTTCAGCCGGGCACTGAGTGCGCGGGCTGCCCCGTCCGGGATGAAGCCCAGCTCGGCGACGGCCTGCAGGACCCGCTCCCGTGTCTCGGGCATGGGGTTGCCCCGGCCATTCAGCACCCGGGAGACCGAGGCGATCGATACCCCGGCCGCGCCGGCCACGTCGTAGATCGTGGGCGGGGGAACCGGGGCGCCGCGCCGCTCGCCCGTCCGGGTTCCGATGGGGGCGATGGCCGCTTGCTCCTGCAGGCTGGCGCTCGCCGCGCCGTCGCGCGCGGCGGCATCACCCGCCGGGCCGGCCACGCCGAGCGCGGCGCTGGCCGTATCGCGACTGTCCACCGGAGCGCTCCTTTGCGGCCTGAGTCTCTGCCATGGCCCGGTTGGCCGGGTCCAGAGCTCCCGATCGGTAAGCGCTTACCCGCAGCGTCTTAAGAAAGCGGCTGGGTCAAGAGCCGCTGACTTGGCCTGGCAGGGTAAGCGCTTACCAAGCGAGTAATTTGAGAGTATTCCTGCCCCGTATCCGACTCAACCCCCCTGCCGCACTGTTACGGGAACGTGACGGAACAGACAATCTTGCTCCGGTGGCCACCATCCCCGATCGTCGGGCCGGGGGACTCCGCGCGGGCGCGGGCGGCAGATCGTCTGGCCGGCGTTCTCACCCGGCCGGTGATCAGCTGTTGTGGTGCCCGCCGGGGTGATGTGACTGATGCGGCCGGGGTTTCTCCGGTGCCGGCCACCGCACCGGGCGCCGGGCCGCACCTCTCCGGGCGCCTGATCCGCTTGAGGTCCGGCTTCCGCTGTTCCCCGGGGACCCAGCCTGCTGCTGCGTCATAGTCGTGACCTGCACCAACACGAGCGGCGCTGACCCGGCCGCCGGGCGAGCCCGGGCCGCCTGCGCCGCCAGGCTGTACGCGGCGGTTAACCCGCCCGGCCGGCCGGGTGCGGTAGCGCCCCGGGCGGAGCCGTGTGGCTCACCTTTGCCAATAGCCGGCTGCGAAACAGGCATGAAACACGATGTCCGGGAGATGCGGGTCCGTTGTCCACGGCGTAACAGTTGGGAAACGTGAACGAAACCCGCTCATGGGAAACATGAAGCGTTCTAGACGGACACCGAAGTGGCCGGCCGGATTTTAGCTAGCCGGGGGGTTGCCCCCGGATCACGCTGCGGTGATAGCGCGGGAGGGGTCTCAGCAGTCCGCGATGGCCTGACTGGGACCGCAACCAGAACCCCCCGGCAAGCACTTCCAGGGTAGCCCCATGGAGGCGGAGAGTAGTGGTTCCCTACGCAAGCTGGCTGTCATCTGGAGATAACGCTTGGCAGATGACCGCCGCAACACTGGTCGGCCTCATGAGCATCCCTGCCCTGGCCGTCTTGTACGGCGGCTTGGTGCAGAAAAAGTGGGCCGTGAACACCATGATGATGGTGTTCTGCACGTTCTGCCTGGTGCTGATCACCTGGGCCCTGTGGGCCTACAAGATGGGGTTCGGGTCGCCCTGGATTGGCGGCAGCCTCCATTTGCTCGGCAAGCCGGGGGCGTCACTGGGCACTGGGGCGCTGGAAGGGCAGGGCAACATCCCCCTGCTGAGCGCGGGCATGCCGCACTTCCGGATCCCGCAGTCGTCGGTGTTCTACTTCCAGTTCGTGTTCGCCGCGATCACCCCGATCCTGTTCATCGGCAGCGTGCTCGGCCGGATCAAGTTCAGGGTCTGGCTGGTCTTCGTGCCGCTGTGGATCACGTTCGCCTACGCCGTCAACGCGTTCCTCCTCTGGGGCGGCGGCTTCTGGGCCGGCAAGGGTGCCCTGGACTTCTCCGGTGGTTACGTCATCCACCTCGCCGCGGGCGTGTCCGGGTTCGTCGCGGCCGCCGTCGTCGGGCCGCGGCTGAAGCGGGACCGCGAGCACGCGGTCCCGAACAACCTGATGTTCGTCGCGGTCGGCGCCGGCCTCCTGTGGCTGGGCTGGAACGGCTTCAACGGCGGTGACCCGTACTTCGCGGGCTCGGACGCCGCCGCGGCCATCGTCAACACCAACCTGGCGACGGCGGTGGCCATGATGACCTGGATCATCATGGACATGATCGGCGGCCCGGAGAGGAAGCCGACGTTCCTCGGCGGGCTCAACGGCATGATCTGCGGCCTGGTCGGCATCACGCCGGCCGCTGGTTACGTGAACGGCTTCGGCGCGATCATCATCGGCCTGGTCTGCTCGGGCATCGTCTGGTTCGCCTGGAACTACCTCAGCAAGGTCCCGCCGTTCAGCAAGGTCGATGACGCGCTGGGAGTCGTCTACACGCACGGCATCGCGGGGCTCTTCGGCGGGCTCCTGGTCGGCTTGCTGGCCGACCCGAAGATGATCGTGTACCTCGGCATCGGCAAGAACCCGGTCAGCATCTCGGGCAGCGGCCTGTTCTACGGGCACGCACACCAGTTGCTGGTCCAGCTGGGCGCTGCGGTCACGATCATCGTCTGGGACGGGCTGGTCACGTTCCTGATCCTCAAGGGCATCGGCCTGTTCACGAAGCTGAGGATGTCCGACGAGGAGCTGGAGATCGGCGACGTCGCGATCCACGGCGAGGAGGCCTACCCCTCGGAAGGGCTCGCTCTCTCGGGGGTGGGTGCCGCCCGGGCCGCCGAGCTGTCGGCGGGGAGCAAGGTACCCGTGAAGGAGGACGCGTCACCGCCTTCCGGGACCTGACCGCGCACGTCGCGCACGTTCCACCCGGCGGCCCTCCCGCGAGCCCAGCGCCCGCGGGAGGGCCGCGGGCCTTCAGGATCCCGCAAACGAAATTCGCTCTCCCGCCAGTGCCCTGCGGGTGACGCGGCCGACCGGCTCGCCCACCGGCGGCGTTCATACCCGTCGCCGGCGGGCTGCTGCTGTTCGCCTACGTCTTCGGCAGCGCGATCGCCATCCCAGGTGGCGGCAGCTACCGGGAGTACCTGATCGGCGGCATGCTCGGCATGGGCATCGCCGGCACGGCCCCGGGCACGGCGGTGGCGCTGGTCACCGACCTGAGCACCGGGCTGATCGACCGGTTCCGGTCGCTGCCGATGTCCCGGGCGGCCCTGCTGGCGGGACGCACCCTGGCTGACCTGCTGACCCAGGCCCTCGGGGCGCTGGTGGTGGCCGCGGTGGGGCTGGCCATCGGCTGGCGGGTGCACACCGGGATCGCCGACACCCCGGCCGCGTTCGGCCTGGCCCTGCTGTTCGGGTACGCCTTCACCTGGGCCGGGGCCTGCCTCGGCATGCTGCTGCGTAGCCCCGAATCGGCTCAGCAACTCGGCTTCATCCTGTTCCTGCCGCTCACGTTCATCTCCAACGCGTTCGTCCCGACCCAGGGGATGCCCGGCTGGCTGCCGGCCATCGCCAACTGGAACCCGCTCAGCGCCCTGGCCGCCGCGTGCCGTCATCTGTTCGGGAACCCGGACCCGGCCGCCGCGGTGCAGGTCTGGCCGATGCAGCATCCCATCCTCGCGGTGTTGCTGTGGTCCGCTGGCCTGCTGCTCGTGTTCGCCCCGCTGGCCGTCCACCTCTACCGCCGCAAGTCCCTCACATGACCGCTCCGGGGGTAACCGAGGGCAGGCCCAGCGCCCACATTTCACGCCGGACGTGCGTCCTGCGAGGTGTTTTGTCCGGTTCAGGCGCACGCTCGGCGTGACACGTGGACGGGATCGGCCAGTGTGACTCGCGGGAGCAGGAGCAGTGCGGTGATCAGGGGAGTCAGTGGCCGCGGAAGGCTTCTTCCAGCCACCAGGCACCCTGGGCAGAAGTGACCTTGGCGTCGATCAGCAGGGGGCGTTCCCGGGGGCCGTCCAGCCAGGCCCGTACCGGGCCCAGGTCGGCCAGGCGGCGCACGGTCACCGCATCGCAGCCGAATCCGCGGCCGATCCCGGCCAGGTCGGCCGGGGGGAACCGGACCGTGTCCAGCGGGTGGCCATCCGGCCCGAAGTGGTGCACCTCGGCGCCGTAGGCCTCGTCGTCGTAGACCACGATCAGCATGGGCAGCCCCAGCCGGACCACGGTTTCGAGCTCGCTCACGGCCATCAGCGCCCCGCCGTCGCCCAGCGCGGCCACGGCCAGCCGGTCCGGGCGGGCGATCGCCGCCCCGATGGCTGACGGCAGGCCGAGCCCGATGGACTGGTAGGCCTGGGTGAAGCAGAACGCGTCCGCGTCGGGGACGGCGAGATACATGCTCGGGTAGCCCATGAAGTTCCCCGAGTCCACGCTGACCGTTCGCTGGACCGGGAGCATGTCGTCCAGCGCGATGCTCAGCGTGCGCGGGTCGATCCGGCCGTCCCCGGTCTCGTCGGAGTACGGCACCGCGCGCCACCGGACCTCACGGGCGATCCGCTCGCGGACCTCATCGGCGCGGTAGCCCAGGCCGCTGCCGAAGCGGTCACCCAGGGCGGCCAGCGCGGCGCGGGCCGTCTCCGCCGCGTCGCCGAGCACGCCCAGCTGCACCGGCCGGTGCGCGCCGATGGCCGCCGCGTCGTCGTCCACCTGGATCACGGTGGCCTCCGGGCCGATCAGCGTGCCGTGCCGCATGGTCCACATGTTGAGCGAGCAGCCCCAGCCCACGATCAGGTCGGCCGCGCTGATCAGCTCCGCGGCCAGCGGGGAGGCAAAGCCGCCGCTCACGTCCAGGTCCCACGGGCTGCCGCGGAACAGGCCCCGGGCCGCGGCCGAGGTGGCCAGCAGCGCCCCGCAGGCGTCGGCCAGCCGCTCCAAGGCGGGGCCGGCCTGCGCGACCCGGGCCCCCCGGCCGGCCACGAACACCGGGCGCTTGGCCAGGGCCAGCTGCCCGGCCAGGGCGTCCGCCGCGTCCGCGGCGGGGGCGACGGGCCCGAGCACCGGCCCGGCGGGCGGCGGCTGCTTGTCGCAGTCCCCGGCCTGCACGTCGAGGGGCAGGGCCAGGATCACGGTGCGTCGCTGCGCGGCCGCCGTGTGGAAGGCCCGCGCGGTGTCGGCGGCGGCCGAGGCGGGGGAGTGCAGCCGCTCCGCGGTGGCGCCCACCGCCGAGGCCAGGGCAGCCACGTCGATGCGGAAGTTGGACCGCACCGCGGCGGCCGCCACGTCCGCCGCGAGCACCAGCAGCGGGGTGCGGCTCTTGGCCGCCTCGGTGATGCCGGTGACCGCGTTGGTCAGCCCGGGGCCCTGGTGGACGCTGAGCAGCCCGGTCCGGCCCGCGGTCCGGGCCCACCCGTCGGCCATGCACGCCGCGCCGCCCTCATGCCGGGCCGCCACGTACCGCACGCCCTGGCTGATCAGGGCGTTGGTGACGTGGAAGTTCCCGCTGCCGACCACGCCGAACACGGTGTCCGCGCCCAGCCCGGCCAGGGTCGCCGCGACGGCCTCGGTGACCCGCATCAGATCAGGCGCGCCCGGCTGGCTGGCCGGCCGGGCGCCCTACGGGCCGCTCGACGAGCGCGATGGCCCGGCACGGGCTGCCCGATCCGCCCGTGATCGGCAGCGGCCCGGCGATCACCACCGCGCCGCGGGGCGGCAGCAGGGCCAGGTTCTGCAGCTGGGTGAGCCCGTACTTGCCTGCCCCGAGCAAGGACGAGTGGCACGGGAACGGCGGGTCGAACGAGTGCGCCGCGCCGGCGTCCGTGCCGACCGTCTCCACCCCCAGCCCGATGATCGACTCGCTGGCGGCCAGCCATTGCGCGCAGGCCACCGAGATCCCGGGCGTGTGCGGCCCGGTCTCGCTGGCGTTGAGGAACTCCTGCTGGCTGGCCGACCTGGCGTCCCAGCCGGTCCGGTAGAGCAGCCAGCCTCCCGGCGGCAGCGGGCCGTGCTCGGCCTCCCAGTGCTGGACGTGCTCGATCTCGAGCAGGAAGTCGGGGTCGGCGGCGGCCTGGGCGGTCAAGTCCAGGACCGCTGCCGGGGCGATCAGCCGGTCCACCGGGACCTGGGCGACGTCCGCGCCGTCCTTGCCGGTCACCCAGTGCACCGGCGCGTCGAAGTGGGTGCCGGTGTGCTCGCCGGTGCTGATGTCGTTCCAGTACCAGGCCGGGCCGCGGTCGTCGTAGCGGCTGATCTCGTGCAGCGCGAACGTGGTGGTGTTGCCGAACGGCTCGGGCAGGCGGATGACGGGCGTGGTGTCGTTGAGCGGCGCGGTCAGGTCTATGACTTGGATGCCGCCGTTCCTGATCGCAGTGGTCAGGTCGCTCAGCAGGGACATGCGGCGGCTCCTGTCGTGAGGCTGGGCGGATCGCGTCCGGACTGCGTTGTCGTTCTACACCAGTTGCAGGCGGCCCGAAGGCCTCGGGAGCCATGTTATAGTCGTAACATGGCCGAGAAGAAGGCAGTGCTGAACGTCACGGTGGACGAGTCGCTCGCTGAAGAAGTGCGGCGAGCGGCCAAGCTGGGGCACACCACGATTTCCAGCGTGGTGGAGCGCGCCCTGCGTGAGCAACTGTCCTGGGAACTCAAGCGCCTGGAAGGCCTCCGTGCCATTGATGCGTACTACCAGGAGCACGGCTACCCAACGCCGGAGGAACGCGCTGCGGCGAAAGCACGGGTGGCCGAGGAGCGCAGGCTGATGGAGGAGGCCAGGGCCTACAACGCCGCGCATGGCAACGACTTTGATCTCCAGCGCTGGATGGCCTCGTGAAGTACGTATACGACAGTGGGGCGTTGATAGCGATCGAGCGCAGCCGTGGCTCTACCCAGGTCACGAGTCACGAGGAAAGATTGGCCGCCAGGAACCAGATCATCGTGCCGGCACCTGTAGCCGCACAGGTCGTTCGAAACCCGGCGCGCCAGGCCCGCTTAATGCTCACGTTGCGGAGCTGCGAACTCATCCCCTTCAGCGATGCTGACGTGTCCCCGGTAGGAGAGTTGCTGGCCAGATCGGGTACCGCTGATGTGGTGGACGGTTTTATCGCTCTGACGGCGGCGCTCGAACGCGCCGCGGTCATCACTTCTGACCCGGACGATATTGGCCTGCTGCTGGACACAATGGGAGTTCGGCTGCCGGTGCTGAAGCCCTGACGGTCAGAGGTTGGCGACGACGGGGATGACCTCGCTGCCGATGACCTCGAGCGGGGTGATGTCCCAGACGTTGCGCACCTGGCCGATCGCCGCGCCGAAGCCCATCTGCGCCAGCCCGCCGAGCTGGTCCACCACCTGGGCCGCCTTCTCGCCCTTCGAGCCGACGTCGTAGATGAAGTAGACGGTCTTCTCGATCTCGTCGTAGTCACGGCCCTCGGCCTCGCAGTGCCCGCGAAGCACGTCCAGCTTGCGGGCCAGCTCGGGGCCGGGGAACAGGTTGCAGGCCTGGGCGTACTGCGCCACCAGGCGGAGGGTCTTCTTCTCACCCGAGCCGCCGATGAGGATCGGCGGGTGCGGCCTGGCCAGCGGCGGCGGCGAGTTCAGCGGCCGCTCCAGCTGGTAGTGCCGGCCATGGAAGGGGCGGTCGTCGCCGCGGAACATCTGCAGGCAGATCTGCAGCGTCTCCTCCAGCCGCTCGAACCGCTCGGCCAGCGGCGGGAACGGGATGCCGAGCCCGCGGGATTCCTCCTCGTTCCACGCGGCACCGATGCCGAGCCAGGCCCGGCCGCCGGACAGCACGTCGAGCGTGGTGATGATCTTGGCCAGGATCCCGGGATCGCGGTAGATCACCCCGGTGACCAGGGTCAGCAGCTTGGCCCGCGACGTGCTCGCGGCCAGGTAGCCGAGCGTCGTGTACGCCTCGAGCATCTCGCGGTCGGCCGGGCCGACCGACTGGATCTGGAAGAAGTGATCCATGACGGCCAGGAAATCGAACCCGGCGTCGTCCGCGGTCCGGGCGACTGTGGCGAGGTCCGCCCCGAGGCGGGCCGGGCCGTCCGGAGTGGTGAAGTCTGGGATCTGCAGGCCGATCTTCACGCGGGTGCCTCTCGTCGCGGCTCGGGGTCCAGGACGAAACTCTTTCACAACCCCGGCACGGGCACCGGCTGGCCTGGCGTGCGGCAGCCCGGCGATCATCGCGCAGAATGGGAGCATGACTGGACCCGTTGTGAAGGCGCTGACCCTGGTGACCGACGACGGGGTCCCCATCGACGCGGTGCACCTGCCCGGCCCGAGCGACGTGGGGTTCGTTATTGCCCATGGTTTTACCCTGTCCTGGCAGCACGGCGCGGTCTGGAAGGTGGCCAGCAGGCTGCGCCAGGCAGGCGGGGTGGTGTCGTTCGACTTCCGCGGCCACGGGCGGTCCGGTGGGCTGTCCACGATGGGGGACCGGGAGATCAAGGATCTCGACGTGGCGGTGTGCTACGCACGCGAGCTGGGCTACCGGCGGATCGCGGCGGTCGGGTTCTCCATGGGGGCATCGGTGGTGACGCGGTACGCGGGGCTGGTCGGCGGGCTGGACGCGGCGGTGTCGGTCAGCGGGCCTGGTCACTGGTACTACCGCGGCACCAAGCCGATGCGCCGGGTGCACTTCGCGGTCGAGCGCAGGGTGGGCCGGGCCATCACCCGGGCCTGGCTGAAGACCCGGGTCAGCCCGGGCGGGTGGAACCCGGTGCCGGTCCCGCCGGACGAGGCCGCCGCGCTGATCTCGCCGATACCGCTGCTCCTCGTGCACGGCGACCATGACCCGTACTTCCCGGTCAATCATGGCCAGCGGCTGTACGACGCGGCGCGCGAGCCGAAGGAGCTGTGGATCGAGCCCGGGTTCGGGCACGCGGAGTCCGGCGCCGACGGGCCGCTGCTGGACCGGATCGCCGCCTGGGTGCGGGGGCACGCGCTACTCCCGGAGGCTGTCTCCGGTGTCGGGGTCGAAGAAATGCAGTGAGTCCAGGTCCACGTGGATCCGGGCCCGCTCGCCCTCACAGATCGCGGTCCTCGGGTCCAGCCGGGCGATGATCGCCGGGATCTGCGGAACCTCCTCGATCTCGGCCGCGTCGGGCTCGCTGTCCCCGATGGCCACCGCGGCCACCTGAAGCGGCGGCACGCCCACCGTGCAGTACGCGTTCACCTCCGCGCCGAGTTCCTCGCGCAACTCGACCGACACGTCGAGCACCGACTCGGGAGACGCCTCCGGGACCAGCGCCGCGTCCTCCAGATTCTCGGGGCGGATCCCCACCACCACCGTCCGGCCCAGGTACTTCTCCAGGGCGGGGTGCTCGCGGACCACGCCCGCCGGAACCCGCAGGCGGTGCGGGCCGAAGACCATCTCGGGGCCGTCCGTGCCCGAGCCGGCCGCGCCGCGTTCCAGCGTCGCCTCGATCAGGTTCATCGCGGGCGAGCCGATGAACCCGGCCACGAACAGGTTGGCGGGCCGCCGGTAGAGTTCCTGCGGCGCGGCGACCTGCTGGAGCACGCCGTGCCGCAGCACCGCCACCCGGGTGCCCAGCGTCATCGCCTCGGTCTGGTCGTGGGTCACGTAGATCGTGGTCACCCCGAGCGAGCGCTGCAGCTTGGCGATCTCGGCCCGCATCTGCACCCGGAGCTTGGCGTCCAGGTTGGACAGCGGCTCGTCCATCAGGAAGGCGCGCGGCTGGCGGACGATGGCCCGGCCCATCGCGACCCGCTGCCGCTGCCCGCCGGACAGCTGCCGGGGCTTGCGGCCCAGCAGTTCCTCCAGTTCCAGGATGCGCGCGGCCTCGTCGACCCGGCGGCGGATCTCCTGCTTCGGGGTCTTGCGGTACTTCAGGCTGAACGCCATGTTGTCCCGCACGGTCAGATGCGGGTACAGCGCGTAGCTCTGGAACACCATCGCGATGTCCCGGTCGCGGGGCTCCATGTCGTTGACCGGCTGGCCGTCGATGAGGATGGTGCCCTCGGTGATCTCCTCCAGGCCCGCCACCATGCGCAGCGCCGTGGTCTTGCCGCAGCCGGACGGGCCGACCAGCACCATCAGCTCGCCGTCGGCGATCGACAGGTCCAGCGACCGGACCGCGGTGGTCCCGTCCTGGTAGCGCTTGGTGATGCCCTCGAGTGCGATCCTCGACACCGATGTCTCCCTATCCGCCGAACTGCCCGCCGAACTGCTACCCGCCGAATTGGTTCGTGGGCCGGCCCCGGACGCCCTCGACCCGGGTGTGCAGCACGTGCCCGGCCAGCGGTTCCGCGGCCCGTTGCGCCTGCGTCATGTCTTCCCAGGCCGTGGTGAGGTAGAGGTCGTCCAGGTCCGGGCCGCCGAACGCCGGGCAGGATGGCTGGGACACCGGGACCGCCAGCTCGGCCAGCAGCGAACCGTCCGGCGCGTAGCGGCGCACCGCATGACCGCCCCAGAACGCCACCCACAGGCAGCCGTCGGAGTCCACGACCAGGCCGTCCGGGATGCCCTGCGATGGCGGCGGCTGGACCAGATCCCGCGGCGCGCCCAGCGTGCCGGCCGCCAGATCGCACGGGAAGGACCGGATCCGCGGCCGCGGCTCAGCGGAGTCGATGTAGTAGAACGTGCCGCCGTCCAGGCTCCAGCCCAGCCCGTTGGACTCGGCCACCCCGTCCAGCACCACAGCGATCTCACCGGATGGGCTGAGCCGGTACAGCGCGCCCGCCCCGGCCCGCCGGTCGGCGGCCACCGTGCCTGCCCAGAACCGGCCCAGCGGGTCGCACACCCCGTCGTTGAACCGGACGTCGGGAAGCATGCCGTCCGGCCGCCACGGCCCGCCGTCCGGCTGCCCGTCCGCGCCGACCAGCCGGAACCCGTCGGCCGCAGCCAGCACGTACCCCCGCCGGCCCGCGGTGCCGGCCGCGCCGACCGCCACCCCGGCGGTGTGGAACACCGAGTCGCTCACACCCGGCCGGTACTGGTGCAGGTGCCCGGCCAGGATGTCCACCCACATCAGGCTGCCGGTGGCGGCGTCCCAGAACGGCCGCTCACCGAGCTCCGCCCGGGCCGAGATGGCCACATCCCACGACACGTTCATTTGCCCATCCCCAGAGTGAGTCCCCGCACCAGGTAACGCTGGAAGATCAGGTAGACCACGATCGCAGGCACCGCGCTGATGAACGAGCCAGCCATCAGCACCGGGATGCTGGTCGTCCGCCCGGCCGACAAGGCGGCCAGTCCCACCGTGATCGTCCGCTGCTGCGGATTCTGCAGGAACAGCAGCCCGACCAGCAGGTCGTCCCAGATCTGGATGAACTGCAGCACGGTCACGGTGGCGATGGCCGGCCACGACAGCGGCAGCGCGATGCGCAGGAACGTCCGCTCGTACCCCAGCCCGTCCATCACCGCCGCCTCGATCAGGTCGTCGGAGATGCCGCGGTAGTAGGTGGCCATCAGGAATGTGGCGAACGGGGTGCCCAGCGCCACGTAGACCAGGATCGCGCCGAGGTAGGTGTTGATCAGCCCGAGCTTCCCGAGGTTCACGTACTCCGGGATGATGATCGACTGCAGCGGCACCATCAGCGCGGCCACCACGCCCAGGAACAGCGTGCCGCTGCCCCGGTAGCGCAGCTTGGCGAACGCGAATCCGGCCGTGGTGGACACGGCCAGGATGAGCAGGATGGACAGCAGGCAGATCAGCGTGGAGTTGAGCAGTTCCCGGCCGACCGGCAGCTCGCTCAGCAGCTGGCCCCAGCTCACTCCCGAATGGCCGCTCTGGCGCTCGAACTGTGACTGGTTCCGGAACGCGTTGTTGAGGATGTACCAGAACGGGTACAGCATGACGACCGCGATGACCGACATGATCGCGAAGATCAGGCCGATCCGGCCGCGCCGCCGGGCCCGCAGCGCCCGCCTGGCCAGCGCGCCGCCGGGTCCTGCGGCGCCGGGACCTGGCGCGGGGCCGGCCGTCGTCAGCGAGTCCGCCGCCATCTACCAGCCCTCCCCGTCCTCGGAGCGGATCAGCCGGAGCTGCACCAGCCCGACCACGATCATGATCACGAACAGGATGATCCCGTACAGCGCGCCGGTGCCGAACTGGCCCAGCGAGAACGCCGACTGGTAGACGAAGAACTCCAGCGTGGTGGTGCCGAATCCGGGCCCGCCGTTCGTCATCACGAAGATCAGGCTGAACAGCGCCGAGAACGCGCTGATCACCGTGATCACGAACGAGAATTGCACGAACCGCTTGAGCAGCGGCAGTGTGACCCGGAAGAAGATCTGGCGGCGTTTCAGCCCGTCCACCCGGGCCGCCTCCAGCAGCGTCGGGTCCAGGGTGGCCATCCCGGTCAGGAAGATGATCGTGTTGGTGCCGAGCATGGACCAGATGAACGTGATGGCCAGCGCGAGCAGCGCGGTGCGCTGGCCGGCCAGCAGGTTGGTCGCCGCCGTGCCCAGGCCGACCGCGGCGAGCATCTTGTTCAGCAGCCCGTTCAGCGCGAAGAACTGCACCGCGACCATGCCGATGACCACCCAGGACACGGCGGTGGGCAGGAAGTACACCGACCGGAAGAACCGCCAGCCGCGGACGTGCTCGTTCAGCAGGGCGGCGATGGCGAGCGGGATGCCGATCGCGAACGGGATGGACAGCAGCAGGAGCGCGTTGTTCTGGATCACCCGCCAGAAGATCGGGTCGCTGAGCGCGGCCGTATAGGTGCTCGGCCCGATCCACTGGGCGGTCAGGCCGTTCCAGTTCGTCATCGAGTAGTAGACGGCCTGCCCGATCGGGATGCCGAGCAGGGCCACCACCACGATCACCGCGGGCAGCGACAGCAGGATGCCCGCCCGCCGCCGCCGCCGGGCCAGCCGGCTCCGGCGCGGCCGGGCGGGCTGGCCCGGGGCACTGCCCCGGGCCAGCCCCGGCGACGCTCCCGAGACGCTCACCAGCGCATCACGGGTAGCTGGTCCCCCTCTGGTCACTGGGCAGCTGGCCGAGCGTGGTCTGCATGCTGGACAGCGCCGACGTCGGCGAGATGCTGCCGTTCAGCACCGACGGGAGCACCTTGCTCCCGGTGTTCACCACGTTGCCCTGCACCACGTTGTCCAGCATCGGGTAGGCGGTCAGGTGATCGGTGCTGACGAAGTTCAGCATCTGCTGGTTCACCGGGTTGGACGTGGACGTGCCGTTGATGGCGGGGATCAGCCCGGCGGCGTTGATGATCGTCGCGGCCTGGCTGGTCGTCATGAACTCCAGGAACTGCAGGGCCTGGGCGGAGTGCTGGGTGTAGTTCGTCATGGACAGGCCATCACCGGCGAAGTCCACGACGCCCTTGATCGGGCTGTCGGAGAACGGCGGCACGAACGCGGCCACCTTCGAGCCCAGCGCGCTGGTGAACTTCTGGGTGTCCCAGGTGCCGTCCACCATCATGGCGGCCTTCCCGGACTCGAAGTCCCCTAGGTTGTCCGTCTTGGTCAGCACGTCGCTGTTGGTGCAGCCGTTGCTCTTCAGCTTGGCCCACTGCGCCAGCTGGGCCTCGTTAGCCGCCGAGGTCCACGGGATCTGGCCGCTGTAGAGCTGCTGCCAGTTCGTGACCGGGTGCGCGCCGATCATCATGTAGCTCATGTCGTACCACGGGTAGAACTCCGCGCCCAGCGGCTGGCCGCCGTTGCCGTAGGTCAGCGGCATGTAGCCGGCTGCCTTGAGCTTCTTGCACGCCGCGAACAGCTGCGTCCAGTCGGTCGGCACCGAGGTCACGCCGGCCTTGGCGAACGCGGCCTTGTTGTAGAAGCCGATGTAGAACTGGTTCTCCAGCGGGATCACGTACGGGCCGTTGTCGGCGTTGAACTGGTCCGACGTCCACCTGAGCGCGTTCGGGTTGATCCGGGCCAGGTCATCGGCCGGGATCTTGCCCTTGAGGTTGGTCAGGAACTCCTTGTACTGCAGGGTGAACAGGCCGGTCCACATGACCGCCAGATCCGGGCCGGTCTTGGACACCGCGGCCGCCTGGAGCAGCGCGAAGTAGTTGTCCGCGGGCTGGCTCACCACGTTGATGGTGATGTTCTTGTGCTGGGCCTCGAACGCCTTGGCCAGGTTCTTCAGCGCGGTCGCGTTCTGCTCGGTGCCGTAGTTCTCCCAGATGGTGAGGGTGACCGGGCCCGACGCCGACCCGCTGCTTCCCCCGCCGCTCCCGCACGCGGTGGCCAGCAGGGCCGCCGCCGCCGTGGCGGCCAACACTTTCCAGTGCCTCACGGCTGTCTCCTTTCGGTGTGTGAAAATCGTGTGCCTCGAAATCTCTCGGTGCCACCGCGTGGCCCGCAGCCAGCTGGCCGGCCCGTTCAGGACCGCCCGACGACGGGCTCCACGAACCGGCGGTGCTCCTTCGTCGGGGCCCGCAGGAAGTCCAGGTCGCAGCCATCGGGTGCCTGCAGCACGTGGTCGCGGTAGAGCGCGGGCCAGCCGCGCAGGTGGGGGGAGGGCGTCGGGGTCCAGCGTGCCCGGCGCCGGGCCAGCTCGGCCTCGGGCACGTCCAGCGTGAGCGACCCGGCCGCGACGTCCACCGCCACCGGATCGCCGTCGGCGACCAGCGCCAGCGGCCCGCCGACGGCGGCTTCCGGGGCGGCGTGCAGGAACACGGTGCCGAAGCTGGTGCCGCTCATCCGGGCGTCGGTGACCCGGACCATGTCGGTGACCCCGCTGGCGGCCAGCTTGGCCGGGATCGGGATCATGCCCCATTCCGGCATCCCCGGCACCCCGGCCGGGCCGCAGCCGGCCAGCACCAGCACGCTGTCCGGGGTCACGTCGAGCGCCGGGTCCTCGACCCGCCGGCGCATCTCCTCGTAGCCGCGGAAGACCAGGGCCGGCCCGCGGTGACGGAGCAGCGCCGCGGTGGCCGCGGAGGTCCTGATCACCGCACCGTCTGGCGCCAGGGTGCCGCGGACCACGGCAAAGGCCCCTTCCTTCCCCAACGAAACCCCGGCCGGGCGGATAGCGCCGGACGCGGGGGGAGCGGCGCGGGCGATCTCGCCGATCGTGGCGCCGGTGACGGTGACCGCGCCGGTGTCCAGCCGCCCGCCCAGTTCCCGCAACAGCGCGGGGACCCCGCCGGCCCGGTCCAGGTCCGGCATGAGCCGGGTGCCGGACGGTTCCACGTCGGCCAGCACCGGGATGCCCTGGCCGAGGCGGCCCAGGTCGTCGAGGGGGAGCGAGACACCCGCCCGGCCGGCGATAGCGGCCAGGTGGATGATCGCGTTGGTGGAGCCGCCGACCGCGTGCAGCATCCGGATCGCGTTGGCGAAGGCGGCCGGGGTCAGGATGGCGGACGGGCGCCGGTCCTTCCGGACGGCCTCGACCGCGCAGCGGCCGGCCGCCGCCGCCGCGGCCGCGCCCCTCGGGTACCCGGCCGGGATGGTGCCCGAGCCGGGGATCATCAGTCCGAGCGTCTCAGCCAGGATGGCCATGGTCGAGGCGGTACCCATCGTGTTGCAGGTCCCGGTGCCGCAGGCCAGGCAGCGTTCCAGTTCCCGCCAGCCCGCGTCGTCGAGGCGGCAGGCCCGGCGCTCGTCCCAGAGCCGCCACAAGTCGCTGCCGGTGCCGAGCTGCCGGCCCCGGAACGTCGCCGGCTCCCGTGAGCCGCTGGTGACCAGGACCATGGGCAGGTCGGCGCTGACCGCGCCCATGATCGCGCCGGGCACCGTCTTGTCGCAGCCGGCCAGCAGCACGATCCCGTCCAGCGGGTAGCTGCGGATGATCTCCTCGATCTCGATGGAGAGCAGGTTCCGGTAGAGCATCGCGCTCGGCTTCATCAGGTCCTCGCCGAGCGGGATCGAGCCGAACTCGACCGGCACCCCGCCGGCCTCCCGGACGCCGGCCCGGACAGCGCCGGCCAGGTCACGCAGCGGCAGGTTGCAGGGGTTCAGATCACTGGCCGAATTCGCGATGCCGATGACGGGCCGGCCGCCCGCCGCGCTGACCTCGAGCCCCGCGGAGGCGAGCGCGACCCGGTTGGCCAGCGCGACCTCGTCGTCGCCGCGCAGCCACGCGTCACTGCGCAGGCGCCCGGGGAATGGCGCGGTGGCACCAGGCCCGCCGGGGCTGTGCGGGGTCACGGCGCGGGCTCCGGGACGCCCAGGCCCAGGGCCCCGGGCCCCGACTGGGTCAGCCCCAGGCCGGCCCGGTCCATCCACTCCAGCGCCACCCGGGCCCGGTGCACCTTCTCCCGGGCGATGGCCGCCGCCTCCGTGACCAGGTGCAGCCCGCTGGGATACAGCGGCCGGGAGTTGCGCAGGCCGAACTTCACGTACATCGGGGAAGCCACCGCCACCAGATCCGCCGCCTCGTGCCCGCGGACCACTCCACCCATCGAGCTGGGCGCCTCGACGTACAGGTCGATGGGCAGCGTGGTGGCCGCGCGCAGCTCCGCGAGCAGGCCCAAAGTCATGTCCGCGGGCACGTTGACCGTGTCCGCCCCGAGCCGTTCCAGCTGGGCCACGCTGACCGGGTTGCCGGGGGCGAGCATGGCCGAGACCTTCCACACCACCGAGTCCGGGATCTCGCCGTCCTTCTGGATCCCGGCCAGCAGCTCCAGCAGGCCGGTGTCGGCGACCAGGAAGCCGCGGATGCCGCAGTCCACGCCGCGCAGGACGTCGTCGACCGCGTAGCGCAGCTGCCGTGACCCGCGGATCAGGCCGCCCCGGGACGGCCCCTCGTCGGACTGGGCCAGGCTGCCGATGTCCCATTCCTCGCGCGGCCCCACGAACAGCGAGATCTCCAGGCCGTGGTCGGCGCCGAGGGCGGCCATCTCGGCCAGTTCGTGCTCGGCCAGCAGCATCGCGCCGCTGCCCTGCGACACCCGGTTGATGGTCACGCCTTCGGCCGCGGCCTGGTCCAGTACGGCCCGCAGCACGGCCGGGCCCTCGACACTGGGGATCTCGATCCGGAAGTCGGCGCCGTCCGGGAACCGGGCCGTGCTGCGCTGCGCGGCGGGCTCCACCGCGACCCCGCGCCGGGCCAGCGCCTGGATCCCGGTCAGCCGGGCTGTGGTCTCCTGACCGAGGGTCTCCTGGCTCCCCAGGGCCATCACGCCACCTCCAGGACCGCCGGACGCGGCGGCACCAACTCGTCGTCCTCGGCCGGCCAGGCCGGCCCCGTCGCCCGCGGGCCTGTGCCTGCTGGTCCTGTGCCTGCTGGTCCTGTGCCTGCTGGGCCTGTGCCTGCTGGGCCTGTGCCTGCTGGGCCCGTGCTTTCCGGGCCGACGGGTGCTGGGTCCGTGAGCGCCCGGCCCGTGCCCGGCGGTGCGGCGGTGAGCCGCTCCAGGCCGGCTGCGGATACCAGGTAGGTGTCCTCGGCCTTGGCCCCGCCCGGCAGGCTGGGGTTCCAGGCCACCGCCTGGCCGGCCGCGACCGGGGTGGAGTACCAGCGTGAGTCCCGCTGTGACGGGGCGATCTCGAACTCCCGCTGCGCGTACCCGATGGGGCCGCCCTGGTAGTGACCCGCCCAGCCGCCCGCCGCGCCCTCGCGGGCGTAGGCCCGGTCCAGGACCGTGAGCACGTCACCGAAGCGATTCGGCGGCACGCAGGCGGCCAGCGTGTCACGCTCGATCCGCAGCACCCGCGCCCGCAGCGCGGTGAACTCCGGCGGGGGCGGCCCGGCGGACGCGAACCGGGTGGCGGCGGCGTGCAGCCCGCCCCGCCGTGCGACCACGACCGCCATAGCGAGCTGGCGTACCGGCGCGCCGACCGCCATGGGGTGCCGGAATCGCCGGACCCGGTCGTCACCGCCGACGATCAGCACCGGAGTGTCCGCGCCCCGTGCTTCCAGGAGTTCGGCCACACGGCCCTGGATGTCGAGGTCCCGCTCACCGGGCCGCCAGGCCGTCAGCGACTCCTGCAGCGCGTCCGCAGCGTCCGCCCCGAGCTGCCGCAGGTCCTCCTGCTCCGCCGGGGACAGGGCCAGTCTCAGGGCGATCAGCTCCCCGGTGGCGTCCAGCCCGAACGCGGGGTGCCCGTCGGCGGCCAGCCGGGCCGCGTCCGCGCCGACGATGTCCTGGGCGGCGCGGACGAACGCGTCCGGGTCGTACCACGGAACCGCGACCAGGTCCGTGAACCCGTGCCGCCGATGCTGGTACTCCTCGCTTACCCGGCCGGCTTCCACCTCGGTGGTCACCAGCGCCGCCCCGGTGTGGGTGGCCACCACCCAGACGAGGTCGGACTGGGCGGTCCGGTCCACCGGCGGGGCGACCGCCCCCGTGGCCCAGGCCACGCTGCCCGGGCTGGTGAGCACCACCCCGGCGACATCCTCGCGGGCGGCCAGCCAGCCCTCCAGGCGCTCTCGCGCGGCGTCCGCGCGGGCCACGCTGCGCGGCGAATGTTCGGCTATACCGAACAAAGTTTTGTGATGTAGAATCACCCGGTCATGGAATCATTCACATATGCCCATGTCAAGGCGTTTTGCGACTCGCTAAGGTAACAGATGGCGTTCGGTGATACCGAACGTTTCGCACGACCGAACAATGGCGTGAGGAAGTGAGCAGGTGGCAACGGAGCAGGACAGTCCTGGGCCGGCCGCTACACGGTCAAGAGCGTGGCCCGCGCCCTGCGGCTGGTCGGGGTCGTGGCGGACGGCCCGGCCGACGGCCAGACCCTCAGCGAGCTGGCCGCCGCCCTGGGCATCTCCAAGAGCAGCACGCTGGCGCTGGCCCGGACCCTCGAGGCGGCCGGCTTCCTGCGCGAGACCCGCCCCGGCCCGCGGTACACGCTGGGCACCGCGCTGATCCGGCTCGGCGACATCGTGGGCCGCCAGCTCCCGCTCGGTGACCTGTGCCGCCCGCTGCTGGATGAGCTGTCCGAGACCACCAAGATGACCGCCCGGATCGCGGTGGCCGAGGCCGGCTACCCCGTCTTCATCGCCCGGGTGGACGGCCCGGGCAGCGTCCGGTTCCATACGCCGCTGGGCCAGCGCGAGGTGCCCTACGCCTCGGCGGCCGGCAAGGCCATCCTGTGCACGATGACCGACTCGGAGGTCCGGCGGGTCTGCGCGGAGACCGGGATGGCCCCGCGCACCGCGCACACGATCACGGACATCGGCACGCTGCTGGACAACCTGGCCGGGGCCCGGCGCCTCGGCTTCGCGGTCGACGACGAGGAGGACGCCGAGGGCGTGTTCTGCGCGGGTGCGGCGTTCTTCGGTCACGACGGCAGCTGCGTGGGCGCGGTCAGCGTGACCGGCATCAAGGGCGACCTGCCCGCGTGGCGCGTGGACGAGCTCGGCCGGGCCGTGCGCAGCTATGCCGACAAGGTGTCCGCCCTGCTCGGCGGGGCGCCCTACACCGCACCCGGGGAACGATCCTGATGCCCGCCAGCGCGCTCGTCGTGTCCAAGCCGGGGGTCGTGTCGCTGGAACCGCAGGCCCGGCCGGCCCCGGCCCGGGCGAGGTGCTGATCCAGCCCGCCGCCGTCGGACTGTGCGGCACCGACCTGGACATCCTGGCCGGCCGGATCGACCCCGCGTACGTCCGCTACCCCCTGGTGCTCGGCCACGAATGGAGCGGGACGGTGCTCGAGGGCGGAAACGGCTCGCTGGCCCCGGGTACCCGCGTGGTCGCCGAGGGCATCGTGCCCTGCGGCCACTGCGCGGCCTGCCGGGCCGGGCAGACCAACCTGTGCGCCACCTACGACGAGATGGGGTTCACCCGGGACGGGGCTGCGGGCGGGTACGCCGTGGTCGGCGAGACCCTGGTACATCCCCTGGCCGCCCCGGTGAGCATGGCCGACGGGGCGCTGGTCGAGCCGGCCTCAGTCGTCTACCGGGGGCTGGCCAGCATCGCGGTCAAGCCGGGTGTCCGGGCCCTGGTGGTCGGGGACGGTACCGTGGCCCTGCTCGCGGTGGCGCTGCTCAGCCTGTGGTCCCCGGCTGGGATCGTGATGCTGGGCCGCCGCCCCGCGCAGGCAGAGCTGGCCGCCTCCGCCGGCGCGGCCCGATTCGAGGCCGATGCCAGTGCGGCCGGGGGCGGTTACGACCTCGTGGTGGAGGCGGCCGGGACCACCAGCGCGGTGCTGACGGCGCTGGCGGCGGCCCGGCGGGGCGGCACCGTGCTGCTGCTCGGCCTGCCCCCGCACGGTGCCACCGCGGCCGTCCCCGTGGACGACCTGGTCAACAACGACCTCACGATCCGCGCCAGCTTCGGCTACACCTCGGACGCCTGGGGGGACGTGGTGACGCTGCTGAACGCTGGCCGGCTCGACCTGGGTTTCCTGGTCACGCACCGCTTCCCGCTGGGGGAGTGGGCCGCGGCCCTGGAGACGCTGCGCGACCCGGATCCCGGCACCCCGCGCGGCAAGGTCCTCCTCACCCTCGAGGGCTGACCCCCCGCCGGGGCCCCAGCCCGCCCCCGGGTCCCGGCCCGGTGAATCCGAGTCCCTCGAACTCCACCAGCCCCCCCAATCCCAGAGCCCGTTCGTGATCAAACGCTTGGTGTCGTCCTGGCAACACCAATCGTCTGATCACGAACTGTTGCGGGTGATGGGGGGCGGGTGGGGTTAGCGGGGGACCTAGGGGCTGTAGGGGTGGCGGGGGATTTGGGCCTGTAGGGGTGGCGGGGGATTTGGGGCCTGTAGGGGTGGCGGGGGATTTGGGGCCTGTAGGGGTGGCGGGGGACTTGGGGCCTGTAGTGGTGGCGGGGAGCTCGGGGCCTGTAGGGGGGTGGCAGGGGCAGCGGGGGTAGCGGGGCGGGAGGGGGGGTGGACGGGGGGCGGGGAGGTGGTGATGCGGGTGCGGGTCGCGGGCGCGATCAGGAGGGCGAGCAGGGCGAGGCCGCCGAGCAGGAACGCGTTGCCGGTGAGCAGCTCGATGCCGTGCCAGTGAACTCGGGAAAGGGCCGGTCGCCGTAGCGGTCGTAGATCTCCGGGTCGGTGTTCGGGGGCTGCCACAGCAGGCCCAGGGAGGATTGGCCCAGGCCATTCGGGTCCCCCCCCCGCAGGCGGCCCGGCCACGCGCCGTACAGGGCCAGCTGGGCCCCGGCCAGGGCCCAGTATCCCGCGGCGGGCCAGCGAACCGCCGCGCGCCAGTGCAGCCGGCCAGGTTCCGCCCGGCGCCGCATGGCGCGGACCGCGTAGGCGGCCGCGACGGCCACGCCCGGGACAATCCACACCCAGTGGTGGTCCCAGCTGACCGGGGAGATCAGCAGCCCGGTCAGCGCGCAGGCCAGCAACCCGGGGAGCGGATGGCCGGCCCGCTCCAGGAGGGCCGCGCGGGCCAGCCCGCCCAGCGCGGTGACCAGCGCCACCGCCACGCCGACGGCAGCGCCCGCTACGCTGCCCGCCAGCCGGGTGAGCAGCGCCCGCAGTGACTGGTTGCCCTCCCAGCCGACGAAGCCGGTCGGCCGCCGTTGAAAAACAGGCCGCCCAGCCACCACCGGTCCGATCAGCCGGCGCGACCGCGAACCCGGCCGCCACGGTGGCCGCGAACGCCGCGCAGGCTACCGCGGCCGCCCGGAACTTCCTGGTCAGCAGCAGGTACGGGATGAAGATGAGCGGTACCAGCTTGATCCCGGCGGCGATCCCGACGCCCGCTCCCTTCCACCATCGGCTGGTCCCGGACGGGCGCCTGCCAGGCTGGCAGAGGTCCCAGATGATCAGTGCCATCAAGACCAGGTTCGCCTGGCCGAGGTAGATGGTGCGGAGCACCGGCTCGGTCCAGAACACGGCGGCCGCGGTCAGCAGCGTCGCGCCGAGCCGGGTCAGGCCGCGGCGGTAGCCGAGCCCGCCGAACGTGAACCACAGCGCGGCCAGCAGCGCCGCGACGTTGACCGCCACGCTGATGTCGGGCAGCACCCGCCACGGGACGAGGGAGACGGGCGCGAAGGTGACCGCCGCGAACGGCGTGTAGGTGAACTTCAGGTGCAGGCGCTTACCAGCTCGTGGGGAGCGGCATCCCCTCGCTGTAGCCGGCCGCGCTCTGCACCCCGACCGTGGCGCGCTCGTGCAGCTCGTCCAGGCCGGAGGCGCCCGCGTAGGTGCACGCGCTGCGCAGCCCGGCCGTGATCGCGTCGATCAGGTCTTCGACGCCGGGACGCAGCGGGTCCAGGTACATCCGGGCGGTGGAGATGCCTTCCTCGAACAGCTCCTTGCGGGCCTGGTCGAAGGAGGAGTCTCCCGCGCTGCGCAGCCGCACCGCCCGGGCCGAGGCCATGCCGAAGCTTTCCTTGTACAGGCGGGCGTCCGGGTCGCGGAACACGTCGCCCGGCGACTCGAAGGTGCCCGCGAACCAGGACCCGATCATCACGTTGGACGCCCCGGCGGCCAGCGCGAGGGCCACGTCCCGCGGGTGGCGGATGCCGCCGTCGGCCCAGACGTGCGCGCCCAGTTCCCGGGCCCGCGCCGCGCATTCCAGGACCGCGCTGAACTGGGGCCGGCCGACCCCCGTCATCATCCGGGTGGTGCACATCGCGCCCGGCCCTACGCCGACCTTCACGATGTCCGCGCCGGCCGCGACCAGGTCGGCGACGCCTGCCGCGGTGACCACGTTCCCCGCCGCGACTGGCACGTCCGGGCTGACCCCGCGGACCGCGCGCAGCGCGCTGATCATCTTCTCCTGGTGGCCGTGCGCGGTGTCCACCACCAGCAGGTCCACCCCCGCGTCGAGCAGCAGCTTGGCCTTGGCCGCCACGTCGCCGTTGATGCCCAGGGCGGCCCCGATGCGCAGGCGCCCGCTCGCGTCGGTGGCCGGGTCGTACAGGGTCGCGCGGAGCGCGCCGGTCCGGGTCAGGATGCCGACGCAGCGGCCCTCCGCGTCCACCACCGGCGCCAGCCGGTGCCGCCCGTCGTGCAGCAGGCCGAACGCGCGCTGCGGGTCGGTGCCCGCCGGCAGGGTGAGCAGCTCGGTGGACATCACGTGGCGCAGCTGGGTGAACCGGTCCACGCCGGTGCAGTCCGACTCGGTCACGACGCCCACGGGGCGCCCGTCCTCGACCACGATCACGCCGCCGTGGGCCCGCTTGGGCAGCAGGCCCAGCGCCTGGCCGGTGGTGTCCCCGGGGGCGAGCGTGATCGGCGTGTCGTGCACCAGGTCGCGGCTTTTCACCCAGGCCACCACGTCGGCGACCACGTCCGCCGGGATGTCCTGGGGCAGGATGGCCAGGCCGCCGCGCCGGGCCGCGGTCTCGGCCATCCGGCGCCCGGACACCGCGGTCATGTTGGCCACCACGATCGGGATCGTGGTGCCGCTGCCGTCGCGGGTCGCAAGGCTCACGTCGAGCCGTGACTCCACCGCTGACCGGCCGGGGACCAGGAACACGTCGCTGTAGGTCAGGTCATGGGCCGGGATGTTCTCCGAAAGGAATCGCACCCTTCGATTCTGCCCGCTGGCGCGCGATGCCGGGCCCGGCGTCAGCCAGTGACGGCGGTCCCGGGCCCGGGATCGCCGCCAGCCGCATCCCATTCGTCCCGGGACAGCATGGCTTCTTCCAGGTCCAGGTGATGCAGGACCTCGTCGAGCACCTCGTCGTCGATCTGGCGCTCGTCGCGCAGCCGGATGAACTCGGCCCGCTCGGCGGTGGTCATCTCGCGGCGCAGCCGCCGGAAGGCGGCCGAGGGGGCCGGGCCGTCCTCCGTCTCCCCGGTTTCTTCCCCGCCGGGCTGGCCTTCCGGCAGCCGCTCCCAGGCTCCCGCCTGCCGGTACTCGGCCAGTCGCCGGAGCCGTTCCACCACCGCCGGCGGTGCCCCGGCCGGGTCCTCAGCGGCCAGCTCGTCCAGACGCCGCAGCCCCGCCTCGGACGCGGCCTCCTGCGCGGGGGCCTGGGCCACCACGTCGGCCCGCTCCTCCTCCGGGTCGGCCCGCACCCCGAGCCAGCGGATCAGCACCGGCAGCGTGAGGCCCTGGACCAGCAGGGTGCCGAGCACGGTGGTGAACGTCAGGAAGACCAGCAGGTTGCGCTGGGGCACGTCGGTGGACAGCGCGGCCGCCGCCGCGAGCGAGATGACGCCGCGCAGGCCGGCCCAGGACAGCACGAACGTGGCCTGCCAGCGGGGGGCCGGATCCTGCACCCGGATCCGCGGTACCAGCCATCTGGGCAGGTAGATGGAGGGGAACACCCAGACGATCCGGGCCGCGATGACCACGCCGAGCACGATGGCGGCCTCAGCGGCCAGCCGGCCCGGGTTCCGGCTGCCCAGAGTCCTGGATGCATCGGGCGCAACTGCAGGCCGATCAGCGCGAACGCCACCGACTCGAGCACGAACGTGGCGACCCGCCACAGGGCCATGTCCTGCAGCCGGGTGGCGAAGTGGGCCTGGCCCGCGTGGTGGCCCAGGTACAGGCCGGTGACCACGACGGCGAGCACCCCGGACACGTGCAGCGAATCGGCGGCCAGGTAGGCGGCGAACGGGGTGAGGAGCGACAGCGCGCTCTCCACCAGCGGGTCGCGCAGCCGCATCCGGAGCCGGTGAATCGAGGACTCCGAGCACCAGGCCCACGACTATCCCGCCGATGCTGATCGTGACCAGGCTGCCCACCGCGCTCAGCGGGGACGGGGTGGCCACCGTGACCGAGGCCGCGCTGACCGCGACCGCGTACAGGGTGAGCGCGGTGCCGTCGTTGAGCATGCTCTCCCCGGTGAGGACGGTCAGCAGCCGCCTCGGCAGGTGCAGCCGCCGGCCGATGCTGGCCGTGGTGACCGCGTCCGTCGGACCGAGGATCGCGCCCAGGGTGATCGCGGCGGCCAGCGGCAGCCCGGGCACCTCAAGCCGCGCGGCACCGCCCACCGCCAGGGCCGTGAACAGCACCAGGCCGACGGACAGCAGGGCCAGGGTCCGGACGTTGTCGCGCAGGTTCAGGTACGAGCTCTCCAGGGCGGTGGTGTAGACGAGCGGGGGCAGCACGGCGAACAGCACCAGGTCGGGATTGAGCCGGAACTCCGGCACCCCGGGGATGTAGGACGCGGCAAGGCCGGTGAGCACCAGCAGGATCGGCGCGGCCACGCCGCGCCTGCGGGCCATGGCGGCGATCGCGCAGGAGCCCACGATGAGCAGCAGCAGCGCCAGCGCCTGCGTCGCCGTCATTGCGGCGGGATCAGGAGTAGTGGAAGGCCGCGAAGATGATGGCGGTCAGCCGGTCCACCATCTCGTCCCTGGGCAGGCGCACTTCGACCGTGAGCAGGTAGTTGATCCGTTCCAGCATCATCAGCAGGGCCAGCGCCGTGAGCTCCGCGTGCCCGGCCGGGGCCTCGTGGCCCGCCGAGCCCGCGGCGGCCGTCATGCCCTGGGTGATGGCCTCGGACAGCTTGAACATGAGCTGCAGCCCGTCGCCCCAGACCTCCTCGCCGACAATCTCGGCCTGGCTGAGGATCCGGATCACCGATGCGTGCGCGGCGTATGTGTCGCAGAAGGCGCTGACCCAGCGGCGCAGCGCGGCCTGCCCGGCCTCGTTGCGGGTGACCACCGGGAATTCGTCCGTGAGCGCGGCCATGTCCACGAGCGCGTCCGACAGGAGCGCCTTGAACAGGTCTTCTTTGTTGGCGAAGTACAGGTAGAAGGTGCCATGCGAAATCTTCGCGCGGCGCACCACGTCATCGACCCGGACGGCCTGGAAACCCCGCTCGTCGAACTCGGCCAGGCCCGCGTCGAGCAGCTTCTGCACCGTCTGGCGGCCCTGGGCGCGCAGCTCACGGTCCTGCGCGGGCGCGCCCCCGCCCAGCGAGGGCCGTCCGGACTTCGCGCCGCCGCCCCGCAGGCTGGCCGGGGTGCCGTTACGGCTGTTAGGTGGCTTTCCAGCGTTTCCTTCTGGCACAGATCCCCTCGGAGCAGTGCCGGGCCAGGCTTCCCGACTCATGTTCGGAGGGTAGCCTGCTCCGGACCGGTTCGCTGCATTCCCTGCGGCAAGAAGTGTCTCCCGGCCCTGTTTCCGGTGTATCCCCAGATCAGGGAGGTCTAGGAGCCCAGGACCTGTTCCAGGTAGGGATTGCCGAACCGGCGGGCCGGGTCGAGTTCGTCCCGCAGTGTGACGAAATCTGCGAACCGGGGATAGCTGCCGCGCAGGTATCCCGCGCCGCGGGTATGCATCTTGCCCCAGTGCGGGCGCCCGCCCAGGCCCGTCATCACCGCCTCCACCTCGCGGAAGTACTCCTCGTGCGGTGTGGTGTGGAAGACGTGGATGGCGATATAGGCGGTGCTCCGGCCGTAAGCGGTGGACAGCCAGACATCATCGCCCGGCGCGACCCGGACCTCGATCGGGAAGCTGATCCGCCAGTCGTGCCGGGCGAACAGGCCGCGGATCGCGGTGAGCGCCTCGGCCAGGTGCTCGCGGGGGATCGCGTATTCCTGCTCCTTGAACCGCACCCGCCGGGGGCTGGTAAAGACCCGGTAGGCGGCGTCCGTGTAGGTGCGCGCGCTGAGCGCCTTCCCGGCGATCCCGTTGATGGCCGGGATGACGGCGGGATAGCGCTGGCCGAGACGGCAGGTGGCGCCGAAGAGCGTGTTGGAGAGGAACTCGTCGTCAAGCTGATGGCGCCACCGGGACAGTGGCCGGGCCGGGCCGTCAGTGCGGTTGTTCCGCTTGGTGAGGCAGCCGTCCGTGTGCGGGAACCAGTAGAACTCGAAATGCTCGTTGTCGCTGGTGAGTTCGTCCAGCCGGGCGATGACCTCGGCCCAGGTCATCGGTTCCTCGCGCGCGGTGAGCAGGAAGGCCGGGACCACCCGCAAGGTCACCGCGGTCAGCACCCCGAGCGCGCCCAGGCCGATCCGGGCCGCCTGGAACAGGTCAGCCTCGTGGTCCGCGGAGCACGACACGATGCTGCCGTCGGCGAGCACCATCTCCAGCGCGGTCACCTGGGCGGCGATCCCGCCCAGATCCCGGCCGGTGCCGTGGGTGCCGGTCTGGATCGCCCCGGCGACCGTCTGCTCCTGGATGTCCCCCATGTTCGCCAGGGCCAGTCCGTGGGCGTAAAGGTGCTCGTTGAGGTCCCGGAGCCGGCAGCCAGCCTCGACCGTGATCTCCCCGGCCGCCGGGTCCACGGTCCGGACGGCGCGCAGCCCGCCCGGGCGCAGCATCACCCCGGTGGTCACCGCGACGGGGGTAAAGGAGTGACCGGATCCCGTCATCCGCACGCTCAGCCCGTCCAGTGCGGCCAGCGTGATCGCCTCGGCGACCTCCCCGGCGGAACGCGGCGTGCTCACCCGCGCCGGCGTGGCGGCCTGATTGCCCGCCCAGTTCTGCCAGCGGGGTGCGGCGAGGACCATGCCCGGACCTTATCCGAGCGACGCCCGGCCCGGGCGTGCAGCAGTCCCCGGTAACGGCGGGGAGCCAGGGGCAGCAGGGACCTGGGAGCCAGACCAGAAGCCCCATAAGTTATCTCTTACCGCAAAGCCGCAGTCGCGTACCTTTTTCCGGCTCCGGGGGTGGCCGGTCTTCAGCTGGCCCGGGAGCGGCTTATAGGGTTGTGGACGTAATGAGACGCCTGCCACGGTGCACAGCGCCGTCAACTGCCAGAAGGCCCGCGAGGCGGGCTCTGGCGTCCAGCGGGGCGGTCGTTCTCCTGCTGGCGGGCTCCACGGCTATGCGTCCCGCGCCCCCGGGGGCCGACCCGGCCGTCACGGCGTCCCCCACCTCGTCCGCCCCGGCCAGTGCGACCAGCAGCTTCCACAAGATCATTTCGCCGGACCTGCTTGTGATCGAGCCGTCGGGCCTGTCCGCCCGGCAGCTGGCGAAGCTGTCCGCCACGGCCGGGGTCCGCCAGGTGATCACCGCGGACGGCGCCGCGATCAAGCTCAACGGGCACCGGGTCAACGTCCTCGGCGTGAACCCGGGCCAGTTCCGGTCCTGGACCCCGCTCGCCACCGCGACGGATCAGCGCCTGTGGGCGGCGCTCGGCCGGGGCCGCTTCGTGACCTCGGACACGCTCGCCGGCCGGCGCAAACTGCACCTGGGCACGAAGTACATGATCAGCGGGGCCCGGCAGGAGCAGCTGGCCTTCGGCGGATCGGCGCCCCTGGGCATCTCCGATATCGACGCCCTGGTCAGCAACCGGGCCTCAGCACAGCTCGGCCTGGTGCCGCGGGTACTGGCCCTGGTCAGCGCGCCGCGGGTCAGCATGGCCCGGCTGATGAAGGCGGTCCGCGCCATCACGGGCCAGTCCGCCGGCCTGGCCAGCCTGCGGCCCGCGCAGCAGCGGCTCCCGGTGGACCCGTCGGCGGGCGGCGCGCATCCCGCCAACTACCTGCAGCTGTTCCGGGCGTCGGCCGCCCGCTACTGCCCCGGCCTGTCCTGGACGGTGCTGGCCGCTATCGGGCAGATCGAGAGCGGTGACGGCAGGAATATGGGGCCGTCCAGCGCCGGGGCGCTCGGCCCTATGCAGTTCCTGCCCTCGACCTGGCGGGAATGGGGGATCACGGCGTTCGGTCAGAGCGGGCCGCCGGACATCATGAACGCACTGGACGCGGTTCCCGCGGCTGCCCGGCTGCTGTGCGCGGCGGGGGCGGGATCAGCCGGCGGGCTGCGCGGAGCGGTGTTCGCCTACAACCACGCCACCTGGTACGTCAACGAGGTGCTGGCGCTGGCCCAGGAGTACGCCCGCGACTACGGCTGACCCGGGCGCCCGGGGCCACTCGGGGCTGGGGACCGCCCCCCAGGGCCCAGGGCTGGGACCGCCGCTCAGGGCTGGTGAGCGCCGCCCAGGGCTGGGGACCGCCTCTCAGGGCGGGTGAGCGGGGCCGTCCGCGGCCGACGGCGCTGTCCGTGCCGCCGCCCAGCGTCACCCTGCCATTCATGGGGACTGGCTGGAGGCGGGGACTGGTTGGATAGAGACATGGCGGATTACGACGCGTTCCTGCTGGTGTCCTTCGGCGGCCCTGAGGGCCCGGCCGATGTGATGCCGTTCCTGCAGAACGTGACCCGGGGCCGCGGCATCCCCCCCGAGCGGCTGGAAGCGGTGGCCGAGCACTACGACGCGGTGGGCGGGGTCAGCCCCATCAACCAGCAGTGCCGGGATCTGATCACCGCGATCGGCAAGGATTTCGCCGCTGCCGGGGTGGACCTGCCGATTTACTGGGGGAACCGGAACTGGGACCCCTACCTGACGGGGACCGTCGCCGAGATGGCGGCCGCCGGGGTCCGCCGGGCGCTGGCCTTCGTCACCTCGGCCTACGGGTCCTATTCCAGCTGCCGGCAGTACCTGGACGACATCGAGCGGGCTCGGGCCGGGGCTGGCCCGGACGCTCCCCAGATCGACAAGATCCGGCACTTCTTCAGCCATCCCGGTTTCATCGAGCCGTTCGCGGACGCGACGCGGCGGGCCATCGGGTCGCTGCCGCCCGGGGCCCGCCAGGGCGTCCCCCTCGTGTTCACCGCGCACAGCGTCCCGGAAGCCATGGCCGCGGCCAGCGGGCCCCCGCCCGGTGGCCGTTACCCGGCGCAGCTGGCCGAGGCGGCCAGGCTCATCGCGGAGCGCGTCAACGGGGTGGCGGACCCGGCTCGGAAGACCCCGGCCGCAGAGGCCCCGGCAGGAGTGGCCCCGACAGGAGAGGCCCCGGCAGGAGAGGCCTCAGCAGGAAAGGCCTCAGCAGGAAAGGCCCCGGGCGGGCATCCCTGGCGGCTGGTCTACCAGAGCCGCAGCGGGGCGCCCTCGCAGCCCTGGCTCGGCCCTGACGTGCGTGACTACCTGGAGGAACTGGCCCGGGACGGGGCGCCGGGCGCGGTCCTGGTCCCGGTCGGCTTCATCTCCGACCACATGGAGGTCGTGCACGACCTGGACGTCGAGGCGGCCGGGGTCGCCCGGCGGCTCGGGCTGCCCCTGGCCCGGGCGGCCACCCCCGGTACCGACCCGCGCTTCGTGTCGATGATCACCGCCCTGGTCAGCGAACGGCGCGGCAGCCAGCTTGCCCCGGCCGCGCTGGGCTCCCCGGGCTGTGGCTCGGCCGACTGCTGCCGCCCGGCTGCCCCGGGCGGCCGGCCCGGCCCCGCGGCGGCGGCCTCATGAGGGGGCCTCATGAGGGGCCTCATGAGGGGGGCGTCATGAGGGGGCCGTCATGAACGGCGCCGAGGCCGGCCTGCCGGACCCGGAGGCCTTGCTCACGCTGGCCCGGTCGGCCGCCCATGCGGCGGCCGGGATGCTGGCCGCCCGCCGCCCGGCCGGCCCTCAGGGCCGCCCGGAGGTGGCCAGCACCAAGTCCAGCCCCACCGACGTGGTCACCGAGATGGACCGCGCGGCCGAGGTGATGATCGCGGAGCGGATCCGGGCGGAACGCCCTGGCGACGCCATCCTCGGCGAGGAGGGGGGCGAATCCGGCCACGGCCGGGTCCGCTGGATCGTCGATCCGCTGGACGGAACCGTCAACTACCTGTACGGGCTGCCGGACTGGGCGGTGAGCATCGCCGCTGAGGTGGACGGCGCGGTCGTCGCCGGGGTAGTGGCGGTCCCGAGGCACCGTGAGGTATTCACCGCGGTGGCCGGCCAGGGCAGCTGGCTGCATTCCGGCGAGGGTCCGGCCGTCCCCTTGCGGTGCAACGACGGGGTTCCGCTCCGCCAGGCGCTGGTTTCCACCGGCTTCGGGTATGCGCGGGCCCGGCGGGTGGTGCAGGGAGAGGTTGTGGCGGTCGTGCTGCCGCAGGTCCGCGACATCCGCCGGGCCGGCTCCTGTGCGGTGGATCTCTGCTCGGTCGCCACCGGCCGGGTCGACGCCTACTACGAGCGGGGCGTCAACTACTGGGACTGGGCCGCGGGAGGCCTGATCGCGGCCGAGGCGGGCGCCCGGATAGGCGGGCTGGACGGCCGGCCGCCCAGCCCGGACATGACCATCGCGGCCGGGCCAGGCCTGTTCCGGGAGCTGCACGACCTGCTGCGCACCCTCGATCCGGAGCGGGACGCCGAGGAGGCCGGCGCCGCAGACTGACGGGCGGGCCGGCTCAGGGGCCGGTCTTGGTGAGTACCCCGGCCGGGCTCGGTGCATCGCTGCGGCGGAACTTGAACGCCAGCAACGTGGTGCTCTGCGGGCTGAGCACCACCACCCCGCTGTCGCAGCTCTGCTGGCCCTTCGTGATGCCCTGATCCAGGGTGAACGTGCCGGCCAGCACCGAGACCAGCTTGAGGCGGCCCGAGCAGCCGAGCTGCGGGTAGGAGATGGTCCCGGCCGGGCGGCCCTGGGCCAGGCTGATCCGGACGGTCACCGCGAGCGCCGGGTCGGTCTGCCGGACGGTGCCGGTCCAGGTGCCCGCCAGGGCGGCGGGGATCTTCGGGGTCGCCCGGGGCGCCGCGGACGACGTGTGCGCCGATGCGGTGGTGCGATCCGACGCGACCGGGCGGGCCGTGGTCGGCAGGCCCTTGTGATGCGTGGCGATCAGTATGGCGGCCACCACGATGATCGCGACGCAGGCCACGCAGCCCGCGGCCCAGGCAACGCGGCGGGACGGGGATACGGGCAGCATCTCGGCCGGGCCGGCGGAGTCCGCGGCGACCAGGCCGCGTCCCGCGGCCCTGGCCCGCCGGGTACCCTCGGCGAGGAGCCCGGCCGCCGGATCGCCCCGGCCGAGCAGCGCGGTGACCAGGCTCCGGGCCGGGGCCGGCTGGCCGGATCCGGTGACAGGCAGGCGGATACCGTGCTGCGCAGCGGCTCGGGCAGGCTGGCGACCTCGGGGCGTCCCGCAGCGAACAGGATGGTCTGGGCCCAGGCGAGCAGGTCCGCCGAGGGGGTCGCGGGACCGTACGGCGGCGTGGTGGCGAAGTGGACGACCCGCGGGCCTTCCGCGCCGAGCACCACATGATCAGGCCCGAAATCCCCGTGGACCAGGCCGGCCTGGTGGATCGAGGTGAGCCCGGTGGCCGTGCCGATGGCCAGCGCAGCCAGCACCGGGCCCTCCAGCGGCCCTTCGGCCGCGACGGTCTCGGCCAGGGACGGGCCTTCGATGAACTCACTGACCAGGAAGGGCTGATCGCTGTCGAACCCGGCGTCCAGGATCCGGGCGGCACAGAACGGCGCAACTCGCCGGGCCGCCGTGGCCTCGGCGGTGAAACGGTCCCGGGACGCCGAGTCGGGGGCCGCCGTCCGGCCGAGCAGGGTCACCGCGACCTGGGTCCCGTCCGGAAGGCGGGACAGGAAGATCCCGGCCGAGTTCGGGTCATCCCGGCTGTCCGCTATCCGGCCGGACAGCCGGTAACGGCCGACCCGCCGGAGATCATCGGGCCGCAGAGACGTGACGAGGGGCATGCGGCGGCTCCGCTGATCCTGCGGGGTGGGAATCAGTTTCGTACGATACGCACTCTTCCGTGCTTGGCGTGTGCGGATCGGGGGAAGTTACCGTCGCAAGCACGTGTTGGGAGCTTTGGGCCCGGCCCGGTCACCGCGGATCGGGGTCCTAGGTCGGTGAAGACACGGACACGACGCGCTATAGCCCGTACCCTCCGTGTGCGCGGCAGGCGGACGTGACAGAATTCCCCGCCGGAATCGGGCACAAATCACGGCCTGCCGAGCGTTACAGACGCGCGACGAGGCGCATAACGAAGGAGGGGGTGGAGTACCCAGATGGCAACTGACTACGACAGCCCGCGTAAGACAGACGACGAGCTCACTGAAGACAGCCTGCAGGAGCTGCAGGCACGCCGGATGGACAAGTCTTCCAGCACGATCGACATCGACCCAGATGATGTCGCGGAGTCGCTGGAACTGCCCGGAGCGGATCTGTCCAACGAGGAACTGTCGTTCCGAGTCATTCCGCGGCAGGCGGACGAGTTCACCTGCTCGCGGTGCTTCCTGGTGCATCACCGGAGTCAGCTGGCCGAGGACCGAAACGGCCAGCCGGTCTGCCGTGAGTGCGCGGCCTGAGGATTTCAGGCCGCCCACTCAGGCGGGCTCCATGAGCCCGCATGGCACGAGCAAGCGTAGTGAGCAGGGTGCAGTGAGCAGGGTGCAGTGAGCAGGGTGCAGTGAGCAGGGTGCAGTGAGCAGGGTGCAGTGAGCAGGGTGCAGTGAGCAGGGGTGCAGCCATCACGGGGGTAGCAAGCACGGGGCGGCAAGCAGGACGTGGAAGGCAAGGCATGGAGGCGGGGGGTTGGCAGCGGCCGCGACACGGCCCTTGGCTGGCTGATCACGGCACAGCCCGGGCTCCGCTGGCGCAGGGGCCATAATTCTGTACTCCCGGGACGGCCGGCTGCCGCTGCTGGGTCACGCGGCCACGGCCAGCGCGATCCGCGGCATCTGGACATGGGGCCTGAGTAACGCGACCCTGCCCGGCCCCCCTCGGGAAACAGCCATACCCGGACACCGGCCCCCCTCGGGAAACCGGCCATACCGGGACATAGGATTCCGCGCATGGCAGCAGACCTGATCTTCACCGGCGGGCGGATCTACACCGTGCTTCCCGACGGGCGCCGGATGGTGCCGGCCACGGCCGGCGGCGAGGCGGCCAGCACTGAGGACACCAGCAGCGGGGCCGGCGTCGGGATCGCGGACGGGCCGCCCGCAACCGCGGTGGCGGTGCAGGGGGCACGGATCGTCGCGGTCGGCACCGACGACGAGATCCGCGACCTGGCGGGCGGTCAGGCGGAGACCGTCCACCTGGGCGGCCGGGCCCTGCTGCCCGGCTTCCAGGACGCCCACGTGCACCCGGCCTTCGCCGGGATCACCATGCTGCGCTGCGACATGGACGGCGCGGAGGACCTGGCCGGGGCCCTGGACCGGATCAGGGCCTACGCCGCGGCCCAGCCGGACCGGGAGTGGGTCGACGGCAGCGGCTGGCGGATGGAGTGGTTTCCCGGCGGCACCCCGTCCCGGGAGCTGCTGGACAGCGTGGTCGCGGACCGGCCGGCTTACCTGACCAACCGGGACGGGCACGGCGCCTGGGTCAACTCCCGGGCGCTGGAGCTGGCCGGGCTGACCGCGGCCACGCCGGACCCCGGGGACGGGCGGATCGAGCGCCGCGGCGACGGTGAGCCGCAGGGCACCCTGCACGAGGGGGCGGCGCTGCTGGTGGGCCGCCTGGTGCCCGCCCCCAGCTTCACCGAGCAGGTCCGCGGGCTGCTGCTGGCCCAGCAGCACCTGCACTCGCTGGGCATCACCGCCTGGCAGGACGCGATCGTGGGGGAGTACCTCGGCCTTCCCGACCCGCTGCCGGCCTACCTGGCCGCGGGCCAGGACGGCACGCTCACCGCCCGGGTGGCCGGCGCCTTGTGGTGGGACCGGGCCCGGGGCGGCGACCAGCTCGATGACCTGCTCGACCGGCGGCAGGCGGGCCAGGCGGGCCGGTTCCGTGCGGGCATGGTCAAGATCATGCAGGACGGGGTCGCAGAGAACTTCACGGCCGGGATGATCGACCCCTACCTCGACGCCTGCGGCTGCCAGACCGGCAACCGCGGGCTGTCCTACGTGGATCCCGCGGACCTGGCCGAGCAGGTGACCCGGCTGGACGCGGCAGGCTTCGGGGTGCACGTGCACGCCATCGGGGACCGGGCGGTGCGCGAGGCGCTGGACGGGTTCGAGGCGGCCAGGGCGGCCAACGTCGTCAGCCGGGGCCGGCACCACATCGCCCACCTCCAGGTGCTGCACCCCGACGACATCCCGCGCTTCGCGCAATTCGGCGTGACCGCGAACATGCAGGCGCTGTGGGCCGCGCACGAGCCGCAGATGGACGACCTGACGATCCCGTTCCTCGGGCCGGAGCGGGCCGCCCGGCAGTACCCGTTCGGCGCCCTGCTGCGGGCTGGTGCCCGGCTGGCGGCGGGCAGCGACTGGCCGGTGAGCAGCGCCAACCCGCTGGAGGGGATCCACGTCGCGGTGAACCGGACCCTCCCCGCCGGGGCCGGGGAGCCGGAAGGAGAACCGCTGCTGCCCGGCCAGGCGCTCACGCTGGCGGAGGCCATGGCCGCCTACACCGCCGGGTCGGCATATGTGAACCAGCTCGACGAGACCGGCGCGATCGGGCCCGGGTACCTGGCCGACCTGGTGATCCTGGACCGCGATCCGTTCGCCGGGCCCCCGGAGGAGATCGCCGCGGCCACGGTCGCGCTCACCTACGTCGAGGGGGAGCGGGTGTACGCGGCACCGACTGCGTAACGTGGCCTCGCGGACGCCGAGCCAGGAGGAGCAGGGGCAGTGCAGATGACCACGCTGGGCCGGGGCGGCCCGGAGGTATCCCGGCTCGGGCTCGGGCTCATGGGGATGTCGGGGATCTACGGCCCGGCCGACGAGCAGGAGAGCCTGGCCACCATCCGGGCCGCGCTGGACGCGGGGATCACCCTGCTGGACACCGGCGACTTCTACGGGATGGGCCATAACGAGATGCTGCTGTCCCGCGTCCTGCGGGAGGTCCCCAGGGACAGCGTGTTCGTCCAGGTGAAGTTCGGCGGGCAGCGGGACCCGTCCGGCCGGTTCATCGGGCACGACGCCAGCCCGGCCGGGGTCAAGAACTACCTGGCCTACTCGCTGACCCGGCTCGGCACCGACTACGTGGACCTGTACCAGCCCGCCCGGCTCGACCCGCACGTCCCGATCGAGGACACGGTCGGCGCGATCGCGGAGATGATAGAGGCCGGGTACGTGCGGCACCTCGGCCTGTCGGAGGTGGGGCCGGAGACGATCCGCCGGGCCAGTGCCGTCTACCCCGTCCGTGCGCTGCAGATCGAGTACTCGCTGATGAGCCGGGGTATCGAGGCGGACATCCTGCCTACGGTCCGGGAACTGGGGATCGGCGTGACCGCGTACGGGATCCTGTCCCGCGGTTTGCTGAACCGGGACACGGCCCGGCTCGCCGAGGGCGATCCCCGGGGCCGGTTCCCCCGGTTCCAGGGCGGCAACCTGGAGCGCAACCTCGAGTTGCTGGACGCGCTGGAGAAGATCGCGGGGCAGCGCGGGGTGAGCACCGCCCAGCTGGCCATCGCCTGGGCGGCGTCCCGCGGCGACGACATCATCCCGCTGGTCGGGACCAAGCGGCGGGACCGGCTGGCCGAGGCCCTGGCCGGGGCCGGCCTGCGGCTGGCCCCGCAGGAGCTGGCCGCGATCGAGGCCGCCGTCCCGGCCGGGCAGGTGGCCGGCACCCGGTACGACACCGCCCAGATGGGTGCCCTGGACAGCGAGCGCTAAGGCCGGGCGCCGCAGCGCCCGGCCAGCTCAAGGCCGCGCGCCGCAGCGCCAGGCCAGCTCAAGGCCGCGCGCCGCAGCGCCAGGCCAGCTCAAGGCCGCGCGCCGCAGCGCCAGGCCAGCGAACACCGTATCCCCAACGGTCTGCCCGGCCTGCTCCGGCCGGGAGGACGCGGGACGCGCGGGGCGGGTCACGGGGAGCGGGGCGCCCGCCGGTGAGAGGTTCGTTGCGGGCAGTGAAGCTCAGCCCCGGGCCTGCCGCAAGATGCTGTGGTGCAGGTCCCGTGCGTAGCGGAAGGCCAGGACCAGGGCCACGATCGCGCCGCTGGCGTAGAAGCCGGCCCCGCCCGCGGTACCCGGCCCCGAGCGCATGCCCAGGACCGTGTCATCGACCGAGATCCCGGCCAGGACCAGCCCGGCCGCACCGAACAGCGTCATGGCGACCGTGGGCGTGAAGCTGTCCGGCAGCAGGTCGCGGGACCGCCGCCGGGCCAGGTGGTAGCAGGCCAGCGCGGCCAGGCCGATGACGCCCGCGGCCAGCCTGAGTGAGACCGCGTCGCTGCTGGTCTCCAGCACCGCGGCCTGCGCGCAGCTGTGCGCGTGGGTCCAGATGCTGAGCCAGTGGTGGCAGGCGGCCGCGGAGTACCGGACCGTGCCAGGGGTGCCCCCGACGAACCCCCGGCCGAACGCCACGTTCATCGCCCACGCGACCAGGCCGCTCACCCCGACCGCGACCAGGCCGATCGCGCCCAGCCGCCAGGTAGCCATGAACACGTCGCGCAGCACCGCGAGCGTGGGCAGCCGGCGAAGCCGCGCGTCGTGGGCGCGGACGACGGCCCGCACCGACCCGAAGCTGGACACCGCGTGCTCCTGCGCCTCCCGCTCGCTGAGCCCGGCGGCCAGCCCGTCGGTGACCGATTCGCGCAGGTGGTCCTCGGCCTCGGCGAGCACCCGGCGGGCCTCGCGAGGACGGGTGCGCAGCGCGACGTAGAGCTGGTCCAGGTACTGCTCGACCAGGTCGCCGCCGGGGGCGCTCATGCCGACCACCCCAGCACGGCCTGGACCCCGTGGGTGAAGTGGCGGTACTCGGTCCGCTCCGCGGCCAGCGCGGCCGCCCCCGGGGCGGTCAGGGCGTAGACCCGGCGCCGCCGGCCGTCGGCCCTGGCCCAGGAGCTGCTGAGCAGCCCGGCGTCCTCGAGCCGGTGCAGCGCGGGGTAGACCGTGCCTTCGGGCAGGTCGAACGTGTTCTCACTGCGGCGGCGCAGCTCGGAGATGACCGCGTAGCCGTGCGCCGGCCCGGCGGTGAGGACGGACAGCAGGAGCAGGTCCAGGTGTCCTCTGAGGCGTTCCCTGTTCATACCTAGCGACCCTATGCCTAGGGTCGCTAGGTGTCAACGCGTCCCGGCGGCTATCCGCGGTACGCGCGGGCCAGCTCCCGGAGCCTGCCGTGCGCGCCCCGCATCGGGTCGGCCGCGGGCAGGTACTGCTTGGGCATCTTGACCACGCTGGTGTAGTTGGGGTCGCACACGTTGGCCAGCGGTGCCTCGATGGCCTGGATGGCGAGCTGGTAGGCGTCCAGCTGATCCAGCCCGTAATCGGCGGCCAGCCACTGCACCAGGTCCAGCGCCGCGATCCGGAACGCGTCCTCCAGCGGCCGCGCCGAGCCCGCGCTCATGAGGTGCGCGTCGGACTCCAGCCGCGGCCAGGCGCACGGGCGGCCCTTGACCAGGTCCACCGCGAGCACCGTGTTCATCGCGCACTCCACCGCGACCCCGCAGGTCTCGCCCTCGCCCTGGCGGGCGTGCCCGTCGCCGAGGGACAGCAGCGCGCCGTCGACGTTCACGCCCAGGTAGCACGTGACGCCGGCGCGCATCTCCGGGGTATCCATGTTGCCGCCGAACGCGTCAGGGTGATCACCTGCGGGTCGGTCATGTGTCGTACTCCTCCAGCGGGTCCAGGTGAACCAGGCCGACCTCGACCACCCGGCGCGGGTCATGCCGGTACAGGTAGACAAGGTAGATCACGCCCACGACCATCCAGCCGGCCACCCCGGGGCCCATGTAGGAGTAGGGCGGGGACAGCGGGGCCACGAACGAGAACACCTTGATCCCCGCGGCGGTGAGCCAGGCCGGGACGAACGTCACGATGCCCAGCACCGGGATGACCACGTGCAGCAGCGGGTTGACCCTCCGGCCGCCCCGGGTGAAGAAGCCGATGCAGGCCGCGTTCATCACGATGTAGATCGCGGCCAGCACGATGACCAGGGCGGTGGCCACCATCACGAAGGCAGTGACCGGGTCGTAGCCCAGCCCGAGGCCCAGGGTCACCGCGACCGTGATCACGGAGCCGGTCACGATGGCGAGCGCCAGGCAGTGGTGCTTCGGGTGTATCTGGGCCAGGAAGCGCGGGAACGCGCCGATCCGGCCCATGGCGTAGGCGGTCCGGCTGGAGACGTTCACCCCCGCGTTGGCGTTGGCGATCGTGGAGTTCACGATGGCCAGGAACACGAAGAACCAGAACAGCCCGTACAGCGACCGGGCCATGCCCTCCCAGGACGCGGCGCCCGTGCCGGTGGTGAAGTTGACGAACTTCGCGGGCCCGTACGCGACGTCCACCGCGTAGGTGGTGAACACGTACAGGGCCCCGATCAGCAGGGTGGCCAGCAGCACCGCCCGCGGGATCGTCCGCCGCGGGTTCCTGGCCTCCTCGGCCAGCGGCGCGGCTCCCTCGAACCCGCCGAAGGCCAGGATCGTGTACACCGAGCCGCCGATGACCCCGGCGATGCCGCTGAAGCCGGGCGGGGTGTACTTCGTGGTGAACACGCTGAGGGTGTTGTGGCTGCCCGCGTGGACCACGAAGAACACCGCGAGGACCAGGAATACCCCGATCTCGAACAGGCCGAGGACCGTGCCGAGCCGGGCCGAGGTGCGGATGCCGTAGAAGCCGGCGGCCAGCACGATCACCGCCCCGGCCAGCGCCCACGGCTACCACAGGTTCGCCGGGTACCCGTGGAACTCGGCGCTGAGCGTCGCGGCGGTGGTGAAGCCGAGCTGGAGCAGGACCAGCGGCGGGATCAGGAACCCGACCAGCACGTAGCCCCAGGCGACCAGGAATCCGATGGCCGGGTGCAGGCCACGGGCCGCGTACGTGGCCAGCGACCCGGCCGATGGCATCTCCCGGGCCAGCAGGCCGATGCTGACCGCGCAGAACAGGCAGGCCACCAGGGCGAAGATCACGGCGAGCGGGAGTGACCCGCCCGCGAACGCGACCCCGGCCGGGATCGAGGCGGCGATGGCCGCGCCGGGGGCCATGTCCGTGATGGTCTGGAACAGGACCTCGCGCAGGCCGATCGCGTCCCGCCGGAGGCCCGGCACCGAAGGGGCAGATTGCCGGACCGTCATGGCCACCTCTGCGGATCTTGGTGCAGATGCCGAGATGGTCTCATGGCGCGCCGCCGCCTGATAGGCCCAACGGTGCCCGGCCTGGCCGGCGGGCCTGGCGGGCCGGGCGGGTCAGGCGGGCCGGCCGGGTCAGGCGGGCGGGTCAGGCCGGGTCGCGGTGCCCGTTGGTGCTGAATGCCCCCGGGATGCCCTGCCGGGGCAGTGACACCTCGCCCGTCACGTCCGCGGCCAGCCGGACGCTGTCCCCGTCGACCAGGCGGACCTCGGTGCCGGGGAGCACCCGGTCCCCGTTGACGAAGGTCCCGTTGGTGGAGTGCTCGTCCCGGATCGTGGCCTGGCCGGTGTCGCTGACCGTCACCGTGGCGTGCCGGCGCGAGACGTTGTCGTAGCCGGCGAAGGCCGCGGCGACCAGGGACTCTTCCGGGTCCCGGCCGAGCACCAGCGAGGTGCCCGCGGGAACTTCCACGTTGCCGGTGGGGAAGATGAGGCGCAGCACGACGGGCGAGATGATTCCCTTCCGGGGCGGCAGCGGCTCACGGCATACGGCGCAGAACACGGCCGCAGGCTCCCGGATGGCCGCGCCGCAGTGCGGGCAGGACGACCCGGCGGGCGGGGCCGCCGCTCCCTCACGTTTCGGGGACTCCTGCATGACGGTCGGCGAGGCGGGCTCGTCGGCCGTCTTGCGCCTGGGCAGGTTGGCGCCGCAGGTGAAGCAGATGAGGTCGTCCTGCTGAACCTCAGCGGCGCAGGCAGGACAGGTCAGGGTCGCCATGTCGTCCTCCGGGACGGCGGCAGGGACGTGTTCACGTGAGCCTAACGTCCGCGGGACGGCGTGGGTGCCCGGCCACCCGGGCGCCGCCAGTAGCATCGCGGTCATCGGGCGTCACCGGCCGGTGAGGGGCACACCATGATCAGTTATGAGCTCAGCGTTGAGCATGAGGAACTGCGCCAGACCGTCGCCGCGTTCGCCCGCGACGTGGTCCGGCCCGTGATCGGCGGCTTCTACGAGCGCGGCGAGTTCCCCTACGACCTGGTCGCCCGGATGGCCAAGCTCGGCCTGTTCGGGCTGCCATTCCCGGCGGAGTTCGGCGGCATGGACGGCGACCTGTTCACGCTCGGCCTGGCCCTGGAGGAACTGGCCAGGGTGGACTCCTCGGTGGCCATCACGCTGGAGGCCGCCGTGGCCCTGGGGGCCATGCCGATCTATAGGTTCGGCCGCGAGGACCAGCGCCGCCGCTGGCTGCCCGACCTGTGCTCCGGGGAGCGGCTGGCCGCGTTCGGCCTGACCGAGGCGGGAGGCGGATCGGACATCCCCGGCGGAATGCGGACCACCGCCCGGCTGGAGGAGGGCGGCGGGGGAGACAGCGCGGGCGAGGGTGGTGAGTGGGTGATCGACGGAACCAAGTCGTTCATCACCAACGCCGGGACCACGATCACCTCCCTGGTGACGGTGCTGGCCATCACCGGGGGCGCCCCGGGCGGCCCGCGCGAGATCTCGTCCATCGTGGTGCCGGCCGGCACCCCCGGGCTGACCGTCGGCCAGGAGTACTCGAAGGCCGGCTGGTGCGCCTCGGACACCAGGGAACTGGCGTTCGCCTCCTGCCGGGTCCCCGCCGGCCATCTGCTCGGCGCCCGCGGCCGCGGTTACGCCCAGTTCCTGGAGATCCTGGATGAAGGGCGGATCGCGATCGCCGCGCTCGCGGTCGGCCTGGCCCAGGGCTGCGTGGATGAATGCCTGCGCTATACCGGCGAGCGGGCCGCTTTCGGCCACCGGCTCGGCCATTACCAGGCCATCCGGTTCAAGCTGGCCGACATGGAGGCCCGCACCCACAGCGCGCGGCTGGCCTGGTACGACGCGGCGGCCCGGCTGGTCGCAGGGCAGCCCGTCAAGCGGCAGGCGGCCATCGCCAAGCTCACCGCGTCCAACGCGGCGATGGATAACGCCCGGGAGGCCACCCAGATCTTCGGCGGCTACGGGTTCATGAACGAGTTCCCCGTCGCGCGCTTCTACCGTGACGCCAAGGTGCTGGAGATCGGGGAAGGCACTTCCGAAGTGCAGCGGATGATCATCGCCCGGGAACTGGGGGTCCCGGACTAGGGCCTGCCGGGGCCGGGCGGGGAAGTTATAGCCGAAAGGCCGGCCGGGAAATGACCGTCTCGTGGCGGCCGGGCGCCGCGGCCGGGCATGAATCGCGAAACCTGGATCGCGCCGATCCCTGTTTCCGCCCGGAAATGGCCGGGCCGCCCCCGTGATGGGCGTGGCGCGGCCCGTCGCGGACGCACTGCGTCCGGCCGTGGGCAGGACGCAGTGCGGCCGGGCAGGGACCGGCCCGCGCCGGGCGGTCCGGCGGCGGGACGGGCTGCCTGCGCCGTCGCACGGGAGGTCACCAGCGGCGCCACAGGCGCTGGAAGGCCGTCTGGACGGCCACCACGGCATGAGCGTGTACCGTCCGTACCTGGGTACTCTTAGCGCTCGTCGTGCATACGTGGCTTAGTTAGTACAGAACGAGCCACGGCGCAAGCGCCGGAGAAGTACCCTACTGACGTCAGCCATCCGGCAAACATCACGCTAGAGCAGCGCTTTCCTGGCATAAGGTATTGATCACTGCCGATGGTGAGACGTTAGGGTTAGCCCTTGGCCGCGCCCGCGCGGGGCTCGCAGAATCGTCACCCGGGAAGAGGTGCGTCATGTCAGTTCCGCCGCAAGTACCGCGGGCCTGCTGGCTCGCCACACACGCCAGGTGAGAGGTGCAGAGGCTGTGCGGTCCCGCAGCAAGATGACCGGTAACGGGCTGGCTGGCGATCCAGGGTCAGTTGAACCGTCCGCCGAAGCCGGCCCAGCGTCCCGCGCGCCCGCGGACCTTGAGGGCAGGGAAGACAGCGCCAAGGCCGGCGGGGCCGGCCAGCCCAGGCATCCGGGCGGCGGCTCACGCCGGGCGCTGAAGAACTGGCGGGTGCGTTCCCGCCTGGTCCTGCTGATCGCCATCCCGACGCTCACCGCCGTGATCCTGGGCGGTGCCGGGATCCTGTCCTACGCGCGCAGCGCCACCGCCGACGGGCGCGTGCAGCAGCTCGCCGCGCTCAGTGCGGACGTCACGGTGCTCGCCCAGCGTCTGGAGGACGAGCGGGACCAGACGGTCCGCTACATCGGTCTGGGCGTCTCGGGCCAGGGCGGGCGGGGGTCCTCGCCGACCCTGGCCGCCCCCGAGCTGACCGTGGTGAAGCAGCAGTACGCCCTGACGGACCAGAGCGCGGCGTCGGTGAGCCGCGATCTGAACGAGATCAACGCCTCGTTCCCGGCTCAGACCCAGCTGGAGGCGGCGACAGCCCGTAACGCGCTGCAGAACCTGAAGCTGCTGCGGAAAGCGGCGACCGGGACCAACCTGCCCGCCCTGGTCGTGGTGCAGAAGTACACCACCCTCATCCAGCAGCTGCTCGCGGTCATCGACGTGACCGGCCAGGGCGCCAGTGACGCGACGCTGGGCCAGGCCATCCGCGTGCTCGGCCTGGTGTCCAGGATGAAGGAGCAGGCCTCCCAGCAGCGCGCGATCCTCACCTACGGGCTGCTGGCCCTCCAGCTCTCGCCCAACGAGCAGCTCGCGCTCAACTCGGCGCTCTCGGACCAGCAGAGCAACCTGGCCTCGTTCAACACCACCGCCAGCCTCGCCCAGCGCAACCTGTGGAACGACAGCGTGGCGCGGTCGTTCGTCTTTGAGGCCAACGCCCAGGAGAGCCAGGCGATCTCCATCCTGGCGCAGACCGGCAGCCTGAAGACCGACACCACCACGGTGGACACGTGGTACGGCGCTATGTCCAACGAGATCGACTCGCAGATGGGGTCGGTCGAGCAGGCCCTGTCGGCGCAGATCAGCTCCCGCGCGGCGTCGCTGCACAGGTCGGCCCTGACCGCGGCCATCGTGGTCGGCGCGGCGGTCCTGCTCGTGCTCGCGCTCTCCCTGTTCCTGACCGTGCTCATCGGCCGCTCGATGGTCCGCCCGCTGCGGCGGCTGCGCGCGGGTGCCCTGGAGGTCGCCGGCGTGCGGCTGCCGGAGATGGTCCGGCGGATGAGCGAAGCCGACGGGGGTGGCTCCTTCGACGTCGCCCCCATCGATGTGGACTCCTCCGACGAGATCGGGGAAGTCGCCCGGGCGTTCGACCAGGTCCACCGGGAAGCGCTCCGGCTGGCCGCGAACGAGGCCGCGCTGCGCGGCAACGTCAACGCGATGTTCGTGAACCTGTCGCGCCGCAGCCAGTCCCTGGTCGAACGGCAGATCCGGCTGATCGACGATCTCGAGCAGGGTGAGCAGGACCCGGAGCGGCTGTCCAACCTGTTCCAGATGGACCACCTGGCCACCCGCATGCGCCGCAACTCGGAAAACCTCCTGGTGCTCGCGGGCCACGACGTATCGCGGCGGTGGAACCAGCCGGTGGCCCTGGTGGACGTGCTCCGGGCGGCGGTCTCCGAGATCGAGCAGTACGAGCGGGTCTCGATGAACGTGCAGCCCGGCATCTCGGTCCGCGGCCAGGCCGTCAACGACGTGGTGCACCTGGTCGCGGAGTTGGTGGAGAACGCCACCTCGTTCTCGTCCGCGGAGACGCCGGTGACCGTGTCCGGGCACCTGCTGAACAGCGGGGGAGTCCTGCTCGACATCAGCGATCAGGGCGTCGGCATGGGCGCCGAGGAGATGGCCCACGCCAACTGGCGGCTGGACAACCCGCCCGTGGTGGACGTGGCCGTGTCCCGCCGCATGGGCCTGTTCGTGGTCGCCCGGCTGGCCGCACGGCACGGCATCCGGGTACGCCTGCGCCCGGCGACGACCGGCGGCCTGACCGCCCTGGTCTGGCTGCCCGATGAGACCGTGACCCACGAGGGCAACGGGTCCCCGTCCGGGCTGCGCCGTTTCGAGCGGAACGGCTCGGGCCACCCCGACGCCCTCGAGAGCCTGTCCGGCAACGGCGGGGCCGGGGAACGGGGCCCGCGCCGCGGGCGCAGCGCCGCCGAGGAGGCGGTGAACGCGGCCCGCGCGCCGCGCTTCACCCCGCTGCATGCCGAGAACGGGGATTCAGCGGCCACGGCGGGTTTCCCGGCCCTCCCCCCGTCCTGGGACGACCCGGCCGCCGCGGCGCCCGCGCCCGCCTGGGATGACACGCCAGCCGGTCCCGACTCCCCGTCCTGGGAGACTCCGCCGGGCAAGTCCCCGGTCGCGTCCTGGGATGACCCGTCGCTGGGCACGCCGGCCACGCCCGCGCCGCCCCCCGCGGCGAGCACCGGGCCGCTGCCCTCGGTGCCCAGCAACGGCACGACATCGTTCGGCACTCCGCTCAGCGGCGACGGCGCCAGCCAGCCGCCGCGGCTGCCCACCCGGCCGGTGCGCAGTCTCGGCAGCGGTGATCCCGGCCCGGCCCGGCGGGAGGTCGTGGTGCCTCCGGCCGGACCGGCTGGCCAGGGCAACCGGCTGCCTATCTTTGAGTCGGTCGAGTCGGACTGGTTCCGCCGCGGCCGGCACAGCGCCGACCGGCCGAACTCGGGTGCGGCCGCTGCCGCGCCGGACAGCAGCAGCAGCAACACGGGCGGCTGGGCCGCCTCCGCCGCGGACGAGGGCTGGCGGGCCGCCGAGGCGGTCAGCAAGCCGGCGTCGGGCGGGGTGACCCTGTCCGGCCTGCCGAAGCGCGTTCCCAAGGCCAACCTGGTGCCCGGGACCGTGGGCGCGAGCGAGGAGGCCACGCCGCCTCCGGTTCGTTCGGCTGCGGTGACCAGGCAGCGCTTCGCAAGCTTCCAGCGAGGCGTACGCGAAGCACGGGCCGCCGTTAACAGCGAAGATGATGCTGGCGGTGAGGGAGACGATGTGACATGAGGGATCGAGCGGGATTGCCTGACGTGCTGGTGCTTATGGTGAGGTCGCCGAGAGAGGAGGGTTCGTGAGTCCGCTAACCCGTCCGGTCCAGGACCTGAACTGGCTGATCACGAACTTCGTGGAGAGGGTCCCGTCCGTCGCGCATGCCATCGTGGTCTCGTCAGACGGGCTGCCCCTGGCGTACTCGAACGGCTTCCCGGCCGACCGGGTCGACCAGCTGGCGGCCGTGACGTCGGGCCTGACCAGCTTGACGCAGGGCGCTTCCCGGGTCTTCGAAGGTGGCCCGGTAACTCAGACGGTCGTGGAGATGCAGCGAGGCCTGCTGCTGGTGATGGCGATCAGCGATGGATCGAGCCTGGCCGTGCTCGCGTCCGCTGATTGCGACATGGGCCTGGTGGCCTACGAGATGGCGCTCCTCGTTGAGCGGGTGGGACGGGCTCTCACGCCAGACATGCGTGGGGCTCTGCGGTCGGAGGATGGCAGATAGTGACAGGAGAGACCGTTGTCCGGCCCAGGCCTGGATGACTGGCCGCCGACAGGTGGCCAACGCGGCACCGGGTCCGGCGGAGGAATGCGTTCACGTGGGGCTGAACCCGCTGGGAGCGGGCTGGTCCGGCCATATGCGGTGACCGGGGGCAGGACTAAGCCCCGGTACCAGCTCCAGATCGAGGCGATGGTGGCGGCGTCTCACTACGAGGCGCGCGATCTTTCGAGCCTCAGCCCGGAATGCCAGGCCATTCTCGGGTTCTGCCGTGATTGGCGCTCAGTGGCGGAGATATCCGCCGTGCTCAGGATGCCCCTGGGCGTGGCCCGTGTCCTGGTCGCTGACATGGCGGTGGAAGGGCTGGTCAGAGTTCACCAGCTGGACCATGCACATGGCCGCCCAGATCTCAACCTGCTCGAAAGGGTTCTCAGTGGACTTCGCAAGCTCTAGTCCCGTGCGGGGCACGGCTGGGGATACCGCCGCCATGACGTCGGTCAAGATCGTCGTGGCGGGTGGATTCGGCGTCGGCAAGACCACCTTCGTCGGATCGGTCTCAGAGATCACCCCGCTGACCACGGAAGCGGTCATGACATCGGCCAGTGCCGGGGTTGACGACCTCTCGGCGACCCCGGACAAGACCACGACCACGGTGGCGATGGATTTCGGCCGGGTGACGCTGGATGCCGGGCTGATCCTGTACCTGTTCGGCACGCCCGGCCAGCACCGGTTCTGGTTCATGTGGGACGACCTGATCCAGGGCGCGATCGGCGCCGTGGTCCTGGTCGACACCCGCCGCCTGGCCGACTCCTTTCCCGCCGTGGACTACTTCGAGACGGCAGGCCTGCCGTTCATCGTGGCCATCAACGGGTTCCACGGCGAGTTCCCGCACGGCGTCCAGGACGTCGCGGAGGCCTTGTCGGTCAGCCCGAACGTCCCGGTCGTCCAGTGTGACGCCCGGGGCAGGAAATCCACCAAGGCGACGCTCATCGCCCTGGTGGAGCACGCCATGGCCATGCAGCTCAGCCCCAGGTAAGGCGGGCCGTCTCAGCGCGGCCCTCCGCGCGGGTCTCCCCGCGGGGCCAGGAAGACGCTGACGTCCCCCGGGCCCGTGGCTGCGGTAAGGTTCTGACGGTGCCGGGGCGGTAGCTCAGCCGGTCAGAGCAGCGGACTCATAATCCGTCGGTCGTGGGTTCGAGCCCCACCCGCCCCACTCTCTTTCAGTCCCGATAATGCCCCTATGACCTGCGGAAATGCTTGGCGCACCCGAGCTTCGATTCTGTGCGGTTGTGCGGTTGTATGCGGCCCGAGGCCATCGTCTGCGGCTCTCTGTGCCCAATACGTGCCCAGGTCCAAGATCGCCAGCGCGGGCCGCGCCAGGTTCATGGCAGCGGGACAGCGTGGACAGCCGGGTCGGCCCCAGCCAGCTCCGCCAGCCCGTGCCTGGCCGGTGCCGTCAGGGAGAAGGCCGCCAGCAACCACGAGACCCCGAAAGCCCAGACGGAAGCGACCTCCCCGATGTAGAGCCGGGTCAATTCCCAGACGCCTGTGCCCACGAATGCCCATATTCCGGCTATCACGATGACAAGCGCGCACCCGCCGTAGATCCCGAACCGGGCCCGGCTCTTGAACACACCCACATTCTGGTCCTTGAGCCGTTCGCTCTTCGGGCGCACCTCGCTGACCGCGAAGAGGGCGCTCATGACGGCCAGGAAGACGATGAACACAATGGCGCACACCGCGTGTATCACTGCCGTCCGATGCTCACCAAGTCCTTGCTCGACAAAGGAGCAGCTGGGCGGCTGGGGAAGGCTGCCGCAGGCGGGCGCGCCAGGCTTCAGGCCTGACCGCGCAGTGGGGAAGAAGACGACCCCGAGCACCGCGAGGCCCGCGACCAGGCTCGCCCAGAAATCCAGGCTCTTCCACTCGCCGGCCATGTACGTCGCGAGGAGCGCGCCGATGACGCACAACCCGCCCACGAAGATGTCCTGCATCGACGTGTGATAGTACGCGCTGAGCGACCCCCGGACATGGACGCCCCCTTTCAGGACGTACGCCTCCATGAAGATGAAGACGAGCGGCAGCGCTATGCCCAGGAACCCGACCACCAGGCGGATGCCCCGGTACGAGCGGGTGTACGCCTGGTCCCTGCTGCCGAGATATCTGCTGTGCGTGTTATTGAGGGCTCTTTCACCCAGGGTCGCCATGGCTGTTCTCCTTCCAGGCCGTTAATAACGGCCTCGCTGCACGCCAAATCTGGCGCTTATCTCTTGGGGTCGATCATGGGTTTCCCCTGAAGCCCGGGTACTGGTCCTGGGCCTGGGCTGGAGCCGGCATTCAACACCATCCGTGGCAGTCAGCGGGCGAAGTCTCAAAACGACAGAGCCCGCCTGGCCCCCCTTGATACATCACCGCCGGGCGCCGACGCTGGCCCTGGGCGATCAGGCCATTGCGGACCAGCACCCGGTACAACAGCGCGCCGGGATCGGCTGGCGGGCTGGCGATATCAGTCCTGGCGTAGCGCTTCGCTGATCCGGCGCTTGGCGAGCTCGTCCTGGCCGACGACGCACTTCGTCGTGGGTCGAGCCCGCCCGCCCCACTCATCGAATGTGTTACCTCGGCTGACCGCTGACATCTGTGCGTGGTGCCGATGGGCGGTCGCCTGGCGGCACTCACGGGTACTCATGGATAGCCCCGCAGCCCGCAGGCTGATAGGGCGAGTTCGGTCCTCGTCACCCGCTCGTCCCTGGGACTTCGCCATCCTCGAAGAGCCCGGAGGGCCCTTCCGGCGTAGGTGCTTTGGGTCGCCTGCTGAGATCCCGGAGGGCAGGCAGCTCAGCCGTCTGCCGTCAAGCATGCGCGCGTTCCCAGTGACGGAGCGGGTGTGACCACGTACCGGCAGCGGCGCTCGCGACCAGGGAGAAGGATCACAGTGCGCCGTCTGGGTACCATGCACAGGTGACCAGCAGCTCCGCCTCCGAGCACTACCTGCGCGATCTCGCGCGGCTGCGCCGCGTCCGTGACCGGATCGACCGGGAGTACGCGCAGCCGCTGGATGTCGAGGCGCTCGCCCGTGGCGCGCACATGTCGGCTGGGCACCTCAGCCGCGAGTTCCGGCTCGCTTACGGTGAGTCGCCGTACTCCTACCTGATGACGCGGCGGGTCGAGCGGGCGATGGCGCTGCTGCGCCGGGGTGACCTCAGCGTCACCGAGGTCTGTTTCGCGGTCGGCTGCTCGTCGCTGGGCACCTTCAGCACCCGCTTCACCGAGCTGGTCGGGGTGCCGCCCAGCATCTACCGGCGCGACGCGGCGCGGGCGACGGCAGGGATGCCGCCGTGCGTGGCGAAACAGGTGACCAGACCGGTCAGGAATCGAGAAGCGCAGGTCACCGGGCCGCAACTAGCCTGACCGTCATGGACATCACCAGTCACGGGACCCTCCTCCCGGACGACGGCCCGGTCGCGTTCGTGGCGTCGCGCCGCGGCGCCCCCGGCTTCCGGTCGATGTCCGGGCTTCCCGTTCGCCGCTAGGCGATCCGACCGGGTCAATGTGACCCACGACTTCAGGAGTGACGATGACCGGCTCTTCCACCCAGGGAATCAAGACCGTGCTGCATCCCGTGTCCGACCTGGCCAAGGCCAAGGCGGTGTACACCGCCCTGCTCGGCGTGCCGCCGCTGGCCGACGAGTCCTACTACGTCGGCTTCGAGGCCGCGGGCCAGCACATCGGGCTGGTGCCGGCCGGCGGGCAGCAGGGCATGACCTCACCGGTGGCCTACTGGCACGTGCCGGACATCGAGGCGAAGCTGGCCGAGGTGACCGCCGCGGGTGCCACCGTGCAGGAGCCCCCGCACGACGTCGGTGGCGGCCGCCTGGTGGCCAGCGTCACCGACCCCGATGGCAACGTCCTCGGGCTGCTTCAGGACCGATGAGCGCCGCCCCCCGCTCCCCCGCTCAGCGCCGCCGCGACACCGAGCACCGGCTCACCCACGACATCGATATGTGGGTGGCCAGCGCCTCGGCGGACGGTGCGCCGTACCTGGTGCCGCTGTCCTTCGACTGGGACGGCGAGGCGCTGCTCGTGGCCACCCCGGCGGACAGCCCGACCGGCAGGAACCTGGCCGCTACCCGGGCCGCCCGGGTGGGGCTGGGCCATACCCGCGACGTGTCCATGATCGAGGGCGAGGTCGAGGTCCTCGAGATCGACGCGCTGCCGCAGGAGCGGGGGGAGCGGTTCGTCGCGCGTACCGGCTGGCGTGAGGCCCGCCTGACAGCCTGGGGCCCGCCTGACAGATGGAGACACGATGAGCATGGCCACGAGGACGGGCACGCACTCGCCTGCGCCGCACGCTGGCGACAGCCACGATCTGATCCGCGTGCACGGCGCGCGCGTGAACAACCTCAAGGACGTCAGCGTCGAGATCCCGAAGCGCCGGCTGACGGTGTTCACCGGCGTCTCCGGCTCGGGCAAGAGCTCGCTGGTGTTCGACACGATCGCCGCCGAGTCGCAGCGGCTGATCAACGAGACGTACAGCACGTTCGTGCAGGGCTTCATGCCGACGCTGGCCCGGCCCGAAGTCGACGTACTCGAAGGGCTGACCACCGCGATCATCGTCAACCAGCAGCGGATGGGTGCCGACCCCCGCTCCACGGTCGGCACCGCTACCGACGCCAATGCGATGCTGCGCATCCTGTTCAGCCGGCTCGCAGAGCCGCACATCGGCTCGCCTCAGGCGTTCTCCTTCAACGTCGCCTCGATCAGTGGGGCGGGCGCGGTCACCCTCCAGCGCGGCGGCCGGACGACGAAGGAGAGGCGGAGCTTCAGCATCCTCGGCGGCATGTGCCCGCGGTGTGAGGGGAGGGGCTCGGTCAACGACATCGACCTCACCCAGCTGTACGACGACACCCAGTCGCTCAACGAGGGAGCCCTCAAGATCCCTGGCTACAGCATGGACGGCTGGTACGGCCGTATCTTCACCGGCTGCGGCTTCTTCGACCCGGGCAAGCCGATCAGGAAGTTTACGAAGAAGGAGCTCAACGACCTCCTCTACAAAGAGCCGACCAGGATCAAGGTCGACGGCATCAATCTCACCTACGAGGGCCTGATCCCGAGGATCAAGAAGTCGATGCTGGCCAAGGACGTCGACGCGCTGCAGCCCCACGTCCGCGCGTTCGTGGAGCGGGCCGTCACGTTCACCACGTGTCCCGAGTGCGGCGGCACCCGGCTCGCCGCGGAGGCCCGGTCGTCGAAGATCAAGGGCATCAACATCGCCGACGCGTGCGCGATGCAGATCAGCGACCTGGCCGAGTGGGTGCGCGGTCTGGAGGAGCCATCGGTGGCGCCGCTGCTGACGGCGCTGGGGAAGAGCCTCGACTCGTTCGTGGAGATCGGGCTGGGCTACCTCAGCCTTGACCGCCCGTCCGGCACGCTCTCGGGCGGGGAGTCCCAGCGCACCAAGATGATCCGCCACCTCGGGTCCTCGCTCACCGACGTCACCTATGTCTTCGACGAGCCGACGATCGGGCTGCACCCGCACGACATCGAGCGGATGAACGAACTGCTGCTGCAGCTGCGCGACAAGGGCAACACGGTGCTCGTCGTCGAGCACAAGCCGGAGGCGATCGCGATCGCCGACCACGTCATCGACCTCGGCCCCGGCGCCGGCACTGCTGGTGGCGAGGTGATGTTCGAGGGCACCCTCGACGGGCTGCGGGCCAGCGACACCATCACCGGCCGCCACCTCGGCGACCGGGCCACCCTCAAGAAGACGGTGCGGGCGCCGGACGGCGCGCTCGAGATCCGCGGCGCCGGCACCCACAATCTGCGAGACGTGGACACCGACATCCCGCTCGGCGTGATGGTCGTCGTCACCGGGGTGGCGGGCTCGGGTAAGAGCTCGCTGATCCACGGCTCGGTGTCGGGGCGGGACGGCGTCGTGTCGGTCGACCAGACCCCGATCCGTGGCTCGCGGCGGAGCAACCCGGCGACCTACACGGGACTGCTCGACCCGATCCGCAAGGCGTTCGCGAAGGCCAACGGCGTGAAGCCGGCGCTGTTCAGCGCGAACTCCGAGGGTGCCTGCCCCAACTGCAGCGGCGCCGGTGTCATCTACACCGACCTGGGGATGATGGCCGGCGTGGCCGTTCCCTGCGAGGTGTGCGACGGGAAACGCTTCCAGGCCGAGGTGCTGGAGTACACGTTCGGTGGCCAGGACATCAGCGAGGTCCTGGCCATGCCGGTCACCGAGGCGCTGGCCTTCTTCGGCGACGGTGAGGGCGGCGTGCCGGCCGCGCACAAGATCCTCGAACGGCTCGCCGACGTCGGTCTCGGTTATCTCACACTCGGCCAGCCGCTCACCACCCTGTCCGGGGGCGAGCGGCAGCGGCTCAAGCTCGCGACCCACCTGGGCGAGAAGGGCGGCGTCTACGTCCTCGACGAGCCGACCACCGGGCTGCACCTCGCCGACGTCGAGCAACTGCTCGGCCTGCTCGACCGGCTCGTCGACTCCGGCAAGTCACTCATCGTCATCGCGCACCACCAGGCGGTCATGGCGCACGCCGACTGGATCATCGACCTCGGCCCCGGCGCCGGCCACGACGGCGGCCGGATCGTTTTCGAGGGCACCCCCGCCGATCTCGTCGCCGCCCGCTCCACCCTCACCGGCGAGCACCTCGCGGCCTACGTCGGCACCTGACTTATGCGAGGCTAATCTTCAGCCTCGCGGCGCCGCCTGCACTGGCTGGCCCCGCTTTGCGAGCCGCTTGATCACGAACGACGCGACGGCAACAACGATCATGGCGCCGATCACCGCGCCCACGATGCCACCCCAGTCGAATTTGTTCGTGTCGCCGATGCCGAACAGGCCGTGGAAGATCCAGAAGCCGACTAGTGCTCCGATCAGGCCCAGTCCCATGGAGGTCAGCCACGATCTCCAGCCGTGCATGTGCCGGAACGCATCGTTTGGTATGAGAGCACGAGCGATCGCCCCGGCTACAAAGCCCAGCGCCAAAGCGGCGATAAAGCTGCCAACATTCATCGGATTCTCCCATCCCCATCCCCATCCCCGCCCCGGAGGCATCCTGGGGACGCCCTGTTGCAGGCGAGTGGTCCAGGAAGCCGGAGGAGTTCACCCGATAATTTTGCTTAATACGATATTCCGGCTCTACAACTCTTGCCTTAGTAAGCAATACTCCAACCTGCCCGGCGGCCGGACCTCACCCCCCGGGGGTGATGCAGGGAAACCGCCCCAGTATAAGGCTGAATTTGCCGTCAATCAGCCATATTGGCCCCGGGCGGGACGGGGGTCGCTGAGATTGCCTATGGGCGATATGCGAAACTGAAGTATGCCCGGGGGGCCGGGCACGAAGGTCATCATGTGAACACACCGGGGAGGAATCGTGGGCGAACTGGGAGACCTGGCAGGCAAGGCCGAGGAACTGGCCAGGGAGCACCCTGACCAGGTGAAGCAGGGGGTCGAGAAGGCCGGCGATGCTGCTGACGAGAAGACCGGCGGCCAGCACTCCGACCAGATCGACAAGGCGGAGCAGGCCGCCGAGGAGCGCCTGACCGGCGGCTCGGATCAGGATGGCCCGGATCAGCAGTAGGACGCGATCCCGGGCAGGGACGAGCATGTGGCCTGCGGGATCCGGGCTACGGGGCCGGTGAAGTCAGCCGCTGGTCAGGGGGAGCGACCGGCGCACCGAGCCGGGGTCGCAGGCGCCCAGCTCGCGCAGATCGTGCGCGGCGGTCACCCACGAGTCGTAGGTGCGTGCGAAGTAGACGAGATTGTCATGGTCCCGGACCACTGACCACTGCGTGTAGTCGCCCGAGGCGGCCAGGTCGGGGCCGCGGACCACCGTTGCCCGGGGGGACTACCTGGAGCCGCGACTCAAGCTCGGTGGCGAAGTCCAGGGTCCGGCCCGAGACATGCTGCTCGCCGAGCCGGACAAGACGCAGGTTGGTGCACGATAGTGCCCTCCGTAGTTGACCAGTGACTCGTAGCAGTTGCTTCCCGACCCGCTTCGCCGCCACACCACCTGGCTGTGACCAGCCGGTTCGCCATCCCTGGGCAAGAGCCGGCCGGAGGCCTCAGGCGGTGGCGAGGGTGGTGACGGTGCCCGCGCTGCCCTTGAACTTCAGCGCGCCGTCGGACGCGTCCACGTAGAGGACGCCCCCGCGGGCGGGCTTGGCGGGCTCGGGCTGGGGCGTGAGGGCCAGCAGGCCGTCCAGCTTCAGCTGGCCGTGGTTGTCCGGCGACGGCACCACGGTCTCCACGCCGGTCAGGCCGTTATTCTCCAGATCCAGGGTGGCGGCGCCGTTCGCCTCCGGGGCGACCGAGATGATGGGGCGGCTCGTCCCGGTCGTGACCGCGAGCCCGGTGCGCTCCGTCCCGCTGGCGTCCAGGTAGTTCAGCTTGACGAATGTGCCCGCGCCGCCCCGCGCGAGCAGTTCGAGGTTCCCCTTGGCCACGGACGTGATGAAGGCCAGGTTGCCGATCGACTGGCCGTTCCCGGCCAGCTGGCTGGCCAGGTACGCGTCCGCGATGCCGCCATCCGCCCGGAAATGATCTGTCACTTTACGCAGTCTAGCAACTACGGAAAGCTGGCAGAGGCTACTCCTGTGACGGCTGCCGCCAGAGGTCACGCAGCAGCCAGGCGGCGGCTTTGGGCTGCCGGTCGCGGGTGAACACGCCCTTGTGGTTCCCGCCTGGCCGGTGCACGGCCTGGGCGGTGGCGAAGTCGGCGAAGTTCCACACGTGCTCGCCGATCACCTCGGGGATCCGGCGGAACACCCGCGCCGACATCGCGATCAGCGCCGTCTGGTAGTCCTCGGACCACATGACCGGCGGCAGCGCGTGCAGCCCGGCGAGGGCGTCGGCCCCGAACTCGGTCACCACGATGGCCTTGCCGTGCCGGGCCCAGGCCCGGAGCTCGTCCTCCAGGTCCTGTTCGGCCGACTCCAGGTCACCGCTATCGGCGTACCAGCCGTAGTAGCGGTTCACGCAGATCAGGTCGAACAGGTCGGTGACCACGTCGGCCTCCGGCGGTGCGGTCGCGACGTTGGCGAAGCACACCGGACGGTCCGGGTCCAGGTCCCGCGCGGCGGCGGCCAGCGGGGTGAAGTAGCCGCGGGCGGCCGGCTCGGTCGTGTCCGGCTCATTCGCGATGGACCACGCGATGACGCTGGGATGGTTGCGGTCCCTGGCGATGAGCTCCCGGATCGCGGCCAGGTGGGCCGCCGCGGCCTCCTCGCCGATAACGCCCGGGGCGAAGGTCCGCGCCCCGGGATCGCCCATATTCCCCAGGCTCATGTGCAGGCCCACGGCCGGGGCCTCGGCGATGACCAGCAGGCCCTGCCGGTCGGCGTAGTCGAGGACCTCCTCCGCGTAGGGGTAGTGCGAGGTCCGGAACGAGTTGGCGCCGATCCAGCACAGCAGCGCGAAGTCGCGCACCATCCTCGTGTCGTCATGGCCCTTGCCGTGCAGCACGCCGTCCTCGTGCATGCCGAAACCGCGCAGCCGGGTCGGCTCCCCGTTGAGCAGCAGCCGGGCCCCGTCCACCCGGACGGTCCTGATGCCCACCGGCAGGCAGTACTCGTCGTCGCCATGCCGCGCGTCCAGCCGGTACAGGTGCGGGTCGGCGGGGCTCCAGGGCCGGGCCCGGGGCACGGCCAGCACGCCGTCCGGGCCGCTGCCTTCGGCCACCACGGCCCCGGCCGCGTCCCGGAGCAGCACCGACGTCAGGCCGGCCCCGGCCACGTCCAGGTGGTAGGTGACCTGGCCCGCCGAGGTTCCGGGATCGTACGTGCTGCTCACGGCCAGGCCGGCGACGTGGCTCCGCGGGGTGGAGTAGAGCCAGACCGAGCGGTGCAACCCCGAAAAGTTGAAGAAATCGTGGAAGTAGCGCATTTTCTGGCGGCCCGCAGCAGTCCGGGACACCGCGCCGGGCGGGATCGTGGCCATGCTCAGCTCGCTGCTGACCCGCACCGTCACCCGCAGCAGTTCCCCGCACCGGGCCAGGCTGGTCACGTCGGCCTCGAACGGCGTGTACCCGCCGGAGTGCTCAGCGACCAGGGTGTCCCCGGCCCACAGCGCGGCGTGGTGGGTGGCCGCGTCGCAGCGCAGGACGATCCGCCGGTCCTGCCACGTGGCCGGCACCCGGACCTCGCGCTGGTACCAGACGTCGCCCACGTGCTCGCGCTCCGCCGCCTCGGTCACCAGGTCGTTGTAGCTGGCCGGGACGGCCATCTCCCGTGCGCCTGGCAGGTCCCGCTGCCACCAGCGGCCGGCGCTGCCCTCGCCTCCGGCGTCGAAACGGAACCGCCAGAGCCCGTCGAGGCGGCGGCAGTCCCGGCTGCGGCTGTCGCGAGGTGCCAGCATCGCCAGCCCAGCTCCTTCCGGTAGGCGGCGACTACCCAGGCTAGGGCCTGGCGCCCGCCAGGATGCCGCCGGGCTCCCCCTCTTCCAGTGCCAGCCCGGGGACTTCCAGGCGCAGCGTGGCCAGGCCCCCGGACAGCGAGCGGACGTCATCCCAGCCGCGCTGCCGCAGGACCCGCAGGGCCAGGTAGGACCGGAAGCCCGAAGCGCAGTACACCAGCACGGTCCGGCCGCGGGGGACCTCCCCGAGGCGCTCGCGCAGCTCGGTGTGCGGGATGCTGAGCGCGCCGGGGAGGTGCCCGCCGGCGTACTCCGCGGCTGACCGGACATCCACCAGCACCCCGGTGGATTCCAGGCGGCCCAGGTCGGTGCCGCGCCACACGGCCAGGTCGCCGGCGAGCAGGTTGCTTGCCACGAAGCCAGCCAGGTTGACCGGGTCCTTGGCTGCCCCGAACGGCGGAGAGTAGGCCAATTCAAGGTCGGCCAGGTCGGTGACGGTCAGGCCGGCCCGGATCGCCGTGGCCAGGACGTCGATGCGCTTGTCCGCGCCCTCGGGACCAGTGGCCTGGGCGCCGAGCACCCGCCCGTCCGGCGCGAAGATCAGCTTCAGGTGCAGCGGGTGGGCCCCGGGGTAGTAGCCCGCATGCTGGTTCGGGTGCAGGTGCACGGCGCGGCAGGCGATCCCCGCGGCCCGCAGCGCCTTCTCGCTGCGGCCTGTCGTGGTGGCCACCATGCCGAAGACGCGCACGATCGCGGTCCCCAGAACCGGCGCCCGGTGCCCGCCGCTCCCGAACAGGTGGTCCGCGACGGCCCGGCCCTGACGGCTGGCCGGCCCGGCCAGCGGGACCGACAGAGGTGTCCCGCAGACGGCGTCCACAGCCTCGATCGCATCGCCCACGCCGTAGATGGACGGGTCCGAGGTGCGCAGCTGGTCATCCACCAGCAGGGCACCGCGGCGGCTGAGGTCGAGACCGGCGGCCGCTGCGAGCGTCGTCTCGGGGCGCACCCCGGTCGCGAGCAGCACCAGGTCGGCGCCGAGCGCGGAGCCGTCGGACAGGTCGACGAGCGTGCCGCCGCCCGTGGTCTCACGGAACCCCGTGACCGTGGTGCTCACCCGGACGTCCACCCCGGCGCGGCGGAGCTCGAGTTCGACGCTGCGGGCCATCTCCGGATCCAGCGCGGGCAGGACCTGGCCAGCCAGTTCGATCACGGTGACGTCCAGGCCGCGGTGGCGCAGGGCCTCGGCCACCTCCAGGCCGATGAACCCGGCGCCTACCAGCACGGCCCGCCGCGCCCCGCCGTCCACCAGGCGGCGCAGCGCGTCCGCGTCCGGCACCGTCCGCAGCATCCGGACCGAGGGCAGATGCGTGCCGGGCACGGGCGGGATCATGGGCGCCGCGCCGGTGGACAGCACCAGCGCGTCGTAGGCCTCGTCGTACTCGCGCCCGGTCGCGCGGTCCCGCACCCGGACACGGTGCTCGGCGGGGCTGACCGCGAGGACCTCGTGCCCGGTGCGCACGTCCAGGGCCAGGCTCCGGGCCAGGGACTGCGGCGTGTGCAGCAGGAGCGCGTCCCGGTCGCCGATCTCGCCGGCCAGGTAGTAGGGGAGCCCGCAGTTGGCGTAGGACACGTACGGATCGCGTTCCAGCACCACGATCTGCGCGTCCTCGGCGAGGCGCCGGGCGCGGGCCGCGAAACTCATCCCGCCGGCCACCCCGCCGACCACGACCGCCTTCATCGGCCGCAGGTGCAGCGCTGGCCGGCCGGGACACGGGCCAGCACCCGGCCGGCGTGCTGGCCGCACCCTGCCCACGTGATCTTCTTGCATCGGTCGCATACCGCCGGGCTGCACATCGCCACTCCCTCCCGGGCCGCTGTCCCCTCCCATTATACCCTAGGGGGTATCAAAGAGCACGTGAGCGGGTGCGGGGGCCAGGAGTCCCGGGGGTACGCGCGCGGCCCGCCGCCGTTCAGGGCGTGGCCGGGAAGATCTCATGGACCTCCCGGGCCGCGTAGAAGACCAGCACATAGCCGGCCGCCGGATCCGCCCACCACCAGCCGAACCCTGCGTTGAGCGCCAGCCCCAGCAGGACCGCGGCGGCGAGAATGCCGTCGATCATCGTCACCCGGCCCTCGGTCCGCAGCACGGGGTTGTACAGGGCCCGGCCGGTCCGGGCCTTGCCCGCCGCCAGCAGGAACATCACCACGGCCGTCACCGCGGTCCACGCGATCCCGGTCCGGGAGGGCCGCGGGTGATACCCGGCGGCCAGCACCACGCTGGACTGCACCAGCAGGTACGCGGCCAGGGCCGCGAACGCGTACCCGATCATCCGCAGGCCGCGCCGCTGCCGCTCGCCGCCGCTCCCGGACAGTTCCCAGATAACGATCATCGAGGCGCCGATCTCGATCAGTGAGTCGAGGCCGAATCCGGCCAGCGCCACCGACCGGGCCGCGAGCGCGGTGATCGCGAGCACCACGATCCCGGCCACGTTCCAGCACAGGGTCGCGTACTCCAGGGCGAACCCGCGCCGCAGCAGCACCTTCCGGGCCCGGTCACCCGCTGTGGGCATGCTGCCAGCCTGCCAGCGGCCCGCCGCGGCCCGCCAGGGTCATCATCGTCGGTTTCCGGGCCCCCGGTGTCCGGGACCGCGATCGGTCAGGCGAGGGTGAGGAACATCTTCTCCATCTGCTCCTCGGTCATCGGGGAGTCGCCGTTCTCACCGGACAGGCACTGGCGCATGCCGCTGGCCACGATCTTGAAGCCGGCCCGGTCCAGGGCCCGGGACACCGCCGCGAGCTGGGTGACCACCTCGGTGCAGTCCCGCCCGGACTCGATCATGGAAATCACCCCGGCCAGCTGGCCCTGGGCGCGGCGGAGCCGGTTGAGTACCTGGCTCACCGCGTCGTCGTCGATCTTCATCAGCTGCCTCCCTGGCGGTTCAGCCCGCAATACCCTACAGGGTATCTAGGGCGTCCCGCCGAGGGCCGGTGGACCGTCACGCAGGGACGCAATGCGCTGGGGCAGGAGGTCTAGATGCAGCCGCGGGGCTCGGGTATGCCGGCGATCCTGGCGGCGGTCCTGGCCGGTGCCGTGGGGAACAGCTGGTACAGCTCCTTGATGCTGACCCCGGAGGTCTTGCCCAGGATCCGGATCGTGGGGCCTGTTCCCCTGGCCTCGTACTCGGCCCGCATAAACCGGATGACCTGCCAGTGCAGGGGCGTCAGCTCGTCGATGCCCGCGGTCTTGGCGATCTGCGGTGCCATGTCCTCGGTCCACTCGGCGGGGTCAACGAGGAAGCCGTCGTCGTTGACGTCGACGCTCTGGCCCGCATAAGTCGCGGTGAGCATGGTCAGCACCTCCTGGATGTGATCATCGGTGACCGCTGGTGCCCACGGCGGCAGCCTGGCGGGGAGGGCCTGCGGAGGGTCCCGTGCCACCGCCCAGGATCACGATGCGTTTCACACGTCCAGCGTGAGACGGGGATGAGGACCACGGTCAGAGCCGTTGGTCCCGGAGCCGCGTGACGACCATCCGCAATCCTGCGGGAACAGGCCCGCATATGCTCAGGCTCGGGATCCGTCGACACCGTCAGGGGGCCAGGCAGATGGGACAGGTGCTCGCCGCGGGACGGCCGCGGGTGGCGCAGCTCGGCGGCACCGCGCTCCCGCTGGCCGGGCGGGCCCGGGTGTACGCCTGCGGCATCACCCCGTACGACGTGACGCACCTGGGTCACGCAGCCACGTTCGTGTGGGTGGACACGCTGGCCCGGGTGCTGGGCGCGGACGGCACCGAGGTGATCGTGTGCCGCAACGTGACCGATGTCGATGACGTGCTGCTGGCCGCCGCCGGCCGCGCCGGCGCCCCGTACGGCCGGTTCGCCGCTATCCAGCAGTTCTACTTCGACCAGGACATGGCCGCGCTCGGGGTCCGCCCGCCGGCCCTGCAGCCCCGGGCGCACGTCTACATCGGCCAGGTCATCGCGCTCGCCGCCGGGCTGCTGGCCCGCGGGGCCGCCTACGAACGGGACGGCCAGGTGTACTTCCGGGGCGCGGCGGCCGTCGGCCGGGCCCAGGGCGCCGTCCCGGACCACGGCGGGGCGCTGCTTCTCGCCACCGAGTTCGGTGACCACCCCGAGGACCCGCTTAAGGACGACCCGTTCGACGTGGCCGTGTGGCAGGCATCGGCCGGGGGCCAGCCCGCCTGGGAAAGCCCCTGGGGGCCCGGCCGGCCGGGCTGGCACGCGGAGTGCGCGGCGATGGCGCTGCATGCCTTCGGTCCCGCCATCGACATCCACGCGGGCGGCGGTGACCTGCGCTTCCCGCACCACGTCTACCAGGCCGCCCTGGCCGAGACGTTCACCGGGGTGACCCCGTTCGCGCGCACCCGGATGAACGTCGGCGTGGTCAGCGTGGCCGGGGCCAAGATGGCCAAGTCGTCGGGGAACCTGATCCTGGCGGGCGACCTGCTCAAGGACTACCCGGCGGCCGCGATCCGGCTGCTGATCCTGGACCGCCCCTGGGACGCGGACTGGGACTACGACCAGGCCGGCCTGGACGCCGCGGCGGCCCGGCTGGAACGGCTGCAGGCGGCCGCCGGGCGGCCGGAGCGGAGCCCGGCCGGATCCGGTGCCGGTGCGGTGGCCGGCGGCGCGGCCCTGGACGCCGTGCACGAGGCCCTGGCCCGTGACCTCGATGTGCCCGCGTCCCTGCGGATCGCGGAGGACAGCGGGGGCCAGGCCGCGCGGGTCCTCGGCAGCCTGCTCGGACTCTGGTAGCACCGCCGTCTGCGGCACGGTCTTTGCGGCACTGCCCATTGCGGCGCTGTCCATTGCGGCACCGTCCTTGCGGTACGGCATGATGGCGGCATGCCCGGGGAGTACCGCCTCTACCAGGAGCTGGCGGGCTGGTGGCCGCTGATCTCACCGCCGGGGGAGTACGCGGCGGAAGCCGCCTACCTGGCCAGGCTGTTCACCTCGGCGGCGATCGAGGTCCGTGAGGTGCTGGATCTGGGCAGCGGCGGCGGGCACGTCGCGGTGCACCTGAAAGACCAGTTCAGCCTGACCCTGGTCGACCTGTCGGCCGGGATGCTGGCCGTGTCGCGGCGGCTCAACCCCGAGTGCGCGCACCGTCAGGGGGATATGCGCACGGTCCGGCTGGGCCGGATGTTCGACGCCGTCCTGGTGCACGACGCGGTCGACTACGTGACCGGTGAGGATGATCTCCGGCAGCTCATCGCGACCGCGTTCGCGCACTGCCGGCCGGGCGGGATGGCCGTGTTCGTGCCCGACTACACAGCCGAGACGTTCCGGGCCGGCACGGGCGGCGGGGGGAGCGCCGACGCCGGCGGCCGCCAGGGCAGCTTCCGCGAGTGGACCTGGGACCCCGACCCGGCCGACGACTGGATCCGGGTGGAGTACGAGTTCACCCTGCGAGAGGCGGACGGCATGGTCCAGGTGGTCCGCGAGGCCCACCGGCTGGGCGCGTTCCGCCGTGATGTCTGGCTGCGCCTGCTCGCCGGGGCCCGATTCGAGCCGGAAGCGCGGCTCGCCGGCGAGAGCCAGGCCGGTAACGGCACCGATGACGGGATGCCCGCGCACCTGTTCATCGGCCGTCGGCCGTGCTGAGGGCTCGCCGACCGACCGATCACCGACCGACCGAGCTGATAACAGCAACGGGCGCCGCGGCGACGTGCTGCGCCGCCGCCCTGCCGAGGAGGCCGCTAAGCCGCCTCGGGCTTGATGGCGGCGCCCTCGTAGGTGTAGCCCACGGCCCGCGGACGGTGGAAGTAGTAGTTCTCCAGCCGGGTCAGCCGGAACCCGGCCTCCGTGATCAGGTCCGCGATGGGCCGGTCCAGGCGGCAGCCGCCCACCGCCCTACGGTGCAGCGGCGTCAGCCCGTGCTGCATGCGGGCCACCCGGGCCTCGGGGGACAGCCCGTGCTCCACGAAGTGCAGCCCACCGCCGGGCCGCAGCACCCGGTACGCCTCGGCCAGCGCCCGGGCCGGGTCCGGGATCGTGCACAGCGTCCAGGTGCTGAGCACGAAGTCGGCGCTGGCCCCCGCCACCGGCAGCGCCTGGGCGTCGGTGCCGGTGAACTCCACCGCTATCGCGTGAGCGGCGATCCGCGTGGCGGCCAGGCGACGGCCCACCATGGCCGGGTCCACGGCCAGAACCCGGGTCACCCCGGCCGGGTAGTGCGGGACGTTCAGTCCCGACCCGAAACCGATCTCGAGCACCACACCGCTCATCCCGGCGTTCACCCGGGCGCGCACCTCGCGGACATCCGCGCCGCGCATCAGCAGATCCAGGGCCCGGGGCAGCACCTGGTCCCCGTAGACACCCACCACGCAAGTCTGTCACGGAGCCGGTGACGGGATGAGCGGGCGAGGTGTTCGTTGCGGAAAAAACGGGACGGGCCGGGGAGCCGCAGCCGCCGGGCCCGAAGGGCCAGCGGCGGCGCGTGCGCAATGATGAGAGGGTGACGACTGCGCAGCTGTTCCAGGTGGACGCGTTCGCGCCGGCCCCGTTCGCGGGGAATCCGGCGGCGGTCCTGGTGCTGGAGAACGAACCAGAGGAGGAGTTCGGCCCGCTGATCGGCGCCGAGCTGAACCAGCCCGTGACCGCCCTGGTCTGGCCCGCAGCCGAGCGGGGGCGGTTCGGGCTGCGGTGGTTCACCGCCCACGGTGAGCTGGAGCTGTGCGGTCACGGGACGCTGGCGGCGGCGCGGGTGCTGCTGGACAACGGGCACCCGGTGGGCGACCGGATCCGGTTCGACACCCGGTACGGCCCGCTCGAGGCCGAGTCCGCCGGCGAGTGGATCCAGCTCCGCTTCCCCAGCCTGGCCCCGGAACCGCTGGCTGACGGCGGGCTCGCCGAGGCGGTCCGGGCCGCGCTGCCGGTCCCCGTGACCGAGATCCTCCGCAACGATCTGGACGTAATGGTGGTGCTGGAATCGCCGGCCGCCGTCCGTGACCTCGAGCCCGGCCGGGAGGTACTGCGGGAACTGCCCTTCCGCGGGCTGATCGCGACCGCGGTACGCGAGGACTTCGCGGGGGAGGCCGACCTCGTCGCGGACGACACGGCCGACTTCGTGTCCCGGTTCTTCCACGTCTTCGACGGGAGCGAGGACCAGGTGACCGGGTCCGCGCACTGCGCGCTCGGGCCGTACTGGATCGCGCGGCTGGGCCGCCAGCCGCTGACCGGCCGGCAGCTGTCCGCGCGCGGCGGGCTGGTCCGGGTGGCGCTGGGCGGGGACGACGTGCTGCTGGGCGGCGAGGCGCTGGTCATGGCCGAGGGTGCCTGGCGGCTGCCGGTCACGAACAAGCTGATGGTGTAGGCCCTGCTCCGGGTCCGTCCGGGTCCGTGGCGGCCCCGAGGCCCTGGCCAGGCCGGGCCTGACTCTTCCCGAGGCCCCACCGGGCCCGGCCCCTTCGTGATCAGACGATTGGTGTTGTTCCAGCAGCACCAATCGTCTGATCACGAACGGGGATGCCTGCGGGCCGGGGCGAGCGGGGGAGCGGGACGCCTGCCCGCCGCGGGTTGTGATCATCATTGACCGCCGGCGTGTGATTGGCCTACCGGAGCCGCTGGAAACGAGCCGTGCGGAGACACGAGCCGGCTCCCCAGTATGACTCGGCGCCAGGCCTACGAGCCGTCGCCGGCCTGCGCGCCGCCTGTGGCGTACGCGCCGCCCGAGGCTCCTGCGTCGCTCCCGCCGCCCCTTCAGGCGGCACTGCCCATCCTCGCTGCGCCCCCGGCCGCGCTCCCGCCCGCGGCCCCGGCGGCATCACCGACCGCGTCTCCCACCCTGCCATCCCCGCCGGTCCTCCCGCGCCCGCCGGCCCTGCCGCCCCCCCAGCGCTGGCGGCGGGTCTTCCCAGGGCAGGAGGCGGAACTGCGGCACATCCGGTCCTGGCTGGCCGAGTTGCTGCCCAGCGGCCCAACCCGTGAAGACGTCGTCACGGTCGCGACCGAACTGGCGGCCAACGCGGTCCGGCATACTGCGAGCGGCGCGCACGGTTTTTTCGCCGTGGAACTCACCTGGCAGATGCGGCCCGTGACGGTCCGGGTCGCGGTCGCCGACAGCGGCGCGCGCACCACCCCGCACCTGGAGCCCGGCACCGACCCGCTCGGGCCCGGCCCGCTTGGCATCGGGTCACCCGGTGCCGGTCTCCTCAGCACCGATCAGCTCGGCAGCGGCCAGCTCAGCGAGCACGGCCGGGGCCTGCGGTGGTTCGGGCTCTGGCGGAACGTACCGGGGTGTGCGGGGACCACCGGGGCAGGCTCGTCTGGGCTGAGATCCGGTGGACCTCGGACGGAGCTGTCCTGCCGGATTTCCCGGATGGCTACGAGGCCTCCCTGCGGGACATCCAGGCGGTGCTGGCGGTCCGCTACCCGGAAGCCGACATCTGGTTCGGCCGCGCCACGATGCAGTGGTGGGCCCTGATCGGCCGGCCGGAAAGGGGACACCCCGAGGCCAGGCGCCTGCTCACGGCCGAGTCTCCGGTGGATCTGGCCCAGTTGCTGGACGTGGCCCGGGCCACGGCGCAACTCTCACGTGGCCGCAGCCGCGGCCGGCACGGGGTCACTGGCCGGCGGGCCGGCCCCCGACCCGGTCGGCCCGCCGCCCAGCAGGCCTGGGCGGGGGTACGGGCGGCCCTAGCCGCCCCGCCCTGCATCCCGCCGGTGACCCGCGCGGTCCGGGCCCGGTTCGAGGCCAGCTGACGCCGGCCGGCCGGACCGCGGGCCGCGAGCCCTGCAACGGCGCCGCACCAGGTCAGCCCAGCTGGCCGACGCGGCGGATCGTCTCCTCAGCGGAGTCCTGCCCGGTCAGGTCCAGGTCGTCGGTGATGGCACCGTCCCTCAGCCGGATCAGGCGATCGCAGCGCGCCGCGATCTGAGGGTCATGGGTGGCGAGGATGACCGTCATCCCGGTGCTGCATCGCAGTTGCCCGAGCAGATCCAGGATTTCCCGGCCATTCTGCGAATCCAGGTTGCCGGTCGGCTCGTCCGCGAGCAGCACTTTCGGGGTGCTGACCAGCGCCCGGGCAATGGCCACACGCTGCTGCTCGCCCCCGGACATGCGGGACGGCAGGGACTCCTCGCGGCCGGCCAGGCCCACGGCGGCCAGCAATTCCCGGCCCCGGTCCCGCTTGTCCCAGCCGGTCCGGCGGGGAAGGACCGGCGCGATCACGTTGTCCAGCGCGGTGAGAGCCGGAAGCAGGTTGTAGCGCTGGAACACGAAGCCCACGCCCCGCCGGTAACCGGCCAGGGCGGAGCCCCGAAGCGTGGTCACGGTGGTCCCGTCCACCACCACGGTGCCGCTGTCGGGCCGCTCGATCGCGCCGATGATGTGGAGCAACGTCGATTTCCCCGAGCCCGACGCCCCGGTCAGGGCGACGAACTCACCGGCTCCGATGCTGATCGTGACGTCATCCGCCGCACACACCTGCCGCGCCTTGCTGATCCCGTAGCTCTTGCAGATTCCGTGCAGCTCGATGGAGCCGGCGGCGGGTGGCTGGTCGGGCATGCTTCACTCCTCGGCAAGAAGCTGCGCGGTGGGCAGGCGGCGCAGCAGTTGCGCCGGCAGGATGGCGGCGCAGGCGGTCACGGCGGCTGCAGCCAGGATGCTGGCGAGGGCGGCTACCAGGAGCCGCAACGGGACCTGCCCGGTGAACTCCGCCGTGGCCGCCAGGCCAGCGGCGGCGCCGGTGACCGAGCCGGCCACGCCGATCAGCAGGGCCTCACCGATGACCAGGCGGCTCAGGGCGGACTCCGGCCAGCCGAGCGCACGGAGCGTGGCGAACTCGGCGGATCGCTCGCGGATGTTCAGTGCGACCACATCGGCCACGGCAACCACGCCGAGCGCCACGGTGGCGGCCACGGCGATCCAGTCGACCGCGCGGACCTGGACGGCTACCGCGTCGCCCAGCAGTGAGCCGACCACGACCCCGCGGAACGCCGTCGTCACCCCGGTGACCAGGGTGAGAGCGGCCACCCCCACGGCCAGGCTGAGGGCGCCGACAACCGAGCGACCCGGGGTGCGCAGCACGTTCACCGCGGCCAGGCTGGTCAGGCCGGCCGGGTGGCGGCCACGCCGGACCGGCAGCACCGGAGGGCGGACGGAGGCGACCGGGTCGGCCCGGGCGGCGAGCCAGGCAGGCCCGATACCGGCCGTGATAGCCAGGACCACGGCAGCGGGCACGGCCAGGGCAGCCCGGCCGGGTGAGGCGTGCAGGTGGAGCAGGGCGCAGATGGGCACGGACGCCAGGCCGCCCAGGATGCCAGCGGTCAGCCCGATCAGCGCCAGCTCGCCGAGGGCCACAGCGAACAGCTGGAGCCGGGTCCAGCCCAGGCAGGCCAGCACGCCGAGTTCCTGCCGCCTGCTGCGGACCGCGGCGGTCGCGGAGTTGGCCACGAACAGCGCGCACACGACGAGGATGAGGACGAAAAGGACGACGCTCTTCTTGTCGATCGCGGTCAGGATGGCCACCGCGACGCCCTTCTTGACCCAGCCTTCATGCAGCGTCAGGGCGGGCTGCCCGTACCGGCCCGCGGCTAGCGTGACGGTCGTGGGAGCGGGCGAGGAGCCGGTGACGATGTCGACGTCCAGCCCGGTGCGGACCGCGATCTGCTGGGCCACCTCCTTGATCCGCTCCAGTGAGACCGGGTTCGGGCCGGTGACGCCGGCCACCCTGACCCGGATCACGCTGATCGGGTCACTGGCGTGCAGGTCGCCAGCGAACACGCTGCTGTTCTGCAGCGTCGGGAGGGCCGCGAGGGTGGTGATGAGCTGTACCGGCTGGCTCACGTATCCACCGAGGTTCAGGCTCGGCTGGAGGTCAGCACCGTGCAGGGCGCCGGTGCTGGCGGTACCGACCGGGGAGGCCGCGCTCGGGTGATATGGCCCCAGCGGCACTTCGGAGAGCCGGTCGAAGTCAGAGATCCGGCCTGGGTCGAACACGCCGACCGCTCGCGGCACCGGGGCCGGGTCCACGTTGCCCGTCACGGTGAGGTTGGTCATCTTGTGCTCGCTCACGGCGCGGTAGGCGGTCGCGGCGTTGTCCATCGACGGTCCGTGCGCGCCGGGCAGCTCCATCGACCAGACCGAGGCCTGGTTGGTTACCGGTGAGGCCACCAGCCGGCCCGCGCCGTCCCGGTGGTACCTGGTCGGCCCCACACTCCAGTAGCCGTCCAGGCCCTGGCTGAAGTCCCGGTGCCCGGTACCGGCCATCTCGGCCAGCAACTGCTGGTAGGCCTGGGCCGCGGTGACCTGGACGGCGCTGACCGGCTGGCCCGCGGCCGTGGCGTCCCGGCGCAGGGCGGCCGGGTCCAGCCGGGGCGCCCCGGCCGGCCGGGGCAGCCGCTGCACCTGGGTCACGGCGTACTCCCCGACGCCGCCTCGCGCCGCAGCCAGCACCGGGAACGTGGTGTACGCGATACCGCCTGTTCCTGACGCCACCGCCGGCCCCGCCTGCTCACCGAGATAGCGGCCGGAGGTGACCGCCCGGTCCAGGCCGTCCAGCTTCGCCTCGGCAGCCGGGTCGATGGCGGCGATCAGCATGGGGAAGCTCCAGTACACCGCGAAGCCGGGATGCCGCGCGGTGAGGCCTTCCCAGGATCCTCCGCCGAACATGCCGGTGGCCCGCGACCAGCACCAGAGGTTGGACTGCTTGGCGGGGCCGAAGGGCGGCTCGGCGGCCCGCAGCGGGTATCCAGCACACGTCTTGGCCCGCGCCCCGGACGGCAGCTCCTCGAAGACATCCGGACCCGTCTGCTGCTGCCGGATCGGGTTGCTGGTGAGGTATACGTAGGACGGCGGCTGCCGGATCCGGATGCGGCCCGCGTCGCTCACCCAGGTGGTGCTGAGCCGGTAGAGCTGCCGCCCCGGGCTGGCTATGGCCGCGGCCGGCAGCCGGGCGGTGACCGGCACGATCGGCATGCTGTAGCCCACCATGGCGATCGGTGCCGCTACTGACACCCCCGGGAGCTGGGCGATGTCGTGGTACTGGCGCAGGCTGATGCCGCCGTAGATACCGGACAGGAAGTTCGGCTGGACCGTGCCCGTGCTGCTCTCCAGCCAGGTCCGCGATCCTTTGGGGCGGACCAGGATGTCGTACGCGGCCCGGAAGTGCGCGCTGACCGTTCCGGCCGTCCGCAGCTGGGAGGTGCGCGCGCTCGCGGTCAGCACGCAGAATGCTGTGACCGCGACCAGCACCCCCAGCAGCAGCGCGACTGACCGGGCAGCCCGGTAGCGCAGCTGTGACCAGGCCAGCCTGCTCACTATGATCGACCTCCCAGGCCGTGCCCGCCGTTGCCGGGTCATGCCGAGTATGTGGCGGCCCCGTCCCTCCTACCTAGTGGCTAGGCAACAGTGCAACCGGACTGTTACCTAGTAACTAGGTATAGGGGGTCTGTTCCAGCTCGGCCAGGCAGGAGACTGAGGTCATGGCTCTTCATCACGCCGTGCTTGCCCTGCTGGCGGTCAAGCCAGCCCACGGCTATGAACTCAAGGGCAGCTTCGACGAAGCAGTCGGAGACCAGTGGGGCGGACTGAACATCGGGCACCTCTATCAGCTGGTGGACCGGCTGAGCCGGGACGGCCTGATCGAGTCGGAACGCCAGGCCCAGGCGGTGAAGCCGGACCGGGTCGTGCACCGGCTGACTCCTGCCGGACGCGAGGAGCTCAGTCGCTGGCTGGCCGCGCCGAGCCCGCGGACCCGGGGTTACCGCGATGACTTCTTCCTCAAGGTCATGGCGGCGGCGCAGATCGGCGACCCGGAGGCGCTCCGCCAGGTGCTGTCGCGGCAGCGCGCCCACCTGATCCGGGAGCTCCGCAGCGTCGCCAGCGCCCGGGCGGACCTGACCCCGGACCGCTCGGCGGCCGGCCCCTCCCCGGTCGTGGAGCTCCTGCTCACCGCCGCCGAATTGCACACCCGCGCCGATCTGGGCGTGGTTGACGCTGCGGAACAGGGCCTGCGCCCGGAGGTGCTGGAAGCACTGCGGGCCTCGGGCGGCAATCAGCGGGCCGGCGACCGCCTCGCGGATGATGACGGTGCGGACATGCACGTCGGCCTCGATTACGGTCGGTCAGCTCCGCGAGCCGGTCGCGGTTGAGGCGGGATCAGTGCGGGTCATCGCAACCCTTTCCGTTGCTGACGAGCGGCTAATCGACTGTTTCCGCACGAACAGCTACCTCGAGGGGCGGTTTCCCGTACTCGGGGGGCCTGGGACAACGGGCTTGGTGCCGCCCGACGCGCCGCTGCTGACCAGGGCAGATGCTGACAACTGGGCGAGCCGTCAGCGCCACACGGCATGATGGTGTTCAATGGTCGTTGGTTGTCGCCGAAGTTCGTGAGCGTGTCGGCGCCGGTGAATTCGTTCCCTGGCGTCGTGGATCACACAGTGCCCCGCCGTTGAAGGGCAGACTGTCGCAGCAACCCGGGAGACACGTCCGTGGATTCCGATAATCGTTCCCGTAGGAGAAGAGCACGTGGCTCAGGGCACCGTGAAGTGGTTCAACGCTGACAAGGGCTATGGTTTCATCGCCCCTGATGACGGCACCGCCGACGTCTTCGTACACCACACCGCCATCCAGACTGACGGTTTCCGCAGCCTGCAGGAGAACCAGCGCGTCGAGTTCACCGCAGGTCAGGGCCCGAAGGGTCCGCAGGCTGAGCAGGTCCGCCCGGTCTGACCGGACCCGGTTGCTCAGGCGGCGAAACCGCCTACGGCCGGCATTCTGCACAGGCGCGGGCAGTCCCGGAAGGGGCTGCCCGCGCCTGTGGCTATTTCTTGGCTCAACGCGGGTGCCGCCGGCCGGGCCGGGCGGGGAGCATCGTGCTGAGCGCTGTCCCGCGATCCGCGGGGCGGCCCGGGCTGACCCGGGGATCGCGGGCATGGCAGGTGACACCGGGGCCTCGCCAGAGACCGGGCAGGAGCGCAGCGGGCCCTCGTCCCGCACCGGCGGCCCTGCCCGGCGGGATGGACGCGATAAGGGGCAGACCGGAAACGTCAGAATCATCCCGGCGAAACTGGACGCTAGCTGCACAAAGGTTGACAGCAACCTCAATAGGGCAATAAGACATCCGCAGAGCCGCTCTGGGCGGTTGCGCAAGGGTCATCTCCGGGCTTCGGGCAGGCGCCGCGTCTCGTTCAGTAGCCCTGAGCCCCCGGGCGCGTCCGGCGCCCGGGGGCTCAGCTCATCTGGGGTGCCGGCGCCCGGCCGGCCCGGATTAAGCGGCGTTTGCGCGGCCTGCTGGAGTCGGTCAGGTGCTCGGGCCGCAACCCGAAGAACAGGGCCAGCATGACCAGCAGGTCGACGATGCCGATCAGTCCGCCGATGTAGGGACCGGGACCGCCCAGCGAGGCCAGGTACCCGCAGAAGGCGAGGACCACGATCATCGCGCTCAGTGCCCGTGGCCGGCCGCTCTGGGCCAGCCGTTCCGGCACCTCATACGGTGCGCGCTGGACGTAGTTGATCGTCGCCGCCTTCTCCTGGGCAATCTTGAGCCACAGGTCGTACAGTTCGGGCGCCTTGTCGCGAAGCATGATCGCCTGCTCCGCCGGGGGCGTGTCCTGCGCCGTGTCGGGACGGTGGTCCATCTTGTCACCGATCCGTTCGTACACCTGGCTGGCGATCTGGTCGATGTCCAGCGGGGGAGTGGTGCCGCCAGTCGGAGCGGTGGCCCCGGGGCCGGCCGCCCGGGCCGCGGACGGTGGCCGGCCCGCGGACGGTGCCGGGACCGCGATTCCGGGTCCGGCCGATGGCGGGCCGGGTGGCGCGGCGGCCGCGTCCGGAGGCAGGATCGCACCCGGATCGGCGCTGCTGCCGGTGCCCGGGCTCGGGGCGGTGCCGGGGTGCGCCACCCCGAAACCGGGTAGCGGGATACGCGGGTGGCGGGTGCCTCGCGGACCCCGTCTGCCCGGCGTGCCTGGCGTGCCCGGCGTCCCTGGCGTCCCTGGCGTGCCCGGTGGGGGCTGCTCGGGAGCCCGGCCCAGCCCCGGACTGGGATCGGGCGTGCCGCTCAGGCCGGATCCTGGATCGGGCGGGTGGCCGGACTCGGCGGCGCCGTCATCGTCAGTCACGCGGAAACGTCCGCGCCATTCGCCCGGGTCGCGCGCATAACCGCTTCTGAATGCGCGTCCTCGATGGTTTTCGTGGCGAGCTGGAAGGGGCCTTCCAGGGGAACATTCCCGGGTTCCGGCATCTCGGCGCGGAGCGCCCTGTAGATGACAGCGCCAGTAATATCAAAAAGCGTGGCGGCGCCAAAGGCAAAAGCGCGGAGCCGGCCCGCTGACCTGTCCGTTGGCATACGCGGTACTTTCCCGCTTCGGCGTGGCACAAAACTGTTGCCCGATTCGGGCCTATCACCGGTATTACCCTTATAAGAGCGCGGATAGCCCGAAATATACGGCCCGCCGTCCAGCTCGCAGCCCGCGCCCCCCCGGTCAGTCCGCGGCCCGCCGGTCAGTCCGCGATGCCGCGCAGCGCCAGAACCCGGGCCGGGGACACCCGGACGATCAGCTCGCCGGGGACGGCGTTGCGGGCGCCATACTCCGACGCGCGGCCAGCGCCCATGTACCGGGCACCCAGCCTGGTTGCCACGGCCAGCAACTCCGCCGGGTCCTCGCTGATGACGGCGGTGCCCTCGACGAGCACGAACGAGAACGGCGGGACCGGGTCGTCCACGGAGATCATCACCCGGCCGTCCCGGGCCAGGTTGCGGCCGGCCACGGTGGTCGCGGCGGTGGTGAAGAGCACCTCAAAGTCGGCCGGCTTGCCGGACAGCTCGAACCACACCGGCTTGACGTGCGGACGCCCGTCGGCCCGCACGGTGGCCACCTGAGCAGTCCGGGTCCCGGCCATCAGGAAGTCCCAGATTTCCTCGGCTGTTTCGGCCCGCACCGGCCCGGCGGGCCCGTAGACGTCCAGGTAGCTGCCGCAGGCCCGGCCGGACGCGTAGCTGCTCGGTGGCAGGCTGGCGTACCACCCCCCGGCCGGGAACGGGCCCAGCCCGCAGCTGCCCGAGGCGCGGCCCGGATCGTAGAAGGCGGCATGACCCTCCACCGCGGACCTGGCCAGCGCGGAATGAGCCGCCGTCGGGCCGGCCTGGTGAATCCTGGCCCGCGCCGGGCCGGCCGGGCCGCCCCCGTCAATCGCGGCGGCGGCCCCGCCCGCGCCCGCGGCAGCAGCGGACCCGTCCGCGCGCGGCCGCGCCGCGCAGCTGCTTCCGGTCAACTTCACCGCAACGAAGACCATCACGAGGACGGTGACGACGCAGGTGACGACCCAGATGCGGTTGCTGCTGCGGGGCCGGCGCGGACCCGGGGCCCGATCGGCGGCGTGAGCTAAGTGCATGAGCACACAGGCTTACCGAACGAGGCTTTCCGATTACGTTAAGTAATCGAAGAGTTACCTGTCCGCCGGGCCGGGATCCGGGCGGCGGCCAGCCGTCTCAGCGGGGCCTCCACAGCGCGATAACGCTCCCGCGGGTGAGTCAGGTCAGGTCAGGTCAGGTCAGGTCCGGCGAGGTCAGGGTGAGCCAGGTCCGGCCGGGCGAGGTCAGGGTGAGCCAGGTCCGGCCGGGCGAGGTCAGGAGTGAGCCAGGTCCGGCCGGGCGAGGTCAGGGGCAGTCAGGTCCGGGTGAGGCAGGTCGGGGCCAGCCAGGTCCGGGTGAGGCAGGTCGGGGCCAGCCAGGTCCGGGTGAGGCAGGTCGGGGCCAGCCAGGTCCGGGCCGGCCAGGTTCGGGCTCGGCTGAGTCAGGTCCGGCCCGGCCAGGCCAGGCGGGGTGTCCGCGACCGCCGCCGGGTGGCGCGGCCGGTGCTGCTCACGCTCACGGTGCAGCAGGTGCTCGCCGGGCACGTGGTACTGGCGCAGGCCCGCGAGGGCCGGCGCCCGGGCGACCAGGATCACCCCGCCGACCAGCGCCAGCAGCCCTGCCACCTGAAGCGCGATGAACAGGGGCGAGGCGGGGACCTTCTCGCGGAAGGCCACGACGCCGAGCGCGATCCCGGCCACGGGCTCCGCGGCCGTGATCCCCGGCAGCGAGGCGTGCAGCGGGGCCGAGTTGAACGCGCTCTGCATCAGCCACAGGGCGATGGCGCCCACCGCGATCAGGGAGTAGGCCGGCCAGGTGGACAGCAGATCGGTCAGCTCGTGCACGCTGCCCAGGGACCGCACGGTGAGCCGGGTCAGCGCGTCCTGGGCGCCCAGGACCAGGCCGGCCGCCGTCCCGGTCAGCAGGCCGCGAAGGTCACCGTGGCGGCGCCGCCCGGCGATGGCGAACCCGGCTGCCGCGGCGGCGATGACCGCCCCGGCGTACGGCCAGTACGCGGGGGAGCCCACCGAGTCCTGTACCGAGGTCACCGACCGGGCCACGGACAGGGCGCTCACCCCGGCCAGCAGGATCACCGCCCCGACCAGCTCACGGGCCCGCACCCGCTGCCCGGATAGCCGCCCGGCGAAGACCAGCGCGACCAGCAGGTTGGTGGCCAGCAGCGGCTCGGAGAGGGCCAGGACCATATGGCCGATGACCAGGCCGGACAGGAGCATCCCCGCGATCATGAGGCCGAGGCCGGCCAGCCAGCGCCGCTGCCGCAGCAGGTCGGCCACCAGACGCGGGCGCAGGAACTCCGCCTGCGGGACGCGCTGCGCCGCGTCCTGCTGCAGCACGAAACCGGTGCCCAGCAGTACCGCTGCTATCGCGCCGATGAAGTACCACACAGGCCGCGGATTACCCCCGTCAGCTCGATATCACCCGAAGATCCGGCCACAATTTGGCCACATCACGGGCCGGCTGTCCGGCGGGCTCCCGCACAGGCCCATTCAGCGGCCTCACGTCCAGGCCCCTTCACCGGCCTAAACGTCCAGGCCAGCCAGCCCGTTCCCCGGGCCGGCTCAGATCTGCTTCCAGGCCTCGGTCAGCACGCTGCGGAGAATCTGCTCCATCTCGGTGAAGTGCTCGGGACCGCAGGTCAGGGGCGGCGCGAGCTGGATCACGGGATCGCCGCGGTCGTCGGCGCGGCAGACCAGGCCGGCGTCGAACAGGGCCTGGGACAGGAAGTGGCGGAGCAGCCGCTCTGACTCCTCGTCGCTGAACGTCTCCCGGGTGGCCTTGTCCTTGACCAGCTCGATGCCGTAGAAGTAGCCGTCCCCCCGCACGTCACCGACGATCGGCAGGTCGGACAGCTTCTCCAGGCTGCCGCGGAACCCCGCCTCGTTGGACCGTACGTTGTCCAGCAGGTTTTCCTTCTCGAACACGTCGAGGTTGGCCAGGGCGACCGCGCAGGACACCGGGTGGCCGGCGAACGTCACGCCGTGCAGGAACGTGGTGCTGCCCTCGCTGAACGGCTCCATCAGCCGGTCGCTGACCATCATGCCGCCGAGCGGCGCGTACCCGGAGGTCACTCCCTTGGCGAACGTGATGATGTCCGGCTGGTACCCGTAGCGCTGCGAGCCGAAGTAGTGGCCCAGCCGGCCGAACGCGCAGATGACCTCGTCGGATACCAGCAGCACGCCGTACTGGTCGCAGATTGCCCGGACCCGGGCGAAATAGCCGGGTGGGGGAGGGAAGCAGCCGCCTGAGTTCTGCACCGGCTCGAGGTAGACCGCGGCCACGGACTCCGGGCCCTCGCGCAGGATGGCCCGCTCGATCTCGTCCGCGGCCCACAGGCCGAACGCGGCCAGGTCGCCGGACACGAACTGCGGCGCGCGGTAGAAGTTGGTGTTCGGAATGCGCACCCCGCCTGCGGGCAGCGGCTCGAACGGCTCCTTGATCGAGGGCAGCCCGGTGATGGCCAGCGCCCCCATGGAGGTGCCGTGATAGGCGATCTCCCGGCTGAGCACCTTGTACCGGGCCGGCTCGCCGATCGTCTTGAAGTACTGCTTGGCCAGCTTCCAGGCGGACTCCACCGCCTCCGAGCCGCTGGTCGTGAAGAACACCCGGTTCAGGTCGCCGGGGGCCAGCCCGGCCAGCCGTTCGGCCAGCTCGACCGCGCGCGGGTGAGCGTAGGACCAGAGCGGGAAGTAGGCCAGCTCGGCCGCCTGCCGGGCGCCGGCCTCGGCGACTTCCCTGCGGCCGTGCCCGATCTGGCTGACGAACAGGCCGGACAGCCCGTCCAGGTAGCGCTTGCCCTTCTGGTCGTACACGTACTGGCCCTCGCCGCGCACGATCACCGGCATATCGGCGTCGGCATAGGCCGACATCCGGGTGAAGTGCAGCCACAGGTGGCGCCGCGCAGTCTCCTGGAGAGCCAGGTCGGCCGGGCCGCCGGAGCCGAGGGCGCCGTCCGTGACGCCGGCGGAGCCGATCGGGTCGGGTCCCCCGTGCGGGACGCCGGCCCGGCTGCGATACGGGTCGCTTGGCGTGGTCATCTGGTCCCCCAGCCGTAGGTCTGCTTGCGGAGCTTCAGGTACACGAACGTCTCGGTGCTGGTCACGCGGGGCACCCCGCGCACGCGGCTCAGGATCTCCAGGAGGTGGCTGTCGTCCTCGCAGACCACCTCGACCAGCAGGTCGAACGATCCCGAGGTGATCACCACGTAGTCGATCTCATCCATGGCGGCCAGCTCATCGGCGACCTGCTCCAGGTCCCCGCCACACTTGATGCCAATCATCGTCTGCCGGCTGAACCCGAGCATCAGCGGGTCGGTTACCGCGACGATCTGCATGACGCCTGCGTCCACCAGGCGCTGTACCCGCTGCCGGACGGCGGCCTCGGACAGGCCGACCGCCTTGCCGATGGCCGCGTATGAGCGGCGGCCATCCTCCTGGAGCTGCTCGATGATCTGCTTGGAGAAGCGGTCCAGCACGGCACCGGGGGAGCCCCGGGCCGCAGAGCGGCCGTTCCGGCCAGCCGGAGCAGGCTCCCCGCTCGGACCGCCCGGGATCGCGGGCGTCGCGGGGGTGTGCGCCATGCGGTCCTCCTTCGCAAGCAATGGTGTCACGCTCGGCCCGCTTGTCAACTGATTTCGTTGCAATGCATGGTATATGCAACGGATTCGCTTGTTCGCGAAAGATTTTTCTGCGAGTGTCGGATCCAGTGGTGGCTGCTGGAGACGCCGAGAACGCCGGCACGGTGGCCGGGAACCTCGCCCTGAGGAGGCGGACCTTGACAGCGACCATGCAGCCCGGCGCCAGCGTGGCGGAGCTGAAGAACTTCGTCAACGGCGAATTCGTGACGGCCTCGTCGGGCCGCACCAGCGAGGTCGCCGACCCCAGCACCGGGGAGGCCTACGCGCTCGCGCCGGTGTCCGGGCCGCAGGACGTGGACGCGGCGCTGCGCAGCGCCGAGGCGGCCCGCGGGGCCTGGCGCGACGCCACCCCGGCGCAGCGCAGCCTCGCGCTGCTCAAGATCGCTGACGCCGTCGAGGAGCGGGCCGCCGACCTGGTGGAGGCCGAGTGCCGGAACACCGGGAAGCCGGTCGCCATGACCCTGGCTGAGGAACTCCCCCCGTGCGTGGACGAGCTCCGCTTCTTCGCGGGCGCCGCGCGCATCCTGCAGGGGACCGCGGCGGGAGAGTACATGGCCGGGCACACCTCGATGATCCGGCGTGAGCCCGTGGGCGTCTGCGCCCAGGTGACGCCCTGGAACTACCCGCTGATGATGGCGATCTGGAAGATCGCGCCCGCCCTGGCCGCGGGCAACACCGTGGTGCTCAAGCCCTCGGACACCACCCCCGTGTCCACGCTCATGCTGGCCGCGATCGCCGCCGCGCACCTGCCGCCGGGCGTGCTCAACGTGGTCTGCGGCGACGCCGGCACGGGCCAGGCGCTGGTCAGCCACGACATCCCGCAGATGGTGTCGATCACCGGGTCGGTCCGGGCCGGCATCCAGGTGGCCCTGGCCGCCGCGGCCGGGCTCAAGCGGGTCCACCTCGAGCTGGGCGGGAAGGCGCCGGTCGTGGTCTTCGACGACGCGGACGTGGCGCGCGCCGCGGAGGGCATCGCCGGGGCCGGCTTCTACAACGCGGGCCAGGACTGCACCGCGGCGACGCGGGTGCTGGCCGGCCCGCGGATCGCCGCGGACCTGACCGACGCCCTCGCCGAGCAGGCCCGGGGCACCAGGACCGGCGGGCTGGATGTGCCCGACGCCGACTACGGCCCGCTGAACAACCCGGCGCAGCTGGCCCGGGTCGAGGGATTCCTGCGCCGCGGCCCGGCGCACGCCGAGGTGGTCGCCGGCGGCCACCGGGTGGGGGAGCGGGGCTACTGCTTCGCGCCCACCGTGGTCAGCGGGCTGCGCCAGGACGACGAGATGATCCAGGAAGAGATCTTCGGCCCGGTGATCACCGTGCAGCAGTTCGGCGACGAGGACGAGGCGGTCCGCTGGGCGAACGGGGTCAAGTACGGGCTGGCCGCGAGCGTGTGGACGCGGGACCACGGGCGGGCGATGCGGCTGGCCCGGCTGCTGGACTTCGGTGCGGTCTGGATCAATACGCACATCCCGTTCGCGTCCGAGATGCCGCACGGCGGATTCAAGCATTCCGGGTACGGCAAGGACCTGTCGATGTACGGGTTCGAGGATTACACCCGGATCAAGCACGTGATGAGCTACCTGGGCGAGTGACCCGATCGCGCGGCTGTAAACCGAATCGGTTGCGATTGAGATTCGCGACGACTGATTCGGTTGATTTTGGACAATCTGTCTGCCAGGATCGGGTCCACTCGCCGCATAGGTGCCTTTTGACCTGGTAGGTGGCTCACTGACCGGCCGGAGCGCGACGCCGCGCACCGCTCATGCGCAGGTGCTGGGAGCGCGTCACCCAGGGACCCGAGACGAGGGATTGCTCCTGATATGACCGACACCGGATATGACCGACACTGACGCGTCCGCGCAGGACGTGCCGGCGGCTGGCCCGGCGGAGCCGGCCGGCACGGCCGGCGTGCCCGCCATCGGGCTGGACGGGGTGGCCAAGGAATTTCACTCCCGGGGTGAGGTGATCGCCGCGGTCCGCGGCATCGACCTGACCATCCGCAAGGGTGAGTTCTTTTCCATGCTCGGCCCGTCGGGCTGCGGCAAGACCACCACGATGCGGATGATCGCGGGCTTCGAGGAGCCCACCCGCGGCACGGTGCGGCTGGACGGCCGCGACGTCACCGGGGCCCCGCCGAACAAGCGCGACGTGAACATGGTGTTCCAGTCCTACGCGCTGTTCCCGCATATGAGCGTGTTCGAGAACGTGGCCTTCGGGCTGCGGCGCAAGAGCGTGCCCAAGCAGAAGATCAGCGTCCAGGTCGGCGAGATGCTCGAGATCGTCGACCTGACCGGCCGCGAGCAGCGCCGGCCCCGGGAACTGTCCGGCGGCCAGCAGCAGCGTGTCGCGCTGGCCCGGGCACTGGTCAACCACCCGAAGGCCCTGCTGCTGGACGAGCCGCTCGGGGCCCTGGACCTCAAGCTCCGGCAGGCCATGCAGGTCGAGCTCAAGCGCATCCAGCGTGAGGTCGGCATCACGTTCGTCTACGTGACGCATGACCAGAACGAGGCGCTCACCATGTCGGACCGCATCGCGGTGATGAATGACGGCGTGATCGAGCACCTCGGGCCGCCGCGGGAGATCTATGAGCACCCCGCGACGCGCTTCGTTGCGGGATTTATCGGGACGTCCAACCTGCTGACCGGGACCCTGGCGCGGGTCACCGGCGGCCAGGGCGTCATCGAGGTGAGCCCGGACGAGCAGATCATCGTGCCGCCCGGGCGGTCCGCGCTGGAGCCCGGCCACGAGGTCGAGCTCACCGTGCGGCCGGAGAAGATCGAGCTCGGCGCCGGGCCGGGCCGGGCGGGAGGCTGCGCGCTGCGCGGCACGGTCACCGAGGTGGTCTACCTGGGTACTTCCACGAGTTTCTCGGTTCACACCACGACCGGGGCGGACGTCGTCGTCTTCCAGCAGAACTCAGCCTCGGCGGCCGCCCCGGTCAGCCGGGGCGACGAGGTCTGGCTGACCTGGGATTCGCAGCACTCGTATCCGATTGGCTAACCGCCCGCGCCCGGCGTGCCCCCGCACGCCCGGCCAGCGTGAGGCGTGGGACAGGAGGCACCGATGGACGAGCAGCATGTCAGTGACCCCGGCCGTGATTTCGGGCGGGCCGCCGGCGCCGACCCATCCTTGTGGCGCGGGCTGACCCAGCCCCGCCTCTCCCGGCAGGGCATATCCCGGCGCCAGCTGCTGCAGTCGGCCGGCGCCGGGGCGGGCGCGCTGGGCATCGGCGCCTTCCTGGCCGCCTGCGGGGTCAAGGGCGCGACGACGACCACCAGCGGTTCTACCCCGGCCGGGGGGGCCGGCACTGCGGCCTGGTGGGCCAAGCAGAAGCTGCACCACACGGTGAACTTCGCCAACTGGCCGTATTACCTGGACGTGCTCAAGGGCAAGCACCTGTCGCTGGAGTACTTCACCCAGCAGACCGGGATCCAGGTCAGCTACACCGAGCCGATCAGCGACAACAACGCGTTCTACGCGAAGATCCGGCCCTCGCTGACCGCCAAGCAGTCCACCGGCTACGACATCATCGTGATGACCAACAACAGCCCGCCGCTGGGCTACCTGATGAACTTCGGCTGGCTGATCCCGCTGGACCGCAGCATGATGACCAACTTCGACAAGTACGCGGGCCCGCTGATCAAGAACCCGTCCTGGGACCCGGGCAACAAGTACACGATGGCCTGGCAGTCCGGCTGGACCGCCATCGGCTACAACTCCTCGGTCATCAAGGACCCCGGCACCAGCGTGGGCATCCTGTTCGACAAGAAGTACTCGGGCAAGATCGGGATGATGTCCGATCCCCAGGAACTGGGCAGCGTCGGGTTGCTGGCCATCGGGGTCGAGCCGGCCACCTCGAAGGAGTCCGACTGGGCCAAGGCGGCCAAGAAGCTCCAGCAGCAGAAGAGCGACGGGCTGGTCCGCGCCTACTACGACCAGAGCTACATCGACCACCTGAAGAACGGCGACATCGTCGTGTCCCAGGCCTGGTCCGGTGACATCTTCCAGGCCGACCTGAACAGCAAGTACCGCGACCTGAAGCTGCTCGTCCCCACCGAGGGCGGGATGCTCTGGACGGACAACATGTGCATCCCGATGTACGCCCAGAACCCGAAGGACGCCATGACGCTGATGGACTTCTACTACAACCCGCAGGTCCAGGCGGTCGTGGAGTACTACAACGACTACATCTGCCCGGTCCCGGCGGCCAAGGGCGTCCTGCAGTCACCCACCGGCTGGGCCCAGCAGGCGCTGGCCAAGATGAAGCCGGAGATCGGCCTGCCCACGTCCACCACGGCCGACGCGCCGACCGTGTTCCCGACCGAGCAGTACATCAAGAACTCCCGCAGTTACTACGTGTACAAGAGCCAGGAAGAGCTGACCGCGTGGAACAACCTGTTCTTGCCGATCACCCAGGGCTCGTAACCAGCCGCCGCCCCCGGCCCAGGCTCGGCAAGGCCCTCGCGCCGTACCTGCTGAGCCTGCCGGCCGGGCTGTGGCTGCTGGTGCTGTTCCTGGTCCCGCTGGTCGTGATGCTGTCGCTGTCCCTGCAGTCGTGCAACACGGCCACCGGCGCCTGCGTGATGACCTGGCACTGGGGCGAGTTCGGCCAGCAGCTCAGCCTCTACCACACCCAGTTCATCACCAGCTTCTACTTCGCGGGCGCGGCCACCGTCATCGATCTGATCGTGTCGTTCCCGATCGCCTACTGGATCGCATTCCACGGCGGGAACAGGAAGAACTTCTTCCTGCTCATGCTGCTGGTGCCGTTCTTCGTCTCGTTCGTGATCCGCACGATCGTCTGGGAGTTCATCCTCTCGGACCAGGGCATCATCCTGGGCACGCTCAAGAACGCGCACCTGCTGCCGCAGAACTTCCACGTGCTGGCCACCGGGTACGCGGTGGTGGCCGGGCTGGCCTACAACTACCTGCCGTTCACCGCGCTGCCGCTGTACGTGGCCATCGAGCGGATCGACAAGCGGGTGCTGGACGCGGCCTACGACCTCTACGCGACCCGGCGGCAGGCCTTCCTGCGGGTCATCCTGCCGCTGACCGTACCCGGGCTGTTCGCCGCGTTCCTGCTCACGTTCGTCCCGGCCCTCGGTGACTACATCAACCAGCAGGTGCTCGGCGGCACCAATAACACGATGATCGGGACCGTGATCCAGAACAAGTTCCTGGTCAACCTGGACTACGCGGGCGGCTCGGCGCTGTCCGCGGTGCTGCTGGCCGTCGCGCTGGTCGGCATCTTCGCCTACGCCCGCCTGCTGGGCTCGCGCACGATCGAGGACTACATATGAGCGCGGTGGCGACGGCGCCCGCTGGCGCCGGGACGGGAGAGGCCCGCCGCGCCGGGCCGCGGCGGCGCCGCTGGACCCGGTTCGTGCTGCCCGCCTACTCCTGGCTGATCATCGCCTACCTGGTCTTCCCGATCGCGGTGATGATCCTCTACAGCTTCAACAAGGTCACCACCGGCCTGCCCCAGGTCAGCTTCGCCTGGAACGGGTTCACCACCCAGTGGTACCAGCAGTGGTCCGACATCCCGCAGCTCACCACGGCGTTCTGGCTGTCGATCCGGCTGGCGCTGGCCGCCACGATCGTGTCGACGGTGGTAGGCACCCTGCTCGCCCTGGCCCTGGTCCGCTACCGGCCCCCCCAGCTGCGCGGCAAGGGCTTCCTGGAGCAGGTGATGTTCCTGAACATCGCCGCGCCGGAGATCGTCCTGGGCGCGTCGCTGCTGGGCCTGTTCGTCACGCTGAACGTGGCCCGGGGCTTCAGCACCCTGCTGCTGGCCCACGTGGCGTTCAGCATCGCCTACGTCGCGATCACGGTGCGGGCCCGGATGGCCGGTTTCGACCGGTCGCTGGAGGAGGCCGCGCAGGATCTCGGCGCGAACGCCTGGGTCACGTTCCGGAAGATCACCCTGCCGCTGATCATGCCGGGCGTGCTGGCCGGCGCGCTGATGGCGTTCGCCCTGTCCATCGACGATTTCGTCACGTCCAACTTCGTCAGCGGGTCCTCGGTGCCGTTCCCGGTCTGGGTCTACGGGGTTACCCGGGTGGGCATCCCGCCGCAGGTCTTCGTGTTCGGCAGCGCCATCTTCGCGGTCGGAATCCTGTGCGCGCTGTCCAGCATCGTGGTAGCCAGGAGGCAGACCTGACCTGGCGGTGAGTGATGGCTGACGAGGAACGTCACGGTGATCCCGTGCTGGCGCGCGGATTGACTCAGCCTCGCCGGCGCGACGTGCTGGGCCTGGGCGGCCTGGCCGCGGCCGGGCTGGCCCTGGCCGCGTGCAGCGGCGGCGCGCCCGCGAAACCCCGCGTGGTGCACGCGCAGAACACCGTGGCCAGGTTCTGGGCCGCGCAGAAGCGGCACGGGCACGTGAACTTCGCCAACTGGCCGCTGTACATCGACACCGGCCGCAAGACCCTGCAGGAGTTCACCGCCGCCACCGGGATCGCGGTCAGCTACGCCGAGGTCATCCAGGAGGACGACTACTGGGTGAGCAAGATCGCGCCCATCCTCCGTGCGGGCGAGTCGATCGGCTACGACCTCATGGTCGTCACCAACGGGTTCTGGTTCTCCCAGCTCCTCACCATGGGCGCGCTGATCCCGCTGGACCAGAGCATGCTGCCGAACTTCCGCCGGTACGCGGGGGCCAAGTTCCAGCACCGTTCCTTCGACCCGGGGAACACCTACAGCATCCCGTGGGCGTCCGGTACCACCGGCATCGCCTGGAACCCGAAGTTCATCCAGACCCCGGTCACGAGCATCAGGGAGCTGTGGAACCCGGCCTACAAGGGCCGGGTCGGGATGATGTCCGACATCCAGGACCTGGGCAACTTCGGCCTGCTCAAGCTGGGGGTCGACCCGGAGACGTCCACCCCCGCGGACTGGCGGGCGGCGGCGAGGACGCTGACCCAGCAGCGCGACGCGGGCCTGGTCCGCGGTTACTACCAGCAGTCCTACATCGACGAGCTGACCAGCGGGAACACGTGGATCTCGATGGCCTGGTCCGGGGACATCTTCCAGCAGAACCTCAGCTCGGGAACGGACCTCAAGTTCGTCATCCCGGACGAGGGCGGCACGCTGTGGACGGACAACATGATGATCCCCAGGTACGCCCAGAATCCCGTGGACGCGATGATGCTGATGGACTGGTACTACCGGCCGGAGATCGCCGCCCAGCTGACCGAGTCGATCAACTACATCAGCGCCGTCCCGGCCGCCCAGCGGATCATCGCCCGGGACGCGGCCAGGGCCGCCGGCAGCAGCCGGCAGCTGCTGCACGAGGTGGCCACCAGCGAGCTGGTCTGGCCCAGCGCCGCCGACTACAAGCGGCTGTTCAGCTACGCCGACGTGAGCGGGAAGCTGCAGGCGCAGTACGAGGCCACGTTCAACCCGGTGATCCGCGGGTGAGTACCAGCCCCGGCCAGGCTTCGCCACCCGGTGAGGCCGCGCTCCGGGACGCCCGGCCGGCCTGCTTCTGGCTGGACCGCCCGGACGCCCCCGAGCCCGCCCCGCCGCTGGATGAGGACACCACCGCCGACCTGGCCGTGGTCGGCGCGGGGTTCACCGGGCTGTGGACCGCGCTGCTGGCCAAGGAGCGCGACCCGTCCGCCGATGTGGTGCTGCTGGAGGGCCGGACGGCCGGCTGGGCCGCGTCCGGCCGCAACGGCGGGTTCTGCTCGGCCAGCCTCACCCACGGGCTGGCCAACGGGCTGGAGCGGTTCGGGCCGGAGATGCCCGTCCTGGACCGGCTCGGCCGGGAGAACCTGGACGAGATCGCGGCCACCGTCGCCCGGCACGGGATCGACTGTGACTTCGAGCGGACCGGCGAGCTGGCCGTCGCGACCCGGCCCTGGCACCTGCCCGGCCTGTGGGACCACGCCGCCGCCGCGGGCCGCCTGGCCGCCGCCTCCGGCGCGCCGGGCCCGCCGCCGGAGCTGCTGGACGCGGAGGCGGTACGCGGCGAGATCGCCTCGCCGGCGTTCTACGGCGGGCTGTGGGACCGCGGCGGGTGCGCCATCGTGGATCCGGCCCGGCTGGCCTGGGGCCTGCGCCGGGCCTGCCTGGACGCGGGCGTGCGGCTCTACGAGCAGACCCCGGTCGGCGCGATCGCGGCGGAGGGCCCGGGCCTGCGGCTGTCCGCCCCGCACGGGAGCGTGCGCACGCCGAGCGCCGCCCTGGGCACCGGCGCTTACGCCCCGCTGCTGCGCCGCCTGCGGCTGTACCTGGTGCCGGTGTACGACTACGCGATGATGACCGAGCCGCTGTCCGCCGCCCAGCGGGACAGTATCGGCTGGCGGAACCGGCAGGGGGTCGGCGACCTGGGCAACCAGTTCCACTACTACCGGCTCACCGGCGACGGCCGGATCCTGTGGGGCGGATACGACGCGGTCTATTACAACGGCGGCCTGATCACCGCCGGCCGCGATCAGCGCCCCGCGACGTTTGCCCGGCTGGCCGGGCACTTCTTCGAGACCTTCCCGCAGCTCGAAGGGCTCCGGTTCACGCACACCTGGGGCGGCGTCATCGACACCTGCGCCCGGTTCTGCGTGTTCTTCGGCACCGCCCATCAGGGCCGGGTGGCCTACGCCGCCGGGTACACGGGGCTGGGCGTGGGCGCCTCGCGGTTCGGCGGCAACGTGCTGCTCGACCTGCTCAGCGGGCAGCAGACCGAGCGGACCGGGCTGGGCATGGTGCGCGGCAAGCCGGTGCCGTTCCCGCCCGAGCCGCTGCGCTCCGCGGTGATCCAGCTGACCCGGGCCTCGATGGCCCGCGCCGACCGTCACGGGGGACGCCGGGACCTGTGGCTGCGGACCCTGGACCGGCTCGGGCTGGGCTTTGATTCGTAGTTCAGCCGGACACGGTAGGGTCTCTCGCTGCAGGATAGGTACGGGGATGCGCTCCGGAAGGCGGCACAGATGGCAAGCGAATGGCTCGGCGCGCCTCTGCCTGCGGACGATGAGGAGCGGGTCGACTTCGACACCAGCGTGGCGCATATCGCCCGGGTGTATGACTACTGGCTGGGCGGCAAGGACAATTTCGAAGCCGACCGGCAGGCAGGCGAGGAAGCGCTGGCCGCCTACCCTGACCTGGTCTCCTCGGTGCGGGCCAACCGGGCGTTCCTGGCCCGCGGGGTGCGCTTCCTGGCCGCGGAAGCCGGGATCAGCCAGTTCCTCGACATCGGCACCGGCATTCCCAGTGCCAACAACACCCACGAGGTCGCCCAGTCCATCGCGCCGGCCAGCCGCGTCGTGTACGTGGACAACGACCCGATCGTGCTGGCCCACGCCCGCGCCCTGCTGGTCGGCCTGCCCGAGGGCACGACCGAATACCTCGACGCCGATCTGCGCGACACCGAGAAGATCCTCGAACACGCCCGCGGCCTGCTCGACTTTTCCCAGCCGGTCGCCGTCATGCTGGTCGCGGTGCTGCACCTGATCGGGCCCGAGGACTATCCGCACAGCATCGTGAGCCAGCTGATGGATGCGGTGCCGCCCGGCAGTTACCTGCTGCTCTCCCACGTGGCCTCGGACATCGAGCCGGAGAAGATGGCCGAGATGGGCAAGCGGCTCAACCGGCTGCTCGCCCAGAAGGGCACCTACCGCAGCCAGGCCGAGGTGACAGGCTTCTTCGCCGGGCTCGAGCTGGTCGAGCCCGGCGTGGTCCCGGTGCAGCACTGGCGGCAGGATTCCGAGGTCGAGGGGGCCCGGCGGGCCGCCATGTGGGGCGGGGTCGCCCGCAAGCACGGCTGATCCGCCGCGTTGACGATGCGAGCCCCGGGCTCGTACAGTCGTCTCATATATGAGATGCCGTATGCGAACGCGAGCGGGCGGAGGTTCCCGGTGAGCACCGCGACAGTCCCGCCCGCCCGCAGTTTCCTCAACGGTTCGACCGGGGCGGCTCCCTCCCGCACCGAGGCCGTCCTGGACGCGATCAAGCACGCGATCCTGGCCGGTGAGCTGCGTCCCGGGCAGAGCCTCGTGGAGACCGAGCTGGCCCAGCTGCTCGGGGTGTCCAAGACCCCGGTCCGCGAGGCGCTGAAGACGCTGGCGGGCGCGGGCCTGGTCACGATGAGCCCGTACCGGGGGGCCACGGTGCGGGCCATCGACCCGGCGAGCGCGGCGGCCGTCTACGACCTGCGGCTGCTGCTGGAGCCGGAGGCGGTCCGCCGGGCGGTCCATGCCCATGGGGCGCAGGCCCGGGCGGCGCAGGCCCGTGCGGCGACGGCCGGCGGGACGCAGGCCGGCGGGCTGCGGGCTGGCCCGGGCGGGCCGGATGGCCGCCCCTGGGCGGCCGCCCAGGCGGCCCTGGCCGCGTCCGACGCCGCGGCCGGCCAGGCGCAGCGCAGCCTGGCCAACCGTGAGTTCCACCGGGCCCTGTACCTGGGCTGCGGTAACAGCCTGCTCGTGAAGACCCTGGACGACCTGCGCGACCAGACGGCGCTGGTGTCCGCGCTGTCCTGGGAGCAGGCACCGTCGTGGCACCAGGAGGCCGCCGAGCACCGGGCCATCCTGGCCGCGGCGCGGGCCGGTGCGGGGGACGAGGCGGCGGCCCTGCTCCGCGAGCACATCGAGGGCTTCGCGGCCCGGCATTTCACCACCCCCGGATTCCCGGCCCCCGCCACCGAATGGAGTACCGATGCGCACTGACCCGGCCGTCACCGACGAGTTCCCCGACATCCTCGCGACCGTGGCCGCGGTCCCGGTCACCCCGTTCGGCCCCGACGGCGCCCCCGACTGGGACTGCCACGCGCGGCTCATCCGGCGCCTCGTCGAGGGCGGCATCACCCTGGTCACCCCCAACGGCAACACCGGGGAGTTCTACACGCTGACGGACGAGGAGACCCGGGCCGCCACCGAGTCCACGATCCGCGCCGTCCGCGGGCGGGCCGAGGTGCTGGCCGGCGTCGGCCACGACGTCGCCACCGCGATCGGCTCCGCGACCCACGCGCGCGCGGCCGGGGCCCGCATGATCATGATCCACCAGCCGGTCAGCCCGTACCTGTCGGCCGACGGCTGGGTCGACTACAACGCGGCCATCGCCGGGGCCGTGCCGGACATGGGCGTGGTGCTCTACATCCGGGACGCGAAGATCACCGGCCGGCACATCCGCCGGCTGGGCAAGCAGCGCCCGAACGTCGTGGGGGTCAAGTACGGCGTGCGCGACCTGGTGGGCTTCGCCGGAGTGGCCCGGGACGCGGGCCTGGCCCGGTTCACCTGGCTGGCCGGGCTGGCCGAGCTGACCGCGCCGGGCTGCTGGGCGTACGGGGCGCGCGGCTTCACCTCGGGGCTGGCCAACGTCGCGCCGAACATCTCCGTCGGCATGCTGGAGGCCCTCCAGTCCGGTGATCAGGCGGGAGCCCTGCGCCTGTGGGCCGAGTGCCGGGCGTTCGAGGAGCTGCGGGCCGCGGATTCGTCCGCGGACAACGTGAGCGTGGTCAAGGAGGCCCTGGCCCAGCTGGGGCTGGCCCGCCGGGACGTCCGCCCGCCCAGCCGCCTGCTGCCTGACGAGATCCGCGCGGAGATCGGCAAGATCCTGGCCGGCTGGGGCCTGGAGGCCCAGGACGGCGACCAGTGAGCACCCCCCGTAGGTCCCCCGAGCAGCTCCGCAGTTACGGCTGGTTCGGCGGGGACGGGATGCGCGCGTTCAGCCACGGCACCCGGATGCGCCAGCTTGGCGCCAGCCCCGAGGACTACCAGGGCAAGCCGGTCATCGCGATCGTGAACACCTGGTCAGAGCTGAATCCCTGCCACATGCACCTGCGCGAGCGGGCCGAGCAGGTCAAGAGGGGCATCTGGGAGGCGGGCGGCTTCCCGGCCGAGTTCGGGGTGGCCAGCCTGTCGGAGACCTTCCAGAAGCCGACGCCGATGCTGTACCGGAACCTGCTGGCCATGGACACCGAGGAGCTGCTCCGGTCCTACCCGGCGGACGGCGCGGTGCTGATGGGCGGCTGTGACAAGACCACGCCCGCGCTGATCATGGGCGCGGCCAGCGCCGGGATCCCCGCCATCTACCTGCCCGCCGGGCCGATGCTGCGGGGCAACTACCGCGGCTCCACCCTGGGCAGCGGCACCGACCTGTGGAAGTACTGGGACGACAAGCGGGCCGGCCTGATCGGTGACTGCGAGATGGCCGACCTGGCCTGCGGTATCGCCCGGTCGCCCGGCCACTGCATGACGATGGGTACCGCCTCCACCATGACGTCCGCGGCCGAGGCGCTGGGCCTGACGCTGCCGGGCGCGGCGTCCATCCCCGCGGTCGATTCCGCGCACTACCGGATGGCCACCGCGACCGGCCGCCGGATCGTCGGCATGGCCTGGGAGAACCTGACCCCGGACCGTATCCTCACCGCCGGGGCGTTCGAGGACGCGGTGGCCACCGTGCTGGCCCTGGGCGGGTCCACCAACGCCGTGATCCATCTCATCGCGATGGCGGGCCGCTGCGGGGTGCCGCTGTCCCTCGACGACTTCGACGAGATCTCGCGCCGGGTCCCGGTCCTGGCCAACATCCGGCCCGGCGGGAAGTACCTGATGGAAGACTTCTACTACGCCGGCGGACTGCCCGCGCTGCTGGCCAGGCTGGCCGGGGTGCCCGGCGCGCTGCACACGGACCGGATCACGGTCACGGGCCGGCCACTGGCTGACCAGCTGGCCGGGGCCGAGGTCTACAACGACGACGTCATCCGGGACCCGGGCACCGCGCTGTCCGCCGAGGCCGGCCTGGCCGTGCTGCGCGGCAACCTGGCCCCCGACGGGGCGGTGATCAAGCACATCGCCGCCGACCCCGCGCTGCTCAAGCACACCGGGCCGGCGGTCGTGTTCGACAGCTACCGCGAGATGCAGCGGCAGATCAACGACCCCGCGCTGGGCGTGACCGCCGAGTCGGTGCTGGTGCTGCGGAACGCGGGCCCGCTCGGCGGCCCGGGCATGCCCGAGTACGGGATGCTGCCCATCCCCGACTACCTGCTGGCCCAGGGTGTGCGGGACATGGTCCGGATCTCCGACGCGCGGATGAGCGGCACCAGCTACGGAGCATGCGTGCTGCACGTCGCCCCCGAGTCCTACGTGGGCGGGCCGCTGGCGCTGGTCCGCACCGGCGACCTGATCACCCTGGACGTCGCGGAGCGGTCGCTGCGGGCCGAGGTGGCCGACACCGAGCTGGCCCGGCGCCGCGCTGCCTGGCAGCCGCCGCCTCCGCGGTTCGAGCGCGGCTACGGCGCGCTGTACGCCGAGAACGTCACCCAGGCGGACAAGGGCTGCGATTTCGGGTTCCTCGCCCGCCCGGGCCGCAACCCCGAGCCCGATCCGCACTGACCGTCCAGGACCCGCCACCATGGCGAAGCTGTCGCGGGACGCGCCGCTCATGCAGGGTCTGGCGCAGCGTGTCACGGGGCGAAGGTCGTCTGACGCGCCACTAGGCTGGTCCTGGAGCTAGCTATGACTGATCTGACGTCCCGTCCCGTCGAGTGGCTGCTCTTGCCCGGTGGCGGCATCCGGCGCGTGGTGACCATGGGCACCGACCTGGTCCCCTACGACACCTGGCTGCGTGCTCAGGTCCGCAAGTGCGCGTGCGGTGCCCCGGCTATCCGGGTGACCTGCGGCTCGCCCGCGTGTGTCGCCGGACTCTGGGCGGCAGAGCGAAGCGGGGGACCGGCCGCGTAAGG
>CAWAJB010000013.1:0-455412 GCA_963782185.1 uncultured Actinomycetes bacterium
AGGGATGTCAGCGTTTCGCAGCGCCTTGCCGGCGGCGCAGAACCGCCGGCCGCGCCGCCTTCAGGCGCGGGGAACGTCAGCGACGTCGCTCTGCAGCGCCTGCTGCAGGAACCGCCAGGCCTCCTCGGGCTGGTAACGAGCCAGGACCCAGGCGGTGACCACGCCGCTGAGCGTGGAGCCGTGCGAGGTGCGCTCGAGGTGATGGGTGACGGTGCGGGCGAGCTGGTCGGTGCTCATCTCGTAGCCGAGGTTGCGCAGCAACCCGCGCAGCTCGTCCCGGGAGAGCAGGAACAGCAGCATCAGCATGTCGGCCTGCTTGGCCAGCTTGTAGCGGTCGGCGCTGTCGCCCTCGGCCTCCAGCAGCCGGTCCAGCCGCTGGATGTTCCCGTAGCGCTCCCGGTAGCCCTCCCAGTCGAACTCAAGCAGGTCCTCATAGCCCTCGAACTGGGTCAGCACCCCGTCGGCGTGGAAAACGACCTTCATCTTGCGGGTGATGTCGCGCCAGCGGTCCAGTTCCTCGTCGCGGATCATCAGCTCCTCGACCAGTTCCTGCCGGTAGTGCGCCGGCAGGACCTCCAGCGCCCCGAGCGCCCGCTGCAGCACCCAGACCGCCATCACGTTGGTATAGGTGTTGTTGCGCAGCCCCGGCTCAAGGGAGTCCGGGTAGGCCTCGTGGTACTCGTCGGGACCCATCACGCCAAGGATCTCGTAGCGGCCCAGCTCCGAGTTGTAGCTGGCGATGCTGGCCCAGAAGCGGGCGATCTCGACCAGCAGCTCGGCGCCCGTGAAGCGCAGGAACGCGGTGCTCCCGGTCACCATGTAGTGCTGCCAGACGTTGTAGGCGATGGCGATGTTGACGTGCCGCTGGTTGCGCGAATGGTCGGGCAGCCAGCGCCCCGACTTCGGGTTGAGGTGGACCTCCTGGGTCTCCTCGCTTCCGTTGGAGCCGCTCTGCCAGGGGAACATCGCGCCGTCGTACCCGGCCGCCCGGGCTGCCGCGCGGGCCGCCCCGAGCCGCGCGTGACGGTACTCCAGCAGCGCGCTGGCCAGGATCGGCCGTTCGAAGTTGAGGAACGGGAAGATGAACATCTCATCCCAGAATATGTGGCCGCGGTAGGCTTCACCGTGCCAGCCGCGCGCCGGGACGCCGACATCCAGGTGCGGCGTGTGGGGTGAGACCGTCTGCAGCAGATGGAAGATGTGCAGGTGCAGGACGGTCTCGGTCCACTCGTTGGCGCTGTCCAGCTCGATGTCGAAGCGGTTCCACAAGCTGTTCCACGCGCCCTCATGGCGCGTCAGCAACCCGTGAGAGTCCCCGGCGCCGGCCACCGTGAGCCGGGCGTCGTCGCGGCTCTCCGAGATCGCCCGGTCCCTGGAGGTGTACAGCGCTACGACCTTCTCCACGGTCGCGGGGTGCCCTTCCTCCAGCTCGAAGCTCAGCTCGTGGGCGACGAACCCGGGTTCCTCGGCCAGCCGGCGGTCGGCCTCGACCGTTCGCCCCTCGCTGAGAAGTCTGGTGCGCGCCGCCAGGGCGACCCGCACGTGTGACTGGAGGGTCTCAACCTGCAGATCGATCGTTTCCGCGTTGACCTGGGCCTGACTCAGCACCCGTAGGTGGCGGGGGTTCAGGTCGCGGTAGCGCTTGACGCCGGCGTTCACGACCCGCCCGTCCAGCCCGGAGGAGACCTCCAGCGTCCCCGACCAGTTCTCCGCCGTGAACGTGGTATCCAGGCCGGCGAGATGCTCATCCTTCATGCTGACGAAGCGACGCTGCGTTACCCTGGTGCGCCGGCCCCCGGCGTCCTGCCACACCAGGTGCCGGGTGAGCGTTCCCCGGCGCATGTCTAGCTCCAGGCGGTGCTCGCGGACGTCGGCCCGCTGCGCGTCGAACCACTCCCCGCCAGCGACCCGGAAGCGCAGCGGGAGCCAGTTGGGGACGTTGACCAGGTCCTCGTTCTCGACCGTCCGCCCTGCGATCTCGGTCTGCGCCCGGTCGTACAGCCCGGCGACGTAGGTGCCCGGGTAGTTGACGCCGTCGGCTTCGGCCTCCGGCAGGGCGCCACGGGTCACGAAGTAGCCGTTGCCTAGCGCGCACAGCGCCTCACGCAGCCCTTGACGGGCAGGGTCGAAGCTGTCGTAAACGAGCGTCCAGACGCTCGGCGGGCGCTGCGTGCGCCGCCGCCGGATCTCCTTGGCCGCCCGCCGCTCCTCCAGGCGTCCCTCGGCCAGAGCCCGCAGGGAAACGTCGTCCAGCGTGGTCACTACCAGGTCCGCGCCCGCCTCGAGCAGCAGATCGCGGTCGCCCAGCCGGGCCACGCCGAGGCCGGCCATTTCGGCCGCCTTGGCGGCCTGGATGCCGCTGGTCGCGTCCTCGGCCACGAAGCAGTCGCCTGGGCTGACGCCCAGCTCCTGCGCGGCGGTCAGGAAAATCGTCGGGTCGGGCTTACCCCTAGGAAAGTCGCGACCGGTTCGCGGCGGGGTGCCTGTAACAGTGGACCCGTCAGCACCGCTAGAGCGCCCAGGACAGAGAGGACAAGCAGCAGGGCGGGCGCGTGTACGAGCCCGCAGATCACGGCGAAGGTAGCGGATGCGACGCAGGCTGCGGCCACCCGTATCAGCATGGTCACGGCCAGCCAGGGCCGGGTAGAACGTCACCGGCACTCCCCCGGCGTGCACCACCCCGAGGTCGGCGAGCACGTGCTCGACCCGGTTCGGCAGCATCAGCGCGACCCGCTCACCCGGCTGCAGGCCGAGGCCGATCAGCCCGGCGGCGAGCTCGAACGCCTGGAAAAGCAACGGAACGGCCAGTGGCGATAGCGGGCTGAGGACCGAAGGCCCCGCCGGCTGGCAGCCGGCGGGGCTTGGTGTTCATGGTGTCGGCGGGGTGCTCATTCTGTCGTTACTTCCGTCACGGCGGCGCGCGCGGAGGACTCGTCCACGATGGCTTTGCCGGCGGCGAATGCGGCGAGGAGGGCCTGGAGGGCGAGGTTGTTGACGGCGCGGGGGTAGCCGCGGCTGGTCTGGTGGATCAGCGACCCTCTAAGCAGCTGATCGCACCGGTCACCGCGGTGGGTGAGTCGGGGACCATTTGGGGACCACACGCCGTGCATCCAGCCAGACAACGGGCACGTCGGCAGACTCACCGTTCCCCCCGTGCGAGCCGACTTACCAGCGGGAGCACCTGCTCCCCCCGTCCTGGGGGTCAAGGTGCCCGCCGGGCGACGGCCTGCCAACCCCGCCGCCGCCCGGGTGTGGTCTTTAGACGGCGATAGAGCTGAAGGCGAAGCCGCTAGTGCGATGTCCACATACCTTCGCCGGGTTTCTGGCGGGCGCCGACCTGGGTGTCGGACCATCGCTGACCCGGTGAACCTTGGTGGACACCGCACTAGCGGCCGGGTACGTGCCGACGGTCGGGATATTGGCCCTGTGCGGGTCGACGGCCAGGACGGAGCGTCGCACCAGCTCGCGACCCGGGAGACTACTCGTCCTTCTCATGCCATCTGTCGCGGCTCAAATCGTACGTATAGGGGTTGTCGAGCACCTTGGTCTCCGGGATCTCCGGGTGCATGCCCTCGGCCCACGCCTCCGGCCCGAGCTGGCCCCGCAGGTACTCGACGGTGTCGCCGACCACCTGGCGGGCCTGGTCCAGGCGGCCGGACAGCTGGTGCGCGGACTTGACCACCTGGCCGTTGACCACCACCGTGTGCACGTCACCGCGCTGGGCCTGGAAGGCGACGTGCCCATAGGGGTTGAGCAGCGGGAACATGACCGGCGAGGCGTCGTTCTTGATCAGTACGACGTCGGCCTTCTTGCCGGCCTCCAGGCTGCCCACCACCGAGTCCAGGCCGAGGGCCCTGGCGCCGCCCCGGGTGGCCCAGTCGACCACGTCCTCGGCACGCAAATGGCAGTGGGTGACGGTCTCCTGGCGGCCGTGCGCATTCAGGTGCTCGCGGGAGCGGTCGGCGCCCAGCGTGGTCCGCATGGCCGAGAACAGGTCCCCGCTCCACCACACGCTCGTGTCCATGGACAGCGAGACCGGGATCCCGTGCTCGCGCAGCTGCCAGGTGGGCGGGTAGCCCTGGCCCGCGCTCTGCTCACTCTCGGTGGACACCGAGGCGGTGCCGCCGGTGGCCGCGATCCGGTGGTAGGAGTCCCGGTTCAGGGTGGCCGCGTGCACGTAGATGGTGGACGGGGTCATGAACCCGTGCTCGTGCATGAGCCGGATCCCGTCGTCGTTGGTCGCGCCCCAGACGCCGGCGTGCGTGGTGACCGGCACGCCCAGGTCCCGGGCCACCTCGAACGCCGCCTTCTCCGGGAACGCCGGGTCGCCGGTCACGTCGAAGGCCATCTGGAAGCCGAGCATGTCATTGGCCGCGCCGAAGTGGCGGCGGACGAAGTCGCGGAACTCCGGGGCGGCCGACCACTCCCAGGGTCCCTGCTGGATGTTGCCGTAGGCCAGCACGAACCGCCCGGGCACCTCGGTGAGCGCCTGCACCGCGGCCTCGGCATGGTCGGTGGTCTGCAGCCCGTGCGACCAGTTGACCGTGGTGGTGACGCCCGCGTCGAGGGCCTCCAGCCCGGAGAGCAGGTTGCCGGCGTAGATGTCCTGCGGCCGGAACGTCTTGCCCCACTGGAGGTAGTACCAGACGAAGTACTGGGTGAGGGTCCAGTCCGCGCCGTACCCGCGCATCGCGGTCTGCCACATGTGCCGGTGGGTGTCGATCATGCCCGGCATCACGATGCCCCCGGACGCGTCGATCTCGGTGGTGCCCTCGGGCACCGGCAGGTGCGGGCCCACGGCCTCGATCCGCTCCCCGGCGATCAGCACGTCGCCGCCGTGATGCACGGTGTGGGCGTCGTCCATGGTCAGCACCGTCGCGTTCCGGAACACCAGGGTCATGGCGGACCTCCACTTCGAGGCGGTCAGGCGGTCGGCGTATCGTGGCGGCTTACGGACAGCTGTCCGCACAACGGCCGCAGGAACTAGTCCGGAAGCGTGGCCGGTTCACGGACCGATGTCAAGGGAGAGTCCGCATGGCCCGCCGCGACACCAGCCCCGATTTCATCGAGGCGCTCGCCCGGGGCCTCGACGTGATCCGGGCCTTCCAGCCGCACCAGCCGGTCATGTCGCTGACCGCGGTGGCCGCCGCGGCCGGGCTGGCCCGGCCCACCGCCCGCCGGGTGCTGCTCACCCTGGAGCAGCTGGGCTATGTCCGGTCGGCCGGCGGGGGTTTCGAGCTCACCCCCCGGATCCTCGACCTCGGCATGACCTACGTACTGTCCCGCAGCCTGTGGGACGTGGCGCGGCCGCACATGGAATGCCTGGTCGCCCGGACCCGCGAGTCCTCGTCCATCGCCCAGCTGGACGGCCCCGACATCGTCTACGTGGCCCGGGTGGCGGTGCCGAAGATCATCGCGCTGGCGGTGACGATCGGCACCCGGTTCCCGGCCATGCCCACCTCGCTGGGCAAGGTACTGCTGGCCGCGCTGCCACCCGGGGCGGCCGAGCAGGCGCTGGCCGAGCCGAGCCGGTCCGGGATCACCGCCCGCTGGCGGCCCGGGCCGGACGAGCGGGCGGCGGAGCTGCGCGAGGTCCGGGCCCGGGGCTGGTCGCTCACGGACGAGCAGCTCGCGGCGGGGATCCGGTCGGTGGCCGCCCCGCTGCGGGACGGGGACGGGAGGGTGATGGCGGCGCTGAACGTGACCGTGCACGCCGCGGAAATCCCGCTGGAGACCCTGACCGGCGAATACCTGCCGCTCCTGCTCCAGGCGGCTGGTGCGATCAGCGCGGACTGGGCACGTTACCAGTCGGCACCGCAGGTCACCGCCCCGCAGCCGGGCTCCTTGACAGCCAGCACGGCCGACAGCAAACTGCAGGTCGCCGGACAAGTGTCCGGCCAGCGGACACCCCGGTAAACCCAGACCAGCAGGACCAATAACGATCCGTCCGGAGGACTCCATCAGCGGACAGGAGTGGAGCCAGCGCCGATGACCCAGCCAGACCCGACCCCCGACGCACCACCCGGACCGCTGTCCGGCGTGCTGGTCGCCGACTTCTCCCGGGTCCTGGCCGGCCCGTACTGCAGCATGCTGCTGGCCGACCTGGGCGCCGACGTGATCAAGGTGGAGAGCCCGGCCGGGGACGATACCCGGCAGTGGGTGCCGCCGGTGACCGAGGACGGCGTGTCCACGTACTTCCTGGCCATCAACCGGAACAAGCGGTCGGTCGCGCTGAACCTGAAGGACGAGGCCGACCTGGCCGCCGCGCAGGAGCTGGCGCGCCGCGCGGACGTGTTCGTGCAGAACTTCAAGCCGGGCGGGCTGGCCCGCTACAGGCTGGACTATGAGTCGGTCAGCGCCGCGAACCCGGGCATCGTCTACGCCTCGATCAGCGGGTTCGGCGCGGGCGGCGGCAAGGACCTGCCGGGCTACGACCTCATGGTGCAAGCCATGTCCGGGCTGATGAGCCTGACCGGCGACCCCGCCGGGCCGCCACTGCGGGCCGGGATCTCGGTGTTCGACGTGATCGCCGGGCTGCACACCGCGTTCGGCATCGTGGCCGCGCTCTACGACCGGGCCGCCACCGGCGCCGGGCAGCACGTCGAGGCCAACCTGCTGTCCTCGGCGCTGTCCGGGATGGTGAACCAGACCAGCGCCTGGGTGACCGGCGGGGTGGTGCCGTTCCGGATGGGCAACGCGCATCCGAGCCTGTTCCCGTACGAGCCCCTGCCCACCGGGGACGGGCAGCTCATCGTGACCGCCGGGAACGACACCCAGTTCGCCCGGCTGTGCCAGGTGATCGGGGCCCCGGAACTCGCCGAGGACCCGAGGTTCGCCCATAACGAGGACCGGACGGCGAACCGTGACCAGCTCCGGCCGCTGCTGGCCGCGCGGCTGGCGGCGAAGACGGCCAAGGACTGGTTCGACGAGCTGATCGCGGCGGGTGTGCCCTGCGGGCCGATCAACACGGTGGACGGGGGCGTGGCCTTCGCCACGGAGGTCGGCCTGGACCCGGTCGTGGTGGCGGGCCCGCCGGGGAACACCAGGCGTACCGTCCGGCACCCGCTGACGTTCTCCCGCACGCCCGCGCGCTATCACCTTCCCCCGCCCGAGCTCGACGAGCACGGCGCGGAGGTCCGGGCCTGGCTCGCCGCCCCGGGCCCGCCGGACCGCCCGGCGCCGGACGTCTCCGCGCCGGACGCCAGCACCCAGGAGGACAGCACCGCATGACGCAGCCCGGATCCGTCCCGCGCTTCCCCACCTCGCTCGGCACCTCGAGCGAGACGACCATCACCCTGCTCGGCCAGGACCTGGCCGCGGACCTGATGGGAAAGGTCGGCTTCGGTGAGCTGGCCCTGTGGCTGGTCACCCAGCGGCGCCCGGCCGCCGCCCAGGTCCGGGTGTTCGAGGCCGTGCTGGTCGCACTGGCCGACCACGGCTTCACCCCGACCGCGATGGCGGCCCGGCTCACCTACCTGAGCGCCCCCGATTCCGTGCAGGGCGCGCTGGCGGCCGGCCTGCTCGGCGGCGGCTCCCGCTTCCTGGGCGTCACCGAGGACGCGGGCCAGTTCCTGTCCGCGGCGCTGGAGGCGGCCGGCCGGCCCCTCCCGGCCGACGACGCCGGCTGGGACGCGCTGGCGGTGACCGCGGTGACGCAGGCCCGGGCGGCGGGCACGTTCATCCCCGGCCTGGGCCACCCCGTGCACAAGGTCACCGACCCGCGCACCCCGGTGCTGCTGCGGATCGCCGAGGAGGAGGGGCTGCGCGGCCCGCACCTGCGGCTGTTCGAGGCGATCGGCCGCGTCCATCCCCAGGTGCTCGGCCGCACCCTGCCGCTGAACGGCGCGGGCACCTGCGGGGCCGCGCTCGCCGACCTGGGCCTCCCGCCCGCGCTGCTGCGCGGCTTCGCGCTGCTGGCCCGGACCGCGGGGCTGCTCGGTCACCTGGCCGAGGAGCAGCGCCGCCCGGTCGGCATGGACATGTACCTGACCGTGGACCGCAACACCGAGTACCTTCCCCCCGACCCCGCCTGAGGCCAGCACCGCTGGAACCCAGCCGAGCGCGGTCCCGACACACCCGAGGGAGCAGCCATGGCCACCGTCGCCGCGGTCATCGCCTCCACCCATCACCCGTTCTACTACCGGGCCGCCACGTCAGCCGGCGCGGACCGGCCGCCGTTCGCCGACGAATGGGTAGCCAAGATCGAGGCGTTCCGGGAGACCCTGACCCGGGCCCGGCCCGACGTGCTGGTCATGGTGGGCTCGGACCACTTCCACCAGCTGTGGCTGGACAACATGCCGCAGTTCCTGATCGGCAAGGCGCCCTGCTACGACGCCAACTGGTACAACGAGGAGCGCGAGTTCGGGCTGCCCCGGATGTTCCTGCAGGGGCACGAGGAGCTGTCCGGCTACCTGCTCCGCGAGGGCATGGACGCGGGCTTCGACCTGGCGTTCAGCAACGAGCTGCGGATCGACCACAGCATCACGTGCCCGCTGATCACGCTGCGGCCCGACGCGGACCTGCCTATCGTGCCCATCTACACCAACATCTTCGCTCCGCCCATGCCCCGGCCCCGCCGCTTCGTGGAACTGGGCCGGGCCATCCGCCAGATGGTGGAGTCCTGGCCGTCCGACCAGCGGGTGGCGATCATCGGCACCGGGCACCTGTCCCTGGAGCTCGGCGGCCCCCGGCAGTTCGGGCCGCACGGCCCGGACCCGGACTTCGACCGCAAGGCGGTCGAGTGGATCTCATCCGGCGACCTGGACTCGGCGCTGGCCCAGGTCAGCCTGGACAGCCTGTGGCAGCCGGGCAACGCCACGCACGGGTTCATGGATTTCATGCTGATGATGGGCGCGGCCGGGGCGGGCGTGAAGGCGGACTACACCGACTCCCTGGACCTGTTCCACACGATGGAGGCGTACTTCACCTGGTACCCGGAGGGGGCGGCCGCGCGGTGAGCAAGTACCTGGTCAACAAGTTCCTGTACACCATCGACCGGGACCCGGAGCTGGTCGAGCGCTACCGGGAGGACCCGCGCGGCACCGTCACCTGGTGGGAGCAGGAGCGGGCCAACCTGCTCCTGAACTGCCCGGGCGCCGAGCGGAGCACGTGGCTGGAGTTCACCGGCGCCGAGCGGGAGGCCCTGGCCACCCACGACTACGTGACGCTGTTCGAGCTGGGGGCGCACAACTTCCTCACGCTGACCCTGTTCATCGCGATGTTCGAGCGGGACTACGAGAAGCCGCTGGCCTTCCAGCGCGAGTACGCGAGCCCGGCTCAGCCACTGGTCGCTGCCCTACCCGGACATCTCCACCTGACCTGACCGTGTCACGAGGACCGACAACGATGAGGATGCTGTGATGAGCGCTATTCCTGATTCCCATCGCGACCTGCTCGCCGCGCAGGTCGGCACGCTGGCCACCATCGGGCCCGACGGGCGCCCGCAGCTCTCCGAGGTGTGGTTCCTGGCCGAGGGCGACACGGTGGCCATCTCGCTGAACACGTCGCGGCAGAAGACGAGGAACCTGAGGGCCAACCCAGCCGCCAGCCTCCTCATCCTGGACCTGGCCAACCCGTACCGCTACCTGGAGCTGCGCGGGGACGCGGAGATCACCCCGGACGACGGCTACGTGTTCGCCGGCAAGGTCGGGGCCAAGTACGGGTCGGACCTGCGGGCCCACGACCGGCCGGGCGAATCCCGGGTCGTGGTGACGATCAGGCCGGCCCGGGTCAACGCCATCAACATGGGCGGCTAGGGCACACCCGGGCGGGGCCGCCCATCGTGGTGCGGGAGGCTACGCCTTGGCCGCGCGGGCCAGCCCCAGCCGGACCGCCTCGGACGCGGCCACGTTCCTGGACGGGGCGCCCAGCTTGGCCAGCACGGCCGAGACGTGATGGTCAACGGTCTTGGCCGAGATGAACAGTTGCTCGGCGATCTCGGCATTGGTGTGCCCGTCCACGATCAGGTCCAGGACCTCGTGCTCGCGGCGGGTCAGGCCGAGCGGGTGCTCACGGGTGGCGGTCTGCGGACCAGCCGGGATGGACCGGATGCCGAGTGCGCGCATCTTCCTGCGGGCCATCCGGACGGCCGGGTTCGCGCCCAGGTCGGAGAAGATCTGCAGCGCCCCGCGCAGCGCGTCCTCCTCGCTGCTGCCCAGCCGGGCCAGCGCCGCCTCGTAGGGGCAGCCCAGGTCCTCCCACAGGCGGGCCGCCCCCGCCCAGTCCCCGTCGAGCTGCCGCTGGTAGGGCTCGGCGAGGGTGCCGCGCGGGCCGCGGGCCGACCCCGTGCGCATCAGCCAGACCGCGACCGCGCCGCGCTCCCACCGGTCGGCATCGGCCGCGTGGTCGTCAGCCAGCTCGGCCTCGCAGAGGGCCGCACCCTCGTTGCCCTGCAGCCAGGCTGCCTCGGCGCGGGCCAGCCGGACCGGCACGATGCTCTGCGGTTCATCGGCGCTGGTGGCCGTCTGGATGGCCTCATCGAGACTGTCCCAGGCGCCCGGGTCGCCCCGGCGGGCCCGCACCGTGCCGAGCCGGGTCTGCGGGCAGAGCCGGATGTTCGGGGACGGGCCGCCCCGCCGGAGCAGGTCCTCCGCGATGGCGATGACCTCATCCCAGCGGCCGGTCCGTTCCAGCGTGCTGGTCCGCTCGCTGCGCAGGAAGATCGAGTACGACGTGAGGTCCCGCTCGTCGCAGTAGGCGAGCCCTTCGGAGTAATACGGCTCGCTCTCGGCGAACCGGCGCTCGGCGATGCACATGGCGTGGAAGTTCACGTAGGCCCGGCCCGCCTGGGCGTCGTGCCCGCCGGCCAGCGCGATGTCGAGAGCCGAGCGCATGACCGCGGTCCACTCCCGGCCGATCGTGTGCAGCGCGCACGCCTCCGTGTTGAGCGCGTCGCTCTGCACCTCCGTCAGCCCCAGCGGCTCGGCGACGGCCTGCGCCCGGCGGGCCAGCCTGATCGCCTCATCGTTGTGGTAACGCACCATCAGGTGCCCGGCGACGGTCGCGTACGCCCAGGCCAGCTCGGCGCCGGGACCCAGTGGCTCGAGGAACGCGACCGCGGCCCGGCTGGCGGCGAGGGCCTCGCTGCCGCGGCTCACCGAGCACAGCGACGTGGCGAGCCAGCGCAGCGTGTCACCCTCGCGCAGCGGGTCGCCCACCTCCCGCCACAGGTCCAGGGCGCGCTGGCGGGCCTCGACCGCGTCCTGCCAGCGATCCAGCAGCGACGCCTCGTACGCGAACCCGTCGTTCAGGCGGGCCAGCGTGGCCAGGCCGGACCCGTCGGCGAAGCGCAGCGCCCGCTCGTACTGGGCGGCCGCCTCGCGGTGCGCGCCCAGCTCCGACGCGCGGCCGGCGGCGGCGGGGGCGTAGCGCAGGACCGCCGGGCCGTCCCCCGCGCCTTCCGCGTGGAAGGCCAGCCGCGCGTCGTCATCAGCACCGGACCGGCGCAGCAGATCCAGGATGCGGGCGTGGATGAGACCCCGGCGGTGCGCGGGGATGGCGTCCTGCACGGCCAGCCGGGCGATCTCGTGCCGGAACCTCAGCGCCGCGCCCTCCCCGGTGAGCATCCCGGCTCCGAGCAGCTCATCGACAGCGGACGGCGGGCAGTCGGTGGCCGACTCCAGCAGCGGGAACTCCACCCGGTTGCCCACCAGCGCCGCCACGTCCAGGACCGTGCGGGCGCTGCCGTCCAGCCGGGCCGCCCGGGCCAGCACCGCGTCCCGGGCGGACGCCGGGATCTCGTCGCCGGAATCCATCCCGGCCGCGACGACCTGGCTCAGGTAGAACGGGTTCCCGCCGGTCAGCTGGCGCAGCGCGGCCGCTTCCCGTTCACTGCCGCCCGCCATGACCTGCACCGCGCCCGCCGACAGCGGGCCGAGGCTGATCCGCCGCACGGAGCGCTGGGTGGCCAGGTCTCCCAGCGCGAGCTGGAGCGGGTCACCGGCCGCCAGCCCGTCGTCCCGGTAGGTGGCGATGAGCAGGACCGTCGCGTCGCGGATCCGGCGGCCCAGGAAGCGCAGCAGGTCGATGGTGGCCTCGTCGGCCCAGTGAATGTCCTCCATCACCACGACGTGCAGCGCATCCGGCTCGCTGACCTGGCGCAGCAGGGCCCCGAACAGGGCTTCGCGGGGGGCGTCCGCCCGGCACAGCTCGAGGAGCTCGCCGCCGAGCTTGGCCGCGATGTCGAACAGCGGGCCGAGCGGGCGCGGGGTGAACAGCCCGTCGCAGGCCCCCCAGTACCAGCTCGCGCCGGGCAGGTTCCGCTGCAGCTGCTCGACCAGCGCCGACTTGCCCACGCCCGCCTCGCCGGCGACAAGCACCAGCCGGCCCTGGGCCTTCCGGGCCTCCCCCGCGTAGCAGGCCAGGGCGGCCAGCTGCGCTTCCCGTTCCAGTAGCACCCCTTCAGTGTCCATAACGCTGGCCCGCCGCGCTACCAGGCCGGACACCCATATCGGTCATCGGCGGAAAACTGGGGAACCGCGCGGCGAATCTAGGGAGCTGCCCCGGGCGGCCGCGCTGGGCTACCCGCCTAGGCCGATGCGGTGCCGACCAGCCCGAGCCGGGCCGCCTCGGTCGCGGCCACCTCACGGGACGGGGCGCCGAGCTTGGCCAGCACGGCGGAGACGTGATGGTCGACGGTCTTCGCCGAGATGAACAGCTGCCCGGCGATCTCGGCGTTGGTGTGACCCGCGCAGATCAGGCCGAGCACCTCGTGCTCGCGCCGGGTCAGCCCGCGCGGATGCGCCCGCGTCGCGGCGCGCGGCCCGGCCGGGATCGAGCGGACACCGCGTTCGCGCATCGCCAGCCGCGTGACGCCGGCGGCCGCCACGGCGCCCAGGTCGGTGAAGATACCCAGTGCTTCGCGCAGCGCAGCTTCCTGCCCGGACCCGAGCAGGGCCAGGGCGGCCTCGTACTGGCAGCCCAGCTGGGTCCAGAGGCTCGCAGCCTGCTCCCAGTCACCGTCCGCCTGCTGACGGTAGGGCTCGGGACCGACGCCAGCAACGGAACCTCGACCCGCGTGCCGATCAGCGCGGCGGCGTCCAGCAACTCGCGAGCAGCCGGGCTCAGCCGCGACACCCGGGCCAGGACCGCGTCGCGGGCCGACGCCGGGACCTCACCCATCCCCGATGCCACGACCTCGGTCACGTAGAACGGGTTCCCGCCCGTCAGCCGGTACAGCGCCGCGGCGTCCAGGCCGGCGTCGCCCGCCAGCACCCGCACCGCCTCCGGCGACAGCGGCGCGAGGCCGATCCGCCGGACCGACCTCTGGGTGGCCAGATCACCCAGCGCAACGCGGAGCGGATTACCCGGGGTCAGGTCGTCGTCCCGGTAGGTCGCCAGAAGCAGGACCGGGGCGTCACGGATCCGGCGGCCCAGAAAGCGCAGCAGGTCAATGGTGGCCTCATCCGCCCAGTGGATGTCCTCCACCACCAGGACCTGCAACCCGCCCGGCTCGCTGACCTGCCGCAACAGCGCACCGAACAGCTCCTCCCGCGGGGCATCCGCACGGCACAGCTCCAGCAGCCCCCCGCCAAGCTTCGCCGCGATATCGAACAACGGCCCCAGCGGCCGCGGGGTGAACAGCCCATCACACGCACCCCAGAACCAGTTCGCGTCCGGCAGATCACGCTGCACCTGCTCGACCAGCGCCGACTTGCCCGCCCCCGCCTCCCCCGCGATCAGCACCATCCGGCCATCACCGAAACGGGCCTCCCCCGCGTGCTCCTCCAGTGAGGCCAGCTGCGCTTCCCGTTCCAACAGCGGCACATCCTCAGTGTCCATGATCACCGCCCCCCGCGCTAGCAGGGCATACGTCATTGGGGCCGCCGGCGCGAAAACTAGGGAACGCCGCGGCGGAATCTGGGGAACGACTCCCGATCCGCCGACCCGGGTACCGCCATACGTTCGTCTCAACCCAAGAACGGGACCGGGTCAGCGAGAGCCGGCCCACGAGATCCAGGAGAAACCCGATGCCGCTCTACATGGACATCCACAACTTCTCGGGCGGCGTCGCCTGCAGCGACGTGGCCGAAGCCCACAAGGCCGACCTGCAGACCCAGGGCCAGCACGACGTGCGTTACCTGCGCTACTGGGTGGACGAGCAGCAGGGCAAGGTCTTCTGCCTGGTCGAGGCGCCGTCTGCGGAGGCGGCGGCGACCGTCCACAAGGAGGCCCATGGCCTGCTCGCCGACGAGATCTTCCAGGTGCAGGAAGGCACCTGAGGCCCGCTCAGCCCAACTCCGATCCCCATCCTGATCTGACGACCATCAAGGAGACTGCCATGACCACGATCCACCGGATCTTCCGGCCCGCCGCCCGCCTCGCCGCAGCCCTGACCGCCGTGCTGGGCGCGATCATCGCCGCGCCCGCCGCCTTCGCCACCGAGGTGCCGCCCGTCGGAACCGGGGACACCGGCACCACGGCCATCCCCGCCACCGTCCACACGGTCACGGTCGGCGGCACCCCGGGGTGGCAGATCGCCCTGTTCATTGTCGCGGCCGCCGTACTGGCCGCGGTGATCGCGGTGCTGGCCGACCGGACGCGTAGCGCGCGGCGCCGCCAGCTCGCCCCGAGCGCCCACTGACGGGCCGGTGCGCCGTCCCGGCCGGGGCACGGCTTGTGATCAGCCGATCGGTGCTGCCAGTGCAGCGCCGATCGGCTGATCACGTTCCGGCCGGTGACCGGCGCGATGATGGCGGGATCACACTCCCTGAGCGCCTACCGGGTGGCGGCGGCGAGGGCCGCGCGGATCGCGCCGGGCAGCTGGTGCTGCAGCCACTCGCTGCTCGTCAGCTTCCCGCTGTCGAGCTCGGGGATCTGGTTGTCCCGCTGCGGATAGTAGTTGCCGGTGTCGAGGACGGTCCGGCCGGCCAGCTCGCCGGCCGGCAGGTGCGGGCAGGCGTGCAGCGGCACGCTGACCACCACCAGGTCGCCCGCGGCCGCCGCCTGGCCGGCGGTCGCCGCGCGGGCCCGCGGGCCCAGCTCGGCCACGAGATCCTTCAGCGTCTCCGGGCCGCGGGAGTTGCTCAGCACCACGTCGTACCCGGCCGCCACGCTCAGCCGGGCCACGGTGCCACCGATCATGCCGCTGCCGATGAAACCCACAGTTGTCATACGTGCGGCAACCGCCCGCGCAGCGCAGATCATTCCGCGGCCGGCGCATCCGGCGCGCCGGTAAATTTTAGATAAACGAATCGAACAAAAAAACGATCTGATCGTTACCATGGATAGCAGATAACACGTATGTTTGAGAAACTGCGGACCTGAGCCAGGGCAGCCGGGTTGCGGAACGGGTACTCTTATGAGCATGGCCACTGCGCGAGCCGCCTCGACCAGACGCCGTCACGCGTCCCGTCCGGGGCGCGAGGTGCTGGTCATCGCTAGCCTGGCTGAACTCCGCGGGCCCCTGCACGGGGCTGTCGAGCTGCCGATCTGGCTGTTCTGGTACCCGGACCGCACGTTCGACCTGGACGAGCCGGGCATGCTGCCGTGGATGTACCAGATCGTGCTCCGCGAGGCCGCCCGCCCCGAGGACCTGGCCTACCTGAACGAGGACCAGCTGATCGCCCTCTGGCCGACGCTGCTCCTGCCCAAGGGTGTGCGCCAGGCGTGGGAGGAGCATCACCCGGCCCTGCGGGCCGCCGCGGCCTCCGCCGCCTGACACCGGCCCGCCTCCCCTGATGCCGATCGACGAACTGCAGCGTGCGGTGGCGACGATCGCCCTGCGCACGGCGGGCCGGCACGGGTTCGCGCTGGCCGGCGGCAATGCGCTCATCGCGCACGGCATCGTGGATCGTCCCACCGACGACGTCGACCTGTTCAGCAACCAGGAAACCGCCGTGGCCGCCGCCGCCGAGGCGGTGGAGGACGCGCTGCGCGCGGCCGGCTACGAGGCGGAGCGCCGGGACCAGGCCGGCGGCCTCGAGGACATCTTCTACGGGATGGGTGAGGGCCTGGCCGAGTGGATCATCACGGCGCCCGGCGGCCAGCAGACCATGCTGCAGATGGCGTACTTCGACCGGACCCGCGGCCCGGTGACCATGGACGTCGGGCCCGTCCTTGATCTGGAGGACCTGGCCGGGTCGAAGGTCTGCGCGCTGGCCAGCCGGGTGGAGCCCCGGGACTACATCGACACGGCTGCCGCCCTGCGGCGTTACCGCGTGGATCAGCTGATCGGCTTCGCCCGGCGGCTGGATCCCGGCCTGGAGGACGGCGACTTCGCCGACGCGGGCGCCCATCTGGACCGGATGCCCGACGGGGTCTTCGCCCGCTACGGCCTCACCGCGGCGGACGTCGCCCGGCTGCGCGGGCAGTTCGCGGCCTGGCCCCGGCCCTGACCCGGGTGCCGGGCCGGTCAGCTCGCCGTCCGGCGGGGCGCCGGGCAGTGGCGCGGTGGCGTTCACCCCGCCCGCGTTGTTGAGCGCCCCGTCCAGCCGGCCGAACTCGGCCACCGCGGTCTCGACCAGCCGTTCCACCTCACGCTCCAACGTGACGTCGGTGGCGACGAACCGCGCCCGGCCGCCGCCGGCCCGGGCGGCTGTGGCCTCCAGTGATCTCATCCGGCTTTCCAGCCGGGATCGCGGCCCGCCAGGGCGAGGACCTGGTCCAGCGCGGGTGCGTCGCCCGGCAGCTCACGCGACGGCCCGAACGGGACCTCCGGACCGGCAGGAGCGTCCGGGCTGGCGAACATGCCCAGGAACTTCCGCGCCGCGGTCACCAGCTCCGGCTCGGGCTCGTAGGGCTGGCCCGTCGCACGGGCCACGTCCCAGCCGTGCACCACCAGCTCGTCGGCCACGGTGATGCCGACCATCTCCGCGGGCGCGTCCTGGCTGGCGATCCGGGTCATCCCGGTCCACGCGCTGGGGTCGGCCCAGGCCCGGGCCAGCGCGGCGAGGTCGGCGGGGATCCGTTCCCGCCATCCCGCTTCCAGCCGGGCGGCGTCCCCGGAGGGCGCGCCGTTCACGTACGGGCTGGCCGTGTCCTTCTGCGCCGCGGCCCGGAAGGCCCGGGCCAGGCCGCCGACGTGCTCGATCAGGTCCCCGACCGCGTACGCGGGGCAGGGCGTGGGACCGCCCAGCTCGTCGTCGCTGACCCGGGAGACCAGGTCAGCCAGGCGCTCGGTCGCGGGCGTGAGATCCAGCATCGTGTCGGTCATGCTTACTAGGACGCCGGCGGGGCACCAAACTCATCGCCGGGCCGCCCGGCCCGGCGTTCCCCGGACCCGGCGCAGGCGCCCCCGCGCAGCCGGCACCCGGTGAGTAGCCTGGTCAGACGGTTCCCGCCCAGGAATGAGAGATCATGCGCAGCGGCCTTATCACCCACCCAGACAAGGTGCTCTTCCCTGAGCGCGGGGAGACCAAGGCCGATCTGACCGGGCACTACCTGCGGGTCGCGGAGCCGCTGATGCGGACCATGGGCGGGCGGCCGGTGCTGCTCCAGCGCTTCCCGGAAGGGGCCGGCGGCCCGTCGTTCTTCCAGAAGCGGGTGCCCAAGAACGCCCCGGACTGGCTGCAGACCACCACGGTGTCCACGCCCAACGGCACCACCTCGCAGGCCCTGATCGCCGCGGACACCGATCACGTGCTGTGGGCGGTCAACCTCGGCTGCCTGGGCTTTCACGTGTGGCCCTACCTGGCCGACGACCCGGGGCACACGGACGAGCTGCGGATCGACCTGGATCCGACCCCGGGCGTGGCCTTTCCGCAGATCCAGGAGGCCGCCCGCGAGCTGGAGCGGCTGCTGCGCGAGGCCGGGATCACCGGCTATCCCAAGACGACCGGGAACCGCGGCCTGCACGTGTATGTCCGGCTGCAGCCGCGCTGGGACTCCTACCAGGTCCGGGCGGCCGCCGTGGCCGTCGCGCGGGAGCTGGAACGGCGGCGGCCGGACCTGATCACGGCGGCGTGGTGGAAAGAGGAACGCGGCCAGCGGGTGTTCGTGGACTACAACCAGAATGCGCCGCACAAGACGGTATTCGGGGCCTGGTCGGTCCGCGCGCGGCCCGGCGCGCAGGTGTCAACCCCGCTGGCCTGGGACGAGCTCGACGATATCCACCCGGACCAGTTCACGGTGGCGGTCATGGCCGGCCGGCTGGCCGATCGCGGGGATCCCTGGGAGGGGATGAACGACGCGCCGCAGTCGCTGGAGCCGCTGCTGGGCATGAGCGAGCGGGACCTCGCCTCGGGCCTGCTCGATGCGCCCTGGCCGCCGGTGTACCCGAAGCAGCCGGGCGAGCCGCCGCGGGTCGCGCCCAGCCGGGCCAGGAAACCCTGACCGCCGCCGCCATGAGCGCATCCCCGCAGGAGGCACTGTGAGCAGCACCGTCCCGCCGCAGGACGTCCCGCCCGGCGGCGCGGCGCCGCGCCGCCGGCCGCCGATCCGCCGCGAAATCCTCGTGGACCCCGGCCCGGCCACCGCGTTCGAGGTGTTCACCGGCCGGATCGGTTCTTCAGCGTCACCGTGCGCCCGTGGCAGGTCGCGCTGCAGTCCCCCGCACTGGGCCGCTGAGCCCCGCCGGCGCGGCCGCCCCGCTCACCCGCGGGCCGGGACGGCCACCCGACACGTGGCCGGCACCGCCAGGTCAGGCGGGCAGGTAGTGCCGCAGGCCGTCGGCTTCGTGCCTGGTCACCCGGCCTTGTGCGGCCAGCGGTTGCAGGTGCGCGGCGGTACGGGATGGCCGGACAGGCCGGCCGGAGCCCCGGCTAGTGGGGCAGATCACGTGCCGCTTTCTTTAGCAAGCAGGTATTGCTTGGTAAACTGAGCATGACGTTCAGAGCTGATGGACGTTTCAGAGCTGAGAGCTGATGGAGGCGTGAGATGACGAGCATGACCAGGCAGTACAGCGCGGTCGCGAGCCAGGCGAGCGAGGCCGTGGAGAAGGCCGCTGAAACCTGGGTCCATGGCGTGCGGAAGGTGGCTGACCGGTTCCCGGTGCTGCCGCAGATGGATCTGGTCCCGGCGGTGGAGCGCTATTTCGACATCGTGCAGCGGGCCGTGAACATGAACCGCGACATCACCCTCAGGTGGGCGCAGGCGGCGGGCACCTTGTCAGGCGCCGTCCGGGAGCGGGCCGAGTTGGCAGGTCAGGTCGTACAGGAGCGGGCCGAGTCGGCGGCGGTCGTCGTGCGGGAGCGGGCCGAGTCGTTCGAGCAGACGGCCGCCCGGCAGGCGGACCACGCCGAGCAGGTCGGGCAGGAGCTGGCCCGTGAGGCCCACCGGCTCGAGCGCGAGCAGGCCAGGCAGGCACATCAGCGGGCCCGCGAGCGTTATGAGGGCCTGACCAAGGCCGAGCTCAGCAAGCAGCTGGCCGAGCGGGACCTGCCCAAGTCCGGCACGGTCAACGAGCTCATCGAGCGCCTGGTCGAGGCAGACGCCGCGCACTGAAACAGGTGAGGCAGCCGGGCTGGGCGGCCTGGCGGTCACCGCGGCGTTCGCGCGGCCGGTCCTGCGGGCCAGGGCCCACGAGCAAGGCCTGAGTGAGCGTGGCGCAGGCACGCGGGACCCGAGTGAGCCAGGGGCAGGCAACCCGGACCGGCACGGCAGAACGGAGCAGGCCGGGACGGGCCGGCGCGCCGGGGCCGCGGAACCGGCCCGTCCGTTATGATGATCCGGTGCCGCTGCGTGCCGTCGACTTCCACGTGCATCTGCCCACCCCGGACTGGCTGGACGTCAGCATGGCGGGGTACGTCGAGGCCGCCGAGGCCTACTTCCGCTCGCCGGTGCAGCGGCAGTCGCTGAGCGAGCTGGCCGCCCGGTACCGGGACCTCCGGGTCAAGGCCGTCCTGCTGGCCTGGGACGCCGAGACGGCCACCGGCCGGCCCCGCGTCCCGAACGAGACCGTGGCCGCGGCCTGCCAGGAATACCCGGACGCCTTCACCGGGCTCGGCTCCGTCAACCCGCACAAAGGCGAGGCGGCCGTGGCCGAGGTGGCGAACGTCGCCGCCCTCGGGCTGCGGGGGGTGAAGTTCCACCCCTCGCTCCAGGCCTTCTCCCCCAACGACCCGCAGTACTGGCCGATCTTCGCGGCCTGCGAGCAGCATGGCCTGCTGGCCTTGTTCCACACCGGGACCAGCGGAATCGGCGCTGGCCAGCCTGGCGGGCAGGGCATCCGGCTGGACTACGCCCACCCGCTCAAGCTCGACCCGGTAGCCGCCGCCCATCCAGGCCTGACCGTCGTGGCCGCGCACTTCGGCTGGCCCTGGCACATCGACCTGACCGCGATCGCACTGCACAAGACCAATGTCTACATCGACATCTCCGGCTGGTCGCCGCGGCGCATCCCGGCGGAGGTGATCCGTGAGATGCGCGGCCGCCTGTCCGGGCAGTTCCTGTGGGGCAGCGACTTCCCGTTCCTCACCCCGGAACGCTGCCTCACCGAGCTGTCCGGCCTCGGCCTGCCGCCGGACACGCTGAACACGGTGCTGCGCGACAACGCCATGCGGATCCTCGGCCTGTCCTGACCCGCGGGCCCGCCGCCCGCCCGCGGGCACCCGTCAGCTCGTCACCGCGCTGGCCACCGAGCCCGCGTAGAGCTGGGCCGCCCGCCAGCTGTACCAGGCCAGCACGGTGCGGTACGGGCGGTACGGCTCACCCAGCAGGTCGAGCTGCTTGGGGGTGGGCGTGGGAATCCCCCAGGCCAGGGCGTAGCCCCGGCGGACGGCCAGGTCACCGGTGGGCCACACATCCAGGCGGCGGAGCTGGAAGATGAGGAAGATCTCCGCGGACCATTTGCCGATCCCCTGGACCGTGGTCAGCCGGGCGACGATCTCCTCGTTGCTCTCCCGCGCCAGGACACGGGGGTTCAGCATCACGGTGCCGTCCAGGACCTTGGCCGACAGGTCCTGCAGCGACACCGCCTTCCGGGCCGAGAGCCCGGCAGAGCGCAGTGTCTCGGGCGTCAGGGTCAGCATCCGCTCCGGCGTGACGTCGCCGTCCAGGGCCAGGATCAGCCGGCCGTGGATGGCCCGGGCCGCGGCCCCCGCCAGCTGCTGGTAGACGATGGAGCGGACCAGCGTCGCGAAGTGCGATTCGGTGGGGCGCGGCAGGCTGGGCAGGCCGACCTCGCCGACCAGCCGGGCCAGGACCGGGTCGCGCCCGGCCAGGATCTGGGCCGCCTTCCGGATGCCGACCTTGGCCGGGCGGGCCGGCGCCTCAGTCATCACAAGCCGCTCCCCCTGTCGCTACAGACCCCAACGTAGCGGGCAGTCCGGAACATCCCGTGGCCAGGCCCGGGCGCTGCGATGGCATAGTCGTGATATGACCGTCGCCGGTGACGCCCACGCCAGGTACGACACAGGGCGGGCGGAGCCCTGGGCCGGATCGCTGGAGCGCGTGGACCTCGGCGAGGTCCCCTACACCGACGCCATCGAGGCGATGGCCGGCTGGGTCGCCGCGCGGCGGGACAGGCAGGCCGGCGACCGCCTGTTCCTGCTCAGCCATCCCCCGGTGATCACCTACGGGCACCGGACCGACCCCGCCGACCTGCGGCTGGGCCAGCACGACATCCCGGTCCTGCCCGTGGACCGCGGCGGTTACGCCACCTACCACGGACCGGGCCAGCTGGTCGGCTACCTGGTGCTGGACCTCCGGGAGCGGGGCCCGGCCGACGTGGTGCGCTGGCTCGAAGCCGGCCTGGTCCGCGCGCTCGGCGGGCTGGGCTTCGCCGCGCAGCGCCGGGACACCCCGCCCCGCGCCTCCAGCCTCGTCGGCGTCTGCACCACCGACGAGCGGAAGGTCGCGTCGATCGGAATGCGAATCCGTCACGGCATCACCAGCCACGGGTTCGCGCTCAACGTCAACCCGGACCTGCGGGCCTTCGGCCAGTTCACGGTCTGCGGCCTGCCGGGCGTGCGGATGACATCGCTGCGCGAACTGGCCGACGAACGGGGCGTCGCCGCGCCGGGCGACCCGGCCGTCCGCGACGCCGTGTACCAGGCTCTCCGCGCGGGCCCCCAGAGCACGGGGCCCTGAACGCCCGGGCCCGGCCGCGCCGCTCAGCCCGGCCGCGCCGCTCAGGCCCGCCGCGGCCGGGGCCCGCTCCCCCGGGGCCCGCTCCCCCGGGGCCCGCTCCCCCGGGGCCGCATGATCAGCGCGGCCACGTAGTACACGCAGGGCACGGCGCCCGTGTTGGCGTAGCGGTGCGTGACGTCCGCCGGGAAGTAGACCGAGTCGCCGGCCCGCAACGTGACGTCCTCGGCCCCGATCTCCAGGCGCAGCTCCCCCGATTCGGCCAGGACGAACTCGTGCGAGCCCGGCGCGTAGGCGGGGAACGGGCCCGGATCGGCGCCCGGCGGCAGGGTGGTGCGGATCCACTCGAAGTTCACGCCGGGCACGACCGGGGTGAGGATCTCACGGCGCCACCCGCCGGGCTCGTCGATCACGTCCTGGGCTCCCGCCCGGCGGACGATCAACCGGCTGCCGCCCGGCGCGATCAGTTCGCCCAGCGGGACACCCAGCCCGTCGGCGATGCGGGCGAGCACCACCACGGTGGGTGCCTTCCGGCCGCGTTCCACCGAGGACAGCATGCTGGCGCTGACCGCGGCCGCCCCCGCCAGTTCCTGCAGGGTCAGCCCGCGGTCACGCCGCAGCGACTGGACCCGCGCCCCGAGATCCGTGAGGTCAATCATTTCGCTATAATAACCGTTATTTTTACTATAACGAATTTATCGCCGCAGGCCGCACCGGGCGCACCCGGGGAGCGGCGGAGCGCCGGGGAGACGAGGGGTGTTGATGGAGCCGGAGCGGGCCCGGGTCCGGCCGGCCGGCCGGGGCGACCTCGCCGGCGTGGCCGGGATCCTCGCGTTCTACGTCACGAACAGCCTCGCCACATTCGAGGAGGAGCCGCCCGGCCTGCCGCAATGGCAGCAGCGACTGGACAGCCTGGCCGGGCGCGGGCTGCCGTTCCTGGTCGCCGAGACCGGCGGCGTGATCGCCGGCTACGCGTACGCGAGCCCGTGGCGGCCCAAGCCGGCGTACCGGCACACGGTGGAGGACTCGGTGTACCTGGCGCCGGGGCAGCGGGGCCGGGGCCTGGGCCGGCTGCTGCTGGAGACGCTGCTGACCGGGTGCGCGGACGCGGGTGCACGGCAGGTCATCGCGGTGATCGCCGACTCCGGGGACCCGGCCTCGGTGGCGCTGCACCGGGCCTGCGGGTTCGCGGATGCAGGCCGGCTGACCCGCGTCGGGTACAAGCACGGCCGGTGGATCGACACGCTGCTGCTGCAGCGCGGGCTCGGGCCGGGCTGGCGCTCATCACCACCGCCCCGGCCGGGAGCGGACAATCCGCTGCTGACCTGAGCGGCGCGGCCGGCGGGTACGGTCGCGGGGTGAGCGCATCCCGCTTCGTCGTGCAACTGCACGACGCGACCACGCTGCACTTCGACCTGCGCCTGAAGTTCGGCGACGTGCTCCGGTCCTGGGCGGTGCCCAGGGGGCCGTCCCTGGACCCGGCCGTGCGGCGGCTGGCGGTGCCGGTCGAGGACCACTCCCTGGAGGCCGGTGAGTTCGAGGGCGTGCACGAGGGCCAGGCGCGGGGCAGCGGCGCGGTGATCATCTGGGATGAGGGCGCGGCCGAGATCCTCCGGGACGAGCCAGGCCATCTGTCGTTCACGCTGCACGGCCGCAAGCTCACCGGCGGGTTCGCGCTGACCCGGACCGGGCCGCGGCGCTGGATCCTGGTCAAGGCCCGCGACGGCGCGGCCCAGCCCGGCTCGGACATCGTGGCCGGGCAGCCGGCCAGCGTGCGCACCGGCCGGACCTGGCAGGAACTGGCCTGACGCCGCGGCCGCAGACCCGGGTCACAGGGTCGTGATCAGTCCCCCGTCGATGGCGAAGTCGGCCCCGGTCACGTTCGCGGCCCGGTCGCTGGCCAGGAACAGCACGAGATCGGCCACTTCCGCCGGGCGGGTGAAGCGGCCGGTCACCATCTGCCGGGCCGCCTCGTGCTCCACGTCCTGCGGCCGGGCGCCCGTCGCCGCGCTGACGGTCGCCGCCACCCCGTCCTGGCCCAGCCACAGATCGGTGGCGACCGGGCCGGGGCTCACGGTGTTGACCCGGATGCCGTGCGGCCCGACCTCCTTGGACAGCGACTTGGAAAAGCTGGCCAGGGCGGCCTTGGCCGCGCTGTAGTCCATGACCGCGGGGTCGGGCAGCCGGGCGTTGACCGAGCAGATGCTGACGATCGCGCCCTGGCCCGCGGCCAGCATCGCGGGCAGCGCGGCGCGGATGGTGCGGACGGCCGCCATCAGGTTCAGCGTGAGCGACGCCGCCCACTCCTCGTCGGTGATGGCCAGGAACCCGCCGGTGCGGGCCGGGGCGCCGCCGACATTATTGACGAGGATGTCGATCCGGTCACCGGCCAGCGCCGTCAGCCGGGCCGGCCCGGCGGGGTCCGCGAGGTCCAGCGTGAGCGACTGGACCGGGCCGGTGCGCACCAGGTCGTCCAGTTCGGCGGATGAGCCCCTGGAGCCGGCGATCACCTGCGCCCCGGCCGCAGCCAATGCGCGCACGATGGCCAGGCCGATGCCCCGGCTCGCGCCGGTCACCACGGCGGTGCGCCCCTTCAGGTCCAGGTCCATGCGTCCTCCTCGGCCAGTCCGTGATCCGACGTTACGGCAGCCCAGGGGCGTCGCGCATGCGTCAACCGGCGGAGCGCGCACCGGCCCGGCCCGATTGGCCCCGACGGGATAACGGGCCTGTACCTGCGGGCCGGCGCGTTTCCCCGTTGCTTCGCCAGCGGCCTGCCCGCCCGCGGGGCGGCGATCCTGGGCGCCCGCGGGGCGGCGATCCTGGGCGCCACGCGGGGCGGCGATCCTGGGCGCCACCCAGCGCCCGCTGACCCGCCATCGCCGTCGAGGCCGCGGTCACCGCCCGCTGACCGCGCTCCTGACGAGCGTGACGCGCCCGGCTGCCCGGGGTCGGCGCGGTCAGGATGGGCCAGGGAACGTGGGTCTCCCGGGGCCGGCGCGGTCCGGATGGGCCAGGCAACGTGGGTCTCCCGGGGCCGGCGGAGCGAGACGGGGCGGTCAGCTCGTGATCATGGGTTTGGTGTTGCTATAGCCACACCAAACCCATGATCACGAGCGCGGGACACCCGGTCGCACGGCACACGGTTAACAGCAGCCGCGCAGGCCCCAGAAGTTCGGGGCCGCCAGCTCGATCCCGGGCAGAAGCGGCCGGCGGAGCAGCCATGCGAGTCCGCGAACCGGCCCGCGAGCCGCCCGGGGGACGCGGCGGCGGTCGGGCTCGCGGGCAGAAGGGGCGGGCTCGCGGGCAGAAGGGGCGGGCTCGCGGGCAGAAGGGGCGGGCTCGCGGGCAGAAGGGGCGGGCTCGCGGGCAGAAGGGGCGGGCTCGCGGGCAGAAGGGGCGGGCTCGCGGGCAGAAGGGGCGGGCTCGCGGGAGGAGGGCTGGGCTGCGGTGCACAGGGGCAGGGATCGTGGAGTCAGTTGGGTGCGGGCTGCGGGCGATGCGGGCCTATGGTCGTGGCATGCGGGGCGGCCTATGGTCGCCGCATGCGGGGCGGCCTATGGTCGTGCATGCGGGCGGCCTATGGTCGCCGCATGCGGGGCCGGCCTATGGTCGCCGCATGCGGGGCCGGCCTATGGTCGCCGCATGCGGGGCCGGCCTATGGTCGTGGCATGCGGGGCGCAGGGGTGAGCCGGATCGGCGGGCCGGTGACGGTGCTGGATCTGCCCGGTCCGACCCGGCCGGGAACGGGTGAGGTGCTGCTCGACGTGCAGGCGAGCGGGGCCGGCAACTGGGACGGGTTCGTCCGCACCGGCGGCTGGGACACCGGCCTCCGGCCGCCGATGGCGCTCGGCGTCGAGGCGGCCGGACGGGTAGCCGCCGTCGGGGACGATGTGGCCGGGATCGCGGTGGGCGACGCGGTGACCACCCACTCCCTCCCGCTGCGCGGGCAGGGCAGCTGGGCGCAGCAGCACCTCGCGGCCGCGGCGGACGTGGCCCTGATCCCGCCCGGCGCGCCGGACGCGATGCGCGCGACGCGGGACGGCGGCCGGCTGGCCACGATAGCCGGAGACCCACCGGCCCCCCGGCGCGGGATCGCCGTGACCCCCGTCGTGGTGGCCCCGGACGGGGCCCGGCTGCGCCTGCTGGCCGGGTGGCTCGCCGAAGGCACGATCAGCATCACCGTGGGCGGCCGCTACCCGCTCGAGCAGGCCGGGGAGGCGCTGGCCCAGGCGCGCCGCGGCCTGCACGGCGCGGCCATGGTCCTCCGGCCCGCCGGCCGGCCCGGCAGTCAGATGACTGAAGGTCCGGCGCGGCCATGGTCCTCCGGCCCGCCGGCCGGCCCGGCAGTCAGATGACTGAAGGTCCGGCCCGGGGACTCCCGGCACGATGAGCGGGACATGCCGGCCGGCCGCCGGGGCCTGAGGCCGGGGCGGTTTTCGTTGCGGAGAATTTGGGGCAGGGGTGCCGGGATGGACATGATGATGGCCCGTTCGAGAGCGGGAACCGGCCAGCCCCGGCCGCCGGGCAAGACCGTGCTGACCGTGCGATGAGCGCGCCGGCGGCACCGGGCGCCGCGGGCGGGCTGGTCCTGGCCAGCGCCCGGGGCCGCTGGGTGCTGCTGGCGACGGTGCTGGGGTCGGCGGTCGCGTCGATCGACGCGACCGTGGTGGGCATCGCGCTGCCCGCCATCGGCCGCGACTTCCACGTCGGGCTGGCCGCGCTGCAGTGGGTGGTGACGGCCTACACGATGACGCTGGCCGGGCTCCTGCTGCTGGCCGGATCGCTGGGCGACAAGTACGGCCGCAAGAAGGTCTTCGTGATCGGGGTGGTCTGGTTCGCGGTGGCGTCCCTGCTGTGCGGGGTCGCACCGGACGCGACGTTCCTGATCCTGGCCCGGGCGCTGCAGGGAGTCGGCGCGGCGTTGCTGACCCCGGGCAGCCTGGCCATCCTGGAGGCGGTGTTCCGGCCCGACGACCGGGGCAAGGCCATCGGCGCGTGGTCGGGGTACAGCGGGGTGGGCACGGCGGTCGGCCCCTTCATCGGGGGCTACCTGGTGCAGGCGGTGTCCTGGCGGCTGATCTTCGTGATCAACCTGCCGCTGGCCGCCCTGGTGGTGGCGGTGAGCCTGCGGCATGTACCGGAGTCCCGTGATCCGCAGGCCACCGGGCGGATCGACGTGCTGGGCGGCACGCTGGTCACCCTGGGCCTGGTCGCCCTGACCTACGGGCTGATCGAGGGCCCGGGCGGGAACTGGTTCGACTCCGGGGTGCTGGCCGCGCTGATCGGCGGGGTGGTGCTGCTCGGCGCGTTCGCAGGCCAGGAGCTGCGGAGCAAGGACCCGATGCTGCCGCTCAGCCTGTTCGCCTCGACCCAGTTCACCGCCACCAACGTGATCACGTTCGTGGTCTACGGCGGCATCGGCGGGGCGCTGTTCCTGCTGCCCATCGAGCTGCAGCAGGTCTCCGGGTACACGGCCCTGGAGGCGGGCATCTCGCTGCTCCCCGTCACCGCGATCACGCTGGCCCTGTCGTCGCGCTCCGGCGCCCTGGCGGCGCGGATCGGCCCCCGGCTGCAGATGAGCGTGGGACCGGTGCTGGCCGGCATCGGCCTGGCCCTGTTCGCCCGGATCACCGAATCTGGCGACTACCTCACCGAGGTGCTGCCCGCCGTGCTGGTCTTCGGCTTCGGACTGGCCGTGACCGTGGCCCCGCTGACGTCCACCGTGCTGGGCGCGGTGCCCGCGGAGCGCGCGGGCATCGCGTCGGCGGTCAACAACGACGTGGCCCGGGCCGCCGCGCTCATCGCGGTGGCCCTGCTGCCCGCCGCGGGCGGGATCACCGGCGACGCCTACCGGCACGCGAACGAGTTCTCGGCCGGGTTCCACACCGCGTCGCTCATCTCGGGCGCGCTGTGCGTGGCCGGCGGCGTGCTGGCCGTCTTCACCATCCGCAACCCGGCCCGGGCCGCCGGGGCGGGCCAGCGCTCGGCTGCGGCGGTCCACTGCGCCCTGGACGCTCCCCCGGCGGCGGTCAGCAGTGCGGCGGCCCGGTAACGCAGCCGTCAGGGGTGCAGCACAGCCTTGATCACGCCGTCGGCGCGCTGGTCGAACGCCTGGTACAGGGCCGGGGCGTCGTCCAGGGTGCCGTGGTGGGTGACGATCGCGGCGGGCCGGGCCCGGCCAGACAAGACCATGTCGCGCAGCAGCACCGTGTAGCGGCGGTCGTGGGTGCGCCCGAACCCGACCGACACGCCCTTGGAGAAGAAGGTGGCCCACGGAACGGTGAGGTGGCCGTCGGCGGTGTACGGCGAGACCGGGTGCAGGTCCTTCGCGGCGTATACGCCGATGATGCCGGCGTGCCCGGTGGGGTTGACCAGCCGGGCCAGGTCCCCGATCACCTGCGCCGGGTTCTCCTGTCCCGGGTGGCCCCGGGATACCGCGGCGCGGTCCCGGGCCTGGAAACCCACCGCGTCGATGACGATGTCCGCCCCGTTCATCGGCTCCTCGCCGATCGGCAGCCCGCGGGACCGGCGCAGCCCGCGGATCTGGTCCACCGGGTCCCCCATCTGGAAGTCCACCGGGACGGCGCCCAGCCGGGCCGCCATCGCCAGCCGCTCCGGGACGTAGTCCACCACGTAGACCACGTCCGCGCCCCTGAGCAGGCAGCTGTACGCGGAGAGCAGCCCGATGGTGCCCGCGCCGAACACCGCCGCGGTGCAGCCCGGGTAGACCCGGCCCAGCTCGGTCGCGTGCCAGCCGGTCACGAACGCGTCGGCCAGCAGCACCAGCGCGTCCTCGAGGTCGTCACCCGGCTCGCCGGGTACCGGGATGCAGTTGGCGTCGGCGTAGGGCACCCGGAGCAGCTCGGCCTGGGCGCCGCGGTACGGGCCCATCCCGGCGTACCCGTACGCCGCGCCGAAGCCGCCGGGGCGGACCAGCAGGCAGGCCGCGGACAGGCCGCGGGCGCAGTTGACGCAGACGCCGCAGTACAGGTGGGTCGGGATCACCACCCGGTCGCCGGGCTTGACCATCTCGACCGCGGAACCGGCCTGCTCGACCACGCCGAGCGGCTCGTGCCCGAAGACCAGCCCGGGCTCGGCCCCGGTCCGGCCGTCGTACATGTGCAGGTCGGTGCCGCAGATAGCGCTGGAGGTCACCCGGAGCACGACGTCGGTGGGTTCTTCCAGGACCGCGTCGGGTACCTCACGCACCTCGACGCGGCGGGTGCCGGCGAATACCACAGCCTTCATGATCGGGACTCCTTCGGCAGCTCGACGCCGGTGAGCTCGGCGCAGGCCGCGAGCAGCTGGTCCTGGACGCCCGGGCTGGAGGCGGCGGGGTGGAACGAACGGGGTCGCCGGTGGTAGAAGTACTGGCCGGTCACGGTGGCCGCGGGGTCGTCGCTGACCGCCAGCCAGGCCTGGGTGACCGGGGCCTGGGACATGTCGTCCGGCGCACCCGGGCTGCCCATCCTGGTCGCCACCCAGCCCGGTTCCAGCGCGTTGCTGAGCACGCCGGGCCAGCGCCGGGCGACCGCAAACGCCAGCACCACGTCGAACAGCTTGGAGTCCGCGTAGGCCTGCGAGCCGTTCCAGGGACGGCCGACCCACTGCAGGTCGGCCAGGTCCGGGTTCCCGCCCCGGTGCATGCCGGAGCTCAGGTAGACCAGCCGGGACGGGCGCGTCAACAGCGCGGTCAGCAGGTACGGGGCCAGCACGTTGATCGCGAACACGTGGCTGAGGCCGTCCTCGGTCTGGATCCGGTGCGGCTCCCGGTAGCCGACCCCCGCGTTGTGGATCACCGCGTCGTACCGGCCCAGCCTGGTGGCCTGCTCGGCGACCTGGCGCATGCCCCGGAGGGAAGCCAGGTTGCCCACGACCACCTGCGCGGCGCCGGGCAGCGTGGCGCGGGCGTCATCGGCCCGGGCCTCGTTGCGGGCGTGCAGGGTGACCTCGTGCCCGTCGCGGGCCAGCAGGCCGCCGGCCATCAGGCCGAGGCCGTCGGACGAGCCGGTGATCAGTACGCGGGCCATGCGCGTTTCCTCCAGGGGGTCGGTTCCTCGCGGTGAGTGCCTATCCATTCCAGCTGTCCAGGTGGGCCACGGCGTCGGTGTACGCGCTGTCCGGCGGCATGGCCCAGCGGCTGATGGTGGCCAGGGCCATCTTCCACCGCCCGTCGGTGCTGTTCCTCGACGAGCCCACCGCGGGGCTGGACCCGCAGAGCAGGCTCGCACTGTGGGACCTGCTCCGCGAGCTGCACGGCCAGGGCCAGACCATCCTGCTCACCACGCACTACTGGAGACCGTGTTCATCAACCTAACCGGCAAGGAGCTGCGGGACTGATGACCGCCTCACTGACTCCGCAGGCGCCGCCGCAGCGGATCGGCGGCGGGCCGACCCGGTCCGTGGTCGCCGCGAGCTGGACCGCTCTGGGCGCGCTCATGCTGCGCGATCTGGTGGTAGTGCGCAAGCACCTCTGGGAGTTCGTGCTGCGCACCATTATCCAGCCGTTCCTGCTGTGTTTCGTGTTCCTGTTCGTGTTCCCGAAGATCGGCCAGGGTATCGGCGGGCACGGCACGGCCGCGCAGTCCGCGTTCGCGACCATTCTGGTCCCCGGCGTGGTCGGCATTTCGGTCATGTTCCAGGGGTGCAGTCCATCGCCCTGAACATGGCCACGGAGTTCGGCTTCACCCGCGAGATCGAGGACCGGGTGCAGGCGCCGTGCCCCATCTGGCTGGTCGCGGTGGCCAAGGTTCTTTCGGGCGCGGCCCAGGGCGTGATCTCTGCGGTCATCGTGCTGCCGATGGCCTCCGTGGTGCACGCGCCCGGGGTGCACGCGCACCTCTCGCTGCACTGGTGGATCATCCTCACGTTCGTGCCGCTGGCCGCCGTAGCCATGGCCGGCCTGGGCCTGGTGCTGGGGACCAGCTTCGAGCCGCGGAACATCGGGCTGATGTTCGGCTTCATCATCCTGCCGATCACGTTCCTGGGCGGCACGTACTACTCGTGGACCAGGCTCGCGCCGGTGTCGGTCGGCGGCTGGCACTGGCTGCAGACGATCGTGCTGGTCAACCCGCTGATCTACGTGAACGAGGGGATGCGGGCCGCGTTCACCCTGGCCCCGCATATGCACCTGTACGTGATCTACCCGGTCGTGATCGGGTTCGCGGTGGTGTTCCTGGCCCTCGGCCTGCGCAACTTCCGGCGGCGCGTCCTGTCTTAAGGCCGGATATGGATGGTCCCGCTGCGGTCCGGGCCTGGTCAGGGGATCGCCGGCTCCGGCGGGCCCGGGTCAGCGGACCGCGGGCTCCGGCGGGGCCAGGGCCAGGCCGAGGGCGGCGGCGTGCCGGTGCCCGGCGGTGGTGCCCGCCAGGGTGCCGCCGACGTTTCCCCGCCCGGCCGTGACACCCTCCGGCAGCGTGCGCAGCAGCACGCCGAGCAGCTCGTCGTCCCCGGCGGGGCCGCCGACGATCAGCACCTGGCCTAGCTCGCGGCCGAGCGTGCGCAGTGCCCGGGCCAGGTTCGCCGCGAACACGGCTTCCTTCAGGCGCAGCCGGATCGCCCGCCACTCGGCGGGGCTGTGCCGGCGATCGAACGGCAGCCACCCGGCGGGGCCGGCGGCGGCGAGCATGCCGACGGCGGCCGGGTCGGCCGGGCTGTCCAGGAACCCGCGGGTCCCGTCCTCCGCCTCGAACCGCTGACTTCCGTCGAGCCGCACGCACGGGCCTCGTTTCACCCAGTCAGCTGCGGCGCGGGGCACGCCCAGGGTCTCCGCGACCGCGACGGTGAGGAGGTCTCCGGCGCCCGCCGCGACCACTTCCCCGTCTGGCGCGATGACGTCGATGGTGCCGGCCCCCACGTCGACCACGACGCCGTCGGGCCGGGCCCCCGGCGTGGTCGAGGCACCCAGCCGGGCCGCGGCGGGTTCGCTGAGCACGCAGTGGACCGGGCAGCCGAGCAGGTTAGCAAGGACGGCCGCGTGGTCGGAGCCTTGTGTGAGCCGGTGCAGCGACGAGACCAGGGCGGCCCGGCCCACGCTGCCCCGCCGGGCGGTGGCCGTGTCAGCCGCGGCGGCCAGGTCCACTGCGAACAGGTCGTCCAGGCTGGTCTCGCCGTCCAGAGTGCCGAGCGCGGTGACCGTGCCGACCGGCCAGCCCGCCAGCTCGCGGCACGCGGCCCGCAGCTCGATCCGGCGGCCGCGGGCCACGACCCACGGCTCGGCCCGGGACGCAGCGGCCGCCCCCGGCCCGGCCGGAGCCCCGGGAGCCAGCCCGATCACCCCGTTGCCGTAGTCGAGGAGCGCGCGGCTCACGGTGGCGGCGTCCCGGGCCTCCCCGACCGTCACGGCGAGCCGCCGCTCCATGCGGCGGACCAGCGCGGCCGCGCCGCGCAGCGAGTCCGCCGATCCCTTGCGGCCCCGGGTCGGCAGCCGGTCCGCGCCCAGCAGCCGCTCCCCCTCCAGCATGATGACCTCGGTCGTGGCGTTCCCGATATCAACCCCCGCCACCACGCTCACCGGGGCGGCTTCCATGATCGCGGTCGATAAGGGGCGCTATATGAGGGCGGGGGCGCGGGGCGCGGGGTCACGCGGTCAGGCCGCGGCGGGCGTAGATCTCGGCGGCCTCGGTGAGCAGGGCCGCGCAGCGGGGCAGGCCACGCCCGGCGAGTGAGGCGGCCTGCGCGGTGAGCTGGGCCGCGGTGGACCGGCCAGGGCGCAGCGCCTCGTAGATGGCCAGCACCTCGTCGTCGCCCAGCGCGGTCAGCTCCGCGGCGCGGCGCAGGTTCTCCGCCAGCTGCGGGTTACCGTGCTGCTCCGCCACGCGAGCCTGGTGCTCCAGGGAGTCAGGGTGGATGCGCAGGTCGGGCAGGGTAATCTCGCCACGGCGGACGGCGTCCAGGGTCAGCTCCCCCACCGGCCGGCCCGACAGCGCCGCCGTCCCTCGCGCCGCCCGCTCCGCAGCCCCGGTCACTGCAACCCCTCCTTCGACAGCTGCTCCGCGGGTTCCCCGGGCCGCACCCAGGCCCGTTCCAGGGCCATCAGCGCGATCACCGTCGTGTGATAGCGGGCCTCGATGGCCTCGTCGGTGTACGGGTTGCGGGCCGGGTCGGGGGTCGCGCCCTTGGCGTGCCGCGCGGCGTTGGCGCCGAGCAGCCGGTACAGCTCGCGGGTGACGGCCGGGGCCACCGAGTACAGCTCCAGGTTGGCCAGCGGCGCGAGGTCCCGGCCTTCGACCCGGCCGCGTCGACGGCGCGTTCCAGATGATCGTCGGTGAAGTCGGCCAGCCCGAGGTGGGTGTACACGGCCCGGCAGGCCTGCGCCGCGTAACGGCGCAGCTCGCCGATCTCGCTGGCCGGCACGGTCCGCAGCCCGCCGTCCACCCCCCAGTCCCGCTGCATGGCCAGGAAGTCGTCGATGTCCTCGGCGTTGAAGTTGCTGGGCCCGAACATGTTGTCGTAGCGCTGGATGCTGCCGAACCCGCTGAACACGAAGTCCGAGCCGGCCAGCACGATAGGCAGCGTCCGGGAGGTGCGGCGCATGTCCGACTCGCTCATCAGCGCGTCGTTGCCGGAGCAGGACTCCAGGTTGCGCATCATCACCATGACGTTCTCGGCCATCAGCTCGCGCAGCCCGCGGGGCACGGACCCGGCCACGCTCGCCCCGTCGATGCCGCCGTTCTGCACGCCCTGCGCGCCGATCGCGCGGGCCAGCGCGATGCACCGCGCCTCCAGGTAGAGCATGGACTTACGCTGCGCCCCGGCCATCAGCACCTCGGCTCCGGCGCCCGAGGAGACCCGCATCTTCATCCCGCGTGAGGCGTAGGCGGAGGTCAGGAAGGCCTTGGACCAGGGGGTGTCGTCCCCGTCGGTGAACACCGGCTCGGTGCCGTAGAGCGAGACCGTCTCCGCGTAGGACGTGAGCCCGCGCATGCCCAGCTCGAGTTCCAGCGCCTCCTCGACCGAGCACTGGATGAGCACGCCCTGTGAGCCGACCGCGGCGCCGATGAGGCAGGCCACCGCGTTGCTGGGCGCGTCGGCGAGGACCGGGACCGTGGTCTCGACCTCCCGGAAGCCGAACGCGGCCGCCGTGGCCGAGTCGGCGGCGAGCAGCAGCGGGTCGTCGAGCCGGTTGGTGACGTGCGCCTGGTTGCTCGGGGTGCGCCGCCCGCGCAGCTTGGTCATGGCCAGCCCGAGCTCGGCGGGCCGCAGCAGGGCCAGCACCCGGGCCAGCTTGGCGGGCGTGGCTCCCGCGCACAGCCGGATGATCTCGGCCCGGGGCACGTCCGGGCTGACCGCCCGCCGGGCCAGCTCGGTGTCGGGCAGGGCCATCACCTCCGCGGCCACGGAGAGGTCCAGGCCGTGCCGGGCGATGTAGGCGTCGAGGGAGTCGAAGTCCTCCTCCGCGACCCCGTCCATCTCCGTCACCCGGCCAGCGGAGATGACCAGGCCGGGCTCGGGGTCGTGCGGGGAACGCAGCGCGACCAGGCCGAGGTCGGGGTCCTCGACCGCGAACCCGTCCAGGTTGACGCGCTGCTGGTCCATGAACCGGATCCGGCCCACCGGCCGCTCAGGTCCTGGCACGGTCATGGCGGACTCCTCTCCTGGGGCCCGGTGGTCCGGGGCGGCCTCAGATCTCCCGTGGATGGCCTCAGATCGCGCTCTGCGGGCGCAGCTCGATGACCCGGCCGCGCGCGGGCTCGGCCGGGGTGATCGTGCTCCCGCCGGGGGCCCGTTCCCCCGGGGTGCGGACCGTGATGCGGATCCGGTCGCCGCGGAACAGGTCGTAGGAGAACTCGAACGGCACCCCGTCCCGGTCGGTCGTGGTCCGGCTGATCGCGAGCAGCGGCGAGCCGTCCGGCACGTCCAGGACCAGCGCCTCGTCACCGGACGCGGCGACCACCTCGATCCGCTCGACGGCCTCCCCCGGTCGGGTGCCGAAGTGCTCGTCGAGCAGTTCGTACACCGAGCCGCCCAGCGGGAGTTCCAGCAGCCCCGGGAAGCGGTCGGCGGGCAGCATGGCGTGCTCCACGGAGATGGGGCTGCCGTCCGCGAGCCGGATCCGGACCAGGTCGATGACCAGGTCACCGCGCTGGATGCCGAGCGCCCGGGCGGCCGGCTCCTCCGCCCCGGACAGCCCGGCGCTGATCACCCGGGTCCCGGCGACGACGCCCTGGCTGCGCAGCAGGGCGGGTACGCCGACGACCCGGGAGGTGTCCCGCTCGATCTTGTCCTGGCTGACGAACGTGCCGCCGCCCCGGCCGGGCACCCGGCGGACCACGCCGCTGTCGGCCAGCACGGCCAGCGCCTGGCGCAGCGTGGCCCGGCTGACCCCCAGGTCGGCCGCGAGCGCCCGCTCGGCGCCGAGCCGCTGGCCGGGGCGGAGGTGGCCGGCCGAGATCCGCTCGGCCAGCGCCTGCCGCACGTCTTCCGGGGTGCGCCCGCCTGCGGGGTCAGGCATCCACGGCACCCTGGGATTCCGGCAGCACCTGCCCGCCGTCCACGACGATCGTCTGCCCGGTGATGTAGGCGGCCTCGTCGGTGGCCAGGAACAGCGCCGCGTAGCCGATCTCGTCCACGGTGCCGAGGCGGCGCAGCGGCACGCTCGCCGTCATCGCGGTCATGTACTCCTCGCCCAGGTCCCCCAGGCCCTCGGTGACCACGTTGCCGGGCAGCACCGCGTTGACCGTGATGCCGTGCGGCGCCAGCTCGATGGCGGCGGTGCGCATGAACCCGAGCTGGCCGGCCTTGCTCGCGCCGTAGTGCGACCAGCCCGGGAACCCGGTGATCGGCCCGGTGATCGACGAGGTCAGGATGACCCGGCCGTGCGCGGACTGCTGCAGCGCGGGCAGGCAGGCCTGCACGGACAGGATGCAGCCGCGCAGGTTCGTGCCGAGCACGGTGTCCAGGTCCTCGTCGGTCATGTCCGCGAGCAGCCGGTCCGGGAAGATGCCCGCGTTGGCGCACAGCACGTCAACGCCGCCCAGCCGCCCGGCCGCGGTCTCGGCGATCCGCTGGCAGTCCGCCCGCACGCTGACGTCGGCCAGCACGTACGAGACCTCGGCGCCGCCCGCGGTCAGCTCCGCCACTGCCGAGGTGGCCGCGTCCTCGTCCCGGCCGACGATGAGGACCCGCGCCCCGCTGGCCGCGAACACCCGGGCGATGCCCTTGCCGATGCCCCGGGTGCCGCCGGTGACCACGACGGATCGCCCCGCGATTGATGTGAACACGTGCAGCTCCTTTGTGTGTTAGCGGCTGAGGTAGCGCTCAGCCAGGGCACAGCTGTCCTCGGTGTACCCGGCACCCAGCTCCCGGGCGATGTCGGCGGCCTGATGCGAGCCGATCCACGCGACGAGCAGCAGCCGCCGGAACATGATGAAGGTCCAGATCTCCGCCTCGTCCCGCGGCGGCAGGACGGTCACCCGCCGGTAGCCGGACAGCCAGCTGTCCACGAGGTCCGGCACGTGCGGCTGGTGCTCGAAGAAGCTCACCGCGGTGCCGACGTCGTAGAGGTACCAGCTGAACCCCGAGTCGTCGAAGTCGATGACGCTGACCCGCCCATCGTCGACGAGCAGGTTGGCCAGCCTGGTGTCGGCGTGGACCAGCCCGTAGCGCTGCGGGCCGGCGCCGAACGCGGCCAGCCGGTCCCGCAGCACGCCGTCCAGCCGGCCCAGGACCGCGTGCTCGGCCGGCCCGACCCCGATCCCGTCCTGCCAGCGGCCCCACCGGGCCCGGGCGCCGAACGCGGCGTCGTAGTTCCAGTGGAACCGGGTGAACCAGGCCGGCCGCCGCCACTGCCGCGCGTGCTGATGCATCCGGGCGGTGATCTCGCCCAGCTCGGCGAAGTGCGCCGCGTCGTCGTCGGCGGGCTCGGTGCCGGCCAGGTACTCGAAGCGGACGCAGTGCCGCTGCTGCCCGGCCTCGTCGGCCATGGTCATGACCCGCCCGCCGCCGGGGGCGGGCAGCACCCGCGGGGTGCGGACCCCGGCCTCGGCGCGCAGCGCGTCCATCCAGGCCAGCTCGGACTCGATCTCGGCGGCGGTGTGGTACCCGAGCCGGTGCACCCGCAGGATCGACGGCCCCTCGTCCGGGTCCCGCACCAGGTAGGTCGCGTTCTCGGACACGTTGAGCAGATGCACGGTGGACCCCGGACCGCACCCGCCGGCCCGCGCAGCCTGCCCCGCGAACCGCGTGATCCGGGCCAGCACGTCACCGCCGCCGGACAGGTCATGCGCGCCGGGCCCGTCAGCCACGCTCATCTCGTCACCCGCCCTCGTGGCCACGGCCCTCGACCCCGCCGAGGACCGCCATGATCTCGTCCCGCGCCGCCGTGATCTGCTCCGCGGGCCCGCTCAGGTAGAGGCGCCCGGCCACGCCGATCATGGACACGTCAACCAGGGTCACCCCCGGTGCCGTGCGTTCCGCCTCGTTCGCCGCGAGCGCGGCGAACAGCGCCGGGGTGACCTCGCAGACCAGCAGCGTGTCCCCGGGGATGATCATGGAGCCGCCGCGGTTGCGGTTGATGATGATGGCCTGCCGGTCGGTGATGTCCTCGATCACGTCGCAGAACAGGATCCGCGGCCGCAACTGGTCGGACGCGCTGGCGTTCAGGCCTTCCAGGATCGCCCGCCCGGCCCGCTCGACGTCGGCCAGGCCGGGCCCGTGCACCTCGAGCACGCCGAACTGCCGCTCGACGAACAGGATGCCCGGCTTCACCGCCGGCACCGCGCACAGCGCCAGGTCGGTCACCCGCTCGATGGCCAGCCGCGCCGCCCGGCGCGAGGCGGAACCGGAGCCGGCCGGTGCGCAGGTCGTCGCGCCGCCACGGGTCCTCGAACACGCGCAGCAGCCGGGTCACGAACGCAGCCAGCTCCTGGTCCGTCCGGACGCTCACGGTCTCCACCGCGCCGACTCCGTCCCGGACCGTGTACGCCAGCCCGTCCTGCGCGGGCGCGATGCCAGCCGGGCCCGGCTGCGCCGCCCTGCGCGCCTCAGCCGGCTGCGCCGCCCTGCTCGCCTCAGCCGGCGGAGGCGCCCCGCTAGCCTCAGCCGGCGGAGGCGGCACGCAGGTCGGCCAGCGCCTCGCGGACCAGCGCGCGCAGCATCTCGGGGTCCACGCCGGAGGTCATGCCGCCCCCCGCAGCGCATGCTCGGCCGCCTCGGCCGCCTGCCGGACGTCCGCCTCGGACCCGGACAGGTACACCCGGCCCGTCGCGCCGATCATGCGGTAGTCCACGACCTTGATCCGGGCCGCCTTCTCGGCCTCGTTGACCGCGAGGATCGCGTACGAGGCCGGCTGCATCTCCAGGACGAACAGCGACTCCCCGGCCAGCACCATGGACCCGATCTTGTTCCGGTTGATCAGGAACGCGTGCTGCGGGTCGATCATCGTGACGATCTTCGAGGCCAGGATCTCCGGCTGGCTCGCGTCCGCCTCCGTGGCGCGCAGCGCGCCGAGCACGGCGGAGCCGGCCGCCCGCACCTCGTCAGTGCTCCCGTGCACCTCCAGGTACCCGAAGTGCCGCTCCACGACCAGGATCCCGGCCCGCACGCCCGCGTACTTGAGCGCGACATTGGTGAGCGGCTCCACATCCAGCCCCGGCGCAACCTCGACCACGAGCGCCGCATCGTTGCTGCGCGGCAGGCTCCCCCGGATCCAGGTGCCCAGGTAGCACATGGTCTGCGCCTGCAGCCGGTCGAGAAAGATGCACGACCGCAGATCAGCCATCCTGACCACCCACGATCCCCCGCAACTCCTCGAGCACGACCCGCCGGATCTCAGCCCGCAGCGCCGCAAGATCGGGGTCGGTGCCGCCCGGGCCACCGCCTGCGCGTACCCGGCCCGCCGCGGACCGCCCGTCCTCATCACGCAGATTCGAGGCCACCGGGTAGGGAGGCATCGCCCCCGCCGGCGCCTCCCACGGCACGAGTCCGGTGAAGTCCCCGAATCCCACGGACGGGTCTTCGTTATAGGCCAGGCGTGTCCATTGCACCAGGTGCCGGGGCTGCAGGTTCTCGCCCACCGAGGAGCGGCCGAAGAATCCGGTCCCGATCGTCATCGACGGTGCGAGCCCGGTCCCGATGCCGGCACTGCCCAGGCTGGACCCGGTGTTGACCGCGACCCGGAGCACCTCGAGCTCGGCGCCGTACTCCATGATCGTCGCCGGGTCGGCCGAGTGGATCGCGGCCGAGTGGCCCTTGCCGCCCAGCCGGAGCACGGCGCGCGCGGCGCCGATGCCGTGCCGCACGCTGCCGGCCTGGGTCAGCCCGAGCACCGGGCAGAGCTTCTCGTGGGCCAGCGGCTCCTCGGGGACGACCAGGGGGAACGGGGCCAGCAGCACCCGGGTCGTGCCCGGCACACGCAGGCCGGCCTGCGCCGCGATCCAGGTCGCGTCCTGGCCAACGAACCGGGAATCGAAGTGCCCGCCGGGAAACAGCAGGTCACGCACCTTGTCCCGGTCCTGCGGCGGGAGCAGGTACGCGCCCGCGCGCTGCAGGTGCCGCAGCAGCGCCGGGGCGGCCGTCTCGGTGACGATCAGCACGGACTCGTTGGTGCACAGGATCGAATTGTCGAAGCTCTTGCTGTCCACGATCCGGCGCGCGGCTTCCGGCAGGTCCGCGTCGTCCGCAACGAAAACCGGCACGTTGCCGGGCCCCACCCCGATAGCCGGCGTGCCCGAGCGTAGGCGGCCCGGACCACGTCGGTGCCGCCCGTCGCGACGATCAGGCTGGTCCGCTCGTCGGCCATCAGCGCGTGGATCAGCGGCACCGACGGCTCGTCCACGACCTGGATCACGCCGTCGGGTGCGCCCGCGGCCACCGCGGCCTGCGCGAGGGTGCGGGCCGCATCGGCGGAGCACTCCCGGGCCAGCGGGTGCGGGCTGACCACGACCGCGTTGCGGGTCATGAGGGCGAGCAGCGACTTGACGAACACGGTGGCGACCGGGTTGGTCAACGGGGTGAGCGCGAGCACCACGCCGGCGGGGCGCGGGATCTCGACCATCCGGGCGGCCGGGTCGGCGCGGGGGGTCACGTAGTCGTGGGCGGCGTAGGCCTCGACCAGGCCGGTGCTGCCGGCCAGGTTCTTGATGACCTTGTGCTCGGCCACGCCGAACCCGGTCTCGCGGACCGCCCAGTCGGCGTACTCACGGGCCCGGCCAGCGCCCGCGGATGACGAACCTGGCGCCGTGCGGGTGCCCGAACTCCAGGCCCATGACCAGGCCGTCCTGCCGGATGCCGGTGAACCAGTCCGGGTAGGCCTGCTGGATCCGGCGCAGCCCGCGGCCGATCAGGTCGGCGATGTAGAAGACCATCGACCTGACCTCCGGCCGGCAGGTGATCTCCAGGGTCTTCAGCGCCGCGACACAGCCGAGTTCGGCGCCGCCGAACGTGGACATGTGCGCGAACCCGTCCTCGCTGAGCCAGCCCGCCGCCGCCTCACTGACCAGGACCGCGCTGACCGGGTACAGGCCGCCGGACAGGCCCTTGCCGGTGACCAGGAGGTCCGGCGCGATGCCGTGTTTGGTGATCGCCCACAGCTCGCCGGTGCGCATCAGCCCGGTCTGCACCTCGTCGGCGATGTAGAGGGCGCCGTACCGCTCGCAGAGCTTCTTGGTGCCTTCCAGGTAGCCGGGCGCGGGCAGCGGGAAGCCATAGGTCGCCGGGATCGTCTCCATGATCACCGCGGCGACGTCCCGCCCGCGCAGCGCGTCCTCCATCGCGGCCAGGTCGTTGAACGGGACGTGGGCGTCGGCGCGCCCGCCGCGTTCATCTTCGCCGCCATCGTGCTGGTCGTGTTCTCCGTCGGCGCGCCGCGGGCGAGGGGCAGCGGCGGGCGAGGGGCCGGCGGCGGGAGTGAAGGGCCGTGGCGGACACGCTGCGGGTGCCTGAGGACAGCGTGATGGCCATGTCTTTCCTGCGACTCCACGACGGGGTGCCGTTCTGCCACACGCGGGTCCATGTGCCGCTGGAGATCGGGCGCAAATTGCGGGAGCTTCCCGAGGTGCGGGCGCTCAGCGAACCGGGCGACCGCGCCCGCTTCACCGTGATCAGCCTGGTGGACCAGGTCAGCGGCCGGCAGATTCACAACGCGGCACAGAACACGACCGCGGTGGCTGCCGACCCGGACACCGCTCGCCGGCTGGGCTGCCCCGCGGGCGCTGCCGTGCTGCGCATCGAGCGCCTCTACAGTGACCGGGACCTGGTGCCGCTGGAGCTGGCCATCAACCACTTCCACCCGGACCGGTACTCCTACCGGCTGCAGATGCGGGGCCGGGTCGATCACTCCGGCACGGGCGGGACCGCATGGTGAGCCCGGCCACGCTGAGCGGCCCGCGCAGGCCAGCCGCCGCACCGTCCGGGGCCGTGGCGATCGTGACCGCGCTGGCCGGGGCGGGCACCCGGGTGATGTTCGGGGTTCCGGGCGGCGGGCCCAACCTGGACGTGGTGGGCGCGGCTGCGGCGGCCGGGCTGCGTTTCGTGCTCACGCTGCAGGCCCGGGGGGCGGGCATCGCCGCGCTCGACACGACCCTGGACTACCTGCTCACGCGGGGCGGGTTCGGTGTCACGGACGTGTGCTCGGCCACGGGGTGGATCCGGTTCCTGAACCGCGACGGCACTGTCCGGCACGAGCAGCGGCACCGCTACCGCTTCTCGTCCTGGAATACGATCTACCGCTCGCTGCTCAGCCTGCTCGACGCCGGCCGGTACCAGCTGGGCACGGAGGTGACCGGGTTCGGCGAGCAGGATGGCACGGTCACGGTCACCCTCGGCCCCGGTGAGCACGCCAGCCAGCGGGCCGAGTGCGATCTGCTGGTCTGCGCCGACGGGGTGAGCTCGGCCGCCGGGGCGCGCCTGCTGCCCGCGGTCCAGCCGTCCTACTCCGGGTACGTGGCCTGGCGCGGCACCGTGCCTGAGCGGGACCTGTCCCCCGGCACCCGGGCCAGGCTCGGCGACGCGCTCACCTACCAGGTGCTGCCGGGCAGCCACATCCTCGTCTACCCCATCCCCGCCCTGGACGGCTCGACGGCCGAGGGCGACCGCCTGATCAACCTCGTCTGGTACGTCAACGTCGCCCGGGGCGCGCCGCTGGACGCCCTGATGACCGGCCGGGACGGGGTGCGCCGGCCCGTGTCACTGCCCCCCGGGGCGGCAACCGAGACTGCGGTCACCGCAATGCGGCAGGCGGCGCGGGACCTGCTCGCCGAGCCCATCGCCGAGGCGGTGGTGCGCGCGCCCGAGCCCTTCGTGCAGGTGGTCTACGACATCGAGGTGCCGCGGATGGTGTTCGGCCGGATCTGCCTCATCGGCGACGCGGCGTTCGCGGTCCGGCCGCACGCCGCGGCCGGGACCGCGAAGGCCGCCGCGGACGGGTGGGCCCTGGCCGGGGAGCTCACGGCGGCGGGCGGCGATGTCCGCGGGGCGCTGGCGGCCTGGGAGCGCCGGCAGCTCACGCTCGGCCGCGGCCTCCTGACCCGCTGCCGGCAGATCGGCGACAGCTCGCAGTTCCTGGGCACGTTCAGTCCCGGGGATCCGCGCCTCATCTTCGGGCTGTACGGCCCGGGTCATTAGCACGAGCGCCGCCGACAGTGAGGGAGAGAACGCCGATGGCCACCACGATCATCCGTGAGGAGAGTTTCGACCCCGCCGACTACCGCGGCGAACTGGACGCGGCCCCGGAAAACCGGGACGTGGGTACCCGGCTCTGGTTCGAGAACGAGCACATCCGGGTGTGGGAAGTACGGCTCATGCCGGGTGAGCGCGGCCCGTTCCACGCGCACACCCGCCGCTATTTCTGGACTGTGGTGGACGGCGGGATCGGCCGCCAGCGCACCGCGGACGGCACGATGATCACCCGCGAGTATCACGTCGGCGACACCAAATACTCCGACCACTCGCCGGACGAACCGATGATCCACGACTTCGAGAACGCGGGTGACACGCCGATCAGGTTCACCACCGTGGAGCTGCTGGACTAGGCGCAACGGCGCCGCTGGCACAGCGGCCCGGCGGGCACAGCAGCCCCAGGGGCACGGCCCTTTCGACTAACTCTCTTAGTACTTTGTCTGGCTAATGCATTATGAGTGTGTTTCTTTAAGAATCGCGGCGCAATTCCCGACCCCGGGACGCATACTGCTCCCTGGGCGGGACGAGGGGTGTGGGAGATCGTGATGAGGGGCACCGGCGCGGGCCGCGACTGGATCTGGTCCCCGCGCGGCACCGGCAGCCCGTCCGACCGCGCCCTGCACCGGCTCGTGGGCTGGTACGCGGTCGGGTTCCGGCTGTGGATCGCGGTCGCCGTGGTGGTGGCCGCCCCGCTGGCGGCGACCGCGGCCGTGTCCGGGGCGTGGCTCGCGGCCGCGGTGGTGACGCTGTCCGCGTGGTCGGTACTCTTCGCCGTCCGGGTTGGCCGCCGGGGCGTCACGGGCCCGCTCGTGCTCGCGGACGCCGCGGTCATCGTGGCCCTGATCGTCGTGCATCACCTGGTGGTGCCGGCCGCGCTGATCTCGGCGGGGACCACCTGGATGCTGCCCCTGGCCAGTACCGCGATCTACATCTCCCAGCTCTGCATCCCGCCCCCCGCCGGCCTGCCCGTGGCCGCGGTGGTGATCGCCGCCTACGTGACCACCGTGGCGCATCCCGCGGATGCCGTGTACCTGGTTTTCCAGGCCCTGGCCACGGCCGCCCTGATGGTCCTGGTCCGGCGGGGCGGGCGGAACGCCGACGCCGCCATCGGCCGCCAGCTTCAGCTGGAGCAGGACCTGAAGGTCGAGGCGGCCCGGCGGGCGGACCAGCGGGAGCAGGACCGCCGGCTGCACGACACGATCCTGTCCACGCTGACCATGGTCGCCTCGGGTGCTTTAGACATATCCTCGCCGGTGCTCGCCGCGCAGGCCTCCCGCGACCTGCAGGTCCTGCACAGCTGGCCCACGCTCCCCGAGCCAGGTCCCCCGGATGCGGTGGCCCTGCCGGATCGTCTCGCCGCGGTGGCGGCCGAGGCTGCCCCGCTGCGGGTTTCCACGTCCTTTCTTTCCGCAACGAAAACCGTCCCCGCCACGGCCGCCGACCGGATCGCGGACTGCGCGGCCGAGGCCCTGCGCAACGTGGCCCGGCATGCTGGGACGGGCACGGCTGAGCTCCGGGTCCGCGACTGGAACAGCCAGGTCGTGGTCGAGATCATCGATCAGGGACGCGGATTCGACGTCCGGTCCGTGCCCCGCTCGCGGCGCGGGATCTCCGAATCCATCCACGGCCGGATGGCGGAGATCGGCGGCACGGCAGAGATCTCCGGCGCCCCCGGCGCGGGTACCACGGTGACTCTGCGGTGGCCCCGTGAGGGCGTCCCGGAAACCCAGCGGTGGCCCCGTGAGGGCCTCCCGGAAACCCAGCGGTGGCCCCGTGAGGGCGTCCCGGAAACCCAGCGGTGGCCTCATGAGGGCACCCCGGGAGCACAGCGGTGGCCCGGCACAGGCAGCGCCGCAGCGGCGCGGGGCCCGGGATGACCGCGGCGACGGTACCGGGTCCCCGGCCGGCGGCGGTGCTCGCGGCCCGCTACGCCCGCGCGCTCGACATCGCGGTGGTGGTCGCGGCGGCCGGGTGGCAACTGGCCGGGGCGGGCCCACTGCTCCTGGCGCACCTGGGCAGTTACTCATCGGACAAGTTCCAGGTCACGGCGTGGTGCGCGATCACGCTGATCATCGCGGCGGGCTCGGTCCTGCTGCTGCGCGGCTCCAGACGCCGCGGGACGGGCTGGGCCCTGGCCGCCGCGGCCCTGGTGATCAGCACGGCGGCCGCCGCGGCCTGCCCGCCCGCCCACATGCTCGAAACCAACTGGTCCTGGGGCACGGCGGGCTGGGTCGGGGTCCTGGTGCTGCTCCGGCGGCCGCTGGCTGAGCTGGGCGTGTTCCTCACGCTGGAAGCCCTGGCCATGTTCGCCGTGCTGGCCCGGGACGGCCTGCACCAGCCGAACGTGGCGGCGTTCATCACGGTCCTGGCCGGGTCGACCGGAATCCAGGTGGCCATTTCCGTGGCCGCGCGGACGCTGCACGTTCCGGCCCAGCAGGCGGCGGCCGCCGCGACCAGGGAAGCAGACGCCACCGCCCGGCAGGCGGTGGCCGACCGGATCCTCAGCGCCCGGCAGGGCCGCTGGCTGGAACTGCGGGCGACCGCCGAGCCGCTGCTGAGCGGCCTCGCGAACGGGGCCGCCGACCCCGCGGACCTTGCGGTCCAGCGGGCCTGCGCGGTCGAGGCGGCGCGGCTGCGGCGGCTGTTCGCCGAGGGAGACGAGACGCCGGACCCGCTGGTCCACGAGCTGCACGCCTGCGCGGACGTCGCGCAGCGGCGCGGGGTGGCGGTGGACATCGAGACCGCCGCCCCATTCCCCGGAACAGGGATCCCCGGATCAGAGCTCCCCGCGGTGCCGCCCGAGGCGCGCCGGGCCATCACGGACCTGGCCATCGCGGTCCTTGTCAACGCAATCTCCCGGGTGCGCGTCACTGTTACCGGGACGGTCGATGGCGTGATCGTCAGCCTGGTCTCCGACTCGCCCATCCAGCCGGACCTGCCCGCCAGCGCGGCCGGGCTGGCGGTGGACAGTCAGCGGGACCAGCAGAGCCTGTGGGTGGAGGCGCGTTGGAACACCACGTGAGGGTCGCGATCGTGGACGATCACCCGGTCGTGGTCGAGGGGGTGATGTCCTGGATCAGGGCGGATCCCGGACAGCGCATCACCGTGACCCAGGTCGTCGCCGATGTCACCGGGCTGGACGGGCCGCACGCCGCGGACGTCCTCATCCTCGACCTCGAGCTCGGCGGGCGCATGATCGCGGACGAGGTGGCCCGGCTGGCGGCCAGCGGATACCGGATCGTCGCCTTCTCCGCGCACGTCGACCCGGCCCTCATCCTGGATGTCCTGGACGCCGGCGCGCACGCCTACGTGAGCAAGGACGAGGGCCGTGACCATCTCCTCGAGGCCGTGCTGGCGGCGGCGGCCGACCGGCCCTGCGTGACCCGGTCCCAGGCCAAGGCGATCCTCGCTGATCCCCGCCCGGGCCGGCCCGCCCTGTCCGGCAAGGAGCGGCAGGCCCTGCTGCTGTGGTTCCAGGGGATGTCGAAGGCCTCGGTGGCGCGCCGGATGTCCATCTCCGAGCACACCGTCCGGCAGTACATCGACCGGGCCCGGGTTAAGTACGCCACGCTCGGCCGGCCGGCGCACACCAAGGACGCGCTGCTGGCCCGGGCCATCGAGGACGGCCTCATCCAGCCGGGTGAGGTGGCGACATACACCACCTTCGCCAGCCGTCCCCGTCCCGCGCTCCCCTGACGGGCAGGCTCTCCGGAGGGAGCCTCTCCTGCCCGCGGGGGGCTTACCCGGCCTCTGCCGCGCTGGCGGGCTGGGGCGGCAGCGGGGGCGAGGCGCCGGGAGTCGCCGGGGCCAGGAACTTGGCCACGTTGAGGCCCGAGCCCACCATCTGCTTCAGCATGAAGTCGTGGTTGAGGTCGAGGATGGCACGGGTCTCGGCCGCGATGACCGCGTTCCGGCTCAGGCTCAGCTCATTGTCCTGCTGCTGCTCCCCCGACAGCGACCAGTTGGTGGAGCCCTTCACCGTGTACACGCCGTCCACGATCACGATCTTCAGGTGGGAGATGGCGTTGTGCACGGAGCTGGTCCCGATCGCGATGCTGTTACCGAACGCATTGTTGTTCCACTTGGCCAGGATCGCCTTTTCGTGCACCCCTGAAGCCTGGCTCCGGTCTAGGCTCATCTGCACGTAGACCTGCTCGTCGGCCAGTTTGCCCTGAATGATCGAGTTCAGCTCGTCGTCGTCGTAGCCGAACATGTTGACCACGATGGAGTGCTGGGCCGTCCCCAGCAGCGCGGCCAGCAGGCCGTGGACGTTGTCGCGCGGGGCGAAGAACGTCCTCTCGTCATCCGGGTAACCGTCGAGGAACCGGCCCTCGGCCTTGTAGGTGCCCAGGTTCTCCCAGGCGAACGGCGCATCCGCCATTGCGGCCCCCCCTGTCGCTGCGTTAGGGGGAACGTATCCCGTCACGGTGCCGCTGGCTATAGCGGTCAGCCGGCCGGGCCGGCTCCGGAATGGATGGCCCGGCACCGGCGCCGGGGTCCGGCCGGGCATCGAACTCCGCGCCACCGGACATCACGATGTGCAGCGTGCCCTGGAGGTGGTACTGGAAATGCGGCGCCTCGCACACCTCGGTGCCGGCCAGCGGCTTGACGTCCTGCGACCATCGCCAGCCGGGCTGCAGGGTGAGCCGGCCGACCTCCCCGCCGCCGATCTGGAGCAGGTCCAGGGCCCGAACGTGCGGGTCTCATCGGGGGTCTCGAAGCTCTTCTGGTCTGCTTTTCCGGTCATGGCACTCACTTCTCCTCTGGCGTAGGCTGGTGGCTTTCTTCGCGCTGAGCCTGGCCGGCCCGGGTTGCAGCCACCTTGCAGCCGCTGAGCTGGCGGTACGCGCCGCGCCAGGGTTGGATACGAGCATGAGGTCGCTGGCGGTGCGGGTGCTCCATGATTTCGGCGTGGACGGGATCGAGCCGCAGTCGCTGGGCAGCCGGAAGGCGCGCCTGGCCCTGCACCTGCTGGCGCTGGCCGGGGGGCAGGTCGTGACCTCCGCCGCGCTCGAGGACGCCCTGTGGGGCGACGCGCCGCCCGCGAAGCCCGACGACCAGCTGGCCGTGCTGGTCAGCCGCCTCCGGTCGGTGCTGGGCCGGGACCGGATCGAGCATCGTCGCTGGGCGGGCCCACCCGGGCGTCTTCGGCTTGCTCGGGGGACATGAACGAGGGGGTGCCGACGATCATCCCGGTGGAGGTCATCGCCGTCCTCTCCAGCGCGCGGGAGATCCCGAAATCGATGACCCGCGGGCCGTCCAGGGCCAGCAGGATGTTGGCCGGCTTCAGGTCCCGGTGGACGAGCCCGCAGGAATGGACGGCCTGCAGCGCCTCGACCAGTCCTCCGGCCAGCCGCCACACTGACGCCGCAGGTAAGGGCCCCGCGGCGCGGACCGCCTCGGCCAGGGAAGGCCCGGGAACGAACACCGTGGCCAGCCACGGTGGATCGTCGTCCGGCCCGGCCGCGACCACCGGGGCGCGGCCACGTCCGGGTTTCGCGGTCTAGCGGCTGGCCGATGCTGACGCCGTGACCGGGACGGGGTGGGCGAGGGTCTGGTACACGACGCAGTAGCGCTCGGTCAGCCGGAGCAGCGTCGCGATCTGCTCCTCGCTGGCCCCGGTGTCGAGCTCGAAGCTCAGCCGGATGGCGGTGAACCCGACCGGCGCCTCCTTGGCTACCCCGAGCGTCCCGCGGAAGTCCAGGTCACCCTCGGCGTGCACGGTCCCGCCGGTGACCGGGATCTCCAGTGACGTGGCCACCGCCCGCAGCGTGACCCCGGCGCACGCGACCAGCGCTTCCAGCAGCATGTCGCCGGAGCACAGCAGGGACCCGTCGCCGCCGGTGGCCGGGTGCAGCCCGGCCACCGCCATGGCCCGGCCTGTGTCCACCGAGCAGCTGATCCCCTCGTCCCCCAGCTCGCCGCGGGCCCGCAGGGTGATCACCGCCTGCCCCGGATCCTCGCGGTACGCGTCCTTGAGCGGCTGCTGCACGGCGCGCAGTCCGGTGCTGTCCATGGGGCCTCCCTCTCCGGCCCGGGTGCCGGGCCGGGGTTGTCCGCGTGCGGGCTTGGCGCAGGGCCCGCTTACGGTCAGCGGCGGTCGCTGGAGTACAGATAGGGGCCGCGGCCGGCCGGGTCCACCGGGGCGGCGCTGGTTTCGCCGCGCAGCCACCGGATCGCCGCCTGGAGACCCTCGCCGTACTGGGGCGGCGGGTACCGGCCCGGGTCCACCGGCACACCACCGGGACGGCCCTGCAGCACGACCACGTTGGCCGCGGCGTCCTCGTAGTGCAGGTGGGACGTGCTGGGCAGGCCGACCGAGCGCCCGCACAGCGGCGCCGCGGCGGTGTCACCGAGGACCCAGTCGAGCAGGTCACGGACGCCGCGCAGCCAGGCGGCGTTCATCCAGCCGGGCTCCCAGCGCCACGGGTGCCGCGCGTCCGACGCGGACATGGGCTCGGGCAGGTCACCGTCCAGCAGCGCGTCCCGCGTCAGCTCCCGGACCTGGCGCATCTCGTCGTCGGTGCGCGCGTAGTCGCCGCGCGCCCCGATGAAGCGGCCGCGGTTGTCGGCGTGGACGGGCACCTCATCGCTGCCGCCCGCGAGCCAGGCCAGGACCGCACGGGTCTCGCGGAACTGGTCGCGGAAATCGGCCGGCACCCCGGGCGGGGCCGTGGACCCCTCAGGCTCGGCCACGGCCTCGGCCAGGATCTCGTCCCTCGACGGCGGGGAGCCCGGGGCCAGGGACAGGGTGACCGGCGACGGCCGGGTCCCGGTCAGCGCCCACTGCCAGGCCAGGGCGGTGCGCCCGCGCGGGCCCATCTCGCGCAGGCTCTGCGCGAGGACCGCCTCGACGTGCGGGCGTGGCCGCACGACCGCGGGACTGAGCTGGTCGGGCAGGTACACGGTGGTCACAGTCCCACGGTACGGGTGGTCGCTGACAACGTCAGCCCGCTCCCGGTAAGCTGCGGGCGGGTCGTGACTGGCGCGCAGGGATGGGTAACCATCAGGGAGCGGCCCCGTCATCGTGACGCATGCCGGGCGCCTGGGCCTCTCCGTGAGCACACTGAAACCGCGCCGCAGCTGGCCACACTGGCTGTTGCAGCACTGGGGGTTCCATGTCGTCACCGAGCACTGAATCGGCCGCCTTCCGCAGCGCGCTGGAGGTGGTCCGCTCCGTCGAGCCGGGAGTGGCCGACGCGATCGCCGCGGAACTGGCCAGCCAGCGCGCCTCGCTCAAGCTGATCGCCAGCGAGAACTACGCCTCGCCCGCGGTGCTGCTGGCCATGGGCAACTGGCTCAGCGACAAGTACGCAGAGGGCACCATCGGACGGCGGTTCTACGCGGGCTGCGCCCAGGTGGACACGATCGAGACGATCGGGGCCGGGCACGCGCGGGACCTGTTCGGCACGCCGCACGCCTACCTGCAGCCGCACTCGGGTATCGACGCCAACCTGGTCGCCTACTGGGCGATCCTGGCCAGCCGGATCGAGGCCCCGGCGCTGGAGCGGGCGGGTGCCCGGCAGGTCAACGACCTGACCGAGGAAGACTGGTCACGGCTGCGCCACGAGCTCGGCAACCAGCGCATGCTCGGCATGTCGCTGGACGCCGGCGGCCACCTGACGCACGGCTTCCGGCCGAACATCTCCGGGAAGATGTTCGAGCAGCGGTCCTATGGCACCGACCCGGCCACCGGCCTGATCGACTACGCGGTGGTCCGCGAGACCGCACGGGAGTTCCGCCCGCTGGTGCTGGTGGCTGGCTATTCCGCCTACCCGCGGCGGGTCAACTTCGCGGCCCTGCGCGAGATCGCGGACGAGGTCGGTGCCACGTTCATGGTGGACATGGCGCACTTCGCCGGCCTGGTCGCGGGGAAGGTGTTCAACGGGGACTTCGACCCGGTCCCGCACGCCCACATCGTCACCACGACCACCCACAAGTCGCTGCGCGGGCCGCGGGGCGGCATGGTCCTGTGCCAGCCTGAGCTGGCCGGGGCGGTGGACCGGGGCTGCCCGCTCGTGCTGGGCGGCCCGCTGCCGAACATCATGGCGGCCAAGGCCGTCGCGCTGGCCGAGGCCCGTCAGCCCAGCTTCCGGGAGTACGCCCAGCGCATCGTGGCCAACGCGCAGGCCCTGTCGGACGGCCTGATCCGCCGCGGGACGCGGCTGGTCACCGGGGGCACCGACAACCACCTGGTGCTCATCGACGTCGGCGGCTACGGGCTGACCGGGCGGCAGGCCGAGCAGGCCCTGCTGGACGCGGGGATCGTGACCAACCGCAACGCGATTCCCCGGGACCCGAACGGGGCCTGGTACACCTCCGGCATCCGGATCGGCACCCCGGCGCTGACCACCCGGGGCCTGGGCACCGGCGAGATGGACGTGATCGCCGGCCTGATCCACGAAGTGCTGAGCCAGGCCCGGCCGGGGACCACGTCCGCCGGCGCACCGTCCAAGGCGACCTGCGCGGCGGATCCCGCGCTGTCCGACCGGGTCGCCAAGCAGGCCGCCGAGCTGCTCGCGCAGTTCCCCCTCTACCCGTCGGTTGACCTGGGCTGAGCTGGCCGGCCACCCGCCCGTATCCACCGGGCTGGGGCCGTATCCCTGGCGCACCGGGCTTATCGACACCATCCCCTTTGTCGATCATGCTTGATGCCATGTCCATCCCCGCTAACGCTGGAGCCCCGGATGAGTCCTAACCCCCGTACCGACGCCGCCGACTTGGTCGCATCGATCGGCCGGCACTGGATCTGGCTGCTGTCCTTCGGCATCCTCACGCTGATCGCGGGGGTGGCCGCGGTGGCGTGGCCCGGCCCGACGGTCATCGCCGTCGCCGTACTGTTCGGCATCCAACTGATCGTGGTCGGCCTGTTCCAGTTCGTGGGCGCGTTCGCGGGCAGTGATGTGAGCGGCGGGGTCCGGGTGCTGAACGCCGTGCTGGGACTGCTCGCCTTCGTGGTCGGGCTCTACGCGATCCGCCACGTGCTGGTCTCGGTGGTGGCGCTCGCGCTGCTGCTGGGCATCTTCTGGGTGGTCAACGGCTTCGTGGAGATCTTCGGCGCGCTGACCCACCGGGACAGCCCGCACCGGGGCTGGACCGGCTTCATGGGCGTGCTCAGCATCGTGGCCGGGCTCGTCGTGCTCGCTTATCCGGGCATCTCGCTGGTGACGCTGGCCCTGGTGCTCGGGATCTGGCTGATCATCTACGGGGTGATGGAGATCGGGATGGCGTTCCGGGTGCGGTCGGCCCTCGGCCGGGTCCGGCACCACCCCGTGGCCACCCCCGTCTGAGACGGCGGTCCGGGGGCAGGCGGGTGCCGGGCGCTGGCGCTCCGCCTGATGCCGCTAGGTTGGCGCCGGGAGGGAGGGCCCGATGAGCAGCCTGCCCGGCGATATCACCGTCCCGGGACGGCCCGAGGTGCACGAGGTGTCCCCCGGCGTCTACGCCTACATACAGCCCGACGGCACCTGGTGGATCAACAACACCGGTTTCCTGACCGGGCCGCAGGGGGTCATCAGCATCGACTCCTGCGCGACCCAACGCCGGACCCGCGCCTACCAGGCCGCGATCGGGGCCGTCACGCCCGCGCCGGTGCGCACGGTGGTCAACACCCACCACCACGGCGACCACACGTTCGGCAACTGCCTGTTCCCGGCCGCGGCGATCGTCGGCCACGAGAGCACGCGCGCCGAGGCCTACGCGTTCGGCCCGCCGCGCGACCTGGGCGTCTGGGACGGCCCGGACTGGGGTGAGCTCGTGCTCGACCCGCCGTTCGTCACGTTCACCGACGAGATCGCCGTGCACGCCGGCGGCCTGCGCGCATCCGTGCGTCACGTCGGGACCCCCGCCCATACCACTAACGATTCGATCGTCTGGATCCCCCGGCATTCCGTGCTGTTCTGCGGCGACCTCATTTTCAATGGGGGCACGCCGTTCCTGCTGATGGGCTCGGTGACGGGGGCGATCGAGGTGCTGGAGCAGGTCGTGGCGCCGCTCGGGGCCCAGATTACGGTGCCGGGCCATGGGCCCGTGTTCGAGGGGACGGGGCCGCTCGAGGCGACGCTGGACTACCTCCGGTTCGTGCTCGACGTCGCGGCCCGGGCCCGGGCCGCGGGGGTGCCGCCGCTCGCGGCGGCCCGCGACACCGACCTGGGCCGTTTCGCCGGCTGGCCGGACCGCGAACGGATCGTCGGGAACCTGCACCGGGCCTGCGCCGAGCTCGCCGGGACCCCGCGCGGCGGGCCCATCGACGTGGCGGCCGCGCTGGCCGACATGGTGGCCTATAACGGCGGCGCGCCGCTCACCTGCCTGGCGTAGCCGCCCGGAGCGGCGCGCCGGGAAGGGGCGGCGCGGCCGCCGCGGGCGGCCGGCCGGGCCGCCCTGCTGGCCGGCGGGCACATATTGCGGCTGACTGCTACGCATTCTGGCCGTCCACCACGCGGCGGCACGTGTTCACCGCGTGACCCCGGGCCCGTGCGCAATTACGATGGGTAGGCGCACGATGGCGGCATGGGGGGGTTATGACCGCAATAAGCGGCGCGATGCCCGCCGACCTGGCCGAGGCGGTCCGCAGCATGCCGTGCGAGGCCTGCCAGGCACCCCGGGGCGAGTGCTGCTCGTGCGAGGGCACCCACCTGGCCCGCTGGGAGCTGGCCGCGGCCGCGGCGCTGGTGTCGGAGCGGGAATACCGGGCCGCGGCGAGCGCCGCCTGGCCCGCGCCGCCCGGGTTCCCGCCGGGCCTGGCCGTCGTGCCCGAACTGACCGGCGTGGTGTGCGCAGCCGCCGGCCACCCGCTGCGGCTGGACACTGCGGTGCAGCCGCCGCGGTGGACGCACCTGGGCCCGCCGGCCGGGACGGCCTGCGGTGACCCGCCCGTACCCCGCCCGGCCGCCGGGGAACCGTGCCGCTACCACCGGCGTCACTGGTTACTGGGCGTTCCGGCGGTGGCGGTGGCGGGCCCGGTTCCCGCCTGCCGGCGGTGCGCCCGCAAGCAGGCCCGGCGGGAGCGGAGGGGCTGACCCTGAGCCGACGGCCGACGCAGCCGGCCAGCCGGCGTGCAGCCGCGGGCCGCGGCTCGCGGCCTGGTCCCGGCGGGACGGCCAGCTCAGCCCGCGTGGGCTGGTACCTGCTGCTCATGCGGGACGAAGGTCAGGTGGCCGTCCTCGACGTCCACGACGACCCTCTGGCCCGGGTTGATCTGGCCATCCAGCAGCCGGCGTGACAGCTCGTTGTCCACCTCACGCTGGATGACCCGGCGCATCGGCCGGGCGCCGAACTCAGGCTGGAAGCCGTGCTCGGCGATCCAGTCCACCGCGGCCGGGGTGAACTCCAGCGTCACGTTCTGGGCGTGCACACGGCGCCTGGTCTCCTGCAGCATCAGCTCGGTGATCTGCCGCAGTTCGGTCTCGTCGAGCTGGCGGAAGGTGATGATCTCGTCGACCCGGTTCAGGAACTCCGGCCGGAACGACTCCCGGAGCCGCCGCATGAGCTGCTCCTGCAGGTTGTCCTGCTGGGCGGAGCCGGCGCTGGCCGAGCGCCCGGCGAAGCCGAGCGGGCCGGCCCGGCGGGTGATCAGGTCCGAGCCGAGGTTGCTGGTCATGATCAGGACGGTGTTCTTGAAGTCCACGGTCCGGCCCTGGCCGTCGGTGAGCCGGCCGTCGTCGAGCACCTGGAGCAGGATGTTGAACACGTCCGGGTGGGCCTTCTCGATCTCGTCGAGCAGGATCACGGAGTACGGCCGGCGCCGGACCGCCTCGGTGAGCTGCCCGGCTTCGTCGTAGCCGACGTAGCCAGGCGGCGCCCCGACCAGCCGGCTCACCGTGTGACGCTCCTGGAACTCGCTCATGTCCAGCCGGATCATCCGGCTGTCCTCCCCGAACAGCGCCTCGGCCAGGGCACCAGCTCGGTCTTGCCCACCCCGGTCGGGCCGAGGAACAGGAAGCTGCCCACCGGCCGGGCCGGGTCGCCCAGCCCGGCCCGCGACCGGCGGACCGCCTCGGCTACCGCCTCGACCGCCTCGTCCCGGCCGACGATCCGGTCGTGCAGGTGCTGCTCCAGGCGCAGCAGCCAAAGTCCTCCGGCCCGTAGAAACCGCTGGTCATCGCGCTATCCCCTCGTCTTGTGGCGGTTCGTGCCCGGACGGCACTGAGGTCCCTACCCGGGATCACTGTCGTGACCCGTGCCGGGGGGCGCACCGTCAGGCCGGGCCGGCCCGCGTGAGCGGTAAGCGACGTGCGGGCGCAGCGGATGGCCGATCTCCACAGCCCGAACCCCTGCCGCCGGAAGAGATCCTCGATGCGGTCCACGAGGGCGTCGCTGGCCGCGCGGTCCAGGGGAGCCGGGAAGTACCGCATGACCTCGGGATCGGCGCTCATCGCCGCGAACGGGTCCCGGTCTTCCGCACGCCAGCGCCGCATGACCAGGCGCTGCGTGCGGACGACATCGAACCGGTGCCTCACCAGCGGTCCCGCGGGTCCGGCGCGCGCATCCGCCAGGCGTCGGTCACGAGCTCCTCCAGCCGCCCGGTGTCCACCTCCGCCAGCCGCAGCATCACCAGCGGCCGGCCGTCGTAGCCGGGCGCGGTGAAGAAGACTGCGGGCTCGCCGAGCAGGAGGGCCTGCTTCTCGGCCTCGTCCCCGACGAACAGCACCGCGATGTCGGTCCGGATGACGCGGCGCTGGCCCGGCCGGCGCTGCGGGTAGGACCAGATGAACCCATGGCCTCCCACCCGGAAGTCGAAACCGTCGCTCTCGATCTCCACCACGCCGGGCAGGGCCAGGGCGAGGCGGCGGACATCATCGGCGTCGGCCATCGAGGTCCCTCCCGGATCGAGCCACCCGCATGCCCACAGGCTAGACACCTGGCCCGCCCGCCAGGCCACGGGCCACCGGTCACCTGGGCCGCCACCCTGCGCCGGTCAGGCCGTTAGGGAAAGGTTCAGGATGCGGTGGCCGCGGCCCGGTCGGCGAGCCGGCGTACCTCACGGGCAACCTGCGGCCAGAGCGGAGCAGGAAGGTCGTGCCCGACCCCGGGGAGGATCACCAGCCGGGCGCCGTCGATGGCCTTCGCGGTGGCCCGGGCCGCGCTGACGCGCAGGATCGGGTCCCGGTCGCCGTGCAGGACGAGGACGGGCTTGTGCAGCTCGCGGAGCCTGGGGCCGTGCCAGGGGGCGCCGACCTGCCGACTCTGCGCCTTCGTGTCCCGGGGCCCGCTGTCGGCCTCGCGTTCGATCCATTCCCGGGCGGCGTGCTCGTCGAAGGGGTAGGCGGGAGAGGCGATCTCGCGGGCCAGGGTCAGTGACAGCTGAAGGTCGCCGTCCCGGCCTTCGGGGACCTTGATCCGGGCCAGCCTGGCCAGCAGGCCGAACCGCACGTACCGTCCGGCCCTGATCCCGACCGCGTCGCTGGGCATCGCCATGGCCGAGGTGACGCTCAGCACCCGGCCGGGGTGGCGGAGCGCGATGCGCTGGGCGATGATCCCGCCGAGCGAGGCGCCGAATATGTGCGCCCGCTCCCAGCCGAGCGCGTCCAGCACCGCGATCGCGTCGTCGGTCATGTCCTCGGCGGAGTAGGCCCCTCGCCTGCGGGCCAGCGCGGCGAACGGGTTGCTGCCCCCGGTGTCGGGCATCCGGGTGGACTGCCCCGCGTCCCGCTGGTCGTAGCGGGCCACCGCGAACCCCTGGCCGGCGAACGCCTGGCCCAGCCCGGCGGGCCACCAGAACCGGGACACGGCGAGGCCCATGACGAGCAGCAGCGGGTCGCCCTCGGAGCCGGCCAGCCGGTCGTAGGCGATCTGCACCGCGCCGTTGCGGGCGTACTGGGTGGGGGTCCACGTGCTGGCCCACGAGCCAGCATCGGGTGCTCCGGTCATCTGCGCTCCTGGCCCCTCCGCTGCCGGCAAAACTGCTGCCGGCCAAAACTGCGATCAATGTTCGCTATAGCAGCAGCCTAACTTACTGAATACAGTGTTCGCAATGAAGGAGGAGCTGACCAGGAGCGGCCGGGGCCCGAGCATCTGGACCCGGCCGGAGCGCTCGGCCCGCGGGCCGTCACCGTGCCGCAGCCGGGCGGAACTGGCCTCGGCGGGGATCAGGCTGGCCGACGCCCGCGGTCTCCGCGCGGTCACCATGCGGACGGCCGCGGCGGCCATCGGGACCGCGCCCGCCTCGCTCTACCGCTACGTGGCCACCCGGGACGAGCTCGTGGAGCTCATGGCCGACCAGGTCTACGGCGAGTTCTCCTACCTGCCCCCCTCGGGCCGGCCGGTGGCCGATCTGCTCGGGCTCGCCCGGCAGGCGCGGGCCGTCTACCACCGCCACCCGTGGCTGCTGGAGGTGCCGGCCACCGGGGACCTGCCCGGGCCGAACGCGGTCGCGTTCATCGAGCACGTCCTGGCCGCGCTGGCCGGAACCGGCCTGAACGGGCCTGACCGGCTGGAGACCGTCGGCCTGTTCTCCGGCGTGGTGCGGCTGTTCGCGCAGACCGAGATCGCTCAGCAGCGGGCTGGCCAGGACACCACCCAGTGGCAGGGCTCACTGGCCGGGTACCTGGTGCAGATCGCCGCGGCCGGGCAGCATCCGCACCTGGCCGCCGCGCTGGCGGACCAGGGCGACGGGCAGGCGGACCAGGGCGACGGGCAGGCGGATCACGGCGATGAGCCAGCGGATGCGGAGCCGGCCGCCAGCGGGCCGGCGGATGCGGAGCCTCCGGAGCCCCTGTTCGAGCGGGCGATGACCCGCATCCTGACCGGCCTGCTCCCGCCCGCCCCGCCATCGCCTGCCGCGCGGCGCTGAGGTGCCCGTGCGCGGAGCATGCCCGCCGGCCGGGTCACAGGCCGGAGGCCAGGCGGGCGAGGATCCGGCCAGCGGGCTCGGCCGTGGCGTGCCGGTAGGCCGCGCCGGCCCCCAGGTGCAGCCGCTCGGCGTCGTCGGCCGCCGCCGCGGCCCGGCGCAGCGGGCTGGTCAGGTGATGACACCAGTTCTAGCGCGCGCAACGGCCGGGTCGTGCAGCTGGCCGCCGCGGCCTCTGGGCTAGCATCGTGGGTGGCTGGCCGGGCCTTCGACCGCATCGTGGACGTCAGCCCAGCGTTACCGCGACACGTTCCGGTACCGGGGCTGGGAGGTGATCGGGGCAGGTGGCAGACGAGGAGACAGGCGGGCCATCCTCGGAAACCGGGACGGCGGCACTGCGCGCGGGATGGTCGCACGGGCACCGGGACGTGTCCGGCGGCTGGCTGCGGCCGACGGTATTCGGTGCGGTGGATGGGCTGGTCACCAACGCCTCCCTGATCGCCGGGCTCGGCGGGGGCCGGGTGTCCGCGCACACGATCGTGCTGACCGGGGTAGCCGCGCTGGTGGCCGGGGCGTTCTCGATGGGAACCGGCGAGTACATCTCGGTCACCAACCAGAACGAGCTGGTGCACGCCGAGGTCGCGCTGGAGCAGAAGATGCTCACCCTGTTCCCCGTAGCCGAACAGGAAGAGCTGGCCGGCTACTTCCGCGAGTACGGCGCGGACGCCGAGACCGCGTCCCGGATGGCCGCCGCGGTATCGAGGGACCCGGGCACGGCGCTGCGCGTGCACACGCGGGAAGAACTCGGCGTGGATCCCAGCGAGCTGCCCTCCCCCGTCCTGGCGGGCGTCGCGTCCCTGCTCGCGTTCTCGTTCGGCGCGCTGGTGCCGCTGCTGCCCTACCTGCTCGGCCTGCCCAGCCTGGCCGCCACGCTGGGGATCACGGCGGTGGCGCTGGTCGCCGGCGGGATGGTGGTGGGCCGGCTCACCGGGCGGCCGGTGCTGCACTCGGGCATACGCCAGTTCCTGCTGGGTGCGATGGCCATCGCCGTGACCTACGGCATCGGCAGCCTCATCGGCGGCGGCCACGCCTGACGGCGGACGCACCTGAGGGGCCGGCGGGCCTGACGACGGCCTGGGGGCCTGGCATAGGTTTGGGCCATGCCCACAGCGAAGCGCTCTTCCCAGCACAGCCCCGATCCGGGGCCTACGGTCTTCGTGCTCTTCGGGGGCACCGGCGACCTGGCCAAGCGCCTGGTGCTGCCCGCGTTCTACCGCCTCGCCACCGAGGGACTGCTGCCCGGGCAGTGGCTGCTGGTCGGGAACGGGCGCGGCAACGTCGCGCACGAGGACTTCCGCAGGCACATTCATGACGTGCTCACCGAGTTCGGCCCCAAGCCGGAGGCCAGCGCGTGGAAGTCGTTCGCCGAGCGGGTCCGGTTCGCGGGCGGCGGGTTCACGTCCGACGATCCGGGCAGCCTGCTCGACGTGCTGGCGGAGGCCCGCGAATCGCTGGGCGGCGACGCGCAACTGGTCCACTACCTGGCGGTGCCCCCGGTCGCGTTCTCCGAGCTGACCAAGGGTTTCGGCCAGCACGGGCTGGCCCAGGGCGCGCGCGTCGTCTACGAGAAGCCGTTCGGCACCTCGCAGCAGTCCTTCCGGGAGCTGGACCAGGTCGTCCACTCGGTGCTCAGCGAGAGTCAGGTCTACCGGATCGACCATTTCCTGGGCAAGGAGGCCACCCAGGACCTGCATGTGCTGCGTTTCGCCAACGAATTGTTCGCCGCGATGTGGAACCGCAGGCACATCGAAGCGGTGCAGATCGATGTCCCCGAGAAGCTCGGGATCACCGACCGGGCCGGGTTCTACGACGCCACCGGGGCGGTGCTGGACATGCTGGTCACGCACCTGTTCCAGGTGGCCGCCGAGGTGGCCATGGAACCGCCCGCCAGCCTGGGGCCGGCCGACCTGCAGGCCGCCCGGGAAAAGGTGATCGGATGCTTCCGCCCACTGGACCCGGCCGAGGTGGTGCTGGGCCAGTTCGACGGGTACCGCGACGTGCCGGGGGTGTCGGCCAACTCCGCCCAGGACACGTTCGTGGCGGCACGGATGTGGATCGACAACGACCGCTGGCGCGGTGTCCCGTTCTACCTGCGCACGGGCAAGCGGCTGGCCGCCACGGAGCAGCAGGTCAGCCTGATCCTGCGTGAGCCTGCCGGGCCGCTGGCCGGGAAGCTCCCGTCCGGCAGCAACGCGCTGTCGTTCTCGCTCGCGGGCAGCGGTGAGATCGGCCTGTCCCTGATGGCCAAGAAGCCCGGCCCGGCGCTCGCCGTGGAGATGGCCCAGGCCTCGATCCCGCTGGCAGGCCTGAAGGACGCGGACCCGCTGCCGCCCTACGTCCGGCTCATCCACGATGTGCTGCTGGGCGACCGGTCGCTGTTCACCCGCCCGGACGGCCTGGCCGCGGTGTGGGAGGTGGCCGCGCCGCTGCTGGACAGCCCGCCCAAAGTCGTCCCGTACGTCCCGGGGTCGTGGGGTCCGGCCGAGGCCCGCGAGCTCATCGCGCCGGGACACTGGCTCCTGGGCCAGTAACCGGGCCTGGCGCTGTCATGGACCAGCTTCTGGTTGACCGCCCGGGCTGGCTTGAGTGGCCCTGGGTGCTGCGGGTGCTGGATCAGGAAGTCCGCGTGACCGGCGAGGAAGTCCGGCCGGCCGACGGCATGGTCGCCACGGCGTGCCTGGTGGCGGACGAGCCTCTGGTCGTCACCGTCACCGGCGGGGGAGGTCATCTGGCTGTGACGCCGCCCGCGCCAGCGCTTGGCGAGTTCGTGACTCGCCGGTTCCACCTCGACCTCGACGGGAACGCCGTGGACACGGCGCTGGGAAAGAGCACGCTCGCCAGATTGTTCGAGCGCGATGGCTGGGTGCGGCGCCCCGCCGCAGCCACGCTCTGGTCGTACTGCCTGGTCTTCCTGTGCGGCGGGGATCCAGACGCGCCCCCGGTCCGGCGGATGTTTGCCGAGCTCGGGCGCCCTGCCGGCCGCCTGCGGTTCCCGCCGGACCCGGCCGATGTGCTGACCGCCGGAGACCACCGGATCGTCGGCTATGGAGTGGCACCCCACCGCGCGGCGAATGTCGTCGGCCTGGCCCGCGCGTTCGCCGCGAGGCCGGACCGGTATGACGAGGTCGCGCTGCGGGCACTGCCCGGTGACGAGGCCATCGCGCGGGTGGCGGAACTGCCGCACATCGGGCCGACGCGAGCCCGCGCGATCTCGTCCACCGCCCTCGGCCACGACGACGTGCTTCCCGACCTCGCCCGCCAGGACGAGGGACTGCGCGACCGGCTGGGCCTGGGCTGGTCCCAGATCCGGGCGGCGGCGCGCCACGCCGTGCCGTACCGCAGCATCCTGGGTGACACGCTGCTCGAGCTGCTGTCGGACTAGCGTGAGGGCTCATGACCATTCAGCGGATGGACAACGTCGCCATCGTCGTCGAAGACCTGGATGCCGCCGTCGCGTTCTTCACCGAGCTCGGCATGGAGCTGGAAGGCAAGGGGCAGGTCGAAGGCCCTTGGGCGGACCGCACCGTCGGACTCGCCGGCGTCCGGAGCGACATCGCGATGATGCGGACCCCGGACGGCCACAGCAAGCTGGAGCTCACGAAATACCGCAATCCCGCGGCGGTCGGCGCCGAGCCGCAGAACCCGTCGCCCAACACGCTGGGCCTGCATCGTGTCATGTTCGCCGTCGACGATATCGACGACACCATCGCCCGCCTGCGCGCCCACGGCGCCGAACTCCTCGGCGAGGTGGCGCAGTACGAGAGCATCTTCCGGCTCTGCTACCTCCGCGGCCCCGCGGGCATCATCGTCGCCCTGGCCGAACAGATCAGCTGACGCGAGCGTCCCGGTAACCCTCTAGGACGGATCGTCATCGCCGGTTTTCCGGTGGCGGGCCGGCCCCGGGATCGGCAGGATCGGGGAGATGACCTCCGAACCGCACCGGCGGGCGATCGGCTCACTGCGCGCCGTGGCGCTGGACGCCCCGGACATCGACCTGCTGGCCACGTTCTACGAGCAGCTCGCCGGCTGGCGACGCGTCCCCGGCGGCGGCGACGACGATGACTGGATCACGATCGACTCCGGTGACGGCTGGCGGATCGGCCTGCAATGGGCCCCCGACCACGTGCCGCCCCACTGGCCGGGCCAGGACCGTCCGCAGCAGGCCCATCTCGACTTCCGGGTACCGGACATCGATGCGGCGGCGGAACGTGCCCAGCAGCTCGGCGCCAGCCTGCTGCGCCGCAACGAACGGTGGCACACACTGGCCGACCCGGCCGGCCACCCGTTCGACTTGTGCGTGAACCCTGACGATCCGCGGACCACCCTGATGGGCATCATGCTCGACTGCCCCGATGCGAAGGCGCTGAGCCACTTCTACGCGGAGCTGCTCGGCAAGCCGGTGACGTACGAGGCACACGGGGTCGCCATGATCGGCGAGGACGGCGCGCAGCCGGTGATGTTCCAGCAGGTGGAGCACTACACCGCGCCGCGCTGGCCGGATCCGGCGTACCCGCAGCAGATCCACCTCGACGTGACCGTCCAGGACGCGGACGCGGCGGAACGGGCCGCCCTCGACATCGGTGCCACCCGGCTGGACGGCGCCGGCCCGAACTGGCGCGTCTACGCCGATCCGGCCGGCAAGCCATTCTGTCTGGTGTGGACGGCCTAATTCACTGCTCAGACCCAAGGTCGCTGGCTGACTGATCTGGGTTGAGGCTGGGCCTGACAGCGCGCTTGGCCTGTCTATGCCGGAGGATGCCCCGATCCACGCTCTCCGTGTTCAGCGGGCGGCGGCCTGGCCGAGAGTCTCATCCTTGACCAGCACCGTGATGTGCGGCGCGCTGCCGTGCCGCTGCGGCGCTGACCCGCCGTCCAGCGCCGCCTTGCACGCCGCGACCAGGCCATCCATCCGCCGCTGCGCCGCGGTGCGGTCGTCCAGCCGCCCGCCAGGCGGGCTGAACGCCTCCGCCGCGGTCCGCACGATCTCATACGACACCGCGTCCCCGCACGCCCCCGACAGCACCCCCGTGTCGTCCAGGGTCAGCCCGAACGACAGGTGACGCTTGTCCCAGCGGCGCTTCTCCCGCTCCTCAGCCGCCCCGGGATCAGCCCGGTAAGCCACCTCAGCCGCGAACTGACGGAACCGGGCCGTGTCCAGCCCGGGCGCATGATCGAGTAAGACCCGCTCGGCCAGGCCCGCCGCCTCACCCAGCCCGGTCACGGCCTGGACGATGACCTGCGCCTGATCGAAGGAGACCTCCCCGGCGTGCAGCGCCTTCTCCGTGGCCTCCAGCTCACGCAGGCCCCGGGCAGTGGCCACGACCGCCGCGGCGCGCCCGGGCGCCAGGCCGCACCGGGTGCGCAGGAAGGCTGAGGCGGACTTGTGCCCGGCCTCGGCCGCCCCGCCGGTGGCGTCCAGGGTGGCGGCCAGCCGGGACAGCTGTCCTTGTGCCTGGCTGATGAACGTGGCCAGATCGGTGATCTGGCCCATCAGCGAGGCCGCATCCAGCGCGGCAGGATCGAGGCGGGCCAGCTCAGCCAGCGCCGCGTCCCGGGCAGACTGCTCAGGTAAACACATATTCGAATCATCCCACCCGCCACCGACAAAACGATGCAGGCCGACGGCGGCGCCGTGGGGGTGGTGGCGGCCCAGGTAGTCCCGGACCGCGTTCAGACGCCGTTCCGGGCCAGGAACCTGAGGGCGCCCGGCATGGTGCGGCTCCAGAACGCGCCATCGTGACAGCCCGGCATGATCCCGCCGGGCACGGGCCGCCCGGTGAGGGCGGCGAGCCTGGCCCGGACCCGCACCGTTTCGGGCTGGAACGGGTCGTCCCGCCCGCAGGAGATGAGGGCGGGCACGCGCCGCAGTGCTCCCAGCGTGGAGAAGACATCGTTGCGCGCGAAGTCCGCCGCGCTGTCGAACGCCGCGGCGTTGGCCGCGCGGGCATCGGGATAGGACGCGAAGATGGCCGGGGACAGGGCCGCGACCGCGGCGACGCGCGGCATCCCGCCCGTCCCGGCCGCGGCACTGAACCGCTCGGCGAGCAGCAGGGCGCCGAAGCCTCCCATGGAGAGCCCGACGAGGCCGATCCGCCCGGCCCGCATCCCGGCCGCGGCCGCCCGGGGCAGCACCTCGTGCACGATCATGCCGACCGGGTCGTCCCCGTCCGCGTGCGCGTGCCAGTAGGTGCTGCTGCCGTCCACGCAGATGACCGCGAACTGACTCACCCCGGCACGGGTCATGGCCGGTGCCACCTGACGGGCCATGCTGGCGCCGTCGCCGCCCGCACCGTGCAGCGCGATGACCACGCCAAGCCCGTCCGGGGAGGCTGCGCCGGCCGGGAGCAGGGTCAGCATCCGCACCTGGCGGTGCCGGTAGGCGGAGTGGAACGTCACGAGGTGCCGGGCTGGCGCCGGCCCGGCGGGGCGCGGCAGGGGTGATCCGCAGGCGCCGGTCAGGCGGGCGAGCCGGTACTTGCCGGGCAGCGTGCCGTCCTGGACGAGCTCATAGCCCCCGGCGACGCAAGCGCCAGCGGCCACGGCGAGCCCGGCACCACCGGCCAGCAGGGTACGGCGGGACAGGCTCGGCATGGGCCGCCTCCGGCGTAGGGGCTCGGGGTGGCAGGAAGCGTACCTCGATCCCGGGTGTGGCCGGCGCCGCGGTCAGGGCCGCGCCCGGGGTCAGCCAGACGCCGGGTGGGCGCTGCGGACCTGGCGGCGCAGGTCACCGGTGCCGGGGACGAAGCCACGACGGGTCAGCCACGCCGTGATCCAGTCCGGGACCGGGTGGCCGGCCGGGACGACGTTGTAGATGTAGTTCAGCCCGCGGGCGGCGGCCTCGGCCTCCAGATGGTCCACGATGAAGTCGCCGATGCCCTCGCCCCGGCGGGCGGGATCGACCCAGAACGTGATCTGGGCGTCACCCCATTCGCAGTCCAGCCAGCCGTAGCCGGCGACCCGCCCGTCGTCGCCGGTCACCTGCCACCACTCGTCGGCAATGGCGGCGCCGGGCGCGGGCGGCTCAAGGTCCACCGCGGCCAGTTCATCCGGGCCGAACAGCCGTTGCTTGGCCTCATCCCAGCGCGGGTCGTCCTCCTTGGTCCAGTGCAGCGTCATCGTCATCGGGACCTCCCGGTCGGTCAGGCGGGCAGCTTTAGGTTGTAGACCCGCAGCGCGTTGCCGGCCAGGACCAGGCCAGCGGTCTCCTCGTCGGGGCACAGCGCGGCGACAGCCCGGGCGTTGGCCGCGATGCTGGGCACGCCGGGCCAGTCGGTGCCGAAGATCATCTTGCGGGTGAGCCGGTTCCAGTTGTGCTGGGCGTAGTAGTGCCGCAGCCGTGAGGGCGGAAGCCCGGACAGCTCGATCCAGACGCGGGAGTTGGACAGGGCCAGGAACGCGGCCGCGTCGTACCACCAGCCCCGGCCGCCGTGAGCGAGCACGACGTCGAGGCGGCGGAAGTCGCGCAGCACCGGGTCGAGGAGCACGGGGTCGGCCAGGGCATTGGTCGAGCCGGGAAACGAGCTGGTGCCGGAGTGCACCACGAGCGGGATCCCGGCCGACTGGCAGATCTCGTACGCCGGGTACAGCGCCCGGTCGCTGACCGCCGCTCCTGCGTGCACCGGGTGGATCTTCAGCGCGACCGCGCCCAGCCCCAGCTGGCGCTCGAGCTCCTCGTCCACCGGGTAGTGCAGGTGCGGGTTGAGGTTGGCGATGATCTTGAGGCGGTCCGGGCTGTGCCCGGCCAGCGGCAGCACGTCCTCGATGGGCTGGATGCCGGTGGCCTTGGGACTGTACTCGCACAGCAGCAGCGCGATATCGACGCCCTGCCCAGCCAGGTGCGCGGCGAACTCGGCCGGCACGACCGTGCCCTCGGTGTCGTAGACCCGGTCCAGCACCCCACGGTCGCCGAAGTCGTGCGCCCACTCGCGCCACGAGGGCTTGAGCGTGGGCAGCCGGGCCGGGTGCAGGTGCACGTCGACGAGCGGGCGTCCGTCGAGCATCAGCCGCTCCCCTCCGGCACCAGCACCGTGGCAGCCATCCGGCGCAGCTCGACCCGGCGGATCTTCCCGGTGGCCGTGGTCGGGTATCCCGCCACGAACACCACCTTGCGCGGCCGCTTGAACGATGGCAGTGCCTGGCGGCAGAACTCGACCAGCTCGGCCTCGGTGACTGCGTGGCCGGTCTCCAGGATCACGTAGGCGACCGGCTTCTCCAGGCCTTCGGAGTCCGGCGCGGCGACCACCACGGCCTGGGCCACGGCGGGGTGGGCCAGCAGCTGGGCCTCGACCTCGGCCGGGGACACCCAGATGCCGCTGGCCTTGAGCATGTCGCCGGTCCGCCCGAGGCAGGTGTAGTAGCCGTCGGCGTCACGCACGTACGTGTCGCCGGTGCGCAGCCACTCGCCCTGGAAGACCTCGCGCGACGTGTCGTACCGGGACCAGTACCCGGTGGCGGTGGAGTCACCGCGGACAAACAGCGTGCCCGGGCTGCCGGGCGGCACCTCGTTCCCGGCCTCGTCCAGCACGCGGAGGTCGTAGCCGGGGACGGCCATCCCGGTGGTGCCCGCCCGGACCTGGCCCGGGCGGTTGGACAAGAAGATGTGCAGCACCTCGGTCATGCCGATGCCGTCCAGGATGTCCACCCCGAAATGCGAGGTCCACCGGGTGTAGAGGGACGCGGGGAGCGCCTCACCGGCCGAGGCGGCCAGCCGCAGCCCGGCCAGCGCGTCCGCCGGCAGGCCGGCCCGGAGCATGTTCGCGAAGAACGTCGGCCCGGCGAAGAACAGGGTCGCGCCGTGCTTCTGGACCGCGCCGGCGATCAGGTCCGGCCGGGACGGGTCGGGCACCAGGACCGCGGACGCGCCGACCGACAGCGGGAACAACAGCGAATTGCCCAGGCCGTAGGCGAAGAACGCCTTGGCCGCGGACAGGCAGCGGTCATCCCGGCGGATCCCGAGCACCTGGGTGCCGTAGGTCTCGCACACCACCTGGATCGAGGCGTGCCGGTGCATGGCCGCCTTGGGCCGCCCCGTCGTGCCCGAGGTGTAGAGCCAGAACGCGGGCGAGTCGGCGGTGGTCGGGTACACGGTGTCGTCGGGCGGGCCGGCGGCCAGGTCGCCCAGCAGGTGGACCGGCACCGGGCTGGATGGTAGTGGCTCATCGGCCAGCATCGCGGTCAGCTCAGGCGCCGCGGCCGCGGCCGCCGCGGCGGTATCGGCGAACTCCCGGGTGACGGCCAGGAACCGGGCCCGCGAATCGGTGAGCAGCTCGGCCACGCCGTCGGCTTTCAGCATCGTGGACACCGGCACCGGGATCGCACCCATCCGCATCGCGGCCAGGTACATCACCACGAACTGCGGGGTGTCCGCCATCAGCATCAGCACCCGCTGCTCGGGCTGCAGCCCGATTCTCCGCAACGACGCCGACATTCGGCGTACCTGGTCATCCAGCGCGGCGTAGCTCACGTCCCCGGCCGGGCCGGCCAGCGCCGTGCGCGGCCCGTCCCCCGCCGCCAGCCGCCGGTCCAGCAGGTACTCACACGCGTTGAACAGCTGCGGCATCGCGGCTGCCTCCCGGTGGTTGAGGCGATCGGTTCAGGCCAGGTGGACGTAGTCGTAATCGAACGGCTGGCCGTTGATCCCGTTGCGCGGCGGGGCGATCCACGCGGCGATCTTGCCGCGCTCGTAGACCGGCTGCATCAGCGACCTGACGTGGGTCTTGTCCACGTCGGTGGGCAGCCACCGCCCCTTCTGCTCCGCCCACTCGCCCGCCGTCAGCAGCTCGCCGCCCGGGCTCACCTCCACGCTAGCGAACGCGCCGACCCTGCGGTTGAACGCCACGTGCGGCAGCTTGAGACGGTGCGGCAGGCCTGCGCCGTCGAGGATCCGGTTCCACCGGGTGACGCCGCTCTGGCAGTCGGAGATGTACTCACGGCGCAGGTCGGTGTTGAGGCCCACCAGCGCGGACACCTCGGTCTGGCCGATGCTGTGCTGGCCGTTCCCGGCGTCGGTGAGCGCGTCGACCAGGTAGGCGTCGTCGGTCAGCCGGTGGTCGTCCTTGCGCCGCTCCTCCAGCCAGCGGCCCTTCAGGCCGGCGGTGTAGTAGTTGGCCACGTTGGTGGAGGTCTCCCCGCCGAACAGGTCGAGTGACACGCTGTAGTGGAAGTTCAGGTACTTCTGGATGACGTCCAGGCCGACGGCCCCGTATGGCCCGGCGTCGTCGGTCTCGTTCTCCACCATCAGCTGCGCGGTCCGCTCCACCACCCGGTCGATCCCGGTGGTGCCGACCATCATGTGGTGAGCCTCTTCCTTGAGCATGAACTCACACGTGCGCGACAGCGGGTCGAACGCCGACTCCTTGAGCGTGCCCAGCTGGTACTTGCCGTCCCGATCCGTGAAGTACGTGAACATAAAAAACGACAGCCAGTCCGGGGTCTCCTCGTTGAACGCGCCGAGGATGCGGGGCGACTCCTCGCTGCCGGAGTTGCGGTGCAGGAGTTCCTCGGCCTCCTCGCGGCCTTCCCGCCCGAAGTGGGCGTGCAGCAGGTAGACCATGGCCCATAGGTGCCGGCCCTCCTCCACGTTGACCTGGAACAGGTTGCGCAGGTCATAGAGGCTGGGGGCGGTGGCCCCGAGGTTGCGCTGCTGCTCGACGGAGGCCGGCTCGGTGTCGCCCTGGATCACGATCAGCCGCTGCAGGTCCGCACGGTACTCCCCGGGCACCTGCTGCCAGGCGGGCTCGCCCTTGTGCTGGCCGAACCCGATGTGGCGGCCGGCGTCCCGCTCGGCCAGGAAGATGCCCCACCGGTAGTCCTTCATCGGCACGTGCCCGAAGTGGGCCCAGCCCTCGCGGCCCACGTTGACCGCGGTGCGCAGGTAGACGTCCTGGGTGGGCAGCGTCGGGCCCATGGACTCCCACCAGTTCAGGAAGTTGGGCTGCCACGACTCCAGGGCACGCTGCAGGCGGCGGTCGTCACGCAGGTCGACGTTGTTGGGAATCTTCTCGGTGTAGTCGGGTGCCGAGGTCACGGGATCAGACTCGCTTTCGGTCGAAGTCGGCGCGCTGCCCGGTGCCGTATTTGCGCAGGGCACCGTCGGGGCCCGAGGCGTTCGGGCGGTAGAAGATCCAGTTCTGCCAGGCGGTCAGCCGGCCGAAGATCTTGGTTTCCATCGTCTCGGGGCCGGGGAAGCGGTAGTTCGCCTCCAGCCCGGTCAGCGCGTCAGGGCTGAAGCTGGCCCGCTCCTCCACGGCGATGCGGACCTCGTCATCCCAGTCGATGTCGTCGGGGGCGAACGTGACCAGGCCGAGCGTCTCGGCATCCTGCGCCTCCAGCGGGTCGCCCGCGCTCTTCTCGGCCGCGGCCAGCGCGTCGGGGTCACCCAGGAAGCGGGTCTGCAGCCGGGTCAGGCCGTTGCTCATCGGCAGCGGGCCGAGGTTGGCCGGGCCCACCGTCACGGTGGCCGGTTCGGCGTCCGGGTCCACCTCTTCGAACACGCCGGACAGCATGTAGGAGCGGTCCGCGGCCAGCGCGAGCTCCAGCAGCGAGCCCGCGAAGCAGCTGCCCGGCTCGATGAGCGCGAGCAGGCTGCGGCTGGTCACGTCGAGCCGCTTGAGGGTGCGCTTGAGGTAGAGCACGATCTCGCCGGCCAGCCAGTCGTCATGGTGGTCGGCCAGGAGCTGGTCGTAGGCCAGCACCCGGGCCGGGTCGCCCTGGGTGCGCAGCACCCACGTGCCCAGCTCGAGCTCGTTGGTGCGCAGGTCCAGGATCAGGTCGTCCAGTTCCCGGGTCACGGCCAGGGTCCAGAACCCGGCGCCCTGCTCGTGCAGCCCGGCCACGCTGGACGGGGGTTCCTCGGCCGGCCCGGACACGGTGATCTCGGCCACCCCCCGCTCCCGGTCCAGCCGGGCCCTCACGTGACTGTAGGTGATCTCCTCATCGGTCCGGGCCCTGGCCAGCGGGGTCAGCTCGATGCCCGCCGCGCCACCGGGCCGGCCGGACCGGGCGGCCAGTTCCTCCGCCCGCTGCCGGACGACCTGGTCCCACTGGGCCCGGGGCACGGCTTCGTCCACGAGGCGCCAGGCCACGGCCTTCTTCCCGCCCAGGCCCTCGGACTTGGTGGAGAAGTAGTCCGCGCGGTCGCGGCGCACGTGCCGCTTGTCCACCACCCGGGTCAGCCCGCCGGTCCCGGGCAGCACCCCCAGCAGCGGCAGTTCCGGCAACGACACCGCGGACGAGCGGTCGTCGATGAGCATGATGTGCTCGCAGGCCAGGGCCAGCTCATACCCCCCGCCGGATGCGGTCCCGTTCAGCGCGGCGAGGTACACCTGACCCGAGTACGCACTGGCGTCCTCGATGCCGTTGCGGGTTTCGTTAGTGAACTTGCAGAAGTTGACCTTCCAGGGATGTGGCGACGCGGCGAGCATGCGGATGTTGGCCCCCGCGCAGAAGATCTTTTCCTTGCCGCTGGTCACCACGACCGTGCGGACCTCGGGATGCTCGAAGCGGAGCCGCTGGACCGCGTCGTACAGCTCGATGTCCACGCCCAGGTCGTAGGAGTTCATCTTGAGCTCGTAGCCGGGCACCAGGCCGCCCTGCTCGTCCACGTCCATGGTCAGCGTGGCCACCGGGCCGTCGCAGGCCAGCCGCCAGTGCCGGTACTGCCCGGGGTGCGTGCGGAAGTCCACTCTGGCCTCGCCGGTCATGATCATCCTTCCGCTGGGCCGCAGGTAACCTCTATGTTCTACGTTGGGCGGTAAATACGTCAAATATTCGTAGCATAATTTTTGCCGGCTCACCCGGTGACCGGCAGCACGAGGGCCGAGGCCGCCAGGTCGATCCGGTACTGCGTGGGCACCAGGTCCCGCGCGGGCGCCTCGACCTGGCCGGTGCCCGGGTTGCGGGCGAAGCGGGGATGCGCGCCTCCCGCCACCTGAAGCCGGATCCGGTGCCCGGGCGCGAAGCGGTGCCCGGCGCCGATCAGCGACACGCGGACCACCCCAGCGGCCGGGTCCTGCGCGGACAGCCGGACGATGCCGTCGCAGACGTTCCGGGACCGGCCTTTCGGATCCACGTCGCACAGCCGCACGAACAGGTCGGCGTGCGGGTTGTCCCGCTCCACGCTCAGCTCGGCGGCCACCTCGCCGAGGATCTCCACCGGCCCGGCCAGCGGTTCGCTGCTGAACACCAGCACGTCGGCGCGCTGCTCGACGGCCCGGTTGTCCCGCACCCCCGCGGTGAAGGTCATGACCGCGCCCCCGACCGAGGGCGTGGGGTCGGCCGGATCGTAACGGAACTGGGCGGTTCCCGGATCGCCGGACGGCTGCGGATCCAGGGTGCCGCGCGGGCCGGGGTACCAGCGCTGCTCGCGCGGGCCTTGCGGCGGCCAGCCGGAGACGTCGCGCCAGCCCGGCGCCTGCGCGCCGCCCACCCACACCCGGACCGAGTGCTCCGGCGGCCCGTCTGTCCCCCCGCCGGCCGTCGCACGGGGGCCGAGGTAGCGATCCAGCCAGGCCAGGCTCTCCGCGATCGCCGCCCCGCCCTTGGTCTCCACCTCCAGGTGAGTCCAGGGCCCGACCAGGAGCCGGGTGGGCACGCCCCGGCCGGACAGGACGCGGTACTGCTCCAGCGTCTGGGCCAGGAACAGGTCCTGCCAGCCGCCGACCAGCAGGGTGGGCACCGTGGTCCGCTGCAGCGCGGCGCCGCACTGCAGCGGGGCCCAGAACGGGTCGGTCACCTCCGGGTGCTCCAGCCAGCCCTCGAACCACGGGGCCCCGGTGCCGAGCAGGTCCCGGGCGCTGGCCGTGACCGGCAGCCCGTTCAGCGCGGGACGCAGCCTCCGCTCCGTGGTGGCCATCCGCCACAGGCGGCCGAGTGGGCTGGTGGTTTCCTGGTGCGCGATCATCTCGCTCCAGCCCAGGAAGTTCTGCAGGTCGAACCCCCCGTCATGGTAGGCGGCCTGGCTGAAGTCGTGCGGGCCGACCAGGACCACGGCGGCCCGCAGTTCCGGTGGCGGGTCCGTGGCCAGGGCCCACTGCACGAAGCCGAGGTAGCTGGGGCCGTAGGTGGCCAGGCGCCCGTCGAACCAGTGCTGCTCGCGCAGCCAGGCCACGGTGTCCTGGCCGTCGGCGGCCTCGCGGCGCATCGGGTCGAACTCGCCGCCGGAGCCGAACGTGCCGCGGCAGCTCTGCAGGAGCACGTGGAACCCGCGCTCGGCGATGAACTGGACGTCGAGGCTGAACGGCAGCCTCCGCCCGTACGGGGTCCGGACCAGCACGGTGGGCACCTGGCGGTCGGTGACCGGCAGGTAGTGATCGGCCCTCAGCACCGTGCCGTCGGACATCGGCACGGCCACGTCCCGGATCACGGCGACGCAATTGCGCCGGGGCGGGAGGGACCAGGCCCGGGTCAGCACCCGGCTGAACCCAGCCGCGGCGGGCGCCACGAGCCGCGCCGCCCGGGCGCCCTGATCCGTGTCCTGGGTGCGGGTCTTCATCTGGGCCAGACGGTACCTCGTAGACCTTGGGGTGTGAAGGCCTGCCGGAGTCTCATCCCGGGTCGTTGAGGCGCTTCCACTCCAGGCGGGCATCCCCGGACCAGTGCTGGCGCCGGTCGCCGAACAGCCGGGCGGCTTCCAGCCCGCTCCAGCGGGCCGGGAGCAGTTCCCGGGGCAGGGCCGGGTCGACCGACGGGAAGCGCCGCCAGGCGTGGACCAGCTCCACCTGCCGGGCCAGCACGTCACCGGGCGCCGGGTCACGGAACTCCCCGATGAACTGCTCGTACTGTTGCTCGACCGCGGCCAGGTCCCACGCGGCCGCCACCATCACCCGGACGTCACCGAGACCGGACCGGGTGGCCACGAACACGTGGGCGTCCCCGTCGAGGCCAGCCGCCCGGAGCACCCCGACGGCCTCGGCCTCGCGGTCCGGGTGCGGGCTGATCCACAGGCCCGCGCCGAGGGACCCGAACCCGGCCCAGCTGAGCCGGCTGCGCACCACGTGCCGGGCCCGGCGGTCACTTTCCGGGACGCGCGCGTACACCAGCAGCCAGCGGCCGTCCCAGTCCCCGGCCGGCCGCGTGAACGAGTAGATGCGCTCCGCGCCGTCGGTCAGCATCCGCCGCGCGCTGCCGGTCAGCCGCCACCGGGTGCGGCGGCCCAGCTTCTCCGGCTCGAGCCAGCCCGCCGCGGCGGTCCGCATCAGCGCCTGCCGGGTGGCCTTTTCCTCGATGCCGAGGCGGCTGAAGGCAGCGAGGACCGCCGACGTCCAGGCGGTCCCGTCGGTGGTCAGCACGAACTCGCCCAGCAGCGTGAACAGCAGCCCCTGGGCGCTGCGGGCTCCGGCCGCGTGCCGCCGGGACAGGGACGGCGCCGCCGCCTGCGGCGATCTCCTGGCCGGCATGGGCACCCTTCCCCGGGTAACACCGGCGGCAGCGCCGCCGGGTGGTCGATGCAGGTTATCAACGGGCCGGTCCCGGGCCCGCTGAGCTGGCCACGCTCACACCGAAAGGGCTCCGGGAAACCGGCCCTATTTCCAGGCGAAGACGGGCTGCTCGAAGTGCGCCACCCTGGTCATGGTCCCGTGCAGGCCCGCCTGGCAGAACTGGTAGATGATCGCCGCCGTGGGCGCGTGCAGGTACCGCCCGAGCAGCGGCAACTGGATGACGGGTGCCTCGGACTGCGGGATCCGCAGCAGCCGCGGCGCCACGTCGAAGTCAGCCAGCGGGATGACGTGGATCTGGGCCACCTCGGACTCCGGGCCTTTCATCTCGGCACTGACCGCGCCGCCCCACACCACCACCGGGGTCATCAGGTATCCCGACCGGGTGACGTAATCGTCCAGGACGCCGAGCACCGCGTCCTGGCCGGCCTCGACACCGGTTTCCTCGCGCAGTTCCCGCAGCGCCGCGGCCTCCGCGGACTCCCCCGGGTCACGGCGGCCGCCGGGCAGCGCCCACTGGCCCGCGTGGTTGCGCAGGGTCGGCGCCCGCATGGTGATCAGCAGCGCGGGCACGTCCTGCTGGCTCACCACGCAGACGGCGACCGCCGCGGCCTTGAGTCCGTCGGCAGGCACCTCGACCCGCTGGAAGCCGCCCAGGTTCGCCGTGATCACGCCCCGGAGCTCCGCATCCATAGGCTGCACCTTAACCTGCGGGTTCACCTGCCCGCCCGCCGTGGGGAGGCGGCGGCCGCCGCCCGCGCGCCGGGCCGCCCCGCGTGGCACTCCCCGCCCCGGACCTTCAGAAGCGACACAGAAGCTAACGGGAACCTCCGCCCAGCCCGGCCTGCCATAGTGCTGGTCATGGGGACCGATGGGCTGGCACCGCCGGCGGCGGGCGCAGCCGCTGGCCGTCCGCCCGGCGGCTGATGGGCGAATCAGGCGCTCCGCACATCCCCTGGCGGGCCCGGCCTGCCCGCTGGCTGGCGACCCGCTCGCTGCGCGGCCAGCTCATCAGCGGCCTGGTGGCCCTGCTCGCGCTGGCGTGCGCCGGTGTGGGGCTCGTCACCTACATCGTGATCAGCCACACCCTGCTCAGTCAGCTGGATTACCAGCTCCAGGATGCGGGCGGGCGGTACGCGTCCTGCATGGAGGCGCATCACCACGAGGGCCCGCCGCTGCCCCAGGGGGCCACGGCGGCCAACTGCAACACGACCCCGGGCCTGAACACCGGCACGTTCGGGGCCCGGGTGAAGGACGGGATGGTGACCGATCAGGGCATCATCGGCGGCCAGAGCCACCTGTCCGCCGCCGGCACCGTCGAGCTGACCGTCACCGACAACGGCCCCGGCATCGCCCCGCAACTGCAGCCCGCCCTGTTCGAGCGGTTCGTCCGCGGCGACTCCTCCCGCTCCCGCGGAACCACCGGAGCCGCCAGCACCGGCCTCGGCCTGGCCATCGTCAACGCCGTCACCACCGCCCACGGCGGCCACGTCCAGGTCCACAGCGAACCAGGCCACACCCAGTTCACCATCACCCTGCCCCGCCTGGACGGCTGAGATCGTCAGGCCTGTTCCGCAGAACACCACCAGGTGCTGCGGCCGCCCACCGCGGCGTGCTTCATCTCGGCGCCGTCGCGCACCCGTTCTACCCGATCACCGCCCGCCCCGGGACCCGAGCGGCCTCTCAGGCGGCGCGGCCCCGGCCGATCCCGCATCGTCGGTCACGTTGATCGTGGCCAGCGCCCACATTTCACGCCGGACGTGCGCTATAGCGGGTGATTTGCCCGGTTCGGGCGCACGTCCGGCGTGAAAAGTGACGGGAGGCCAGCATGATTCGTGGGACCTGGAGCACATCCATGCAGCGGGCTGCGCGGCACGGTTGCCCCGGTCAGGCTTCGGCCGGCTCCTGCGGGAGGGTGGGCTGGGTCAGGCGGAGGGCTGGGGCAGGTTGGGCAGGCTGGGCAGCGGGCTGGCGCTGCTGAGCGGCGGCTGATGGTAGAGCCGGTCCAGGTCGAGCTGCTGGGCCTCCTCGAGCACCGTGTCCTGCTGCTCCTGGGCCCGCTCGGCGGTCTGCTTGGCCAGCGCCGACGCGAGCGCGCCCAGCTGCCGTACCCCGGTGTCGTCGACCAGTACGCGGCTGGTGGTCAGGATCGCGATGCCCTCCACCCGGCGCTTGCCGTGCCCGGGCAGCGCCAGCGCCGCCCCCACCTTGGCCGCGTCGAACGGGTCGGCCGGATGGGTGGTGAGCCTGGTGCGCTGCCCGATGGCCCACTTGTGGAACGTCATGACCTCGCCCTCGAGGGGCAGGCTGGTGATGTCGTCCGGGCCCAGGCCGAACCGCTTGCCCTTGCTGAAACAGCGGGAATAGGAGGCCAGGGCGGCCGACCATAGCGCCTGCGGCACCACCGGGTCCCGGTCCTGCTCGGGCTTGTCCAGCTCGCCGAGCAGCTCCTTGCAGCATTCCACGACGAACTGGAGATCCGAGACGATCGACGCCTGGTCGGCGAGGACCTGCGCGGACGGCAGGTCGAGAGCGACGGTCAGCATCGGTGGCTGCGGCGATGCGGGTTTCGGGTCGCTCATGTCTCCTCGTTCCGGTCGTGGCACCACTGCGGCCTGCCCGCCGATCCTGGCACACGGGCCGGCTCTTCCCGGTCTCACATAGTGACAATTTCGCCCCGCGCGGGCCGGGTCACCCGGGCTCAGGCCAGGTGTGCACGGGCTCGTTGGCGTGCATGTGCTCGATGTAGCGCTGGGTCATCTGCCGCAGCGCCTCCGCGCGGCCGGCGCCGGTCCGCTCGCTGATGGCCCGGGTCATGGCGATCTGCCAGTCGGCCCCGGTCCGGGAGGCGAGGCAGCGCTGCTCGATGATGCCGAGCAGCCGCCCGGCGGAGTCGGGATCGACGCCCCAGCGGGACAGGCCCTCCCGGGCCAGCGGCAGCAGGCGGCGCAGCACCAGTTCGGCGACGGGCACCTCACCCAGCCCCGGCCAGTACAGCCGGGCGTCCATGCCGTCCCGCGCGGCCTCATGCAGGTTCTCGGCCGCGGTCGGGAACGACATCTGGGTCCAGATCGGCCGCTGCGTCTCGGCCAGGGCCCGGATGAGCCCGTAGTAGAACGCGGCGTTGGCCATGATGTCCGCGACGGTCGGGCCGGCCGGCAGGACGCGGTTCTCGATGCGCAGGTGGGGCTGGCCGTTGACGACGGCGTAGACGGGACGGTTCCAGCGGTAGATGGTCCCGTTGTGCAGGCTCATCTCGGCCAGCTGCGGGGTGGCCCCGGCGTCCAGAACGGCCAGCGGGTCCTCCTCCTCGCAGAGCGGCAGCAGGGCCGGGAAGTACCGGATGTTCTCCTCGAACAGGTCGAACACGGACGTGATCCAGCGTTCGCCGAACCACACCCGGGGCCGCACACCCTGCTGTATCAGCTCGTCCGGCCGGGTGTCGGTGGCCTGCTCGAACAGGGTGATGCGGGTCTCGGCCCACAGCTGCCGGCCGAACAGGAACGGGGAGTTGGCGGCCAGGGCGACCTGCACGCCCGCGATGGCCTGGGCCGCGTTCCAGTAGCTCGCGAACACCTCCGGGCTGACCTGGACGTGCAGCTGCACGCTGGTGCACGCGGCCTCGGGCGTGATGCTGCCCGCGTGGGTGAGCAGGGGCTCGGGGCCGTCGATCGCGATGCGCAGGTCCTCCCCGCGCGCCGCGAAGATCTGCTCGTTCAGGACCCGGTAGCGCTCGTTGGCCGACATGGCGTCCTCGTCCATGTCGTCTTCGGCCAGCGTGGGCAGGATGCCGACCATGACCAGCCGGCTCCCCGTGCCGCGGGCCTTGGCGTCCGCGGCATTGAGGCTGGCGCGGATCTCCTGCTCCAGGTCCGCGAGCGCGTGGCCCTCCAGCCGCCGGGGCGGCACGTTGATCTCGAGGTTGAACTGCCCGAGCTCGGTCGCCCAGGCGGGGTCGGCGATCGCGTCGAGGACGGCCGCGTTGCGCATGGACGGCGCCCCGCCCGAGTCCACCAGGTTCAGCTCGATCTCCACGCCCACCCGGGACGGGCTGGCCTCGAACCGGCGCTCGCGGAGCATCCGGGCGAAGACGTCCAGTGAACGCTGCAGCTTTTCCCGGTACTTGCGCCGGTCCTCACCACTGATGGTGATGGCCTTGATGTCGCGTCCCATGGGCCCCCCGCTCGCCGAGATAGAAGAGCACCTACCCCCCCGAGGCAGTGTCCTCACACCGTGCCCGCCGTCACCACACAGTGGCACGTCCGGTCAGGCGTCGCCACCGTTCTTGCGGGCCATCCCGCAGTAGCCGATCACGCCGCCGGCGGCGCCGGCGTTAACCTCGTCCGCGGGCCACCACTGGCTGAGCGGGACCACCCCCGGGCCGATCAGCTCCAGCCCGTCGAAGAACCGGGCCACCTGGTCCCGGGTGCGCAGCGTGAGGGACGCGGACGACCGCGCGTTGTAGCGCCGCATCATCTCCGGCACCGCGTCGGCCCGGATGTCGCTGGCCCCGTGCCCGATGACCAGGTAGCTGCCGGCCACGGTGGCGTCCATCAGCCGGGCCACGACCCGGTACGGATCGTCCGCATCAGGGATGAAGTGCAGCACGCCCATGAACAAGACCGCGACCGGCTGGCCGAAATCGAGGGTCCGGGCCGCCCCCGTTAAGACAGCCGCCGTGTCCCGCAGGTCGGCCTGCAGGTAGTCGGTGGCGCCTTCCGGGCCGCTGGTCAGCAGCGCCCGGGCATGGCTGATCACGACCGGGTCGTTGTCCACGTACACGATCCGCGCCTCGGGCGCGGCGCGCTGCGCGACCTCGTGGGTGTTGTCGGCCGTCGGCAGCCCGGTCCCGATGTCCAGGAACTGCCGGATGCCGTGGCGGCCGGCCAGCAGGCGCACCGTCTCGATCTGCTGCCGCCGCGCGAGCCGGGCCAGCAGCGGCATGGTCGGCAGCACCTCGATGACCTTGTCGGCGGCCTCCCGGTCAGCCTCGAAGTGGTCCTTGCCGCCCAGCCAGTAATCCCAGATCCGGGCCGGGTTGGCCACGCTGGTATCGAAAACGGGCTGGGCCGCCGCGGCGGCGCCGGCGGCGCGCTCATCCTGGGACGCGGACACGACATGTCCTTTCTGTGCCTTATCCCCCCGGTGCTGCGGGACAGCCTAGACGGTCCGGCGCCAGATGGTTACGGGGAGACGAGGCCCGCGTCGTGGGCCAGCAGGCCGGCCTGGGTCCGGTTGGCGCAGCCCAGCTTGTCCAGGGTCCGCGACACGTAGCCCTTCACCGTGGCCTCGGACAGGTAGAGCCGCGCCGCGATCTGCGCGTTCGACAGGCCCTCACCCAGGCCGGCCAGCACCTCGGCCTCCCGCTCGGTGAGCGTCGCCGCGAGCTGGCGGGCCCGGTCGCGGGCCAGATGACTGTCGGTGGAGGCCGCGATCAGCCGCCGCGCGGCCGCCGGGGACAGCACCATGTGCCCCTCCGCGGCGACCTGCACCAGCCCGATGAGGTCCTCCGGCGGCGTGGACTTGACCAGGAACCCGGCCGCGCCGGCCCGCAGGGCGCGCAGCACGTACTGGTCCGCGTCGAAGGTGGTCAGCACGACCACGGCGGGCGACGTGGCCAGCTCGCCGATCCGCTCGATCGCGGCCAGCCCGTCCATCCCCGGCATGCGCAGGTCCATGAGCACGACGTCGGGGCGGGTCCGGGTGACCGCCTCGACCCCGGCCGCCCCGTCGTGCGCCTCGGCGACGACCTCGATCGTGCCGGCCGAGCCGAGGATCGTGCGCAGGTGCGCGCAGACCATCGGCTCGTCATCGACGACCACGACCCGGATCATCGTCACCCCACCGGCTCGGCCGTCGGGACGTAGGCGGGCAGCGTGGCTTCCAGGCAGAACCCCCCGTCCGGCTCGGGGCCGGCCCGCAACGTCCCGTGCACCAGCTCGACCCGCTGCCGCAGGTTGGCGATGCCCAGGCCAGAACCCGTCGCGGCCAGGCCGGACAGGTCCACGCCAGTGAGGGGCGGCGTGTTGCGGACCAGGAGATTCACCCGCGCGTCCCCGTACCTGACGTGCACGGTCACCCGGGCGCCGGGCGCGTGCTTGCGCACGTTGGTCAGGGCCTCCCGCACAATCCGGTACGCGGTCCGCCCGACCACCGGCGAGGCCAGCGCCGGGTCGCCCTCCTCGGTCAGCTCGGCCGGGGTGCCCACGCTGACCGACTCGGCGACCAGCCCGGCCAGGCCGGCCGCCGACGGCGTCTCGTCGCCGTCCGGGTGCGTGCGCAGGATCCCGACCAGGTCCCGCAGTTCGTCCAGGGCCTGGCAGCCGGTGACCCGCAGGTCCTCGGCCGCCCGCCGGGTCGCCTCGTCGGGGGCGGTCATCCGCAGCGCCCCGGCCTGCAGCACCATCAGGCTGACGCGGTGGGTCACCACGTCGTGCATCTCGCCGGCCAGCCGGGCCCGTTCCTCGGTCCGGGCCTGCTCGGCGAGCAGGTACTGCTCACGCTCGGCCCGGTCGGCCCGCTCCCGCAGCGACTGCAGCAGGGCGTGGCGGGCCCCGAAGTACAGCGCCAGCAGCGGCCCCACGGCGGTGCGCAGCACCCCCACCGTGATGACCACGATCGACGGCTGCCACGGCCGCGCCACGATCACCGTCAGCACGGCGACCTCGAGGAACGCCATCCGCCGGTCCCGCCCGTAGAAGAAGGGCCCGTAGGCGGCCAGGACCGTGGCGAACGGGGCCCATACGTTATTCATGTTGGCCGGGGTCAGCGCGCCGGCGGGCCAGATCAGCAGCGTGACAGCCAGGGTGAACCCGCCCAGGACGGCGATCACCAGCAGCGGCGCGCGGCGCCGGGCCACCAGGGACAGGCAGGCCGCGGCCTGCACACCCAGCATGACCCAGGCCAGCGTCCCGGGATGAGCCGGCCACCAGGTGATCCCGACCAGGGTGGAGGCCGTGTCCAGCAGCGCGAAGAAGACCGCGATCCCCACGTCGGTCGCGGTCCGGTGCCGGGACAGCCAGCCAAACCTGGCGGGCCAGCGGTACCAGGACGGGCACTGTTCATCGCTCACGTGTTTAACGCTACGTCAGCAGTGGCCGCCGGCCCCGGGCGCGCACACCTTCGGAGAGGAAGGAACCTACGAAAGTCGTATCCCGCCCGGCCCGGCGCGACTTTCGCCGGGCCGGAACCATCCGGCTCGCCGTGGCGCCCCGCACCCGGCCCGGCGTGTCATGGAGCGCATGACAACAAACCAAAAATTCTCCGCAACGAAGCCCCGTCTCGGCCGTTATGCCATCGACCCCGACGCGTCGTCCGTGGTGTTCCGCACCCGGCACCTGTTCGGGCTGGCCCCGGTCCGCGGCACGTTCCGCATCCGGGCCGGGACCGTCAACGTCACCGAGCCGCTGGCCAGCTCGCGGATCCGGGTCGAAATCGACGCGGCGAGCTTCCGCACCGGCAACTCCGCGCGCGACGGCAGCGTGCGCTCGGCCCGGTTCCTGGATGCGGGGGGGCACCCCGTGATGGTCTTCGTTGCGGAAGAGATGGACGGGGACGTGCTGGACGGTGCGCTGACCGTCTGCGGGACCACCCGGCCCGTCCGCCTGCCAGCCGAAGTGAGCGTGCTGGCGGACGGCTCATTCACGGCCCGCGCCGCGGTGCGGATCGACCGGAGCGAGTTCGGGATCACGGCGTCCCCCGGGCTGGCCGGGCGTTACCTGGATGTGAGCGCCGAGGTCCGGTGCGTGCGCCGTGGCTGACGCGATCACGGTCAGGGGGCTGGCCAAGAGGTACGGCGCGGTGCGGGCCGTGCGCGGGATCAGCTTCACGGTCGGCCGCGGGGAGATCTTCGCGCTGCTGGGGCCGAACGGCGCGGGGAAGACGACCACGCTGGAGATCCTGGAAGGGTTCCGCCGCCGGGACGGCGGGCGGGCCGACGTGCTGGGCCTGGATCCCGGCGACCGGGCCACCGGCCGCGCACTGCGCGAGCGGATCGGGCTGGTGCTGCAGGACATCGCGGTCGAGCCCTACCTGACGGTCCGCGAGACGCTCGCCCGCAACGCCGGCTACTACCCGGCGCCACGGGGCGTCGCCGAGGTGATCACGCTGGTCGGCCTGGCCGGGCAGGAGCGGACCAAGGTCAGGAACCTGTCCGGCGGCCTGAAACGGCGCCTGGATCTCGGCCTGGGCCTGATCGGCGACCCGGAGCTGCTGTTCCTGGACGAGCCGACGACCGGGTTCGACCCGGGCGCGCGGCGGGACGCGTGGCAGATCGTGCGCGGCCTGCGCGGCTGCGGGACCACGATCCTGCTCACCACCCACTACATGGACGAGGCCCAGGCCCTGGCCGACCGGGTGGCGGTGATGTCCGGCGGCCAGATCGTGGCCGAGGGCACACCAGCAGACCTGGGCGGCCGGGCCAGCGCCCAGACGCGGGTCCGTTTCGCGCTCCCAGGCGGGCACGAGGCCGCGGACCTGCCGCCCGGCGCGGCGCCGGCGCCGGGCGGCCTGGTCACGGTGCAGACCAGCGCGCCGACGCAGACGCTGCACCAGCTGACCGGCTGGGCGCTGGACCGCGGGCTGACGCTGGACCGGCTCACCGTCGAGCGGCCCAGCCTGGAAGACGTTTATCTCGGGCTGACCGGGACTGCGGTCACGGAAGTCCCGCTGGAAAGGAGCACCCGATGACTGCGGTCATCCCCCGGGCCCGGCAGCGTGATCTCGCCCTGCTGTGGCACCAGGTCCGTTACGAGCAGCTATCGTTCTGGCGTAACCCGCAGAGCGCCTTCTTCACGTTCGTGTTTCCCGTCGTCATCATCACGCTGTTCGGCGCGATGTTCCGCGGCGGGGCTCACAGCTCGTACTTCTACGGGCTCTCGGCCCTGCAGTACTACGTGCCCACGATCGCGGCGGTCTCGGTGCTGGGCTCCTGCTACAGCCAGCTCGCGATCGTGCTGTCCACCCGGCGGCAGAACGGGATGCTGAAGCGGGTCCGGGCCACCCCGCTGCCGGCCTGGGCCTACTTCCTCGGGCTGCTGGCGCACTGCATCGTCGTCAGCGTCGTGGACGTCGCGCTCATCGTCGGGGTGGGCCATCTGTTCGGCGTGCCGCTGCCCACCCGGTGGGCGGCGATCGGGGCCGCCCTGGTGCTGGGGGCGGCGAGTTTCTGCGCGCTGGGCGTCGCGGTGGCCTCCCTGATCCGCAACGCCGAGGCCGCCCCCGCCGTCGTGCAGATCGTCCTGTTCCCCCTGGTGTTCATTTCCGGGACCTACCTCCCGATCCATTCCGCCGTGCTGAACCGTGTCTCCGGATGGCTGCCGGTCCGGCCGTTCAATCAGGCCCTGCTCGGCCCGTTCGCGCAGCACGGCGGGGTGGACTGGAAGGACCTGGGAGTGCTCCTGGCCTGGGGCGCGGCCGGGGCGCTCGTCGCGATCTGGCGGTTCCGCTGGGATCCCCGGGCCGGGTGACCGGATCCCCGGCCAGCGGGTGGTCAGAGGCCGCTGGGGAAGGTGATCGAGACCGGGGCGACGAGCGGTTTCCCGACCTGCAGCTGGATCTGGGCGTGCTTGCGCAGCGGGATGTTCCGGGGGTTGCCCAGGTAGACCTGGCCGTCGTAGATCGCGGTCACCGCGCCGCGGGCCGGGCCCACCTGGGCCTTGCTCAGCGGCTGGCGCCAGACGTCGAAGAAGTCGCCCAGCGTGAACGTGCGATGCACCGGGGACTCGATGTGGATGATCCCGTCGGCGGCGTGGGTGTGCAGCCAGTAGAAGCACGTGCCGGTGGCGATGAACGGGCCGGTGGGGGTGTTCTGGGGCTGGGGGCCGGGGATGCCGATGGCCGCGGGCACCTGGCGGGCGGCACCGTTCACGAACACGGTCAGGTGCGCGTGGATGTGGAAGACGAGCTGCTCGCTGGTGTCGCAGCTGATCCCGTTCACGGGCTTGCGGGTGGCGACCGTGGCCGTGCCGGCCAGCGCGGGCGCCGAGGGGACCGGCACGCCCTCGGGTCCCTTGGGGCCAGGCGGGCGGGCGGGCTTCAGCGTGCCGAGGGTGGCGAGCGAGGCGAGCTTGAGTTTCGGCGTGCCCCCAAGGCGCTGGGGGACTTCCCGCTGCTGCTGGTGACGGCCAGCGTGATGGCCACGGCGGCGATGATGAAGACCACGGCCGCGCCGATGCCTACCAGCCAGTTACGGCGCCGTTTGCGGGCCGTCTCCCGGGCGCGCATCTCGGCGACCTTCGCCCGGGCCGCCGCCTGGTTCGCCTTGCTCCCGCGGCCCTTACCTGCGCTGGCCGGGTTCCCGCTGCCCCGGTTCCCGCTGCCCTGATTACCGCGGCCTCTGTTCCCCGCCTGCTTGGGCACCTGACCTTCTCCCTTGAGCGATCCGCCCATCCTGGTGACTGCAAGGTTATTGCTCCGGGCGCTTCCCCGGCGGCGCGGGAGCCAGCAGCCAGGAAGTGCCGCGTGCCGGTCATCCGGGTGCCTGGCCCGGACCTTCCCCATGAAAGACACGGACGGCGCCGGTGAACTGTTCCGTTCCGGCCCCGGCGAGCGGAAATCAGCCCGGAGCCGAGAGCCTGGCCTCGGCCCTGGCGGGCTCGAAGAGCTCGACCGGGTTCCCGGAGGGGTCCTCGAGCAGGATCTGCCGGCCGCCCACTCCCGAGACGATCTCGTTCCGGAAACGTGCGCCCTGCTTGCGCAGTGATTCGACGAGGCTGTCCAGATCGCTGACTTCGATCGCGAAGCGGTTCCAGCCGCCGGGGGCCGGCAGCGTCCCGTCCGGCATGGCCTGGCCGCCCCCGGGGCCGGCGCCGGGGGCGCTGAGCACCAGGCGCAGGTCGCCCCGCGACAGCATCGCGAAGGCCGGCGCCGGGTGCATGACCTCGGTGAAGCCGAGGTGCTGGCAGTAGAAGGCGATCGCCTCGCCGACGTCGTTGACGATGTACCGGACGCTGACGGTGGCCATGGGCCGTCCCTCCTCCTGCCCGCGGAGACAAGCTGTCACCTGGCGGCCACGCTAGCACCGGCCGCCCGGGCGGCCCGGGCTCCGGCCGGCCCGGGGTCCGGGCGGCCCGGGCCGGGCGGCCCGGGCTCCGGCCGGCGCCCCCGTGCGGGCCGGCCGGAGCGGGAGGACTACTCCGCGCGGAGCGCGGAGGCGGTGCGGATCCGGGCCGCCCAGCCCGCCGGGAGCAGCGCCCCGGCCACGGCGATCACCACCCCGGCCAGGGCCAGCGCCACCAGTTCAGGTCCCCGGTACACCGACAGGTAACTGGCGGGCAGGCCCAGGTTCGCGGACGAGGCCATCACCGGCAGCACCGCGTGGTGCAGCGCGATCCCGGCCGGGAGCGCGATCAGGCCGGCCACCAGCCCGGTCCCGGCGACCCAGCAGACCACCATGGCGATGACCTGCCGGGGGGTCATCCCGATGGCCTTGAACACGCCCAGGTCGTGCACCCGGTCGCGGGTGGACAGGACGACGGTGTTCAGCACGCCCAGCCCGGCGACCAGGGCCAGCAGCACGGTGAGGGTGCCGATCAGGCCGAGCATGAGACTCACCACGACGGAGTTCCTGGTGTTCAGGCCCGTCGAGTAGGACGAGCCGAGCCTGGCCCCGATGGACTGCGCATAGCTGGCCGGGGAGACACCGGGACGCAGCCCGACGTCGTACTGGCCCGGCGCGGTCAGGGCCGGGCCGAGGTGGGCGTCAGCCAGGGTCTGCCAGCCGGTGATGACGGATACCCCGCGGCTGCGGGCGTCGAAGTCCTCCCCGACGATCCGCAGCGGGATCGGCTTGCCGCCCAGCACGATCGTCACGGTCCCGCCGACGGCCTTGCCCGTCAGGGTGAGGAAACCGGTGGACACGACCGCCTGGCCCGGGCCGGTGTACCAGTGCCCGCTGATCATCGGATAGCCGGTCCAGGCGGCCGGCCCGCGGAACGCGGTCAGCGGATGCTGCCCGGTCAGCCCGGCCACGCTGATCGGGTTGTCGGTCTCGGCCACGTAGCGCCGCGTGCCTGGCTGGGCGGCCAGCGCCGCCTGCACCGTCCGCTGCTGGGCGGCGGTGAAGAGGTACGAGCTCGGCGAGTTCCGGTAGACCTGCACCGGCTCGGAGGCCGAGTGCGACAGCCCGCCCACCACCCGGTTCAGCGAGCTGCCCAGGCCGATCGCGAAGGTCACCGCGGCCGCCCCGAGGAGCACGGCGACCAGCGTGATCGCGGTGCGGGCCGGGCGGGCGAACGGGGCCGCCAGCCCGATCGTCACCGGCCGGGGCAACCGCAGCCGCCGCAGCAGCCGGTGCGCGGCATAGCCGCGGCCCGCCCGGGGGGCCGGGCCCGCGGCGATGGCCGCCACCGCGCTGAGCCGGGACGCTCCCAGGGCCGGCAGCAGGGCCGCGATCGCGACCAGGCCGAGCATGACCACGGGCACGGCCACGTCCACCCACACCGGGACGCTGAGCTGGCCCACGCCGTAGGCGTTCGCGGCCCGGCGCAGCAGCATCATGGCCAGCAGGTCGCCGGCCACCAGGCCGCCCAGCACGCCGGCCAGGGCAGGCACCATCACCTGGGCCGTGTAGGCCGCGACCACCTGGCCGGGGGTGAAGCCGATGCTCTTGAGGATCCCAATCCGGCGGTAACCCGACACCACCGCGCCGCTGACCACGTTGGCCACGATGAGCACCGACATCACCAGGCCGAGCACCCCGAAAGCGACCAGGAACGGCACGAACGGCCCGATCTGCGACGTCTCCTGCTCCCGGACGGTCAGGTAGGACTGGACGGCGGTTACCGCGCCAGACGGCAGCGCCTTGCTGACCGCCGCGGCATCCGCGCGGACCGCCGCGGCGGTGCCGGCATCGCGGAAGCGGTACAGCATCTGCTCGCTGCCGGGCGTCCCCGGCGTGCGCAGCCGGGTGATCTCGCCTGGCGTGACCCAGCCGTCCGCCGAGTTGGTGACCGAGGTGGCCTCCCCGACCACGGTCAGCACCGGATGGCCCGGGGCGCTGGTCACGGTGATCTCCGCCCCGAGCGGGAGCCCGATCTGCACGTCGCTGGCCGAGTTGACGGCCAGGACCATCTGGCCGGGCCGGTCCGCCCAGTGACCGGACTGCAGGGTAAGGTCATCCACCCGGCCGCCCGGCGCGGACCGGCCGGCCAGCGTCATGGGTGGCAGGGACCCATTCGGCCCAGCCCGGCCGGTCAACTGCCCGGCGATGCTCAGCGCCGCGAACGGGCCGGCGGTGGCGGTGACCTGCTTCAGCCGGGTGGTCCCGGCCACGTCGGCCGGCGTGGCCCGGGCCGGGTCGGCGATCACGGCCAGGTGGGCGCCGCGCTGCGCCGCGAACGAGTGATCAAACGGGGCACTGGAGTCCACCACGAGCGCCAGGGCCAGCACGGACGCCCCGGTGGACACGAGCAGCACCAGGGCGATGACGACGGTCTGCACCCGGCGGCGGGCCACCCCGCCGCGAATCGCCCGGCCGACCGGCCCGGCTCTCATCGCCGAACCCCCGCCGGCGCGGCGGGCTGGCCGGCGCCCAGCTGGTCGTCATTGCGGTAAATGGGCTGGTCGTGCTGGAAAAGGAGGCCGTCGGCGATGTGCACCGTGCGGCTGGCGTGGTGACCGGCCAGGCCGGGGTTGTGGGTCACCAGGACCAGCGTGTGCCCGGCGGTGTTCAGGTCGCGGAGCAGCTCGCCGATCTCCTCGCCGGTGGCGCTGTCCAGCGCGCCGGTCGGCTCGTCCGCCAGCAGCAGCGCGGGCCGGTTGACCAGCGCGCGGGCGATCGCCACCCGCTGCCGCTCCCCGCCGGACAGCCGCGCGGGGTAGGCATCCTTGTGCTGCTCGATGTGCAGCGCGGCCAGAAGTTCGGCGACCCGGGCCCGGGCCTGCCGCCGCGGCAGCCCGGCCAGCTGGGCGGGCAGCAGCACGTTGTCGGCCACGGTCAGGTCGTCCAGCAGGTTGAAGAACTGGAAGATCATGCCGATCTGCTGCCGCCGGAACCGGGCCAGCCCGGTCTCGCTGAGCCGGTCGATCCGCTGCCCGGCCACGGTGACCGTCCCGCTGCTCGGCCGGTCCAGGCCGGCGATGAGGTTGAGCAGGGTGGACTTGCCGCTGCCGGACGGCCCCATCACCGCGACCGCCTCGCCCGCAGCGATGTCCAGGCGGACGTCCGTCAGTGCGGGCTGGCCGTCGTTCCCGTATCTCTTGGTCACGTCGCTGAGCTGGATGAGCGGGTCCGCGGGCGGGGCGGTGGCGCCCCCCGCGCCCGCCCAGCCCGAGGTGATGTCCGCGTTCATGGGTCTTCCTCCCGTGACGGTGCCGTGGGCCAGAAGCGCCCGGGCCGGGATCGGCCCGGCGCTGACAGCGTCCCGGGCGGGGAGGGGCCGGCGACATCCCGCAGGGCCCCGGATCCAGGGTGGTGCTAGCTCCCGCCGCGAGCCGGGATCCTGCAGGATGGGCGGCGCGCCATGATTCCTCTAGCGTCAGACCCGGGACCAAGCACCGGAGGAGCGATGACGGAAGGCGGCGCAGGAGCCGGCCCCGCGGCCGGCCTCCGGGCGGGCCGCGGTCACGCGGGCGGCCTCGGCCTGGGCCGGGGTCCGCTGACCCGGGTGCTGGCCAGGGTGGCCGGGCCGGTCGTCTCCGCGCAGACCTGGCTGGCCGTCATTCACCTGATGGCCGGGGTGGTCACCGGCGTGCTGGCCTTCGACGTGATCGTGGCCCTGGCCCTGGTCGGCATCGGGACGCTGTGGCTGTTCCTGATCGGCCTCCCGATCCTGGTGGCCGCGCTCTGGCTGGGCCTGCAGTTCGGCCGGGCCGAGCGGGCCCGGTTCCTGGTCATGCTGGGCGTGCACATCCGGGCCGCACCGCTCCCGGTGAGCCCGGACCGGGGCCGGTGGCGGCGGATGTGGCGGCTGCTGACCGCGCGGGTGGCGTGGCGCCACGCCGGGTACACGCTGATCCGGCTCCCGCTCAGTCTCGTGGAAATGATCATCGTCACTGCGCTCTGGTCGTTTGCCCTGGCCATGCTGGGGCTGCCGCTGTTCGGCTGGCTGCTGATCCGGCTGCAATGGCACGTGAACGCCGGCCTGCCGCACCCCGGGACCGTGGCCCTGGCTGTGCTGCTGGGGCTGATCGTGCTGCCGGTCGCCCCACGGGTGACCCTGGCCCTGGCTGCGGCCGACACCGCGGTCGCCCGCTACCTGATCGGCCCGGGCAGCCAGGCGGACATGAGCGAGCGGATCGGTGAGCTCGAGAGCAGCCGGGCCCGGGCGGTGGGGTCGGCCGAGGCCGAGCGCCGCCGGATCGAGCGGGACCTGCACGACGGGGCCCAGCAGCGGCTGGTCTCCCTGGCCATGAACCTGGGCCGGGCCCGGGCCCGGTTCGCTGACGATCCCGAGGCGGCCCGGGTCATCCTCGACCAGGCGCACGCGGAGGCGAAGGAGGCCCTGGCCGAGCTGCGCAACCTGGTCCGGGGCGTGCACCCGCCGGTGCTCGCCGACCGGGGCCTGGACGCCGCGATCTCGGGCCTGGCCGCGCTGAGCCCGGTGCCGGTGACCGTGCGCGCCAGCCTGGCGGCCCGGCCGTCTGCATCCGCCGAGGCCATCGCCTACTTCGTCGTGGCGGAGGCGCTCACCAACGTGGCCAAGCACGCCCGCGCGACCCGGGCCGAGGTGGTGGCCTCCCGGCACGGCGACGTGCTGCGGGTGGTGATCCGTGACGACGGCATCGGCGGCGCCGACCCGCAAGGACAGGGGCTGGCCGGCCTGGCCGACCGGCTCTCCGGGGTGGACGGGCGGCTGTCGGTGCGCAGCCCGGCCGGGGGCCCGACCGTGATCGAGGCGGAGCTGCCATGCGGGTCGTGATCGCCGAGGACTCGGTCCTGCTCCGGGAGGGCCTGACCCGGCTGCTCGCCGAGGCGGGGCACGACGTGGCCGCGGCCGCCGGCGAGGCCGAGGAGTTCCTGCGGGCGGTGGCCACGTACGAGCCGGACGTCGTGGTGGTGGACGTGCGGATGCCGCCGACCTTCACCGACGAGGGGCTGCGCGCCGCCCTGGTGGTCCGCCAGCGCTGGCCCGGCGTCGGCGTGCTGGTCCTGTCCCAGTACGTGGAGGAGCGCTACGCCACCGAACTGCTCTCCGACCGGCCGCACGGCGTCGGCTACCTGCTCAAGGACCGGGTGGCGGACCTGGGTGAGTTCCTGGACGCGCTGGACCGGGTCGCCGCGGGCGGGAGCGCCCTGGACCCGGAGGTCGTCGCGCAGTTGCTGGCCCGCAGCCGTCATCCGCTGGCCGATCTCACCGCCCGCGAGCGCGAGGTGCTCGCGCTCATGGCCGAGGGCCGGTCCAACGCGGCCATCGCGGCCACCCTGGTCGTCGGCGAGGGCGCGGTGGCCAAGCACATCAACAGCATCTTCACCAAGCTGCGGCTGCCCCCCGCCGACTCCGATCACCGGCGGGTCCGCGCGGTCCTGCGCTACCTGGGAGCCGAGTAGCCATGCCACCTGCGCCACCCATGACCCGCGTGCGCTGGGCGGTCCTCGCCGCCGGGCTCCCGGTGGCGGCGGCCCTCATCGCGTTCGGGGTGCACGCCTGGGTCAACGGGACCGTTATCTACCTGGCCAGGACGAACCAGGTTGGCTACCAGGTCCGGTTCAGCGTGCCCGCCGCCGGCGGTCAGGCCCGGGTGACCAGCAGCAATGGTGACCTCACGGTGCGGCCCGGGCCCGGCCGCCGGATCGTGGTCCGCGGGCGCCTCAGCGGCAGCTTCGCCCGGCCGGCCTTCAGCTACCACTCCACCGCGGCGGGGCTGGCCCTTGATCCCCGGTGCCGCGTACCCGCCGGGACCTGCCGGCTCGAGCTTGGCGTCACCGTGCCGGCGGGATTCCCGGTGAGCGTCAGCGAGGCGTTCGGCGAACTGGGCGCACAGGGGCTGCGCGGCACGATCGCGCTGTCGGACAACTCCGGGGACCTGACCGCGTCCCGCCTGACCGGGACCGTGCGCCTGGCGAACAGCTTCGGCACCCTCACCGCGTCCCGCCTGGCTGGCCGCATCCAGCTGGATAACAACTCCGGCGACATCCAGGCGGCCGGGCTGACGGGTGACACCCGGCTCCAGGACAGCTTCGGGACCATCGCGGTGACGGGGCTGGACGCGGCGGACGTGGTGGCCCGCAACAATTCCGGCGACATCTCGCTGACGTTCACCAAGGTCCCCAGGCAGGTGCACGTCACGGACAGCTTCGGCAGCATCACGCTCGTGCTGCCACCCGGCGCCGCGACCTACCGGGTGCAGACGCGCGATTCGTTCGGTACCACGAACGTGTCCGTGCCGCAGTCACCGTCGGCCCGCAACGTCATCACGGCCAGTAACAATTCGGGCGACATCACCATCGTTACCGCTTCGCGGCCCGGAGCGCCCGGCGCGCCGCGCCAGCCCGCCGGGCCGTCCGGGCCGTCCGGGTCCTGAGCGGATCCCGGGTCCTGAGCGGATCCCGGGTCCTGAGCGGATCCCGGGTGCCGAGCGGATCGCGGGTCCTGAGCGGATCCCGGGTGCCGAGCGGATCGCGGGTCCTGAGCGGATCCCGGGTGCCGAGCGGATTCCCGGTCAGGGGATGGTGACACCGCGGGTGGCCTGGACCGCCCGCTTCACCATCCGCGCGTACACGTACGTGCCGGGGATTTCGGGATGGATATGGTCCGGCCAGAGTACGTTCATCCGGTTCTTGATCGTGTCGTACCAATCCGCGGGTGTCACGCTCGGGTGCTGCTGGATAAAGGCGGCCTCCGTGGCGTTGACCTGCTTACTCCAGGCATCCGGAACATAAGTGTTGATAAGGACGAGCTTGCGGTCCGGGCCGAGTATCTTCATCACCTCGTTGAGCTGCCGGGTGGTGACGATGTAATTGGTGCCGAGGCCGATCACCACGACCGGGCGCAGCCGGCCCGTGTCCGCGAGCCTGCGCAGGATGGCCAGGCCCGCCGGCATCTGCCGGTCGGGCTTGGCGTCGATGTAGATCCCCGGCATGGCCGCCGCGAGAGTCATGGCACTGGCCGCCATGACCGAGTCGCCGATGGCCGTGACCTGCCTGCCCGTGACCCGGGCGGGAGTGGCGGACGGCGTGGGCATGCCCAGGGCTAGGCTGCTGGCGCCGGGTGGACCCGAGCCGGGAGTGGCGGTGCCGGTGGACGGGGCCGGGGGCGACACGTGCGCCTGCGTGGCGGCGCTGACCCGCTCCCCCTGGGAGATCTGCCGTTCCATCCCGGCCGGCGCGGCGGCCTGATGCAGCAGTCCGCACCCGCCTGTGGCCCCGGCGGTCAGGAGGGCAACGGCGCACCACCCGAGCCGTGAGCGTTTCCGCAGCCGGCTTCCGGCCTGAGCCGTGACGGCCGTTTTCTTAACCGATAGCCCGGTTTTCCTGATTTCGCCAGCGGCCCCGGCCGCACGTTTCGTGATCAATTTCCTGCCCCCCGTTCACTGACTCTTTTTCGCCGCACGGAGGTGATCGCAAACGCCGTGTCCGTGAATAGGGCGGAAGGCACGGTTGGCCGTTCTCGGCGTTTCTGGCCGCGGGGTGGGAGCGGTGGCGGGCGAGGCGGTCAGGACGGGGTGGCGCGGCCCGCCGGAGGGGGACCGCCGGACCACCGGCCAGGGCGGGCGGCGTAGCCCGGTAGAGGGAGGCCGCAGACCACCGGCCACGAGGACAACCCAGCGACGCGATGCGACGTTAGGGCGCCAGCCCGGCGGGAAGCAGGGACGGTCCTGGCGGGCGCCGGGGGCGGTTACAGACCGGAAACTGGCATCTCCTATGTACTTAATATCCGCGTTCTGACGCTCTGACCCGCCGCTGGACGGAAGCATAGGATGCCGGAGGCACAGGAACGCGTGGAGGCGTGGGTGAACGAGGAGTCGCCAGGGCGTCACGCCGATCTGGCGGCCGGCTTCGCCACAGGTTCATGGCTGGGGGGATACCGGCTCGAAGAGCAGGTCGGCGCGGGCGGGATGGCTGTGGTGTTCCGCGCGCGCGACGAGCGCCTGGACCGGCTGGTGGCGCTGAAGATCATGACACCGGTAATGGGCTCCGACGAGATGTTCCGGCAGCGCTTCATCCGGGAGTCCCGGGCGGCCGCCGCCGTGGACGATCCGCACATCATCCCGGTTTACGAGGCCGGCGAGGTCGGTCACGTGCTGTTCATCGCGATGCGCTTCGTGCGGGGCGGCGACGTGCGGTCGCTGCTGCGCCGCGAGGGCCCCTTGCCGCCGGAGCGGGTCGCCTCGATCATCTCCCCGGTGGCGTCGGCCCTGGACGCCGCGCACGCGGCCGGCCTGGTGCACCGGGACGTCAAGCCCGCGAACATCCTGCTGGACCGGCGGCCCGGGCGGCCCGACCACGTCTACCTGTCGGACTTCGGGCTGAGCAAGAGCGCGGAGGTGTCGCTGGGGCTCACCGCGGCCGGGCAGTTCCTCGGAACGCCGGACTACACCGCGCCCGAGCAGATCGAGGGTCTGCCGGTTGACGGGCGGACGGACCAGTACGCGCTGGCCTGCGCGGTGTTCGAGTTGCTGACCGGCCAGGCGCCATTTCACCGCAGCGAGAGTTTCGCGGCCATCTGGGCCCACCTGAACAAGCCACCGCCGTCGCTGGCGGAACGGCGGCCGGAGTTGCCCCCCGCGGCGGACCTCGTGATGGCCAAGGCGCTGGCCAAGGCCCAGGCCGACCGCTACCAGACGTGCTGGGAGTTCGCCGACGCGCTACGTGACGCGCTCGGCGTGCCGCCTTACCACCTCGGTTCGGCGTCCGACCCGGGGCTGTCCAGGGCCGGGAGCAGCCCTTCCATGGAGGCGCCCCACGGCGCTGGGCCGTCGCCGGGTTCGGTCGTGTCCCCGCCGCCTGCCCCTGCTGGAGCCCCTGCGCCGGCAGGAGTTGCTCATGCCGCTGGTCCGGGTGCCGGCCCAGCGGGGCCGGCACCCCGGGAAGACACGGAGGCTAGCGAGGTCTACGCGGCCCGCTCACCAGCCGTGGCGCGGGACCCAGGCCAGCCCGCGGAGGAGCGCCAGGACAGTACCCCGGATGACGAGCCGACCGACCCGGGCCGTCAGGCGATCCGGGCGGACCCGGCCAGTGCCCCGGAAGAAGCACCCAGCCCGGCTCCCCCGCGCCAGCAGCCGAGCCCTCCAGCCCGCCTGGACAGTGGGCCGGCCCAGCCGGACAGCGCCTCGCCGGCCAGCCCGGCCGACCCGAACAGGGGCCAGGCTGACCTGGGCACCGGGCCGGATGCGGGCCCCACCGGCCCGGACCACGCCCCGGCCGGCCCCACCGGCCCCGACCACGCCCCAGCCGGCCCCGACCACGCCCCGGGTGGCGAACCGGCCGGCCTCGACAACGCCGCCGACGGGCGGGTGGCTGCCCCGGCCGGACGGCCACCGCTCACTCCTGCTGAGCAGCCCGCCGTCATCCCGGCCAGCCGGAACAGTGCTCCCCCCCAAGAGCCGGTGGCCACGCCGGCCGCGCCGCCCCGCACTCCGGCGAGCCCGGGTGACGCGCCAGCCGGGCCGCCGGCTGAGGCGCCAGCGGGGCAGGCCGGCGCGCCGACTGGCCCCGCGGTCGAGCAGCCGCGCGACACACCGAAGCTCCTGGCGCCCCCCCGTAGCTGGCCGAGTGCCCAACGCCCGCAGGCCCCCAGTCATCGCCAGCGGCCGGGCACCACGCCCGGGCGCCCGGACCGCACGCCCAGACCTCCGGCCTCATTCGGGCGGCCGGGGCCCGCGCCCAAGGCGACGAGCGCCACGGGCCGGCCAGGTACCACGGGCCGGCCAGGTACCACGGGCCGAGCGGCTGGCCCGGCCCGGCGCGGGCGGCGGCCGCGGCATCGCAGCTCCGCCTATTTAGCGCTTATCGGAGCCGGCGTCCTGCTGGCCGCGGCGGCGGTGGTGGTCCTGACCACGGTCGTGACCTCGAAGTTCCTGGGTTCCACCGCCAGCCACAGGCCGACGGTCCCCTCGGCGTACTCCCACCGGGTCTTCGGGCGGCCGCAGGCCGGGATCCTGTCGTCCGTGGCGTTCAGCCCGGACGGCAGGACGCTGTCGGCAGGGGCAACAGGTGGCGCGAGTGCCGGGCCCAAGCGCGAGGCCCAGGCCGAAGGCACCACCTACCTGTGGGACGTGAAGACGGGATTGCGGATCGCGAAGCTCTCCCCCGGCGGGGGGGCGGAGGCGTTCAGCCCCGACGGCTCGATACTGGCCGCGGCCGGCGGTCCCGGCAACGACACCACGTACCTGTGGGAGGTGGCCGCCCAGCGCGCCATCGCCGTGCTGTCTGACCACCACGACTCGAGCATCGAAGGGGTGGCGTTCAGCGCGAACGGAAGGACGCTCGCTGTCAACGACGCCAACGGCACGGTCTATGTGTGGGCGCTGGGCCGCGGAGACGAGGTGGCCGCCGGATACCACCCGGGGGTCCTGGCCCTCCCGGGCGGCGTGAAGTCCGACGCCATCGCGTTCAGCCGCCGGGGCGCGACGCTCGCCATGGGCGGCGCCAACGGCCAGGTCTACCTGTGGAGTGAGGCGGCAGGCACCGTCACCCGGACGCTGAAGCCCCCGGGGAACCCGGCCGCCGTTACCTCGGTGGCGTTCAGCCCGGACGGCCGGACGCTCGCGGCCGGCGAGAACGGCGGGGTGACCTACGTATGGGACCTGGCCTCCCGGACCCGGCTCAGCCTGCCCGATCCGGATGGCTCGGACATCGAGAGCGTGGCCTTCAGCCCGGACAGCAAATGGGTGGCCACCGGCGCCGCCAACGGCAAGACCTACCTGTGGCACCCGCCCGCCGCCAAACCGTTCGCGACCCTGACCAACCCCAAGGGCCCGGCCTCCGGGTCCTCGGCCGGGAACCACGGCACGGCGGTCTTTTCCGTAGCGTTCAGCCCGGGGGGCACCTCGCTCGCCACGACGGACCAGGACGGCTTTGCCTTCCTGTGGAAGGTGAAGACGCGCTGACCCGCGGGGTCCCGCCCGCCCGGCCCGGGGCGGGTCCGTCGCCTGGCCGGCGTGAGCTGACCCGCCTGGTTCACGTGGCGCCGAGCCCGGCCTCGCGCCACAGGCCGGCGGGTACCTGGTACGGCGCGTAGACCATGATCCTGTCCAGCACGCCGTCGAAGCGCTCGTGCAACGCCCCGGCCAGCGACCTGGCGGGGGCTTCGACACTGAACTCCCGGAGCAGGTCGCCGGGGATCAGATCCGTCATCGCGTCCCATTCCCCGGCGCGGGACATCAGCCGGAGCCGGTCGCTGAGCTCACCGGCCCCATAGAGTTCGAGCACGCCGCGGTAGGCGGGGGTCGAGGCGTAGAACGCGATCTGCCTGCGTACCGCGGCCCGCGCCGCATCGAGTTCGGCCTGGCTGCGCCCGGTGATCACGAGCACCGGGCAGGATAGCTCGAAGCCCGGCCGGGCCGCCGTGGCGATCCGCGGTCTGAGCTGTTCCTGGGCCACCCGGCGCGAGGTCAGCGGGTGCGCGATGAGCCCGTCCGCGACCGCGCAGGCCGCGCCGGTCATCCGCGGGCCGGCCGCGGCGAGCAGCACCCGGGGCTCACCGGCCGCGGACGGGCCGGGATCGAACGCGGGCGTCATCAGGTCATGCCGGTAGAAGCGGCCATGGAAGTCCAGCGGCTCCCCGTCGTTCCAGCAACGCCAGATGGCCCGCAGGGCGGTGACGAACTCGGTCATCCGCTCGGCGGGACGGTCGAACGGCGCCCCGAACCGCCGCGTGATGTGCGCGCCGACCTGTGGGCCGAGGCCGAGGCTGAACCGGCCGCCCGCATAACCGTTGAGCTCGTGAGCCAGGTGGGCGACGACCATCGGGTTGCGGGCCAACGCCACGGCCACGGCCGTGCCCAGCCTGATCCGCGAGGTGTGCTCGGCGGCGAGGACCAGCGGCAGGAACGGCTCCGTGTGCGCTTCCAGTGTCCACAGCCCGCCGAACCCCGCCGACTCAGCGGCCGTGGCCAGCGCGGCGGCCTCGTCCAGCCGCAGGCCCTGGCCCGCATACAGATCCACCGACGCGCGCGGGGATGGGCTCATCGCCGGGCCTAGTAGGAGCGCGGCAGGCCCGGTGAGTGGCCAGCCACGTAGTTGAGGATCATCTCACGGTTGACCGGGGCGATCCGGAGCAGCCGCGCGACGCTCCACAGCGGCACCAGCCCGTGCTCCACGGCCAGGCGGTTGCCGCCGTGCGTCTGGATCGCGGCGTCCACCGCGGCCAGCGCGGCTTCCGCGGCGGCGTACTTCGCCATGTTGGACGCCTCCCCGGCGGGCTGGCCGTGGTCGTGCTGCCAGGCCGCCTTGGCGGTCATCAGCGCGGCCAGTTCCACCTCGATCTTGGCCTTGGCCAGCGGGTGGGACACGCCCTGATGGGTGCCGATGGGGACGCCCCAGACGTCCCGGTCCCGGGCGTACGCCGCGGCCCGGGCCAGCGCGTAGCGGCCGATCCCGACGCAGATCGCCGCGCCCGTGAACCGCTCCGGGTTCAGGCCGTGGAAGACCTGGGTGAAGCCGTCGTTCTCGTCCCCGACCAACTGGTCCGCGCCGACCCGCACCCCGTCGAAGTACAGGGTGAACTGCTGCTCGGGCAGGGCCGCGGCCACCGGCAGCGGCTGCACGGTCAGGCCGGGGGCATCTGGTGGCACCAGGAACAGCGACAGGAGGCCGCGGCCGGTCCTCGTGTCCGTGCCGGTCCGCGCGACGACCAGGATGGCCCCGGCGCCATCGACACCCGAGATGTAGTACTTGGTTCCGCTGAGGACCCAGTCCCCGCCGTCGCGGACCGCGGTCGTGGACAGCTGGTGGGTGTTGGAGCCGGCGTCGGGCTCGGTGATGGCGAACACGATCCGGCTCTCACCGCTGGCCAGCTGAGGCAGCCAGGTCTTCTGCTGGGTCTGGCTGCCGTACCTGGCGATGACCTCCCCGGAGATGGCGCTGGAGACCAGGAGCAGCAGCATCGGGCAGCCCTGGGCTGCCGTCTCCTCGCAGACCAGGGCGAGCTCGGCCAGGCCCGCGCCGCCGCCACCGTACCGCTCGGGCAGGTTGATTCCGACGAAGCCCTGCCTGGCCAGGGCGGCCCACAGCTCGTCGGTGGCCGTCCGGGCCTCGGCGTGCGTGCTGTAGTACGAGCTGCCGAAAGACCGGGTGATGGCGGCGACCGCGTCCCGGATGGCGGCGTGGTCGGGGTAGTCAGCGAAGTCCACTGGTCATCTCCGTCCTCGGCTCGTCGGGGGCCTCCGGGGGGTCGTCCCGCTTCGCCGGGGAGGGGAGGCGCGCCGCAGGCGTGTCCTCGCCGGGCCGGGGAATCAGGGGGTCCGGGGGGTCGTCCCGCTTCGCCGGGGAGGGGAGGCGCGCCGCAGGCGTGTCCTCGCCGGGCCGGGGAATCAGGGGGTCCGGGGGGTCGTCCCCCCGGGCTAGCAGAGGCGCGAACAGGGACGCTTCGGCGACGGACGCCATGAGGGCGGCCAGCTGATCGTCAGCCAGGCCGCTGGAGTAGAAGAGCACGGACTGGATGGCACCGACGGAAGCATGCACGAGAGCCCGCACGGTCGCATCACCGACGCCCGGCCGGAGCTGGGCCAGGACGTGGACCCACTCCTCGATGTACAGGCGCTGCTTGCGGCGCAGCCGGTGCCGGTCCTCGTCAGGAAGGTTGGCGACCTCGTTGTGGTAGACCTGCGCCAGAGTCCCGTCCCGCAGCACGAACCGTACCTGCGTCTGGATGAGCCCCCGCAGCGTGGCGAGGGCGTCGCCGCCCGAGGCGACGATCTCGCCCGCCTCACGGGACAGGTCGTCGATCACGTGGTCGAACATCGCGACGAGGACCGCGGACTTCCCGTCGAAGTGCCGGTAGATTGCCGGTCCGGTGATGCCGGCGGCCGCGCCGATATCCGCCATGCCGACCTCGTGGTAGCCGCGCTCCGCGACCAGTTCGGCGGCCAGCGCGGAGGATCCGCTGCCGCCGGCGGGGATCCCTCCGCCGCTGGTCCGGGCGGGAAGGTCCGGCGGCGGTGCTAGGCATCTGGGTCCCGTCCCCGCCGGGCGGCCGGGCCCCATTCCAGCAGGGCGGCCGGTATCTCCGCGGAGCGGGAGCGCAAGTACTCTCCGAGCCCCTTGGCCTGGGGGTCGGGCCGGGTCGAGGACGCCACACCCTCCCCCAGCAGGCCGGTGATGACGAAGTTGAGCGCGCTGACGTTGGGCAGCTCGAAGCGGCGTACGTCGAGCGGTGCGCACTCGGGCAGCAGCGTCCGCAGGCGGTCGACGGTGAGGTAGTCACGCAGCCACGGGTAAGCCGCTGGATCCCGGGTCCAGATCCCGATGTTGGCGTTCCCGCCCTTGTCACCGGAGCGGGCGGCGCAGATCCGGCCCAGCGGCGCGGCGACGGCAGGCGGGTCCGCAGGCTGGGGGCGGAACGCTTCTCCCGCCGCGGCGTGGGACCGTGCGGGTGCCGAGGGTGCGGGTGACACACCCGCCCCGGATGGGCCGGCCCCGGCCAGGCCAGGGCGGTCCGGGGTGGGGGCCGGGACACCGGCCGGGGTGGGGGCCGGGACACCGGCCGGGCTGGGGGCCGGGACACCGGCCGGGCTGGTGGGCGCGACCGGCACGGTGGTGCCGTCCGGGAGCACCACCGCATGGGGCACCCCGGCCGCGGGCACCAGCGCGGGCCAGTAGACGCCGTAGGCGCTCTCCGTCGTCGGCGGGGTGGTGGTGTGGAAGCCCGCGTACCCGCCCAGGGCCAGTTCCATGGCCGCATTGGAGAAGCGCCGCCCGACCTTGCGCGGGTCGGGATCCTTGACCGTGATCCGCAGGTGCGCGGTGGCCTGCTCGTTGGTGGGGGCGTCGGGCCGGTCAAAGCGCAGCAGCCGGACATCGACGTCCGCGAACTGCTCCCGGCCGCCGAGGATGCCGAAGAGTTCCTGCTCGGCCCAGGCCGCCTTCTCCTCGATGTCCAGGCCGGTCAGCACCAGCGTCATCGTGTTCCGGTAGCCGCCGAGGAAGTTGATCGCGACCTTGGCCGTGGCCGGCGGAGGGCTGCCCCGGGTGCCGGAGATCCGTACCCGGTCCGGGCCGTCCTGCCTGAGCGTGATCGTGTCGAAGTGCGCGACGACATCCGGGTTGGCGTAGCCGGGCTCGGCGATCTCGTAGAGCAGCTGGGCGGTGACGGTGCCGGGCGAGACCAGCCCGCCGGTATCCGGATGCTTGGTGATCACGCTGCTGCCGTCGGCAGCGACCTCCGCGATCGGGAAGCCGGGGTAGCGCCTGTCGGTGATCTCGTCCAGGAACGAATAGTTTCCCCCGGTGGCCTGCGGCCCGCATTCGATCACGTGGCCGGCCACCACCGCCCCGGCCAGCTGGTCGAAGTCCTCCCGGCGCCAGCCGTGCCACCAGGCGGCGGGCCCGGTGACCAGCGAGGCGTCGGTGACCCGTGGGCAGACGACGATGTCGGCGCCGGCGCCGAGGGCCTCGGTGATGCCCCAGCCGCCGAGGTAGGCGTTGGCCGTCACGGGTTTGCCGGCGGCCTCGCCCAGCGGCTGGCCAGTATCCAGGTTGGCCAGCGCCTCCCCGTTAGCGAGCAGGTTTCCGAGCTGGGGCAGCAGGTCGTCGCCGGTGACGTAGGCGATCTGCGGGCGCAGGCCGAGGCGCCCGGCGAGCGCCGCGAACTCCCGGGCCAGGCCCGCGGGGTTGAGGCCTCCGGCGTTGTTGACGATCTTGATTCCGCGGTCGAGGCAGGTGCCGAGCACGTGCTCCAGCTGGGTTACCGCGGTGCGCGCGTAGCCGGCGGACGGGTCCTTCTGCCGGGCCTTCCACAGGATGAGCATGGTCAGCTCGGCGAGGTAGTCGCCGGTGAGAACGTCGATGGGGCCGCCCTCGACCATCTCCCGGGCCGCGGCGGCGCGGTCGCCGTAGAAGCCGGAGGAGTTGGCGATCCGGACCGGGCGGCGCACCCGGCCCGGACCGGGCTCCGCGGTCATGCTGACCCTCCCCGCTGCCCGGGGCCGCCTGCGGCAGCCGGGTTGAGCGGCGGGCGGCCCGGGCCGGCCGCGCCGGCGAAGGCCTGCGCGATCGCGATCCACTGCCGGGCCGTCTGGCCCTCGACCGTCAGGCCCGTGTCGCTGAGGTGCCGCCGCTGGGTGACGACCAGGCAGAAGTCGGCGGCGGTGCCGCTGACCCGGTCAGCCGCGCCGTCAGGTCCCCAGGTCCACTGGCCGCCGTCCGGCGCCGCGAGCTCGACGCGGATGGGCGCGTCCGGCTGGGCCAGCCCGTTGACCGCGTAGCTGTAGGGCAGGCTGCGGATACCCAGGTGAGCGACGTGCCGCAGCCGGCTCGTCGCGGGCCGCTGGATGCCGACCGTGTCGGCGACGTCCTGGCCGTGGGCCCAGGTCTCCATCAGCCGGGCGGTGATCGACGACGCGGGGCCCATGTCCAGCCCGTACCAGGGCAGCCGGGCCCCGGGGTCCACGTCGGCATAACCAGCCAGGAGAGCCCGGCGGCCGGTCCGGAACCAGAGCTGCAGCTGCGCGGGGCTGAGGTGGCGGTACCCGGCGGCGACCTGGTCGGGGAAGTCGTCGCCGCGGGCGGTCAGCGCCACGGCCTCGCGGCGGAACCGCTCCGGGTCGCGGATGGACAGCAGTGTGGCCTCGTCGAAGTAGGCCAGGTGGCTGACCTGGTCGGCGATGGTCCAGCCCGCGGCGGGCGTGGGGAGCTGCCACTGCGCCTCGGCCAGCCCCGCCAGCGCCGCCCCGAGCCACGCGGACTCCGCCGCCAGGTCGAGGGTGAGCGCGCGCAGGTCGGCGGGCATCAGCGGCCGGTCCAGACGGGCGTGCGCTTATCCCGGAAGGCTGCCGGGCCTTCCTGGGCGTCCGCGCTGCGGTACACCGGCTCCCAGATCCGCTCCGCTTCCTCGAACGCGTCATCCAGCCGGTGCCGCAGCGACAGGTAGACCGTGCGCTTGGCCGCCATGACCGACAGGGGTGCGTTCGCGGCGATTTTCTCGGCGAGCGCCTGCGCGGCCGGGACCAGATCGGCATCCGGTACCACCTGGTTGACCAGGCCGATCTCGTAGGCGCGGGCGGCGCTGAGCGGCTCGCCGGTGAGCAGGATCTGCATGGCGATCCGGGGCGGCACCAGCCAGGACAGCGGCACCGCCCAGGGTGAGCCGCGGCCGACCCGGGCCTCGGTCACGGCGAAGCGGGCCGACTCGGCCGCCAGGCACAGGTCGCAGTTCTGCGCCAGGAGGAACCCGCCGGCGTACGCCACCCCGTTCACCGCCGCGATGGTGGGCTTGACGACCTCGATGTTGCGGCCGAACTGGGGCAGGAAATCCGGCGGGGGGACGGTCAGCGCGTCGTCGGCCATCTCCTTGAGGTCCCCGCCAGCGCAGAACGCGCGATCCCCTGCGCCGGTGAGCACCAGCACCCTGGCCTCCTCATCGGCGTTGAACCGTCGCACGCCAGCGAACAGGCCGTCGCGCACGGCCTTGCTGAGCGCGTTACGTGCGTCCGGACGGTCGATGGTCAGCCAGGCCACGCCCCGCACGACCTCGTAGCGCACGGGCTCGTAGCGCACGGGCTCCCCACGCACGGGCTCGTCGCTGGCCGGGTCAGTCACGGGGCACCTCCTCCAGGACGGCGAGCACCGATCCGCCGTCAACTTGCGTCCCGACAGTGATCGGGAGCTCGGTCACGATGCCGGCCGCGGGTGCGTGGATGGCGTGCTCCATCTTCATGGCCTCGATGGCGAGGATCACGGCCCCCGCCTCGACGTGATCACCCACGGCAGCATCCACCCGGACGACGGTCCCGGGCATCGGCGCGAGCAGGGACCCGGCGTGGGCCGGGGCCGCCGGATCGGGGAAACGGTCGGCTTCCGTGAGCGCACTGTGCCCCAGCACGCTGTCGGCGTAGAACGTGCGGCCGGCCTGCCTCACGTCGACGGTCCGGCGCACCCCGCCGATCTCCAGGTCCACCAGCATCCGCGCGTCGCCGGCCGGCGACGGCGCCGGCCGGGTGCCGTGCAGCACCACGTCGCCCAGCGGTGTCCCGTCCACCTCGGCCTGCAGCCCGTCCCGGCCGAAGCGGTAGCTGACCTCGGCGGCCTGCCCGTCCAGCTCCCAGCTATGCCGCTGTGGCGCGCTCGGGTTGTTCCGCCAGCCCGAGGGCAGCGTGGCCAGCACCGGAGCCTGCTCGCGCCGCCAGGCCTGCCCGGCCAGGGTCACCGCGAGCAGGTGCACGGGCCGGGCCGCCGCATCCGCCCGGCACAGTTGCGCGGGCCGGTGCCGGTCCAGGTAGCCGGTGTCGATCGCGCCGGCCGCGAACTCGGGCTCGCGCAGGATGCCCACCAGCAGGTCGCGGTTGGTCACGACCCCGTGCAGCCGGGCCCTCGACAGCGCCCCGGCCAGCACCCGCCGCGCGTCGTCCCGGGTCGGCCCGTACCCGATCACCTTGGCCAGCATCGAGTCGTAGAACGTGCTGATCCTGGTCCCGGACGCGAAACCCGCGTCCACGCGCAGGCCGTCCGCAGGGCCGATCTCCAGCGTGTGCAGGTCGCCGCTGGCGGGCAGGTACCCGGCCGGCACGTCCTCGGCGTAGAGCCGGGCCTCGATCGCGTGGCCGCGCAGCCGCGCTCCGGTGACCCGGGGCGGCAGGGGCCGGCCGGCCGCGATCTCCAGCTGCAGCCGCACCAGGTCCAGGCCGGTGATCAGCTCGGTGACCGGGTGCTCGACCTGCAGCCGGGTGTTGACCTCGAGGAAGTAGAAGTGCCGGGACGGGTCCAGCACGAACTCGACGGTCCCGGCGCCCACGTAGCCGATGGCCCGGCCCGCGGCGACGGCGGCCTGGCACAGCCGGTCCCGCAGCCCGCCGCTCACCGCGGGCGACGGCGCCTCCTCGATGATCTTCTGGTAGCGGCGCTGGATCGAGCATTCCCGCTCGAAAAGGTGGACCACGGTCCCGGCCCGGTCCCCGAGGATCTGGACCTCGATGTGCCGCGGGGACTCCACGAACCGCTCGAGGAACACGGTGCCGTTGCCGAACGCCGACGCGGCCTCGCGCCGGGCGCTGGCCACCGCGCCCGCGATACCGTCCGGGTCCGCCACGATCCGCATGCCCCGGCCGCCGCCGCCGTAGGCCGCCTTGACCAGTACGGGAAAGCCGATGTCCTCCCCGGCCTTGCGCAGCTCGGCCGGATCGGGCTCGGCTCCGTCGCCGAACACCGCGCTGTCGAAAACGGCACTGGGCAGCACGGGCACGCCCGCGGCCGCCATGAGCTCTTTCGCGGCGGTCTTGGACCCCATGGCCTCGATGGCCTCCGGGGACGGCCCCACGAAGATCAGCCCGGCCGCCGCGCAGGCCCGGGCGAACCCGGCGTTCTCGGAGAGGAACCCGTACCCGGGGTGCACCGCGTCGGCGCCGGTCGCGGCGGCGGCGGCGATCAGCGCCTCGCCGCGCAGGTAGGTCTCGGCGGGGGCGGCCCCGGGCAGCCTGACGGCCTCATCGGCCTCGGCCACGTAGGGCAGCCCGGCGTCCGGGTCGGAGAACACCGCCACGGTGGTGATGTCCATGTCCCGGGCGGTGCGGATGATCCGCGACGCGATCTCGCCGCGGTTGGCGATCAGGAGCTTCCGGATGACCCCCGGCGTGGTCATCGGCGCCTACATCCGGAAGACGCCGAAGCCACGGCGTCCCTCGACGGTGCCCGAGTGCGCCGCGGACAGTGCCATGCCGAGCACGGGCCGGGTGTCCCGCGGGTCGATGACGCCGTCGTCGTAGAGCCGGGCGCTGACGAAGAACGCGTCCGACTCCCGCTCGATCTGGGCCTCGATCTGCTGGCGCCGCTTCCCGTCGGCCCCGGCGTCGAACTCGCGGCCGGTGGCCTCCGCGGACTGCCGCGCGACGATGGACAGCACCCCGGCGAGCTGCTGCGCGCCCATGACCGCCAGCTTGGCGTTGGCCCAGGCGAACATGAACCGGGGGTCGTAGGCCCGGCCGGACATGCCGTAGTTGCCCGCGCCGAACGAGGCGGCCATGTTCACCGTGATGTGCGGGACGGCCGAGTTCGTCACCGCGTTGATCATCTTGGCGCCGTCCTTGATGATGCCGCCCTGCTCGTACTGGGTGCCGACCATATAGCCGGTGGTGTTCTGCAGGAAGACCAGCGGCGTGTCGCTCTGGTTGGCCAGCAGGATGAACTCCGTGGCCTTCTTGGCCTCCTCGCTGAACAGCACGCCGCGCGCGTTGGCGAGCACCCCCACCGGGTAGCCGTGGACTGAGGCCCAGCCGGTGACCAGGCTGGTCCCGTAGCGCGGCTTGTACTCGCCGAACCGTGAGCCGTCCACGACCCGGGCCAGCACCTCGCGGGGATCGAACGGCACCCGGAAATCCGCCGACACGATGCCCAGCAGTTCGTCCGGGTCATACAGCGGCGGGTCGGCGGGCTCGCTGGGCGGCGGGCCGAGCTTGCGCCAGTGCAGCTCCGCGACGATCTGCCGGCCGAGGCGGATGCAGTCGAGCTCGCCGGTCGCGAAGTGGTCGGCCAGCCCGGAGATCCTCGAGTGCATGTCCGCGCCGCCGAGGGACTCGTCGCCGGCTTCCTCGCCGGTGGCCATCTTGACCAGCGGGGGGCCGCCCAGGAACACCTTGGCCTGGCCGTCGACCAGGACCGAGTAGTCGCACATCCCGGGCACGTACGCGCCGCCCGCGGTGGAGTTGCCGAAGACCAGCGCGATCGTGGGAATCCCCATCGCGGACAGCTCGGTGAGGTCGTGGAAGATCCGGCCCGCCGGGACGAACAGGTCCGATTGCGTGGGCAGGTCAGCCCCGCCGGACTCGACCAGGTTGATGACCGGCAGGCGGTTGCGGCGCGCGATCTCCAGGGCCCGCAGGTTCTTGCGCAGCGTGTACGGGTTCATCGACCCGCCCCGCACGGTCGGGTCGCTGGCGATCAGGACGCACTCCACCCCGGACACCACGCCGACACAGGTGACGATGCTCGCGCCGACCGCGAACTCGGTCCCCCAGGCGGCCAGCGACGACAGCTCCAGCAGCGGCGAGTCCCGGTCGACGAGGAGCTCGACACGCTCCCGGGCCAGCAGCCGCCCGCGGTCCCGGTGCCGTTGCGCGTATTTCGCGCCGCCGCCCGCACGGGCCAGCTCGAGCTGCTCGTTCAGGGCGGCGATAGCAGCCAGCTGCCCGGCCCGGTTGGCCAGGTACGCCTCGCTGGCGGAGTCCACCGCCGATCGCAGGACGGGCACCGGACCCCCTTTGACTGTGCCGGCAGGACGGTCACGCCTGGTCAGCGCGGCGCCGCTCAACCGGGTGCCCTTGAGGTTAACGGCTATTCACTTGCCACGCCAGACTCGCCCTCGGGGTTGCGATTGGGCCTTTCCAAGCCGTCCGCCGGTGCCTACAGTGACCACTGAAGTGAACACCAAGTCACTTCTCCGGCCGGAGCCGCCGGGCAGGTCCGCATCAGCACGCCCCGTCAGAGAGGACGTGAGTGGCGATGGCCGTTGACTTCGATGTGACGAGCCTGCACCACCGGCGCGCCACCCACCGCTGGGAGCGGACCAGCGTCGGCGATCTGCTCGAACGCATGACGTGGAGCTTCCCCGACCAGGAGGCACTGGTCGGGCGGCCGGGCGCCTACGCGGACCCGGCGTTCCGGCGCCTGACCTACCGGCAGGCCGACCAGCTCGCCAACCAGATCGCCCACGCCCTGCTGGCCCGCGGCCTGGGCCGCGGTGACATTGTCATGCTGTTCTGCGAGAACTCGATCGAGGGCTACCTGGTCAAGATCGGCGCGGCCAAGGCCGGCCTGGTCTGCGCGCCGATCAACCCGATGATGGCCCCGGACATGGTCTCGGCCATGATCCGGCTGGTCGAGCCCAAGCTCGCGATCGTGGACGCCGAGTTCTGGCCGGCCGCGGAAGCGCCGTTCGCGGCCCGCGGGCTCGAGGTCGCGGTCACGATCACGATCGGCGGCGGCCCGGTGCCGGGGAGCGTCTCGTTCAGCGACTTCGTCGGCGGCCAGCCGGTCAGCGAGCCGGACGTCGAGATCCACGGGGACGACATCTGGGAGCTGCTGTTCACGTCCGGCACGACCGCGCTGCCCAAGGGCGTGATGATCTCGCACACGTGCAGCTACATGGGCACTGCCGCGCGGCGCTGGCCGGCTGACGAGACACCCAAGTCCGTGGTGTTCGCCGACGCCCTCCCCGAGACCGTGGGCGGCAAGGTGCTCAAGTACCGGCTGCGCTCCGCCCACGCCGCCCACTACGACGGCTCTGAGGCGCTGCGGTAAGGGCCGCCCGCCGCAGATGGCTCAGGCCGCTCCCGGACCGTTCCGCCCTGCGCCCGCGCGCTTGTTCCGCAACGAAAACCGCCGGGCCCGGCTCGGTTGCGTCCCCATAGCGCGTTCGCCGGGCCCGGTGTGCCGCCATCCCCCTCCGATCCTCCGTGCCCGGTTCGTGATCATGGGTTCGCTGTGCCTATAGCAACAGCAAACCCATGATCACGAAGGCATGGTCGGCGGCTGGGGCGGCAGCTGTGACGTGCGGAGCGGGGGTGTCACCCCGGTCGGGCCGCACCCAGATACCCCGGTCGTGCATGAGCCCGATCTGCCGGTCGGTCACCTCGCGGCGGTATTCCTCGTGCGCGTAAGGGGCCCGGTTGAGATAGATGTTCTTCGGGTAGATCGGCTCGTCGTAGATAAGCCGGTACTGCTCGGTGGTGAGATCCTTTATCCAGTTGTCCCACTGCGCGTTCGCGCGGAACTGGCGGAGGGCTTCAATGTCGATGGTCCCGGCCACCCAGGACGACCCGCCGCTGTAGTCGTGACGGCCGACGATCTGCCCCCGGTAATCGATCACCGCGGATCCCCCGCCGAACCTGTCGATGGCCACATCCGAATCCGAATCGAGGTAGTAGGTACCGACATTGCAGGCGATCAGGTACAGGTTGTTGTCGAGTGCACGGGCGCGATTCTGGATCTCGAACAGTCCGTTGCCGGTGTGCGGGTGCGGGTACGGGCCCCGGTAGACAACCTCGGCACCGTTCATCGCCAGGCCACGCGCGTTCTCCGGGTACGAGCCCTCGTTGGCCATCAGGAACCCGAGCCGGCCGATCTTCGTGTCAGCGACCGGGTAGAACGCGTCGAGGTTACGCCCGTACAGCTCAATCCACTTGTCCCAGACATTGTGCGGGGTCACCGAATGCTCGACCGGCAGCAGCGGCACGACTTTATGGTGGCGGAGAATCACCTCACCGTCCGGGCTGAGGATGAACCCGACGTTGAAGAAGCGCCCCGGGAACTCCGGATGCCACGCATGGTGGGAACCAGGCCGAGGGCCTGATAAGGCTCGATCATGGTCAATCCCTTCGGCCTGCGGCCAGCAACTCCAAGCGGGCCCGCCCATCCTTCACGTTCTACCCCGGGCGGGCGTCGTGTTCATGACTAAGGAGCCGTCGGTCACGACTGTGACGGACGTCCGGCCGTCAGGGATCCAGACGTGGCTGCCGACAGCGGCGATAACCGAAGGGTTGCTGAGGCGGTAGCTGCCTCCGCTCAGGATGCCGAAGACGCAGCCGTGCAGCAGGGTCCGGGGCCAGCGGCCATCCGACAGCGTCCGGACCCAGCTGCCGTCACTGGCGTTCAGTTCTGTCACCGAGCGCGAGCCGAACGAGGTGACGACCGCTGCGTGCATGCTGATTCTCCCAGGGGACCCGGCGCGGGAAGAGCGCTACGATGAGTGGCATCACGAACTAAATTAGATGGTAATACGAACTACTGCAACCGAGGCTGGCCCCATGACTGCGCACCCGGACCCGGCGCACCCGCACCCGGACCCCACGACGGCGCCCGCCGGGCTGATGGACAGCCTGGTGCAGGTCTCGTTCACGGTGATCGCCCTGCTGAGCCGGGCCGCCGCGGACCATGACCTGTCGCTGACCCAGCTGCGGGCCCTGGCGATCCTGCGCGACCGCGAGCCGACGATGGCCAGGCTGGCGGAGTACCTGGGACTGGAGCGGTCATCGGTGAGCGGGCTGATCGACCGGGCGGTCCGGCGCGGGCTCGTGCGGCGGGATACCAGCGACGACGACGGGCGGGCCGTCCGGGTCAGCCTCACCCCCGGCGGGCAGCGCCTCGCGACCCTGCTCACCAGGGAGATCGGTGACCTCATCGCGCCGATGACCAGCGACCTCGGCCCGGCCGAGCGCAAGCGGCTCGCCACGCTGCTCAGCCGGCTGCTCGGATGATCCCGGCGGTACCGGCCGGCCGGTGCCCTGCGCCGCTGGCCGCCCGGGCACGCCTGCCCGGCCGCGAGCGGATCGTTAGGGGCGGAACGAGGACGCGGCGGCCAACTGGGCGGCCAGGAGCTGCGGGGCCTCGGCCAGCGACGGGCCGTACCAGGTCAGGTGGCGCCCGCTGACCAGGGCCGCGGGCACGCCGGGGAAGGACTCGGGGCCGTCCGTGGCCGTGAACCGGTACGGCTCGTCCGGCAGCACCACCAGGTCCGGCCGCGTGGCCAGGATGCCGTCCAGCGCCACCTTCGGGTAGCGCTCGGCGTGCCCCGCGTACACGTTGGCCACCCCGAGCCGGGCCAGCACGTCGCCCGCGAACGTGTCCCGGCCGAGCACCATCCACGGCCTGCGCCAGACCGGGATGGCCGCCCGGCGGGTCTGCGGCGGATCCGCCGCGGACACGTCCCAGGCCTGCGCCGCGGCGTCCAGCCACGCCGGGGCCGGGAGCCGGCACGCGACCGTGAGCAGGCGCCGCAGCGACGCCAGCGCCTCGTCCAGGGTCCGGATGACGGTCACCCACACCGGCAGCCCCGCGGCGCGGAGCGCGGCCAGGTCCGCGGCCCGGTTCTCCTCCTCGTTGGCCAGCACCAGGTCCGGGCGGAGCGCGGTGATGGCTTCGAGGTCCGGGTTCTTGGTCCCGCGGACCCGCGGCACGTCCAGGCCGGCCGGGTGGGTGCACCAGTCGGTGGCCCCGGCGACCAGGCCCGGCGCGGTGGCCGCCACGGTCTCGGTCAGCGAGGGGACCAGGGACACGATCCGGCTGACCCGGGCCGGGACCCCGACCACGGCCCCGGTGTCGTCCCGGATGAGGCCGGCCGTCATCCAGCCGGCCCGGCCGGAAGGGGCAGGCCGTCCCCGAACGCCGCGGCGAGGTCGCGCATGGCCGTGTCCAGCAGCCCGCTCAGGTTGCTGTCGTCGTCCTGCAGCCACTGCTCGTAGGCGGCGATGGCCACGCCGAGCATCGCGTAGGCGATGGTCTGCGGCAGCAGGCCGCAGGCGGGCTGGCCGGTGCGCGCGGCCGCGAAATCCGCGATCACCTGGCGCCATTCCGCGTAGCGCAGGGTGGAGTGGGCCTGGAGCACGGGCACGCCCAGGATCAGCTGCATCCGGCGCCGGTGCCAGCCCTCGTCTTCCGGCGGCACCTGGTTGAAGTCGACGATGGCCAGCCGGATCGCGTCCATCAGCGGCCACTGCGGCGGGCAGGCGGCCAGCCAGCCCCGCATCCGGTCCAGCTCGTCCTCGAAATTCCCCCAGGGCACGTCGTTCTTGGACGGGAAGTAGCGGAAGAACGTCCGCCGGCCGATCCCGGCCGCGACCGCGATGTCGTCGATCGTCGTGCCCTCGAACCCCTGCCGGTCGAACAGCTCGAACGCGACATGCTCCAGCTCGGCACGGGAGGTGATACGCCTGCGGCCGAGCTGGGCAGGTATTCCCGTAACGCTCACCGGCCAGCACCGCCTTTCCGTCCCGCCGGGCTCGTGGGCCTGACAGGAGCATGCCACGACCGGGCCGGGCATGTGAAAGGCCCGAAGTCCTGTCCTGACCTTTGGCACTCAGTGCCGTTAGCGTCGGCTCTACGTGCCGCAGGGTGCGGGGCGGACGACAGCGGCGGTGCTGGCGGACCAGCCAGCGCGGGCCGGATGACGGATCCGGAGGCAGGCATGAGCGAACAGACCGCGACCACGCCGGCAGAACACCGCGCAGCCGAGCAGTACCGCGCAGCCGCACAATACCGCGCAGCCGGAGAGTCCAGCCCGGCCGCCGAGGAGAGCCTGGTCGCCGAGGAACTCCTCGTCGAAGAGGTGTCCATCGACGGCATGTGCGGTGTCTACTGACCGGGCCGGGAGCGCGGTGGTGAACCCGGGCGGCCGGTTCGACCTGGACCGGCCCTGGCGGCTGGACGAGCGGGTGGCGGTCCGCCCGGAACCGTTCGGCGCGCTGCTCTACCACTTCGGTACCCGGCGGCTGTCGTTCCTGAAGAACCAGACCATGCTGGCCGTGGTGCGGTCGCTGGGCGAGCATCCCTCAGCCCGCGCGGCGTGCGCATCGACGGGGCCGCGGCCGGCAGGCTGGCCGCCAGCGACTACGTGGACGTGCAGATCTCGCTGGACGGCGCGACCGCCGGGGTCAACGACGCGGTGCGCGGGCCAGGGCTCGTACGCCATGGCCATCCGGGCCATGGAGCACCTGGCCGCGGCCGGGTTCCGGGGCTTCAAGATCTCCGTGGTGGTGACCCGGCAGAACGCCGGGCAGCTCGACGAGTTCAAGGCGCTGGCCGACCGCTTCGGCGCCCAGCTGCGGCTGACCCGGCTGCGTCCGTCGGGCCGGGGGGCGGACGTCTGGGACGCCCTGCACCCCACGGCCGGGCAGCAGCGCGAGCTGTACGACTGGCTGTGCGCGCACGGCGAGCAGGTGCTGACCGGTGACTCGTTCTTCCACCTCGCCGCCTACGGCGAGGCGCTGCCGGGCCTGAACATGTGCGGCGCCGGCCGGGTGGTGTGCCTCATCGACCCGGTCGGTGACGTGTACGCGTGCCCGTTCGCGATCCACGAGAACTTCCTGGCCGGGAACGTCCGGGCCGGCGGCGGCTTCGAGGCGGTCTGGCGGGACTCCGCGCTGTTCGCCGAGCTGCGCGGGCCCTCCGCGGGCGGCGCCTGCGGCTCGTGCCAGTTCTACGACTCGTGCCGGGGCGGCTGCATGGCCGCGAAGTTCTTCACCGGGCTGCCGCTGGACGGCCCGGACCCGGAGTGCGTCCGCGGCTTCGGGGAGCAGGCGCTGGCCGGGCCGGGCCGGGCCGCGCTCCCCCGGCCCGGCCCGGATCACTCGCACCGCGGGCCGGTGCGCGGGCAGGCTCCCCAGCCGGTCCCGGTGACGATCGGGCGCCGCCCGGTGCCCGCGCCACCGGACCGGGCCTGCGACGTCAACCCGCTGGCCGGCTTCGCGGCGGGTGGCCCGCGCTGAGATGACGGGGGGATTCGCGCGGCTCGCCGGCCCGGTCACGCTGGCCGGACGCCGCGCCATCCCGGGTCATGTTCGGCCCGCACGAGACCAACCTGGGTGCGGGGCGTGCCTTCTCGCCCCGGCACGTGGCCCCGCGCACCGCCGCGGAGGCCGTGCTGGAGGGCCGCCGCCGGGCTCTCGAGATCGGCGCTCTTGACGCCGGCGCCCTGGAACGCGAAGAGCCGCCTTCCCGCCGGCCCCGCGCCGGGCCCACGCCACGGTGATCGAGGGCGAGCGGGCCGGGGCCGCCCTATGAACGCGGCCAGCACCGGGAACGCGGCCAGCACCGGGAACGCGAACAACACCAGTAAGGCAGCCAGCACCATCAGCACCGCCAGCACTAGGGTGAGGCGCAGATGACTCTGCTCGCCGATCTCACCTGGCCCGAGGCGGCCCGCCTGGCCGCCACGGGTGCGCTGCTGGCCGTGCCGGTCGGCTCCACCGAGCAGCACGGGCCGCACCTGCCCCTGGCCACCGATACCGACATCGCGGTCGCGCTCGCCGTGCGGCTCGCCGCCCGGCGGCCCGGCGTGGTGGTCGCCCCGCCGGTCAGCTACGGCTCCAGCGGTGAACACGCCGGGTTCGCGGGGACGCTGTCGATCGGCCAGGCCGCGGTGGAGCTCGTGCTGACCGAACTGGGCCGCTCGGCCGCCGAGACCTTCGGCCACCTGCTGTTCGTGTGCGCGCACGGCGGGAACGCCACCCCGGCGCGGCAGGCGGTCGCCCGGCTCCGCGCTGAATCGCGCGACGTGCTGCTGTGGATGCCCGCGCCGCCGTCCGGCCCCGACCTGCCCGCGCCGGACGCCCACGCCGGGCGCACCGAGACCGCGCTGCAGCTGGCCCTCACCCCGGGCCGGGTCCGGGCCGGCCTGGCCGAGGCCGGGAACACGGCTCCGCTGCGCGGGCTGATGCCGGCCCTGCTGGCCGGCGGGGTACGGGCGGTCAGCCACAACGGGGTGCTCGGCGACCCGGCAGGCGCCACGGCGGCCGAGGGCTCGCGGCTGCTGGACCGCCTGGCTGCCGACCTGGCCGCCGCGGTTGAGGCCTGGTACCCCGGGAGCGGGCGGACGGGGCGGACGGACCGGCCCGGGGAGCGAACGGCGGACTCACCATGACCAGCCCGGCCCCGGACGCGAACCGGGTCGCGCTGGTCACTGGTGCCGCCCGCGGCATCGGCGCCGCCACCGTGCGCGCGCTCACCGCCGGGGGCTGGTCCGTGCTGGCCGTCGACCGCTGCGCGGACGACCCGGCGCTCCCTTACCGGCTGGGCACCCGGGCCGACCTGGACGCCGTGGTGGCCCAGGCCGCGGACGGCCCGGGGCAAGCACACGGACTCGCCGCTGACACCCGCGACCACGAGGCCATGGCTGCCGCCGTGGCCGAGGCCGAGCGCCGGTGGGGCGGCCTGGACGCCGCGCTGGCCGTGGCCGGCGTGATCGCGGGCGGCGTACCACTGTGGGAGATGCCCGCCGGGCAGGAGGAGGCCGTCCTGAGCACTGACCTCGGCGGGGTGCTGGTGCTGGCCCGCGCGGCCATCCCGGCGCTGCTGCGCCTGCCCAGCCGCGGCACGGCCGGTTCCTGGCCGTCGCGTCGGCCGCAGCGACCCGGGGGCTGCCCATGCTGGCGGCCTACTGCGCGGCCAAGGCCGGCGTGGCCGGGCTGATCCGTGCTCTGGCTACCGAGCTGCGCGGCACTGGCGTGACCGCGAACGCGGTGAGCCCGGGCTCCACGGACACGCCGATCCTCGCGGAGAGCGCGCGGCTGTACGGGCTGCCCGGCCCCGGCGCGTTCGCCGCCCAGCAGCCCCTGGACCGGCTGCTGGCCCCGGAGGAGGTCGCCGCGGCGCTGGACTGGCTTGCCGGGGAGGCCAGCAGCGGGATGACCGGCGCGGTGGTCCCGGTGGACGGAGGGCTGGCCCTGTGACCTTCCAGCTGGCCCTGTGACCCGCCCCATGGTCCGTCCTGAGGCCGGCCCGAACCCCGGACCCGCGCCGCTGCCGGCTGGCTTCAGCATCGTGTTCGACCCGCAGACCCAGTTCGTGGGGGCAGACGTGCTGTTCGGCGGGTCACCGCCGCGGCTGCTCCGGCTCAACGCGGCAGGCCAGCGCGCCCTGGCCGAGCTGCGCGGCGGGCCGGTGCGCTCCCCCGCCGCGGGCAAGCTGGCCCGGCGGCTCACCGACACGGGGATGGCTCACCCCCGGCCGCCTGCCAGCCCGGGGGGTCGTCCCCCCGGGCTGGCCTCGCCGGCGAGGGGAGGCCCGCCGGAGGCGGGTTCTCGCCGAGCCGGCGACTCTCGGGGGGGAGCGGGGGGTCGTCCCCCCGGGCTAGCAGAGCCCGACGTCACGGTGGTGATCCCGGCCCGCGACCGGGCCGGTCACCTGGACCGCTGCCTGGCCGCCCTGGGCCGGCGCTACCCGGTGGTCGTGGTGGACGACGGGTCACGCCAGGCCGGCGAGATCGCGGACCTGTGCCGCAGGCACGGCGCGACCCTGGTCCGCCGGCCTCGCTCCGGCGGCCCAGGCCCGGCCCGCAACGACGGGCTGGCCCAGGTATCGACGGGGCTGGTGGCGTTCGTGGACAGTGACTGCGAGGCCGGGCCGGAGTGGATCACCTCGCTGGCCGCCCATTTCGCGGACCCGCTGGTCGCGGCCGTGGCCCCGCGGGTCCGGCCCATCACCGGGCCCGGCTCGGCGGGCCGCTATCTGGCGGCCCGCGCGCCGCTCGACATGGGACCGCAGGAGGGCCGGGTGCTGCCGCTCACCCGGCTGTCTTACGTGCCGACCGCGGCCCTGCTGGTCCGCCGGTCCGCGCTGGCCGCCGCCGCGCCCGGTGCCGGTCTCCCCCGTGCTGATCTCGCTCGTGCTGATCTCGCGGGTGCTGATCGCCCGGACGCCGTTCCCCCCGGGACGGGTCCCTTCGACGCCGGCCTGCGCTACGGCGAGGACGTGGACCTCGTCTGGCGGCTCGCGGCAGCCGGCTGGCGGGTCCGCTACGACCCCGCCGCGTCGGTCAGCCACGCGGAACCTGGAAACTGGACCCGGGTGCTGGGGCGAAGGTTCCGTTATGGATGTTCGGCAGCTCCGCTTGCGCGCCGGCACCCGGGGCAGGTGCCTCCGCTGGTCCTGCAGGCCTGGCCGGCCGTGGCCGTCGCGGCGCTGCTCGGCCGCCGGCCGGTGGCCGCACTCGCCGCCTACGGGGCCGGGACTGGCCAGCTGATCCGGCTGCTGCACGGCTGGGACGTGCCGCCCAGGGGCGTGCTCCGCCCGATGGCCGATTCAGTGACGCAGACATGGCTCGGCGCCGGCCGCTGGACGATCCAGTACGCGCTGCCGGTCGCGGCGGCCAGCCTGGCCCGGCCTGCTGGCCGGACCGCCAGGACCCGGCTGGGCCGCCGGCTGGCCGTGGCGTCGCTGCTGGCCGGGCCACCCATCGCGGAGTGGCGGCGGATCCGGCCCCCGCTGCGCGCCGCGCCGTTCTCGCTCGCCTACCTGGCCGACGAGGCGGCCTACGGTGCGGGCGTCTACCGCGGCGTGCTGACGGAAAAGCTGCTCAGCCCGCTGCTGCCTGTCGTGGCCTGGCGGCCGCTCGGTAAAGCCCCGGCCGCGCCGCGGCCGGATGCCCGCCCAGGAAAGGATCACCAGTCGTGACCGCTGTCGTCGTCGTCGCCACCATCCGCCCCCTGCCGGAGCACCGGGCCGAGGTCATCGCGGCCCTGGAGAAGGTCATCGCCGACGTGCACGCCCACGATGACGGCTGCCTCCTGTACGCCCTGCACGAAAGGGACGACCGGCTGGTCATTATCGAGAAGTGGGCCAGCGCGGCGGCGCTCGCCGGGCACTCCCGCGGCGCCGCTCTCGCCGAGCTCAACCAGGCACTCAGCGGGCGCCTGGAAGGCGGGCTGGACGTCCAGATCCTCCAGCCGCACCCGGCTGGGACCCCGGCCCAGGGCACCCTGTAGCAGCACCGGCCCCGCACACCGCCCCGGCGGGATGCGGGCCCGGGCGCGTCCTGCTCAGGTGCTGGCCGTGAGCCCGGCGCTGTCCCTGATCGCTTCCAGCACCCGCCGGTGGTCCGCGCCCATGACACCCTGATGCGGGTCGGACAGGGTCGCCGCGCGGGCCAGCACCCGGCGGGGCACCGCGTGCAGTGTGGCGTCGAGCAGCGCCCAGGACATCTCGTTCAGCCCGCCGCGCACCACGTCCGGGTCGGTGGTGCGGTCACAGATCTCGCCGAGCGCCGCGAGCAGCTTGGCCGGCCGGGGATTGGCCGCCATCTCCAGCCGGAACGCGTCCACCATGGGACACGGCGCGGAGGTGCCGACCGCGGCCTCGAACGCATTCATCAGCGGGCTCACGTCCCCCGCGGTCATCGGATCGTACAGCCCGGGAAACGGGACCTCCTCGTAGCCCGGGTCGTAGCCGCTGAAGTAGATCGGCGTCGGCGAGCCCGTGCTGATGAGCACGCCGAGGGCGACGTCCAGGAGGCTGACCGGCCAGCCGAGATCGGTGATGGCGTGCACCCGGAACTCACCGCGCTGCGCGCCGAGGCCCGCCAGCAGCAGCAACTGCGCGGACTCCAGCGCTGACTGCACGTAGAACGCGATGGTGGCGCTGTGCAGCCGGATAACACTCTGCGGTTGGCCGGCCCTCTGCGGTTGGCCGGCACCATGCAGCCGGTTCACGCCGTCCTCGGCCCAGCCTTGCAGCCGGCGGTAGATGACCGAGTTGTCGAGGACATGCGTGAACCGGGCCGCGGAGCACAGCAGTTCACCGCGGCCGGCCACGCTCGACGCGACCCACTCGGCCGCCCGCTTTGATGCGGTGTAGATGTCGGGTGAGTAGGGACGCAGCGCCTTCCCGGTAGAGGCGCAGACCACCTGGGATACCCCCGCCGCCTCGGCCGCCTCCAGCACGTTGCGGGTGCCCAGCACGTTGGTGGACACGGTGCGGTGCACCTCGACCTCGGCCCGGGCGGGCTCCCGCTGCGCGGCCACGTGAAAGATCACGTCGGGCCCTATCTCGCGGATGAGCGCCTCCAGGGCGCCGCGATCCCGGACGTCGGCCTGCCGGTACTCGGCGCCGGGCTGCCCCGGCCACGCATCACTGTTCCCGCGGCTCACGCTGACCAGGCGGGCCGGGTCACGTTTCGCCACCTGGGCCATCAGGGTGGAGCCGATGCATCCCGTCCCGCCGGTGACCATGATCGTGGTGCCGGACAGCCAGTCGGACACCTGCGCTTCGGGCAGGCAGAGCCCGCGCTGGGCAATGCCCAGGAACCGGCCGTGCTCCGCCGCGGCGCCCTCCTTGGCCGCGATGAGCGCCCGGGTGAGGTCTCCCAGGCGCGCGAGAACTGCCTGGTCAAGGGCCGATTGCCTGGCGGGCGCGACCGCCCGCATGCAGTTGATGATCTCCCCGACCGTCTCCACCCCATGACCTCCGACTAAGTCCGCACCAGGCGGCGCATGCCCCCGGTGCCACTGGCCCGCGCGGGGTGGGATCGGGCTCCTGGCATTCACTGCGCTGAACATAGAGTGCCAGACTTATTCGCATTCAGGAAGCCATACTCTGATAAGCTACGCAAGCCGGCGACGTCAGAGGATGGGCTGACTACAGCGTCGGCATGGTCACGAGCGGGCACGCGTGGCGAGAGTGGGCAAAGCGGTGGGAAGAGTAGGGAAGCTCCGGGGCAATGCGTTAATTCTAGGTTAAGTGCTGCTGTTGACCGCTCAATGTTTCCCCGGATATCTCGACAATCGCGTATTGTGGTCATACCCCGCTTAACTCATGACTTGTCCGCGCCCGAAGGCGTTGGCACGAGGTGAGGGGGACTGGTGACGGATGTCATCGACGGGCCGCACGGCCCCGGACAGCCCGTGCGGGATGAACTCCCGGCCGCGCAACTTCCAGCACCCGCGCCGCGGGATGGCGACCTCACCGCTAACCCTGCGCCGTCGGCCAGTAACTCGTTCGATACCAGACCGCTGATCATGGAGTCCGCGACCCTCCCGCTGATGATGGAGCCCGCGACCCTCCCGCCACGCCGGCGGCTGACGGCGCGAAGCCGGCCCGGGCGCCAGCCGACCGTGGTGCTGGCACCGACGGCCCTCCCGTCCCAGACCCCGGCACCAGAAGCGCCGGCCAGCGACACGCTGGCATCCAAGGTGCAGGCGCCGGGCGGCCTGACATCGGTGGCGCCTGCTGGAAAGACACCAGCAGACGTGGCCGCGCCCGCCGCGTCCACCGCAACCGGCGCTCCCACCCCGGGCGGCATCACGATTCCCCGGTCCCGGAGAGCACCGGCGGGAAGTCCCGAGCCGGTCCCCGCGCCGGCCGTCCAGCCCGCCACGCCGGCCCCTCCGGCCACGGGCCCGGTCCTGCCCGTGCCGCCGCGGGACGACGAGAAGTACCGCTACGTCAAGCGCGGCGCCTGGATTCTCACGCTCGCCTCGGTCGCCAGCTTCCCGCTGTTGCTGTTCAGCCAGACGCGGCTGATGATGGAGTACCACTGGTTTTGGTTCTACGTGCCATTCGTGGTAATGGGGGCCCTATTCCTGGCGCTGCCGATGATCACGGACGGGCTGGCCCGCGACTTCGATTTCGGCGAGCATCAGCAACTGGTTAACGGATGGCGGCCGGAGACCTATCCGTCGGTGGACGTTTTTCTTCCGGTCTGCGGCGAACCCGTGGACGTGGTCCGCAATACCTGGAAGTACGTGGCCGAAATGAGCCGCCACTATCAGGGAACGGTCACGGCCTATGTGCTGGACGACTCGGCCAGCCCCGAGCTGAAGGCATTGGCCCGCGAGTTCGGTTTCGCCTACGCCCGGCGCCCGAACCGCGGCTGGTTCAAGAAGTCCGGCAACCTCTGGTTCGGTTTCCAGGTCTCCTACGGCGACTACATCCTGCTGCTGGACGCCGACTTCGCCCCCCGCCACGACCTGCTGAACGAGGCTCTCCCGTACATGGAGACGGACCCGACCATCGGGATCGTGCAAACGCCCCAGTTCTTCCGCATCACCAACGACCAGTCCTGGGTGGAACGTGGCGCCGGCGCAGTTCAGGAGCTGTTTTACCGCTCGATCCAGACGGCACGCTCACGCAAGGGCGGGGCCATCTGCGTGGGGAGCTGCGCCGTCTACCGGCGGGCCGCGCTCAAGCAGAACCTCGGCATGACGCTGGCGGAGCACTCCGAGGACGTGCTCACGGGGTTCGACCTCAACCGCATGGGCTGGTCACTCCGCTACCTGCCGGTCGCGCTTTCAACTGGCAACTGCCCGGATAACGTCCCGGCGTTCCTGAACCAGCAGTACCGCTGGTGCTCAGGAACAGTCGGACTGCTCTTCGGCAAGATGTTTTGGGGTGCGAAGCTCCCGCTCTATACGCGACTGTGTTACATCTCCGGGTTCATCTACTACATCTACACGGCTCTGTTCACGTTCGTGGTGCCTGCGCTGACCATCGCGATCCTTGCGCTCGTGCCGAACGTCCTCGAATTCAAGAACATGATTTTCATGGTGCCGGTGGTGCTATACGCCGCGGTGATTATCCCGGCGTGGCATCACGCCCCGTACCGCCTGGAGGCGTGGGCCGTCAAGCTGATCTCCGGCTGGGCTCATTTCTTCGCGTACTGGGATGCTCTCCGCGGTAAGCGCCTGGGCTGGAAGCCCTCGGGTGGCGACAAGAAGAAGCAGGAGGGAAACCGGCGCTTCTGGACCTGCTTCCTCCTGTGGAGCGTGGGCAGCTCGCTGCTCTGGACCGGCCTCGCGTTCTGGCGGATGCTGACGATGAACCCATACAACTTCATCGTCTTGTTCGGCCTCGGCCTGTTCGAGCTCGTCGTCGCGGGGCGGGTGCTACTCCAGCCGGTTCAGGATGCGCGCGATTAGGTGAAGGGCACCGAGGAAGACGAGCCGGCCAAGGCGCGTCGTAGCTGGTCACGGGGCCGCGGACGGCCCGCACGCGGCGACGCCGGCGCTCCGGCAGCACCCGTGCGGAAGCGGTCGAGTCGTTCCGTGTTCGGGCCGTCCGGTGACGAGCGGCCCGACGTCCTCACCGACGCCGAGACGGTCGTCCTGCCGGTCTGGCTGCACCACCGCCCGTCCGTAGAGAAGGCGTCCCCGGAGAGCCTGGCGCGGTTCCTGAAGTCGATCACCGTCCCGGCACAGGCGGGTGAGCCGACCGTCACGGAACCGGAGACCGGGGAACCGCCAGCCACCGGTCCGGGCCGGGCGCCGGAGACTGACCCCGGGGCCAGGAGCCAGAACGACGGCACGGGTGGCGCCGACGGCGAGAGTGGCACCGACGGCGCGGGTGGCACCGACAGCCAGGCCGTTGCTGCGAGCAAGGCCGAAGCCGGCACTGGCGCTGGCGCTGGCACCACGACGGTGGTCGTCACCGGTCCCGCAGCCCAGCCCGACGCCAGGGCCCAAGGCCATGCCGGGCCGGACGGCGACGCTGCGGATGAAGCCGACCCCTCGGCTCTCGCCGCGGCCGCGGAGAGACCCGGCACTGACGCCGGGACCGGGCTCCCCGGGGCAGCCAAGTCCGGCACCGACACCCAGGCCGCACCTGATGCAGGTTCAGAGGCTGAGGCAGGTTCAGAGGCTGAGACCAGTTCAGGCGCTGAAGACGGGTCGGCGGGAGCGAGGGTTACTGCTGCCGGCAGTGCCACGGCCGGGGCGATGGGACCGGACGGTGCCACGCAGCCGACGAGGATCCGGCCGGAATCGGAAACGATCACCACGCTCAGCCTCGTGGACCTGAAGGCCGCCCTGCTGGGCGCACTGGCGCACCCCGGTCCGGCTCAGCCCAGTACTGCGCGGGACACCACCGGGCAAGACGTCACGCTCCAGTTCAGGCTGCCGCAGGCCACTGCAGCGCCGGCCAGGACCGTCGAAGACGAGGCGGCCGAAGCCCTCGAAACCGTCGAGGCGATCGACGCCATCGAGGTCAAGACGGCGCAAGCCATGCAGGCCATTGAGGCCATGACCGCTGAAGCGCTCGGCGCCATCGACGCCACGGTGGCCGAGATCCGTACGGGGACCGGGGAGGCCACCGGATCCGAGATCACGCAAATTTTTAGCCGCCAGCCTGACACCGGCCAGCTTCACACCGGCCAGCCCGGTACCGGCCAGCCCGGTACCGGCCAGCCCGGGCCAGCCGATACCGCGCCTCCTGGAACCACAATGCCGGGTGCGGCGGACAGCGCCCGGCCGGACGGCGCGGTGTCCGCGACGCCCTCCCCCGGTGCGGAAGTGGCCACGACCCGCATCATCAGGCTCGACGAGCCTCCGGCGAGTGTCACCCTCACCACCCCCGCCACCGAGACGACGATCGCGCTGCCGCAACCGCGAAGCGAGAGCATCGTGGCGGTCATGCCGGTCACGCCGGTTGCGGCCGCGGCAGACACCGCCACCGTGACCCCCGTACCGCAGCGAGGCGGCCCCGGAGGACCCGCAGCCCTTCCACCCGCCCGGCCCGGCCCCCCGGCCGAGGCGCAGGCTGAGGCGCGGGCGGAGCCCGACGCCGAGCCGGCCGATGTCGCCGGCCGGCGGCGCACGCGGGTCAGCCGGGCCCTGCTGCTGGCCATCTTGTGCCTGCAAGCGGTGCTGACGCTGCGGCTGCACAACACGGCCTTCGAAGACGAGGCCCTGTACATCTACTCCGGCCACATGGAGCTGGCGCATCTGCTCCACGGCGCGGCCCTGCAGGGCAGCTACACGTCCTACTTCTCCGGCTCCCCCATGCTGTACCCCGTGGCGGCCGGCTTCCTCAACGGGCTGGGCGGGCTCACCGCGGTCCGGATGCTCAGCCTGGCCGAGATGCTCTCGATCACCGCGCTGCTCTACTCCATGACCCGCCGCCTGTTCAACGAGCGGATCGCGTTGTGCGCGGCGCTGCTCTTCTCGGTGTGCGAGTCGGCGATCTTCCTGGGCAACTTCGCCACCTACGACGCGACCTGCCTGTTCCTGCTGTCCCTCGCGGCGTGGATCATGGTGCGCACCGCGGGGTTCCGGTGGCCCGTTTTCTTGCTGGCCGCTCCGGTGGCCGCGCTCGCGGTCGGGGTCAAGTACGCCGGCCTGCTGTTCGTGCCCACCGTCGCCGTGCTGCCCGCGCTGGCGGGCTGGCCGCTGCGCGGTCGCAGGGTGCTGCTCTACCCGCCCGTTTTCGTGACCGCGGTCGCGGGCCTGCTCTACGGGGCGCTGCGTCTGGGTGGCCATTCGTATATGACGGCCATCTCGAGTACCACTACGCAACGCGCGCAGGGCGTGACCTCGGTAGCCACCCTCTTGAAGGAATCCGCAGAGTGGGGCGGCGTGATCTTCGTGCTGGCGGTGATCGGCACGGTCGCCTACGTGTCGCGGATCCGCACCGAGCCGGATGAACTGATCGCCCCGGCAGGCGGCCGCTTCCGGCGGCTGTGCCTGGGGCTGCTGCTCACCGGGACCGCCCTGCTGGCACCGGCGTACCAGGCGCATCTGCACACCGACATCTCATTCCAGAAGCACATCGGGTTTGGCCTGTTCTTCGCGGCGCCCATGGCTGGCCTGGGACTGGCCCGCCTCCTGGGTGATCACCTCCGGCGGCCGCATATCGTCGTCGGGGTCTGGAGTCTGGCCCTCGTACTGGGCCTGGTCCAGACGACTCATCTGTATCAGGTGTGGCCCAACTCCACCCAGTTCGTGCGGACCTTCTCCGCGTACCTGAAGCCGCACGCCCACTACCTGGTCGAGGTGCCCGAGGTACCCATCTACTACCTGCTCGGCCACGCCGACGCCCAGCCGCGCCAGTTCACCTCGACGTTCTACATCAACTACACGAACAGCAAGGGCGTGCTGCTGACCGGCACGGTCGGCTTCACCGCGGCCGTGGACGCCGGCTACTTCCAGGTGGTGGCGTACAACAACGAGATCACCGGGGCCGCCGACGCGGTCCTGGCCAAGGCCCTGTCGGCCAGCAAGGACTACTACCTGGCCGCCGAGATCCACATCACCGATGTGTTCGGGCCCGGCGACTACTTCATCTGGGTCAAGGGGCAGGCGCCGAAGCCAGCCCACGTTTTCGTCCATGCCAGCCCGAAGTACCAGAACCTCGGCGCCAAGCTCCAGCAGCTCGCACCCTGACCCTGGAGGGCTGTCCTTTGGCCAGGGCTGTCACACCTCGCCCGGGCCGGCGGCCTCAGTTCGTGTAGACGCTCACGTAGCGCACCTCCATGGTGCCCTGCGACGAAGTCTGATTGGTGGGGGTGGCGCACCGGCACTGGTCGTCGGGGAACGCGCCGCCTACGGCCAGGGAGAGCAGGACCGAATGGCCATGGTCGATGGCCGCGGTCCAGGCGGCCGTCCCGACCCGGCTCTCGCTCACGCTGTAGAACTGATGCCCGTCGAGGTACCAGCGGACCTCCTCGTGGCCGGCGTGGCGCCGGTCGATGATCATCGAGTAGGTGTGGAACGACTGCTGGCATCCTGAGCAGGTCCGCAGGCCGCTGCCCAGGCCGTTAGTCTCATGGCAGGGCCCGAAGGTCCCGTCCGGGTTCTTCTGCGTCAGGTTGCCGCAGTGCAGGGTCCCGGACGTTTTGCTGTAGCCGTTGACATCCTCGAGGATGTCGATTTCCCCGGTCCCCGGCCACGCCGTGCGCCCCAGCATCCAGAAGCCGGGCCAGTAGCCCAGTGCGTGCTGGACGTTCGGCTGCTTGATGGAGGCGGTCACCATCATCTCGCCCCCGGGCGGCGCGCTGAACAAGCGGCCGGCCCGGGTCTCGATCCGGCCCGAGGTCCACGCGGCCTTGGGGTTCCCGGCCGCGCCGTGGCCGAGGACGATGATGTCGAGGTTCCCGTGCCCGTCCAGATGCACGTTGTACTTGGAGTTGGTCATCGTCTCGACCTCGTTGGTGCCGAAGACGCCGTGACCGGTGTTGTACTCCCAGTACCTGGTGTTGACGCCGGAGTCGGCCGGGCCGTTGAAGTTGTCAGACCATGCGAGCTTCCATGCCGGGGTCGCGTTTCCCTGCTCGGCCGCGGACGAGCAGCCGACTCCAGCCAGAACCAGGAGCATGCTGAGCCCGGCCATGAGCATTTTTGGCCGGGACGAGGCTCGTGTACGCAGCCTGGCCTCCTACGGGCTGTCGGCCCGGACCGCTGTCCGCCGGCATATCCCCGGACATCCTGCACGAATCCTAGCGGCATCCGGGGCCGCCTCTGCCTGCTGTGACGAGCGCCCGGGCGGCCTCCGGACCGGCCTGGGTGACCCGGAATGCCATACTGCCCCCGGTGGCGCACGAGCCTGGCTGAAAGGGGCTGAGCATGCCTGGTCCGCTCACCGGCCTGCGGGTGATCGAACTCGGGGGGATCGGCCCGGTGCCGCACGCGGCGATGATCCTCGGCGATCTGGGCGCCGATGTGGTCCGGGTGGAGCGCCCCGCGGGCGCGTTCGACCCGGCCTTCGGCCGGACCGACTACATGCTGCGCAGCCGCCGGTCCGCGGCCGCCGACCTGAAGACCGACGCCGGCCGGGACCTGGTGCTGCGCCTCGTAGCCCGGGCCGACGTGCTCCTGGAAGGCTACCGCCCGGGGGTGGCCGAGCGGCTGGGGGTCGGCCCGCGGGAATGCCACGCGGTAAACCCGGCCCTGGTCTACGGCCGGATGACCGGGTGGGGGCAGGACGGGCCGATGGTCACGCAGGCTGGCCACGACATCAACTACATCTCGCTGACCGGCGTGCTGCACGCGATCGGGCCCGGCGACCGGCCCGCGGTTCCGCTCAACCTGATCGGTGACTTCGGCGGCGGGTCCATGTTCCTGGTCGCCGGGGTGCTGGCCGCGCTGTGGGAGCGGCACCGTTCCGGCGTCGGGCAGGTGGTGGACGCGGCCATGGTAGACGGGGTCAGCGTGCTGGCCCAGATGGTGTGGGCGTTCCGCGGCACCGGCGGCTGGAGTGATGATCGCTCGGCCAACCTGCTGGACGGGGGCGCCCCGTTCTACGACACCTACACCTGCGCCGACGGGCGCTGGATCGCGGTGGGCGCGCTGGAGCCGCAGTTCTACGCGCAGTTCCTGGCCGGGCTGGGGATCGCCGGGGAGGACCTGCCGGAGCAGATGGACCGTTCCGGCTGGCCCCGGCTGCGGGCCCGTTTCACCGAGGTGATCGTCAGCCGGACCCGGGACGAGTGGGCGGAGATCTTCGCGGGCACCGACGCGTGCGTCACTGCGGTGCTGACGTTCGGCGAGGCGCCGCTCGCCCCGCACCTCACCGCGCGGGGGACCCTGATCAATCTGGGCGGGGTGCCCCAGGCCGCTCCGGCCCCGCGGTTCTCCCGGACCCAGCCGGACACGCCGTCGGCTCCCCCGGTGCCCGGCGGCGACACCAAGGCCGTGCTGGCCGAGTGGGGCGCCTGAGCGCGGCGCCGCTGGCCGCGGTCCTCACGAGGCCAGGTGGCGGCTGATGACCAGGCGCTGGATCTGGTTCGTGCCCTCGAAGATCTGCATGATCTTGGCTTCGCGCAGGTACCGCTCCACCGGGAATTGCTGGCTGTAGCCGTCGTCGCCGAGAACCTGCACGGCATCGACGGTCACCTTCATGGCGGCATCGGTGGCGACCAGCTTGGCCACGCTGGCCTGCTGGCTGTACGGGCGGCCGGCGTCCCGGCGGCGGGCCGCGTCCAGGTAGGTCGCCCGGGCCGAGCCCACCGCGGCGGCCATGTCCGCGAGCAGGAACGCCAGGCCCTCGTGGTCGATGACCCGCTGGCCGAACGTGCGCCGCTGTTTCGCGTAGCCGGTCGCGTAGTCCAGCGCGGCCTGGGCCAGCCCGGTCGCCACGGCCGCGATCCCCAGCCGCCCGGAGTCCAGCGCGCTGAACGCGATACGCAGCCCCTGCCCCTCGGCGCCGATCAGCCGGTCCGCGGGCAGCCGCACGCCGTCGTAGTGCGCGCTGGTGGTCGGCACCGCCCGCAGCCCCATCTTCCGCTCCGGCGCGCCGAACGACAGTCCGGCCACGCCGGCCGGCACCAGGAAGCAGGACACCCCCTGGCTGCCGGGAGCGGTGCGGGCGAACAGCGTGTACGAGTCGGCGTTGCCGCCGCCGGTGATCCACGCCTTGGTGCCGGTGATCACGTAGCCGCCTGCGTCCGGGACCGCCTGGCAGACCAGCGCGGCCGCGTCCGAGCCCGCCTGAGGCTCGGACAGGCTGTACGCCCCGAGCATCCCCCCGCCGAGCAGATCGGGCAGCCACCGCTCCTGCTGCCCCGGGGTGCCGAACCTGGCCAGCGGGAAAGACGACAGGCCGTGCACGCTGACCATGACCGCGACCGCGGCCCACCGCATCGCCAGCTCCTCCAGGACCTGCAGGTACACCTCGTACGGCTGCCCGCCGCCGCCCAGCGATTCCGGATACGGCAGGCCCAGCAGCCCGGCCGCACCAAGGTTCTTGAAGACCTCAGCGGGGAAAGTCTCGCTGGCCTCCGCCTCCGCCACGCGGGGCGCGAGCTCCCGGTCGGCCAGCTGCCGGGCCTGATCCAGCAGATCAGCAGCCTCACGGCTGGGCAGCATCCGGTCCACGGTCATGACTGGCTCCTGGTGACCCGGGGTCGCGAAGGCGTGCGGGCGGCGGCGATTTCACCATGCCCGCCACGGTTCCAGCCAACCACGGCTCCGGCCAACGACGGTTCCGGCCAGCCACGGGAGGCGGCCTGGATCAGCCCGGACGGGCGCTCATCGGGTGCGGGTGACGAGGTTGCCGGAGCCGGAAGGCCGGACGTGAACCCGCTCGCCGATGGGCTGCGCCGCCAGGCTGAGCAGGTCGGCCCGGGCGGGGTCGCGATCGTCCCCGCGGGCCACGAAGCGGCGCCCGTCGGCGTCGAGCCGGCCGATGACGATTCCGGTCCGGGCACCGTCCCGGCTGTGCTTCACGGTGTAGGTCTCGATGGTCGCCCACCCGTCAGGATGCTGTGCTTGACCGGGCGCGGGCCAGCTGTCGATCTCGGCCTGGAGCCCGGCGCTGTGATCCGGTGTCCAGGCGACCGGGGTGGTGCAGTACACGCCCGCCGAGTACTTGCTGAGCACGCCGCCGTTGGCACCGACGAAGCCGTACGTGCCGGGCGAGCGGCGGGCCCGCCGCACGGTCTCGGCGATCGCGTGCATGGAGTAGTTGTTGCCCGGGCCGCCGAAGAACGGCAGGCCCCCGGTCAGGGTGAGCCCGCGCGGATCGTCGGGCGCCAGGTCCAGCCCGTCGCAGATGTTGAACACGGGGGCGGGGAAGCAGCTGTACAGGTCGATGGTGGCCAGGTGGGCCACGCCGGTGCCCGCCATCTCCAGCGCCTGCCGGGCGGCCAGGACGGCGGCCGGGCTGGCGGAGAGGTCCGCCCGGTCCAGCAGGTCCCGTTCCCGGAGGTCGGCGTGGCCATGCAGGAAGACCTCGGATCCGGCGGGCACGCCGAGGCGGCGGCATCGGGACGTCCTTCTGGTGGATGGGCCGCCGGACCCGGGCCGAGGAAGTTTCTGACGTGATACCCCTCCCCTGAACTGCGCGCGCGCCGCGCGGCCCCGCCTCCGGCAAGATTCACGCCGCCGGCGGGAAGATTCGGCAGGCGAACCGGTTGTACGTAGCGGAGGAAGCTCCGGGTATGCCGTGACCGAGCCGAGCAGGGGGTGAGAATGGAAGCGGCGATCGTCCTGGCCCTCGCGGCCAGCTTCTGCATCGCGACCTCCTCGGTTTGCCAGCGTCTCGGCGCGCGGAATTCCGGCTCCTCGGGCTTCGACATCTACCTGCTGTTCCGGCTGGTCCGCCAGCCAGTCTGGCTGCTCGGCCTGGTCAGCATGATCCTCGGCTTCATCCTCCAGATCAGCGCCCTGCACTTCGGTGCGCTGGCCCTGGTGCAGCCCATCCTGGCGCTGGAGCTGATCTTCGTGTTCGGCTACATGGCCGTGATCGGCTCACGCGGGGTGAAACGGCGCGACTGGCTGGCCGCGATCGCGATGTGCGCGGGGCTCGGCCTGTTCCTGCTCGAGGCGTCCCCGTCAGGTGGCCGGCTGCACGCACCCGGCACCTTGTGGTGGCTGGCCGGGATGGCATCCCTCGGCGTGGTCCTCGTGGCCCTGGCCATGGCCTTCGGGCTGGGGCGCCTTCCTGGCGCCGCGCCGTCCCGCCGCGCCGCGGTGCTCGGTGCGGCGACCGGTATCGCCTGGGGCTTCGTCGCGGCCGTGATCAAGGAGCTCAGCTCCCACCTGGGCGATGGCCTCGGGGCCATCGTGTCCAACTGGTCGCTCTATGTCCTCGTCGTGGCGGGGGCGGCGACCCTGCTGCTGGCTTCGCATGCGCTCGCGGCGGGCCCGCTCGCCGCGTCCCAGCCCGGGTTCACCATCCTGGACCCGCTGTCGGCCAGCCTGCTCGGGCTGTTCCTGTTCGGGGAGCACATCCAGACCGGGGTGCTGGACCTGGCCGGCGAGGCCCTGGCCCTGGCCCTGATCGTGGGCGGCGTCTCCGCACTCAGCCACAGCCACCTAATCGTTGGCGAGGACGATCTCCCCCCGTCCGCGCCGCCGACTTCGCGACGAGCCGCTGACCGCGCCCGCAAAACCGTGCTGATGGACTAGCCAGGCCGGGTCAGGGGGCCTACCTCGCCGCCGAGCGGGACCTGGGCCCCATCGCGGCCGGCGAAGCCCGCGCCCGGCAACCAGGCCTCGCCTCGTGGCCACCTGCCGACCTGGTAGCGCTCAGAACTCGGTCTTGAGCCGTTCGATCTCCCGGGCCCGCTCGCGCAGCTGTGCATAGGCCGGCCGTTCACGGATGCGGGCCAGGGCCCAGCGCATCGCCTCGGCACGGCTGGAGGCGATGCCCGCGGTAATCAGCGCATCGAGAGTTTCCAGGTCCACCCGGCCGAGCCGGGCCATCACCGGAGTCAGCTCGCCGCGTTCGGTCGCGCGGGCTACCAGCGAGTCCAGGCGCCGACCGCCAAGCACCATCCGGGGGCCATCGCCAGTGTCGCTGCTGGTCAGGACCTCCATCCGCCACATGTTCGGAAGCCTGGCCGACAGATCCTTCCGGAACTGCTTGAACGCCTCGTCATGCGCTTCCTCGAAGGCGTGAAGTGCCTGCTCCTGGCCCTTCTGCCCGTCGTTTCATCGCCGCCAGCTCGCCTCAAGCAGGTCATGGCTCGGCCGCCGTCGTTGCCCGGCGGCAGTGGAGCTCGGCATGGCCGCCAGCCGGAACGGTGAACGCGGCGGCCGGACGTGCCGGGCCGCACCTTCCCGGCCAGGCGGGCGCGGTGTCGGAACGTGCCGGGCCGCGCCCTCCCGGCCAGGCGGGCGCGGCGCGTAGGGTCACGGGGTGGACCTGGTCATTGAGGATGCGTTCATCGTCACGATGGGCCCGGGCGGCGGCACGGCCGGGGCCATGCTGGCCCGGGACGGCCGGATCGCCGTGGTCGGCGACCCCGCGCAGGTGCGGGCGGCCGCGCCCCCGGGCGCGGCGGTGGCCCGGCTGGGCGGGGCCACCGTGATCCCCGGGCTGATCGACGCGCACTGCCACGTCGCCGACGTGGGCTACCTGGCCGCGGGCGCCGACTGCAGCCAGCCGGCCGCGCCCGACATCCCGGCGATCCAGGCCCGGCTGCGCGAGGCGGGCGTCCGCACCCCGGACGGTTCGTGGGTGACCGGGAGCGGATACGTGGAGTACCAGCTGCGTGAGGGCCGGCATCCCACCCGGGACGACCTGGATCAGGCCGTGCCGGACCGCCCGGCCGTGCTGTACCACACGTCGCTGCACGCCTGCGTGCTCAACAGCGCGGCGCTCCGCGCGGCCGGGTTCGCGGACGGGCAGCCGGATCCCCCGGGCGGCGCGTTCGGCCGCGACCGTGACGGCCGCCTCGACGGGGTGGTGTTCGAGGGCCCCATGTTCGCGCTGTTCGAGCGCAACCTGCGGGACGACATCTCCCGGATGGGCGCTGCCGGGCGGGCCCGCCTCATGGAGCGGGCCGGCCAGCACCTTGCGGCGCTGGGCATCACCGCCGCCTGCGACGCGGACCTGCGCCGTGACACCTTCGCCGCGTTCGCCGCGGCGGACCAGGCCGGCGCGCTCCACCAGCGGATCTACGGCCTGGTCGTGCACGACCAGGTGGACTGGCTGCTCGGCGAGGGTCTGCAGGGCCGCCACTCCGGCCGGCTCGCCACCGAGGCCGTGAAAATCTGGGCCGACGGCGGCATGAGCAGCCGCACCGCAGCCATCCACGGCACCTACCCGGTCCCGCCGCACGGGTCGGGCATCCTGTTCTTCACCCGCGATGAGCTGACCTCCATGGTCCGCGAGTTCGACACGCGCGGGTTCCAGGTCGCCGTGCACGCCCAGGGGGACCGGGCCATCGAGACCGTGCTGGACGCCTACGCCACGGTCCTAGCCAGCACGGGCCCGGCCAGCACGGGCCCGGCCAGCACGGGCCCGGCCAGCACGGGGCGGCCCGCCTCCCCCGGCGCATCAGGCCCGGGCCGGAACCCGCGGCGGCACCGGATCGAGCACGCCGGGGCCATGTACCCGGAGCTCACGGCCCGGGCCGCGGAACTCGGCATCGTGATCGTGAGCCAGCCGGGGTTCCTGTCCGCCCTGGGCGACGGGTTCGCGGCGGCGTTCCCCGGGCGAGCTGGCCAGCTCTACGCGTTCGGGTCCTGGCGGCGGGCGGGCCTCACCGTCGCCGGATCCTCCGACGCCCCGGTGATCAGCGCCGCTCCCCTGCTCGGCATCCGCGATGCCGTGACCCGCCGCACGGCCGGCGGGCAGGTGCTCGGCCCCGGTGAGCGGCTCACCGCCCGGGACGCACTCGCCCTCTACACCACGCAGGCCGCCGCCGTGATGCACCGGGAGGACGAGATCGGCTCCCTCGAGCCGGGCAAGCTCGCCGACTTCGTGGTGCTGGCGGACAACCCGCTCGAGGCCGGCCCGGAGCAGATCACAGACATCCGGGTGCTGGCCACCGTCGTGGACGGAACCCCCACGTACCAGTCCGGCGACGTCCTGATTCCGTGCGACTGACCGTTCCGCGAACAGACCGTTGCGGGGACGTAAGGGTTTCAGGTGCCCGGCCAGCGAAGCGAACGCCAGGACGCCGGGGACCGCCAGTGCCGGGGCGGGGTCGTCACCGGGCAGGCTTGAAGTAGGCGGATGAGGTGGCCTGCCACCGCCGCGCGACGGCGATGAGGCCGAACAGCCAGCTTGCAGCTCTGCCTGCGGACCTAGAGGCGTCCGGAACCGCCAGCCACGATGGTGTTCCTTCACCGGGCTCTAGGATTTCCCGGCCGCGCCAGGTGCTCCGGCCGCGCCAGGTGCTCCGGCCGCGCCAGGTGCTCCGGCCGCGCCAGGTGCTCCGGCCGCGCCAGGTGCTCCGGCCGCGCCAGGTGCTCCGGCCGCGCCGGGTGCTCCGGGTTCGCCGGCGGTGCCGCCGCGGGTCAGGGCGACCGGGTCGACCACCCGGTCGAAGAGTTCCCCGCTGACCCCGTTGGCCAGTGCCGCCTGCCTGAGGGTCAGGTCGTGGTCGATGGCGTAGTGCGCGATAACCGAGGCCTGGTCGTAGCCGATCACCGGGGAGAGGGCCGTCACCATCATCACCGAGCGCTCGATGTTCGCGGTGAGCGTGGCCTCGTTGAGCTGGGTGCCCTCGATCATGAACTGCCGCAGGTGGTCGCACATGTCGGCCATGATCAGCGCGGAGTGCAGGTAGTTGTCGATGATGATGGGGCGGAACGCGTTCAGCTCGAAGTTGCCCTCGGCGCCGCCCATGGTCACGGCCACGTCGGACGCCATGACCTGGATGGCGACCATCAGCATCGCCTCGGCCTGGGTCGGGTTGACCTTGCCCGGCATGATCGACGAGCCCGGCTCGTTAGCGGGCAGGATCAGCTCACCCAGGCCGGCCCGCGGGCCCGATCCCAGCCAGCGCAGGTCATTGGCGATCTTGAACAGGGTGACGGCCGCGGCCTTGAGGCCGCCGTGCGCGCGGACCATCCGGTCCAGGGTGGCCTGCGCCGTGAACTTGTTGGCCGCGGTCACGTAGGGGGCGCCGGTCATCGCGGCGATCTCGGCGGCGACCTCCTCGCCGAAACCTTCCGGCGCGTTCAGGCCGGTGCCGACGGCAGTCCCGCCCATGGCCAGCTCCAGCAGGCCGTGGGTGACATGCTCGACCTCAACGATCGTGTCGTCGAGCGCGCCAGCGTACCCGGACCACTCCTGGCCGACGGTCAGCGGCGTCGCGTCCTCGAGGTGCGTCCGGCCGATCTTGACGACGCCGGCCCACTTCTCCGCGTTGGCGGCGATCGCGTCCCGCAGCCGCCGCAGCGCGGGGATCGTCCGCCCGGTGGCCATCGTGTACGCGGCGATGTGCATCGCGGTCGGGAACGTGTCGTTGCTCGACTGGGCCATGTTGACGTGGTCGTTGGGGTGCACCGGCTGCTGCGAGCCGAGCGTGCCGCCGGCCAGCTGGATGCAGCGGTTGGCGATAACCTCGTTCACGTTCATGTTGGAGTGGGTGCCCGAGCCGGTCTGGAACACGTGCAGCGGGAACTCGCTGTCCAGGTCCCCGCGGATGATCTCGTCGCAGACCCGCTGGATGAGCTGGCCCATCCAGTCCGGCAGCCGGCCCGACCGGGTGTTCACCAGGGCCGCGGCCTTCTTGACGTAGCCGTAAGCGTGATAGACCTCGGCCGGCATCTTGTCGTGGCCGACACTGAAGTGCTCCAGGCTCCGCTGGGTCTGGGCGCCCCAGTACCGGTCCGCCGGCACCTCGACCCGGCCCAGGCTGTCGAACTCGGCCCGCGTTCCCGTCGCGCTGAGCCCGATGGGCAGATCCAGGATCCGCGGGGCCGCGTCACCATGCTCAGGCATGCCCCCAGCCTAGCGGCGGGGGCCGCGCCGCCTGGGGGCCCGGCGGACCTCACGGGGCGGGCGGGCCGGGCCGATCGGCCCGGCAGGGCTGCCCCGGCGGGCCTGACGGGCCTGGCGGCTCTGGCGGGCTCGCCGGGCGTTGTCGCCGCGGGCGACCAGGTCCCTGATCCGCTCGGCGGCCATCTTTTCCGTTATGGCTGGATGCATGGTGTCCTCCCGGACTTATGAGGTGGGCGGCCGCGTGGCGCCTTCCGCGCGGTGATCGTGCCCTGCTCGAAAATCTCGCCGCCCCAGACCCCGTGCGGCTCGCGGCGGGCCAGCGCGCCTTCCAGGCAGAGCCCGCGCGCCGGGCAGGGCTGGCAGTAGGCCTTGGCCAGTTCCAGATCGGCGGGCCGCTCCGCAAACCACAGCTGCGGGTCCTCGCGCAGGCACGGCAGCAGGCCGTCCCGCACTGCCGACGGACTGGTCAGCAGGTCTTTCATGGCTGGGCTTCCTTCCTGGCGTCGCCGGGATCCACCCGGCGCACCGAGATCAGGTGCATCCCGAGGTCGCCGATCTTGATCAGGACCCCGTGCAGGGCAGCCTGATCGGCCAGTGGCCCGGAGATCACCGTCTGGGTGTCCTCGCTGCTGATCTGGAGGCCTTCGAACCAGGCGGTCCAGCGTTCGCCGAGGACACCCTCGACCCGGATCTCGTAGTGCTCTGGCGCCATTGCGCTCCTTGGTGGTCTGCGTTGATGTCCCATCACGCTACGAAGGCACCGGCCAGTCAGGCGTCACCCGAAAGTGCCTCCCTGGTGGAATCTTCCGCGGCGCAGGGGGCAGCCCGGTGCCCGTCCGGGGATCGGACCTGGCCGCAGCCGGGTCTGCTCACTACCATGGTTCGGCAAAGCAGCGGTAAGGGGGGTCAGGGGAGGCGGAACGTGCAGGTTCCCGATGGCTGAGCCGCCCGCTGATCCCGCGCTGCAGGCTGCCCCGTCAGCGCAGGACGTGCTGCTGGCGACCAAGCTGCACGTGCCCCGGCCGCAGCCGGGGGTGGTGCCCCGGCCCCGGCTGGCGCAGCAGCTCGACGATGGACTGGGACGGGGACTGGTCCTGGTCTGCGCCCCGGCCGGGTACGGCAAGACAGTCCTGCTGGCCGACTGGGCTCAGCACGGCCCGCAGCTGGCCGCGTGGCTGTCACTGGACACTGGCGACAACGACCCGGCCCGGTTCTGGCGCCATGCGATAGCCGCGCTGGACCGGGTCCGGCCGGGGATCGGCGAGCGGATCGCGCCGCTGCTCGGGCCGCCGGCGCCGCAATCGTTCGACGGGCTGGTGACCGCCCTGATCAACGAGCTGGCCGAGCCCGGCGCGGATGACGTGCGGCTGGTCCTCGACGACTATCACACGATTGGCGCCCAGCCGGTGCACGCGTCGCTGGAGTTCCTGCTGGAGCACCGGCCGCCCGGGCTGGAGCTGGTGCTGGCCAGCCGCAGTGACCCGCCGTTGTCCCTGGCGCGGCTGCGGGCCCGCGGGCAGCTGACCGAGCTGCGTGCGGCCGACCTGCGCTTCACCGCGGGCGAGGCCGCGGCGCTGCTGCAGCAGGTAGCGCCCGGCGAGCTGCTGCCCGATGCGGTGGTGACCGCGCTGGCGTCGCGAAGACCCAGTCAACCCCAGGACAGGACGATGAATACCAGTAAGACAGCTCAGTTCAGCACCGCATCCATGACCACCGGTTCGGTGTCGTCCGCGGACGGGACCACGATCGGCTACCTGCGGGTCGGCCAGGGCCCGGCGGTCGTGATCCTGCACGGCAGCAACGAGTCGGCCCGCAGCCACACCCAGCTCGCGCTGGCGCTGGCCAATGCCTTCACCGTCTACATGCCGGACCGCCGGGGCCGCGGGCGGTCCGGGCCGCACCGGCCGGGCCACAGCCTGCGCACCGAGGTCGAGGACCTTCAGGCCGTCCTGGCCGGGGCCGGGGCCGACAAGGTGTTCTCGGTAAGCATCGGGGGCCTGATCGCCCTGGAGGCAGCCCGTGTCGGGCGGGACATCCGCCAGCTCGCCCTGTACGAGCCGGCCATCCTCACCGCTGCGGACAAAGACCGGTATACCGGCTGGGTGCCGCGCTTCGATGAGGAGATGGGCCGGGATCAGGTGGCCGCGGCCATGATCACCAGCATGTTCGGCTGTGACCTGGCTCCTCCGGCCTTCAAGATCATTCCACGGCGGCTGCTGGAGGCCATGACCAGCGCAGCCATGAAGAAGGAGGACCGCCAGGCCGTCCCCGGCGAGGCCACCATGCGGGAAGTCGCGCCGACCCTGCGGTACGAGGGACTGCTGCTGGCCGAGACGGCCGGTACCGTCAGCAGGTACGCCGACGTCGCCGCCGACGTGCTGCTGATGGGCGGCGACCTGAAGCGGCCGGCCTTCCTGGGGCCCGCGTTCGACGCCTTCGCCAGGACGCTTCCGCATCACCGGCAGGCTGCCTTCCCGGGCCTCGATCACGGCGCTTCCGGTGATCCCGGGCCGGCCAACCGCGGCGCCCAGCCCGCCATCCTCGCCCCGGAGATCCGGGCCTTCTTCAGCCAGCCATGAACCGCCCGCTGGGCGGCCCGGCCGGGCTCCCGGCTGGGCCGCCGGCGGGGCTCCCGGCGGGGCCACCCAGCGCGATCGTGGACGGAAATGGTCGTCCGCGCAGCCATTTCCGTCCACGATCGCCGCCTCCCGGCCCAGCCCGGCAGAGGCCCGGCCCGCGGGGGCTCCCCGCAGCGCCGCCCAGCGCGATCGTGGACGGAAATGGTCGTCCGCGCAGCCATTTCCGTCCACGATCGCCGCCTCCCGGCCCAGCCCGGCAGAGGCCCGGCCCGCACGGGGAGCCCGGCCGCGCGAGGACCCGGCCCGCAGGTCAGGAGGGCCGGCGGGTCAGCTGCGTGCAGGCCCGCAAGCTGGCGTAGTGCGCGGCGGCGCGGCGTGCCCGGGCGCCCCGGAGAACGACCGGCTGCCCCGTCCGTGACACGACCGCCGGGATGAAACGGGTGGTCAGCGGGGCGTGCGGATGCAGCGTGAGCTCCAGCACCCCGGTGGCGGTGCTGTACGAGTGCTCCCACCACAGGAAGTTGCCCATCCCATAGGCCACGAACGTGTGCCCCAGCCAGCCGGATCCCTGCAGCATGTGTGCGTGGGCCCCGATGATGATGCTGGCCCCTGCCGCCGCCAGCTTCGGGGCCAGGCTCAGCTGGTTCGGGTCGGGGCAGGCCTGGCCCTCGGTACCCCAGTGCATGAACACGATGACGACCGGGGCGAGCCGCCTGGCGGCCCGGACGGCCGCGAGCGTGCGGGGCAGGTTGATCGCATTGGCCTCCCCCGGGCGGGACCGGGTCGCCACCCAGGAGGACGCGAGCTCGGCGACCTGCGAGACCCCGACGACCGCGATCTTCACGCCGTTGACCGTCGTCACGTACGGCGCCCACGCCGCGCCGGCGCTGGTGCCGATTCCGACGTACGGGAACCGGGCGGCGCGGGCGGCCGCGAGCGTGTTCGCGAGCCCGACCTGGCCGTAGTCGAGGACGTGGTTGTTGGCCATCGTGACCAGGTCGACCCCGGCGTCGCGGAGCGCGGTGAACGCCACCGGGGTGGTGCGGAAGTGGTAGGTCTTCGGCTGCGGCCGGCCCCGGCTCGTGACCGCGGTCTCCAAGTTCAGCGCCGTGAAGCTGGCCGCCCGGAGCACCGAGCTGATCGGCCCGAACGCGGTCGCAGGGTCATGCAGCAGCCGCGCGGTCCGGCCGGTGAAATGCACGTCACCGGCGAAGGCCAGCGTGACCGGGCCCGGACGGGACGGCGCCCCGGGCGCCCCGGCCGCCCCCGGCTGACCGGGTGAGCCAGAGGGGCGTGGGGTGACCCCGGGCTGGGCGGCCGTCCGGGCCGCAGCCGGCGCGGCCTCCGGGGCCCGCACGCCGGAGCAGCCGGAACAGCCGGCGGCGAGCACCGCCAGGAGGCTAGTCGTTACAGCGAGCGATCGCCAGGTGACCACGGGCACAGCCTAGCGGCGTGAGCGGGCCGACTACCCGGAACCGGGGTCGAACACCCCTAGCCTTTACCGGGGTTGAACACCTCGCGCGGGTCGAGGGCGTGGCGCACCGCGTCCTGCAGGGCGAGGGATCCCGGATCGAGTTCGCGGCGCATCCCGTCCCGTTTCAGCAGCCCCACCCCGTGCTCGCCGGTCACCGTGCCACCAAGCGCGATCGCCCCGTCGAGGAGCTCCTCGAACGCGGCCTGGGCCGCGGCCCGCGCGGCGTCGTCGCCCGCGGGCGTGACGATCAGCGGGTGCAGGTTCCCGTCGCCGGCGTGGGCGATGGTGGAGATCTGCACACCGTGGCGGGCCGCGATGGCCTCGATCCGGGCCAGCATGGCGGGAACCTGGGACCGCGGGACGCAGACGTCTTCGGTGAGCACGGGGCCCAGCCGCTCGAACGCCGGGTAGGCCAGCCGCCGCGCCTCGAACAGGGCCTCGGCTTCCTCGTCGTCGGTGGACTGGGCGACCCACAGCGCGCCCGCACCGGTCATGGCCGCAGCCAGCCCGTCCGACTCGGCCGCACCGGCATCCCCCTGGGTGTCCACCCGGGCCAGCAACAGCGCCGCCGCGTCGGCCTCCAGGCCCAGGTGCTTCCACTCCTCGACGGCGGTCAGGCAGGCCCGGTCGAGCAATTCGAGAACCGACGGGCCCAGCCCGCACCGGGTGATCTGGGACACGGCCTCGCCCGCGCTGACCAGGTCGGGGAAGGCGCCGACGACGGTCCGCGGCGTGCCTGCCAGCGCGGGCCGCAGCCGCAGGGTCACCTCGGTGATCACGCCGAGCGTGCCCTCGGACCCGACGAACAGGCCCACCATGTCCAGGCCGGCCACGCCCTTGGTGGTGCGCCGGCCGAGCCGCACCACGTCGCCGTAAGCGACGCCTCCGCCAGTCCCGGGGCCGCCGGCCACCGCCCGCAGGCCGAGCACGTAGTCGCGGGTCACGCCGTACTTCAGGCAGCACAGGCCGCCCGCGTTGGTGGCGACGTTGCCGCCGATCGTGGACCAGGGCGCGCTGGCCGGGTCGGGCGGGTACCACAGGCCGTACTCGGCCACGGCCGCCTTCACGTCGTTGTTGACCGCGCCCGGCTGCACGACGCAGAGCAGGTTGTCCCGGTCGATCTCGACCACCTGGTTCATCCGGGCCAGGTCGAGGACGACGCAGCCGTCGACCGCGTTGGCGCCGCCGGACAGGCCGGTGCCGGCGCCGCGCGGCACGACGGCCGCGCCCATATCGGCGCAGATCCGGACGACCCGCTGGACCTCGGCTTCCGAGCGGGCCCGCACGCCGGCGGCGGGCCGCTCGGCCGGCGCCCACTCGGCCTCGTCGTGGGACATGGCCGCCAGGACGTCGGGATCGGTGACGATGCGGCCGCCGGGGAGCGCCCGGCTCAGCGCCTCGACCAGACGGCCGTCGTGGGCCTGCCCCGCCTGGCCATCGCCCGGCTGGCCGGTACCGCCCGCAGACTGCGCTGACTTCACCTAACGACTTTACCGGCCAGCTCACGACCGCCCGGCCTGCGGCGTTCGTGGTCCGTAAGAACCCGACCGGGCATTGCCCTCCGGGCGGCGGACAGCCCTCCTACCCTGATAACGCACGTGCCCTGGGAGCGGATATCGCCGGAGCGGGTCAGCACACGGAGCGGGACACCATGTGGAGCGGGCCACCTCACGAAGGGGGTGCAGAAGATCGCCAAGTCGGCGTTCCCGGCCTCCGAGGTGTACGGGAACGTCGGCTTCCCCAGCGTCCGCCTGGTCACCTGCGGCGGGCTCTTCGACACCACGACCCGCCAGTACCTGGACAACGTCGTGGTCTACGCCCACCTGATCACGAGCGCCCGCTAAGGCGGCTGGCCGCCCGCGCCCCGGCGGCGTGCGGGTAGGAGAAAGGCGAGGTTCCGCGGCGGCGCCAGCCCTCCTGCCATTCGGCGTAGACCGGCGAGAAGACCGCGCACGCCAGCCAGATGCCCGCCACCACCTGAGCCCAGGCCACGAGCGCGAGGACCACGCCGAAGGAACCGAAGAACCGCCCGTTGTCGGTGATCCAGTAGCCGAGCACGAATTCGGAGGCGGTCACGGCGAGCATGTAGACCACCGCGGCCAGCAGCGCCCCCGGGAGCAGTTGGCGGAGGCTGATCTGGCGGTGCAGCAGCAGCCACGGCGTCCAGAGCCAGAAGGACACGAGGATCACGAGGCCGATGGGGCTGGTCAGCACCCAGCCCACCGATGAGACCAGCGACTCCTCGGTCACCTGCAGGCCCAACAGGATCGTGGAGACTACGAACCAGAGCCCGAAGCGCCACCGGTCCGCCAGCGAGCGGACCTCGATGCGCCAGGCCCGGGCGTAGACGCGCTGGACGATCTTCCCGAGGCCGAGCCCGAAGATCAGGAAGCCGACCAGGCCGATGACCGTGGCGGCCGCGGCGTTACTCGTCTCGCTCCCGAACGCTGAGGAGACCAGCCGGGCGGCGGGTGCGTGGATGTGCAGGCGGTAGATCAGATGCTGGGCGATGCCGTTCCCTGATCCGGCCGACAGATCGGACAGGGCGTAGATGGCCAGCAGGCGGGCACGACCGACAAGAACGTGCCGAGGACCAGGGCCTCGGCGGAGTTCTCACTCGATTCCATGTAGCGCAGCACGCAGCCTAGGATGAGGCTGCCGGGCCGGCCACCCGCCTGGCGCTCCAGCCACCGCTCGCCCCGGAGCACCGGCCTGCTGGCCCGCAGTCTCCCGGAATCCACTCGCCTGCTGGTCATGGGAAGGCCCTCTCGCCCGCCGCGGCTGGACAGGATCCCCGGGCCGCACGACGCCCCGGCCGCACGGGTACCCCGGGCCGCAAGGGCGCCGCGGCACGCACGGTGCCCCGCGAACGGCCACCGGGCACCGTCAACCCTCCTGTTACTGTGAGTAGTGAGACTACTACGGAGAATGATCATGTGCACCAGGGTCTTCTGGTCGGGAAACGCCGCCGCCAAGGTCGTCTCGCGCACCATGGACTGGGCCGTCAGCGATGAGCCACGGCTGTGGGCCGTGCCCGCGGGCACGCGACGGCCGCGCCCGGGCTGAGCTGGCGTTCACGGTTCGGCGTGGTGGGAGTGAGCATGGGGGGGCCGGGCGACCGACGCGGTGAACCGCCGGCCGGCCGCGCACCGCTGTATCAGGGATCAGCCGGCTTCGCCCCGGCGGGCAGCCCGGGCGCGTCCCTAACCTGCTGTGGGCCCAGTGGGTCCTCGACCAGCACGCGACCGGGCCGAGGCCGTGCTGGCCTTGCGTGAGATGTCCGTCGTGTCCGTTCCGGTGCGCGGCCAGGAACTCGGCTGCCACCTGGCGCTGGAAGACGCCAGCGGTGACTCGGCCATCGTGGAGCCGGACGGCGGAAGGCTGCGGATCCACCACTCCAGCGAGTACCAGGTGGTGGCCAACGATCCGCCGTTTGCCGAGCAGCGGGCCAACCTGCGTCGCTACCGTCCCTTCGGAGGAGACCAGCCGGTGCCGGGCGGCATCGAGTCCATCGACCGCTTCGCCCGGGCCTCGTACTTCCTGCACTACCTGCCCGAGCCGCGTGATGCGGCGGAAGCCGTGGCCGGGGTGGTCAGCATCGCGGGGACGGTGTCCTGCCCGCCTGGCGCGCCGTACGAGGATTTCGGTGTGTACCCCACCTGGTGGGTATCGGCCATCGACCTCACGCACCTGACCTACTACTTCTGGTCACGCACGAGCCCGGCCGTGATCTGGGCCGAGCTTCCCCGGCTCAACCTGCGCCCCGGAGCCCCGGTCCGGGCCATTGACCCGGGCGATCCGGGTCTCGCCGGGGATGTGTCGGGCTGCATGCTGCCCGCTGAGCTCAGCTACTGAGCCGGCACCGGACGGCGCGTGTCCGGCTACTGGCCGGCCCCCGGGCGGCCCGCCGGGCCCGGAGACGAGGCCGCCGCGGGGAGGCATGCCCATCGGCGCCGCAGTCCCCGGAGACGGGACGCCTGCGGCCCAGGCGGAGGAGCGGCTGGCGGGGCGCCGCGGCCAGGCCATCCAGGCGCCGATCATGAGCAGCGCCACCACGAACACGCAGTAGATCCAGAACGCGGCGGTAAGGCCCGTGCTGATCGTGAGACCCGCCTGGGTGGCCTGCGCCGGGGAGATGCCGAAGCCGGCCGGGGACACGGGCTCGCTGACCTGGACAAGGGCCGAGATCGCCTGAGCGGCCATCGGAATGACGGCCCCGGCCAGCAAGACCGCGCCCAGCCGGGCCGGGCGCCACAGCGCGGCGGCGGCCACGACCGCGACGAGGGTAACCATGACCGCGACGTCGCCGACGATGACCGGGGCCGGGTTCGCGAAGCTGTTCCCCGCGGTGAGCGTGTGCGTCAGCCCGGCCGCCGTGCGCAGCGTGTAGCTGTCCCAGGACGGGGCGAACGCGATCGCGGCCCCCACGGCGGCGATGACGGCGGCGGTCAGGGTCAGCACCGGGCCCAGCTGGCCGCCCGGCAGCTTGCGGGGCGCATCGGCGGAGCGGAGCCGGAAGGCCAGCACGGAACCGGCCGTGGCGGCCAGCCACCCGGCGAGCCCCAGCACCAGCCCGGGGCCGAGCAGGCGCGCGCCGCCGGAGATCACCGTGCCAAGGTCCGCGAAGAAGAAGCCGAACGTGACGATGCTCATCCCCAGCGCGAGCAGCGCACCCATCCGCTGGCGGGCGCCCCCGGACGCGATGAGCAGCGCGCTGGCCGTCCAGACCGCCAGGTAGATCACGTGCGGCACCAGTTCGGCCGGCTCCTGGGTGAGGCTCGACCCCGACAGGTAGGCGGGGAAGAGCCCGGCCAGCCCGAGCGCGACGCCGGTCACCAGGGCGATGGCCGCGGTGAGCGGCGCGGCCGAACGGAGCCCCGACCAGGCGGGCCTGGCGGGGCCGGCCGCGGGCGGGACGGGACCGGCCCACGGCGGGACGGGACCGGCCGGCCGCCAGGAGCCGGGAGCCGCCGGCGGGCCGGAGCCCTGGTACACGGGCGGGCCGGAGCCCTGGTACGCGGGCGGCCCGGAGACGGGGATCGCGGGCGGCCCGGAGACCGGCACCGTAGGCATGGCGGAGCCGGGGACCGCAGGCACGGCGGAGCCGGGATCCGCAGGCGCGCCGAGATGGACGATGGTGCCGGGTGCCTCGACCGCGTTGAACCGGGACCAGGCCGCGGACCACCCCGCTCGGGTCTCCGGCCACTGCTCCAGGGGCTGCCCCGGCGGCCCGCCCGCGGGCCAGATCGCGTAGCCGTGCTCTCCCCGACCGAGCTGGTAGCCCGCTCCCCTGTACCAGATCGTGCCGCTGTCCCGCACTGTCCCAGCCTCCCTGCCCGGCCTGTCCTTCCCGGGCCCTGTTCCGCGAGTCCTGTCCGTCGCCGGACCTGGCTTCGCGCCTCACCGTAGGCAGGAGACCTGAAGACTGGCTGGACGGCGGGTCAGCCCTTCCTGACCATCGGCCCGGCGGCCCGGCGGGGCGGCCCGGGGCCCCAGGTGGGCTCGCGTGCGCGTCCCGAACCCGCCGGGAACAGCCCGCTGGCCAGCAGCAGGAGGATGAACGCGGCCGCACCGCGGGACAGCGCGAAGCCGGCCCGGAACCCAGGCGGCCGGTAGCTCCAGGTCAGCAAGCCCCGCCCGGCCGGCACGTCGACGGCCTGGACGAGACCGTCCCGGTGCACGGCCAGCGGGGCCGCCTCGCCGTGGCGCGGATGCCAGGTGGCGCTCCACCCGGCCGTCGCGGCCACAGACCGGATGACCCGGACGCCGCGGGAGGAGGAGACGTCCGCCGCCTCCGGGCTGCCGACCGGGCCGGCCACCGGGCGGACCGAGGCAGCGGAGGCGGGCCGGCCGGGGAGCGCCCGGAGGCGGAGCGCGCCCCGGGCGAAGTGGTTCACGAAGACGGCGAACGAGCCGTCGCGGCCCGCGTACCCCACCGGGGCGGGACCAGCGCATCCTGGAGCTGCCCGTCGGCCACGAACACCCGCCCGCGGGCGTCGGCGACCGACGCTGGCCCGAGCCGGACCGCGTGGCCCCCGGCCTGGGCGACCACGGCGACGCTCGTCAGCGGGCGGGTCAGGCTGATGGCCAGGCGGCCGGGTCCCGCCGCGGCCGCGGTGAACCAGCGTGTCGATCCGCCGGCGGTCAGCAGCCCGATCTGGGTGCCCTCGGCCGCGTCCTGCCGGGCGTCCGCGTCGGGCACCTCCAGCCGGGTCACGTCGAGCGGGCGCGGCGAAGTACCAGGTGGCCTGCTGGTGCGCGGCGACGTCACGCCGGCCGGTACCCGCCGGCCCGGGGGCCGCCGCGGATGCCGGGCGGACCCGGTGGCCAGGTAGGCCGGCACGGTGAGGAGGACGGAGGTGTCGAGCTGGTCCAGGACCCCGTCCCGCACGGCCCGGGGGTCGAGCACGTCCTGCCCGTCCCCGGTGGCCCGGTGCGATCCGGTGGCCGACGCGTAGAACCCGGAGACGAGCGAGGTGTACCCCTGGACCGACGGCGTGCCGCTGATCACGTTGAGGTCGGGTGCGCCGAGCCGGGACAGATCGCGCGCGTCGAGCTGGTCCGGGTCGTAGATCGCGAAACGGCCCGGATACCCGAGGGCCGCGACGGGACGCGCCGCCGCGGCCGGGGGCGCGGCGTCGGCCGCGGGCCCGCGGTGGCCTGGCGCACTGCTCGCGGCTGGATGGGCCGGCCAGGCCGGGAGCGACCGCGACCACGCCCAGCAGCGTGAACACGATCAGGTCGGCGACCACGAAGGCGCCCAGCCAGCGTGAGCGCAGCACCGGCCGCAGGCGCGGGCGCCGCGATCACGAGCGCGATGGCCCCCGCCCCGAGCAGCACGTACGGGACCAGCCACGGCTTGAGAGCCCCATCGAGGGTGGTCGCGGCCGGGCCGGCCTTCAGCCAGCGCAGCAGGCCCGTGCCCCAGGACAGGCCGAGGGCGGCGACGGCGAGCACGGCGAGCGGCGGCGCGGCGGCGAGAACCGTTTCCAGATCGGGCCCGCGGCGGCCGCGGATCCGGAGGAACCGCCGGCTGCCCTCCCCGGCCGGGCGGTCGGCCCAGTACGCGAGGAGCACGGCCAGGGCCAGGTCCGCGACGAGGATGTTCCGGCTCTGCAGCCGCTGGCCGCCGAACAGCGGCACGTGGACGAGCACGTCCCCGACCGGGGTGTTGCCCCCGAGGGCCAGCACGATCCCGGCCAGGGCCACGCCGTGCCACACGAGCCACTCCGGCGGCCGCGGCCGCAGCCGGACCCGGGCGAGCAGGGCGAACGCGGCCACCAGCGGCAGGATGCCGACGTAGCCCGTGACCTCGGCCAGGTTGTAGTTGGCGAAGAAGGCGGTGGCGAACGAGCCGGAGCCACCCAGCAGATCCGGCACCAGCATCAGCAGCAGCCACCGCTGCGGGAGCGAGCCGGAGCTGAACAGCGCCACGGAACTCGCCCCCCGCTGGGACGTGGCGACCACGGCCAGGCCGGGGATCCACTGGACCGCGCCGAGGCAGGCACCCAGGGCCAGGCCGGCCGCGACCGAGAGGGCCGCGGGGCCGAAGCGGCGCCCCAGGCGGGCGATCTGCCAGGCCGCGTAGAGGCCGACGATCACTCCGGCGTCGTCGATGGCCCTCGGCTCGCCGGCCAGGATCGTCAGGCCGAACGACCCGGCCAGCGCCCGGTCCAGGTCAGCCGGGACGACATGCTCCGCGGCCCGGTGAGCCGGAGGACGCACAGCAGCTGCACCGGCACCCAGCTCATGCCCGCCACCAGCCCGAAGTGGGCCACCTGGGCCGACATGGCCCCCGCGAACGCGAACGACAGCGCACTCAGGACCGCGGCACCGCACCCCAGGCGGCAGGCGCGCAAGAAAACGAACATCCCGGTCCCGGCGATCGCCCAGGTCAGGATCATGTTCAGGGTCCAGGCCGCCACCGGCGGGGCGACGGCGAACAAGAACGTGAACGGGTACGCCGCACCGGCGTTCCAGCCGCCCAGCAGCGGGGCGCCGCTCCAGATGTACGGGTTGTACAGGGGCAGGTGGCCGCTGCGGATCTCGTGGCCGGCCAGCACGCGCAGCGGGAAGTTCTGGGTCAGGTCGTCGCCGGGCAGGACGGGGTGCCCGAGCAGCGCGGGAACCCCGTACACGAGGACAGGCACCGCGAGGAGCGCGATCATGGCCGCGGTATCGCCCCGCCGGCGCGGGGCCGCGCCGGGGCAGGGGCCGGGCAGGTGAGATGTTCGCGTGACGGATGTGAGTGACAGCTCGGGCCCCAACGTGAGCGACTCTGGCGGCGATGAGCTGCCAGATTACCGGGGATCATGACGCTGACCTGCTAGACCCCGTATCTAACGCGGCTATCGGCGGGGAACGGGCTGGCCCCCGAGGTCCACCTGGCCGTGGGCGGCCAGCCACGCGAGAGCCTCGCGCAGGGCATCCAGGGTGCTGTAACGCGGCGCGTAGCCGAGCACCTCGCGGGCCCGGTCGATGCTCGCGGTAATGCTGCGCATCGTGTGCTCGCGGGTCGCCTCCGCGGGCCCGTGACCGGCCCGGCGCTCGAACTCCGGCCAGTCCACGAAGTCCAGCACCGGCTCGCGGCCGAACCACCCCGCGACGCCGGCCGCCAGGCCGCGCAGCGTCATGGCCTGCCCGGCCACCACGTGGAAGCTGGCCCCGATGGCCCCGGGCCGCGACAGCGCCCGCTCGAAGGCCTGCGCCACGTCGTCGGCGTGCACGTGATGCAGGACCCCCAGCCCATGATCGGGCAGCGCGAGGGGCTGGCCGGTGGCCAGGCTGGTCCAGACGGCCGGATCCAGGTTGCCGGCGGGCGTGATCACCGGCCAGCCCGGCCCGCTGATGTGACCCGGGTGCAGCACGACAGCCGGGACCCCGCCCGCCAGCGTCTCGCGGTGCAGCAGCGCCTCGATCTCCGCCTTGCCGGTGCCGTACTCGCCGTACGCGGTCCGGGGCTCATCCTCGGTGACCGGCACCCGCAGCGCGGGACCGTGGACCCAGATCGTCCCGCAGTGCAGCAGCAGCGGGCGGGACGGGCGGAGCGCTTCGACCAGCTGCCGCGCCGAGGCCGCGGTGAAGCACACCATGTCGACGACGACGTCGGGGGCGAGCGCCGCGACCCGGCCGCCGAAGGTTCCCGCGGCGTCCTCCGCGTCCCGGTCTACCGCGACCCGGGTGACCCGCGCCCACTCCGGCGCCGGGTGGTAGGGGTCACGCAGCCCCCGGCTCAGGGCGACGACCTCGTGACCGCCCCGCACCAGCCGGGGCACCAGGTAGGTGCCGACGTGCCCGGTAGCACCGATGACCACCACACGACTCATGCCAGGATCCCTTCCTCGCCGCGGCCTTCCTATCCTGCCGGTCGCCGACGCGACGTTACGAACCGCCCTCCGGGGGAACCCGGGCCGTATGACTGACAAGGCTGCCAGCGACCTGTGGTGGAAAGACGCCGTCATCTACTGCGCCGACGTGGCGACATGGCTGGACTCCGACGGGGACGGAAACGGGGACCTCGCGGGCCTGACCCAGCGGCTGGACTACCTGTCCGGGCTCGGCGTCAGCACGCTGTGGATGATGCCCTTCTACCCGTCACCGCTGGGCGACGACGGGTACGACATCACCGACTACTACGCGGTCGACCCCCGGTTCGGCACGCTGGGCGACTTCGTCGAGATGATCCGCACCGCCGGCAACCTCGGCATCCGGGTCCTGGTCGACCTGGTCATGAACCACACCAGCGATCAGCATCCCTGGTTCCAGCAGGCCCGCCGCGACCGCCGCTCCCGCTACCGGCCCTACTACGTATGGAGCGACGAGAAGCAGGCCGAGCCGAGCGAGGTGGTGTTCCCGGGTGAGCAGGACAGCACGTGGACCTATGACGACCAGGCCGGGCAGTGGTACATGCACCGGTACTACGACTTCATGCCGGACCTGAACATCACCGATCCGGACGTGCGTGACGAGATGAACAAGGTCCTCGGCTTCTGGCTGGAGCTCGGGGTGTCGGGTTTCCGGGTCGACTCGCTCCCGTTCATGATCGAGACGGTCGGCACCGGGGCCCGCGAGCAGCCGGTGTCGTACCTGCGGTCGCAGGTCGAGTTCATCGGGCGGCGACGCGGCGACGCGATCTTCCTGGGCGAGGCCAACGTCAGCCCGCAGGAACAGGAGCGCTACTTCGCCATCGATGACGGCGACGGCGTCCAGATGCTCTTCGACTTCCGCACCTGCGCCGCGCAGTGGCTCGCGCACGCCCGGGGGCACGCCGGGCCGCTGGTCGGCTCGCTGAACCAGCGGCCGCGGATTCCGGTGCACGCCCAGTTCGCCAACTTCGTCCGCCATCACGACGAGCTGAACCTGGGCATGCTCAGCGAGGCCGAGCGGGGCGAGGTGTTCGACGCGTTCGCGCCCGAGCCGGGGCACCGGGTGTACGGGCGCGGGATCCGGCGGCGGCTGGCCCCCATGCTGGGTAACGACCGGCGCCGGATCGAGCTGGCGCTGGCCCTCACCCTGGCGCTGCCCGGCACGCCCGTCCTGCTGTACGGCGACGAGATCGGCATGGGCGAGGACCTGTCCCTGCCCGGCCGGCTCGCCGTCCGCAGCCCGATGCAATGGTCGTCGCGGCACGCCGGCGGGTTCTCGGCCGCGGCCGAGCCGTACCGCCCGGCCCGGGCCGACGGCCCGTACGGTTACCGCACGGTGAACGTGGCCGGCCAGCGTCACGACCCAGGGTCGCTGTACTCCTGGGTGGCCCGCGCCATCGGTGTCCGCCGCCAGTGCCCGGAGCTCGGCTGGGGCGACTGGCGCACGCTGGAGGTCGGCGACCCGCGGGTGCTGGCCATCGAAACCCGCTGGCGGGACGGCTGCGTGGTCACGCTGCACAACCTGTCCGCCGAGCCAGTGCGGGTCCGGCTGGCCGACGACCTGGGCGATGCCGCGAACCGGGGAGGGATACGGCAACTGCTCGGGGACACCAGCTCACCGGCCGCCGGCGGGGCCGGGACGCGGGGCCGGGCCGGGGATCTCGCGCTCGCGGGCTACGGGTTCCGGTGGCTGCGGCTGACCGACGACAGCGCCCTGGCCTAGCGGCGCCTCGCGGCGCGGGCGGTCAGCGCTCGGGGAGCCGGTCGGCCAGGTCCCGGGCTATCGCGGCCCGGGCAGTGGGCTCGGTGTCCACGAGCCACCGGAAGTCGTCGCTGGTGAGCCGCAGCAGCTCACCGGGCCCGGCACTGACCACGGTGGCCAGGCGGGTGTAGCCGTAGCCACCGCCCCAGTCGCGGGCGGCCAGTTCCCCGAAGTGGTCGCCCGGGCCGAGGGTGCGGATCCGCCGGCCGTCGATGAGCACGTCGAACTGCCCAGCCATGATGATGTAGAAGGACCGGTCCGCATCCCACCGCCGGATGACCTCCTGCCCGGCGGCCGTGGTGAGCCGCGCCGCGCGGGCGCGGAGGGCCCGCAGGGTCGCGCCGCGCACCCGGGACAGCAGCGGCACCGCGCGCAGCGGGTCAGCGTCCAGCGCCGCCACCACGCCGGCCCGCTGGTCGGCCGGGGCTCGCCCATGACCCGGGCCGGTGTTGGTGGACCCGCCGCTGGCGCACAGGGCGAACGGGGTGGCCCGGCCCGCGTCACGGTCGGCGCGCACCGCGGCGGTCACCGCGCCGGGCCGCAGCCGCCAGCCGCCGTCGGAGGGCAGCACCCGCACCTGGTGGTGGCGCAAGCCCATCGCCCGCGCGGTCCGGGCCAGGGAGGAATGGGCCTGGTCGGACACGTACACGACCTCGTCCCCGGACGGGCCGCCCGCCGCGTCCCGGGCGACGAGCAGCGCGGTGAGATTGGCCGCCGAGCCCCCGGTGACCAGCACGCCGGCCGCGGTATCCGGCAACCCGAGCCAGGTGCGGAACCAGCCGATGACCTCGAGCTCAACCTGCGCCGGGCCGGCCGACTCCATCCACGCCCCGCAGTACGGGTTGGCCGCGGCCGCAGCCAGCTCGGCCAGCGCGGCCGGCCACGTGGTGAAGCTGGGCACGAACGCGAAGTACCCGGGGTGGTCCGTCCGGCTGGCGAACGGCAGCACGTCCGCGAGCAACCGCTCCAGCACGGCCGCGTAGTCCCCCGGCTGCTCGGGCGCCGGCCCGGCCAGCCGGGAACGCATCTGCGCGGCCGAGGCCCGGCGCAGCACCGGGTCGGCCGCGGGATCGGCGAGCCTGGCCACCAGGGCGTCCACGGTCGCGTACCCGGCGCGCCGCATCGCCTCGGCGTCCATCCGCAGCGGATGCTCCATCCCCGGCCCCCCTCACCCGGCCGCCGGGACGTGCCGACTCCGGCTCCGACCCCCCACCCCGATCCCGACCCCCCACCCCGATCCCGACCCCGTCATGAGGATGTCGCCCTCACTGTATTGAGCAGGCGGGCACGCAGCCAGGGTCAGCACGCCGCGAGCGGTTCGTTGCGGAAAGAATTCCTGGTGGCCGGGCTCGTGGCCGCCTCCGCCGGCCGGGGTGGCTAGCACGATTGCCGGCCGCCGGCCCGGCGGTACGGTCGGACCAGCCTGGGGGGAGGCGGCTGGTGAGGCGGTTCTTCCGGGTCATCCGCGCGCTGGTCCGCGACCCGGCCATGGCCCGGGTGACCATCGCGTTCGTGGCTTTCGTGGTGGGCGAGTACGCCGTGTGGATCGGCATGCTGGTGTACGCGTTCGGGCACGGCGGGGCCACCGCCTCCGGCCTGGTCGCGTTCGCGCAGCTGTTCCCGGGCATGCTGCTCGCCCCGGTGCTGGCCACCCTCGCGGACCGGCGGTCGCCGACCCAGCTCCTGGCCGGCGGCTACGTGGTGCAGGCCCTCGGGATGGCGGGTGTCGCGGCGAGCCTGTGGTCCGGGGGGCCGCCGTTGCTGGCCTACGGGCTGGCCGTGCTGGCCAGCACGGCGATGACCACCACCCGCCCGGCGCAGTTCGCCGTGCTGCCCGCCCTGGCCCGGGACGCCCAGCAGCTCACCGCGGCCAACGTGGTGGCCGGCTGGGCCGAGAACGTGGGTGTGGTCGTCGCCGCGCTGGTCGCGTCGCTGTTCCTGGGACTCGGGCAGATCGGGGCGCTGTTCGCGGTCTGCGCGGTGCTGGTGGCGGGCAGCGCGGCGCTCGTCGCGCCAGTCCGGGTGGCCGGCATCGCGCGCCGCGACGGGGCCAGCCCGCCGTCCCGGCTCACCACGCTGCTGGAAGGAGCCCGGGAGGTCGGCGGGCAGCCCAGGCCCCGGCTGCTGGTCAGCCTGCTCACCGCGCAGTTCGTGGTGGTCGGCTCGCTCGACGTGCTGTTCGTGGTCCTGGCCATCGCAGTCCTCGGCCGGGGCCAGGTGTGGGTCGGCTACCTGAACACCGCGTACGGAGCAGGCGCCGTGGCCGCCGGGCTGCTCACCGCGCACCTGCTCGGGCGCCGGCTCGCGCCGGCCCTGGCCATCTCCCTGGTCACGCTCAGCGCGGGGCTGATCCTCACCGCCTTCACCGGAGCGCTCGGCCTGGTGATCGTGCTCATCGCGCTGGCCGGCGGGGGCCGGGCGGTGCTGGCCGTCTCCGCGAACACCATGCTGCAGCGGGTGGTGCCCGCGCAGCTGGTCGGGCGGGTGTTCGGCATCGTCGAGGGACTGTCCATGGCCGGACTGGCGGCGGGCGCCCTGCTCACCCCGCTGCTCGTCGGCCTGGGCGGGGCACGGCTGGCGCTGGTCGCCGTCGGCGGCCTGCTCCCGGTGACCGCGCTCTGCGGGCTCCGGACGCTGCCCCGGCTCGACCAGGGCCGGGCCGTGCCGGTGACCGAGGTGGCCCTGCTGCGCTCGCTGCCGCACTTCGCGGACCTCCCCGGGCCGGCGCTGGAAACCCTGGCCGGCGCCCTGGAGCGGGTCGACGTGGCCCCCGGCCAGGTGCTGATCCACCAGGGCGACGACGCAGACCGGTTCTACGCCATCGCCGACGGTGAGGTGGCGGTCTGCGTGGACGGGCGGCCGCGGGGAGTGCGCGGCCGGGGCACCGGCCTGGGCGAGATCGCACTGCTGCGGCGCACACCGCGGACGGCGACGGTTACGGCCGTTACGCCGGCCACCCTGTTCGCGCTGGACTGCGACACGTTCCTGGCCGCGGTCAGCGGGCACGCACCCACCCGGCGGCGCGCCGACCAGGTCGCAGCCCGGTGGGCCAGCGCCGACGCCAGCTCGGAGGAAACCTGGCCACAGCGGCCCCTCGTGGGAGGATGAGGTCATGAGCGTACGGATGCGGGATTTCCTGAGCGACGGACTCGACCAGCTCCGCGGGGAACCGATCGCCAAGCGGATCAGGGCCGTCCAGGGGGGTGCCACGGTCGTGGACACGACCCGTGCGGAGCTGGTCTGGGAGCCCAGGCGGGTGGTGCCGTCCTACGCGGTCCCGGTCGGCGACATCCTGGGCGAGCTGCTGCCCGTCGCCGCGGCCACCCCGGCCGGGGTGGCGGAGGGAGCCGGGGCGCGGCTCCCGGATGTCACCGACCGGCCCGTGCTCGATCCGACCGTCCCGTTCGCGGTGCACACCACGCCGGGGCAGGTCATGACGGTCCGGGCCGGAGGCCAGGACCGGCCCGCCGCCGGCTTCTGTCCCGCAGATCCCGACCTGGACGGGTACGTCGTGCTGGACTTCCGCGCGTTCGACACCTGGTACGAGGAGGACGAGCCCAACGTGGCGCACCCGCGCCCTTCCGCGTTGGGGTGGTACGGCGCCCCGCCGCGCAGCGAGAGGTGGAACCGCCGCGTCCAGGGCGCGGCCGACCAGGCGTGGTGCCCGGCCGAGGCGGCGGAGGCCGACACGTAGCCCGCGCCGCTGGCGTCCGCAGCCTCCTGCGTCGTGGCCGCCAGCCGGGCCGCGATGACCCGGCCCCAGTCCGCGATCGCGGCCGGCGGCGGCGGCGCCGGCCCGGCGCCGTCCGGCGGGCCGGCGCCGTCCGGCGGGAGGATCGTCAGATAATCGACGAACAGGATCCGGCAGTCCGGGGCACGGTCCGCCGCGCCCCGCGCGATCGCCTGGAGATTCCGCCCGAGGCTCGCGAACCGCTCGTCCGTGGCGGCGGGATCCCCGAACCCGGCGACCTGGGCCCGGGCCCGGGGCAGCATGCGCAGCGGCCAGGGCAGGCTGGCCAGCGTGAGCCGGGGCAGGTAGCCGACGTCGATGCCGCCCGCGGTGAGCGTGACCAGGCGCGTGACGCGCGCGACCGCGTCGAGCTGGGCGGGCTGGCCCCTGGCGGAGGGCCGGAGGACGTCGCCGGTGGTCGCGCCGGAGTAGGTCACGTCATGCAAGTCGGGCCCGAGGTCGCGGGCCACCAGGTGGGCGTAGTTGCTGGCCGACCGGCCGGCCCGGCGGGGGCTCCCGGGGGCCCGCGGCGGTATGCCCGGCCCGGCCCCGAACGAGCTGCCCATCGCGACGTACCGGCTCCCGGCGGGAATCTCGCTCATCCTGCCCTCTCCTGTGCCACGCGCATGGTCTGCCCTCCGTGGTTGTGTCCATGATCCTGGTCAGTTGCCGCCACATAGCGCCCCCCATCGACCGTGATCATGGGATGGGGCCGACGCGGGCGCGCTAACGTCGCCTCCGCAAAGCTATAAAAGGCAGCGGAAACCAGGGGGTGGCCCGATGGGCCAGCAGCATGCGACGGGCCGGCGAACCACAGGCCGCGCGGCCAGCGTCGCCCGCATGGCGACCGGCGCTGCCGCTATCAGTGCCGCCGTGATCGGTGCCCTGGCTGGGTGCAGCACGTCGTCCGGGAGCGACGTGGCGACCTCCTCGCCCGCCTCCGCCACGGCCAGCGCGGCGGCGGGCTCCCCGGCCGTGTCGGCGTCCGGGGCGGCGTTCACGCCCATCGTCGAGCCGTTCGACCCTGGTCACCCGGCCCGGACCAAGCCCGCCCCCGCCAGCTGCGGCGGCCAGCCGACCACGGTCGCCATCGAGCAGTGCTACGAGGCGAAGATCGAGAGCGCGGACGCGCGCATCGACGCGGTCCTGCTGGCCCGCTACCAGAGCGCGCCGCAGGCCGGGCGGGCCGCCATCACCGCCAGTGCCAGCGCCTGGCTCTCGGCCCGCCAGCCGGTCTGTGCCAGGGCCTTTCACGGCGGGGGGACCATCGACGAGGTCGACACGGCCGGCTGCCTGCTGGCCGAGAGCACCGTCCGCCTGGACGCCCTCAAGGGGATCACTCCCCCGGAAGAAATCCTGAAGTCCACGGACAGCACCGACCCGAGCGCCCTGTCCTGGTACACCACGCCGGAGGGCTCCCGCATCGCCATGATCGACACGCAGGGCGACAGTAGCGGCGGGGTGATCATCGCCTGGGTGATCATCGGCGGCGCCCAGGGATTCCTGGTCAACCCGGCCCAGTTCACCTACGTGGACGGGTCCTTCACCGACACGGGTAAAGTCCAGGCGCCCAGCCCCACCGGGCACCGGGTCACACCAGGCGCCCAGTACCAGTTCGACATCGACTATCGCCATCTGCCCGCCGACCCGAATGCCTCGAAGAGCACCGGAGGCTGGGTCTACGCGCCCGGCAGCCCGGTAGCGGTCTGGCGGTAGCGCTCAGGCGGCTGCGCTGGCCGGGTGGGTGAGGGCGGGCTGGTCCGGGACCAGGCCAGCCTCATCCGGGACCAGGCCAGCTTGGATGGTCACACTGTCCACAGCGCGGTGGGTGCGCGCCGCAGTCCAGTGACCGGCGATCATGGCCAGCACGTCGCGGTTCCCGGGCAGGACCTCCATGCTGAGCGACGTCACGCCCCGGGCCTGGGCCCGGCTTATCAGGGCGCGGACTAGGGCCGAGCCCACTCCCTGCCCCTGCCACGCGTCCGCCACCACCACGCCGATCTCCGTGAACAGGCCGCGCGGGGCCGGGGACGGGCCGGCGGAGGAATCGGCGGCCATGGCGTGCCCGATGATGACGCCGCCGATCGTGGCCACCAGAGCATCGGTGTAGCCGGCCCGGCTGCGCGCGTCACTCCCGTCGACCCGGCGCTCGCCGTCGGCCCGGTCGTCACCCGCCCAGCCGCAGGCCAGGCGGATCAGCGCCGCGGTGGGCGAGACCGGCGCGAAGAACCTCTGGATGCGGCTCTGCATGGACAGCCCGGCGAAGAAGCAGGTGAGCGCAGCCAGGTCCGCGGAGTCCGGCCGCCTGATCGTGGCGGTGGCGCGGGCGGGAGAATTGGCTACCTGGATTCGATTCACAGACCCAGCATGGCCATCGGTTGCTGAGTCTGTCAACCAGATTTAGCCTGGGATCATGGAACGGACCCGAATGATGGACTACGACCCGGCCAACTGCGCGATCGGCGCGGCCGTGGAGATCATCGGGGAGCGGTCAACGTTCCTCGTGCTGCGCGAGGCGTTCAACGGCGTGCGCCGGTTCGCCGACATGCAGCGCCGGACCGCCATCCCCCGGCAGGTGCTGAGCGACCGGCTGGCCCGCCTGGTCGAGGAAGGCCTGCTGCGCAAGGTCCCCTACCAGGACAGTGGCCAGCGGAGCAGGCACGAGTACCGGCTCACCGCGAAGGGCCTGGACCTGTACCCGGTGCTGGTCGGGCTGATGCAGTGGGGGGACCGGTACGGGGCCGGGACGGACGGCCCCCCGGTCCTGCTCCGCCACCGCGACTGCGGGCAGCCCGTGCAGTTGCAGCTGGCCTGCGAGGCCGGGCACATCCTGGAGTCCGCGCGCGACGTCGTCCCCGTGCCGGGCCCGGGAGCCCGCAAGATCGCCTGACCCGCCAGCGCGCGTAGCGGCGGCCCAGGAGCCCGCGCAGGCGGCCATCCGGCCCGGCCCGTTCTTTCCGCAACGAACCGTCCGGCCCGGCCGGGATCGGAGCTGTAGCGATCGTCGGTGACCATGGCCGCCCCGCGGCCGGGCCGGCCCGGGCGCGGGACTGGTGTCCGCCATCGCCGCGAGCGTGGCGAACTCGTGCCGGGAAATACACGGCCTCCCACACGTTCAGGTTGACCGGGCGCGGTGAGCGTGGAGGCGCGGACTGGGACCGCAGGTAGGCGTGGAACTGCGCCAGGTCCTCCATGGATCGCCCCCGCTCTCCCGCACCACCAAACAGCAGGCGGAATCCGTACTGGGATTCCGAAGCCGGCAGCGCAATCCCCTGGAATCGGTAATGACCGCCGATGTCTGGCCACCTTCCTGCGGCTGAGATTGGGAGCAGGCGGCAACGCCGCGAACTGGCCAAGACTGAGGAGAGTGTTCCAGATGTTGAGTTACCACATCCAGGCCGAGCTGGCATCCGAGCGGCGCAAAGCCTTGCTCACGGAGGCGGAGACGGCTCGCCGGGTCAGGGACGCGCGGTCATACCGGCAGCGCACGGGCATATCCCCTGCCCGCAATTCGCCGTTTGGCTGGCGGGCCAGGCGGCTGGCGTCCGGCAGGGTCAGCTGGCGGCGCGCGCCGCGATATGTGGCGAACGCCGGCAAGGTGGCCGAGGAGCCCCTTACGCAGGGCCAATATGGTCCGGAGGCTTCTAAACTCATCGTGTGAGGCGGGGGATCCTGGAGCGCGAGGCCGAGCTATCGGCGCTGGCCGACGCCGTGCAGGCGGCGGCCAGCGGGGACGGCTCGGCCGTGCTGGTCCACGGTGAGGCGGGGATCGGGAAGTCGTGCCTGGTTGACGCTTTGCGCGCCCATCTGCCCGCCGAAGGCCGGATGTTCGTGGGCTACTGCGATGACCTAGAGGTTCGGGTCAGGACTCAATATGCTGATCAATAGTCAGCAGTTGTCAAATGTCACTAACTGACAATACGCAGGCCGCCGGAGTACGATGAGCAGCGTGGAGGTTTCCGTGCGGCAGCCCACGTCCCAGGCGGCCGACCCGCTGCCGGGGGGTGAACCTGCCGTGGCCCCGGCTGAGCCAGCCACCGGCCGGCGGCAGCGCAAGAAGCAGCGCACTCGCGATGCCCTGATCGAGGCGGCCATGGCGCTCTTCGCGGCCAAGGGCTACGACCACACCGCGGTCCGCGAGATCACCGACGCGGTGGACGTCTCAGAGCGGACGTTCTTCCGCTACTTCGCCAGCAAGGAAGACCTGGTGCTGTCCTTCGTCCGGGACGGCCAGACGGCCTTCGCCGGGGCGCTGGCGGCCCGGCCGCCCGAGGAGGACCCGCTCACCGCAGCCCGCGAGGCGTTCCAGATCTCGCTCCGGGAGCTGCCCGGCCGCGCCGGGGAGGTGGCGCCTTACCTGTCGGTGATGGGGCTGGTTGACTCCACGCCCGCGCTGCTGGCCGCCTACCTGCGCTATATGCACGACCATGATGACGAGATCATCGAGGTCCTGGCGCGGCGGGAAGGCGTCGATCCCGCCTCCGACCGGCGCCCCCGGGTGCTGGCCGCCGTGATCAGATCACTGGTGTTCCTGGCCAACCGCGACTGGCGGGCCGGAGGCGACCCCACCCCGGAGGCGATGGCCGCCGCCTTCGACGCCTACGCAGACGAGGTCGCCTCCACCCTCACCGGGCACTGGGCGTGACCGGCACCGGGCCTGACCGGAACCGGGCCTGACTCACGGCCGCGGCACTCTGACCGGATCATGGCCAGGCCACCCTGGCCGGATCAGTTGACGCAGGGAATGCCATCCTTGGCGACCACCGCGCCGCCCTGCGGCCCGGCGGGCGGGGCCACGGTCGCGCCGGTGCCGGGCGCGCTGGCGCCCGGCGGGCCTGCGGCCAGAGCGCCGGGCAGCCCGGCCCGGGCCCCGAGCAGGATCTGCACCCGGCCGGGCCCGAGCGACGCGACCGGAGCCGCGGTCACGCCGAACATCCGGGCGATAGCGGCCGCGTTGGCGGATGCGCCCGTGCCATAGCTGACCGAGGTGGCCGTGCGGGCCGCCGTGTTGCCCACGGTTCCGGCCCGGTAGCCGGCCTTGACCAATGCCGCCGAGATCTGCCCGGCCAGGCCGGTCGAGGGGCCGCCGTTGAGCACGTCCACGGTGGTGGCGGTGCCTGACGGCTTGATGGGCGCGGCCGCGCGGTGCCGGGCGGGCCGCGGGGCGGGCGCCGGGAAGAAAGCCGCATGGATGATGGACTGGATGCCAGCCACGTCGACCACGTTCGCGTCCTGGCCGTCAATGGTTGCGAAGCCCTGGATCGGCAGCGTGCGGAAGGCGATGTTCCCGCTGGTCAGGCCCCGCATCTGAGTGGCGAAGTCGAGCAGGTTCCAGCTCGCGTCGGTGATCACGTACTGCTTGGCCACCGACAGCAGGGCCGTCACCTTTCCGAGGTCGCTGAGCACTCCCTCGGTCCGCAGCTGGTGCGTCACCGAGTCAATGAACGCCTGCTGACGGTGGGTGCGGTCCAGGTCACCGTTGATCAGGCCGTCGCGCTGGCGGACGAACGACAACGCCTGCGCTGCGTCGAGATGCTGGTATCCCCCGTGGAAGTGCGCACCGGACTTGGGGTCGCGGACCGCGTGGTTGAGGCAGACCTCTACGCCTCCGAACACCTTCGCCAGCTGGTAGAAGCCGTCCAGGTTGACCTCGGCGAAATGGTCGACGCGCACCCCCGTCAGCTTCTCGACCGTGGCGACGGCGGCCCGGCGCCCGGCCTCGTTGCCGAGGAACGCGAGCTGGTCCTGCCCCATGGACGGATGCTGCTGCCGGAGCTTCGCCTGCTCGAAGTACATGCTCACGCCGTAGGCCTGGTCGATCTTGCCCACCTGCTGCGGCCCGACCGTGCCGGCGAAATGCACCCAGTCGTCACGCGGGATGGAGAAGCCGACCGCCTTCTTGCCGCCGGCGAATATGTGGATGAGGATTAGCGTGTTGGTCGCATTTCCGCCGGTGCCGTTTGCCACCGCTTGGGAATTCCCCGCGTGCAGCTTTGCCAGGATGCTCCCGGGCAGGATATTCCCATTCCAGTCCCGGCGGCTTTCCAGCCCCATCAGCAGGATGTTCTGCGGCCCCGCCGAGGGGCCGCTGGCAATCGCGTGCGAGACGCCGATACTGCCCACGTCACGGATGACCACATAGGAGAATCCGCTGGCCAGCAGGACCAGCGCCGCCAGGACGCAGGAGGCGAAGTACCAGGTCCTGGCCGTCGGCCCGGGCGGCGGGCCCGTCCTGCCCGGCCTGGCCGGCGACCCCGGCCGCGCCCCAACGCGCGCCCGGGCCGGCCGGGCGGCCCGGGCCCGGTTATTCCCTGCCTGCCGAAACGACACCCTGCTGCACATCGCCCCCCCGGGGATGGCTTGCTACCATTGCGGCGAAGGTTACCCCCGCTCTTCCTTCACTAAAACAGCGTCGGCTAAACCTTTAGGGAAAGATGTTCGAGCGACCGGGGAACAAAACGGATTCCGGCCCGCAGTATGACGGCGGGCCGGGGGGTAATACGGGTGCAGGCAGGCGCGGTCCGGAGGCCCGCCCGCCGCACCGCGGCCGGCGGCCGCCGCCGGGCCGCCCGCGCCGCCGGCTGGGCACGCGCCGCCGGCTGGGCACGCGCCGCCGGCTGGGCACGCGCCACTGGCCAGGGATGCTCTACTGGCTCAGCCGCCCGCGCCACTGGCCAGGGATGCGCCACTGGCTCAGCCGCCCGCGCCACTGGCCAGGGATGCGCCACTGGCCGCGGCGCCCACGTCACTGGCTGGGCACGCGCCCCGGGCGGATGGGGATCGGCTTCGTCATCGGCGGGACCGCCACGGGCCTACTCGTCACGCTGCTGGCGGGCCTGGGGCCAGGCACCGTGCTCGGCATCTTCCTGCTCGCCGGGACAGCGGCCGGGGCCCTGGCCGTGCGCCCGCGGGCCGGCTACCTGCTGATCCCGGTGCCGCCGCTGGCCTACCTGGTCGCGGCGACCCTGGCCGGGCTGGTCCACGACCGGGCCGCCGACTCATCTCACACCGCGCTGGCGATCAGCGCCGCCCAGTGGATGGCCAGCGGATTCCTCGCGATGACCGCGGCGACGCTGCTGGCCATCGTGGTGGCCGCGGTCCGCTGGGCGGCGGGGCGGCGGCGTCCGGGACTGAATCATTAGGGTTCGCCGGGCGCGCGGCCGAACCGTTGATCCCCCGGCGTCACCCGCCATACGCTGACCGCACCGCTTGCGGGCCCAAGCGGCCTCGTATGCCCAGGTAAAACTAGTATGCCCAGGTAAAGAGGAGTCGACGTGACGCTGCCCTTCCTGGATGCCCGGATCCTCGCCGACGGCACCCTGGAACTCGGGCAGGCGCTGAGCATCGCGGTCGTGGACTACGGCGGCGTCGTCATGCTGATCGAGCGGATGGACGGAGCACGGCCGATGACTCCGGACATCGCCTTGTCGAAGGCATACTCGGCGGCGGTCATGCGGCGGCCGACCGAAATGCTGGAAAACTGGCAGAACGCCGATCCTGTCTTCTTCACCCCAGTCGGCCGCATCGGCCAGCGTCCCATCGGGGCCACTAAGGGCGGATACACCCTCAAGCGTGACGGCGCGATCCTGGGCGGTATCGGGATCTCCGGAGGCAGCCCCGACGAGGACCAGGAGATCTGCGGGGACAATGGAGCCGACGCTCGTCTCCGTCAAGCCCGGGCAGTCCTTGCGGTGCGATGAGGTGTTCGGCCCGGTGATGGCGGTCCGCCCGGTCGCCTGGTACGACGAGGCGGAGCAGGTAACGGCCGACCTGCCCGCATCCGGGCGCAATGTGCACCACCCGTTCCGCGGCTTCCGCGACTCCGGGTCTCCCTTCAAGGAGCAGGGCGCGCCCGGGCTCCGCTTCTACACCCGGGTCAAGACGGCCGCGGCCCGGTTCGCATCATGACGCAAGCGAGCCCCGGCCACCCCGTCGGCGTCGTCGGGGCGGGCCTGATCGGCCTGGCCGTGGCCCGGCAGTTGGCGCAGTCGCACGTTCCCGTGCTGGTCTTCGAAAAGGAAGCCACCGTCGCGCAGCACCAGTCGGGGCACAATTCCGGGGTCGTGCACGCCGGAATCTACTACCAGCCCGGCTCGGCCAAGGCGACGATGTGCCGGCGCGGGGTCCAACTGCTCAGCGCGTACTGCGCGGACCGGCGGCTGCCCTGGGAGGCTCGCGGGAAGCTGGTGGTCGCCCGGGACGGGGCCGAGACCGCGAAGCTGCGGGAGATCGAGCACCGGGCGGCCGCCAACGGTGTCCCTGGCGTGCGCTGGCTGGACACGGCGGAGATCCGTGAGCTGGAACCGGAGATCACCGGGGAGGCCGCACTGCTGTCGCCGACCACGGCCATCGTCGACTACCCGGCGATCGCGCGCTCGTTCGCGTACGACGTCACTGGGCTCGGCGGGCAGGTGCTGACGGGCACGCCGGTGACCGGGGTGCACCGCCGCGGCGACAGCGTGGAGGTCAGCACACCCACCGGGGCGCACCGGCTGTCCCGGCTGGTCATCTGCGCCGGGCTGCAGTCCGACCTGCTCGCGGCCAGGGCCGGGGACGTGGCCGCCCCGGAGATCATCCCCTTCCGCGGCGAGTACCTCCGGCTGCGCCCGCACGCGCTCGGTCGGGTCCGGCACCTGATCTACCCGGTACCGGATCCGGCCTACCCGTTTCTCGGCGTCCACTTGACCCCCCGGATCGATGGCGAGGCCGACATCGGCCCGAACGCGGTACTCGCCCTGGCGCGGGAAGGCTACCGCCGCCGCGACGTATCCGCCGCTCAGCTGACCCGCCTGGCCCGGTCCACCGCCTTCCGCCGGCTGGCGCGGCAGAACTGGCGGGCGGGCCTGCAGGAGATGCGCGGTTCGGTGTCGCGGCGGGCCTTCCTGGCCGAGGCCCGTACCTACCTGCCCTGGCTGGAACCCGGCGATGTGATGCCGGCGCCGTCTGGGGTGCGCGCCCAGGCGGTGGATCCCGACGGATCACTAGTCGATGACTTCCGCGTTCACCGGATCGGCCCGGTGACCACGGTCCGCAACGCCCCGTCACCAGCCGCCACGGCGTCCCTGGCGATCGCCGAACACATCGTCGCCAAGCTTTGGATCCCCTTGTAGTACGGGAAGACAGCCATTCCACGTTCGGTCTTCCAGGGCCGGGCGGACACCGACGCCAATGCCGGCGGCCTGCCGCCATCTCCGGGCGCGGAGTAGTCCGGTGCCTGGCTCGGCCGCCCGCTACGTGAGCCAGTACGAACGCCTGTGGGGGGCCGGCTAGCCGAGCCGGAGCGGTCGGCTAGCCAGGACCTGGTCACTGGCTGAGTTTGCCTTCTCAGTATGCGCAAAATTGCCCGGGTAGCCTTTCATGGGAGCCACAGAAAGATCGTTAAGGAGCGGTAAAGCATCGCCGCCCAGCATGGCGAGCATGCATACCACCGACTGCTCAGTCCGGACCGGGCCCGGTGCGCGGACGGCACCGATCCCGTGGAAGGCGCAGGCCGAGATCGTGATCCCGGTCCGCAACGAGGAACGTGATCTCGGGCCGGCCGTCCGGCGGCTGCGCGCCTATTGTGATGACTGCTTTCCTTTTACGGCGCGGATCACCATCGCCGACAATGGGAGCACCGATCGCACCTGGGCCCGCGCCCAGGACCTGGCGAACGAACTCCCTTTGGTGCGCGCCGCCCGCATCGAGCGGCCCAGCCGCGGCGGGGCGCTTCGCTCGATCTGGTCGGGCAGCGACGCCGACGTCGTCGCCTACATGGACGTGGACCTGTCCACCGACCTGAGCGCGCTGCTGCCGCTGGTCGCCCCTCTGGTGTCGGGGCACAGTGATGTGGCGATCGGAACCCGGCTGGCGCGCGGTTCGCGGGTGGTCCGGGGCCCGAAGCGCGAGATCGTCTCCCGCTGTTACAACCTGCTGCTGCACGCGTCCCTCGGCACGCGCTTCTCCGACGCGCAGTGCGGGTTCAAGGCGGTGCGCGCCGACGCGGCCCAGTCGCTGCTGCCGCTCACCACGGACACGGGCTGGTTCTTCGACACGGAACTGCTCGTGCTCGCGGAGCGGGCCGGGCTGCGCATCCACGAGATCCCGGTGGACTGGATCGACGATCCCGACTCGCGGGTCAACCTCGTCGCCACGGCCCTGGGCGACCTGCGCGGCATCCTGCGGCTCGGCACCGGCCTGGCCCGCGGCACGATCGTGGTTCCCGAGCTGCGCGGTGCGCAGCCGCAGCCGCCGGGTGAGTACGCGGACCGGCGCCCGCGGCGGGCCGGGTGGCGGCACGGGCGGGGGCCGCGAGGGTGGCCCGGGCAGGGCAGGCCGGCGTCTCGCCGCCCAGCTGGTGAGCTTCGTCCTGATCGGCGTGGCCAGCACCGTGGCCTATGTGCAGCTGTACCTGCTCCTGCGCGGCGCCGTGGCCGCGCAGGCCGCCAACGCCATCAGCCTGCTGCTGACCGCCGTGGCCAACACCGCGGTCAACCGGCGGGTGACGTTCGGCATCCGGGGCCGGCGGCATGCCGCGCGGCATCAGGTGCGCGGCCTGATCGCGTTCGGCATCGGCCTCGCGCTCACCTCCGGCGCCCTGGCCGCCCTGCACGCCAGCACCCCCCAGGCAGGGCGCACCGCAGAGCTCACCGTGCTCGTGGCGGCCAACCTGACGGCCACGCTGGTGCGTTTCGGCCTCTACCGCACCTGGGTCTTCCGCCATCCCCCGGAATCGTCTCGACGCCGCCCCCCGGGACAGTCGCGGGACGGAGCCTGCCCTGATCACCGCATCGCGCGCCTCGGTCCGTGGAACGTCCCCGGCCGCTACGGCTGGGCCGGCGGCACCGGCACCTCGGCGCACATCGTGCCGTCCACTGGCACGGTGGCTATTCTGCCGCCCAGGTGGCCGCCGGCAGCCCGGTCCCGCCCGAGTGGATGCGGGGCTTCTGGCGGTACGCGGCGCGCGTCGGCTGACGCGACGACGTCCGAGGCGTCCCGGGCCGGGTCAGTCGAAGTTGTTCTTGCGGCCCTCGCGCACGTAATCGACCGTCGACCTGATGTGCTGCTCGCCGTGCACGGCCCGCTTCTTGGCGATGTGGCCGAACATCTGGATCCCGAACCCGCCGTCGAGGTCGCCAGCGATCCGCTGCTTCCAGGGGCGCCGGACGATCTGGGTGGTGAGCCGGCGGGTGGTGCGGGGCTGGGTCATGATGTGGTCGGCGATCTGGTAGGCACGGCTGATGAGATCGCCGCGGGGTATCACCTCGTTGACCATCCCCCAGTCCAGGGCCTGCTGGGCACTGATCGCCTCGCCGGTGAGCAGGGCATAGGCGGCCCGCTTCACGCCGAGCAGTTCCTGGAACGCGTTGTGGATGCCGTCGGCCGGCACGGAGCCGATGTCGTAATGCAGGTCGAACAGGGTGGCGTCGTCGGCGGCGAGGGTGATATCGCACATGAGCACGATCTCGGTGTGGAAGCCAGGCCCGTTGAGCAGCCCGATGGTGGGGATCTCCAGGTCGTTGACCAGGGCGCTGACGTTGATCCGCCCGTCCTTGTAGGCGTACTCATAGGCCCAGTACTCCATGTCGGCCTCCTCCAGGGCGAATCCCCCGGGATCGGAGCTCATCATGAACTCCGCCCCCGACCCGGTGAGGATCAGCACCTCGTTTTCGGGGTCCGCGCCGACCGTCCTCAGCATCTGGCCGAGCGAGCGGTGGTTCTGCACGCTGAGCTGGACCGGGCCGCCCAGGGTGTGCGCGGCGACGAGCAGGACCCCGTCGTCGCGGCGTTCCATGCGGTAGAAATCCTTGAACGTCTCCCGGTACTCCTCGAAGCGCGGGCCGGGAACGAATTCCTGTAGTGACATGGTCATTCCTTCAGCGTGGCGGGTAGCGGGACGGGCCCCGGGAGGGCCGGGGGACGGGCATCACGGTCCGGGCTGCTCCCCCAGCGCCGCCCCACGGGCCTGCAGGTCGTAGAGGGACAGGAAGTCCTCGTGGCGCAGCCCGCTGCCGATGGCGGACTGGATGAGCTGGTACACGGTGGCCCCGACCGGCATCGGCACCTCCAGGGACCGGGCCGCGTCCAGCCCGAGGTCGAAGTCCTTGCGCAGCAGCTCGGTGGTGAACGTCGGGGTCCAGTCCCGCTTGACCAGCTCGCCGGTGCGCTTACGGACCCAGTCGGATCCCAGCACGGTGCCACCGAGGAACTCCAGGAACGCGGCCCGGTCGGTGCCGCCCTTCTCGGCCAGGGTCGTCACCTCGACCAGGGCCTGGACCATCATCCCGAGATACAGGTTGGCGCACAGCTTCACCAGCCGGCTCTGCTCGTCCTCACCCGCGTGCACGGCAACCTTCGCCATCTCCTCGAGGAAGGGCCTGACCTCGCCGAAGACATCGGCCGGGCCGGACGCGACGATGCACGCACCCCCTTCGGCGACGACGTGGGCGTTGCCGCTGACCGGGGCCGCGAGGAAGCCTGCGCCCGCGCTGGTCGCGGCCTGGCGCACGCGCACCGAGGCGGCAGCGGACACGGTCGAGCAGTCCACGATGGTGCCCGGCAGGCGGTCCCCGCTGAGCAGCCCGTGCTCCCCGCAGACCACCTCCTCCAGGTCAGCCGGGCCAGACACCATCACGAAGACGATGTCGCAGCCACCCAGGTCGGTGATCCGCTCGACAGCCCGCGCTCCCCTGGCCACCAGCGGCCCGGTCTTGGACCGCGTCCGGTTCCACACCGACACCTGCTCACCGGCGTCGATCAGGCGGCCGGCCATGGCCGCGCCCATCCGGCCCGTGCCGAGCCAGCCGAGGCTCCGGGCGTTCGTGTTCATGCGTGCTCCTCGACGGGGTTGCTGGGCAGTGGCTGGTCAGACGGGCGAGTACTCGCCGCTCTCGGCGGGTGTGGCCGGGGCGGCCGGGGCGGGACCGGGGCGGCCGAGCGCCGACCAGATCGTCTCGATGAGCGCCTGGGTGGACAGGCCGTACTTAGCGAAGAGGTACGGGGCGGTGAGCGCTCCTTCCGCGAACGTGTCACGCAGGCCGACCCGGCGCAGCGGCCTGCCCAGCCCGGCCTCGGCCATCGTCTCGGCCACGGCCGATCCGAGGCCGCCGATGATGGTGTGGTTCTCCGCGGTGACCACGATCCGGGCGCCCGCGGCCGCACCCAGCACGGTGGCCGTGTCCAGCGGCTTGATGGTCGGAACATTGATGACCGAGACCTGGGCACCGTGCCCGGCGAGCACCCGTGCCGCGGCCAGCGCGGCGGCGAGCATCATGCCGCTGGAGAACAGGGCCGCATCGGCGCCGGGCATGAGGACCTCGGCCTGGCCGAGCCGCAGCACATGATCCTCGTCGAAGATGACCGGGATCTCACCCCGCTTGAGCCGGACGTACACCGGCCCCGGCACGTCCACCACGGCCGCGGCGACCTGGCGGACCTCGACCGCGTCGGCCACATCCACCACGGTCATGTTGGGCAGCGTCCGCATGAGCGCGACATCATCGATGGCCTGATGGCTCGGGCCGCCCGGCGTGGAGACACCGGGCATGAACCCGATGATGCGCACGGGCAGCCCCGGGTACGCGATGGCGTTGGCGATCTGGTCAAAGGGCCGCCGGGTGGCGAAGACCCCGAACGTGTGCACGAACGGGATGTGGCCGCAGCGGGCCAGGGCCCCGGCCATGCTCATCATGTTCGCCTCGGCCATGCCAGCGTGGATGAACCGCTCCGGGAATTCGCCGGCGAACAGGTCGACCTCGCACTGCCGGGTCAGGTCGCCGCTGAGGCACAGCACCTCGTCCCGGCGGCGCGCCAGGTCAACCAGCGCCCGGCCGTAGGGCTTGACCTCGGTGAGGTAGGGCGGCTCATGCACGGAGGGCGGCTCATGCACGGAGGGCGGCTCATGCACGGAGGGCGGCTCATGCACGGAGGGCGGCTCATGCACGGAGGGCGGCTCACGCACGGAGGGCCGCCAGCTTGCCGGTGAGTTCCCGCTCCGCGGCCGCGGCCAGCTCCGGCGGCAGCTTGATGAAGTGCCCGTCCGCGTCGGACGGCAGGCAGTCCAGCCCGTGCACGGTCGAGGTACGGCAGACCAGGACGCTAGGCCGGTCCTCCCGCGCGGCGGCTGCGAGCGCGGCGGCCAGCGCGACGAGGTCATGACCGTCGAGATCCTGAGCGTGCCAGCCGAACGCCGACCATTTCGTGGCGATGGGCTCGAGCGTCGTGATGCTGTCGACGGGGCCGTCGACCTGGGAGTTGTTGGCGTCGAGGAGCACCACCAGCCGGCCGAGGCGGTGGTGCGCGGCGAACAGGGCGGCCTCCCACACCTGCCCCTCCTCCAGTTCCCCGTCGCTGACCATCGTGAAGATCCGCGCACCGGACCCGCGGAGCCGGTCGGACAGGGCGAACCCCAGCGCGGCGGACAGTCCCTGGCCGAGCGAGCCGCAGGTGTAGTCGAAGACCGGCGAGCGCTCGGTGCCGATGGCCTCGACCGGTGAGCCGTTCTGCCCGTAGCCCGCCACCGCCTCGTCGTCCAGCAGTCCCAGCTCGGCGGCGGCCGCGAACGGGCCGATGACATAGTGGCCCGGTGAGCAGACGAGCCGGTCCACGCCGGGGCGGGCCGTGGCGAAGACGGCGGCGACCTGCTCCGCGGACGACAGCGCCTGGCCGAGATAGCCGAATCCCTGAGGGGCGACCATCCGGACCGCGCGCAGGCGGATCCTGAGCGCCAGTTCGCGCAGGTCAGGTACGGTCCACTGGGTCCCGGGGGCAGAGACGTGCGCCATCGCGCTCATCGGACCTCTTCTGCCGTGAAGTGGACAAGTGGCTTAGCCACAATGATGGTGACCGGGCCGGTGCCCTGTCAACCACGGTCACGCGCCAAGCACGGTCAGGCGCGGAGAATGTGCCCCAGCATGACCTGATGATGGGCGGCGACAGCCCGGGCCGCGGCGTCCGGATCGCGGTGCAGGACCGCGGCGGCGATGGGCTCGTGCAGTGCGAGACGCTGCTGGGGGCTGGTGGCGCGCAGCCAGTCGGGCACCGACTCGGTGTCCACCCAGTGCCGGTACTCGAACGACAGCGCCGCGGTGTGGACGCTCTCGTAGATCGCGGCCAGGTAAAGGTTGCCCGCCGTGCGGACGACGGTGGCGTGGAACACGGTGTCGGCGGCGATCACCTCCGAGGCGTCGCCGGCCGAATCCCCCAGGCGGCCGAGCGCCTCCCCGATCGCGGCGGCCTCGCCCGGGGAAAGCTCGGGCGTGCGGGCCGCGGCCTCCCGGGCGCCCAGGGTCTCCAGCCACAGCCGCAACTGCATGAGATCGCTCAGCGAACGCTGGTCGAGGTCAAGCATGAGGTTGACGGACGCGGTCACCATGGTCTCGGGGCGCCGGACCACATAGGCACCGGACCCGCGGCGGATCTCCACCAGCCCCATCAGGGACAGGGCGCGGAGCGCCTGGCTGACGGTGGGCCGGCTGGCGCCGAACCGTTCGGCCAGGTCGCGCTCGGGAGGAAGGCGGGCGCCTTCGGCGATGTCCTCGCTGATGATGAGGCGCCGGATCCGCTCGGCGAGATCGTCGGACAGCCGGGTCACGGCGAGCCGCTCGGTCCGGGGCAGCTCGACGGGCTCCGGCCGGCGCCCCCGTGCCGCCGGTCGTCGGGACGGCTCGGCCACCGCGTCCTCCCAGCTCGTCAGGGCGGTCTCAGCAGCCCCCGCCACGAGATGACAGTACTCGCCTGCCTGCCCGACGCCCGGCCTCACCTGCGGCCCGGACAGCGGGCAACCCCTTGCCCAGGGCGTCGTCGGACCGGTGGCCCGGCACGCTGGTGGTCCGCGCACGCGTCCGAGGCGATATCGCTGACCCGTCTGATGGCACGCGTCAGGCAGGCGGGAAGAGAAGAGACGCCCGGGCTGGTTGGGCGGCCTCTCAGCGGCCGGGGAGGGGGCTTTCGAGGGTGAGCCAGCCACCAGGGTGGGTGAAGTAGAGGGTGCCGTTGGGGTCGCCGGTGATCCGCCAGCCCAGCAGGTGGATGAAGTAATGGTGGTGGACGTGGCAGAACAGGGCCAGGTCATCCAGGCTGGTGGAGCCGCCGTCTTTCCATAGGCGGATGTGGTGGGCGGTGGCCCAGGCGGCCAGGGCCTCGCAGAAGGGCCAGCGGCAACCACGGTCGCGGGCTTCCAGCGCCCGGCGCAGCCCTGGGGGCTCGGTGCGGGCGGTCCGGCCGACACTGAGAGGGAGGCCGTCGCGCCAGCGGATCGCGCCGACCTTAGCGCCGCAGCACAGCGCCAGCACCTGACGGGCAGTCAGCAGCGTCCCGTGCCCCGTCTGGGCGGGGGGCGCTCCCGGGGCCCGGGCGAGCGTCTCGTCCTTCACCAGGACGCTGACGTGCGGCGCGCTGCCGTGCCGCTGCGGCGCTGACCCCCCGTCCAGGGCGGCCTTGCACGCCGCGACGAGCCCGTCCATCCGCCGCTGCGCGGCGGTGCGGGTGTCCAGCTGGCCGCCGGGTGGCGCGAAGGCCTCGGCGGCGGTCCGGAGAATCTCGTAGGACACCGCGTCACCGCACGCGCCGGACAGCATGCCGGTGTCGTCCAGGGTCAGCCCGAAGGACAGGTGACGCTTCTCCCAGCGGCGCTTCTCCCGCTCCTCAGCCGCCTCGGGGTTCGCACGGTAGGCGACCTCGCCGGCGAACTGCCGTAAGCGGGCAGTGTCCAGCCCGGGCGCGTGATCGAGTAGAACCTCCTCCGCCTGGCCAGCGGCCTCGCCGAGATCAGTGGTAGCCCGGACGATGATGTGCGCCTGGTCGAAGGAAATCACCCCGGCGTTCAGGGCCTTCTCCGTCGCTTCCAGCTCACGCAGGCCCCGGGCGGTGGCCACGACCGCCGCGGCGCGCCCGGGCGCCAGGCCGCACCGGGTGCGCAGGAAGGCTGAGGCGGACTTGTGCCCGGCTTCGGCCGCCCCGCCGGTGGCGTCCAGGGTGGCGGCCAGCCGGGACAGCTGTCCTTGTGCCTGGCTGATGAACGTGGCCAGATCGGTGATCTGGCCCATCAGCGAGGCCGCATCCAGCGCGGCAGGATCGAGGCGGGCCAGCTCGGCCAGCGCCGCGTCCCGGGCAGACTGCTCAGGTAAACACATATTCGAATCATCCCACCCGCCACCGACAAAACGATGCAGACGGACGGCGGCAGGTGAAATCGGACGGCGCGCCTTCAGCTCCACCTGGGGGATGCGCCAGGTGGCCAGGACGGCAGCAGGTGCGCCGCGACGCAGAACCGGCGGGCGGGTGACCCCGTGCCTGGCCAGCGGCCGCGGCCGCCGTCCTAGGCTGTGGGCCATGTCGCTATCCCCTGAATCCCGTATCCCCCAGACGTCCGGGCGCCCGGAGCTGACCGCGGTCCGCGGCCCGGTGATCTGGTCACCGGTGGGCAGCTACGAGGACATCCGCCTGGACGTCTGCGAAGACGGCATCGCCAAGGTGACGATCTGCCGCCCCGAGGTCCGCAACGCGTTCCGGCCGCAGACCCTGATCGAGATCTCCGACGCTCTCACGATCGCCCGGGAAGACCCAGGGATCGGGGTGATCATCCTGACCGGGGAGGGCCCGGACGCGTTCTGCTCGGGCGGCGACCAGCGCGTCCGGGGTGACACCGGCTACCTCACCGATCCCGGCCAGCCCGGCGCCGTGGGCCGTTTCCACGTGACGGATCTGCAGATCCAGATCCGCCGGCTGCCCAAGCCGGTCGTCGCCATGGTTGCCGGCTACGCCATCGGCGGCGGGCACGTGCTGCACCTGATCTGCGACCTGACCATCGCCGCGGACAACGCCCGGTTCGGCCAGGTGGGCCCGAAGGTCGGCTCGTTCGACGGCGGCTACGGCGCGGCCTTGCTGGCCGAGCTGGTCGGGGTGAAGAAGGCCAAAGAGATCTGGTTCCTGTGCTTCCAGTACGGCGCGCAGGAAGCCCTGGACATGGGCCTGGTCAACACCGTCGTGCCGCTGGAGGAGCTGGAGGCCGAGACCGTCGCCTGGTGCCGGCGGATGCAGCAGATGTCACCGTTCGCGCTGCGGCTGATGAAGGCCAGCTTCCACGCGGCCGAAGACGGCATGGCCGGCATCCAGCAGCTGGCCCACGACGCGAACCTGCTCTTCTACAGCACCGAGGAAGCCCGCGAGGGCCGGGAAGCGTTCAAGGCCAAGCGGCGGCCCGAGTTCGAGCGCTTCCCCCGGCGCCCCTGACCAGTACCCGCCTTGAGCAGCACCGGCCTGACGACTACCCGGGCCGGCTGAGGCTGGCCGAGCTGAGCACCCGGTCCACCCAGCTGGCGATCGCGGCGACGACCTCGGCGTTGTTGATCTCGTTCAGGATCTCGTGCCGCGCCTGCGGGTATGTGCGCACGGTGACGTCGGCCAGCCCCGCCGCGCGGTACCGGTCGGCCAGCGGCGTCAGCAGCGTGAGCTGGCCGTTGACGGGATCGCTCTCCCCCACCGCGATGTAGACGGGCAGATCGGGCCGCATGGCGGCGACCTCCCCGGGATCGGCGAGCCGCCGCGCGCCGGCGAACATGGCCTTCGCGGAGCGGGTGTCGATACCGAACCCGCAGCGCGGGTCCGCCAGGTAGGCGTCAACGACCGCCTCATCGCGCGACAGCCAGTCATAGTCAGTCCGGGCGGGCTGGAAAGCGGCGTTGAACATGGTCAGGTCCAGCGGCTGATCCAGGTCCAGGGCGGGTTCGAGCAGGTCGATCACGGCCGTGCCGGTCAGGATGACCGCGTCGGCGTCCGCGCTGTGATCCAGCAGGTACTGCTGCACCGCGAACGACCCCATGCTGTGACCCAGCAGGATCAGCGGCAGGCCCGGATGCCGGGCCCGGATCCCGGCGCTGAGCAGGCCGATGTCGGCGACCAGCTCAGGCCACCCACCCTCGCCCAGGTCACCGAGCTCGCCCCGGCCGGCGGACGCACCGTGGCCCCGGTGATCCTGGGCGTAGACGACCAGGCCGTGGCCGTTCATGGCCTGGGCGAACTTCTCATAACGAAGCGCGTGCTCGCCCATGCCGTGCGTTACCTGGATGGCGGCGCGAGGCTGGCCCGGGGGATCCCAGCGGTACGTCGTTATCTGCTGACCGTCTGCGGCGGTGAACGCGAACGTGCTCGAGGGCATGGCCTTCCTTTCCCCGGGACACCGTCTACTGGGGGCGGCGGGCGTGTCAAGGCCGGCCACGATAGCGGGCGCCGGCGCGCCGAGAGCCGACCGTGATAGCGGGCGCGGCGTGCCAAGAGCCAGCCACGCACAGCGGGCGGCGGGCAGGGACCGGCCACCCGGCGGCTAGGCTGCCCGCATGCCTACGGAGGAGTTGCCGGTCGCAGAGTTCGCGTTCCCCGGGCCGTTGCGGGATCAGCTGGTCGCCGCGATCCTGGCGGGCACCAAGACCACGACGACGGGGCTGGTGGCCAGTTACGAGCGGGAGCAGGAGCCACTGCCCCACCCTGGCCTGCGGCAGGCCGTCGTGGATTCCGCCGGGAACCCCGTGGCCGTGATCGAGACGACCGCGGTACGGGTGATCCGCCTCGCCGACGTGGACCTGGCTCACGTACTCGGCGAGGGTGAGGGGGACACCTCGGTCGCGCAGTGGCGGGCCGGGCATGAGCGGTTCTGGCATTCGGCGGACATTCGCCGGGAGATGGGTGACCCGGGATTCACGGTCGGCGACGACACGCTCGTCATGGCCCAGACCTTCCGGCTGGTACCGGACTGACGAGGGCTCAGCCGGCGGCCGGGCCGAGGATCTCGCGGGTGCGCCGGGCGACCGCCCACAGGTCATCCTCCCGGTCGCGGCCCGCGAACGCGCAGTAAGCCAGGTGCGTGAGCCCGATGTGCAGCTCGTAGCAGCGCAGGCGCTCGCCGAAACGGGGAACCTCGACGCCGGCGGCCCGGTAGTGCTCGCGGATCACGGACCGGAAGTCAATCGCGGCCAGCCCCGGGTGCCAGGGGGCCCAGAACGTGAACCAGGCGGCCTCGTAGAGGAAGTCGCCCCAGACCGAGCAGGCCCAGTCGAAAACCGCAGTGAGCCGGGACCCGTCCGCCGCCACGAGCACGTTGCGGTTGAGCAGGTCGCCGTGCACCAGGTGGCGGATCTCCGGGCAGGCATCCAGCAGCGAGCTGAACTCGCGTTCCGCGGCGGTGAAGAGCTCGCTGAGCGCGGCCGACCCGGCCAGGAGCGCCGCCCAGCCGCAGACCCGCTCGCCGGGCCGGTCAACCAGCCCGGACCGCAGGCAGTCGCGCCAGCCCTCCGGAGCGCCGGCTACGGCCGCCGGACCGCCCGCACCAGACGATGGCAGCCGCCGCAGCGTGTCCAGCCCCCGCAGCAGCGCGGGAAGGACCCGGCGCCAACCGGACGCGCTCAGGGTCTCGAGGAACACCCCGAAACGGCGCTCCGAGATGGCGTACGCACCGCCCAGGGCGCGGCCGGTCTCCAGCACCGCCGGGACCGGCAGGTCCGGTCCGGCGACGGCCATCGCCTCCTGGTCGCGGGCGAAATCCTCGCCGTAGCTGCCGAACCGGGCGACAAGGTCACGCCCGTCGAGCCGGAAGCAGAACGCCCGGGACCAGTCGCCGCCACCAAGCTCCGCGACGTCACGCGCCCGTCCCCCGTAGCGGCCGGCGAGGAAGCCGGCCGCCTCCGCGAGCAGAACAGGCCGGCCGTTCATGGCCACCAGCACACCCTGGAGGCCAGCCGCGCCGCAATCGATTTTCCGCGCCGGACCGCGGACACCCGTCCGCGGACCCCGGCCGCGGACCCCAGGTGCGAGGCCCGTCCCTGGTCAGCCGATCCGGTGCCCGTGCCGGCGGGCGATGACGTCCAGCACGGCGGCGGCCTGGGACTTGTCCCCGCGGAGGCCCTTCAATTCACCCGGCGGCAGCCGGGTAGCCAGGGTCCACGGATTGCGCTCCCGCCGCCCGTCAAGCTCGCTGAGCCGGTAGAGCACCTCGCCGTCAGCGCGCATGATCCACTCCCAGGACATCGTCGCAAGTTCGCTGGCGGAACTGCTGCTGACCTGGGCGATTACCTTCGGGGACAGCGTCGCCGGACAGTGTCACGTCCGCCGCGGCCAGCTGGGACTCCAGATGGTCCATGGTCCGCGGGCCGATAATCGGGGCGGTCACGGCGGGATGCCGCAGGACGAACGCTATGGCCAGCTGGATCAGGGTCAGCCCGGCCTGGTCGGCCAGCTCCGCGAGCTGCTCGGCAGCCTCCAGCTTGCGCTGGTTCTCCGGCAGCGACATGTCGAAGCGGTTGGCGAGCCGCTGGCGCGCGTAGGACATGGGCCCGGTCACGTCGGCGTCCTTGCGGTACCGCCCGGACAGCCAGCCGCCGGCCAGCGGGCTGTAGGGGATCACGCCCATCCCGTACCGCTGGCAGGTGGGCAGGACCTCGGCCTCAATCCCGCGGGTGAGGATCGAGTAGGGCGGCTGCTCGGACCTGAACCGTTCCCGGCCGCGGCCCTGTGCGGTCCACTGCGCTTCCACGATGGCCGAGGCCGGGAACGTCGAGTGGCCGATGTAGCGGACCTTGCCCGCGCGGGCCAGGTCGGTGAGGGCGCCGAGCGTCTCGTCGATATCCGTGTCCGGGTCGGGGCGGTGGATCTGGTAGAGGTCGATCCAGTCGGTGCCCAGCCGCCGCAGCGAGTCCTCGACCTCGCGCATGATCCAGCGGCGTGAGTTGCCGCGGTGGTTGGGATCGGAGTCCATTGGGCTGTGCACCTTGGTCGCCAGGACCACGTCGTCGCGGCGCCCGCCCGCCAGGGCCTGGCCCACGATCTCCTCGGACTCACCGTGGGAGTAGACGTCGGCGGTGTCGACGAAGGTGATCCCGGCATCCAGCGCGCGGTGGATGATCCGGATGCTCTCGTCGTGGTCCTTGGTCCCCCAGTCGCCGAACATCATGGCCCCGAGGCACAGCTTGCTGACCGAGACGCCGGTGCTTCCCAGACGCCGTTGTTCCATCGTGTTCGCTCCTTCTACTGGGGCAGCAGCCTGATCGTGGTGGACCGGCCCCCGGGGCTGGTGATCGAGTCCGTGATGCTCCTGGCGTACCGGCGGTACTTGCTCCGGTAGGCCGCGTCGATATCGTCGTCCAGACTGTGGTCGGCGTCGGCGAACGTCACGTCACGCCCGACGCCCCCTGCCTGGATGTGGCCCTCGCGGCGGACCTGGGTGCCGCGGAACCAGGCCGCGGAGGGCCCGTTGACGGAGCGGACGTACAGCCCGTCGCCGTAGGGGACGACCCAGATTGTCCGGGGGCTGCCGAGCGTGCCGTCCTGCCGGGTCGAGGAAATCTCCAGTTCTTCCGCGTCCCCGACCCGGGTGAACTCGTCGTCCGTCCACGCGGTCATCGCCGCGCCTCCCCTGTGGTGATCATTTTGCGGGCGGTTCGTTATATTCTGCCGCTGAACGTCTCCGCCGGCGCCTTCACGTCGGCTGCCTGGGTACGATCTCCAACGGTCTTCTCCTTGCTGATGTCGGCCGCTGCCCGGTGTGGTCGTGGCCCGGCCCAGGGCGTGGGTCAGGGGCGGATGAGTACCTTCAGGGCCCGGCGCCCGGCCATGGCCCGGTACCCGCCCGGCACGTCATCCAGGCCCACCCGCACGTCACTGGCGCCGTACATCAAGGCCGCACGCATGAAACGATTCCCTTCCGATCCTGTCCCGCGCCGGGCGCCGTTGTCCGGCCAGCCCCGGCGGTATCCATCAAACCCGGCCCGGGGCCGGGGAGGGAGAGCCTGGCGTTCCAGGTACTGACAGGCCCCTCTGCCCGCCGGCCGGGAACGTAACCGGATCACCCCGGAGCAGGCTGGACTGCACGCGTACGGCGGCCACCCCTCGACCAGGCCGAGATCAGCCGGACGGCCTGCGAAGCCTGACCGCAGGAGCCGCTGACCTCCTGATCGAGAGCCTGGCCGCTTGACTACGTGGCGGTTGAACTGGATGGGGGGCCGCCCCGTACGTAAAAGGGTGAATGTGGGCCCTCCCCTCATTTCGCTGCGGTATGCCGTCCGGCGTGCTGCGATGTACGTGCCTGGACGCCCACGGTGGCGGCGTCCGGGCCCGAGGACGAGGTTGCCCGATGTCGCTAGCCGCTCTCTTCACCTGGATCGTCACGGCCAGTGCTGGCCTCTATCTGCTGACGATCTGGCTCATCGAATACGACCGCGAGTTCCAGTCCGCCGCGGCGACCCGCCTGCCGGTCCCGGTCATCAGCGCACACGCCCTGCTCGCCGTGGCCGGGCTCGTGGTCTGGGCGGGCTACCTGATCACCGACACCCCCAGGCTCGCCTATGCCGCCGCGCTGACCCTGGTCGTGGTCGCGACCCTCGGCCTGATCATGGCGGCGCGCTGGATCGGCGTCTACCGGGCCCACGACGCCGCGGCGGTGCGGGGGGAACGCGCGGGGATCACCGTGCCGCCGGAACGGAACTTCCCGCTGTCCGTGGTGATCGGGCACGGCCTCTTCGCTGTAACCACGGTCGTCCTGGTGGTCGTGACGGCGCTGCGTGAGGTGGGCGGCGGCAGCTAACCGGCCGCGTGGCCGGGCATCACCCCGCCCGCCGGCGGGACTCCCCGCCGCGGGCAGGATCATCCGGCCGTGGGTACCTCATGCCACAGCCCGCCGTTGAGGTTGAGGTTGTTGCCGTGGGCCTGGCCGGGAGCGGAGTCGCCGACGTAGGTGTACAGGGGATGACCGTCATAGGTCGCCTGGGTCGAGCCGTCCGACCGCTTGATCGTGTCGAGACTGCCGGCGACGCCCGGCCCGGCGGTCACCGGTCCCTTCACCGGCGGCCAGTAGGCGGCACACGAGCCGTTGCAGACCGACTTGGCCGGCGTGTCCGGGGCGAACGAGTACAAGGTGAAGCCGCGGGCGTTGGCCAGCACGCTCACCCCGCCGATCTGCACCGCCTTCAGGCTGCCGCTGGCACTGGTGCTGGCCGGCGCGGGGCCGCCTGCTCCGCCCACGGCCACGCCCAGCAGGACCAGGGCGATCACGCAGACGCCGGCCACCGCCCAGCCGGCTCCTGGGATCCCGTCCTGCAGGCGAGCCAGCAACGCGGGGCGTGCGGGCGGCTGCCCCCGCGGCGGGGACGCCGGCGGGATGAGGGCGAGGACCGCCAGCGCGGCGAAGGCCGCGACTTCGATCACCCCGGCGACGATCCCCGCCGTGGTGCGGACCTCCCTGAACCCGAACAGCCCGATCCAGATGGACAGCAGGTACCCGCCGAGGGTGGCCAGGGCGAAGCCGGCGCCCGCGGCGGCGGCGAGCCGGCTGCCGGTCACCAGGACGGCCAGGGCCAGGCCGAAGGCGGTGATCACCTGCAGCAGGAACAGCCAGCCGATGGTCGGGACCGAGCGGTAGCCGGTCAGGTACAAGTCAAGATGGATCCCCCCGGTGGCCGCCAGCAGGGCCGCCCCCGCCACCCGCAGCCCGATCCGCAGTGACCGCCCCCGCACGGCCTGCCGTGTCCCGCCCGCCGCATCCATGTCCATCCTCGCCCTCGCGCACCGCGGCCCGGCCGCCGGCCACACCTCCCGGAAGAGGTGTGGCCCCACGGTCAGCAGGCCGGCCTCAGTCAGTACTAGTACCCTCCGCCGCCGCCACTGCTGCTGGGGCTGCTGTGGGCGGCGGCCGCGGCCCCGCCGGATACCGGCACCACGTGCCATACCCCGCCGGACAGGTTGAGGCCGTTGCCCTTGTCCTGCCCCGGGGCGGAGTCGCTCACGTAGGTGTAGAGCGGGTGCCCGTTGTAGGTGGCCTGGGTCGAGCCGTCCGACCGGGTGATCGTGCCCAGCTTGCCGGTCACGCCGGCGCCAGCGGTCGCTGGCCCCTTCACCGGCGGCCAGTACGTCGCGCACGACCCGTTGCAGTTGGACTTGGTCGCCGTGTCCGGCGCGAACGAGTACACCGTGAAGCCCTTGGCGTTGGTCACCACCTTGATGCCGCCGATCGTCGCGGTCTTCAGGGCGTTACCGGACGCGGCCGCCGGGGAGGCCGCGCTGGACGAACTGCTCGGCTGGCTGGCCGGGCTGCTGGTGCCGGACGGCGATGAGGACCCGCACGCCGCGGCGATCAGGGCCACGCCGGCCAGGCCAGCTGGCACGAACCATCGGTTGCGCATCACATACCCCCGCCTGCTCCGGAATGGCTTGTCTTTCTCCCAGCACGTACCCGGTCGCGGGTCCGTTCACCGCTCGCGGCCTGTTCAGGGAATTAAGCGCCGGCCTGAACCGCCCGGTCCACGCGGACGGGACCGGCGCCCGGTCACGCCGGCCTGTGAGGCCTTAGCTATCCGCGGGCGGGGGCAGGCGCGGCGCGGCGCTCGTTGGCCCGGATGAGGTGGAGGGCCGTGGATGTCATCGGACAGGCACGCTGACCAGGGGCTTGCCGCTCATCGTGGCCACGACGAAGCCGCGGACACCGGACGCCAGGGCCGCCGATGCCGGGTACCACGCATCCGCATGGCCCGCCGCCACGGTCCAGCCGCCGGCCACGACACGGTGGCCGGGCCCCTCGACCAGCAGTTCACACCGCGTTCCGGCGGGAATCCCGCTCACCTGCACCTGCGCCTGCAGCCCCCACGGTTGTGCCGCGTACTCCACGGTGGCGCCCGCGCCGGTCTGCGGATCACGACCGTGAGCCATGCCCGTCCAGGGCAGCGCCGAGGCAGCCGGGCGCAACCGCGGCGGGGCCACCATCCGGGACACGGCCACCGCCCCGCCCGCCGCGATCACCGCCAGGGCTGCGGCGGCCGCCACTCTGCGCCACATGAGGTGCCTGCGCAGGGCGGCCGTGCGCTCCAGCAGCGATGGCAGCGCCGCCTCCGGCGGATGGCCCTCGTCCCGGCCGGCGGGGCCGGGCTCATCCAGGGCGAGCAGGGAGACATCGGTGGCCGGCACGCTGCCCAGCCGTCCCGGCAGCGCCGCCAGCCCGGCCAGTTCCTCCCGGCACGCCACGCACCAGGAGAGATGGCTCTCCATCACGGCGCGGTCCGCGGGGTCGATGGCGCCCACGACGTACACACCCAGCGCGCCGCGGATCTCCCCGCAGCTCCCGGTGCCAGTCACGGCGCCAGCCCGCGTCCCGGTGGGCCGCCCCCGGCCAGCCTTGTCCCCATACCACCAAGAACGCGCCAACCAGCCCTGATCGTTCACCAGTCGGGCCGCGGACCTGGGGTGATCAGGGCCCGGGCCGGGCCAGCGGCCGCCGGGCTGGTGACCGGACGCACTTAAGGCCCGGCATCAGATGTCCTGGAGCTAGATCAGAGGTTACGTTCAGCTGCCGTTCGGGCCTGGCCTGCAGCATTGCCTCGAGGCACATGGGCAGGACCGACGATGCCGGGCAGATGAGAGGCAGCCTCGTGAATGCGAAGACACAGAGATGGTGGCGCTGGGGCCTGTCCCTGCTACGGCCTGGACGCGGCATCCCGCTGAACGTGTCCGGACCCTCCCAGCCGGCCCGGCTGCTGGCCAAGCGGGTCTTCGCGGTGCTGCTCGGCCTGATCATCACCGCCGTGGCCGTGGCCCAGTACCGCATCGTGCGGGCGCCGGTCACGGTCGCGTGGCTGGCGGTCGGCCCGCTGCTGGCCTCCCTGGTGCTGCGCCCGCGGATCACCGCCGTGCTGGCGGGCTGGGCCGTGCTGCTCGGCCTCGGGCTGATCATGAACCAGCCGGGCCCGCCGGGCTCCCGGGTGTCGCACCTGAGCGTGCTCGTCCTGCTGGCCGCGTTCGCGGTGGTCAACGCCGTGCTGCGCACCGCGGCCCAGCGGCGGCTCAGTCAGGTCCGCGCCGTGGCCCGGGTGGCGCAGAGCGCGCTGCTGCGCGAGGTCCCGGCGACCGTGGCCGCGGGACGGATGGCGTCGCGGTACGTGTCGGCGGCGGCGGAGGCACGGGTCGGCGGGGACCTGCTCGAGGTCGTCTCCCAGGGAGACCGGCCGCGCTGGCTCATCGGTGACACCCGCGGCAAGGGGCTGCCCGCGGTGCGCCTGGCCAGCGTCGCGATGACCAGCTTCCGGGACGCGTGCGCCCAGCCGGGCCTGTCGCTGCCCGAGATCGCCCGGGTCGTGGACCGGTCGGTCACCCGGGCGGCCGGGGACGAGGACTTCGTGACCGCGCTGTTCGCCGAGTTCGACCCGCGTGGCTGGCTCGAGCTCGTCACCTGCGGCCACCCGCCGCCACTGCGGCTGACGGCCGACGGTGACCTGCAGGCCCTGAACCCGTCCGCGTACGCGACCCCGCTCGGACTGCGCCCCGGCGTGCGGGCCTCCACGTTCACGGTGAACCCCGGCGACCGGCTGCTCTTCTATACCGACGGCCTGCTCGAGGCCCGCGACCGGGCGGGCCGGTTCTTCCGGCTGGAGGACTGCCTCGACACCCTCCGCCGCCCCGACCTGGACAGCGCCGCGGAAGAACTGCTCGACCGGCTGGTGGCCCACACCGGGCGCAGGCTCGACGACGACGTCGCGATCCTGCTCTTCGAGGCGGCAGCGGCCCCGGCGGGCGACGATCCGCTGATGCCGGCCGGCGCCGCCGTAGTGGTCCAGAACCCGGGTGAGCAGGCGGATCAGCAGGTCGCGTCCGTCCGCTGACAACGGGGCGGCTGCCTCTAGCGGCCGGGACCCGGCCGTCCCCCGTACCTGCGGTAAAGGCCGCGAAGGAGCCCAGCCCGGCGTCGATGAGCCGGGCCGCGCGGAGGACATCGGCGCTGACGGCCTGGCGGAGCTGCGCGGGAGTGCGGGTGGCATCCAGGTACGTGCGCAGGGCGCGCTGAGCCAGGCCGTCATGGCGGCGATCTCGCCGTCGAGGATCCGCAGCGCCGCCTCGACCGGGGACACCCGGGGATCGGCCAGGCCGGCCCGCAGCGAGGCCATGGTCGTCTCTCAGGCGGTAACCAGGATCAGCGACGTCCTTCGTCGGGAAGTAGTTGAAGACCGTCTTCTCCGACACCCCGCACGCCTCGGCGATCTGGCTCAGCGTGGGCCTGCCCGGCGGGAGCGGCGCGGCCAGGTGCGCCGCGCGGGCCAGGTGCGCCGGGCGGGTGAGGACTTTCGTCGCGGATATGTAAAAGCAGGAAGGCGGTAAAGGCGCGCGCTATCGCATGGTGAAAGTCCTCGCTGCCTCAAATTTGAGCACTTCATCGCCTACGACGGCGGCAACAACGTGGTGCTGGATGAGCAGACGCTGCATGAGATCTACCTGCAGCCGTTCGCCGACGCCATCGACGCCGGGGTCGCCTCGGTCATGTGCTCCTACAACACCGTCTCGGTGGTGGCGGCCACCCCGCCGGCCGGCGGGACACCGGGACCGTATTCGTGCGGCAACCCGGCGACCCTGACCGGGATCCTGCGCGGGGAACTGGGCTTTAAGGGGTTCACGACGTCCGACTGGGGCGCCAACCACGCGACCAGCTTCATCAACGACGGCCTGGACATGGAGATGCCGGGCACCGGATTCGGCGACATCCTGCCCACCTACTTCTCCGCCGCCGACCTGAAGGCCGCGATCAGCGCCGGGACGGTCAGCATGGCCACGATCAACGCGGCGGTCGGCCACATCCTGTACGAGATGGACCGCTTCGGCCTGCTGTCCGGCCACTCCAAGCACAACCCCACCCCGGAGCCGGTCAACGCCGACGAGCAGGTGGTCCAGCAGACCGCGCAGGACGCCGCCACCTTGCTGAAGAACGACGCCAGCGCGCTGCCGCTGTCGCACGCCGACCTTGGGTTAACCGACGGGCTGGACAACCTGCGCACCCAGCTCAACCTCACCGCGGCCCGCACACCCTGTCCGTGACCATCAACGGCGGACGTGTCCGGCGCCCCGGTGCAGGCCCGGCTGAACTGGGTCACCCCGGCCCAGCAGCAGGCCAACACGCCGCCGCCGTGAACACCGCCCGGCACGCCAAGACCGCCGTGGTGTTCGCCTGGTCCACCGGGGCCCTGGACAGCCCGCTGCCGAGGGCCAGGACCAGCTGATCGCCGAGTGACGCGGCAACCGACACATCGTGGTGTGAAACCGACCCGGTCGCCATGCCCTGGCTGGGCAGCGTCAAGGCGGTGCTGCAGATGTGGTACCCGGGTGACACCGGCGGCTACGCCACCGCGAACGTCCTGCTCGGGAGCACCGACCCGGCCGGGCGGTTGCCGTTCACCTGGCCCGCCGCGCTGGACCAGGGCGTGGCCAACCAGCCCGCCACTCACCCCGAACGGACCTCCAACGGGGTGGACGCCACCGGGAAATTCTGCACCACCCCGGGCAGCCCGTTCGGCGGGCCGCAGTGCACGACGACCTACACCGAGGGCATCTACGTGGGCTACCGCTGGTATGACCAGCAGCACCTCACGCCGCTCTACCCCTTCGGATACGGGCTGTCCTACACCCACTTCGGCTACTCGGGCCTGCACTGGGCGCCCGCCCGGGACGGCGGCCTGGATGTGGCGTTCCGGGTCACCAACACCGGCAGCGTCATCGGCGACGAGGTCCCGCAGGTATACCTCGGCGCACCGGCCAGCGGCCCGGCGGGCGCGGCATTCGCCGACCGGGCCCTGGCGGCCTACAGCCGCATCACGCTGCGCCCGGGCCAGTCCCAGGTCGTGTCGCTGCACGTGCCGCTGCGCCAGCTCCAGTACTGGGACACCGGGGCCGCGCGCTGGGTCACCGTGACCGGGCAGCGGCCGCTCTTCGTCGCCAGCAACGAGCGGTCCACCGGGCTCACCACCACCATCACCGTCCGCGGCGGCGGGCACTGACGCACCCGAACCCGCGCTAGCCCGGACCGGGAACGGGCCGGGACCCTCCCAGGGTCCCCGCCCGCCCCGGGAACGGGCCGGTCAGTCGGTGCCGAGTTCCATCGCGGCACGGTCGAGGAGCTCGTCCTCATCCACCCCGCCGCGGGACGCGATCGCCTCGGCTCCCCCCTGGGGCATCTCCCCCACCAGCCCGCTGGAGGCCCCGGCCCCGATCAGCTGGACGTGGGCGGAGCCGACCATGCCGAGGCCCGCGTACTGCTCGAGCTTGGCCCGCGAGTCGGCGATGTCGAGGTTGCGCATGGTGAGCTGGCCGATCCGGTCCAGCGGGCCGAACGCCGAGTCCTCCGTGCGTTCCATCGACAGCTTGTCGGGGTGGTAGCTGAACGCGGGGCCGGCGCTGTCCAGGATCGAGTAGTCCTCGCCGCGGCGCAGCCGCAGGGTGACCTGGCCGGTGACCGCGGAGCCCACCCAGCGCTGCAGCGATTCGCGGAGCATCAGCGCCTGCGGGTCGAGCCAGCGGCCCTCGTACATCAGCCGGCCCAGCCGGCGCCCCTCGGTGTGGTAGTTCGCGATGGTCTCCTCGTTGTGGATCGCGTTGACCAGCCGCTCGTACGCCACATGGAGCAGCGCCATGCCCGGCGCCTCGTAGATGCCCCTGCTCTTGGCCTCGATGATCCGGTTCTCGATCTGGTCGGACATCCCCAGGCCGTGCCGGCCGCCGATCGCGTTGGCCGCCATGACCAGGTCGACCGGCGTGTCGAACCGTGCCCCGTCGACGGTCACGGGCCGGCCCCGCTCGAAGCCGATCGTGACGTCCTCCGGCGCGATCTCGACCCCCGGGTCCCAGAACGGCACGCCCATGATCGGCTCGACCGTCTCGATGCCGGTGTCGAGGTGCTCGAGGGTCTTGGCCTCGTGGGTGGCGCCCCAGATGTTCGCGTCGGTCGAGTAGGCCTTCTCCGCGCTGTCGCGGTACGGCAGGTCGTGGGTGAGGAGCCAGGCGCTCATCTCCCGGCGGCCGCCGAGCTCGCTGACGAACGCCGCGTCGAGCCACGGCTTATAGATACGCAGGTTCGGGTTGGCCAGCAGCCCGTAGCGGTAGAACCGCTCGATGTCGTTGCCCTTGAAGGTCGAGCCGTCCCCCCAGATCTGGACGTCGTCCTCGAGCATCGCCCGCACCAGCAGCGTGCCCGTGACCGCCCGGCCCAGCGGGGTCGTGTTGAAGTAGGCCCGGCCGCCCGAGCGGATATGGAACGCCCCGCAGGTCAGCGCGGCCAGTCCCTCTTCCACGAGGGCCGGGCGGCAGTCCACCAGCCGGGCGATCTCGGCGCCGTACAACTTGGCCCGCCCGGGGACGGAGGCGATGTCGGGCTCGTCGTACTGCCCGATGTCGGCGGTGTAAGTGCACGGCACCGCACCCTTGTCGCGCATCCATGAGACCGCGACCGAGGTATCGAGCCCGCCGGAGAACGCGATGCCGACCCGTTCACCGATGGGCAGGGAGGAGATTACCTTGGACACACGAGAAAGTATGCCGTCTCATGCATGATTATTCAAGCCGATGAGGCGAGCCGGGCGAGGGACCCCTCACCCGGCCAGGGCGAGCGAGCCTGTCATCTGCCTCGCCGCCTCGCGGACCGCAGCGTCCAGGGCGCGGCGGGAGCGGTGGTTGTGCAGCGGCCCGGTGCCGTCGCTGAGCAGGGAGCTGGCCGCCGCGGCGCCGCGGCGCCGCGCACGGCGACGGGGAACGGGCCCCGCAGGACGGCGAGCATCTCCCGCACATCCGCTTCGGCGGCGGCGATCCGGTCACGGCACAGCGGGCCCGGGGCGTGCGCGGTACGGGCGGCCGGCGGGCCTGATCCAGGACGTGCTCCCAGTGCTGGGCGAGTTCCCGGCGTCCGGCCGGCGAGACGATCTCCCGGGCACGCAGGGCCAGGAGCCTGCTGGCGGCGGCCGGGCACCCCGCCGCGAGCTGCCGGTCCAGCGACGGCGCCCGCACCCGGGCCTGCCAGCGGTCCCTCCGGCGCGTTCGCCCTGGCCGCCGCGGGGCTGCTCGACGGCCGCCGCGCCACGACGCACTGGACGGAATGCGGGGAGCTCGCCCGCCGGCATCCCCGGGTGACCGTGGACCCCGGGGTGCTGTTCGTGGACGGGGGCGACATCCTGACCTCGGCCGGGAGCGCCGCCAGCATCGACCTGTGCCTGCACGTGGTCCGGCGGGACCACGGCACCGAGGTCGCCACCCGGCTCGCCCGCCAGCTCGTGGTCGCGCCCCAGCGCGATGGGGGGCAGGCCCAGTTCATCGACGCACCGATGCCCGCCCTCGACAGCTCCAGCCTGTCCGCCGGCACCGTCGACTGGCTCCAGGAACACCTGGACGAGCCGATCACCGTCGAGGACCTGGCCGCCCGTTCCGCCATGAGCCCCCGGACATTCGCCCGGCGGTTCCTGGCCACCACCGGCACCACCCCCTACCAGTGGCTGATCCACCAGCGCATCCAGCTGGCCCAGCGGCTCCTCGAGACCAGCGCCCTGCCGGTTGACTCGGTCGCGGAGAAAAGCGGCTTCTCCACCGCGGCCAACCTGCGCAAGCACTTCGGCCGGGCCGTGCACACCAGCCCCCAGGCCTACCGGCGCACGTTCGCCAGCCGGCGCGCCAGCTGACCCCGGGCTGCAGCCCGGCCCGCCAGCGGTGGCGGGATGCGGCTCAGCATGGTTGTCTCGTGCCGACGACGGGAGCGCGATGAGCGGCGACGAGCTGGCCGGGGTGGTCTTCCCCACCTCAGCGGACGGACGCAGGAGCACGTCAGCACTGGGCCGGGCCGTGACCACCGACGCGCTGCGCGCGGCGGACCCGGCCGGCGCACTCGACGCGGAGCGGGACACGAACTGGCGGACCGGGTACGTCGCGCACTTCCGCCAGCTCGTCGAGGCCGGGCTGCCGTCCAGGAAGGCCGCGGTGTCGGTGGCCCGCGACGGGCTGGAGTCGCTGCACAGGCGGATGCGGGTCGCGGACGCCGGCGGCGGCGAGACCGGGCTCGACACGCTGCTGTCGGAGCCCAGCCGCCGGCGTGTCACCACGGTCACGGTCCCGGGCACCGGGCAGCCCGGCGACGGCCTGTCGCTGCCCTACCGGGGCGGCCAGCTGCGCGGCGACGCGCTGGCGCGCCGTCTGGATGCCTGGGTGGACGACGGCGTGATCGAGCCGTCCTGCGCGGACGCGGTCCGGACGGTCGCGGCGCACCCGGAGTGGCTCAGCCTGCCCGGCCGCGCGATCGCGATGCTCGGGGCGGGCACCGAGATAGGCCCCCTGGCCCCGCTGCTCGGCTGGGGAGCCCGGGTGATCGCCGTTGACCTGCCCCGCCCCGCCATCTGGGAGCGCGTCCTGGACACCGCACGGCGCAGCCCGGGGACGCTGCTGGTCCCCGTCGCCGCGCAGCAGGCCGGCCCGCGCGGGGCCGGGGGCGGGAGCGAGGCCATCGCGCGGCGGGCCGGCCTGGACCTGGCCAGCGACATTCCCGATGTCGCCGACTGGCTCGGCGCCATGGACGGGCCGCTGGTGCTGGGCAACTACGTCTACGCGGACGGCGCCGCCAACGTGCGCCTGTCCGCCGCGGTCGACGCGCTGACCGTTCGCCTGCAGGCTGGCCGCGGCGACACCGCGCTCGCGTTTCTCGCGACGCCGACCGACGTGTTCGCGGTCCCGGCCGAGGCCGTCGCGCAGTCCGCCCGCGCGTACGCGACCCGGTCGCGGGCGGCGAAGCTCGCCGCCGGCCCCTGCGGACGCTGTCCGGCGGCCGCCTGCTCTGCCGCGCCTACCTGCCCGGGGTGGACCCGGGCATCAACGACAGCCTGGTCCGCCAGCAAGGTCCCAACTATGCGCTGGCCAAGCGGGTGCACCGCTGGCGCGCCACACTCGCCCGTGACGACGGCACGACCGTGTCGCTGAACGTCGCCCCGCCGACCCGGACCAGGTCGGTGCTGAAGAATCGGGTGCTGGCGGCGGCGTACGCCGGCGCGCACCGGTTCGGCGTCGAGGTCTTCGAGCCTGCCACCTGCAGGGTGCTGATGGCCGCGCTGCTCGTCCACGATCTGCACACCGGCGGCGGCCAGGCGCACGCGCATCCCTGGCAGGACGAGGCGCACGCCGCCGCGCACGGCGGCCTGTGGCGCATCGCGTACGCCCCCCGCAGCGTCCTCGCGTTCGCAGCCGCCCTGGGCTACACGGCAGCCAGGAAATGAGGGATGTACAGTGGCCGGGAGGGCTAAGGAGCTGCGATGACATCCCACGCTGAGCCCGTCGATCACGAGCACCATCCCGGCGACGGCTGCGAGACGGTCCCGCACGCGGACCATGTCGACCACGTGCACGGCGACGAGCGCCATCCCGAGCAGGCACTGCACGCCGGCCACGAGGGGGCCCACGCTGAGGGCGACGGCTGCGAGGTGATCCCCCACGGCGATCATGTTGATCACGTGCATGAGGGCCACCGTCATGTCCAGCACGGCGACCACGTTCACGAGCACTGACCTGACCGTCCCGGATAACCGGGGAGTTATCTGGCATCCCCCGTGCTGGGTGATGCCCGTGAGACGAGCCGAGCGCATCCTAGGCACGCCCGGCGCCGGTCCACGGAGCCGCGGCGCTCAGCAGCATCTCCCAGCTTGAAGGAGACGGCATGTCAGTCGCGCTCGTGTCATCGTCCTACCCGCTTTTGAACCTTTTCTGGACAATCATCGAGGTCTTCCTGATGGTGGTCTGGTTCTGGATCCTGATCACCGTGTTCATCGACATCTTCCGCAGCCCGGACCTGTCCGGCGGCGAAAAGGCCCTGTGGTTCGTGTTCGTCCTGTTGATCCCGCTGATCGGCGTGGTGGTCTACCTGATCGCCCGGGGCGGGGCCATGCACGAGCGCCAGGTCTGGTAGGCGCGAGCCCGTCCCGGCCGCAGGCCCGGCCGCTCAGGTTGCGGCCGGGCCCGGCCCGACGGGGGCCGCCCCGTCTGCGGTGACGCAGGGCACACTCAGCGGCGCGAGCGTGATCCGCCGGTGCAGCACGTCAGCTGACGTCCCCGGCGGCTTCCTGGACGGCCCGGTCAACGTCTTTGGGGCTCACGTTGAGTTCCTTGGCCACCCGCTTCTCGGCCCTCAGCTCGGCCTTGTCCAGGGCCTGCTCCAGCTTGCTCTCGCCCACGATGACGAGGGCCGCCTGCCCCTCGTCGATGAGTTCCCCGAACTCCTTGACGTCGGACCGTGACATGCCCCGCCAGAGGTGACCGCCCACACCGCCTACGGCCGCCCCGACCACGGCGCTGCCGATGATCGCGGGCGGGAACAAGATGCCGACGAGCGCGCCCACGGCCGCACCTCCCCAGGCACCGTGCCTGGTGGACATCTCGTCCTTGTTGACGTGCACCTTGCCCGAGCTGTCCTTGGTGACCACGGAGGCATCGTAGGTACCGACCGCGCCCGCCGCGTGCAGGTCCTTGACCACGTCATAGTCGGCCCGGGCCGCCGCCTCGTCCGGGTAGGTGCCGATGAAGATGAAAACCGCGTCCGGCTTCGCCATGCCGCCCCCTTGCTCCTGCGGATCTTCGGGTCACGTTCAGCATGCGCACCGGGGTCACAGCGCACGCATCACCCTCCCGGGGTGAGGGATTGCCGATGCCGGGAGGCCCGGCGGGCGCCGATGAGGGAGCCGGCCATTCCGGGTACTGGTTGTACCCCTCAGGGGCGCGAGACGCTGACGGCCCCCGGCCAGGCTGCTGAAGGCCGTCAGGCGTTCCCAGCGGTTGCGGCTGTCGCCTCGTCCGATGACGACCATCGTGGCCGCGCAGCTCGCGCAGGCCAGGCCGGATGGGTCCTGCTGGCCTTCCTCCGGGACCGGCGAGGAGGTTTGCCGCCCGCGTTCAACCGGGCGGCCCGGCCGCCAGCCACCGGGAGCTCACGTCCCGGTGCTGATTGAATCCGGGCTGATCGAATCCGGGATGGTTGAATCCGGGCTGGCCGGAGCCGGGCCGGCGAGCCGGCCGCCAGCAGGCCGAGCAGGGCCCGGGCGGCCCCGGTGGCCGGGCGCCCGGCCGCCACGACCGCGCTGAGATCGCGGTGCAGCGGCGGCGTGATCGGGACGGCGGCGGCGTGCCCGCCCGCGGCCTGGATGGCCATGGGCGGCAGGACGGTGACGCCCAGGCCGTGCTGCACCGATTCGACGAGGTACTGCATATTCTCCACCTCGCAGGCGATCCGCCGGGCGAGCCCGGCCGCCGCGCAGGCGGCATCGATCTGGGCGCGCAGCGCGGAGTCGGCGCGGTATTCGACGAAGTCACGTTCGCGAAGCGCCGGGTCGTCGAGCCGGATGCTGTCCCGCCGGGCCAGTGGGTCGCCCCGCGGGCGCGGTCCTGGAGGACGCCGACGCCGGCGAGCGGGCCAGCGTCCTGATGGCCATGCCGGCCGTGCCGAGGTGGATCTGGCGCACCGCCGGGCAGCGGATCTACACGCGCCGGATGAGGCGCCTGCGCGGACGCTCGTGACCAGCGCCTGGGGCGGGCGGGCCGGATCAGCGCAGGGCGAGCGTTATCTCCCGGGGGACCGACAGCGTCCCCGCCTGCCAGTCCAGGTCACCCGCCAGCCGGGCGCGGGGGAACGTCCCGAAGAACGCCTCGAGGCTGACGGAGAGCCAGACGCGGGCGAGCGCGGCCCCGGGGCAGAAGTGCGGGCCCGCGCCGAAGGCAATGCCGGGTGAGGCCGGCCCGTCGTGCGCCGCGGCGATCAGGGACGGCAGGACGGTCGTGCCCGCGCTAATGGGCCGCCCGCCGAGCCAGGTGTCGGCCAGGGCGACGCGCGGGAGGGCGATGGGGAATATCGTACGCGTGCTCAGCAGATCCCGTGCGACGGACGCCCAGGTGCGCTCCCCCCGCGTGCACGCGGCGACGACGCGCAGCTGCCGGGCGAGTTCGGCGATGGCCACGGCGAGGACGGGGAGCATCGCGCCGAATCCGTTGGAGACGGTGCCGGTGACGTGCGCGACCTGGGCGGGCGTGTGCCCGGCCAGCGCCCCGGCGAGCTGGGTGGTTAATCCCCCGCCGGGCCGGGCCGCGGCGCGGGTGTAATAGCCGTAGAGGTCATCCCACGCCGCGGCCACGTCATCGACGGCGTCCGGTCCGGGGACGACGGCGAACGCGACGCGGGAGGCTTCGAGGATCCGGTCCCAGTCCGACACTGGTGTTCCCATGACCGCGCTGACCGCCGTGGCGGTGAACGGCTCAGCGAACCCGGTGAGGATGTCCGCGGTGGCCCGGCCGTGGAGCCCGTCGGCGAGGCTGCCGGCGAGCGCGCGGGCCAGCGGGCGCGTCGTCTCGGCGGCGCGGCGGGTGAACAGCCCGGCGATCCGCCGCCGGTAGGAGCGCAGCTGCGGCATGTTCATGTTGAGCATCCCGCCGTCCGGGGATTGCATTTCCGCGCCGGTGAGCGGGCAGCGGGCCAGCCCCCCGGTCCTGGTGACAGCGGCCATGCCGAAATTCCTGGAATCGGTGAGAGCGCGGATGACGTCGGCGCGCCGCCTCAGGATCAGCATCGGCGGGCCGCCCGCGGGACGGACGGCATAGTCGTGGCCGCCGGCGTACAGGATGGGTGGCGGGCCACCGTCCGGCTGGGAATCGAAGCGGAGGACGGGCGGGTGGCCGGCTGTGGTGGCGGTCACGGTGGCTCCTTCGGGCTGGCCTGGGCAGGGACCTCCCGCCCGCCTCCCAGCGTCCTGGGCCGGACCGCACGGTTTTATTGCATTCCGCTTGCACGCCACGCAGGCACGCCGGGTAGGCCCGGCGGCCTGCGAAGATGCAGGATCAGGTGTTGGGCTCGCCCGCGGGCTCTGCGGGCTCCCCCGGGGGTGCCGCGGAGGGCTGCTCGACCGGGATCCGGCGGCTGGCGAACAGTGCCATCAACGCGATCAGTGCGAGCACTGCCAAGGACGCGCGCAGTCCGGCGATGCGGGCTTTCTCGTTCTCCTTGACGATGGCGTCGGCAGTCTGCTGGGGCACGCCGGCCTTATCGAGCTGGGTCTTCAGGTCCTTGTCGGAGATGAACGGGGCGCCTCCGCCTAGTTTCACCTGGGCCTGGGAGACGACATCTTTGGGGACGTCGGGGTTGTTCTGGATGCCGCTGAGGAAGGAGCCGGTCAGCGCGGAGATGAGCACCGCGCCGGCGAGGGCGGTCCCGATCGAGGCGCCGAGGTTGGTCATGGTGTTCTGGACTCCGCCGACTTCACCGCTTTGCTCGTCGGGCACCGACGAGACGGTCACGGCGCCGAGCTGGGAAGCCAGCGCGCCGATACCCAGGCCAGCGAGAAGCATCGGCCAGGTCACGATCTCGGGCCCGGCACCCACCTCGAGCGCGGCCACCATCACCACGATGCCGGCGAACAGGGCGAGGAACCCGATCCGGACCACGCGGCGGGGGGATGCGTGCGGGAAGAGCTTGGGCACACCCACGGCGGCCAGCAGCAAGGTAATGGACAGCGGCAGCAGCCGGACACCTGTCGCGATCGCCGAGAGTCCGAGCGCCACCGACAGGAACAACGGCACGGCGAAGAACAGGCCGGCTTGCAGCAGGTACTGGAAGAAGAACGCGATGAGCCCGCCGCGCAGGATCGGGTTGCGCAACATCGCCGGATCCACCAGCGCGGAGGCACCGCGCGCCAGACGCCGATTCTCCCACCACAAAAAGACCCGCAACACGACCCCGCCCGCCAGGATCAGCCAGATCACCGGCGACAGGCGCAGCCACTCGGGGGCACCCTCCTTGGGCTGGATGAGACCCCACGTCCCCGAGCGCAGCACCGCATACACGATCAGGCCCAGACCCAGCGCGGACAGCACCGTGCCCACCAGGTCAAGGTGCGCGCCCTCCTCGGCCGGGGTGTCGGCCATGCGGCGGGTGAGCACCAAGATGATCAGCACCACCAGGACCTCCCCGGCGAACACCCACCGCCAGGAGGCATAGGTGGTGAACAGGCCGCCGATCAGCGGCCCAGCGGCCACCGCGATCGCGCCGGCCGACGCGACCAGCCCATAGGCGCGCGGGCGCTGATCACGACCGAAGTTCGAGGCGACCAGCGCGACGATCGCCGGCATGATCAGCGCCGCACCGACGCCTTCCAGCACCGACCAGCCCAGTATCAGCACGGCCAGATTCGGTGCCAGCGCGGTGGTCAACGACCCGCAGCCGTAGATGACGCACCCGATGGAAAACGCGCGCTTGCGGCCGAGGATCTGGCCGATCTTGCCGCCGGTGATCATGAGCGAGGCCATCACCAGCGTGTAGAAGGTAATCGCGGTCTGGATCCCGGTCACGGTCGTGCCGACGTCCTTGGCGACGGTGGCGATCGACACGTTCATGACCGAACTGTCCAGCGTCATCAGGAACTGCGCCGAAGCCAGCGTCGGCAGGACAATCCCCGCCGCCGCGGTGGCACGCTGAGCGGTATGGCCCGCCCCGCCCGCCCGGCTTGCACCCATACGGCCAGCTCTATTCACGCGTAGGGACAACCAGGCCCGTACCGTCGCACCGGGCGGGCGGCGTGACATCACCCGCCTCAGGTGATCCGGAGTCGGCCGGCTGCCGGGCCGGGCGGGCATCGCGCTCCCCCGGGCCCGGCGGCGGCGCGGCCCGGGATGGCCCGCACAGCGCGCCGGCGAGCAGCCAGATGGGCGCGAGCGACGCGGTGAACAGCGCGATCACCATGTGCTTGATGACCTCGTTGCCCTCGCCGTACACGGCCGTGACGTACTGGATCATCGTGCATCCGGTCAGGACCAGCCCCACCAGCGTGAACCCGCGGCGCCGGCTGCCCGGGCGTGAGCTGCGCAGCAGCACGGCCGCACCGGCCAGGCAGGCCATCCAGTACGCCAGGACGCCGACCAGCCCGCTCCACCGCATCGCGCGCGAGACGTCCATGAGCAGGCAATCCCGGCATTCCTGGCTGCGCGGGGCGTACCCAGAGCCCATCGGGTAACTGCCGAGGTAGTTGTTACGGAAAGTCAGGTACGGGCCGGCGCCGCTGGCGAAGATGCGCGCTGCGAGCCCTGGGTGCCCGATCAGGTAGTGAGCCAGGTTGGCCTGGCTGAAACGGCTGGCGTACCGGGGGTAGGCGGGATCTTCCTCGATCGGGTGGGGGCTCCACCAGACGGTCCCGCTGTACCGGCCGAACGCACGCGGCAGCCCGAGCCCGGCGGCGACGCTGCCAGGGTCGGAGACCATGGGCATGATCGTCATGGTCAGCTCGTTACCCGGGTTGGCCCGCACGTCGTTCAGCGGCTCGCGGGACAGGCTCCAGTACACGGTCATGGCCAGCGAGAGCACGCACAGGCCCGGAATGAGCCGGCCGCTGGTCCAGCCGCGGCCGCCCCCGGGCGGGAACCGGTGAGCGCCCAGGAACACGGCCAGGGGAAGCGCGAGGGTCGTCGTCTCGGTCTTGGCCCCCACGGCGAGGACCGCGCTGGCCCAGGCGACCAGGTACGCCACGTGGTATCCGCGGGCCCGCACCGCGACCGTCACCCCGGCGATCGCGAAGATCAGCATCCCGTAGAGCGCGGCCGTCTCCGTGAACGGCGACGCCGCATAGTCGGCGAAGGTGGCCTCGGACAGCACCAGGAACAGCAAGACCAGGATCAGGATCCGCGCAGCCAGCCTGAGCGGCGCGAGCAGCCGGGCCGCGGCCGCTGTCACCACCCCGGCCAGGACGCAGTACTCGACGATCAGCTCCCGCATGTCGATGACGCCGGGCAGCCCGAGCACGTGCTGATGGACCCACGCCGTCAGCCACATCTGCAGGACCTGGGTGGTCGGGTAGTGCAGGCACGGCGGTCCTGACCCGGGCCGCAGGAACGGGTACCAGAAGCGCACGAAGAACACTGCGCTGGTCAGCCGGGGCGGCGACTGCGAATTCGCGCCGATCTCGCACATGAGCCGCACGGCATCGCCGTTGTTGGCCATGCCCACGGGAACCGGCAGCAGCAGCCGCGCCGCCATCGCCGTGGCGGCCAGGACCCCCGCGATGACCGGCACGGGCACGGGCACGGCCGCTCCCCCGGCCGCGCGCCAGCGCATCCACCGCATCTGAAACCTCCGGGGACGCAGAGGTGCGAAGCGGTGACGCAACCGCCGCGCGCCTGCCGTGGCAGGAGACCAAGGCCCTTACTGTAAGCGCGCGGCGGGGCTTTGTTGTCGTGGATCTGCAGATGGAGCATCGCCGGCCGGCGATAACGGTGTCACCAGCTGCCCCTTGCGGACCACGGTGACGCCGCCCGCGGAGACGACGAAACCGCGGGCCCGGTCATGCTGCTTGTCCACCCCGACCGTGGCGCCGCGCAGCACGATGACGTTCTTATCCAGGATGGCGTTCTCGACGACCGCATGCCGGTTGACGCGGGTGTTGTGCAGCAGCACTGACCGCTCGACGCTGGCCCAGCTGTCGATCCGCGCTCCCGGCGAGAGAACTGAGTTGCGCACGAGCCCGCCGGAGATGATGACACCGTTGCTGACCGTGCTGTTGATCGCGCGGCCCACCCGGTCGCCGTCGTTATGCACGAACTTGGCCGGCGGCTGCGAGGGCACCTGGGTCAGGATCGGCCACCGGTCGTTGTACAGGTTGAACAGCGGATGCGCCGCGCAGAGGTCCATGTGCGCGCCGAAATAGGAATCGAGCGTCCCCACGTCCCGCCAGTAACCCAGGTCGCGGGCATCGGCGCCGGGAACATTGTTGTCCCGGAAGTCATAGACGTGCGCGGCGTGCTCCCGGACCAGCATGGGCATGATGCTGCCGCCCAGGGCGTGCTGGCTGGTGTCGTCCGACGCGTCCTTCCGGAGCGCTTCCACCAGTACATCGGTGTCGAACACGTAGGTGCCCATGGACGCGAATGCCTCGTCCGGCTGGCCGGGGCGTCCCGGCGGGTCGGCCGACTTTTCCAGGAACGCCTCGATGCTGTGGCCGTCCGGCGCGGCCTGCACCACGCCCAGGTGCCTCGCCTCCGTCCTCGGCACGGGGACGGCCGCGACCGTCGCCCCCGCACCCCAGGCCAGATGCTGGTCGATCATCTGCCTCGGATCCATCCGGTACACGTGATCGGCCCCCAAGACCATCACGATGTCCGGCCGGTCGTCGTAAATCAGGTTCAGCGACTGGTAGATCGCATCGGCCGAGCCGGTCTGCCACCACGGGCCGATGCGCTGCTGGGCGGGGACCGGCGTCACGTAGTTGTCCAGCAGGCTGTTCAGCCGCCAGGTGGTGGTGAGATGCCGGTCGAGGCTGTGGCTCTTGTACTGGGTCAGGATGTAGATGCGCTGGCATCCGGCGTTGACGAGGTTGGACAGCGTGAAATCCACCAGGCGGTAGAGGCCGCCGAAGGGAACGGCTGGTTTCGCACGGTCGGCGGTCAGAGGCGCGAGGCGGTTACCCGCTCCACCTGCGAGAACGAGGCTCAAAACCCGCTGTTCAGCCATCTTCCACCTCCCGGCCCCAACTCGGGCACCTCTGGGTCGCACCCCAGCGAGAGCCGTGGCCAGCCACGAGCAGCCGCTCCCGGGCCAGCGCCCGAGAATGTCGTGCGATTTCTCTATCTATCGGTATAGCCGTCCTGGCGCGGGGCCGCCAGGCATCCGGCGGACAGGCGGGCGCGGAAGCCCCGCCAGGACGTCCGGGACCTCACCGATGGGAGGCTCCTGGCTGACCGCGATGTCCCGCACCCGGACGCCCGGATCGCTGGCGATGCACAGCAGTACCCGGGTGGTTGGCCGCTCACCAGCGCACGGCTGGGTTGCCGGGCCTCTCCTTACCCGGCGACTACCTCGACATCACCCGGCGACTACCTCGACAGCGCCGATTCCGAGGGCCTTCACGGGCGCCTTGATCCGGGATGCGTCGCCGACCAGGATCGTGACCAGGCGGTTCTCCGGGAACGCCGCGATGACCGCGGCGGTGGCCGCGGCGGTAGCGGTCTCGGTCAGGCGCGCGTACAGCTGCGCCTGGTAGTCGTCCGGCAGGTGCTGTTCCACCTGATCCGCCAGCGTGCCCGCGACCGACGCTGCCCGCTCGTACCTGAGCGGCGCGACTCCCACCAGGTTCTGCACCGCCGTATCGCGTTCCGGCTCAGTCAGGCCTTCCGCGGCGAGCGTGCGCAGCACCGTCCGCAGGTCATCCAGCGCGGGGCCGGTGGATGCCGTGTCCACGGAACCGCTGATGGCCAGCACCGATGCACCCGGCGCGCCGTTCGGCGCCGGCGACCGGAGCACCTGCGCGGACGCCCGCACCCCGTAGGTGTAGCCCTTCTCCTCGCGCAGGACCCGGTCCAGCCGGGAGGTGAGCGTGCCGCCCAGGCAGTACGTGCCGAGCACCAGGGCCGGCCATACCTCGTCGTGCCGGTCCGGGCCGATCCGCCCGATGAGCAGCTGCGTCTGGACGGCGCCAGGCCGGTCCACGATCACCACGCGGCCGGTGTCGTCGGCGATCACCGGCGGCGTGGGCAGCGGCTCGGCGGCATCGCCGGTCCATCCGCCGAGCGTGCCGGCGAGGACCGCGTCCAGGTCGACACCGGCCAGGTCGCCCACGATGACCGCGGTCGCCGTGGCGGGCCGCACGTGAGCCTGGTAAAGCGCGCGCACCCCCGCCGCGTCGATCCGCGCGACGGTGTCCTCGGCTCCCTTGCGCGGCCGGGACAGCCGCGCGGACGCCGGGAACAGCTCCGCGGACAGCTGCCTGGCGGCGCGCCGGCCGGGGTTGGCCAGCTCGAGCGGGATCTCGTCGAGACGGTTACGCACCAGCCGGCCGACCTCGCTGCCGGTGAACGCGGGGGCGTGCAGCGCCTCGGTGAGCAGCCCGAGCGCCTTGGCCAGGCGCGAGACGGGAACCTCCAGCGACACGCGCGCGCCCAGGTAGTCGGCATCGGCGTCGAGCGTCGCGCCGCAGCGCTCCAGCTCGGCGGCGAACTCCTCGGCAGTGTGCGTGCCGGTGCCCTGAGACAGCGCGTCCACCATGATCGTGGCGATCCCGTCGAGCCCGTCGGGCTCGACGTCGAGCGGCATGTCCAGGCAGATCTCCACCGCTACCACCTGCTGCCCGGGCCTGTGGCAGCGCAGCACGGTCAGCCCGTTGCCCAGGCCGCCACGCTCGGGCGCGGGGAACGCCCAGGGCCTGGGCTGCCCCGAGGCCGGCTGCGGGTGGAAGTCCATGCTCACGGCTGCGTCCGTCACCGCCCGCCTCCTTCCGGCTTGCCTTCCTGCCCAGCTGCGCGGGCCGGGCCCGCCTGGCCGGCCCCGCTTCCGGAAGGCACCTGGTCGTAGACCAGGACGGCACGATTGTCGGGGCGAAGCCGGGCTGCGGCGATCGCCCGGACCTCCTCGGGGGTGATATCCAGGATCTGGTTGATGGCGGTGAACGCGAGCTGCGGGTCGCCGAACAGCACCGTGTACCGGCACAGTGCGTCGGCCCGGCCCGCGACCGTGCTCAGCCGGTCCAGCCATCCTCGTTCCAGCAGGGCCTGCGCCCGCTCCATTTCCCCGGCCGCCGGCGCCTGCGCGCCGAGCTGCGCCAGTTCCTCGTCGACGGCCGCCTCGATCTGCGGGATTGCGGCGTTCCCGGAGGCCTTCACGTCCAGCCAGCCCAGCGAGGGGGCACCAGCGAGCCGGAGCAGGCCGAAGCCAGCGGTGATCGCGGTACGGTCGCGCCGCACCAGCCGGTTGTAGAGCCGTGACGCCATGCCGTCGCCGAGCACGGTGAGCGCGACCTCGGCGGCGTCACACTCCCGCGTGCCGTCCCGCGGCAGCCGGTAGGCGGCCATCAGCGCGCGCGCCGGCACGTCCTCCTGGACCTCCACGCGGAGCTCCGAGCCGATGATGTCGGGGAGAGTGCCGTCCGGGGGCGGTCCCTGGCCGTCGTGGGACGGGATGGAGCCGAAGTACTTCTCGACCCATCTGCGCGTCTGCCCCGGGTCGATGTCGCCGACGACCGCCAGGACCGCATTGTTCGGTGCGTAGTTCGCCCGGAAGAACGCGCGCGCATCGTCCAGCGTCACCGCGTCCAGATCGGCCATCGAGCCAATGGGCGTGTGGTGGTACGGGTGGCCCTCGGGGTAGGCCAGCGCGGTCATCCGCTCGTAGGCGGTGCCGTAGGGCACGTTGTCGTAGCGCTGGCGGCGCTCGTTCTTGACCACGTCACGCTGGTTCGCCAGCGACTCCTCGTCGAGCGCGGCCAGCAGCGAGCCCATGCGGTCCGCCTCCAGCCAGAGCGCCAGCTCCAGCTGGTGTGCGGGCATGGTCTCGAAATAGTTGGTGCGCTCGAAGCTCGTCGAGCCGTTGAGGGAACCGCCTGCGCCCTGGACCAACTCGAAGTGGCCGTTGCCCCTGACCTGCGCCGAACCCTGAAACATGAGGTGCTCGAAAAGATGAGCCAGGCCCGTACGGCCCTTGACCTCCTGCCGCGAGCCGACGTCATACCAGAGGCAGACCGCCGCGACCGGGGTCAGGTGGTCCTCAGAGAGCACGAGGCGCAGACCATTGTCCAGACGGTGCTCGGTCGCTGTCAGGCTGCCGGAACCGGCCTGCCGCGTAGCCGCATGACCCACGGGCGTGTACGTCCCTTCAATCGCAGGCATGAGAGGTACAGCCACTGTATGCACCGAGGCTCCCGGGCTGCCGCCCGGTATCCGGGTCAGCTCATCCAGCGGCTTGCGCGTCTGACAGCCCGAAGACTATAGGTCACGGAGAGTTGATCTGCAGTGGTGCTTGCGCGGTCCCACTGCCCGTGGCGTTACTGGCCACGACCAGGACCTGGTACGTCCCGGCCGGCACCCGATGCCCGGCACCGTCGAACCCCGCATACCGGATGCCGAGCGTCCCCGCGTGCTGGGCGGGCCTGGTCAGCATGCGCACGATCACGCCCTTCCCGTTGAGGACGAGGACGGTCACGTCCGCAGCCTGGCTCAGGCTGAAGGTGATGGCGGTGTGGCTCTGAGGGCGAGCCGGGAAGGAGGCCGGGCTCAGGACGAGCCCGCTGACCGCCGGGCCGGCGGCCGGGGGCGATGCCGCGGTTCCTCCCGGGCCCGGCGCGGGCAGTGGCAGGGGCGGGCGTGGCAGGGGCGGGCGTGGCAGGGGCGGGCGTGGCAGGGGCGGGCGTCGTGGGCGCTGGTGCTGGTGCGGCCACACCCGAACCGGACTTGGCGACGAAGCTCTTCCACACCGCGACCGAAGCAGCGTCGGTCAGCTTGAGCGTGGGATATTGCGCGTTGCCGTTGAAACTAGGTGCCGAACAGGGCGCCGCTGTGCAGGAGGTAGTTGCCCACCCCGGTGAGCCAGGCCGGGCGGCCGGCCGCGGTCGAGAGGCCGAACTAGCTACTCCCCTCTTGCCGGCGTGTACCAGCGGGCGCCATGCAAGCAGCCGGCCGGCAGCCATGTCCAATACTTCTATTAATAGTGATGATGCCTTTCTGATATAGATGAAGAGTGGACGTGCTTGCTCACCTCGAGGCCTTCGTGACGGTCGCCGAAGAGCGCACCTTCACCGGTGCCGCCGACGCCACGGGCATTCCGCAGCCGCTGCTGAGCCGCCGGATCAAGAATCTGGAGCGTCAGTGGGGCACGCAGGTCTTCGACAGATCCTCCCGCGGGGCCGGGCTGACCCCGTGCGGCGAGCTCCTGCTCCCGTATGCGCGGGACCTCGTGGAACGGGCCCGGCATCTGGAACGTGTCGCCGCTTCCGTCGGCTCGTCACTCGTCTGCGCCATCGGGGTGCCGCCGGAGTGCCCGCCGCCGGCGCTCGCGCGCATCATCCGCGCCGCCGCGGACCGGAGCCTGCAGGTCACCATGCAGGAGGCTCCGGCACGGGCGCGAGCCGCCGGTTTCGAGGCCGGGGCCCTCGCCGCCGCGTTGCTGAGGGTCCCGGCCGGGACCGGGCCGCTGACCATCCGCACGGGCCTCGCCGCACGCAGTGGGCTGCCGGCGGGCCAGCGGCTCGTTCACCTCGACACCCTGCGCCCGAGACGCACCTCACCCGCCGCTGGCAGGCCACGCTCCTGCTCCTGCCGGAGGACGACATCGAGGCGTTCACCGACAGCCTGCACCGGGCGACCGCACGCGCAGGGCTGCCTGCCGAGCGCACCCGCCTCGCGTCATCGGCCACGGCCGCGGCCGCCGAGGTCCTGGCGGGACAGTCGCTGCTGCTGTGCGATGAGCCGCTGGCCCGGCGTCACCGGCTGCCATGGTCGCCGCTGGCCGACCGGTCCCTGGACCGCGGATACGAGATCCGCCTGTCCGCTACCGGGGCGCTAGGTCACGACGCGGCCGGCTGGCTGGCCCCGCTCCTGGGCGCGGCGATCGGCGCCAGCGCCGCCCGGGCCGGGGACGAGCCCGATCACCGCACCCAGCCCCGCCGCCACGGCTGAGCTGCGGCGGCTCATGGCCATGCAGGTCTTCACCCACCGTCTTTCCAGCGACCTGCGCGCCGACTCCGTCCGCGTCAGCGGCAAGACCGGAAGCTTCCTGCAGCTACGTCACGAGATCGGGGTCATCGAGTCGGACGCCGGCGACCGGGTCGCGATCGCCGCCCTGACCAGGTCGGCGTGCCGCGCCACCATCGCCCACGACATCGACCTGGGCATCGGCGCCGCCGCCCGGGACGCCTTCGAGGCACTTCGCGGATAGCACGGCATGGCTCATTGCTCACGCTCAGAGCCGATCGTGAGCACGTGCCAGAAGATCGCTGTCCCGAGCCAGGCGATCGTGACCACGATCAGGATCTCCAGCGCGTGCGCGCTGCCGGTGACCAGCCCGATCAGGCCAGCGATGACGGCGATCGTGCCGAACGCCGTGGCGATCCGCCTGAAGACCTCGCCCAGCCGTGGCTGATGCCTGGTGTACAGGTCGCCGCCCCCGATCACGGCGCAGCCGATGCCGAGGACCAGTACCACGGCGGAGATGGCCCACGTGCTGGAGATCAGCACCAGGCTCGTTCCTTCCAGGTACGCCGTGTACGCGACGAGGATCACCACCATGACGCAGGATGAAACCGCGTCCCGCCAGGTCAATCCCATGATCAGCACCTCCTTCAAGGTGAAGGGCCACTGTCAAGTCTGCGCTCTACTGCCCGGCACGGGTACCGCGACCCCGGGCGGCGTCCGGGACGCGCGGCGCAGCCGCCCGGGCGCCACGTCGCCTACCGGGGCCGCTGCTTGAGCGTGCTGAGGTACCCGGCGATCGCGTCCCTGGTGCGGGCCGATGACCACATCGCGAGGATGGTCTCCGCGTCGCCGCTTCGCGCGGCGATCCGGTCGCGGGCCGGCTGCTGGAGCTGGCGCTTGGTGAAAGAGAACACGTCGGCCGGGACCTGTGCCATCGTCTGCGCCCGGCGGATCACCGAGTCCAGCAGGGCGCCCGGCACCTCGACGTCATCGACCAGCCCGATCGACCGGGCCTGCGGCGCGCTGAGCAGCGCCGCGGTGAGGACCAGCCTGCCGGCAGCAGGCCCGATCGCGTGCCGGAGGATTTCCATCGCGGTCGCGGGAAAGGGAACACCGACGCTCAGCTCCGCGAGGCCGATCTTTCCCTGAGACATCACGCGCACGTCGCACGCCGCCGCGATCACGCAGCCGCCGGCGATGGCGTGGCCGTTGATGGCGGCGAGCACCGGCCCCGGGTGATCAAAGATAGCCATGAAGGCCCCCGAGAGCGCCGGCAGGAACTCCTGAACGTAGGAGGGCCCGCCGCCACGATCCGCCGCAGGTCAACACCGGCGGAGAAGGCAGGGCCGGATCCGGTGATCACCACGGCCGCGTTCTCGTCCGCGCCGCGACCTTCGCCGGCGTTCCGTTCAGCTCATTGCCGGTGACCTGCGGTGTTACATACCCACTACACGGGCCTGCGCGACGGCTGGTTCACCCAGTGCGGGCCAGGCTGCCGAGACCGTGGCCATCCGCTGCGGGCTGCTCATCCGCCGATATCGGGTTTCATCGTCGCCGGGGCGGTCTGGGTCAGGAAGACGACTCCGACACACATCACGGCGAAGGCGATCACCGCCACGGCCAGGATCGCGGCGTCAGGCTTGAAACGCTCGTCGAACAGCCACACGCTCAGGGCGATGCTGACGATCGGGTCGACGATCACCAGGAACGGCTGGGAGACCCGCAGCGGCCCGACGTGAAGCGCCACCTGCTGCAGGAACGTGCCTGCCGCACCCCCCAGGGCCAGGGCGTACACCGGCCAGCGCGTGAACATCCCGGCCACGCCGAACTGGGTGAGCGTGTCGGTCGCGGCCTTGATGATCGTCGCCTCGAGCGCCCAGATGGTCGCGGCCGCCGCGGCGTACAGGGCCGCGCGCCGGCCCGGGGATCCTCGCTGCGCCGCGGCGGCCAGGACAGCAGCGCCGGCGCCGCAGGTCACCGCGGCCACGATCCAGTGCTGACTGGTCGGGGTGGGATGGCCGCCTTCAGGTTCCCCGGCGACGATGAACACGGCCAGGCCAGCGCAGGTCAAGGCGGCGGCGGTCCAGGTGACCGGGCGGATGGACTGGTGAATCCAGAACTGGCGCAGCACGAGCGCGAACACGAGCTCGGTGACCAGGAGCGGCTGCACGACCGAAACCAGCCCATCGTGCAGGGCGAGCGCCTGGAACAGGAACGCTCCCGCCAGGGCTACCCAGCCGAAAAGCCACAGCGGACTGCGGAACAAGGACAGGACCACCCGCCAGCCCGACGACCGGCGCGGGCCCGCGGTGCTGGCAATGTGCTGGGTGCTGACACTGGCCGCGTTGGACAAGGCAGCGAGCAGAGCGAACACGACGGCCATGCTGGCCACCCTAAAGCTCCCGGGCCGGGCCGCCGGTGAGCCCGGCACGCATTGAGGGCGGCTCCGGGGCCGCTGGCCCGGCCCGGGGGGGAGGGCGGAGACCAGCGGCCGGGTGCCTTGCTGGTGTCAGTAGCCGGGGGTGTTGCTGGCTGGGGTGGTGGAGGGTCGGGATGTGGACGTGAGGGGGGTGAGGGCGGGGGTGGCGACGTAGAAGTTCTGGATGCCCTGGCCGGTTACCTGGCCGGGGTGGTCGCTGGCGAAGGTGTAGAGGGGGTGGCCGTTGTAGCTGACCTGGTGGCCGTGGATGTCGTTGAGCACCGTGAGCTGGCCGGTTGCCCCGGTGGCGGTGGGCGCCGCTGAGGTCAGCGGCGGCCACAGGCGGGCCAGGGTTCCGGTGACCAGTGATCTCGCCGCGGTGTCGGGCTGGTAGTAGTACAGGGGCAGGCCGTGGGTGCTGACCAGGATGGTCTCGGTCCGCCCGGCGACGGTCACCGGCGCGGTGCGGACGGTGGCCGCCGCGGCGGCCGGGCTGGCCGAGGGTGGGCTGCTGGCGGGCGGGCCGCCCGCGGACGCGGCGGTGATGCCACCGGCGGTGGCGACGGCGGCGGCGAGGCCGGCGGCGGCGATGATGATTCTCGGGTGTCGCATGGTGAACTCCAGATTGTCTCGACTATCTACTAACACGGATAGTAGAGACGTGCGGTTCACCCTACGCGCGGGAACGCGTCCCAGCGCGAGTGCGAGCACGGCGGGGGCCAGGGCCAGCAGCACCGGGGTCAGCGCGAATGCGGCGGCCGCGGTCCGCAGCAGCCGCCGGCGGACCGCGCTGAGCGGCTGCGCCGGATCCAGCAGCCGCTGTATCCGGTGCACCGTGTCGGTGGCCCCGGCGGCCAGGGCTGACGCGGGGCTGGCGGCCGTGGCGAGCACGACCAGGGCCGTGGCCAGCGGCCGGGCGCCGCTGGCCCGCTGGGCCGCGTCGTCGGCGTGCATTTCAACCAGCCGGGCGACCTGGGCGTCCGCGTCCCGCATCAGCGGCAGGAACGGGAGCACCTGGCGGCCGATCCGCGCCATGGCCAGCAGCCGGTGGTGATGACCGGCCAGGTGAGCCCGCTCATGCGCGAGGACCGCGGTCAGCTGACCAGGATCGAGCGCCGCGACCGTGCCCGTGGTGAGGACCACGGTCGGGTGCCGGCCGGCCACGCGGTAGGCGGCCGGCTGGGGACGGTCCACGAGCACGGCTCCCAGGGATGGGCCGGGATGGCCGACCATCCGGGCTGTCCGCGCGTGCCGCGATGCCTGCCGCCCTGTGACGCGCAGGTGACTGGTGGCACTCAGCGCCGTGCGGGCCAGCACAGCGCCCGCGAGCGTGAGGCCGAGCCCGGCCACCGTCGCGCCCCCCGGGGTGGCGTAGGTGGCGCGCAGCCGCAGGACGCACGCCCCGACCAGATGGCTCAGCCCCCCGCCGAGGGCGTCGCATGGACCGCCAGCGTCAGGCCGGCCAGCCCGAGGGCCGCCACGACCGACCAGCCGGCGGCCAGGTAGATGACAATGGCCAGCAGCGGCGCCCGGCCTGTCCACCTGGCGCGGCTGAGCATCCTGGAGCCCAGCGTGCCGACGCAGGCCGCGTAGGCCAGCAGCACTGCGGCGACGGTCACCGGTCCCCCCCGGCCTCAGGCCTGCCGAGCGCCTGGTCGAGCGCCTCGCGCAGGAGTGCCGCGTCGTGCGGGCTCATCTGGAGCGCGAAATGCGCGAGCGCCGTCCGCCGGTCGGTGCTGGTGCCCAGCGCCTCGTTCATCAGCGCGGCGGTGTACCCGGAGCGGGAACCGGTGGGCTCATAACGCCAGGCCCGGCCGTCCCGCTCCCGGCGCAGCCACCCCTTGCGATGCAGGTTCTGCATCACCGTCATCACCGTGGTGTAGGCGAGCGGCCGGTCATCGTGCAGATCGTCGACCACCTCACGGACCAGGGCCGGCCTGCCCCACTCCCACAGCCGGTCCATGATCACAGCTTCCAGCTCACCGAGCTGACGCATCTTGGCTCCCGGACATGTGCGTGCCGCGGCACTCCCGCTACTACTTACTAACACGAATAGAACCGCTAGCCGGTTCACCGGGGACACGGGCCCCCGTCGGCGGCCGGCCGCGGCCCCGGCGGGGCCGGTGCCCGGGCCGGACGGCAGGCTCGTGTCCTGGCAGGCTGCGCGCTGGCCGCCGGCCCGGTTAGGCCGCCAGGACGCTGCCCGGAGCGGCCGGATCGCGTCCGGCCGCCGCCTCTGGCGGGGCTGGTGAACAAGACGTCTCTACTACCCGTGTTAGTAGGCATGTCTACCTTCCCGAACGCGATCCGTGACGAGCTCCCCCGCGACGCCGACGCCGCAGTCCGCGTGCTGTACTCGCGTCACGCCGAGACCCTGCACGCCTATGCCGTACGGTTCGGCCCTGACCGGGCCAGCGCCGATGACATCGTCCAGGAAACGTTCATCCGCGCCTGGCGTCACCTGCCCCAGCTGAGGGCCGATGACCGGCCGATCCGGCCCTGGCTGTTCCGGGTCGCCCGCAACCTGCTGATCGACGCCGACCGGGCCGCCCGGGCCCGGCCGGTCACGGTGGCGGCGCAGGCGGCCGAGCACGTCCGCGACGATGCAAAGCTTGACCAGATTCTGGACCGCCAGCTGGTCAGCGGCGCCCTGCTGCACCTGTCGCCCGCGCACCGGGCCGTGCTGGTGGAAACCTTCTACCGGGGCGGCACCACCGCGACCATGACTACGGCCTGAGCCAGGCCATGGGACCGGTGAGCTACGGTGATTCACTCGCTGGCCAGCACCCGGCCACGCCGCGTGGCTATTCCGAGCGCACCCAGTGGCTGGTCGACCAGGAAGTCGCCGCCATCCTGACCAAGGCGGAAACCCGCGCCCGGGACCTGCTCAGCCGTCACCGGGAAGCCCTCAACCAGCTCACCGCGGCCCTGCTGGAGCAGGAAACGGTCACCGGCGACCAGGTCCGCGCCCTGGCCCGGGCCACTCGCCGCTGCCCGCGCCGCGGGGGCGCACGAGCCGGCGGGCCGGACGAGGGTCACGGTGCCTGCGGTGTACGCCGCGACACCGCGAGTGCTCATCACGGGCTGGCTGGAGGGGACGAGCCTGTCCGCGCTGCTCGACGGGGATATGGACCTGCTTCCACCGGGCTGGCGCGAACTCGACCGCGGCGATGCCGCCAACCTGGCCGCCCGGCTGCTCGGGCACGCCATCTACGCGCCCGCAGCGTGCGCCGGCTGGATGCACGCCGACCTGCACCCGGGTAACTTCATCCTGCTCCCGGGCGGCCGGCTCGGCATGCTGGACTTCGGCGCGGTCGCTGCCACTCCCGGCGGTATCCCGGCGCCATTCGGGCAGCTCGCCGCCGCGGTGCTGGCCGGCGACGGGCAGCGGGCGATCAGCCTGGCCCGGCAGGTCGGGGCGCTCCCTGCCGACGCCGGGGTCGATCCGCAGATGATCGTCGAGTTGCTGGAGCCGATCGTGGCCACCGCGGCCGCCGATAGCTTCACCTACTCCCGGCCCTGGCTGCGCAGGCTCATGACCCATCTCACGGCGCCGCGCTTCGCCCCTGCGGTGCGCAAGCTGACACCGCCCCCGGAATACGCCCTCGTCTGGCGGGCCACCCTCTCGGCCGCCGGGCTCTTCGCGCAGCTCGGCGCGACCGTGCCCACCCGCGGGTTCCACCTCGCCTACTCCCCCGGCTTCCGCGGCACCGGCCCGGCTCCGGCCTGCTCCGATGAGGCAGGCCTTGATACCCGGGGTCAGATGTTGGATTCGTCGGGTGGGGACCCGGGCGGCTGCGGGGACCCGCCCTCCCCAGTGACAGGGGGGCAGGTGAGGCCGAGCGTGTAAGCCGTCATCGACAGCGACCCGTAGGCGTAGCCGTCGACCAGGACGTCGGTGTCCGGTGTATCGGTGGCCGCTGCCAGCCCGGCCAGGTAGACGGCGGGGATGAAGTGGTCAGGTGTCGGAACCGCATGGCCGAAGTCGCGGTGGGCGTCAAGGGTCACGAACCCGGCCGGGTCGGTCAGCATGCGGGTCCGGGCGTCCTCATCGAACCGCTGGGCCCAGTCGTAGCCGTCATCGGCGAGGTTCCAGTCCATCCCGCGCAGGTTGTGCACGACATTGCCGCTGGCGATGATGAGCACGTTCCGCTCCCGCAGGGGCGCCAGCCTGGCGCCGAGTTGCAGATGGTAGTCCAGCGGCTTGTCGGCGTTGATGCTGAGCTGGACAACCGGGATGGACGCGTCGGGGAAGGCGTGCGTCAGCACCGACCAGGTGCCATGGTCGATCCCCCAGCTGTTGACGTCCGCACCTACCCAGGTGGGGTGGACGACATCGCTGATCTCCGCGGCCAGTTCAGGTAGCCCGGGTGCGGGATACTGCACCTCGAACAGGGGTGGGGGAAACCCGTAGAAGTCGTGGATGGTCCGCGGCCTGGCCATCGCGGTCACGGCGGTGGCGTTGATGTACCAGTGGGCACTGATGACGAGAATGGCGCGGGGGCGCGGCACCGCCTGCCCGAGGGCCTTCCACGCGGTGGTGTAGCGGTTGACCTCGAGCGCATTCATCGGGTTGCCGTGACCGATGAACGCGGCGGGCATCCGGGCGCCTGGCGGGGTGGCGGGATCAGCGTTCACGATCGCGGCCTCCATGGTGCGCGGCGTCGGGTCCATGACTACGCTACGCGGGCTTCAGGAGGCCGCGTTCCAGCACGAGCGGGACGAGCATCTCGCGGTAGCCGTGTTCGTCGAAGAGCACCGTGACCTGGTCGCCGTCGTAACGCTGCACCGTGCCCTCCCCCCAGCGCTCGCTGGCGACCCGCGCACCCACCGCGAACGGGACCTCGGCCCGCGCAGCCTCGGCGGGCCCCTGGTCATTGTCACAGTTCCCGCAAGGACCGCGGTAGTCCTGGCCGAAGTAGGTCAGCAGGAACGAGCGGCGGCATCCAGCGTGGTCAGCGTAGCGGCGCATCATCGTCAGCCTCGTGCGCTCCACCTCGTCCTCGCGCTCTGTCTGCGCCTGCGACGCCTGCACCGCCTCCGCCACGGTCATCGCGGCGGTCCAGCAGATTCCGCCGTCTGCCTGCCAGGCCGCCGCGCCGAGATCGGCCAGGCGGGCCAGCGCAGCCGTCTGCAGCCGCGCGCCAGGCCCGGGCTGCTGGCCGTCGGCGAGAGCGGCCGCGGCCCGCTCCACGGCCGGGCCGGGGACACCCCTCGCGATGAAATAGCGTGCCCGGTCGAAGTCGTCGTAGCGATACACCAGCCGGACCTGCGACGGGTTCCCGTCCCGGCCGGCCCGCCCTAGTTCCTGGTAGTACGCATCCAGCGAGGGCGGCGGGTCGAAGTGCAGGACCCACCGGACGTCCGGCTTGTCAATTCCCATGCCGAAGGCGACCGTGGCCGCGATGATCCGGGCGGAACCGTCCAGGAACGCTGTCATCGCGTCGTGGCGCTGGCGCCCGGAAAGCCCGGCGTGATAGAGCGTTACCCGCTCACCTGCCGACGCCAGCGTGTCGTGGGCTGCTTGCGCGCCCGCGTGGGTGGCCGCGTAGACAATCCCCGGGCCGGCGAACTCCGCCGCCGCGCGCACAAGCTCGTTCTCCTTGTCGGGGATGGTCCGCACGTGCTGCGCCGAAAGATGGAGGTGCGGCCGGTCGAAGTCGCCGATCACCACCACCGGATCGCGCATGCCGAGCCGCCGGATGATCTCCTGCCGCACCGGTGGTGCGGCGGTCGCGGTCAGCGCCAGGCGGCCCGGCACTCCGACCGCCTCGGCCTGCGCACTGAGCCGCATGTAGTCGGGCCGGAAATCGTGACCCCACTGACTGATCAGGTGCGCTTCGTCAACGGCGAACAGGCCCGGCCGCGCGCGCCGTAGCGTGTCGCGGGTCTCGCTGTTCGCCAGCTGCTCCGGCGAGAGGAACACGAACGTGTCCGAATCGCAGGAGGCCAGCAGCGCCGCCGCCCGCGCACCAGCCGATTGCTGCGAGTTCAGCACGATCGAGCGCAGCCCGGCGGCGCGCAGGTGGGCCAGCTGATCATCCTGGAGCGCGATCAGCGGCGACACAACGACCACTGGGCCCGCCCGCAGCAGCCCCGCCAGCTCGTAGATCGCCGACTTCCCGCCACCGGTCGGCAGTACGGCCAGCACATCACGTCCACCGGCCAGCGCCTGCACCGCGCGCAACTGCCCGGGGCGGAGCCACTCGAAGCCAAGACGATCGCGCGCGAGCTCCTCGATCACAGCCTGCGTCGGGGCCGGCGCGGGGGATGCCGTGGTGGAGAGAGCTCGGGTCAGCGCCTCACGGTACGCGTCTGTGCACATGACTGCGAATTGCCGGGCGTCTCAGCGCAGCTCTTGGATGCGGATCAGGTTGCCCGCGGGATCGCGGAAGGCGCAGTCGCGCACGCCGTACGGTTGCTCAGTCGGCTCCTGGACGACCTCGGCGTCGCCGGCCTGCAGCCGCTCGAAGGTGCCGTCAAGGTCCTTGGTGGCCAGGAGGATCCAGCCGTAGGTGCCCTTGGCCATCATCTCCGTGACGGTGCGACGCTCGTCGTCGGTGATGCCGGGGTCGATGGCCGGCGGCGCCAGCAGGACGGACGTGCCGGGCTGGCCGGGAGGTCCGACGGTGATCCAGCGCATCTTGCCGGATCCGACGTCGGCGCGGACCTCGAAGCCGAGGGTGTCGCGGTAGAAGGCCAGGGACGCGTCCGGGTCGTCGTGCGGCAGGGAGCTCGCGTGAATGGTGATGTCCATGGCTGTCACGCTAGCCGGTGCCCCGTGACCTGCGCTTCTCGATTCCTGACCACTCTGTTCACCATGTCATGCAGCGACCGGTCTGTAGCACAACGCAACTCAGGCCATGTACCGGGTTGAAACGGGTCATGAGTTATTTAGAGGCATATGGGAGGACTTCCGCCGCATGCTCTGCGGAGGTCATAACCAGGGCTCCGGCCCCTGATTCTGCGGAGTCATGGACGATAACCTGAAACAGGGAATAAGAACCCGGGGAAAGTCAAAATGAGGATGCGGTTCATGGAGATCTCGGAAGTCCTCGCCGGAGCGCAGGACCGGGTAGTCAGCGAAGTGGTCGCCTCGCTCCAGCGACGCGATCAAGCACGCCATGATGCATCCAGCCCGGAGCAGCGCCGTTGTGACGTGAGGCATCTGTTCGAGCTCGTCCTGCGGTGCGCCCACGAGGGCAGCGCCGAGCCGATCATCACGCCGTCTCAGCAGATCGCGGCGGACCGTTTCGCCGCCGGCGCCGACCTTGCCGAGGTCCAGGAGGTATTCAACAGCCTGGCCGAGGTGCTCTGGCGCCAGGTGGCCGGCGCCTTCGCCGGCGACCAGCGGGTCGAGGCGCTCAAGCTGGTGAACGCCGTTCTCGGGACGGGCAAGGATACGCTGGCCCGAACCTACGTGACCCTGGCCAGCCGGGCGGGCAGCCCGTTGAGCCAGCAGCACGCGGCCGCCGGGGAAGGTGGCCAGGCAGGCACCGCGGGCCCCCTGGCCATGGATGATGGCCCGGCGGGCGCCGTCGTCCGGACCGACATGCTCGGGCAAGTGGGCGTCATCACCCTTGATGACCAGCGGAAGCGGAACGCTATCGGTGCCCGGATGGCAAACGGCGTCGTCACCGCGCTCGCGAGCCTGCAAGCCCACCACGCGCGCGCGGTTGTGCTCCGCGCCGCCGCGGGCGCGGACGTCTGGTCTGCGGGCCATAACATCGACGAGCTTCCCCGGGGCCGCCGCGACCCGCTTGGCTACAACGATCATCTCGAAGGACTCCTCCGCGCCATCCGCGGCTTCCCGGCGCCGGTCATCGCCATGGTGCACGGCACGGTGTGGGGCGGAGCGCTGGACCTGGTGCTCAGCTGTGACCTGGTCACCGCGGATGAGACGGCGTCGTTCGCCATCACCGCCGCGAACCTCGGACTGCCCTACAACACCACCGGGCTGCTCCACTTCGTCGGGCGGCTGCCCATCAATCTCATCAAAGAGATGTTCTTCACCGCCGCGCCCGTCAACGCCCAGAAGGCCAGGGAATGGCTGCTCATCAACTACTTGGTGGGGTCAGCCGAGCTCGAGGCGTTCACCCTCGGGCTGGCCGCGACCATGGCGACGAAGTCACCCATGGCGATGGCGGTAATCAAGGAACAGCTCCATGTCCTTGCTGACTACCAGCCCATCGCGGCGCAGGTGTACGAACGTATCCAGGGGCTGCGACGGGAGGCTTACGACAGCAGCGACTATCTCGAAGGTCTCAACGCCTTCGCCGAGAAACGCCAGCCGAACTTCCGCGGCACCTGACCCCGGAACCACCGCAGCAAGGCGGCGGGTTTTTTACAGGCCGATCTCCGCCAGGCGGCCCACTTCCCAGCGGGCCACGCGCAGGCCCTGGTCAACTCCCTGGATGTCCGAGGTGCGGAAGTGCACGCCCTCCCAGACGCGAGCGTTGACGACGTCGCCGGTGATCGTCCTCCAGTCGGTGTAGGTGCGGGTGACCCCTGGTGCGTCCGGGCTGGCCAGCGCTATGGGGCCGGCGCGCGCGGGCCGAGGAAGGCCTGGAGGACTCCCTGCTGCGAGCCGACCTGGCCGCCGTGGCCGCTCGGGTATTCGGGGTGCTGCGGGGCCGCCCAGAACGACGTCCAGGCTGGGTCCTGGCGGTAGCCGCCGGTGGTGATCGCGGTGTAGGGCCGCCAGAACAGGTACTTGTACTTGGCGTTGTAGATCGAGATCTGCGCGTCGGTGGTGATCACGTTGAACGCCGCGACGAACCGCGCCTGCCACGACAGCGGGTAGCTGGTGCCGGCCACGATCGCCCGGGTGATCTGGACGTAGGCGAAGTTAACCGCTGGATACCAGAAGTTGGCGACCTCGGTCTGCTCAGCGGTTCGCGGGGAACTGGTGGCGCCGATGTACTCCACCTCGGCCAGCGCCCGGTGGTACCTGGGCGAGTCGAGGCGCAGCGGGGGACCGGGGTCGAACTGGTCGTTGCGCCTCAGCAGGAACGGGCGGGCGCTGCCCTGCCCCGCCCGGATAGCCGGCCTGGAGACCGGCGGGGTGAGCTGGAAGACGCCGGGAGCGGGCGGGGGCGGCGTCCAGGGGATGTCAACCGAGGCGGTGTCGAGGCCGTCGCCCGCGCTCGGCAAGGATGGCCGACGCCTCGTGCGCGCCCGCCGAGATCCCGCGTTTCCTGGCCGGGCCGTCGGGCACCGACGCGAGCGTGGCGGCCAGGCTCGCGTCGAGGCTCGCCTGCTGGCTGGGCACCTGGGCGGCCAGCGTGTCGTGCAGTGCCTGCGCGAAGGCAGCCACCGCGAAGTCACCGTTATCTGTCCTGCGAAGTGCTCGCGCGGCGGCCAGCCAGCTCACCGCCCATCTGCGGCTCTGCGTGACCGGCTCGGCGAAGTTCGCGGCTTGGACGGCCTGACTGGTGATGTCGTGCCAGGCCAGGGCGACGGCCGATGACGTCCCTTCAGCGCGGCGCGCGGGTGCGGCGCTGGCCACGCCGCTGGTGCCAAAGGCCCAGGCGGCGGGCACCGCGACGGCCGAGGCGGCCAGGAAGCCGCGCCTGGAGACGCGGCGCGACGAAGCGGAAGGAGGTAGGTGCGGCAACGTTGGCATCCCTTCGGCAGGACGGCAGTCGGGCCGGAATAAGCGGTCCCGGTGAGGATTATCTACTACATCGACTGTTTTAGTCGAGAATGTGACTCCCGGCTGGCCGCGGCTGGCCGGGGCGAGCCCCCCTGGGTTCATCGCGGAGCACCTCCCGGTGCTCGCGACCGCTGGTGTTCGGGACGGCCTGCAGGTACGACGCCATTGCGGCTCTCCCGGTTCCGCGCGAAGTGCGGAAAGCCGGTGGCAGCTCACTGGAGCGACGGTGCCGCGGGCCTGGTGAGCGCCCGGACCCGGCCGGGACGGCGCGGGTCAGCGGTGGCGGCCAGCCGTTCGGCGAACCGGCCGGGATAAGCCAGATGAGGAAAGTGACCAGTGTCCGGCCAGACCTCGATTTCGATCCGGGGCATCAAGCCATGGAGCCATCCGGCGACTTCCGGCGGTGGCTCGGAACCCAATACGAGCAGGTAGGGGACGCCTGCCTGGGCGACCGCCTCGATCCCGCTGGAGACTTCTGCCGCGAGGTCGTCAGGCGTACGGGACAGCAACTCGTCCCAGTAGCTGACGACGAGATCCTGCCGCGGACTGCTGGTTCGGGCGACCGCAGCCTGCGCCGACGGCGAAAGCAGGTCGGCTGCCATGCCCGCGATCTTGATCTGCTCTGGAGAGCCCGGGCGGCCGCCCGGGTTGGTGGTAGTCATCTGATGCCTCCGCGTGGATGTTGTCTCACCCGGGAGGCGTTCCTCCGGTACGAACGATTCGTTCGTTCACACACGCCAGCCCGCCGGGCCGCCAGGTGCCGGGTCGTACCGGCACTCCAGCCCGGTGCGGATGGAGGCCTTCAGATGAGCTCCCGCCTGTGGTGCCGCCACGCTAATGCGATCAAGCGCGGCGCGAAGCGTGCGGGTGACGTTCACGCGGGCTCGCTCGGAATCGGACGTCGTCCGCCGCATCCGGCCACCCAGCCCGCTGGCTCGCCGCAGCTCCGCCAGCAGCCATGCCCGCTCGGCTTCCGCCCTGGCGGCCCGCTGCTCATCACCTGCGGCGTCCGCCACATCAAGTTCAGCGCCAAGTTCCCCCAGGCGCTGCTGATATGACGCTGTTGCGGCCTTGTCGAGCACCGGGGGGGCGCCAGCGGCCTGCAGGCCGCGCCCGCCCGCGGCGAGGTCGAGGGCGGAGATGTCGTGGCGCGGGGCGGCCAGCAATGCGCGCAAGTGCTGGATTCCGCGGCTGTCTGGCAGCCTGGCGCGTTCACCGCCGGCTTCCAGCAGCCAGTCATCTCCGTCACGCCGCAGCACCCACTCATCCGCGGGCGGGCTGAGACGGTCCAGCAACGCCGTCATCTCCAGCTGCCGGGCAAGCTCACGGGCAGCCTGGAGCAGCTGCGAAGCCTCCCCGTCATCCCCATCCGCGCCGCGTTCCGCAAGGACCGTGCTCAGCGCAGCGCGGCAGTGGGCAAGCGCCGGCAGAGCCCGACCCCTTCGGCCAGGCTGATGGCGGACTCCAGATGCGCGATCGCGCGATCCGGCATCCCCAGCCGGTCTGCCAGCAGCCCCAGGAAGTACGACGCGGGACCGTTCACGGCATTCGCGCGCCACCCCACACCACCAGGCGCTCGGCATACGGCAAGACGGCTTCGTACAGCTGCGCCGCGGCAGCCCGATTGCCCACTTCGGCAGCCACTGCGGACAGATCCGTCATCGCCCCCAGCCAGCGGGGGTCCGAAGCGGCCAGAGCCTGCGGCAGCAATCGTTGCAGTCCGGCGGCGGCCTCGGCCCGCCGGCCGAGCGCGATGAGTATCCGCGGTCGGCCTGTCCCCGATGACCGCCGCCAGCTCGCCCTCATCGAGCCCGGCAAGCTTCGAGTCACGGCCCACCCCAAGCGGCGTTGCCGCCGTGGCCACGACCGCGGTCGGGCCAACGACAATCCGCGCTGCGACGAGCGCAAGTACCTCCAGCGCATCCGCGCCCCCGACGTCAACGTCGTCGATGACGATCAGCCGTTGCTGACCGTTGGTCAATGCCCTGAGCGCTGCGCTCGATGCAACTGGATCGTGCTGATGCAGCAGCCGCCTGGCCGCCTCCACGTCCGCCCCGGCATCGGTGAGCAGTTGCGCCCAGAGCAGGCGCCCAGGCTGGCCCCGGACGGCTGCGGCACCCAGAACCTCGAACCCGCGGCTGCGAGCCCGGTGCGCGGCCGCCCCGATCAGCATTGTCTTGCCGGATCCGGCCGGCCCGAAGAAGTTGAGGACCCCGCCTGACCCAGCCGCTGCCGCTTCCAGGAGCACATCGATCTCACGGAGTTCGGCCGCCCGCCCCACAGGCTCCATATGCCGGAGTCTAGGGCCAGCGAGCTGGTCAGGCCTGCCTCTGGCCTACCCGCCACACTCCGGGCCAGCGGGCCAGCGGATCAGCGCCCCGAGCCTGGCCGGGAGGCTCACGGCTAGTATGGGCTGCGGCTGCGACGCAAGATCGCTGGAGGCGCCGATCGTGCAGGTTACCGATGGGTGAGCTGGCCGCAGCGGGGGCCGCTACGTCGGAGCGCGATGTTCTGCTGGCCACCAAGCTGAACGTGCCTGGGTTGCGGCCGGATCTGGTGCCGCGGCCGCGGCTGGCGCAGCGGCTCGACGAGGGCCGGGGGCGGGGACTCGTGCTGGCCTGCGCGCCGGCCGGGTACGGCAAGACTGTCTTGCTGGCCGAGTGGGTCCGGCGGGGCCGGGATCGGGTGGCCTGGCTGTCGCTGGATGCTGGCGACGACGATCCCGCCAGGTTCTGGCGGCATATCGTGGCCGCGCTGGACCGGGTCCGGCCAGGGATCAGCGAGCGGTTGGGCCCGCTGCCCGGGCCTCCCCCGCCGCTGTCGTTCGAGCCGCTGGTGACGGCCCTGATCAACGAGGTCGCCGGGCAGCCTGACGCGGATGAGGCGCTGCTGGTCCTGGATGACTATCACGTGATCAGCTCGCAGCTGGTGCACGAGTCGCTCGGGTTCCTGGTTGAGCACCGGCCGCCGGGGCTGCATCTGGCGCTGGCCAGCCGCAGCGACCCGCCGCTGGCCCTGGCGCGGCTGCGGGCCCGCGGGCAGCTGACCGAGCTGCGGGCCGCGGAACTGCGGTTCACGCCCGGGGAGGCGGCGGCGCTGCTGCAGCAGGCCGCGGCGGCGCCCGGCGCAGCGCGGCCCGGTACACCGCTGCCTGACGCGGCCGCCGCGGCGCTGGCCGCGCGGGCCGAGGGCTGGGCAGCCGGTCTGCAGCTGGCTGGCCTGTCGCTGCGCGGGCACGACGACGTCGGCGGTTTCGTCGCCGCGTTCACCGGCAGCCACCGCTACGTCCTGGACTACCTGGCCGAGGAGGTGCTGGAGCGGCAGCCTGGCCCGGTGCGTGAGTTCTTGCTGGAGACCTCGGTGCTGGAGCGGCTGTCCGGGGAGCTGTGCGACATGGTCACTGGCCGGCCTGGCAGCCAGGGGCTGCTGGAGCAGGCCGAACGGGCGGGGCTGTTCGTGGTGCCGCTGGATGAGGTGCGCGGCTGGTGGCGTTACCACCAGCTGTTCGCCGACCTGCTCCGCGCCCGCCTGCAGCAAGAACAGCCCGGCCAGGTTCCCGGACTGCACCGTAACGCGGCAGCCTGGTACGCGGAGCGCGGGCTGGCCGACGACGCGATCCGGCACGCGGTCGCTGCCCGGGAAATGACCTGGGCCGCCCGGCTGATCGAGCAGCATTACGACGCGATCTTCCAGCAGGGCGAAAGCGCGACGATTCACCGGTGGCTTTCGTCGCTGCCCGCTGAGCTGGCCCGGTCCCGGCCGCGGCTGGCGCTGGCGCAGTCGTGGATGGCGCTCGTCGGCGGCGATGTGGAAGCGGCCGGGGCGCCGCTGGATGCCGCCGAGCGCGCGTTCGCCGATGCTGCCGACGAGCCGTTCGAGCCTTCCGTGGGCCGGGCGGCGAGCCTGCTGGCGAACGTTCCCGCGGCGATCGGGCTCGGGCGCGCCTATCTCGCCGTGCTCCGCGGCGATGCCGGCGGGGCCGCGTCCGCGTCGCGGGCCCTGGCCGCGCTCGGCGAGGAAGACAGGGTCTTGCACTTGGTCAGCCTGTGGATGCTGGCCATAGCCGAGTGGGTGAGCGGCGGGCTCGAGGACGCCGAGCGCGGCTTCGCCGCCGGCGTCGCCGGGTGGCGTGCGGCCGGTCAGCGTTCCCTGGCCGCATGGGCGTGCCATGACCTCGGCCGGGTGCAGCGTGCCCGGGGCCGCCTGGACTCGGCACGCGCCGCCTACCAGCAGGCGCTTGAGATCGCTGCGCCGCCGGGCCGGGCGGCGATGCCCGCTGCTGGCATCGGGTATGCGGGCCTGGCCGAGATCGCATACCAGCGGAACGAGTTCGATGCCGCGCAGCAGCTCGTCACTGAGGGCATCCCGCTGTGCCGGCAGCTGAACTGGACCCAGCCGCTGGCGGCGGGCCTGGTGACGCTGGCATGGATCCGGCAGGCCAGCGGTGATCCGGGCGGGGCCCGGGAGGCGATGGCCGAGGCCGAGCAGATCGCGCCGGACCCGGCGATGACCGGCCTGTTCAACCCGGTCCCGGTGCAGCGGGCGCGGCTGCTGCTGGCCCAGGGCGACCTCGGCGCCACCGCCCGCTGGACGCAGGAGAACGGCCTCAACGCCGGCGACGAGCCGGATTACGCCAGCGAGCCGGGGCATCTGGTGCTGGCGCGCGTCCTGCTGGCCCAGGCCCGGCCCGGCGAGGCGCTGGCGCTGCTGGACCGGCTGCACGCAGCGGCGGGCGCGCAGGACCGGGCGGGAAGCCTGATCGAGATCGGCGCGCTGCGGGCGCTGGCGCTGGCCGCCAGCGGTCATGCAGACCGCGCGGTGGGAGCGCTGGCCGACGTGCTCACCCTGGCCTGCCCGCAGGGCTATGTCCGGGTCTTCACCGACGAGGGACCGCCGATGGCCGCGCTGCTGGCCCGGCTGATCACAGCCCGGCGGGCCGGCGGAGCGGCCGCGGAGGTCCCGCTCGGCTGCCTGGCCCGGCTCCAGCGCGCCTTTGACACCGGGCACACCAGGCCGGGCTCCCGCTCCGGCACGGCCCCCCCGGCGGTGCCCGGCCTGGTCGAGCAGCTGACCAGCCGCGAGCTGGAGGTGCTGACGATGCTGGCGGCGGGAAGGTCGAACCCGGCCATCGCCAGCGAGCTCGTCGTCACCCTCGACACCGTCAAGAAGCACGTCAGCCACGTCATGGCCAAGCTCGGCGCGGCCAACCGCACCGAGGCCGTCGCCCGGGCGCGGGAAGTGGGGCTGATCCCTTAGCCCTCTAGTTGCCGCGCCGCATCTCACCGCGGCGAGGGCATGCCGCGCAGGGCTGGCGCCGAGTTCCGGTCGATCTGCCGCTGGGACACCCCGGCAGACAGGATCGCCTGGCCGACGCCGTGGAAGGTGCCGGGCCGACTGATGCAGTTCGACTGACACGCCGGCCTGCAGCAGGCGCTGCGCGTAGCCGATGGCTTCGTCGCGGTTCGGATCGAACTCCGCGCTGGTGATGCAGGCGGCGGGCAGGCCGGACAGATCGCCAGGCCCGCGCCGGCGGCGGCGTACGGCGACGCGGGCGCGGCAGCCCAGGTAGTGCCGCCACGATGCGGTGACCTTGCCGCGGGTCATGAAGGGCGTATCGGTGAAGTGCCGGGCCGACCATGTCTCCTGCCGGTCATCGAGCTCGGGCTGTTCTCCAGGTCGACCCATGACAAATCCGCCGCCGTGCAGCCAGACGATGACGCGCCTGCGCCCGCTGCGGGCGGTAGATCCGCACCGGCACGTCCGGCCGTCCGCCTGCCGGCACCATGCGGTCCTCGATCTCCATTCCCCCGGTGTCCGGCACCGGCGCCGCGGCGGCCAGCTCAGCGAGGCTCTTGCGCGCGGTGACCGGGTCGGTCAGGTCGGCCCGGGGGGAACAGCGCGGATGAATGCCTCCAATTCGGTATCCATGTGAGCCATCCTCACGTTGCTGGTCATTGCTCACTCTCCTTGCGGGGTAGCGCGGCGCGGCCTGGACGTCCGCTGACCTGCCTGTCACCCGGCACGCTACGAACGCGCCCAGGGTGGCGCGTCACCCGAAGGCTGCCACGGCCGGGTGGACGTCTTCCGCAGCGGCGCCAGGCACGACGGTGCCGCAGCGGGGAGGCGTGCCCCCGTCGGGCTCACCGCGTCCGGTCATGACGCCCTGCGGGCTGCGCTGGCCACCCGCTGACCTGCCTGTCACCCGGCACGCTACGAACGCGCCCAGGGTGGCGCGTCACCCGAAGGTGCCATGGCGGGGTGGAGTCTTCCGCAGCGGCGCCAGGCACGACGGTGCCGCAGCGGGGAGGCGGCCCCCGTCGGGCTCACCGCGTCCGGTCATGACGCCCTGCGGGCTGCGCTGGCCGCCGAAACAGTGCGGGCCGGGCGACCTTGGGGCTGCGTTGTAAACTTTGAGTTCGCGGCTCAGGCCGCCCATGGTGATGGCCGCTTTGACAGTCCGTGGAATCGATGGGCTGCTGATTCGCCGACGCCGTCATGACCGAGGTGACGTGGTCGGGCTGCCGACCAGCCGAGCGGAAAGCCTGGAGGACGCGAAATGTCTGATCACGGCCGTAATAGACGTGGATGCGCTCGCTGCCTCCGAGAGCCATGATCAGCCCGGCGACTGTGCTAGTAAGCCGCCGCGAGACGTTCAACGCTGCGCACCGCTCCGTAATCCCGCCTATCAGATGACGAGAACCGGCGCATGTTCGGGAAATGCGTCAATCTGCATGGCCATAATTACGCACTAGACGTCGTGGTGGCCGGAAAGATCGACGACGCCAGCGGTTACGTCCTGGACCTGAAACGGCTCTCAGAGGTCATAAACCAGCAGATCATCCAGCACGTGGACCACAGAAACCTGAATACCGACGTTCCGTGGCTGGAAGGACTCATCCCGACGGCGGAAAATCTCGCGGTGACCTTCTGGGAAAGGCTCCAGAGCGAGCTTCCTGAGGGAGCGCTGCGGTCGGTCCGGGTCTGCGAGACCGACAAGAACTGGGCGGAGGTCGGTGATCACCTCTGAGGGCCCGGCCCGCCTGGGCCGGGAGTTGAGCACCCGCTACACCACTGCCGACCTCGGGGTACTCACCCGCGAGGAGGCGCGGCGCTTCGCCCCGGACGGGGACTGCGATCCGCGGGCCGACCTGACCCTGGCCTGGGAATTGCTGTACCGGCTCGAGCCGGAGCTTTACGAGCGGATGGCCAGCGCGGAACGGCTCCATCCCGGGATAGTCAACTGGCTGCCGCGCTCGGCGGACCGGATTGTCGAGGTCGGCGCCAGCTCAGGGCGGCTGACCCTGGAACTCATCAGCCGGGGCCGGGAGGTGGTGTCTATCGAGCCGGCGGCCGGGCTGCGCCAGATACTGGAGCGGAAGCTGGCCACGGCCAGCCACGGGCAGCGCGCCAGCGTGAGGTGCGGGTTCTTCGACGACCTGCCCGTCCCGAGCGATTTCGCCGATCTGGTCGTCGCGTGCTCCGTCCTCACCCCCGCGCCCGGTCACGGGGGCGATGCAGGCCTGGCCGAGATGGAGCGGGTTTGCCCGGCCCGGCGGCTGTGTCGCCATCATCTGGCCCAACAACATCAGCTGGCTCGCCGCCCGCAATTACCGGTACGAGAGCTTCGCCGGGCCGATGGCCGTGGAGTTCGCGAGCCACCGCGAGGCGGTGGAACTGGCCGGGATCTTCTATCCCCATGCGGTCTCGCAAGTGCGCCGCCGTGGCAGCCGGCGGGTCCCCTACGAGGTGCTGGGCATCAATCCGCCGCGTGATCTCGCGTTCAAGGTGATCACCGGATGAAGGTCGCGATCATGGCGCCGCTGGTGTCAGCCATCCGCGAGCCCCAGGGCGGAGGCTCGCAGGCCTTCGTGTCCGATCTTGCGCGCGGCCTGGCCGGCCGGGGCCACGAGGTCAACGTGTACGCGGCCACCGGATCGCAGATACCAGGGGTCACGGTCATTGATACCGGCGTCGATCCCGGATCCCTGGCGGCCACCCTGTACCGGGCCGCCGGCCCGGCGGACCGCGACCCGGCCCCGGCGCAATCGGCTTTGCCCGGGCCTACTCGGCGGTCCGGGAGAACCGTTATGACCTGATCCACAATCACGCTTTCGACGCGCCCGCTATCGGCCTCGGCGCAGGATTGGGAACGCCGGTGGTGCACACGCTCCATTTGCCCCCGGACGCAGCGATCGCGGCCACGCTTCGCCAGGCCGCGCTGGACGGTCGCTCCCCGGCCGTGGCCTGCGTGTCCGCGTTCCAGGCGAGCATCTGGCGCGCGGTCGCCCGGGTCAACGCGATCCTCCCGCCCTATGTGCCGACGCGTTCCGTCCCCTGGTCGGACGCGGCGGGGGACGGCGTGGTTTTCGCTGGCCGGCTGAGCCCCGAGAAGGGAGCCGCCGAAGCGATCGACATCGCGCAGGCGGCCGGAGCCCGGATCGACGTGTACGGCGACGTCTACGACGCGGGGTACGCGCGGGACCAGATCGCCCCCCGGCGAGATGCGCCCGGCGTGGCGGTGCATCCGGGAGTGCCCCGCCCATCCATGTGGGCGGCCATGGCCCGCGCGGCGGTGGTGCTCTGCCCGGCGCGGTGGGACGAGCCCTTTGGCATGGCTGCCGCCGATGCTCAGGCGTGCGGGACTCCCGTCGTCGCGTTCAGGCGCGGCGGGCTCGCCGAGACCATCGTGGATGGCGTGACCGGCTACCTGGTCGCGCCCGATGACATCCAGGCGGCCGCTGACTGCGTGCGGCAGGCCGCCCAGATCTCCCGCGCGGCCTGCCGAGATCATGCCGAAAGGCATCTTGACCTGGAACGGAGTCTGGATGCTCACGAGCAGCTCTACCAGCGAGTCATCCGCCCGGCTAGCGGAGCGACAGTCAATGGCTGACCCCGGGCACTGGCTAGCGGGACGGGTGGCAGTCGTCACCGGGGCCAGCCGGGGAATCGGGGCGGCCACCGCCGGGGCCCTGGCAGGCGCCGGGGCGCACGTCGTTCTCGCGGCCCGTGACCGCGACGCTCTCGCCCAGGTCGCCGGCAGCATGCAGGCCGCCGGCGGCGGAGCCACGCCCGTACCCACCGATGTCAGCAAGATCGACGAGGTCGAGCGGCTGTTTGCCACAGCCGCGCAGGCCGGCCGTCTCACCGCCCTGGTCTGCGCGGCCGGTGTGCTGACGTCCGCGCCGTTCGCCGAGACCACGCGGGACATCTGGGAAGAGACGCTGGGAGTCAACCTGACGGGCTCGTTCCTGTGCTGCCGCGCGGCGTTCACCGCCATGCGCGCGGCAGGCGAAGGACGGATCGTCAACATCGCCTCGCTGTCGGGCATCTACGCGACCGAGAAGTTCCCGGGGCTGAGCGCCTACAACGTGTCCAAGTACGGGGTCATCGGCCTGACGGAGGCGATCGCCGTGGAAGGCCGACCGCACGGCATCACCGCCATCTGCGTGAGCCCGGGAGCGGTCAACACGCAGATGCTGCGCCGGGCCAATCCCGACCTGCGCCCGGGCCTGACCCCCGGCGACGTCGCCGGGCTGATCCTCGCGCTGCTCGATAGCCCGCTGGTTCCGGCCAGCGGCGCGAACATCCCCCTTTTCTCTAACGCCTAGGTGAGGCGAGCCGCCCGGGCGACGCTTATGCCTCTTTCCCAGCGACCACAGATCCGCCTGCTCGTCCGCGAGCAGTCCAGGAGGAGGCTGGACCTGGCCGGCCACCAGTCGCGCAGCCGCGGCCATCTCCGACTCGCGGTCGAGTTCGGGGTCACCGCCGCGGTCGAGTCCTACCGCGGCCCGCACCACCCCCTTGACGAGATAGAACCCGACCAGCCTGCGTTCTTGCAGACTCCCCCGGACCACGAACTCATCCCACGTCGTGACATGGCCGACATACTCCAGCTTGTGGTCGTACTGATCCGACCAGAAGCTGTGAATGTAGTCATAAGGGGCAGCCGAGCCCAGCATCGATCTCGCCGCCGCGGCACCCTGTTTCTCAGCGTTGTTATAGTGCTCGACCCGGACCCGCCCGAACACCGGGTGAAGGTGGTTCGCGACATCGCCGGCCGCGTAGACGTCGGCGGCGCTGGCCCGGCACAATTCGTTGACCAGGACACCGTTATCCTGTGCGACCGGCTGCCCCGCAAAAGCGGGCACCACGGGCTCAATCCCGACACCGGCCACCGCGAAGTCGCACGGGACGCGAACCCCGCTCGCGGTCGTGACCGCCTCCAGCCGCTCCGTCCCCTCGAACGCGGCCACCTGATCCCCCGCGAGCAGCTCGACTCCGTTCTCGCGGTGGATGGCGCCGAATATCGCGCCGGTCTCCCCGCCGAGTACCCGCTCAAGAGGGAACCTGCCGGGGAAGATGGCGGTCACGTGCACCCCGAGCTGCGCCAGCGAGGCCGCCACCTCCGAGCCGATGAAGCTCATGCCCACAACTACCGCGCGGCGGCCCGCCACTGCTTCGGCCTTGATCGCCTCGCACTCAGCGACCGTCCGCAGGTAGTGCAGGCCAGGCAGGCCCGCCCGGGAAGTTTGAGACTGCGGTTCTGCCCTCCTGTGGCGATCAAGACCTTCTGGTACCGCAGCTCCTGGCCCGAGCTCAGCAGGGCCGTGTGCGCGGCGGTATCGATGACCGCAACGCTGGACCCGACGAGGCGGTCCACGTCGTGTTCCTCATACCAGCCGGCAGGCCTGACGTACCAGCCCGCGAGATCCTCCTCCGACCGCAGGTACGCCTTGGAAAGCGGGGGCCGGCCAAAGGGGACGCCCTGTTCCCGGCCGATCAGGGTGACCCGGTCCCGGTAACCCTCCTCCCGCAGGGTCACGGCGGCGTTGCCCCCGGCCAGGGCGCCGCCCACGATCACGATTCCGGTCCCGCCGGCCACCTGGCTCATGTACCGCGCCTGCCCCCTCCGGGGCGGATGGAAACCCGCGATCTCGGCGCCAGGCGCCCCGGGCACCTCCTGGCGGCGGTCATCACTGGCCGGGGCGCAGCGGCCGCATGAATGTCCGCTCGTAGCGGAGCACGCACCTGCTCTCGAGACGCGAAGCCGTTCGTAGCCAGGCGAAGCCGATCGTGGACGTAAATGGCTGCCCCCACGACCCAAAACGTCCACGAACTGACTCAGGCCAGGCGGGATGTGCTGCTGGCCACTGAGCGGTCCGGCCAGGCCATCGCCGGACAGCTCGTGGTCACCCTCGACACCGTCAAAAAGCACGTCAGCCACATCATGGACAAGCTCAGCGCGGCCAACCGCACCGAGGCCGTCACGCGGGCGCGGGAACTGGGCCTGATCCCCTGAGCGCCTGCCCGTAGCTGATCCCGCGGCACTTTCGTGCCACCAGCCTGCGCGGATGATTCCACTTGGCATGTCCACTATCGGGTGACGCCCGGCGCGTCAACATCTCCTACCGTCCTGGCATGAACCTATGACCCGCACTTCGCGGGGCGGCCCTGAAGGGCCTGGGTTCGGTGGCTGATGGTCAGGCTGCCCCTGACCTCTGTGCCAAGAAGCTAAGGAGAATGGAATGTCCGCTGCGCAATCGGAGGCTGCACGCCCAGCCCAGGCTGGCGGCGCGTCCGCCGGCCCTGTCCAACGACATCTCGGCCTGGCCCTGGTGGTCATCGCCACGGCCCAGCTCATGGTGGTGCTCGACGCGACGATCGTCAACGTCGCGCTGCCTGATATCGCCAAGGCGCTGCACTTCTCTGGTACCGGCCTGGAGTGGGTCGTCAACGCCTACGCGCTGACTTTCGGCGGGTTGCTGCTGCTGGGCGGCCGGGCCGGGGACATCCTCGGCCGGCGGCGCGTGTTCATCGCCGGGATCATCCTGTTCTCGGTCGCGTCGCTGCTCGGCGGCTTCGCCACCACCCAGGCCTGGCTGCTGGCCGCCCGCGCGCTGCAGGGAGTCGGCGGCGCCATCATCGCCCCCACGGCCCTGTCCCTGATCACCACCACCTTCCCGGAAGGACCCCCGCGCAACCGGGCCATGGGCGTCTACGCCGCGATGAGCATCGGCGGCGCCGCGGTCGGCCTGATCGCCGGCGGCGTGCTCACCACCTACCTGTCCTGGCGGTGGGTGCTGTTCGTCAACGTCCCGATCGGCGTCGTGGTCGCGATCCTCGCGCCGCGGGCCTTCGCCGAGTCGCAGCGGCGGCCGGGCCGGTTCGACCTGCCGGGCGCGATCACCAGCACGCTGGGCCTGGCCGCCCTGGTCTACGGCCTGACCAGCGCAGCCACCACCGCCAACGGCATCTCGCACTGGGGCGACACGAAAGTCATCGCCTCCCTCACCGCCGCGGTCGTGCTGCTCGCCTCGTTCATCGTCATCGAGGCACGCAGCCCGCACGCGCTGATGCCGCTGCGGATCTTCCGCAACCGCAACCGGTCGGGCGCCAACCTGATCATGCTGTGCATCGGCACCGCGATGTTCGGGATGTTCTTCTTCCTGACCATCTTCGTGCAGACCGTCTGGGGCTACAGCGCCCTGAAGACCGGCATCGGTTACCTGCCGATGATCGCCGTCATCATGGTGATGGCCGGGGTCAGCGCCCAGCTGGTGCCCCGGATCGGCGCCCGGCCGCTGCTGATCGCCGGGGCGGCGATCGCCGCAGGCGGGATGTTCTGGCTGTCGCGGATCAGCGAGCACAGCACCTACGCCGGGGGGCTGCTCGGCCCGATGATCGTCACCGCGGCCGGGCTGGGCATGCTGTTCATGCCCGTGACCCTGATCGCCTTGTCGAAGGTCCCGGACCGGGACGCCGGCGTGGCGGCCAGCCTGCCCAACGTCGGCCAGCAGGTCGGCGGCTCGATCGGGCTGGCCCTGCTCGGCACCGTGGCCTGGACCGTGGTCGCCAACACCGCGCGGCACTCGGCCGAAGCCGCCAAGGCCGCCGCGGCGACCGCCGCCAAGGCCGGCCACCCGGTGCACGCCACCGCCGCGCAGGCCAAGTCGGCCGCCGCGGCGATCTACGACCACGCGCTGTCGGTCGGGTTCTCCCGCGGGTTCGAGGTCTCAGCCGGAATCATGCTGCTCGCCCTGATCGTCGCCATCGCGGTCATCCGGGTCAAGCGCGCCGACCTGGCCGGGGCCGCTTCCGCCCCCGGGCAGCCGGCCGGTACTGAGCCCGTGATGGAACCAGCCAATTCCTAGCAATTCGTAGACGAAAGGTTCGAACACCGTTCGCCGGACAACGGCCACCCGGTACCGCCTACCGGGCTGGCCGGGCCCGGCACGACTCCTACCTGACCGGAGTGGACGTGGCCACCCGCGGCGCCGACACCGTCGTGGTGAGCGCGTACCGCTTACTGGCCGCTCGGCTGCGTGCCGGCGTCGGCGATGCCGTGGGGGACGACCTTGCCTTGGTCGATGTCCTCGGACAGTTCGGCCTTGGCGGTCAGAGCCCCCCGGTCCAGTACGCCGGAGCCCGCCGCGCGCGAGATCGCGTCGCCGCCGCGGCCACGCAGCACCAGCGCGAACCCGACGGCGATCAGCGCGCCGACCGGGGGGCCCACCAGGTACACCCAGTAGCTGGTCCAGTCACCACTGACCAGGGCAGGGCCGAAGGACCGGGCCGGGTTCATCGACACGCCGCTGACCGGCGCCGCCCACAGCCCGGCCAGGGCGATGTAGCCGCCGACGCCGAACGCGGCGATCGCGCCGACGTTCTGCGCGGCAGACGCGGTGCCCAGGATCACGCTCACCAGCAGCGCGGTGAGCACGATCTCCATCAGCAGGGCCTGCCAGTTCTTGTATCCCGGGCCCGGCAGCGTCGCGCCCAGATGCTCGACGTTCCCGAACACCAGGCGCAGAAACAGGCAGGCCAGCGTCGCCCCGGCGAGCTGGATGACGATGTAGCCGGGGACGCGCTTCCACGGGAAGTCCCCGCGCAGCGCGAAGGCCAGTGACACCGCCGGGTTCAGGTGCGCGCCGGACACCGCGCCCATGAACAAGATGATCGCCATCACCATCAGCCCCGGGGCCACGACCGCCGCGGCCAGGCTGATCTGCCCCTTCGCGTGCAAAAGCCCGCCGCCGGCGGCGGCCAGGACCAGCGCGAAGGTACCCAGCAACTCCGAGAACAGCCGCCGCCATTCCCGGCGCGGGTCATCGAAGTCCCGGCGGTCCCCGAACTCAAGCCACAGCACGTGGTGCGTGCGCGCGAACGCCGGCCCCAGCGGCGCCGGGTCAACCTGCTGGGCCGTCGCGCTGCTCACAGCGCCGGCCCCCTGCCCGGTCTCGCGCTTCGCCGGACCATCCGTCCCGCTCTCAGGCACGCCGTCGGTCATACCCCCATGCCGTCCCGTCAACAGCGCCCGGAGGACTCCGCCGCCTCTAGCGCCAGATCCTGGTGATCAGCCAGAACGTGGTTCCCGTGCCCGCGCCGTACGCGAGATGGGCGGTCAGGTCACCGGCCAGCGTCTTGGCGTCATAGTCCCAGATCGGCTTGTAGAGCCCGGCCTCTGGGAGGAGGACGTAATCCGAGACCCAGAGGCGCGGCGGTGGTCAGGGCCTCAGTGCCGGTCCGCAGGCAGGGCTGGAGCGGCGGCAGGAACTTCGGTGAGTGGTTACTGATCAGATCCTGCAGGCGCCCCGCCTTCTCCGCGGCGCGGTAAGTCTTCTCGTCGGTGTACCCGAGCGCCCAGTAGGTGTAGGGCACCCCGGCGGCGTTGGGAATGTTGCTGAAGTCCTCGCTGACGGTCTGCCGGTCGATCTCACCGGCCCGGCCGCCGAAGTGCGCGGCGAAGGCCGACGCGGCCCGGTCGGTGGTGGCCGGATCGTTGACGGTGAGCGGGAAGCTGCCGATGGTGTCGAAGTCGGGGTTCCAGGGTGAGCCGGCGGCCTGGCTCTCGGCCCGCACGATCCGCTGGACCGACGCGAGCATGCGCTGGTGGGTCTCGTCGGAGTAGATGCGCAGGTTCAGCACCAGCAGGACGTGATCGGGAATGAGGTTGCTCCTGGTACCGGCCTGGACGCTGCCGACCGTGACCACCGCGATCTCGCCGGGCGCGACCTCGCGGGACACGATGGTCTGCAGCCGGATGATGGCCATCGCCGCCAGCACCACCGGGTCGATGGTGTTCTGCGGTTTGGCGCCGTGGCCGCCCTTCCCGTACACCGTGACGTTGATGCTGTCTTCGGTGGCCATGAACGGCCCGGGCCGGGTCAGGACCGTCCCGGCCATACCGGACAGCAGATGCTGGTCAGGGCCACGTCGGGAACGGGAATGCGCTTCCACAGGCCGTCGTCCACCATGGCCTGCGCCCCGTCGCCGGTCTCCTCGGCCGGCTGGAACAGCGGCAGCAGGGTCCCGCTCCACTGGTCACGGTGATCGGACATGAGCTTGATCATGCCGAGCAGGCAGGACATGTGCATGTCATGGCCGCAGGCGCGCGCGACCGGGACCTCATGCCCCTGGGCGTCCTTCGCTGACCAGCTCGCAGTACACGCTGGCTTCACGGAACAGCTCCTGCGGATGCGTTTCCTGGAAGTACTGCAGGCCGATCTCGACCTCCGGGATATGCGCCGCGATCGCCAGCACCGGCACCGGCGAGATCCCGCGCCGGCGGTGTGCGATGTCTCGGGCTCAGGGCTGGGCACGTAGCTCGGTGCGGAGTTCATGACTGCCGTACCTAGTCGCGCTTTCGTAGTAGAGACGCAGGCGCCCGTCCGGCAGTTCGATGGCTGAAACGTAACGCAGCGCGCCACCACCGAAAGGACTGTACGCCGGGCCGGCCATGGCAATGTATCGTGACCCGTTCCACCTGGCGAGCCCGGTTCGCTCTTCATAGTTCTGTGCTGCGGACGCACGGCCATCGAAAAACGCATACTCGCCCACAACTGCCGTTATCCGCGTGCCACGGCTGTACCACGTGCCCGGCTCCGGCACCATGACAGGCTCGCAGTTGTACGCATTCACGCTAATCATCTGGTCGGCATTCTCGTCACCCTCGGTCAGAGGATGGAGCGTTGCCCATGCGCGCAGATCCTGGCCACGAAGCAGCACCGGATCCTTGATGCCGAACGCGGCGCTGCCAGGAAAGATGGTTTTGCGTGTCCTGGCCCTGAAATCTTGCGGAAGGCCCGCCCGCAATCTCTCGATCCGCCAGTGCCTGGAGTTAAATGTGGCACAGCTCAGGTACAGGTCCCAATCACCATCAGGCGTCACGTCCAGCGCCGGGCGTTCCAAGGATTCTGCATTCATATCGTGTTTGTCGATGGTGCACAACGTATCGAAATGGATACCGTCGTCAATCGGAGAGCGGGCTACGTATGCCCGGTTGCCCCGGCCCTTGTAACCGGGTGCCTGTCACGATACGCGAGATAGATGTGGTCACGGTGAATGAGAGCACTGGCGGCACCAATCCAGTTGCCGATTCCATGCGCAGCGTGCAGCACCAGTTGACTGTTCTCCAAGCGAGGCAACATGACTCAGCGTCCTTGCAGGGTCCATGCGCAACTGTCAGTGCTGTGCAGCCCACGGGCCTACGCCAGCCACGCGGTCCACCGTGATGTGGGTGATGTATCCGGGCGGCGGGTTATCCATGGGCGGGAAACGGACATCGGGACCGAGGTAGGTATGAGCGAGGCGCTGAAGAAGTTCGGCGGCCCCTCCCTCGGTAATCCGGGCCGTGCCATAGACGACGAGGTACTCGTTAAGGCCCATGGCGTTACGTATCTGGTTTCGATTGAGAGGGCGACGCGGCTGTCGTTGCGGATATTGCGCACCTTCCGGTGCTCGGGAAGATGGGCAGCCACGATTTCGTCGCCATCAAGGCCGACCCATACCACGGTCACCTGGGGACTGCCGTCGGGGTTCAGCGTCACCAGGTGAGCCAGGGCCGGGGAGTCGAGCACCGCTCTGGCGCGGTCGGACAGCGGGGTGATCATGAAGTCACGTTAGCAGTGCTGGTCGCGAACGCGCGTCCCAGCGAAGCCTCCCGGTCGCCCGCAGGAAACCATGGAGGGGCCGGATCAGACGACAGTCCCGGGGCTGGAGAGTGATTCCATGTCGAGAAGCTCTGACCGGCTCCGCTCACCAGGTGAAGGGCCACGACAGGCGCGGCCCACGACACCAGGAGACCACCATGCCGAAGTACCTGCTCCTCAAGCACTACCGCGGCGGCCCGGAGCCGCACCATCCCGTTCCCCCGATGGACCAGTGGGCCCCGAGGACGTGGAGGCGCACATGGCCTTCCTCAAGCACGTCAGCGAGCTGCTCGAGGAGAACGGCGAGTACGTCGACGCGCAGGCGCTCACGCCGGCGCGCACCTGGGTGCGCTACGGCGGCCCGGACGCCGCGCCGGTCACCACCGACGGCCCGCTGCCCGAGACCAGCGACCTCGTGGCGGGCTGGTACATGATCGACGTCGAGTCCCACGAGCGCGCGGTCGAGATCGCGGCCTACGTCTCCTCCGAGCCCGGCCCGGGCGGGGAGCCGCTGTACGAGTGGATCGACGTCCGGGAGGTCATGTCCGAGGCGCCCGTCGGACGACTGACCCGGCGTGATCGACGAGCCGACGCGACGGCTGGACGAGGGCGCGCTGCGCGCCCTCGTCCCCGGGTGCTCGCGGGCCTGGTCCGGCGGGGCGAGGACTTCGACGCCGCCGAGGACGCGCTGCAGGAGGCGCTGCTGGAGGCGCTGCGGGTGTGGCCCGAGCACCCGCCGCGCGACCCGCGCGCGTGGCTGACGACGGTCGCGACCCGGCGGCTCGTCGACGCCCGCCGCAGCGAGGCCGCCCGCACCGCCGCGAGGAGGCGACGTACGCCGAGCCGCGGCCCGGCCGCCACCGAGGAGGGCGACGACACCCTCTTCCTGCTCTTCTGCTGCTGCCACCCCGACCTCGCGCCCACCTCCCAGGTGGCGCTGACCCTGCGCGCCGTCGGCGGCCTCACCACGCGGGAGATCGCCGACGCCTTCTACGTGCCGGAGGCGACGATGGCGCAGCGGATCAGCCGGGCCAAGCGCGCCCTGCAGGGGCGCCGCCTGGACCAGCCCGGCGACCTCGCCGTCGTGCTGCGCGTGCTCTACCTCGTCTACACGGCCGGCCACGCGCGGCCGGGTCGACCTGGCCGGCGAGGCGATCCGGCTCGCCCGCCAACTCACCCTCGCCACCGAGGAGCCGGAGGCGCGCGGGCTGCTCGCGCTGATGCTCCTCAACCACGCCCGCCTCCCGGCGCGGCTCGACGCCGAGGGCCGCATCGTCACGCTCGACCGGCAGGACCGCGGCCTGTGGGACACCCGCGAGATCGCCGAGGGCGTGCGCGTCCTGCAGTCGGCGCTGGCCGCTGCAGCGCCCCGGCCGCTACCAGATCGAGGCCGCCATCGCCGCCCTGCACGACGACGCGGCGAGCGCCGAGGAGACCGACTGGCCGCAGATCCTCGCCTGGTACGACGACCTGGTCGCCCTCAGCGACGACCCGGTGCACCAGGACCCCGCCGCGGTGCTCGGGCGCGCGGTCGCGGTCGGCCACGTCCTCGGCGCCGCCGCCGGGCTGCGCGAGACCGACCGGCTGCGCGAGGTGCTCGGCGAGCGGCACCGCTGGCACGCCGTCCGCGGCCACCTGCACGAGCTCGGCGGCGACCTCCCGCCGCCGCCGCGGCGTACGCGAGGCCGCCCGCCGGGCCACGGACGTCGCCGAGCGCGACCACCTGGTCCGTCAGGCGGCCCGCGCGCGGGCCGCCGGGCTATGAGGGAACAGCCGTGTTGCCACCGTCGAGCGTAGCTGGGCGTTTCTAGAAATTTATTGCTTGTTTTCCGCTGCTAGCGTAGCGTCGGTGACAGGCGTCGGGGCCGGACTGTCACTGGCCGCGGATCATTTCCACGCGATCTCCATAGCAGATGCGCTCGCCGTCCATGCGCCGGTTCTCAGATGGACACAGGGACAAGGGACTTCCGGCCTGGTGATCCGCCCCTTCCCGCGCATCGCGTGCCCGTGTCCTGGATGTGGCATCAGCAGGCACCGACGAGGAGGAAACCATGGACCAGAACTATCCCGTGCAGGTGCGGGCTCGCCTCGACGAGCCGCTGAGCCGCTGGCTGTGGCTGGTCAAGTGGCTGCTGGCGATCCCGCACTACATCGTGCTGTTCTTCCTGTGGATCGCGTTCGCCGTCGTCACCGTCATCGCGTTCTTCGCGATCTTGTTCACCGGTCGTTATCCGCGCGCGCTGTTCGGCTTCAATCTCGGGGTGCTGCGCTGGTCATGGCGGGTCGGTTACTACACCTACAGTGCCCTGGGGACCGACCGCTACCCGCCGTTCAGCCTGGATGAGGTGCCGGACTACCCCGCGACGCTGGACGTCGCCTACCCCGAGCGGCTCTCCCGCGGCCTGGTCCTGGTCAAGTGGTGGCTGCTGGCGATCCCGCAGTACGCCATCGTCTCGGTGTTCGCCGGCGGCGCTGCCTACACCGCGAGCGGCGCCTCGGGGGAAACGTGGCAGACCGGTACCCTCTCCGGCGGCCTGATCGGGCTGCTGGTGTTCTTCGCCGCGGTCGCACTGCTGTTCGCGGGCCGCTACCCGCGAGGGCTGTATGACTTCATCGTGGGCATGAACCGCTGGGTGCTGCGGGTCGTCGCGTACGCCGCTCTGATGACCGACGCCTACCCGCCGTTCCGCCTGGACCAGGGCGGGGACAGCGTGCCCGCCGCCCCCGCACCCGATGACCTCACACCAGCCGCGGCCGCTTCGGCCCCGGCTGGAGCCGCCACACCCGCCGGCTGAAAGACCCACGTGCACCCGGCCGGTGCCCGGCGGTCGTACGGAACCGCGGTCAGCGCACGTCGGTGAGAGCAGCATGAGGTCATGAAGGGCCCAATCGCGCTCCTGGGCAGTCACCCGGGTCATGCGGCCGCTCGCGCTGAGATCAGCCGGGAAGGAGGGATCTGCCAGCTCAGTCATCCATCACGTAGGGCGCCGATCGGGCCTCGTCTACACTCCTGTCCGTGGCCATCCGCACCGCGACAGCTTCCTATCGCCATCTGACGGGAGCCATCGTGGCTGAAGAACGTCTTCGCCGAGGGTTCGGCGACCCTCACTACCGGGGGGAAGACCTACCAGGGACAGGCCGCGGGATTGCCATGGCGGAGGCGACAGTATTCCGGCCAAGGAGCGGCGCATACAGACGGTTCCTGGCTACCGCATCCGGCACCGCCGATGCGCCGGTGCCGCCAAGAGGCACCAGGGCTGCGTTGTGATTACTCTGGGTGTCGGTCTGGTGCTTGCGGGTTCAACGATGTTGTTGTGACCCAGTTGACGGTGGCACCATTGCAGACTGGGCACCCGAAGCTGTGAGAGGTAGTCATCCGATGCGTCCTGACATCAGACCTGGCGGCATCTTCCCCGATTACGCTCTCCCGGACCACTCCGGCACGGTGCGTACGCTCAGCGGGCTTCAGGGCCGCGATCCGCTGATCCTCACCCTGGCGCGCGGCAACTACTGCCCCAAGGAGCACCAGCAGCACCTCGAGCTGGCGGCCAACTACCCGAAGATCGCGGTGGCCTACACCCAGGTCGCCACTATCGCCACCGACGACCATCACACCCTGCAAGAGTTCCGCGCGTCGGTGGGCGCCCAGTGGGCCTTCCTGTCCGATCCAGGCCGGACCGTCCAGCAGGACCTGGACAAACCACCCTACCCCCCTTCCCTCCTCTGCGCTTTCTTCTATACTACTTTCCCGCCCCCTCCTCCCCTCCTCCCCCCCATCCACGAGGACTACCGGCGCCGGCTGATGGCGGCGGCCGAGACCGATCCGCAGTGGTACGCCAACCTGTACGAGGTCGGGTGGCCCGACTCTCCCCACCGCGCCCTCCGCAACTCAACGGCCAACGCGTGGGAGGCCGCGGGCCGCCCCCCACCCGGGCAGCGGCCAGGAGAAGGCGACGTCATCGCGCACTTCGCCTCCGGCGAATCAATCGTTCGTTACGAGCCAGCGCCACCGATGGCCGGGACCACCGGGGAGATCGAAGCGCTCTCGATGTGGGCCGGACAGGGCGTCGCGCTCGCGAGAGCGCCACAGTCAGCGGCGGACATCGTGGCCGAGCTCACCTCCCGCCTGTGACCCGGACCTGGGGGCGCAGGCATCCGGACGGCTCTGGCTACGCCGGCGTCTACCTGCACGACCCCTGTACGTGCAGGTAGACGCCGACGTAGCCGGAGCCGCGTCGTGTCGGCGAACGCACGCGGCCGCGGAACATGTCCGAAGCCGGGTGGAGGACCCGCTAGATGGCGGAGCAGCCCCCTCCTGACTGCTCCGGCATCTGCTGGTCCTCCACCCGGCTCTCCAGGTCGCGCCCTCCAGGTCGGAGCTGCTCATGCCACCATCTCGGCGAGCACCTGCTGGGTGGTGAGCTCGTGCACGTGGGAGCTGCGCGCGTGCTCGCGGATGGCGGCGACAAGCTGGCCGACCTGGTCGTCGCTAGCGACCCGGAACTCAACCCCGCAGGGGCAGCGGCCGACGTGCCCGGCTAGTGCACGTCCGGTGAAAGCGAGGTCAAGCACGACGCACGGCTCGTCCCCCTCCACCCAGGCGTCGTGACCGGCCGACAACACGTGCGCGTCACCTGGGCCGAGGTCGTATTCGCGGCCGTCGTCCATGCGGGCGTGGAGCCGGCCGGAGATGATGTAGCCGGTGTGAGCCGCCTGGCAGGCTTCCGTGCCGACGACCGGCTTGACGTCGGTCAACCACTTCCAGCCCGGCTGATACACAGTGCGGGCGATCGTGACGCCGGGCAGGTTGACCACGTTGAGGGAGGCGTGTTCGAATGCGTGCCGCTCATCGGGCGTCTCGATGTTCTTGACTGCCACGATCAGTCCCGTAGCTTCGAGCATCCGGTGTTGCCTTCCCTTGGCCTGCCTTGCCAGGCCAGCATGCAGGCCGGCCGCCTGCCGTCACATCGGGAACAACACGTAGATGCCAGCCAGGACTACGTAGTGGCCGAGGGAGAAAACGCCCGCTGGGAGTCGCGGGCTGCGGCCAGTGATGCGGCCGCCTCCAGGCCGGTTCGGGAGCGAGCGCCGGTCTTGCGCAGCAGGCTCTCGACGTGCTTCTCCACGGTCCGTGGCGACAGATACAGCCGCGCTGCGATCTGCTTGTTGGCCAGACCACCGGCGACGAGGCGCAGCACGTCGGCCTCCCTGGCGGTGATTCCCGCCGCCACCCAGGGATTGGGCTGCGACTCCTTGAGCAGTTCGCGGCAGCGCTCGGCCAGGCGGGGCAGATCCCGGCGATCAAATCCTGCCTCGGCCTCGGCCAGCCAGCGAAGCGGGTCGCCCCATCCGTCGGCGAGAGCAGCGGGGGCGGCGCAGAACCTCGCCAGCTCACCCCAGGCCTCGCCGTTCGTGAAGCCAACGTCGCAGCCCGCCGCCAGTTCGTTGGCCTGCTGCCGTTGCCCGGCTCGCCCGGCCAGAACCGCCTCGGCATAGCCGATAAGGCTCCGGTTGTGGCGGATGGCGCCGACGCCCAGCCGGCGGGCCTCCTCGATCGCCCGGGCCGCCCGGTGATCACCAATTGAGGCCAGGAGCAGCGGCCATAGCGCCCGGAGCCCCGCGGGTTCGGCATGCGGGAGGCGGGCCAGGATCGCCATCCCCCGGGCGTAGGGTTCCACGGCCGCCACGGGATCGCCACCGAGCAGAACCACTGCTCCCCGGCTGGCCCAGCAGATGCCCTCGACCATCTGGTCGTCCGGAGCGGCCGCGATGGCACGGGCGGCGTAGTGCTCTGTCTGCCCGGCGTCGGCGCGCATGCTGGCGCTACCGGCCAGGACCGCCAGCGCCTTGGCCCGGACCTGGTCCAGGCCGAGCCGTTCGGCGAGGTCGACGGCGGCCTGCGCGTGGGCATCACACGTGTCCAGTTCCCAGCGGCAGGTGAAGCCCGCGGCGAGCTGGAGATCCAGAATCGCCACCGTGCTCAGCGCACCCATCTGCTCGGCAGCGTGCCGCGCCTCGGACAACCGCTCCACTCCGGCATGATCAAGTAGGTCGATAGTGCCCAGCTCGTGCAGGGCGCGCAGCCGCCACAACGGCAGGCCAACTGCCTCCGCGGTGACCAGCGCGCTCTCGAACGCCGCGCGGGCGGCGCTGAGATCACGCAGCCGGTGGCTCCGGCCGATGAGCTCCAGCGCATGACAGCGGACATCCGGAGCACTGCCCTCGGCGGCGAGGACGCCCTCGGCGAAAAGCCGGGCCCCAGCGAGGTCATCGGCGGCGAAGGCCACCTCGGCATCGATGACGCCCATGCGGGCACGCACGCCAGCAGGTGGGGCGGTTCCAGCCAGGCGCCGGGCGGCGCCGAGGTGGTGACGGGCCATCTCCCACCGCGAGGCGCCCACCGCCGCCTGGCTGAGGCGAAGGTGAACCTCCGTCCGGAGTTCCGCCGCCTCGGTCCCGAGCCGGGTAATGAGATGGCCGCCGGCCGCCGCTGCCTCCTCAACCCGCCCGGCCAGGGCCAGCGCTTCGACTAGCAGAAGTTCCGCCTGTTCCCGCTCGGGAGTGCCTTCGAGGAGGTCAGCGGCACGCCGCAGGGTACCGATCGCAGTGGCCAGCGCCCCCCAGGCCAGCGCCTGGCCGCCGGACTCGCTCAGCAGCGTTCCGGCCCGGCGGCGGTCCCCGGCTCGGTTCGCCAGCTCGACGGCCAGCTCGCGCAGTCCGCCTTCCAGGCGCGGGGGCGCGGCGTCCAGAACGGCCAGCGCCGCCGAGGCCAGGGCCCGCTGGCGGGGTGGCAGCATGGTATCGAGCACCGCTTCGCGGGTCAGCGCGTGCCGAAAGCGGAAGGCCGTGCCGTCGGCGCTCACCAGCAGTTGCTCGACAGCGAGCCCGAGCGTCTCCGCCACCAGGGCCGCAGTCTGGCCGCTCACGGCCGGGAGCAGTTCCCAGTCGAAGTGGCGGCCGAGGATGGCAGCGGCCTCGATCACCGATCGCTGCGGTTCGCTGAACCCGGCCAGGCGTTCGCGGACCGTCTCGGTGAACGATTCCGGCAGCCCGGGCGACGCCAGCAGATCTTCCACCAGCAGCGGTATTCCTTCGGCGGAGGCCTGCACCCGGCGCAGGAGTTCCGCCTCTGCTCCCGGGATGCAGGCATGGACCATGCGCGCCATGTCCTCATCGCTGAGCCGGTCCAGACCGAGGTGAAGTACGCCGGGCCGGCCCCGCTGCCGGCGGGCCACTTCCAGTGCGGCCGACGGCCGGTTGGCGCGCAGGGTAACTACGCACAGCAACGACTCGCCCTCAAGGTGCTCGCCAAGGTACTCCATCAGGGCCACCGTGTCCGGGTCCGCCCAGTGCAGGTCCTCTAGCACTATGACCAGGCCCTGCGGCGCGAGGCGCCGGAGAAGCTGGATCAGCGCCTCACCGCGGATCCCGGGTGAGACCTCTCCACTCGCCGGAGCGCGGCTAGCCATCCCCGGCAGCAGCGCGCTCAGCGCGGGCAGCCAGGGCTCCATCGTCGCGTCATCGGGGACGGCGCGGTCCCGGAGGAGCTGCACCAGCGCGTCCGTCACCGGCCGGTAAGCAGCGGTCGCTGACTGCGGCACCGCCCGGCTGGTAACGACCCGGATGCCACGGCTGACCGCCCGGCTGGCCGTCTCCAGGGCCAGCCGCGACTTGCCGATCCCCGGCTCCCCGGTGATCACTACACACCCGCCGTGCCCGGCCATGGCAGCCGTCAGCGCCGCGTCGACAGCCTCCAACGCGGCGTCCCTGCCGATCACGACCGGGCACAGTACCTGCGGCATCAGCCTAGTCTGACAGCAACTCCCCGATATCGGCGAAAGCTCATCGGTTTCCGGGATGGGCGGCGCCAGAGTCCCCGGCTGATCAGGAGTGCTCCCGCCGGCGAGTCCTCAGCAAATCTGCGCCGGGGATCAGTAACTGAAGGTGGTGGCGGTGTCGTCGCCGATCCACGCCCACAACGGGACTGTGCCCTGGAGTTCGGCGCCGCCGATGAGTGATTCCTCACTGAGTTTCTTGGCGTTGAAGCAGATCGGGCAGACGTAGTACTGGCCGCCGGCGGCATCGTAGCGCTTCACCAGCTCAGCGAGCGGCGGGCAGCCCTCGCAGGCGACACCGGTGGCGGTGCCGTTGGTGGCGAGTCGCACGGCTTCCTTAGCGAGGAACATGAGCGTCGGGCGGCCCGATTCTGCCGCGCCGACCGCGACGAGGAAGGCGACGGTGACCTTCTCGGGGTCCTCGAGCCCCGTGGTCAAGCTGATGACGGCCTTGCCTGGCATGGATGTGCCTCCTACATGCGTGGGCCCAGGTTGGCCCGGTGAGCATCACGCTAGAGAATGACGTCGGCGCTGACCCCTGTCAGCGCCGGAGGATCAGCAGCAGGCGCTCGGACGGAAGGGTACCCGCGTGAATGCTCAGGGCGCCGAGCTTCTGCGCACCAAGTACGCAAGGACCGCCGACGAACAATGAGAAGTTCAGGCAGTGGCAGTAGCGATCCGCTGGCCGCAACCCCGATGACCAGAACTGGCGTGCCTCGTATTCGATCCAGTCATCGAAATCGAGAGCAGTAAACGGGGAGGCCGTCGGCACTCCTGTTGATCCGCTCGACGCCGAGATATAGACGACGTCGCGCTCCGGGACAGCAACGAGGTCGCCGAGCGGCGGGACGGCGAGCTGCCGCTCGCGCACCACCTGCTTGTCGATGAACGGGAACTGCCGCAGATCGTCGAGGCTGTTGGCATGATCGGGATGCACGCCAGCGGCATCGAACGAGGCCCGGTAAAAAGGCGACCGCTGATAAGCATGCTGCAAATGTGCCTTCAGCAGATCGAGCTTGAGAGCCTCCCAGTCTGCGCGCGACTGAGTCTCGACGGCTGCGTCCCAGTACGGTGAGTCACCGAGCGCGGACCCCGATCCCCGGATGGCGGAGGCGGTAGCGGTTATGCAGTCGAAGCGGCAGCCCGACGGCCGGTGGCTGCTCGACCGCAGCCATCCGGGCCGCGTCCACTTCGAGCTTGAGGGCGGCGTGGGCACGCCGAGCCGCTGGAACACCCTCCGCGCGCTCAGGGTGCTCAACTGGTGGGACGGAACCACGCGATCCGAGATGCTGGCGGGACTCAAGCCGTAAGACCTATACGAGATGTAGCATACGTGCTATCTTCCGACGCATGGATGATGTACTGGATGTCCGTGATCTGCGGATGCGGTACGGCAAGACCGACGTGCTCAACGGGGTCAGCTTCGCGGCGCGCCGCGGTGAGGTGCTCGCCCTGCTCGGGCCGAACGGCGCGGGCAAGACCACCACGATCGAGATCCTCGAGGGATTCCGGATGCGTTCGGCGGGCGAGGTCAGCGTGCTCGGCGCCGACCCCGCGCACGGCGGCGAGGCGTGGCGGGCGAGGACCGGCGTCGTGCTGCAGTCCTGGCGCGACCACGCGAGATGGCAGGTCCGCGAGCTGCTCGCGCATCTGGGCCGCTATTACGCGCCGTACTCCACGCCGAGCGTCATGCGCCCCTGGGACGTGGACGACCTGATCGAGACCGTCGGGCTGACGCCGCACGCGCGCAAGCGGGTGCGTAACCTGTCCGGCGGGCAGCGGCGCCGCCTCGACGTGGCGATCGGCATCGTGGGGCGGCCCGAGCTGCTGTTCCTCGACGAGCCGACGGCCGGCTTCGACCCCGAGGCCAGACGCGACTTCCATGACGTGGTGCACCAGCTCACTGACCTGGAGCAGACCACGATCCTGCTGACCACGCACGACCTGGACGAGGCGGAGCGGCTCGCGGATCGCATCCTGATCCTGGCCGGCGGCACGATCATCGCGGAGGGCTCCGCCGATGAACTGGCCCGCGCGATGTCGGGCCAGTCCGAGGTGCGCTGGAGCCGGGACGGGCAGCGGTTCGTGCACGCGGCGGACGACGCGACGGCGTTCGTCAGGGAGCTGTTCCGGCAGTACGGCGAGTCGGTCGAGGATCTGGAGGTGCGCCGGGCCACCCTGGAGGACACGTACATGGCACTGGTCCGCCAGGCGGAGCATGGCGTGCCGCGCAGGCTGACAGCGGTGGCGGCATGAACCCCACCCTGGCGGCGGCGCGAGCGGGACTGTCCCGTGGCTGGATCGAGTTCAGGCAGACCCTGACCACGCCGGGTGACCTGATCTCGATCCTGCTCGTGACCGGCGGCTTCCTCGCCGCGATGATCTGGACCCGGTACACGCGCGTGCCGGGGACGAGCTTCTCGCTGGGCACCACGATGCTGGTCAGCGTGCTCGGCCTGAACGTCGTGGTGTACGGAGTCATCAGGATGGGCGACCTGATCGTGACCGAACGCGAGGACGGCACGCTGCTGCGGGCCAAGGCCATCCCGAACGGCATGCTCGGCTACCTGCTTGGCAAGGTCGTCAACATCTCCGGGCAGATAGCGTTCGCGGTCGCGGCCACACTGCTTATCGGTGTTTTCCTGTTCACCGGCCTGGCGATCGGCAGCCCTGGCAGATGGCTGACGCTGGCCTGGGTGCTCGTGCTCGGGCTGTTCGCCACGTTGCCGCTGGGCGCCATGCTCGGGTCGCTGTTTTCCAGCACGCGCAGCGCCGGGGGGCCGATGCTGCTGCTGCTGGCCGGGCTGGCCGTGATCTCCGGCATCTTCTATCCGATCACGCACCTGCCGGTGTTCCTGCAGTGGATCGGGCAGTTGTTCCCGGTGTACTGGCTGGGGCTGGGGATGCGTTCTGCGCTGCTGCCGAACGCGATGGCGGCGGTGGAGATCGGGCACTCGTGGCGGCACCTGGCCACGTTCGGCGTCCTGTCCGCCTGGGCAATCGCAGGGCTCGTGCTGGCGCCGGTCGTGCTGCGCCGGGCGGCGCGCCGCGAGTCCGGCTCGAACGTCGCGGCCCGCCGCGAGAAAGCGATGCGGGGAATATGAGTAGTGAGGTCATCCACAACCGGATCGCGATGCTGCGGGCCGAGCGCGGGATCTCCCGGCGCGAGCTGGCCGACGCGCTCGGCGTGCACTACCAGACGGTCGGCTACCTGGAGCGCGGCGAGTACAGCCCGAGCCTGTACCTGGCGCTGCGGATCGCCGCGCACTTCGAGGTCCCGGTCGAGGTGATCTTTTCCACCGAGCCGTTCCCCCGGCTAGGCACAGCCGCGATCGCCTAAGACCCTCCAGCCCGCCTCTGGCCCGTCTTCCCGCCCTATGTCACAGACGGCCGGGGCTGTCTCGTCTCGGGGCTGAGAGTCAATTCTGGAATCAGGAAGGTGATGGTCATGCGCGCGTTCGTGGCAGGCGGAACCGGGGTCTTGGGGCGGTGGCATCCCGTTCTTTCCCCAGCGCGGGCGCCGGGTGGATCTCCAACACATCGCCGCTAAACGTCATTTACACGAAGCAGCTTGACACGCCAAATCGCATGGAAGATAAGCTACGCGAGGGGTTACCTTTCAGAAATCAATTGGGAAACAACTCTTGATATCAAGAAGGGCCGGCCTCCTATCACGCCTCATTACTCTGCAATGAAGGAGGCACTTAAATGAGATGCTCATTTATCTCAAGAACTGGCCCGCGGCGCCGGAACGCGATCCTGGCGTCGGCTGGTGTCGCGGCCAGCATCGCGGCCGGCGTCCTGACGCTCGTGGGTACCGCCAGCGCAGCCTCCCTCCGGTGGCCCGCGCGAGGCACTCGTGCCGCGACGCAAGCCTGAAAGGCACCTATATCTACTACAACGACGGCTGGCTGGTTTTCAGGCACAGGAGGGAGCCGTTTTCCATCGCCGGCACAGATCACTTCAACGGCGCGGGCGCCGGTCACGGCGTGACTACCTTTGACGTTAACATCCGGACATCTCGCCAGCCTGGTCGAGACCGACCCGGGCAGCGTCGGCGGCGGCACCGAATCCCGCGTGGCCAGATAGCCGGACAGTCCGCGGGCCGACAAGCCACTTCTGCCCGGCGCGGCGGAGGCGGCCTTCCGACGGATCCGGGCTGCCCGGTGACCAGGGACACGGTGAACGGCTCAACGTGGTCGGCGCGCTCTTCGATCAAGGAAGAAGAGGATGACTGGTTCCCGAAGGTCCGGACCGGGCTCAGCCGTAGGCAGCTTCAGGAAATCGGAGCCAGGATTGAGGAGGCCCGGGACAAGGCGCCCCGGACACCGGTGCAGCCCAGCGCGCTGAAAACGACGGTCAACGCCATCATCTCCTGACCCTTACCAGGTGCGTGCGAGCCTACGACCAAGATCCAGCGCCAGGGACGTCCCTCGATCGACACGACGGCGAACCGCCAGCAGGTAGCGAAAAGATCATCCTCCCGCGCTCTCGGGTAGTGCAGCCTGACCTGTCAGGAGAGACACTGGCGACGAGCGCGAACTCGCACGCTGCTGAGCAGATGTGCGGAACGGAGGACCAGGTGATTGCTTTCTTCCTGCTGCTGGTGATCGTGGCGATCGTGCTGGGCATCGTCGGCGTGGTCGCCAAGGGCCTGCTGTACCTGCTGATTATCGGCATCGTGGTCTTCCTATTCGCCCTGACCCTTGCCGCCCTGCGGATGCGGCGACGGCCCCGCAAACACCCGGCCCGGTAATGCCGTCCGCCTCACATGACCCTACGTGCCAACCGCGACGTCGGGTCAGCGACCGCAGATCGGGCTTGAGTAGCGGCAGGCGACCTGCTGCGGGGTCTCGACCGGCGCGCCTTTGTCGATGGACCACGCGAGCCGGATGAACTGCGCATGCGTCCAGGCGAGCGGGGTGGCAGAGAAAGTCGGCTCGCCCGGCTGAAAGCCCGGCCCTGTACCCGCCGGGGGCTGGTGGTTCCACACCTGTTCCGGGAGCAGCCAGCTCGCGTTGTCGGCGGAGCGGGCCATGGTGTCCAGATAGTTCTGCGCATCCGACCCGGCGGCAAGCTGGTACTCGCCGCGCTCGCCGGTGAGCAGAGGCCAGCCGCGTCCGTGGGTAATCCCCGACCCTGTCGGGGTCGGCTGCCATTCCGATCCGTCGGCCGTCTCGCCGTATCCGTCGAAACTCGCGCGGTGCCAGAACGGCCCGTTCGGCGTGGAGTAACCCAGGTACCGATCCACGGAGACTGCGCGGATCCAGCCGGTGATCGCCGGGTTGGATACCTCGCGGCGGGTGCCCATGCCGCCCGGCACCAGCAGCACGTCCAGGGCCGGATGGTCGGCGAGGGTGTGGTCGGGCAGCACGCGCAGGCCCTTGGCGCACCGGACCGGGTCGCTGCCTTCGGCGATGAGCACCGCGGTGTCGGCGTCGTCGCGCAGCATGCGGGAAGTGGTGAACACCTCCCAGGGCCCGATGAAGTCCAGCTCTTCCGCGCCATCGAAGATCAGCAGTCCGTACGTTGTCACGTGAGCTCCCTGGTTGACCGGAACCGGGTCCGGTAGTCCGCTGGTGCGATCCTGGCGTGCCGGTGGAAGGCCCGCCGAAGTGTCTCCGCGGTGCCGAAGCCGCAGCGCCGCGCGATGGTGTCAACCGGGTCGTCGGTGCCGGTGAGCGCGCGCTGGGCGGCCTCGATCCGGACGCGCTCGACGTAGGCCGCGGGCGGGGTGCCGACCTCGGCGGTGAACCGGCGCTGCAGGTGCCGCGGGCTCAGGCCAGCCTGGCCGGCCAGGTCGCCGATGCCGTGCCTGGCACCAGGGTTGGCGTGGATGGCCGATACGGCCGCGCGGATCGGGTCGGTTCGCGGCTGCGCCGACCACAACGGCACGCTGAACTGGGACTGGCTGCCGGGGCGGCGCAGGAACATGACCATCTCCTGGGCCACCTTGTGCGCGATGCCGTGGCCCAGGTCCTCCTCGATCAGCGCCAGCGAGAGGTCCATCCCGGCCGTCACGCCGGCCGACGTCCAGACCCTGCCGTCGCGGATGAAGATCGGATCGCAGTCGACGCGCAGGTCGGGATGCTGGCGGGCGAGCTGCCGGGCGCGGCCCCAGTGGGTGGTGACCGTGCGCCCGGTGATGAGCCCGGCCGCGGCCAGCAGGAACACCCCGGTGCAGACCGAGGTGACGCGCCGGGCGCCCGCCCCGGCCGCCGCGATCCAGCTGACCAGCCGCTCGTCGTGACACGCCTGGTCAACGCCGGTGCCCCCGGCGATGACCAGCGTGTCGACGCCGTCGGGGCCGATGTCGGCGACGCCGCCGGCCGCATGCACCGGCAGACCGCTGGCCGACCGGACCAGGCCCGCGCTGGTGGCCACGACTTCGCAGGCGTAACCCCCGCCGAGCCCGGCCGCATGGCTGAACACCTCGTGCGGGCCGACCATGTCGAGCGGCTGGAAGCCATCGAAGATGACGAAGACGGTCCTGCGTGGTTCCACGCCTCTACCCTGCTGTGCGCCGGATGATGGCGTCAACGACGCTTACCCCACGTTTCGCGCCATCGCGGGCTGAAGAGCGGAGGCCATCACCGACTCGGTGGGCAAAGAGGCTGCCATGGCTTCCGGGTACGGGGGTCAGGATGGGGTGGTTGTGGTGGCCTTCTCCTCGGGGAGCAGGCCGTGCTGCACCGCGAACAGCGCGGCGGCGGCCCGGCTGGAGGCGCCGATCTTGGCGTAGATGTGCTCCACGTGGTTGCCGGCTGTCTTCGGCGTGATGACCAATCGCCCGGCGATCTGCTTGTTCGACATGCCGCGCGCCAGCAGGATGAGCACTCGACCTCCCGGGCGGTCAGGCCGGAGAGTGTCTCCCTGCGGCGGGGCAGGCGAATGGCCCAGAGTGAACGGCGACTTCAGGTCGAACGAAATTCGCGATGGCGGCCAGCGCGCGGTCCAGCTGGCCTGCCGGCAGCCCGGGCGCCAGGTCCGGTTCGGCCGCGATCACGGCCTGCCATGCCGGGACCGCGTCAAGACCGCGGGGTGTGCCCGCGGCTGCCGATGCGGCCAGGGTGGCTGCTGGGAGCAGAATGGCGGAGCAGGCTAGCGCGATGCCGACGGCGAGGCGCCGACCGCTGCTGCGGGCGCGCCCACGATGGTGGCGCCGATGCGGCGCTGCGCGGACCAGGTGTTGCTCCTGAAGGTGCGCATGTAGACCGCGTTGTTCTTACAGTAAGCATTTTGGGTCACCCATTGTCAAAGTATTTCTCTCCCAGCTGATCCGGAAAGGGCCATAGGTCCCGGAACGGGGCAGCGTGCCTCCCGGCAGAAGAACCCTGAAAGGATACTTTGGCTTCCCCGGCCTCGGACATCCGGCCAATGCTGTCGAAGGGCCCGAAGGCACGAGGCCTTTGGCCCTGCATGTGCCACCGGATCCCGGTAAGGCTGGCTGAATAGGAGATTTGTGGGCGGTGCGTGCGGCACCGGTGCGGTATTCGCCCGTTGTGGCTGAGCACCCCGGCCGCGGAAGGGGATCTGACAATGAACTGGCGCATGACCTTAACAGCGCGCCGCCTACGGCGGCCCCTGCTCACCCTTCCGCTCGCCATTGGTGTCGTGCTGGCCCCCACCGCACGGCGAGGCCTACAGCCCGGCTGCGAGCCGGTGGACGGCGCTGCCGCCAGCCCCGCTGCACGGCCGTATGGTGGCCGCCGCAGCGTGGACAGGCCGCGCGATGATCGTCTGGGGCGGCTACATTCCCCGGCAGACCACAGAGAGGACCTTCCTCGACGGGGCGGTATTCCGTCCCCGCACACCGTGACTGGCGCCGCGCCGGCCAAGCTGGTGCCCGCCTGGTGACGGTGAGCGTGGTGGTAGTGAGCGGAGCGTTCTGCCCTTCGGTGATGGCGTCGGCGCTGCCAGTTGTAGTGGCTTGCCGTTCGTATGGTGGCGGCGCCGGTTGGGGCGCTCAGCTGATGGTGTGGTCGAGCCAGTCGAAGGCTGCGGTCCAGAACACGATGGGTGCCATGCCCTCGCAATGCCCTGCGGCTCCCTCGGCCTGGGTGAAGAGGCGGAACTCTTTCGGGCAGGCCAGGTGATCGAACAACTGCCGGCCCTGGCCGCTGGAGACCGCGTCCGTTTCGTTGTCGGTGACATAGCTGGGGCAGGTCACCTGGGCGATGACCGCTGCGTTGGTGTAGCGGAGCATGTCGGCGAGGTAGGCCCGCACGCTCGATGCGCCGTGGGTCACCATGCGGGGTGCCAGCAGGGCCTTGAGGGCGGGGACCGTGAGGAGTGCGTTGAACTGGTCATCTGCGGCGGGATCATTGACCCGTCCGGCGAGGTCGCCAAGCCTGGCGGTGGCTGCTGTCGCGAGGTCGTACTGGCCGGGATCGGCGATCATGGCGGCGAGCCGGGGTTCACCTGCCGCACCGCGCGGGGCCAGGAACCCGCCGAACGACCTGCCGACCAGCACGATCTTCGCGACGTCCACCTCCGGCTCGGTGAGCAGGCTTTCGACCATGCCCGGTACCACGTGCTCCCAGTCCGGCCGCATGGGGACGCGCTGGTCATACAGCGCCGAGCCCTGGCCTGGGCCGTCAACGGCGGCGAACGCATACCCGCGCTCCAGCGCGGGCCCGGCTGAGGCGTACAACTCCTCCGCCGTGGCGTCGTAGCCGCCGATGTGCAAGATGGTGGGCCGCGGGACGGCAGGCCCGGCCGGGGTGAAAAGATACCCCGGCCACGGGCTGGACAGGACCCGGGCCGGGTGGCTGAGCAGCGGCAGGGCCGCCCGGAACGCCGCCACGCTGGCGGGGTAGGCGGCACGCAGCTGCCGCCTGGAATATGCGCACCCTGGCCATGTCACCGGGATTTCCCGGCACAGGAAAACCGCGCAGACGGCTATTCGCCAGCCCAGCCGGCAGGGCCTGCTACGCCGCCAGAGAGCGGTCAGGAACCCGGGACGTTGCCATGTCCGGAAGACGCCCGCAGCGTATCGGTCAGCAACGCGACCAGCGCCTCGAGCTGCACGTCGGCCGACAGGGAGACCTCTTGGTCCGACCCGTCCAGCGCCCGGGCGGCGAGCCCCGCCTTGCTGTCGATCAGCCCGGCGATCCGGGAGTCGATGGTCTGCGCGGCGATGATGCGCCACGCGGTCACCGGCTCGGCCTGCCCGATGCGGTGGCTGCGGTCGATGGCCTGGGTTTGCTCCGCGTCGGTCCAGGACATCTCGGCCAGCACGATGTTCGAGGCGACCTGCAGATTCAGGCCCACGCCAGCCGCGGTCAGCGAGCACACCGCGACCGCGACGTCCGGGTCGTTCACGAAGGCTTCGACGTTCGCCTGCCGCGCTGTGGGCGTCTGGCCGCCACGGATCGACGAGAAGCGCACCCCCTGCCGGGCGAAGATCTCTTCGGCGGCGTCCATCACGTCGACATGCTTGGCGAAGAAGACGACCTTGCCGACGCTGCGGGCCAACTGAGCCGCGTAGTCCGCGGCCAGTTCCGCCTTCGCCTGGCCGATGCGTCGCATCATGGTGAACACGTTCTCGCCGGACTGCGCGCCCGTCGCGTCCTTCAGCTCCGACTGGGCCACCCGGCGGACGAGGTCGTGGTCGATGCCCTCGATGCCGGCGTCGGAGGTTCGGTTCGCGAGCGCGATCTTGTACCGCGCCACCATCCGGCCAGCGAGGTCCCGCTCTGCCGCCCGGATCGACCGGCCGACCCGTTCGTCCAGCTCAACGGGGAGGTCAGCGATACGGCGGGCGGGGATGTCGGCGGCCACGTCGAGCTTGCGCCGGCGCACGATGCCCAGGTCGATCACGCACTGGCGCGCCGCGGCGTAGAAGCTTCGGTCGGCAGGCGTCAGGCCGGTGTCCTCAAGCACGTCCATCAGCTCGTCGAGGGGCTTGCTGTCGTCGATCCAGCCGAGGAACTGCCAGATTGCCCGGAAGTCCTCAATGTCGTTGATCAGCGGGGTGCCGGTCAGCGCCATCAGCAGGGGCCGGTCCGTACGGGACCTGATGCGGTCGGAGAGCGCGAGGACGTTCTGCGAGCGCTGCGAGCTCTTGTTCTTCGTGAAGTGAGCCTCGTCCACGACCATGCCGCGGAAGCCGAAGTCACCGAGCCAGCCCATGTGGCGGTCGAGAACCTCGTAGTTGAGCACGACGATATCGGCGAATCCGTTGACAGCCTCGCCGTCGCCCTGCACCACCGTGGCCGGGCGGTGGGGAGCCCAGCGGGCCGCCTCACGGGCCCAGTTGGTCTTGACGACGTTCGGCACGACGACCAGCAGCGGGAAGGCGTTCGCTGCCTCTGCGGCGAGCAGCGCCTGGGCCGTCTTGCCCAGACCGGGCTCATCGGCGAGCAGGAATGTCCGGTGACCGGCAGCGGCCGCGGCGACCAGCTGCCCCTGGTGCGGCATCAGTTCCAGGCCCGCCGGGGTGAATCGTGCCGTCGGCGCCGGGAGCGCCATGCACGCCGGGGCTCCCCCGCCGGCACGTTCGAAGGAACTCAGCAGCGGGCCGAGCAGCTCCCAGCTGGCCAGGCGGCGCGGACGGGAGGTGCGCTGCGGAACGGCGGAGAAGTCGGGGGCGAGAAAGGGGTTCGCCAGTTGCCGGGAGATCACCGGCTGCGGCACGATCTGCCGCTCCGAGCCGGCGGAAGCTGTAGCGGTCTGCGTAGGCGCGATCTCCTCGGGCGCTGGCTCGATCCCGAGGTCCCGCAGCATCTCCCGCTTGAGTGACCGGGCCGCCTCGGAGACGCCGGAGCCCTCGGCGAGCAGCGCCAATAGCCCAGCGTCCTGGACGGCGGTCGTCGCGAGGATGGCCGCGACGCCGTCCAGGCGCTTGAGCTGCTCGGCCCGATGACTGTCGCTTCCGGCCGCCGCCCAGACGCGGGCACGCTCGTCCCGCAGCAGCAGAGCGACGGCCTGGAACTTCGTGCGCACGGCAGGCGTCACGCGGCCGCGCCGGGCAGCCGCCTCGACCTCACGGACGGTTCGGGCGATCACCGGGACGACATCGCCGCGATGGTGGACGCGTCGCTGCTTTCGCGGGGCGGCACGGCGAGCGCCCGTCTGGCGCTGGCCTGGTCGAGCCACAGACTTCTCCTCTGGAATGCCGGGACACGGTGGCATGCAGCACAGTCCCGCGGCCGGGACGAGAAACGTCCCGAGCAGCGGGCCTGGTGCCTTGAACGCCGAGCCGACGCGCGGACCTCCGACTATCGACACAGGCAAGCCGCTTACACGAACCCTGAGCCGCCGGCAGGTGGGCTGATGACCACGGCGCGGGGAAAGTCGTCGTCGGACGACCGGCTCGGTTCTCGGCTACCCCTCATGTTAACGCGCGCGAGAGCGCATAATTCCCGGCCGCACTGGTGGGTGATCGTCCTCAATTGACCCTATAGCGCCGTGGGTGTTCGCCCGCGGCCAGCGCGGCGGACGGTTGCGGGATGATTCTGCTCGGGGGGAGCGTTGGCGATGGAGGACACGACATATCGTGTTGATCAGGTCGGCGTGGGCCGTTAACGAGCTCGGGGCCTTGAGAGGTGAGCGTCATGACTGGTTGGTACGCAGCGCGGACGCCGGACAGGTCGGCCAAGGCCATGATCGCCGTGACGCTGCTCGCGGTGCTGCTGGTGGCGTCCGTGCCAGTGGCCCTGCTGGCCGCAGTGGTCATGATGATGCTGGGATACGTCGTCGGCGGGCTCGCGCTGTTCGGCGGCTCGGTCCTCGCCGCCGCTGTAGCTGTCGCGCTCGCGGGCATGAGCGGGATACGGCACCTGCGCAAGATGCTCTCCGGGGGCGGCTTCCGGGTCAACCGGCTGGACGGCAGCCAGTACGCCGACGTCGCCGAGCCAGAGGGCAGCCACTACCCCAACCTCGTGCAGCTGGACCGCAGCGAGTACACCGAAGTTCGCTGACCTGTTCGCCCAGCCGGTACCGCCGGCCAGGAGGCCCTGAAGCCCGTCAGCTGGTGGTCTCGTGGTCTCGTGGCTTTGACCGAGGCCCCGTACGTAAGCTGGCGGCATGCGTGTAGTGATCGCGGGCGGGCACGGAAAAGTTGCGCTGCTGCTGGAACGCCTCCTGGCCGGGCGCGGTGATCAGGCCGTGGGGCTGATCAGGAACCCGGCCCAGGCAGCCGATGTGCAGAATGCAGGGGCCGACGCTGAGGTCTGCGATCTGGAAGCAGCCTCCGCCGATGATGTCGCGGTTCTGCTGTCCGGGGCTGACGCAGTGGTGTTTGCGGCCGGCGCAGGCGCGGGCAGCGGCGTCCCTCGCAAAGACTCCGTCAACCGGGCTGCCTCCGTCCTGATGGCCGACGCCGCTGAACGGGCCGGGGTAGCCAGGTTCGTGCAGATCTCGTCCATGGGCGCCGGCCAGCCGCCGCAACCCGGCACCGGCGAGGTCTGGGCGGCCTACATCACGGCGAAAACCGCCGCCGAGGACGACCTGCGCTCCCGGGACCTGGACTGGACCGTCCTGCGCCCCGGCCATCTCACCGACGCCCCGGCGACCGGCCAGATCCGGCTCGCGGCCCCGCCCGTCCCCGCTGGCGCCATCTCCCGCGCCGACGTCGCCGCGGTCATCGCTGCCCTGCTCGATGAGCCGTCGAACCGTGCACCGGACGCTTGAGCTAGTCGCCGGAGACAGCCCCATCGCCGCCGCTGTCGGCAGCATTCCTTGATCACCTCCCCGGCCTGACAGCCTGCCTGCGTCCAGGCCACCGACCGGGCGCGCCGTCCGGCCCCGCCGCGGAGGCGGGAGCTGATCATGAGATGATGCGGACTATGCGCGCCGAGCGGTGGCGCTCACCTGCCGCCGTGACCCGCTTTACTTCGGGAGGTCTCGTGCCCATCGAACAGGCAGAGTTCGGCCGCACCGGCCACCAGAGCAGCCGGGTGATCTTCGGAGGGGCGGCTCTCGCGCAGGTCCCCCAGCGGGTCGCGGACGAGACCCTGGACCTCCTGCTCGCCCACGGGGTGAACCATCTGGACGTGGCCTCGTCCTACGGCGAGGCGGAGGTGCGCATCCGGCCATGGCTGCAGCGCGAACCAGGCCGGTTCTTCCTGGCCACCAAGGGCGACGAGCGCACCGCAGCCGGGGCTCGCGAGGAACTGCACCGGTCCCTGGACCGGATGGGCGTCAACCACGTCAACCTCTGGCAGCTGCACTCCCTCGCTGATCCGATCGAGCAGGACACCGCCCTGAGTCCTGGCGGGGCGCTCGACGCCGCCCTTGAAGCCCGGGAGCAAGGCCTCATCCGCTGGATCGGGGTGACCGGCCACGGCAGCCAGATCGCCGCGACGCACCGCCGCAGCCTCGAGCGGTTCGGCTTCGACTCGGTACTGCTCCCCTACAACTTCCTCACCATGCAGAACCCGTACTACGCCGGCAACTTCAACGCCCTGTATGAGACCTGCCGCCAGCGGGGCGTCGCGGTGCAGACGATCAAGTCGATCGCGTTGCGCCCCTGGGCAGGCCGACCGCACACCCGGGCGACCTGGTACCAGCCGCTTGAGCAGCAGGACGACATCGATCTCGCCGTGTGGTGGGCGATGAGCCGCCCCGGGGTGTTCCTGGACAGCGTGGGAGACGTGGACCTGCTCCCGAAAGTGCTTGACGCGGCCAGCCGGTTCAGCGGGGCGCCGGACGACGCGGCGATGAGCGCGCTGGCCGGCCGGACGGCGGCCGAGCCGCTGTTCGTCTGACCGAGGTCGCACTGATCGTCCGTCGCGAGGTCGGCGGCATGAGTGAGCGGCAATCCCGGTCACGTGCCCGGGCGAGGGCGCTGTGCCGGGCTACACCTTCGTCGATACCGGAGTCCCCGATGCGCTCTACACCGCCATCAGTCCACTGCAGGGCGGCTCCGACCTGGTCACGTTCTTTGTGGGCGTGGATGACATCAATAGCGTGATCGAGCAGGCCGCAAAGCTCGGCGGCCGGGTGGTGCAGGAACCGCAGCAGGCGCCGGGAGTGAGCTTCGCGCTGATCGCAGATCCGCAGGGTCACGTCGTCGGGCTTGCTCAGCAGGGCTGAGGTTCCGCCAGTGGTCGCCGCCCACGTGGGTCAGGTCCGGCTGTCCCAGTGGTCGTGGTAGGGGCGGATGCCGGAAAGCTTCGCCAGGGCCCACAGAGGCGGGAGCATCAGGTTCTGGACCCAGATGGGCGGGGAGGTGACCCGGCTTTCGTGGCGGAAGTGCCAGAAGGTGGCGCCGAGCTGGAGCGGGGCGCCGGGCGGCGTTGCTCAGCTGGTCGCGTGCACGGCTTCGAGGATGACCTGGGTGACGACGCCAGGGTCGGAGATCATGGACAAGTGCGGCGCCCGCACCTTCGTGATGTGGGCGTGCGCGTGGCGGGCCATGGCCAGCTGCAGGGCGGGCAGGATAACCCGGTCAGCGGTCCCGACCACCGCCCAGGACGGGATCGTCTTCCAGGCCGGCACGCCGCTCTTCTGGCTCAGCGCGATGGTCAACAGCGGCTCCGCCGTGGCGGCGAGCACCCGGGCTTCACTCAGCGGCAGGCCGTTGGCGAAGCAGGCGGGGAACAGGCTCTGCTTGTAATACGCGTCATATGCGCCAGACGGCGCGCCGGGGTACGTCGCGAGGTTGAAGAGGGTGGGCGGGTCCGCCGCCACGACACAGGAGCCGGGCACGGATGACACGAGCTGGCCGATGGTCTGGCCCTGATCAGGCGCGAAGGCGTCCATGTAGACGAGGGCCTTGACCTGCTTGTCGCCAGTAGCGGCGTTGGTGATGACCGCGCCCCCATAGGAGTGCCTGACCAAGACGATGGGCCCGGAAATGCTCTGCAGGAAGCCCCGTCATGGCCAGCCCGGCCAGCGCGGCCAGGCCAGCGACGATCCCGCCGCGCCGGAACAGCCGGGCGCGAGCCGACTCGAACGTTTTCGCAACGAATCTCCCGGAGTACGCAGGGGGCTGGCGCCCATAGCCAGCAGGCAGGTGAACGACGACGCGCTGAGACCGCCGTCTGCGGTAATGCTCAGGCAGAAAGCACAATCCCCACAGAGACTTCCTGGATTTCAGAAAGAGAACAAACAGGGCCGCTACGGCTTCTCTCGAAATGTCCCCGGCGGCGAAGCAGCCAGGAAACCCTTCTTCGCCTAATCGGCAGCCGCCCCACCCTGTGACCAGCGCGACAACTGGCCTGGATAATGACTTGTAGCACGTACCTGCCGGGGGTCCAGAGCAGAATTTGCCGTTGCTTTGCAAGCTCTCGCACCTCACTCACTGGATAGCAAGCGTCCGGGGCCGCCCGCCGCCGGCGTCTGGCCCCAGGAAGTCGGAGACGCGCAACCCGTTGAGGGCCAGCAGGGAGATCAGCGCATGACGTACCTGCGCCGCCAAATGGCCGGGCCCACCGGCTCGGGGCAAGGTAGTTCGGACGAAGCTGGTTGCGAGGATACTGGCCGCATGGTTGACGACACCGCACGGGAACGGGCTATTTACCACGCGCTGAAGGCCGCCGACGAAGTCGCTGCCGCGCTACAGGCACACCTCATCGAGGAGCACGGGGCTAATCCCGATCGTGCCGCTGCACACAGCTCCTCCACCAACTCCCTCAAGCTCCTGCGGCAGGCGAGGGAGCGCCTCGGTGAAGGACTACGGGCCGTCGAGGCGGACAATATCGCCGGGTCCGACGAGATCTCCCTGCGCAGCCAATGAACGCGGCAGCGCCAGAAGTTACCTGATGTGCCCGACCAGACCGCATGTCACCGCAGTTGGCGCAAGAAGGCGTCGACGGCCTCAGCGGCCTGGATGCGGACCCGGCTGTCAACGGCCAGGGCGCCGTCGGGCCGGGCGATGACGCTCAGCTCGAGCTCGGCGATCTGCGGGAGGTCCTCGGCCATCCGGGAGACCCGCAGCAGCATGTCCCGCAGCGCAGCGAGGTCGGCAGCGGGGACGCCGCGGTGCCCGAGCAGCAGCGGGGCGGCGCCTACTGACCTGATCAGGTCATCGGCGTCGGCGTCGGTCAGGGGGGCGAGCCGGGCAGCGCGGTCAGCCTGCTCCTGGTCGGCGCCGCCGGGCCCGAGCAGCACCAGCGGGCCGGCCAGCTGCTCGTGCAGCAGGCTGATCGTTACCTCGACGCCGCCGGTGACCATCGGCTGGACGATGACGCCGGCCAGCCGGGCGCCGAAGGTGTTCGTCAGCGAGCGGAACCCGTCCCGGACCTCATCCGCGCCGTGCAGTCCGGTCAGCACGTCGCCGGCGTTGCTGGTGCGGACCAGGCCGGGGACGTCCGCGCGGAGCGCCACGGCGCCGCCGAACCGCGCCGCCGCTGCGACCGCGGCCTCGTCGGTGGTGACCCCGATGCTGTCGGCCAGCGGCACGCCGTAGCAGCTGAGCAGTTCCACGGTGGGGTCCAGGGCCAGCCAGCCGCCCTGGGGCGGGTCGGCGAGATACCCGGTGACCAGGTCGCTGGCCCGGTCCTGGCTCAGGCCGTCCAGGTCGGGCACCCGTCCTGGCGGGGTGGCCCGCCAGGCGCCGTAGCGCGCGGCGTGGCCGAGGGCACGGGCGGCGGACTCGGTGTATCCATAGGCGGGGACGGGAGGGGAGTCCCCGCCCGGGCTTGGCAGCAGCCGGACCATTTCAAGCTGGTCTAGCACGGCTGCGGCGATAGGCACTGGCAGCCGCGCGGCGGCTATCTCGGGAACCAGGTCGCTGGCCGCGGTCGTGGCGGTCAGCGCCAGCACCGCGTCGACGCCCGGGTCGGCGCCGACGAGCTCCAGGCACCGGCGGAAGCTGCCGGGGGCGACCAGCACGGTGGTATCGACCGGCCCGGCCACCACGGCCTCAGGGCCGAGCATGTGCCGCAGCGCCCGCCGGGTGCCCGCGGCCAGGCTGGCGACCTGCAGGCCGGCGTCGCTGCACGCATCGGCGGCGAGCACCGCGGCACCGCGGGTGTTGGATACCACGCCGACCCTGCGTCCCGCGGGCACCGGCTGGGAGGCCAGCAGCGCCGCGGTGTCGAGGAGTTCACCGAGGTTCGCGGCGGCGATTATGCCGGCCTGCGCAAACAGAGCCTGCCTGGTCACCAGCGGGATAGCTGCCTTCGCGGCGCGGGCCCCGGCCAGGCGCTTGCCCGTCGCGGACCGGCCCACGACCACGATCAGGACCGGCATGGTGCGGCCGACGCGGCGGGCCGTGCGGGCGAACTTGGGCGGATTCCCGATCGATTCCAGGTACAGCAGGGCCAGCTTTGTTTCCTTGTCGGACTCCCACCACTGCAGCATGTCGGTGCCGGACACGTCGTCCTTGTCGCCGAAGGAGACCAGGGAGGAGATCCCCACGCCCAGCCGGGACAGGTGCTCCACCAGCACGAAGCCGGTGCCACCGGTTGAACTGCAGGGCCAGGCCAGCCCGTCCCGCTGCCGGATGGCGGGCCGCGAATGTGGCATCCAGGCCGGCACTGGGGTTGGCCACGCCGAAGGAGGCCGGCCCGACCATCCGCATGCCGTGGCGGCGGCAGATGCCCAGCAGCTCCGCGCGGGCCGGGCCGCTGAGTCCCGCCGCGACCACGGCCAGGACCTTCACCCCCCGCTGACCGCATTCCTCGGCGACGCCGAGCACGGCCGCCGCCGGGACGGCAATGACCGCCAGGTCAACGTCCTTGGGCAGCGCGGCCGCCGACGGCAGGCAGGGGATGCCGTCCAGCTCAGCCGCGCCCGGGTTGACCGGGTAGACCGGGCCGCGAAAGCCGCCGGTGATGATGTTGTGCAGGATGACCCGGCCGACCGATTCTTCGCGCCGGCTCGCGCCGATGACCGCGACCGAGGCCGGGATCAGCGCGTGCCGCATGCTGGCCACGTCGGCCGACTGCTCCCGCACGGCGACCGTATCGCGGTAGGTGCCCAGGGCGGCGTCGGCCTCGTCGGCGGGCAGCGGGAACCTGAAGTCGTACACGCCGTCAACCAGGGAGCGCTGCGCCTGCAGCCCGGCGTCGGCGAACACCCGCAGCATTCGCGCGTTCTCGTCGAGCGTCTCCGCGGTAAAGGCGCGGAACCCCCGGGCGCGCCCCAGCGAGACCAGGTGCTCCAGCAGCAGCATGCCGATGCCGCGGTTCTGCATGTCGTCGGCGACCGTGAAGGCGACCTCCGCGGACAAGGACCCGGCGCCGGCTTGCTCGTAGGTGCCGCAGCCGACCAGTTCGCCGTCCAGCATGGCCAGCAGCGCGGCATGGTCCGGGGCGGGCGCGCGGCATAGCCGGCGCGCCTCCTGCTCGGCAACCATCGGGCTCATGCTGAAAAAACGCAGGTAGAGGTTGTCCGGGGACATCTTGGCGTGCATGTCCCGCACCGCGTCGAAGTCGTCAGGCCGCGCGGCCCGGATCTCGATCGTGGTGCCGTCGGTTAGCAGAGCGTAGGCGCTGGGCTCGGCCTGTGTGCTCAATGCCGCCCTCCCGGATTTGGGTCGCCGACACGCGACGCGGCACCTACACCGCATATCGGGTGCCGGGCATCAACGTGGGGCTCATGGCTGTTGACCGCGGTGCCCTTCGCGGTGCTTCACCTGTGCCTCCGCGGGGCTTTCACCTATGGTGGCGTGTTCCAGCTACGGCTTTGAGGGCCGAAGGTCCCGAGCATCCCGCCGGCGCTCGCCGACTGTGCGGCCCACGCGGCAGCTGCGGCTACTGTCAGCAGGCCTTACGCGTTAGCACGGATCGGCCTCGACCTCATCGAGATCCGCCGGCCCCCCGCCATCCGGGCACCTCCTCGCGGGCATTCCTTCGCGCCAGGCCGACGGTCCTTGTGCCCTTTTTCCCTGAACTGGGTCCTGTCGCGGCTGTGGTCAGCTACTTTCCGGTCAGGGACACTCTCCGTGCCGAGGAGGCGAGATGCCGCTGATGCCCGCGGATGTGCGGAACAAGCAGTTCGCAACTACCCGGCTGCGGCCCGGCTACGACGAGGAAGAGGTCAACACCTTCCTCGACGAGGTGGAGGCCGAGCTGGAGAGGCTCCTTCAGGAGAATCAGGAACTGCGGGCGAAGCTTGCCGAGCGCCTGGGCGGCGGCGCGCCGGCGGCGCCCGCCCGCAGCTCCGACCTGACCGGACCTGACCCGGAGAGGATGCCCGCGGAGCCGGCGCTGCCCGGGCCGCAGCGCGCGCCTGTGCCGGCGCTGATGGGCATGCCGGGCGAAGAGCCCAGCATGGGCACCGTGGCCCGGGTGCTGGTCCTGGCGCAGCAGACCGCCGACCAGGCCCTCGCGGATGCCCGCCGGGAAGCCGGCGAGACACTGAGCCGGGCGCGCCGGGCGGCCGATGAGATCCTCGGCACGGCCCGCAGTCAGGCGGAGCAGATCGCCAACGATGCCCGGTCCGTGGCCGAGAGCCTGCAGCGCGACGCGCAGGACCGGTACCACCAGACCGTGGGCTCGCTGGTACACGAGCGCGAGGAACTCGAGCGGCGGATCGATGACCTGCGCGCCTTCGAGCGCGATTTCCGCAGCAGGCTGAAGGCATACCTGGAAGGCCAGCTGCGCGACCTGGAGGCCGATGCGGCGGACAGCGAACCGTTCGCCCATCCTGACCGGGCCGCAGGCGGCCATGTCATCGGCCGGCTCTAGCCAGCCGGCGCCCGTCGCGACGTCCTGGCCGGGCTCGAATTCTCCCGCCATGGCTACGGTGAGAACCATGGCTACGGTGAGAAGGAGCGAGGATGAACGTGACAACCGGCGGTGCGGCCACGGGCATGCCTGGCCTGCCGGAAGTGTGGCAGTGGCAGGAGCAGCTCGTCGGGTTCGGGACCCGTTACACCGGCAGCAGCGGTCATTCGGGTTATGTGGACTGGCTTGCCGGGCAGCTGTCTGCGGTGCCCGGCTTCACGATGCGGACCGACCGGCTGACGTTCAGCCGCTGGCTGGCCCGCGACTTCACCCTGTCGGTCAGCGTGCCCCCGTCCGTCGGCCGGTCGGGCCCGGTCCCACTGACCTACTACTATCCCTACTCCGGGCAGACGCCGCCCGGCGGCGTGACCGGCCGCCTGGTCGATCTCGGCCTGTACCCGCTCGCCAGCGGCTACACCGAGGCCTTCTGGGAGCTGGCCCGGGGTGGGATCGCCCTGGTCCGGGCCGTGCCGCCAGAGTTCTCGCTGGATGTGGCCCAGACGGCGACCGGCGGCTACGTGCCGGGCCAGATCTCCGCCATGACGGCCATCGACTACTCGGCGTACGCTGCCGCGCTGACCAATCCTCTCTTCCAGGGCATATTCGAGCCGGTTCCGCTGCTCGACGCGAAGAAGGCCGGAGTGCTCGGCGTGGTCGTCGCCTGGACCGGGCTGCCCGACGATGAGGTCATCAACCAGTACAACCCGTTTACCACGTCCTATCCGGCCATATCCGGCATCCCGGCCCCCGGCGATCCCGGCTGCCCCGCCGTCTGGGTCGGCGACTCGACGGGCACCGAGCTGGCCGGACTGGCCGCGGGCGGTCAGGCAACCGCGACGCTCGTGCTCACCGCGGATATCACCGTGGGCGCGGCGACCGAGACGGTCTGGGGCTGGCTGGAAGGCTCGGGGAACACCGGGCAGAACATCATCATCAACACCCACACCGACGGGCCGAACGCAACCGAGGAGAACGGCGGGCTCGGGCTCCTCGCACTGGCCCGGCACCTGGCGGCCCTGCCCTCGCGGAACCACAACATGTATTTCGCGCTGGTCACGGGGCATTTCCAGCTGCCGCAGTTCAGCCGCACCATCCTGAACCTGGCCCACCCCGAGGTCGGCCAGGGCGCCGTCAGCACATGGATGCTCGACCACCCGCACATCTACCAGGCCGCCGTGCTGGGCGTGACCGCCGAGCACCTCGGCGCCACACTGTGGACCGACGACCCCGAGACCGGGCAGTACGTGCCCGCCGGCGGATCGGACTGGGGCGCCACCTACACCATGCAGCGGGACATCCTGAGCCTGGTCAACGCCGAGAAGGACGCGTACCTGTCCGCGGTCAGGGCGGTCAACGCCAGCGGCTGGCCGGACTATCCCGTGGCCACCGTGCGGCCGGGCTTGCTCCCGGCCTACTTCGGCGAGGGATCGTCGCTGTACGCGGCCGGGCTCGGCACCGTTTCGCTGTGCCCCTCGCCCACCTACCTGCTGCAGGCCGGGGACGCACAGCAGCCGCAACTGCTTGACCTGGACAAGCTCGACCAGCGCCTGATGTACGGCCAGATCCTCGCCCTGGCCAGGACCATCGGCACACTCGATGCGCTCCCGGCATACGCCCTCTAACCGGCTGCGCCCGGCAGCACGGTTATCCGGGCGCCGGGTGCGTGGTGTGGAGGGCGTGCCGCAGCAGGAGCCCGCCGATGATCTCGAAGATGCCCATGATGATGAACCAGATCCCGAGCAGGACGGCCAGGACGTTCAGCGAGGAGGCGGGGGCGGACGCGACGACGATCCCGGCGATGAGGCTGACCACCCCGAAGATGATCCACCAGGCCCTGCCCTCGCGGGCTCCGCCGGAGATCCCGCCGATCAGCGCGGCCAGTCCCTGGACGATCCAGGTGATGCCGATGATCAGGCCGATGAGCGACCTGGTCAGGTGCAGGTGGCGGATCAGGACCACGCCGATCACGATGAACAGCAGCCCGGCGATGCCGAGCCAGACCCGGTGCGGCTCGGCTGTGTCGAACACCCGGATCAGGTGGAAGATCCCGGAGAAGATCATCAGGATGCCGAGCAGTACCGCGAGGACGTTCAGGGAGCCGGTCGGGTGGAAGCTGACGATGATGCCGAGGATCAGGGTCAGGGCGCCGAGGAACAGCGTCGCCTGCCATGTCCGCGCTATTACCCCAGGCGGCGGCGTGCCATATCCGCCGGAAACCATTGACGACTCGTCGGAAACCATTGACACTCCCTAGGTGGCTTCTCCATGGCTAGCAGGCGGCCGGCGTGAGCGAAACGGGCCTGGGCCTCCCATTTACCCAAATGCTCGGCGCGCTAGGTCACAGCCGTCGTCACCCGTTATGGGTGATAGTCGGCATGCGGCAGCACCAGGCCTTTCTGTCCCGGCAGGTCGTGCTGGAGCAGGGCATCCAGAGGCGCGTGGCCGTCGACCGAAATTTCCACCACGCCGCTGACGCGGGCGCCCTTGTGTGTCCAGTTCTGGAACGGCGTCGTCGTGAAGTAGGTGCAGGGCAAGATCAGCGTGGTGTTGTCCCTCAGGCGTACCGCGACGTAGGTGAGGGTGATCTCCTCGATGCGGCCGGTCAGCCCCTGAACGACGACGATGTCATCGATCCGGATCGCGTCGGTGAAGGCGATCTGGAGGCCAGCGAACAGGTTCCCGAGAGTTGTCTGCGCAGCCAGTCCGGCGATTACCCCGATCAGGCCAGCCGAGGCCAGGATGCCAGCACCTATGTCGCGCAGCGGCGGGATCGTCCACAGGATCGCGGCCAATGTGACCGCCACGATCAGGGCCTGGACCACGCGCGTGACGAGGATGATTTTCGTCCGGACGTGGCGGGAGCGGCGATCCCCGAGCCCAGCTTCGGGAAAGCGGGCCAGCAGGGCCCGTTCAATGCCGACCGCGACCACCGTGAGGAGCCATCCGACGATGGCGATCGCGGCGAGGCCGAGAATGTGCCCGGCGCCGCCGGACCATTCGCGGTGCGTGCCCGCCGCCAACAGGACTCCGCGGATGGCCAGCACCACGAGCAGCACGGTGAACGGCGCCCGCCAGATGGGCCGCCGCCCGACCTGCAGATTGCGGCGCGCGGCGAGCCGCCTGATCGCGGTCGTGACCGCCACGCCCACGACGAACGCGATGGCGGCCGCCACGATGCAGACGATGATGACTGTCAATGCCGAAGCGTCGCTCAGCTCAGGCATCGACATGTGCTCCTGGCTCTCGTCGGTGACGGCGAGCCTACAGCGCCTGCATCTCCCCGGCGATCAAGCTGACACATCGAGGCGGGAAGGTGCCTGCGGGTTGCCCTCGGTCGTCACCTCTCCCGAGGCGCTGAGTCAGGGGGTGACGATCGCGAAGTCGGGGTCGGGGTTGTCGATGAGCGACATCAGCCGCCCCAGGACGGCGGGGTCGCCCGAGGTGTCGATCCCGCCGGGTTTCGCGGTGGCCAGGAGCTGGAGCAGCTGGGGTTTGGTCAGGGTTATGGTCAGGTCCGCTGCCTGGTTGCCGGTGGTGGGGTGGTGGATGAGGGCGCCGTTGCTGAGTTCCATCCGGTAGTTCTCGTGGGTGTCGGTGAAGTGCCAGCCGATCGACAGCCGTTCGTTCCAGGCTTTGGGGCCGTCGATCCGGATGGCGATGGAGTCGAAGAGCTGGGTGATGGTCAGTGCCGGGGCCAGGCCGGCGCTGCTGAGCTCGGTGTGCTCGATCTTGTTCGTTCGCAGCTCGCGTGCGCCGGTGAGGTAGCTGTTGCGCCAGGTCGCGTTCTCCGACCCGTAGCCCAGCCGTTCCAGGATCGTGGCCAGCAGCTCCCTTGCGGCCTGGTGGCCTGGGTCGGCGAACACGGCGTGGCTGGCCAGTTCGGCGGCGAACCGCAGATCGCCCTGCCCGGAGAATTCCCCCGCCCTGGCGAGGGTCGCCTCAATGCCGCCGAAGGCTTGCACGTACCGTGTGCCGGCCGCCTCCGGCGGGTGCTGCCACAGGTGAGCCGGGTTGGCGTCGAACCAGCCGATGTAGCGCTGGTAGATGGCTTTGACGTTGTGGTTGGCCGAGCCGTAGTAGCCATGTGTGTGCCACTGCCGGTCCAGGTCGGGCGGCAGCTCGATCATTTCGGCGATCTCGCTGTGGATGTAGCCCTGGTTGATCAGCCGCAGCGTCTGGTCGTGCAGGTAGGCATACAGGTCCCGCTGTGCGGTCAGGTAGGCGACGATCTCATCGGTGCCCCAGGTGGGCCAGTGGTGGGAGGCGAATGCCACGTCGGCGTCGCGGGCGAAGAGCTCGATCGCCTCGGCCAGGTAGCGGGACCAGATCCGCGGGTCGCGGACCTGCGCGCCGCGCAGGGTCAGCAGGTTGTGCAGGTTGTGGGTCGCGTTCTCGGCCATGCACAGCGCCCGCTTGTCCGGGAAGCAGAAGTTCATCTCGGCGGGGCATTCGGTGCCGGGCGTGAGCTGGAAAACTATGCGGACGCCGTCCAGGATCTCCTGCTGCCCGGTGCGGGTGATGGAGTGGGTCGGCGCGATGAGGCCCGGGGTGCCGGTCGACCCGCCGGCGCCCAGCCCGATCCCCAGGGTGCCGGTCGCGCTGTTGGGCAGGCCGATGGCGGCGTAGTAGTAACTGCGGCGCAGCATCGCCGTCCCGGCGTAAACGTTCTCCGACACCGCGTGCTCCAGGAAATGCGCCGGTGCGAGGATCGGGACGTTGGTGCCGGCATCAACCACGCCCAGGACTCCGCCGAAGTGGTCCAGGTGGGCGTGGGTGTAGATGACAGCCGTGACGGCGCGGTCGCCTCGGTGCTGGCGGTACAGCGCGAGCCCCGCAGCCGCGACCTCCTGGGAGATCAGCGGGTCGATCACAATGACGCCGTGATCGCTTTCGACCAGGGTCATGTTGGACATCTCGAATCCGCGGACCTGGTAGATGCCGTCGGTGACCTCGTACAGGCCATGCTTGGCTGTCAGCTGAGCCTGCCGCCACAAGCTCGGGTTCACCGTGTCCGGGCAGTCGCCGTCCAGGAAACCCCACGAGTCCATGTCCCATACCACGCGGCCATCCGCAGCCTTGATGACCATGGGCTCCAGCGTGCCGACGAAACCGCGGTCAGCGTTGGCGAAGTCACTCCGGTCGCTGAAATCAGCAGCGACCGGCTTAGTCTCCGCAGCCCGTTCAGGCATCTCAGATCCTCAGCAATGCGTCGGTGTAGCCGCGTTCGCGATAGAACTCACCACTGCGGCGCGGTGGCGGCGGGCGCGGGACAGCCTGTTTCCGTGCCCGGTGCCCCTGGCTGCACGATGGCGCCGGTCTCGTCGAGGACGACTGCGCCGACGGCGGCCAGGGCGGCCCGGGACTCCCGGTAGTGGTGGCCGCACAGCAGCAGATCCACCGGATGCCGGCGCCCGGGGGCGGGCGGGATGAGGATCGTGACCACCGCTCTGGCCGGGCAGCAGCAGCCGCGCTCAGCAAGACGATGCGGCCCGGACCAGCCGGACTGGTCCTCGGCGGCCCGGCCGGCTGTCCTGGCCCTGCGGCGCGGGAACCTCATCCTCATCCAGTAAGCGTCCGGCCACGGCAAGCCCCTTAACAGGGACTTAGTACCTCGCCCGGCGGGGACTTTCGACCCTGAACAATCCGCGCACGCCGCCATGGGCGCCCGGCCACGACGGTGAGGCGTCTCGCTGGCGCTCGCCTGCGACCTCCGGATGTGCTCGACCGTGGCCGGTTCACCACGGCCCTCCGGTGTTCCAGGGTCGCTGGCCCGGCCTGCGAACGGCAATCTCCCTGTGCACGCATCTGTGGATGACTTGTGCAAAGCCTGCACCAGCCTGTGCACAGGCCCGGGAAAGCTGGGGAGCAAGCAATCACGAACGGGCCGGAATGGCCCCCTTCACCTGCGAGAACATTATCCTCAGCCTGTGCATATAGAGAAATTGAGAATGTCCACACGACACGCTGGAGTAACCACCGAAATATATTGGATATTTATCCGGCAGTTATCTATATGTAATTCGGTCTCAAGATGGTGGAACCCGGGACCAAGAGACGGTGAACCAGCCGCATCGGAGGGGAAGTTACCGCCCTCGCCCGCACAGCGGGACGACGCAGGGCGGAGCGGCACACGTTCGCCGGCCGGCAGAGCGGGAGGGCGCATGAAGGCTACGACCTGGGACGATGATGTCAGCTTGCGCCAGACGAGCGAGTGGCTGGCCGAACTGCGCGACGACGGCCAGGCCGAACCGCGCGACGACGGCCAGGCCGAACCGCCTGGTGCTGGCACCCGGCCAGCCCAGGGGGCCGCGCCGCCCCGGCGGCCGGCCTTCCCGGCGCGCGCCGCCATCCCTGACCAGCGCCGTTCCTTCCGGCAAGCCACGGATGCACCCTGGGCCAGTGCCCCGGCGCCGGCCGACGCCGGGGCACGCGCCATCAGCTTCCCGGCGGCCGCGGCGGCCGCGGCATCCGTCACCAGCATCCCGGCGCAGGCCGGGGCTGCGGCCCCCGTTACCGCGCGGGCCGCCATCGGCGACGAGCTCCGGAAGCCGATCATGTGGTGCGAGATGGCATCGTGCATCAACTATCACGCCGACCCGTCCGCCCTCGGCGAGGCCGACGCCCGCGCCCGCGCTGTCCGCGCTGGCTGGCGCATTGACGCCGTCGGGCGGCTGGCGTGCCCGCGGTGCCAGCAGACGACGAGCTTCTGGACCCCCCGCCCGGTGGTGCCGTGGGACCGGGCCACCGCGCTGGTCATGACGACGCTGGCCGCGGCCGCGGTGCGCGCCGGCTGGGCGGGTGGCAGGCAGCAGCAGGCCTGGCACACTGAGCAGCCACGGGTACACGGTGCGCGGCACGCACGCCCCACACCGGCCCGCCCCTACATCTCCCCGGCCTGACCGGCCGGGCCCGGCCTGTGCAGCCCGGCTTGCCGGGCGAGGGATGCATCGCTGGTCAGGAAGCACGGCGGGTGAGCCTGCGGGCAGGAAGCGGCGGTACCCCGGCGTCATCAGGCCGGCCGGGGGTGATGGCGATGCGCGGCCCGTAGCGGTGCGCGAGCGGGCTGGCGGTCAGGCCGTGCGCGACCACGCTGAGCAATACGGTGAAGGCGATCACGGAGATCGCCGGGCCGGCCGGCTTGCCTATGTCCTCCAGTGCCAGCAGGGCGAATACCACCGACGCCAGGCCGCGGGGCCCGAACCAGCCTACGAAGGCCACTGCTGTATGGCCCAGCTTCCGGCCGGCCAGAGCCAGCGCCACCGGCGCCATCCGGATCACGGTCAGGCTGAGCAGGGCGTACAGCACCGTCTGCCAGGTCAGGCCCTCGAACGCGGGAACGACCGCGATGGCGCCGAACGCCAGCCAGACCAGCAGCGATACCAGGGCACCGGTCTCCTCAACGTAGGGCACTAGCCGCTCGCCGCGTTTCCCGCTGGTGGCGCCATAGCCAAGGCCGCCCACGAACGCGGCGATGAAGCCATTTCCGTGCACCGCCAGGGAACAGGCGTACGCGCAGATCGCCAGGGCCAGCACTGCGGAGCCGGCGAAACCGCCCTCGGCCCAGCCGCGGCGGCGCGCCACATTCACCACGAAGCCGCCCGCGCCTCCGACGAGCACGCCGACGAGCACGCCCAGCGCCAGTTCCGCCACCGCCGCACCCGGGCCGACGCTGGCCTCATGGTCGGCCGTGGCGGCTCCGGCTATGGCGACCAGGACGACCGGCGTGGCGATCCCGTCGTTGAGCCCGCTCTCGATGTTGAGCAGCCGCCGGATCCGGGCCGGGACCGCTGGGTTCACCATCACACCCGCGCCCAGGGCCGCGTCCGTCGGCGCGAGGGCCGCGCCCACCAGCAGGGCGAGCCAGATACCCAGGCCATTAAATAGCGCAAACGCCAGCAGGGCGCCCAGCCCGATCGTCAAGGGAAGACCGATTCCCAGCAGCCGGAGGCACAAACCAGTCTCCGCGCTCAGGTCCCGCAGCCTGACCCGGGACGCGTCGGAAAACAGCACCAGGACCAGGGTGATCTCGGCCAGCGCCTTCACCAGTTCGCGGGAAGGCGCGAACCCCAGCGGGGCGAGCGGGCCGTGGGTCAGCAGCAGGCCCGCGAGCACGAAGATGATCGGCGCGGTCACGTCGTAGCGTTCCAGCCGCGCGGACAGCGCCCCCCACAGGAAAATGACCGCTGCCACGATCGCCACATCGGAAGCGCTCATCGAGTCCTGCCCCGGCCTAGCTGCGGGGTGGTGCTGCGGGAATGTCGGGCGACTGGCCTGGAGCCCCCTGGCCGCCGGGGGGCTGGCCGGTGGCGGCGGTCCAGTGGGCGCCGGTTTCGTCGCGGAAGGCGGCGATGGCGGCGGCGATCGTCGGGTAGAAGTGGCGTGGGTCGATGGTGCGGGTGAGCCCGTAGCGTTCGATCTTGCGCCGTACCGGGTCTTTGAGTTCGGCGAACACCAGGCTGATGCCGCGGGCGTTCAGCGCCTCGTCGAGGTCTTCGAGCACGTCGGAGGCGGTGGTGTCCACGTCGGTCACGGGCTCCGCCGCGATCAGGATCCAGGTGGGCTTCGGCTCCGCCCTGGCCAGCCGGCGGATCTCGTCGCGGAACGTGGTGGCGTTGGCGAAGAACAGCGGGCCGTCGAACCGGTAGATCACCAGCCCTGGCAGGTGCTCGGCACCCGGGTAGGAGTGGAAGTCGTGGTAGCCCTCCACCCCGTCGACGCGGCCGAGGACCGTGGCGTAGGGCCACCAGGCCCGCCGGAAGACGTTGAGGATGGACAGCGCGACGGCGATCGCGATCCCGGGCAGCACGCCGAGCAGGGCGACCCCGCCGAACGCGGCGATCGACAGCAGGAACTCGGCTTTGCGCTGGCGCCACAGCCGCATCGTGGCGGGAATGTCGGCCAGCGACAGTGATGCCGTGATCACGACCGCGGCGAGGGCCGGCTGGGGCAGGTTGCGGAACAGGCCCGGGACCAGCACGATCATCAGGATGATCAGGGCAGCCCCGGTCACCCCGGTCAGCTGCGTTTTCGCCCCTGATCGTTCTGCTACTGCGGTCCGGGACCCGCTGGTGCTGACCGGGAAGCCCTGGAACAGGCCGGCGGCCAGGTTCGCCGCGCCGATGCCGATCATCTCGCCGTTGCCGCGGACCTCCTGCCCGGTGCGGGCCGCGAACGCGGACGCGGTGGAGATCGTGTCGGCCAGGGAGACCAATGCGATCCCCAGGGCCCCGGCGAACAACGGCCCGAGATCGGACAGGCGGACGGAGGGGATGGTGAGCGGCGGGAAACCCTTGGGCAGCACGCCGACCAGGCTGACGCCGTGGTCGGCCAGGTGAAAGACCGTGGTCGCGGCGATCGCCGCCACGACGGCGATCAGCACGGCCGGGACCTTCGGCAGCCAGCGCTGCAGCACCAGGATCACCACGACCGCGGCGATCCCGACTGCGGCCGCGGCCGGGACCGCGTCCCCGTTGGCCAAGCCCCTGGCGAACCCGGTGATCTCACCGATCAGGCCATCAGCGTCGACTTTGAACCCGAGCAGCTTCGGCAGCTGCCCGATCAGGATGGTCAGCGCCAGGCCGTTCATGTAGCCGATCATCGTGGGCTTGGAGATCAGGTCCGCGATGAAGCCGAGCTTCGCCACGGCGGCCAGGATCATGATCGCCGCGACCATGATCGCCAGGATCGACGCGAGCGCGACCGCGCGTTTGGCGTCGCCCTTGGCGGCCATCAGCGGCAGGATCGTCGCGGCGATCATCGGCCCCAGAGAGGAGTCCGGGCCCAGCACCAGGATCCGCGACGGCCCGAACACCGCATAACCGAGCAGGCACAAGATGGACGTGTACAAGCCGGTGATCGGCGGCAGGCCAGCCAGTTCCGCATACGCCATGCCCTGCGGGACCAGCAAGGTGGTGAGCACCACCCCGGCGATGACGTCCTTCAGCAGCCACTGCCGGCGGTAGGACGAGATCACCTGGAGCCCGGGCACCCACTGGAACACGCACACCCCCAGGCCTGGGCACATGTAGTAGTGGCAATTTCGCCCGTCCGGACAAATCCGGCATCACCCCCACCGGGTGACGGACCAGGCGGGGAAGCGGGTGATGGTGGCGGGATGACTCCCCGCCCAGGGCCAGCCGCCAGCCCGCCGGCCTGACTAGCCGGAGAAAGCACCATGGCCAAGAATAACAAGCACAAGCAGCGCGGGCCGGTGCTACGACTGCCCGCCTCACCCGTGCAGGGCGATGTTGTCCGCTGCCAGCGGGTGATTGCATCAACGCCCGGGGAACAGGTTCTTGAGCTGCGGCCAAGGAGTGTGCGATGAGCGACGGGGTCTCGGCTGAGACGTTGGGGTCGATCTCCACGCCGGACCGGGTGGAGAGCCGTCTGGGGACGCTGGAGTTCCGTGACGGGGCGCCGACCAGGGCGACGGCGGATCTGCTGTATGACCACCTCGATTTCGTGCACGGGGTGGAGGCGTTCATCAATGCCTTTCCCGGTGCATCGCTGGCCGCCATCCGTCAGGGGTTCCTGTCGATCGGGGTGGAGGACAACTCGGTCCTGTTGTTCTCGGAGCTGATGGATTCAGCGTCGCTGTTCCTGACCGCGAACTGCGACACGGTCTACTTCCTCAGCTTTGTTGACCTGACCGATGGGCCGATGGTGCTCGACGTGCCGCCGCTTGGTGCGCCCTCGGGGATCCTCGGCACCATCGACGACATGTGGTTCCGCTGGGTCACCGACTTCGGCGTCCCGGGACCCGACCGGGCCCAGGGCGGCCGGTACCTGATCGTGGGCCCGGGTTACGACGGGCCGCTGCCCGACAGCGGCTTCCACGTCTCACACGCACGGACCACTCGTGTGATCGTCCTGGGCCGGGCATTCATGATCGACAACGATCCCCGGCCCGCGGTGGAGGCGATCCGCAGCGGATTCCGCATCTCCCCCTACCAGCCTGGAGCCCAGGGCACGGCGGTATCGACCTACCTCACGGGCAGGGCAGCCCATCTCGCGCCGGTGCAGCCGGTCCCCGAGACCGGTTCATCGAGGGCTCCGGCACGTCGTTCAGCACCATCCGGCCGAACGACTACTCCTACTGGGAGACCATCAACACCCTGGTGCAGCAGGAACCACCCGGAGCCGGTGACCCGGAACCCTCGGCCTGCTCGCGTCCATGGGGATCGTCCACGGAAAGCCTTTCCAGCCCGACGAGCGGATGCGCAGGATCCTGCACGACGCCGTCACCGTCGGTAACGCCACCGCCCGCACGGTCTCGTTCGCGCCGCGGCCGGAAGAGGGCTTCGCCTACTACCCCCAGGGCTCCGGCGTGTTCCCGAATTAGCCTGGTTTGTCGGCTAGTGCTGCATCAGGTTGGGTTTGCCCCGGTGAAGCGCGGAAGGGCGAAGTGCTCGAGTATGCGCTCGGCGACCTCAGAGCGGGTCAGGACCATCGGGGGGGACCTTCGCCTCTGCCGTCACCCATCGGTGGATTTCACGGTGAAAGGGTCGAATGTTGCGGGTGGACCGGCCCGCTCCGGGAGCCGAGCCACCCGCCAGGAGGTGGTTTCGATGCTCACCTGGAAACTGCGGATCACGGTCTTGTGGATCTTCCTGGCGGTCTGCCAGGCGGCCGCATTTGCAATGGTCATGTTCGAGCCCGGGGTGATCCACGGCCTGATGGCCGGACAGCTGTGGGGAGCGGACATCCACAGCGCCGGGGTCCAAATCAACACCGCGCTCTTCTTCCTGGCCCCCATGGCCATGGCGTATCTGACGCTGGTCCTTAAGGATGCCGTCAGCCGCTGGGCGAGTGGGGTGCTCGGTGCGCTCACCGTGGTGACCGGGATCTCCATCCTGCTCGGTCAGCCAGCCTGGATGTCCGCCGGGGCGAACTTCGTCGTCATCGTCGCGAGCCTGGTCGGGTTGCTGATCGTCTGGCATGCGTGGAAGGGGCCACGCGGGGCTGAGGTCACGCCGGTCACGCCGTCGCGGCAAAGCCAGGAGGCGGTGCGGCGCTGAGCATACGGTCGGCGGCGGAGAGGCGTTCTCGGTGTCAGAGTGCGGTCGTGCACTGCATCATCGACCGGGCAAACGTAGCTTGCTGCGGCACTAGACAGCCGATGAGGTGGACCCGCGCGGTTTGTGGGCGCGTGGCACCGGCCGGCAACCGTGGTCCCACGGGGCGCGCAGCCGGGCACCAGATGAGAAGACCATCCGGGTGGTCTTGGACCGGCTGGACCCGCGGGCCCTGACCCGGGCACTGCTCGGGCCACGACCGCGCCCGCGCGCTGGCGGGCCGGCCGCGGCCAGCGTGCGCGGCTACCGGGCCCGGCGCGCCAGCCAGCAGGCGAAAACGCTGGCCCGCGGCCAGTTACGGGCCGTCGCCGTGGACGGCAAGACCTCCCGCGGAGCCCGCCGCGCCGACGGCACCCGGGTCCACCTGCTCGGTGTCGCTGAGCACGGTGGCCGCCTCCTGGACCACCTCGAGGTCGATGTCAAGCACAACGAGACCAGCCACTTCACCGCGCTCCTGGAACCCCTTGACCTGGCCGGTGCCGTGGTCACCTTCGACGCCCTCCATACGGTGCGGGCGAACCTGGACTGGCTGGCCAGGGAGAAGCAAGCCCATTACATCGCCATCGTGAAGAACAACCAGCCGCTGCTGCATGCCCGCCTCAAGGCCCTGCCCTGGCAGCAGGTCCCGGCCGGCAGCATCACCCGCGGCACCGGCCACGGCCGTCTGGAGACCCGCACCCTCAAGACCGCGCATGTCGAAGGCCTGGACTTCCCCTGGGCCCGCCAGGCCATCAAGATCACCCGCTGGCGGCAGGACACCGCCACGGGGAAGATCTCCCGCGAGACCGTCTATGCCATTACCAGCCTGACCAGCGCCCAGGCCACCCCCGCACGACCTGGCCCGCCTGGTCCGCGAGCACTGGACTATCGAGGCACGTCATCACCGTGACCTGACATTCAGCGAGGACGCCGCGGCCAGCCGCACCGGCTACGGGCCCGTCAACCTACCGTCACAGATCAGCGCGGCGTGTTAATCCTCTGCAAGCCCCAGCTTGGACTTATTGACCGTCGTCGCGGTTCCCGACGTGTAAAGAGTGGTCTTGTCCTTCCCGTTGTCCGACACCCACAGCGCTCCGCCCGGTGCCTGGTCGGTGCCCGGAGAGGCGGAAACACCCCAGGAGTTGACAAGGTCCGGGTCGGGCGCGGCGGCGAGACCGGGATGTCGGAGACCAGATTCACCTGCCGGTACGTCGAGTCGTGCACACCCGCCGAGGCGACGCCGGCTGTCATCGGCAGCGCGGCTCCCGCGGCCGCAAGTGCGGCCAGCGGCCACAGACGTTGCCAGCGCCGCGGCCCCCGTGCAACGGTGATCCGTGGATTTTTCACTGCCATCATTTTGCTGAGTCCTCTCTTATAGGCGTCCGGGAGGACATGTGGGGCCCCCCGTCGCGGGTCGTTGTGCCGCCACGTGGCCTGCGCCGCTGACTCAGCGCTGACTCGGCGCTGACTCGGCGCTGAAACGGGCGAGCGGCCCATGAGCTTCCCCCCGCTTCGTGATTGGCGGTGGCTGATCTCGCCGATGCTGGTCGCGCTGCGGTTTTTGTGATCTTGACGGCGGGGGCGGGGTAGCCGTTGAAGGCGCTGCGGCCCGAGTAGCAGGTGGTGTAGGCGCCGGCGTTGCCGATCAGCTCCCACGCCGCGGGGTCCATGGTCTGGGACCCGACGTGGAACGCCAGCCCGTACGGTTTGAGGCCTAGTGATCTGGCCAGCCGGGCCAGCCCGGGCGCCTGCCCCGGCGCGATGCCGAACTTGCCCTGGTCGCCGACCGTGCCCCCGGTGCCGGTGCCGATGCGCAGCAGCACCGCGGACCCGGGAGCATGCCGCGCGATCTTGTGCAGCTCGGTGTCGCTGTCGGCGGCGAACCGCCACACCCCCGCTTTGCGCGCGCGGGCGATGTCGGCGGCGGGTTTGACCGGGTAGGTGAACAGCACGGCCGATGGGTCGGCGCCGGCCCGGATGACCGCCCGGACCTCCGCCCAGGAGGCGGCCTCGAACCGGCAGCCGGCCCGCTGCAGGCAGGCCAGCAACCGCGGATGGGGGTTGGCCTTGACCGCGTAGTGCACCGCTGCCGCCGGGAACGCGGCGGCCAGCTCCCGGAAGCTGCCTGCGGCCCGGGTGACATCGAGCAGCAGGTACGGGGTGGCCGGCCGGGTCACTTTGAGCGACCGGGCCACCCCCCGCCGGGCCGAGGCTTCCATGCCGTACCAGGCCACGTCGGCGGCGGCCTTGCCGGCCGCGAACCCCAGCCACACCCCGCCAGGCAGCGGCCGGGCCAGCCACGCCGCGCCGGCCAGGCACCCGGGACGGACCAGCAACCCGTCCACGGCTTCCGCGGCCGCGCACGAGGCCAGCTGCTGTGTCACCGCATGCCAGGTCCCGGCGGCCAGCCTGCGCCACCCGCCCAGATGAGCCGTGGCCCGCCACGCCACAGCCGCCGTCTTCACCCCGACGCACCCGTAGAACCCGGCGGCCTCGCACAGCGTCGCCAGCCCCGCAGCGGCCAGCAGCGACCCGGCGGCCAGGTATCCCGTGGCGAAACCGGCGATAGCCAAGAGGGTGCCGCACACCTCGGCCAGCCCGAACCGGGCCCGCCACGCCCGCCACCACCGGGCCCTGGCCAGAGCCTGGCCCGGATCAGCCGCCCGCGGATGAGCAGCCCCCGCCACATCCCCGGCCGGGAACCCTGGCCCGGCCCCTTTGCTGCTGGCTGTGAGCGCCGCAGCCGTGACCTGCCGCATGCTCATACTGATCCCCCCGCCATCCCGAGCCCTTGTCCCCTCTGCAGGTGCGCTACCGCACCCTGAACGGTCGGAGCAGGCGGCAGGCTGGCTGATACAGCGCGGCCCGGCTCACGCTAGCCGCGCTGCGGGCACCCCCCATGGTGGTGGCACCGGCATCCCTCACGGTGGGGCTCGGCTGGGCAGGCCGGACGCTCGCCGCGGCAGCGGGGCAGCAGGACGGGGCCGACGCCGGGAATGGAGTGGCACCGCGCCTCGGCGAGCACGGCCGCCGCGGCCTGCTCCGCGTTTTCCCCGATGCGGGACATCCGCGAGGCGATCAGCCCGGTCACGATGGGGCTGGAGAAGGACGTGCCGCTCCACTTCGCCATGCCGTAGAAGTCCCGGATGTCATTCGTGTACGGAGGCACCGAGCAGGTGTACGTACCCGTTGCGTAGGCGTTGACCAGGTCCCGGCCGGGCGCATACACGTCAACCTGCGGGCCGAAGTTGCTGAACGAGGCCCGGCCGCGCCAGTCGGCACCCAGCGCGCCGACGGAGATCACCTCGGCAAACGCGGACGGCCAGGCCGGCCTGCGCACGCCGCTGTTGCCTGCCGGGGCGACGCACACCGCGCCGCCGTACTCGCGCAGCCGCCGGAGCCACTGCCCGAAGGCGATCAGCGGGAAGTCATGCCTGGACAGACAGGCAAAGTTCAGGTGGTAGATGTCCACCCCCCGGCGGAGCCCCGCATGGAGCCCGGAAATCAGGTCCGATTCCGTGACACTGCCCGCGGCGAACGAAACATTGGCCACGATGATCTCCGCGGCCGGTGCCATGCACCGGGCGATGCCGGCGGTGAACGTGCCGTGCCCGGCGTAGGGCCCGGCGGACGGCGGGATCGTCAGCGTGCCGCCGACGAGCTGGGGCTCGCCGGGATCCGGATCCCCGGTCACCCCGGCCAGCCACGGGTGAGACGCCGCATTCTCCAGGAGGCCGGTGTCGGCCAGGTAGACCAGCACCCCCGCGCCGCCGTTGTCGTCGCACACCGACGGGTAGGGCTCGATGCCGTCGTATACCTCTTCGGGGTCGGTGGCCGGGCAGTGGCTGGCCGTCCCTCCTGCGGCGGTCAGTACGTGATTCGGCGTGGCGATTCCCCGGCCGAGCCGTTCGTCAATCGCGTCGAGCGCGGACAGCGAGAGCGCATGCCGGTCACCCAGGGCGGTGAGCCGGGTGACCCCGGCGATGACCGGCTGGAGCGGGTTCACCTCGGCCTGCTCCAGTTCGGACCGCGGGGGGTGGCCGAGGATCTCCAGCACCCGCTCGAGGTACTCGTCGCGGACGAGGATCTCACCTTCGATGTGCATGTGTTCAATGCCGCCGTCGCTGGCCGGGACGACCGTGACCCCCTTTCCGCGGGGAGGCTCCGCGTGTTCCTGGCGGGGGGGATCGCGAAAAGCCGAGATTATGAACTCAGCCTCATCGGCGACCCTTGGTTGCAGGCCGTTTCGCCAATCGCCTGGCTCGGTCATGCTGCCCTCCATGGTTGAACGACATGGACTCTGCCCGGGCCGGAGCCGAGCGGGCCATTCGCAGCCTGCCGCGGGCACGGCTGTGCCCTCGGGTCCGATGCATATACGGAGCCGGCACCTGCCGCCGGTGATACCTCTGCCGGGCGGGGTATCGCCAGCACCCGCGCACCCGGCGATATCACTGTCCGCAACTTACGATGACTTAAAGTAGTCGACCGCCAGAAAGAGACTGGGCGTATTGGGAGAAGATATTGCGTGGACCCTGAGAATACGAGGACTTAACATCAGCTTCGTGGCGGAGGGCGCGCTTGCGGCCGGATCCGGCCGGCGGGCTGTAGACGATTTGCTGCCGCTGGCCCTGTCCCGTCCGCATGAGGCATTGGCCCAGGCTCGCGCGGTCCTGGAGGGATGCCCAGATCCTTGGGAGGCCTCGGTCGCTCATCAGGCGGCCGGGATCGTCCTGCGTGATACCGGCGATGTCAACGCCGGCGTACAGGAGCTGCGCGGCGCGCTGCGCCTGGCCCGCCGGACGGGCGTCGCCGAGCGCGAGGCCGATGTGCTGGGATCCCTGGGCGGAGCATTCGTTTACGCGGGCCGGACGGCGGACGGGCTCGCCGCCCTTGACCACGCTGCCCAGCTGTCCACCGGCGTGCTGCTGGGACGGGTGCTGCACCGCCGCGGCGTAGTGCTGTGGACCCTCGGCCGGTACGCGGCGGCCCTGGACGACTTCCGCCGTGCGGTCAGCGTGCTGCAGCGCGCCGGGGACCGGCTCTGGACGGCCCGGGCGCTGAGCGGCCGCGGGCTGGTTTATGTGGCCCTCGGATCACCGGCCCGCGCGGATGATGATTTCGTGGCGGCCGAGCGGCTGTTCGCCCAGACCAGCCAGGAGCTCGAAGCGATCCAGACGGTCCTCAACCGCGGGGTGGCCGCCTTCCGGTCAGGAGACCTGCCCGCCGCGCTGTCGTTCCTGGATGAAGCGGCCTCCCGGTACCGGCCGCTGAACGTGCCCACGCCCTTCCTCAGCTTCGACCGCTGCGACGTGCTGCTGGCAGCCGGGCTGGCCAGTGAGGCACTGGCCGAGGCGGACGCGGCCGTCCGGGATATCGAGAAGGCGCATGGCTGGCCGACCAAGAAAGCCGAATTGCTGCTGATGGCGGCCACCTGCGCGCTGGCCGCAGGGCAGCCGCAGGCCGCCCTGGACCGGGCCCAGGCTGCCCACCGCCTGTTCCGTTCGCAGCAGAGCGCCTGGTGGCAGGCTCACGCCGGGCTCGTGCTCCTCCGGGCCCGCTACCGGACGGGGCAGGTGTCGGGCCGGTTGCTCAGCACAGCAGGCCAGGCCGCCGCCCGGCTGGAGGAGCTCGGCTCGGCGGAGGCCGCGCTGGCGCATCTGCTGGCCGGGCGGATAGCGCTGGACTTGGGCCGCTGGGACGACGCCGATCGTCATCTCAGCGCCGCGGCACGCGTCCGGCGGCGCGGCCCGGCCATGTCGCGGGCCAGCGGCTGGCTCGCCGAAGCGCTGCGGGCCGAGGCGGCGGGGGATCCGCGCCGCCTGCTCGCTGCCTGCCGCCGCGGTTTTCAGGTCCTGGACGAGCACCGGTTCACCCTGGGGGCCTCGGAGCTGCGGGCCCTGGCCACCGCGCATGGCGCCGAACTGGCCACGCTGGCCCAGCGCCATGCCGCGCACGCGCACCGGCCGCGGCTGCTGCTCACCTGGAGTGAACGGTGGCGGGCCACCGCCCTGGCGGTCCCGGCGGTGCGGCCGCCGGCCGACCCGCAGCTTGGCGCCAGCCTGGCCGCGCTCCGCCACGTGACCAGCGAACTGGAGGAGGCGCAGCGCCAGGGCATGCGGGCTGCCGCCCTGCAGCGGGAACAGCGGCGGCTGGAGAAGGTGGTGCGCGGCTGCTCGCTGCGGGCCCCGGGGAGCGCCGATTCGGCTGGCCCAGCCGTGCAGGTCGCGGAACTGCTGGATGAGCTGGGCCCGGCCCTGCTCATCGAGATCGTCGATGTGGACGGCACCTTGCACGTGCTGGTGTGCGGGGCGGGACGGGTCCGGCAGTTCACGGCAGGCCGCACCGCGGATGCCCTCCGGGCGGTCCACCTCTCCCGCTTCGCCCTGCGCCGCCTCGCCCGCAGCCGGCCCGGGGACGACGTGGACAGCGCACAGGCCATCATGCACGCAGCCGGGCCGCAGCTCCAGGACGCTCTTCTCGGCCCCGCGACCGGTCACCTGGGCGACCGGCGCCGGCCGGTGGTCCTCGTCCCGCCGGGCAGCCTGCACTCGATCCCGTGGGCGCTGCTTCCCGTCCTGGCCGAGCGCGCGTTCACCGTCGCCCCGTCGGCCAGCACGTGGCTGCGGGCCCACGCGGCCAGACCGCCCCGCCGCCGGTCCGTCACCCTGGCCCGCGGGCCGGGCCTGGCCACCGACGGCGCCGAGGTACCCGTGCTGGCCCAGTTGTATGACGGCGCCACCGTACTGTCCGGCGCAGATGCCACCGCGGGCCGGGTACTGGCCGCGCTTGACGGGGCCTGGCTGGCGCATATCGCCGCTCATGGCAGGTTCCGCGCCGACAGCCCGCTGTTCTCCTCGCTGCGCATGCATGACGGGCCGCTGACCGTGTACGACTTCGAGCAGCTGCACCGTGCGCCCTACCGGCTGGTGCTGTCCAGCTGCGATTCCGGCGTCCTGGCCCCCGCCGGGGCAGAAGAGCTGCTCGGCCTGGTGAGCAGCCTCCTGCCGCTGGGCACGGCCGGGATTATCGCCAGCATGGTCCCGCTGAACGACCACGCGGTGGTGCCGCTCATGGTGGATCTGCACCGGCACCTGCGCGCGGGCCAGACCCTCGCCGAAGCCATGCGCGATGTGCGCTGCGGCAGCACCGCAGATCCCGTCCAGCGTGGGACTGCGCTGTCCCTGACGGCCCTGGGCGCCGGCTGAGCGGCGGCTCCGCCCCGCCCCTGCTGGGCCACCCGGCCCGGGCGGATGCCCGCCTCCCCCTCCAGGCGGCGCCCGGGCCGGGCCGGGTGGCCGGTGGGAGCACCGGCCTTCATCCCGTACAGAGCCGTGCGGTCAGCGCCTGATACCCCGAATCTGGCTGCGGCGTGTATCAAGCGCGGGCAGTGCGGCTCCGTCTCAGTGAACCGTCCCGTTCGCTCTGGTGCCGCGGGTCGCACAGCGCGCCAGCCGTCCCGGCGGACATCGGAGGCGCGAACTCATGCAGACAGTGCCCGGCCTAGGTGCCAGTAGAATGCACGGCATACCAAGGCCGGCTGCCCGGCTGCGGCCTACGCCTGGAGGGGGCGGGACCGAGATGAGCTATGACTCGTCCGTCCCCGCGCTGGTAGCCCGCGCCGGGGGCGGCGACAAGCAGGCATGGGATGCCATCGTGGAGCGGTACGCGCCCCTCATCTGGGCGATCTGCCGCCGGTACCGGCTGGACCGGCCGGACGCCGACGATGTCGGGCAGAGCGTCTGGCTGCGGCTGGTGGATCAGCTGCCGCTGATCCGCGACCCGGCGGCGCTGCCTGGCTGGATCGCCACCACGACGCGGCGGGAATGCGGGCGCCTGGTCAGCGCGCCCCGCCGCCGTGAGGTCCTCGGCTACGCGCAGGACGTCGCGGAAATGCCGGACCCGAGCTCCGGGGCGGCCGACGCCGAGGTACTCGTGGCCGAGCGCAACGCGGTGCTGCGCGAGGCGGTCCGCCAGCTCCCACCGCGCTGCCAGGAGCTGATTAGCTTGCTCATGGCTGACCCCCCGGTCCCGTACGCTGACATCAGCGGCAAGCTCGGCATCCCGGTCGGCAGCATCGGCCCGACCCGGGCCCGGTGCCTGGAGCGGCTCCGCCGGTACCCGACGATGGCCGCGCTGATCAGCGCCGGGGGCTTTACCGCGGAGGTGAATTGAGTGGCCAGCCAGCAGTGGGCAGATGACGATCAGCTGATGGCCGCGCTGGCCGGGGCCTTCCGGGCCGAGCGTGACGTTCCCCCCGCCTTCATCGAAGCCGCAAAGGCCGCCTTCACCTGGCACAGCATCGACGCCGAGCTCGCCGCACTGACCTTCGACTCGGACACCGGGGCCATGGCTGCGGCGGTGCGCTCGGAGGAGGCGAGCCCGCGTTTGGTCACCTTCACCGCGACCGACCTCATCATCGAGCTGGAGATCGGCCGTGACGAGATCATCGGACAGATCGTGCCGCCGCTGCCCGGGCACGTGGACGCCTGCCCGGCCAGTGGCACGTCGCTGACCGCCGGCATCGACGAGATCGGCTGCTTCATCATCCGGCCGCTGCCCGGGTCCCCTTTCCGGCTGCACTGTCACGCCACCAGCGGCGTGAGCGTGGTGACCACCTGGATAACCCTCTAGGTTGCAGGCTAACCGCTAGACGGCCCGTGCCGCTGGCACCAATCCGCGCCCGCCGGCAGACTGCTTGGTCAGCCATTCCCGGGCGCCCTGACCGTTGACGTTACGGCCTAGGAATCCGATGCAGTCATGCCATTCGGACCCGGCGGCACACCAAACGCCGCAACCATGGCCCGGTCCGCCTCGTCGAGGCCAGGATAGAGTCTTTCGAGTCGGCTCCACGTAGGCTTGTCCAGCGTGCGCTGTTCGCTGAACTGGGAGTGAAACGCCTTACGGGCCAGCAGAAGTTCATCCGTCGGCCTAGCCGCCCTGAGGAGGACTCCGTTGCAGGCAGGTTCGGCTCCGAACTCCTCGCGCCATCGTGCTACAAGATAGGCGGCATGGAAGGTGTCTTCGGGCTCGGCCTGGGCTGGATCGCCAAGAACCTTGATGACACCGAGAACGCGTCGTTCGTCAACGACATGCAGCCCTACGCGCAAGGCACGATCAGCGAGCAGTGCAATCAGTACAACACGTGCGGCTACCTGAGCTCGTTCCTCTCGGCCGGGAAATGGATCGGGAACGCCGAGTACAAGAACGACCCCGGGACGTTCTGCCCCACCGATAACTCGGCCAGCATCAACGGCATCTACTTCCCGAACAGCAACCTGACCGGGCCGCGCCAGCCCTGCCGGTAGGCAGCCCCCGCAAGCACGAAAGGAAGCTGAGGTCCCGGCCGCCCCTGACCGTCTGACAGAACGGCCGGGGGCGGCCGACGTCCGACCTTAGAGCTCACTGAGCGCCCGTCTGTGAACCAGCAACCCGCGCTCCACCTCGGCGAGGGCCGCTCGCACCTTGTCATCCTGTTGCTCCGCGAGCGCTGCGGACAGGTACTGCCCGAGCCGGTCGAGATCCTCGCCGACGACACGGCGGACTTCCTCGTCACCCGCGGCCCCATGCCAGGGGTGCGGTGGCTCTCGGCCGGCCGCGGTCGGCATGCTCGCCAGCGGTGACACGCCGAGCGCCCGGTCCTGGTCTGCGAGCAACCGGGCCCAGGTTCTCAGATCGTCGAAGAGCTGGTCGAGCACCGCGTGGAGGGCGTGCGTCTCGGGAACTCTTCGGTGAGCCTGCCTCACGTCCAGAATCCCGTCGATGACCTCGCTGAGCACCTGGTTGAGGGCGGCGGCCCGATCGTCGCGCCGGGGCGAGCTCACGCCGGCACCGATACGGGCCGCCGGCCTCCGCACGCGCAAGGCCGAGCTACTGGAACCTGCCATCTCATGCGCGCGACCTTCCTGCCTGTGACATTGCGCTCCTCGCACCCGGCGTTGCCGCCACGACGGCCACCTTAATCGCCGCCGCGCCGACGTGCCCGCAATGCGTCCTTCAACACTGCTGGGTAGCAGTCTCAGGTCAGGGTGGTGGCTGGCGCTGGAGAGGTGCCTCTGTCGCGGGCGGGTTGGTTAGGCGCATCCTTATGCTGGGGTTCCGGCGGGTGGGCACAGGCAGGAACTGTGCCGGGAAGGCCGGCCGGGTTCAGATAGCGGAGGGGCTGTGGGTGACATCTATCTGATGGGGCTGGAGGCGAATGCGGCGAACTACGCGCCGCTGACGCCGCTGGTGTTCCTGGACTGGAGCGCGGACGTCTATCCCGACCGGCTGGCCGTCGTGCACGGCAGGCGGCGGTTCACCTGGGCGCAGACGCGGGAGCGGTGCCAGCGGCTTGCCTCGGCGTTGTCGGCGCGGGGCGTGGGCCGCGGGGATACGGTGTCGGTGGTCGCGGCGAATACCCCGGAGATGGTGGAGGCGCACTTCGGGGTCCCGATGACGGGCGCGGTGCTGAACACGATCAACACCCGGCTGGACGCCGCGACGATCGCCTACATCCTTGATCACGCCCAGGCCCGGGTACTGATCACCGACCGGGAATTCTCCCCCGTGGTAGCCGAGGCATTGCGGCTGTGCGAGGCGAGCCCGCTGGTGATCGGCATCGACGATCCCGAGTACGACGGGCCGGGGGAACGGCTGGGGGAAGAGGACTACGAGGCGCTGCTTTCTGGTGCGGCACCGCGGTATGAGCGGGCCGAGCCGGCGGATGAGTGGCAGGCGATCTCGCTGAACTACACCTCGGGGACGACGGGCCGGCCCAAAGGCGTCGTCTACCACCACCGGGGCGCGCACCTGAACGCGGTGGGGAACATCCTGACCTGGGGCATGCCCCGGCACAGCGTCTACCTGTGGACACTGCCGATGTTCCACTGCAACGGGTGGTGCTTCCCGTGGACGATCGCAGCGAACTCGGGCACGAACGTGTGCCTGCGCAAGGTGGACGCGGCGGAGATCTTCCGGCTGATGCGGGCCGAAGGGGTCACGCATTATTGCGGGGCCCCGGTCGTGCACAACCTGCTGATCAACGCCCCCGAGGAGCTGCGCGAGGGCATCGGCCGGGTGTCTGCCATGGTGGCCGCCGCCGCGCCGCCGGCCGCGATGATCGAGGGCACGGAGCGGCTGGGGTTCGACGTGACCCACGTCTACGGGCTGACCGAAACCTACGGGCCTGCCGCGGTGTGCGCCAAGCACGAGGACTGGGACAGCCTGGACATTGCAGGGCGGGCGCAGCGGAACGGCCGGCAGGGTGTGCGGTACCAGCTCCAAGACGCGATGGTGGTCGTCGACCAAAACGACGGCACCCGCGTGCCCCCCGACGGCCAGACCCTCGGCGAGATCGTATTCCGCGGCAACATCACCATGAAGGGATACCTGAAAGACCCCGGCGCCACCCAGCAGGCCTTCGCCGGCGGCTGGTTCCACTCCGGGGACCTGGCGGTACTCGAACCCGACGGCTATGTGAAGATCAAAGACCGCGCCAAGGACGTGATCATCTCTGGTGGAGAGAACATCTCCTCGATCGAGATCGAGGACGTGCTCTGCCGCCACCCCGCCGTCGCCATGGTCGGCGTGGTCGCCCAGCCCGATGTCCAGTGGGGTGAGACCCCGCTGGCCTACGTGGAACTCAAACCAGGCGCGCAAGCCACCGAGGCGGAGCTTATTCAGTACTGCCGGGCGCGCCTGCCCCACTTCAAAGCCCCCCGGACCGTGGTATTCACAGAGGTGCCCAAGACCTCCACCGGCAAGATCCAAAAACAGGTCCTGCGTGATCGGGCCCGATCCGCCTCCGCCATGGACCAGCCCAGCTAGACCACGGCATGTCACGCTCTGTCATCTGCCTGTCCTCGCATCGGTTGGCTGGCGTGGCCGTGGCGCAGGGCTGGGGAGGTGCCGCAGGCCCAGGAAGCCCACCAGGCCAGCCGCAGCCAGGGTGGCGGCGGCCAGCAGCAGGGCAAGCGCGAAGCCGCTGAGGAAGGAGGACACCGCTGGGTCGAGGGCAAGCGGGCCTACGGATGCGGCGACCGCGTGAACCTGGCCGCCCGCGACGTCGGCACCGGCCTGCACTGCGCTTTGCCGCTCGGCTGGCGGGAAAGACCCGGACTGCCGGCGCCAGTCGGCCACTATCACGCTGGCGCCGATGGATCCCAGGATGGCCAGTCCCATCGTGGTGCCGATCTGGCGGCAGGCATTGAACAGGCCTGACCCGATCCCCGACGATCCCTCGGGAACCTCTGCCATCGCCGCCGTCGAGCCCGCCGGGACCATCAGAGCAAAGCCCACACCCACCAGGACGTAGCAGGCAGCCGGCCAGGCAAACGGCGTCGCCGTCGTCAGGCGGCTCATGCCGAACACGCCCGCGGCGGCGATGAGGCAGCCCCACCCGACGGCCGAGGCCACCCGCAGCCGCCGCTCCACCCACTTCCCCATCTCGGCAACGAGAAAATACGGAATACAGAAGAAGAGCCAGGATAGACCGGTGCGCAGCGGAGACCATCCCTCGATATTCTGAAAAAATAGTGTGACGTAGTAGATGAATCCCGAAAACGCAAGGTAGGCAAGAAGGTATACGGCACACGCCCGGCCAAAACTCGGGATCCGGCCGATGCCAGCGTGAAGACGACGACACCGGCCATGAAAACCCGCTTGCGGCCGAAATGATCCCCCAGTGCACCCCCAAAGGGGATCAACGCGGCCAGCGCCAGGGCATAGGCACTCACCACCCACTCCAGACCCGCAGGCGAGAGATGGAGCTCGTGCTGAATAGACGGCAGGGCGACGCTCACGATCAAGACATCTCTCGCGGCCCTCGCCGCGGCGGTCGCGGCGCTCGAGACTGCGGCTGGAAGCGGCAGCCGGCCGTTGCCGTCGAGGCGCCCGGGCCTGCGTGCCCTGTGGCGCGCGAGCGCCTGGGAAGTGGCCGCCCCGATGCCCGGACGGTGGCATTCCCGCAGATAAGCGCCCCGGGCTCTGCGGGCCGCCAGGTCAGGTGTGGATCTTCTGATGCTGGGCCAGCATCTCGACGAACTTCTGGATCCGGCTCGCCCGGGTTTCCGGCTTCTTGGCGTCCTGCACCCGGTAAAGGATCGAGTACCGGTTCTGGCTGTCGAGAGTCGCGAAAAACTCGGCTGCGGCGGGGCTGGCCGCCAGCGCCACCGCGAGGTCTTCGGGCACAGTGGCGGTCTTCGACCCAGCGTAGGCGGCATCCCAGCGGCCGTCCGCCTTTGCGCGCTCGACCTCCGCCATCCCCGGCGCCCGCATCCGCCCCTGCTCAATGAGGGCGCTGGCCTTCTCCCGGTTGACCTTGGACCACTTGCTGCGCGGCGTGCGGGGGGTGAATCGCTGGAGCCAGCAGGAGTCGTCGAACTTGTCCTTCTGGCCGTCGATCCAGCCATAGCACAGTGCCACGTCGAGAGCCTGAGCGTAGTCCAGGCAGTCCACGCCGCAGCCCTTCTTGCGGAGCTTCAGCCAGATCCCCGGACACGTGGAATGATGCGCCGCGATCCACTCCTCAAAGGCCGCAGCCGACGCGAACTCGATCACCTCTTCCTCGCGGGCCACGCCGTCAGTGAATCACAAGAGCCCGTGGCTGGAGCGTGAGCCGGCCAGGTGCGGGATCACATGCTGGCGGGACGGCAGCTACCGCCGTAGTATCGCGACTCCCCCACGTTAACCCGGATCTGGTAGCCGCCCGGTTACCAGAGGTGATCTGCTCTTGGCCTGGGCAGGTGCCCTGCTGCGCCGCGGGTGCAGGTGGTGCGGACCCGGCGGCGCTGGTTCGCCGGGTTGCGGAAGGAATAGGCCTGGCGGGCTTCGAGCTTGCCGGTCCCGTTCAGGGCCCCGGACCTGGTGTTGCTCACCCCGGTCAGCACTGCGGCGACGATCTCGTCCTCCCACCGGGAGATCGTGCGGGCGAAGGTGACCAGTCGGGGATGTCGTCGTTTTGTCCGCCAGCGCGCCCGCGTCCCTCCAGCACTCACGCGCTGTCAACGGATCGCGACACTATCCCGGTTAGATTCAGCGGTGGAATCGCTATCCTGCCAGCAACCAAGGCCGGGGAACACGCCCGCTGGCTGCCTACCCGGGCAGGGCATAAACGAGAGGCCCCGCCTCCGCGTCTCGCGGATTTCGATTGCGCGGTGCGCGGACCCGGGCCCGTTACTCCGCGTCTGCCTGGGGCTCTCTCGTAACAGCCAGTCCACTCCACCACGGGAGCGCACGCCACCGACCAAGGTCCCGCGCTACCAGGACCTTCGCCCGGGCGGCGCGGCGGGCTGGGTGCGGGCCGGATAGGTGAGGGCGCAGGCGAGCGGGCGCTGAAGCTGCGGATGGTCTGCGCCCAGCGGGAACCCGGACAGCCAATTCTGCCTCGTGCGGCCAGGGCTGGCGCTTGCCGCTGCCGGGTTGGGCGAACGTCCCGCGGCAGGCGGACCTTCGGACCTGTACTGCGGCGGGGTGCGGGGGTGAGCTTGATGGCATGGGTGATCTAGCCTTGCCCTCCCCCGGGGGAACCATGGGCGCCGGGCCGCTGCCTGAGGGCCAGCCCGGGGGCCCCGCCCCGCTCGCCGCGGGAGAGATCGCCAGGTATGTGGTGGCGGCGGCAGTGTGGGCGCCCTCGGTGCACAACACCCAGCCCTGGCGGTTCACCGCCGTCGGGCAGCAGATTAGCCTGCGCGCCGACGCCGGGCGGCAGCTGATGGTGGCCGACCCTGAGGGCCGGGAGATGATGATCAGTTGCGGCGCGGCCCTGTTCACCGCCCGGCTGGCGCTGCGCTCGCTCGGCTACATTCCCCAGGCTTCCGTTGTGCCTGATCCGGGCCAGCCGCTGCTGGTCGCGCGGCTGCGCTGGGGCCGGCGGGCAGAGTGCACCGAGTTCGAGCAGGCACTGTTCGGCCAGGTGCGGCAGCGGCGGACGCACCGCGGCGGGTTCGACCTGGTGCCGCTGGCGCCGGGCCTGCTGGCCACCCTCCGCGAGAGCGCCGCACGGCATGGTGCGATGCTGCGCATCGTCGCCGACGACGGGCGGCGGGCCGCACTCGCCGCGGCCGTTGCCGAAGCTGAAGGGGCGGAACGCTTCGACACCGAGCGCGTCCGGGAACTGGCCCGGTGGGCACCGGCACCGGGCAGCGCAGCGACCGATGGTGTGCCGTTCGACCTCCTACCCGGCGCTGCCCGAGCATACGGACCCGGACTTCCCTGGCCGGAACTTCGCCCACGCCCGCGGCTGGGGTATGGCGCCGCTTAGCACCGCGCCGTGGCCCAGGTCCGCTGGTGTCGTCGCCCTGCTCACCACCGCCCGTGACCTCCCGGTGGACTGGGTCAATGCTGGGCAGGCGCTGCAGCGAATCTTGCTCACCGCCAGCATCTCTGGGGTCGCGGCCGCGTTGCACACTCAGCCGCTTGAGCTTGGCTGGCTGCGCGAGTCCATCCGGGCCCGACTCAGTGACGGCGCCTACCCGCAGCTGGTGCTCCGGTTGGGCGCAGTCGTCCAGGCTGCGGCCAGCGTCCGGCGCCCGCCCGAAGACGTCATGCCCGCAAGCGGCAGCGAAAACACTGGCATCAGCCATGGATGAAGAACCGGGGCGCCCGAGCCGCTGGCAGGAGCTGACCAGGTCGGAGTGCTTCGCGCTGCTGGCCCGGGAGCATCTGGGACGGGTGGCAGTGGTGGACGACCGCGGGCCGGTGGTGTTTCCGGTCAACTTCGTCGTGGACCGCCACATGGTGGTGTTCCGCACCGACGATGGAACAAAGCTCGACGCCGCCTGCCGGGGCAGCCGGGTCGCGTTCGAGATCGATGGGATTGACGCTGCGGCTCGCACCGGCTGGAGCGTGCTGGTCCGTGGTGAGGCCATCGAGGTCACCAGCCCGGAAGCGCTGGCGCGGCTGCGCAAACTGCGGCCAGACCCCTGGGCACCGGGCGCCAAGACGCACTACGTGCGCATCCTGCCCGTGGTGCTGACAGGCCGACGGATCTGGACACCGAGACTGCGATCCAGATCCCAGTAGCACAGCCCGAACGCGAACGGACAACTCCGTGTTGGTGCCGGACGCAGGGGAAGGGCAGCCACGAGAGCGCGCCGAGGACGCGCTTGCGCCGCTGGGGAGTCCTCAGTGCCCCTGAGATTGCTCAGTCCTCGATCTCCTCCCAGACCGCCTGCTCGTCGTGCTCCTCCCAGTCGTCGCCTGGCAGCGCGACGGCCCAGCTCGTCCAGGTCCCGGCCGGCCGGGCCAGGGCGGTCCTCACCCTGGCCCGGACGGACATGCCGGGCGTGAGCTGCACGGGCGAGCGTAGCGGGGCCGTCGTCATCCCCCAGTGCGTCGGCGGATCGCCGGGTCCCACAGACAGCGAGATGCCGGGCGCGAGCTGGGCGCTGAACCACAGGGCGAGCGCGTTGGCCGTTCCGTGGTCGCGAACTGGGAGCACCGTCTCGGCCTCGTGAGGCGCCTGCGCCTGCTGAAGCGGGATCAGGCCCGCGTCCGTCGTCCACAGCCGGCTCGCCTCCGAGCGCTTGTCACCCGCTGCGAGGTGCCTGAACGTGCCGGAATAGAAGATCTCGTTGACGGTCTTGTTGACCAGGTCGTCGAACCTGAGGCCGTACGGGTTGTCCCGCAGGAACTCCACCGTCTCCGCGAGGTAGCGGTCGTGGACCAGCGCGGCCCACGCCATGACCAACCGGGGGATCATGACCCCGCCCGGCTTGAGCCAGCGATCACGAGCGACGATGACCGGGACGAGCATCCCTTCGTCGATCCCGAACCCGCCGAGCCACTCCGAGACGATCACATCGACACGTTCCGGCAGCTCGACGTCCATGACGTCGCCGTGGATCACCCGGACGATCTCCGCGACCCCGTTCGCGGCGGCAAGCTCCTGCGCCAGGACGGCGGCCGACGTCCGCTCCACCGCGTAGACACGCGCAGCACCCGCCCGCGCGGCGAGCACGCTCAGGATGCCGCTTCCGGCCCCGACGTCCAGAACGATGTCGCCGGGGCGCACCACCGAATCGATCGCACGCCGGAAGGCCCCGGTGCGAACCCGGTCGCAGATCATCGTCCGGTGTACCTCAAACTCCGCGTACATCGGATCCGGCGGGTTCCTGATCGGCGTCCGCACGCCAGCATCGTAGCCCGCCAGGTGACGGGCGTTCTCGCGCGCGTCAATGCTCGCCTGGAAGACGTGCCCAGCGGACCTCAGAGTCTCTGCTCCCGGGGCGCGCGCAATCGAGCATGCGCGTGTCAGAATGCGATAGTTCGTGTCGACTGGTGATGCGACCGATGGAAGCGCCCTGCGCAGGCAAACGCAGGTCGGGCCGGACGAACGGGAAGGGGTTCTTCATGGGTTTCAGGCGGCGGGTACGACGGCGGGCGCTTGTGGCCGGAGCGGTGGGCGGAGCGGCGCTTGTTCACCACGAGCGCAAGAGGGCCGACCAGCAGGCCTACGACGAGCCGCCTGCCGACGACCAGGCGCCTGCCGGCGACGGCCAGGACCAGGCGCAATATGCGCCCCCTCCGGCGGACCCGGCCGACGAGATCGAGCACCTCGCGCAACTGCATACCTCCGGCGCGCTCACAGACGAAGAGTTCGCGGCGGCCAAAGCGAAGATACTCGGGACCTGACCGCATGCCGGATGGCCTGAAAATGCTGAACACATCGATTCCCGGCAGGAACAGGGGGCTGAAATGAGCAGATCGCGTAAGGAGGTGCTGGCGGACGCGCTCAAGGCCGAGGCCGGTGCCGCGTCGGTTGACCTGAAGACCCTGTTCACCGACGACGTCGTCGGCTGGTCGCCGTACGCCACCGTGTTCGGGCTGACAGGACTCGCTGACCTGTCCGCCCTCCGTGAAGAAGCGTTCTCCAACGTCGTGATCACGTTCCGGGGACTCGACGAAGCAGGCAACAAGGCATTCGCCGAATGGCTCGTCGAAGCCGATCACACTGGACCACTCGTCCTTAGCGAGGATGCTGTGCTGGAAGCAACGGGACGGCACGTCCAGCTGCCCGGCGTCACTGTGGCCGACTTCCGCGAGGGGAAGATCCGGTCCTACCGGACCTACTTCGACGACATCTCGCTCATCGAGCAGATCGCCGGTGCCTGAGCCGGCCGCTGCGGAGTTCCACGTCGAGGACCATCCCGATCCATCAGACATCGACGTCCTCGAAACACAGATCCGCCGTGAGGCGTCCGCCGCCATGGGACTCGGCGACGAAGTCGAGCTGGCGATCTTCGTGCGCGACGCCGGCCAGGTCGTAGCCGGCATCAGCGGGTGGACCTGGGGCGACTGCTGCGAACTGCAGAACCTCTGGGTGGAGCCGAGTCTGCGTGGGCACGGCCTCGCCACGCGGCTCATCGCCGCCGCCGAAGCCGAGGCGGCGGCGCGCGGGTGCTCGCAGACCTTCCACTTCACCTACGCCTTCCAGGCCCGGGCTCTGTATGAGCGGAACGGCTACGAACTGGTGGGCTGCGTCGAGGACTTCCCATCAGGAACGGACGTCCTGTGGTACCGCAAGCGCCTTAAAGCCGATTTGGCCTGATCTGCCGCAAGCTGGCGCCTCCTTACGCAGTCAGGCGGTCGCCCGGTCCCGGGGCCTCGGCCTCCTCGACACCTGGTAAGCCGCCATCTTCCCTCTTCATACTGATGGGAGGATGCCACCCCAGCCCACGCCAGGTGGAATCGATGGAGCAGGTAAGCAGAGGCACAGGAGCCAGGCTCGGGTGATACCTGCATGGGGGACCACAATGCCGCCGCCGCCAACCAGGTCAGCCCGGGGGGGCGCGCGAGCACCGCGCGGCAGGCCACGGCTTCGGCTGGTCATGCTCGGCGTCCTGGCGAGGGCCCTACTTGGTTGAGGCGCTGATGGTTGCGGCTGCTCCACGCTGTCCTGGCCACGCCCGGCCCGGCCATAAGGCCGCGCAGGCCCCGGCTGGCCAGACCGAAGTGCAGGCATACGGTGGCAGTGCACCGGGCCTGCCGGCAGGACCGGGACAGGAGCATGTGACGACGATGGCGGCTGCACAACGGGAGAGCCTGGTCACCGAAGGAGCCCGCAGCCTGGAGGTGCGCTGGATCCTCCCGGGCCAACTGGAGGCCGCGATGGCCGGATGGTTCGGGCGGTTCCCGGCCGGAGCGGAGTCACGCGAGGACACCTACCTGGATCCGCAGTTGCGCGGGCTGTCAGTGAAAGTCCGCGGGGGCGGGGCACTGGAGGTGAAGGTGTTCCGCGGGAGCCCGGGAATCCTCGAGGTGGCGGGCCGCGCCTGCGGGCGCATGGAGTCCTGGGAGAAGTGGTCCTTTCCGTGTGGCCCGCTCAGCCAGGACAGCCCTGACCCGGCCGGCTGGAGACCGGTGGGCAAGAGGCGGCGGATCGCCCGGTTCTCACTGGCCAGCGGGCGGATCGTGGCGCACGCCCCCGGGCTGGGCCCAGAGCCGGGGTGTGGAGTGGAACTCACCGAGGTCCGCACGGGTGGCCGGGACTGGTGGTCCCTGGGATTGGAGGCGACTGGCCCCGCGGGTCTGCTCCGCAGCGAACTTGAGGCCACCGCCGCACTCCTGTTCAACCAGGCCCTGCCCGGTGACAGGGAACTCGCCCTGGATGAATCAAGGTCCTACGCCGAGTGGCTGGGCGGGCTGGCGGGCACCAAGAATGACACCTGAATAGCTCACCCTGTTCAGGGCCCGGGCCCGGACGCTGCCGGTGTCATGGGTGACCTGCCATCTCCGGGCGGGCCGGCGGTCTGCCGCCGATCAGCTCGATGAGCCCGAGGACCACCAGCAGCAGGGCGGCGATCACAATGACCACGGCGGCGGTCGGCTGGCCCCAGAACACGAAGACCAGGGCGGCCAGGGCCACGGCCGAGATGCGCAGCGCTCTGCGGTGCGAGTAAGTCCAGGTTCCCACCGGGCCGGCCTGCTCGCCGCGGTGGCGGATCCGGCCCAGCCCGCGAGTGAAAGCCCCGCGGATCCGGACCGCGGTGACCGAGGGCCCGGCCAGGAACGCGGCGGCGGCGACGACCAGGCCCACCACCAGGACCGTGCGCAGTCCTTGCTTGATGAAGACGACTAGCGCGTCGAACAACGCGGCAGCGGCGTCGGCCGGCAGCTTGCTGTCCGGCACGCTGTTCAGGTAGATGCCGCGGAAGATGAACAGCCCGACAGCCAGCACCAGCATCGACGCGGCGAGCCCGAGGCCAGCGCCGATCAGCGCGCGGCGGCGGCCACGGGCGGCGAACACGCCGAGGGCCAGCAGCAGCAGCGTGAGCACCGGCAGCACGATCTTCAGGTCGTTGATCAGCCGGTATCCGGCCTGCGCCTTCACCAGGTACGTGGCCGAGAACAGCGTCAGCGTCGGGTTGACAGCCGGGATCTTGCTGACGAGGTCAAAGCCGCGTTTGACCAGGTCCTGCTTGACGACATCGATGAACGGACCCAGGTTCAGGACGACCTGGCCGTTCTTGACGCTGACCGAGCTGCTGCCCTGGCCGGAGAGCACCTTCACCAGCTCCCGGTGGACCACGGTATTGGCCCGGACCCAGGCGCTGGCGAACCGCGGGCCTGTGACGATCTTGCGGACCTCGCCGTGGATGGATCCGTCCACCCCGCTGGCGATCGACGGTGCCACCGACTTGAGCAGCGCGCTGGCTTTGGGCAGCCCGCGGCTGGAGAGCGCGGCGGCGGCCTGATCGGCGTGACTGGTCACGTCGAGCCGGGTCGTGATCTCGGTCGTGATCTTGCTAGTCAGGGCATCCTGGATGGCCGGATCGTGGACCAGCGGCTCCATCGTCGCCACGTAGCGGTCAGTGTTGCCGATTTCGTTGGCCGCCCAGACGGCCAGCACCGAAACCGGCGCCAGCAAACAGCCGACTGTGACGAGGATCGTCGCCACCAGGGTCCGCCAGCCGATGCGCCGACGCCGGGCTGGGCCGGGCGTTTGCCCGCGCGGCCCGCCTCGTTCATCCTTCGGGCTGGGAACCGGGCCTGCGGCCGCAGCTCCCGCCCCGGCGCCGAGATCAGACAGGACTACCTCCCGTCGGCACCTCGCGGAAGACCCGCTCGCGTCGCGTTGCAACGCTGGCCGACGCTGCGTCCCACTCTCCATGGCCGGGTCCCGGTTCGGCTCACCCCACATGGGTGACTAGTGGTTGCTAGCCCGGACCGCGAGTCGCCGCGCTGCGGCTCCGGCTCGTCGGTGCGATTGGCCGCGCGAATGCGGCTAACTCCGCGGGACCGCGACTGCCGTATCACCCGTATGAGGGGATGGCATCCCGGCGTGGTGCTGCTTGCCTGGTAATGAGCGTCAGGGGGCGATCCACGGGTCGTTACCGGCCAGCGGCATCCCGCTGCTGCGGCTCGGAGGGAGTGGCCATGACTGTGACGACTGGTGGTATCGCCCCTGGGAGGCCGGGTGCGCGGGCATCTGGCCGGGGTTCAGCGCGGGCTGCGGCGGTGGAGCATCTGAGCCGCGCGGACCGGGTGGCCCGGGGTAAGGACGCCCGGGCGGCGGCGCCGCTGGAGTCGCATGCGGAGTTCGCCCCGGCCAGGAAGCGGGATCCGGTGGGGCTGCTGCTGGGGCAGGCCAAGAGCCGGGTGCCGGAGCTGGTGCCGGTGCGGCACGGGCGGATGCTGGTGTCGCCGTTCACGTTCTACCGGGGGGCGGCGCTGCCGATGGCGGCCGATCTGGCCACGACGCCTGCTTCGGGGCTGCGGGTGCAGCTGTGCGGGGATGCGCACCTGTCCAACTTCGGCGCGTTCGCGTCGCCGGAACGGCGGCTGGTCTTCGACGTCAACGATTTCGACGAGACCCTGCCGGGGCCGTTTGAGTGGGATGTCAAGCGGCTGGCCGCGAGCCTGGCGGTGGCGGGGCGGGACAACGGGTTCACCGGCAAGGCCTGCCGCAAGATCGCTGTGGCGGCGGGAGAGGGTTACCGTACCGCGATGCGCGCCTTCGCGGAGCAGACCTTCCTGGACGTCTGGTACGCGCACGTGGACATCGAACCGCTCCTGGCCCAGTTCCGGTCCCAGGTGAAGGCGAAAAGGTACAAGGAAGCCGAGAAGCTGCTGGCCAAGGCGCACACCGCGGACAGCATGAAGGCGCTGGGCAAGCTGACCACCGTGGTCGACGGGCGGCGGCGGATCATCAGCGACCCGCCGATGATCGTCCCGGTCGAAGAGGTCTTCGCCGACGTGCAGGCCGACGCGATCTACAAGCTGCTCGGTTCCGTGCTGGGCAAGTACCGGCGCACCCTGCAGTCTGACCGGCGGCACCTGCTGGAGCAGTTCACGCTGGTCCAGGTGGCCCGCAAGGTCGTCGGGGTCGGCAGCGTCGGCACCCGCGCCTGGGTCGTGCTGATGGACGCCGCCGATGGCGTCGAGCCGTTGTTCCTGCAGGCCAAAGAGGCCCAGCCGTCCGTCCTGGCGGGCTACTGCGGGCGCAGCCAGTACAACAACCAGGGCGAGCGGGTCGTCGCCGGGCAGCACCTGATGCAAGCCCAAAGCGACATCTTCCTCGGCTGGACCCGCGTCCCCAACCCCATCGACGGGGTGGACCGGGACTTTTACGTCCGCCAGCTGAAGGACTGGAAATTCTCCGTGCCGATCGAGCTGATGCTCCCCGAGGGCATGACGCTGTACGCCCGGCTGTGCGGGTGGACCCTGGCCCGGGCGCACGCCCGCTCTGGTGACCGCGTCGCTCTGGCCGCCTACCTCGGCGGCTCCGCCAAGTTCGACCAGGCCATCGCCGACTTCGCCGGAACCTACGCCGACCAGAACGAACGCGACTACGCCGCGCTCAAGACCGCCGTCAAAGACGGCAGAGCCGAAGCCACCACTGAGATCTAACACCGCACCCAGGTCCGTCCGTCCCTGAGCGATCTGAGGATCATTTCGTCCAGGATGGGAAGCTGAAGCACATCTACGCGTTCCTCGGGGTGTTCGAGTACCGGCAGGAATCCGCAGGCGAGCTTCCGACCGGCGATGTGAACGTGCAGATGAGGTTCGCAGCCGACGAGGCCAAGGCCGCGACCCGCGGCGAGGTCACGCTCTACGTCAACGGCGAGCAGGTGGGCGGCGGCCGGATGGATCACACGGTGCCGTTTGGTTTCAGCGGCTACTCCGGGCTGGACGTCGGCCGGGACAACGGCCTGGTCGTCGACCGGAGTTACGCCGGCAAGGCACCGTTCGCGTTCACCGGCACCGCCAAGAAGGGCAAGTACTGCCCGCGGCATCAATGCCTGAGATGAAAACCGAGCCGCAGCCAAGGAGACAGCAATGATCGGCACCGAGTTCGACGTCGTCATCGCGGCATACCTGATCCCCGACCTGGCTCAGACAGACTTCGATGCCCTCGTGGGGCTCGTCAAGGACAAGCAGCTCACGGTGGAGGGCGTGGCTCTGGTCACCAACGACGCCGAGGGCAAGGCCACCGTCAAGGAGACTGGTGATCACCTGGGACGCAAGGGCATGGCCATCGGCGGCGGGGTCGGCCTGGTCGTGGGATTGCTCGCGCCGCCGCTGCTGGCATCGGCAGTCGTCGGCGGCGGCGCCAGGCAGCTCAAGGCCGCACTCGCCGAGGCACAAGCCGGCATGGGCGGCTGAGCGAGATGAACCAGCCATCGCAGTCCGCTGGGAAGCCCTCGATTCTGTTCGTCTACTTCACCTATACAAAGCAGACGCTGAAGGTGATCGAGGCTATGGCCGAGGTGCTCCGCGGCCGGGGCTGCGACGTGACCCTGGCCGCGATCGGGTTCACCGACTCCCGCTACGCCGGCCGGTTCGAGGAGTTTCCCATGCCGCACCCGTTCCGGGAGCTGGTGGGGATGATCCCGGCGGAGTCACCCCGGCGCCGCCCGGCGAAGATCGTCATCCCCGACGCCGTGACCGAACGGGAATACGACCTGGTATGCATCGGGTCCCCCACCTGGTGGCTATCCACCGACGTCCCGGTCCGATCCTTCCTGCAGTCCGACACCGCGAGCCGGGTCCTGAGGGGGAAGCCTTTCGCCGTTGCCGCCTGCTGCCGCCGGTACTGGAAACACAACCTCAAGACAGTCCGCAGACTCGGCACGAAGCACGGTGGTGTTTTCGACGACGGCATCCACTTCCGCTACCAAGGTGGCCAGGTGCGCTCCCTGCTGTCGCTGCTGAGCTACCTCGGGTCGGGCAAGTACCGCGAGCGCTACCTCGGGGTCAAAATCCCGCCGACCAACATCCAGGACTACCACCTGGAAGCGGCACGGAAATTCGCCGACGGGCTGGCCAACCGCGTGGCAGGCGCCGGCTAGGTGACGATGTAGTAGATGCTGGTCGCGACGAGCCAGAAGCCGAGTATCAGGGACACGATGATGATGACCTGGTCGGTATGGGCAGCGATCCAGAGGCGCGACCGGGCGAGGAATTCCTGTGCCGGCTGGGGGCGGAAGCCGGCGTAGATCTCCATCGCCAGGATCGAGGATGTGGCGATGACGCAGAACAGCGCAAGCGCCAGGTAATCCTCCCAGGACGAGAGTTTCGCCTCGACGATGACCGTGACGCCTGCAGCGATGAGTCCCCAGGGCTGGGTGAGCGGGCCGAGCCCGATGGCGTACCAGGGCGTCATGTTGTCGATGTGCGTCTGCCACCTGGGGGGCTTTTTCGGTGGTTTCGGCTTGCCCAGCTTCCGGTAGTAGCGCATCGCGATCACCAGCAGCCCGGCGCCAATCGCGAGCTTGGCGGCCAGCGCGGCCAGTGAAGGAGCCGTGTTGGGCTTCGGGGGGTTGTTGCCGGTGACGAGCACCGTGAACGCGATCACGGCCGCGAGCGACACGAGCCAGCCGAAGATGAACGCGGCTCCCTTCCGCACGCCGCCCTGCGACGCGAGGATGAGGATGAACGCCGTGAGCGGAATCGGTTCGAGCGTGATCGCCAGGCCGATGAGAACGAGGCTCAGGACGAGCATGTGCGCTCCGATCTGCTGGCCGGGCCGGCGCCGCGGAGCGCCTTCATCGCGGGCACGATCTGGTGAGGGCAGAAGACGTGCGCCGGGCGGAGCCACGCATCAGTGCAGTGACCATGCCGCCCGCCGGCTCGTCGCCGCTGAGGTCATGGCGCGTCCTCACATATCGGGATCTTCTGCTAACAGCAGACTCCGTCAGGCCCTCGGGCGGGGCATCACCCCCGCAGGGTGGCCCCTCCGGGCGCCCGGGCCGCCGGGATGCGTTCGTGCTCGCGGGCGAGCAGCGCCTGTGCGCGGACGTCGGCTGCTGCTCACCAGCCTCGCCAGGACTGGTGCGCCGAGATTGAGCGCCAGGGTCACTGCCGCAGCGCCCAGAACAGCGGCCGGCCACAGGGCACGGACACGACTCGCCTAACGACCGCGCCCGGAGCCTGCGATCAACGGATATCGCCTGGTCGCATGACATGGACGATGTTTCGCTTGAAGCGCGACATTCCCGATTTTCATGCCACCCGGGTGATGGAACTCGCCGACGGACGAGGTGAAATGGTGTGGTCAACCGCGAGCGGAGATGTATGGGCCAGACCGTGAGATTCCAGGAGACGTTGCGCAGGCTGGCGATGATCGACGAAGGCTTCGTCGAAGACGAGGCCAGGCTCGGGCTTGACCCGGCACCGACATCGGCCCTGGATCCCAAGACTGCGGCCCTGCTGCGGGTGGCGGTGTCCGTGGCCATCGGGTCATCGCCGGTCTGCCTGGAATGGAGTGCCGGCCGGGCGCTGGCGGCGGGCGCGAGTGAGGACGAGATCGCCGACGTTCTGCTGGCGATTGCCCCGGTGGCCGGGCTTGGCCGGGTCGTCTGCGCCGCTCCCGATGTGGCGACCGCACTCGGGTACGACATTGCGGCCGAGCTGGAAGAGCCGGACGGTCCTGAAAGGAGGCAGGCATGGCGCCCTGTGATCAGCCCGGGAGCGGCTGGACCTTGGTTCTCAGGCGCCAGCCGGCCCGCATCGTGGAGGGGCAGCCGGAAGGCGGTTACACCGACGCGTTCGAGATCATCTGCTGCGACTGCGGTGACCATCCCGACCTGGACTACCGCGAGGTCTCACCCAAGCTTCAGCTGGTTCGCGGACCCTACCCGATCGCGGACGGCGTCGCAGCATACGAGCAACACTGCAGGCTGCACCAGCAGCTCGGGGTGCCTGCCAGCCGGGGACGATGGCCGATGCTGGCTGACCGGCGGTGAACGCCGAGTTCTTCGCGCTGGCGTTCACTGCGGCGCTGAACCCGAAGCTGCTGGGAATCGATCTGCTGCTGATCGAGAACCGGCGCTCGCGGGCCATGTTCTTGTGCCTGCTCCTCGGCGGCATGACCGTGGCCGTGACGATCGGCCTGCTGGATGTGCTCGTCCTCCACGCCGATGCCCTCAAGGCTCAGGGCACGGTGAGCGCGGGCGTCGACCTGGCCGTTGGCTTGCTGCTGCTCGCTGTCGGCGGGCTGCTGGCCACCGGCCGCCTGCACGGACGGCGCAAGGCACCTGTACCGGACGCAGACGTGCAGGAGACCAAAGACAGCTGGGCGCAGCGGGTGCTGCGTGAGCCCCGGCTGGGGCTCGCTATGCTCGTCGGCGCGCTGGTCGGAATCCCGGGCGCCAGCTATCTCACCGCACTGCACATTCTGGTCACCGGGAAATCCCCGGCCGCAGCTCAGGTCGTCGCGGTCGTCATCTTCGCCTTCATCGATTTCCTGCTGATCATCATTCCCTTCGTGTTCCTGGAGCTCAGGCCGGAGGCCACCAAGGCGCTGCTCAAGCGGAGCCAGGACTGGCTGCTGAGTCACGCTTTGCAGCTCATGGCCACCATCGCGCTGCTCCTGGGCGCCTTCCTGGCGATCAGCGGCCTGGTACGCCTGAGCTGACAGCAGCACCAGCGCCGGGCGATACCCTGCGGCCGACGGGGGTGTGTGCCGGACCAGCTGGCCCAGGAGCGCCGGCGCGCAGCTATGCCGGGCGGCGGCTCTCTCCTCGCCCTCGTGCCCGGTACCAGTCCAGGGCGGGGGTACCGCGCTCGCTTCCCAGGCCTTTCATCGCGACCAGCCCGATCGCGATCGTGATGATGCCCGCCAGGGTGCGCCTATCCACCGCCACACGGGCTGCCGCAGCCAGCATGACGAAGGTGACTACGCGCTGCCGGTGTCTCGCCTCCCGCGCTTCTTGCCGGGTGCGCCCCAATAGGGGGGCAGGCCCTGCCGATCCGATGCTGACCGTCATCTCATCTCGCTTTCCCGAAATCACCATTCGCAGCCGTAGCCGATCCGCGCGCTGCGTGGCTAGGCGGCCAGGTTCGCGCGGCTCCCGTAGGCGCACAGCCCGTACAGCGCGACCACGTCGACCGCAATGATCATCAGGGACCAGAACGGATAGGCGGGGATGAAGAACATCTGGTCGATGGCGCTGAGCCCGACGACGGCCACCGCGAACCAGCGGGCCAGCTGGTTGCCCGCCAGCACCCCGCCCGCGGCCAGGAACTGCAGGCCGCCGATGATGAGGGTGATCCAGCCCCAGGTGCGCAGGCTGCCGAACACGTAGTGGGCATTGGCGGTGAAGACGTGTGAGTTGGCGATCGCGGCGATGCCGTAGATCAGGTTGAAGCAGCCGACGATGACCAGCAGGACGGATGCGAACAGGACCAGGCCGTAGCCGTGGCCTTCCGCATGCCGCCCGCCCGTGCCGGTTGCTGGGCCTGTTGTTGCCGAGGTCATTGTGGGCCCCTGTGTTTGCCGGAAGTGCCGGAACGTTGATTGCAGTCCTCTTACACTCCCGATCCCACCTACCCCGGCCCGCAATGGCATCCCCCCAATCGGGTGAAAGGGAAGGTTCGCTCCTGGTATGTCCGGCATCCGATGAGCCTCCACGGCACTTGCGCACTTGCCTGGGTCCCCCTGGAGCGCAATGAGTCGCCCAAGGCCGTCGGCGATCCTCGCGGGGACCGCCGTACGGCCGCTGATGGCGGGATGAGCCTGACGCTGACCTTGGCTTGGGCGGTCTATCGTCGTTTGACCTGATCCGGGCTTAGGCGGATCATGAATCCGGAGACCGTCCCGGGGGGCACAGTCGGAAGCATGAGCGAAAGCGACCTGCGTCAGCGGTCCGACCGATCGCACCGCGCGGGCTGGCCGGTGTCTGACCTCTTCGCGTCGAAGCTGCTGCGTCCGCTGTTGCGGTCAGGCACTGTCCGCCGGTCGCCGCTGATCGAGCGTCTTGCGCGGGGCGACTCGCGCCCGATCGTGTCGGTGGTCGCGCCCGCCGGTTATGGGAAGACGACGCTGTTGTCGCAGTGGGCCGAGCGTAACGGCCAGGTTTTCGCGTGGGTGTCGGTCGACGAGGCGGACAACGACCCGAAGGTCCTGCTCAGCTACGTCGCGGAGGCGCTCGATGCGGTTGAGCCGATCGGTGAGCGGGTCTTTGACGCGCTGGGCTTCCCCGGTGAGCTCGGTGCCCGGCTCGGTTGTCCCCCGGCTGGGGTCGGCTTTTTCGTCGATGACCTCGCCGGTGGTGCTGGTCCTGGATGACGTGCACCTGCTGCGCAATCCGGAGTGCCGGGCCGCGCTGTCGGTGCTGGCCGATCATGTGCCGGCCGGTTCGCGGCTGGCGCTGGCGGGCCGGACCGGGCCGCCGCTGCGGATCGCGCGGCTGCGCGCCGAGGGCAAGATCATGGAGATCGGCCCGGCTGACTTGTCGCTCACCCGGGAGGAGGCGTCGTCGCCGCTGCGTGATGCTGGCCTCGTCCTGGCCGGGGAAGACGTGGCGGAGCTGCACAAGCGGACCGAGGGGTGGCCGGCCGGGCTGTATCTCGCGGCGCTCTATCTGCGGGAGGGCGGCCCGTTCGCAGGCGCGGTGGTCTCCTTCGGCGGTGATGACCGGCTGGTGAGCGAGTACATGGAGTCGCCCGGGCGCTCCAGGGGCGTCGGCCCTCACCGGTGCCGAGCTCCGCCTCCTGCCGCTGCTCTCCACCCACCTATCGTTCCCCGAGATCGCCGGGCAGATGTTCCTGTCCCCCAACACCATCAAATCGCAGGCGAACTCGATCTACCGCAAGCTCGGCGCCTCCACCCGCAACCAGGCGGTCACCCGCTCCCGCGACCTCGGCCTCCTCGACAAATGATCGCCCGGCCTGGCCACCATCTCACGGTCGTTCATGCGTTGGGATCGGGAAGGTCGGCAGGATAGGTGACCTGGATCTCTGTGATGGCTGACGGGAAGTCGCGCTGGTTATTGGTGATGAACCGGCCGGCGCCCAGGCTCACCGCGGTAGCCAGGTGCGTGGCGTCGGCCGCCCTGAGCAGGTACCGGCTTGACAACGCTGTGGCTAGCTCGGCCGTGGCCCGGTCCACGGGGCGCAGGTCCAGGCGGGCGAGCAGCCCAGCCAGGGAGCGGACCTCGTCGGCAGAACCGTCGCGGAGCGGTTTGCCGAGTACCTCGGGCAGCAGCAGGACCGACCCGGCGCCCGCCAGTGCGCCCACGCCACCGATGCGGAACAGGGCGGCTACGCGTCGGCCGAGTGGGTGACCCGGCACGGCGGCGTAGATCAGCGCGTCAGCGTCGAAGGCATCCATCACCGGGCGTCGCGGCTGGCCCGGATGGCGGTGATCAGCTCCTCAGCGCGCTGCGCTGTCAGCCCCGCGCCTTCGGGCAGGCGGGTGGGTCGCGCTGGCGTTCACGCTCGCCCAGCTCCCGGTAGTCCCCGAGGCCTGGGCGCTGAACAGCGCCGTCCCCGGCGAACTGCCCTACGGCCGGTGCCTCGCGCTGGAAACTTCCAACACGTTCACCGCCGCCGGGAACTTCCACGCGCCGTCTAGTTCGGGCGAGCGCCAGACCGCGCTGTGGATCGTGCTCGCCGTGGTCCTGGCAGCCGGAGTCGCCATCGCGGTGATCACCCTGGTGCCAAGGCTGCGGCGGCTGGCGAGCCGCCGGGTCCGGCCGCACCTGGCGAACATCTGGGCCCACGTCAAGACCATTGCCGCCGAACCACGCAAGATCGTCTCTATCCTGACCGGCTCACTGCTAGCCCAGCTTCTCGTCGCCATGGCACTCGGCGCGTCGCTGCACGCGGTCGGGCAGCAGGCCAGCATCGCCACGATCCTCGTGGTCATCACGATGGCCTCGATCATCGGCGGAGCCGTCCCGGTTCCCGGCGGCCTCGGCGTCGTCGAGGCGGGCCTGATCGCCGGATTGACCAGCGCCGGCATCCCCCAGGACCAGGCCGTCGCGGCCGTGTTCATCCAACGGCTGTTCACCGCCTACCTCCCCCCGATCTGGGGCTGGGCAACCCTCACCTGGATGCGCCACCGCGAATACCTGTGACCTGTGGGCTCCACGATGTTGAACCAGAAGCCGAAGAGGGCTCGGGCGCTATCGCTCGCCGGCCAGGAACGGGTGGTGATCGTACCCGGACTCGTTCAGTACGGCGACGGTTGACTCGGGAACCTCGATGAAGGCGCCGGGCAGGTCGTTGAGCGGCTCGGAGACCACGACGTGGGCGTGCGCGCCGAAGACCCGCAGCCGCCCGGCGTCCGGATACATGCCTTGCAGCGTGGCGATGTCGGCGGAGTGGAACAGGGTGCGCGTCTGACGCTGCGAGGAGTACCGGAAGGCCCACACGGTCATGCCGTCGGAGACCGCGACAGTCCCCTGCATCGGGAACTTCACCCCGTGCTCGTGGCCGACGGACTCCACCAGCCCGATGGCCTTCGCCATCGCGGCTACCGGATCCTCGCGCAGCCCCAGGGTCAGGGCGAGGTGGAACAGCACCTCCGAGTCCGTGGTCCCGGTGATGTGCGGGTACAGCGACGGGTTGACGGCAAAGGTCAGGTCACGCTTCACCGACCCGAACCCGGCGAGGGCGCCGTTGTGCATGAACAGCCAGTTCCCGAACCGGAACGGGTGGCAGTTGGTCTGCTGGATCGGCGGTCCGGCGGCGGCACGGACATGGCTGAAGAACACCGGGGACTCGACGGCCCCGGTCAGCTCGCGCAGGTTCTGGTCATTCCATGCAGGCTCGGTGCTGCGGAAAACCGCGGGAACGTCATTGCCCCCTCGCCGGCCTGCCGGGTACCAGCCGAACCCGAACCCGTCGCCGTTGACCGTTTCGGCTCCGAGCGGAGAATCCAGCGACTGCGCAATGAGCGAGTGCTCAGGGTGCAAGATCAGCTCGGACGGCCGCAACGGCTCCCCGCAATACGCCAGCCAACGACACATAAGGTGAACCTCCCCGATCCCGCACCGCCTGCCACCGACCACCTCCGACACTACGCGCAGGCCGATCAGCCGGCCGGCGCAGCCAGAGCCGGGCACAGTGCCTTCAAGAGGTTCTGCGCGGTTTCTGGGCTCACTGAACAGCCCCTGCCGAGATTCCGCTTGAGGCGCGGCATTTGCAGGATCTCGGCCGCTACCTGCCCGAGCCGATCGCAGGTCTGTGCCCGGTCAGGGCCAGGAGAGAGCGGACAACACGAGCCGGTATCCATCCGGATCCGCGAGGGTGACACCCCACTGGTCCCAGTACGGATTGCGGGCGGCGACCCGGACGCCGCCCGCGCAGATGACTCGCCGGAACGGGTTTCATGGCCCCCATCATTGCTGACGGCGTGGCCCCGATTGCTGGAGAGCCTGCGGCTCAGGGCGGCCTTACCAGGATGGCGCGGGTATAGAGCAGATCGAAGCCCTGGCACTGCGCGCCCTGGCCGACCCCGAGAGGTACGACATGGACGCGGAGTTCACGAGTGTGAGCGAGGCCGAGCGCGAGCGTGCCATCGGGACTCTCGTTCTTGCGTTCGCGGCAGACCCCTTCTTCCGCTGGATCTACCCCGACGCCAGCCAGTACCTGAGCCGCTTTCCCGAGGCGTTGCAGGCCTTCGGCGGGGTCGCCTTCGGTCAAGGGACAAGGCTCGGATCCCGGCTCATGACGCCCAGCCTGGAAATCGTGGACCGGGAACACCTGCCCGCGTACCTCGACTCGACCAACCCGAGGAACATGCCTTTCTACGAGCGTCATGGATTTGAGGTGACGGGCAGTGGCAGGCCGGTGACAGTCCCCCGATCATCTCCATGCTCAGGGAACCTCGTTAGCCGCTCGCGCTGAGGTCAGCCGGTGGCCGCGCCGTAACGGCGTCGCCGTCGCGCGTACTCGGCGACGGCGTCCCACAGGTCGCGGCGGTCGACGTCTGGCCAGAGGCTGGTGGTGAAGAACAGTTCGGCGTACGTGGAGTGCCAGGGGAGGAAGTTGGACGTGCGCTGCTCGGCGCCGGTCCGCCACAGCAGGTCCACGTCAGGCAGGTCGGGCAGCGGGAGGCGGCGCGCGAACTCGCCCTCTGTGATCTGTTCGGGGTCAAGGTTGCCCGCCAGGACGCTGCGTGCGACTGCGGCGGCCCCGTGCAGGATCTCGGCGCGGCCGCCATAGTTCACGCACAGGGTAAGTGTCATAGTGCGCTGGTCTCGGCTGGCGGTTTCATTGCGCCGCAAGGTCTGCACAAGCTCCCACGGCAGCTGGTCAGGGTACCCAAGCCAGCGGAGCCGGACGCCGTGGTCGAGGTAGGGGGCCGAGCGCAGTTCCTCGTCGAGCATTTCGAACAGTCGGGTGACCTCGCCGACGTCCCGCTTCCAGTTCTCGGTCGAGAAGGCGTACAGGGTGAGGTGGGACAGTCCGATCTCCAGGGCGCCGTGGACAACGTCGTGCACGGCCTCAATACCGGCGCGGTGTCCCTCGGGACGAGGCAGGCCGCGCTGTTGGGCCCAGCGGCCGTTGCCGTCCATGATGATCGCGACATGCTGCGGTATCCGGTCGGCGGCGATCTGGGGGGCCCGGATGCCGTCCGCGCGCAGCCGTGGGGGTAGGACCTGGCCGCGCGGCGGACCCGCGGGGCCGGGCGGGGCTGGCAGGGGCCGGGCCGCAGGTGGCTCGCTGAGCGTCGTCAGCTTCCAGGCCACGGCGATCCTGATCCGGGCAGGCGCGAGGAGCCGCCACTGGGTGATCCGCCCAGGCTCGGGTGAGGCGTACAGCAGGCCGGGCCCGGCTGCGGCGATCGCATCGAGCCGGGCCAGGAACACGCGGCTCGTGGTCGCGAGCAGGATGGCCGGCCCCGGGTGCCATCCAACGCCGAGGCTGGGCTGGTCCACCCAGCGCCGAGCCATGCTGACCAAGTGGGCCAGCACGCCTTGCACGGGCATCGTCCACCGTCGCTGGGGCAGGTCCTCGGCGGCGCCGGGAAAGCGGTCGAGGACTTCGGCCGGGATCGTGAGTGGCCGCTCGCCGAGATCCTCGGGCAGGTCGGCCAGATCGTCGATCAACTGGAGGCCGTCGAGGAACCGTGACATCGCCTCGCCGTGCCGCAGCGCGAACGACATGTCCACCCCGGCCCGGTCAAGCAGGACCAGGATCTGCCTGGCCCACGCGCTGTCCATCCCTCGCGACCTCGCCCGCCAGTCGTCCCAGGTGACGAGGGGGGCGGGATGCACGTCGCCGGCAAGAACCTGGAACGAGGCCCGCAGGTCAGCCACGTCGAGTCCCCACCGGACGATGGTGTCGACCAGGGCACGACGGACCATGTCGGTGCTGGTCCCTGTCGCCAGCTCGGCGTCGAGGGCACTCACCCACGCCTGCAGCTCGACGGCGCGCTCCGTGGGGTGCCTCGTGCCGGAGTCGGCGATGTCGTCCACCGCCGCCAGCGCCGCCCACAGCGCCCAGCAACCAGGCCACAGCATCCGCGGCATCAGGGCCGTCAATGCGTAGATCGCCGGATCACGTTCACGTACCGTGCGCCGACACCAGCGGTACGCGTCCCCCAGTCCCGGTTGGCCCGCGCCGTCTCTTCGACCATCGTCCCCCCACAGGGGCGGCGCCGCCCAAGGCGGCAACCGACGTCCAGCGATCATCATGCTCTAGTATCCCGGCAGGTAGACGGGACGTGTGAAGGACTGCCGGGCCAGTGGGACCAGTATCACAATCGTCCCCAGCCCGAAGTCGGTAGCTATGTGCCGTTTTCCGGCCTTTGAGACGGGCTCTGTCAACCGTACTGCGGATGCTTGCCACCGCGGCCCGCCTGACCGGCTGTGGCCCAGCGCGGCACTATGACTGCGCGCTCGGGCGATACCCCATCGCGTATGCAGCCTGGGGTTTCTACTGCTGGGCCGCGAGCGGCAGGACCGCCGGCGTGGCGCTGTGGTTCCAGTTCTTCATCCGGCCTGGTCAGGCTGCTGCTCGAGTGTCGCGTCGGCGTTCACGATGGGGATCCGGGTGCCTTCTGGCTTGACCACGCTGACCGGAACGCTGACCTCGAGGACTCCCTTGTCGTACCGGGCGGTGACGTCCGCGACCTCGACCCTGGCGGGGAGCCTGACCGCGCGGGCGAGCGATCCGTAGCGGAACTCCGAACGACACGGCCCATTATCCTGCTGGCGGCGCTCGGCGCGGATAGTCAGGATCCGGCCCTCGAGGGTGACCTCGATGTCGTTCTCCGGGTCCAGGCCGGGCAGTTCAGCCCGGACCACATAGCGGTCGTCCCGCATCGCTTCCTCGAGCCGGAACACCTGGCCCGTCAGGAACGGCGGCGGTCCTGTCCACGGGGACTCCAGCCAGTCGGCCAGGTCCGGGAACACGGCGCGGAACCTCGCGGGGGCCTGAGGACGCGACAGCTTAGCCATGATGTCCCTCCACTGCAAGTACGACCATGTTATCTGTTCTGGCCCAGCTGGCCAGGCAGGCTGAGCCGGCTGCGCCGTCCTTTCCCGCGGCTCCGCTCTGGCCGGCGGCATGGACCTCGCCTGCTCCTGCGGCCTGGCTGGCTGCGCGGCTCTGGCCTGCCCGTTGGCGGTGGCTGGCGGCGCGGACCTGGCCTGCCCGTTGGCGGTGGCTCGCGGCGCGGACCTGGCCTGCCCGTTGGCGGTGGCTCGCGGCGCGGACCTGGCCTGCCCGTTGGCGGTGGCTGGCGGCGCGGACCTGGCCTGCCCGTTGGCGGTGGCTCGCGGCGCGGATCCGGCTGGGGAAGCTGGCCGGGCACAAGCTGGCTGGGGCCGCGGCGCGGGGGCAGCCTTGTCCGCATATCCGGGCAGCCATCTGAGCACCTCAGCGCGGAAGGGCGCTTCGCATTCAAGCTGGCACAGCACGCCCAGACCAGATGCCAGTACCTGGTGGATGAGTACATAAGAGGGCGGCAGGTTGAGCCGCCGCAGAACGCTGGACGAACGCAAGGCTGAGGCCTGCGTTGTCTCGGTACGCAGCCATTCGCGGCTGAACCTGAACGACTCCGCCCTGGACGGCTCGGCGAGCGGTGCCAGGAAGGCGCGCAGCGCAGTCAGGTCAACGCTGATGCCGTCCCGGAGGTAGCCATGCGACCGGAACTCGTCCTCAAGCTTCGCGAGGTCGCCACCGTCGTGCATGAGCCGCAGCACCCTGCCGAAGATGGGCGGGAAGCCGCCTGGTAGCCGGGCGACAGCGCCGAAGTCGAGCACGCCGAGCCGCCCGTCGGCAAGCAGCCGGAAGTTGCCCGGGTGCGGATCGGCGTGCAGGAGCCTGACCCGCGCAGGACCTGAGAACAGGAAACGGATGATCATGATGCCCGCCCGGTCCCGCTGAGCGGTCGTGCCGCCGGCGATGATCGTGGCGAGCGGGATGCCGTCAAGCCATTCGCTGACGAGCACGTGGTCGCTGACGCAGACCACACGCGGGACGCAGACGTCCGGGTCGCCGGCGTAGGCGGCGGCGAAAGCCTGCTGGGCGGCAGCTTCCAGCCGGTAATCGAGTTCCTCGGCCACCCGGTCCCGCAGCTCGGCGAGCAGCGGCTTGGCGTCCAGGCCAGGCATAAGCGCGCTGAAAAGCCGGGCGCAGCGGCTCAGCTGGTTGAAATCGCTAATCAGCGCCCTGCCCGCGCCCGGGTACTGGATCTTGACGGCAACCTGGCGCCCGTCGTGCCAGACGGCCCGGTGCACCTGGCCGATGGAGGCCGCAGCCGCCGGCTCGTCGTCGAACTCGGCGAAGCTGGCCCGCCACTGCTCGCCCATATCGCCCGCGAGCACCTTGTGAATAGTCCGGGCAGGCAACGGCGGCGCGGATTCCTGCAGCCTGGTCAGCGTGGCCCGGTACGGTTCGGCGATCTCCGGGGGCAGCGCGGCCTCGAATACCGACAGCGCCTGCCCGAGCTTCATCGCGCCGCCCTTGAGATCGCCAAGGACCCTGAAGACCTGATCTGCTGTCCGCTGCTGAATCTCCTGGGTCACCAGCTCAGCTGGCCGGCCGCCCAAGCGCTTGCCGGTTCCCAGCGCGGTCCGGCCTGCGAACCCAACCGGCAACCTAGCCAGCCTGGCCGTACGGGTGACAGCAAAGCGGGGCAGATCGCTCATGATCCCATTCTCCACTGTGCCGGCATAACGCATCGCAGTGACCGCCAGTTATGCCCGGCCGCCGCTGCGGCGCCGCCATGGATGCGTCAGCACACGGTGACGGAAAGGCGTAGGCGTGCGCGCCGTTGTCCAGCATCTCCATCACAATCGCCGATCGCTGCACCCGGGGAAGGCCACCACCCTGTATCCGGCTGCCACCAGCCCGGGGATCTGCGGGATGACCAGCCGCCACCGTCACCGGCCGCTCCATCGCGCCTCCGCCCAGAGCATGCCGCCGTCCTGCTGCTGCTCGATGGCGACCCCCTCGCCGGCCGCGGGCAGCGGGACGACCGCGCCGGTATCGGCGACGAAGCTGACGGCGATTCCGCCGGCCACCGCCGCGAGGGTGATCCGCGCCTGGCTGCGCGCGGCGGTTAGGATCGCGATGGCAGCGTCGGTGATCACCCGCCGGGCGGGGCCGGGGACCTGCGGCAGCGGCCCGGCCGTCACGATCTCGACGGCAACCCCGCGCCGCTCAGCCACGTCCGCACTCGCGTGCAGTTCGTGCACCAGCGGTCCGGGTACCTCGTCACCCTCGGCCAGCAGCCGGCGTAGCCGGGCCGCCTGGACCGCGCACCTAATGTGCACCTGCGCGTCGCCCGGGTCGGCCGTCCCCGCTGCCAGCTCAGTGACCAGCGGGATGACGCTTTCCTGCAGCGCCAGCCAGCGGGCGTGCCGGGCTGCCCGGATGATCTCGGCGGTGGCGGCCCGCTCGCGCGCGGCGTGCTCACTACTAGCTGCCTCGGCGGCCTGGCCGGCAGCGGCATCCAGCGCCCTGACCCCGGCGAAGACAGCGACCTGGGCGCCAGTCGACCAGGCCAACAGGGCGAGGAACCCGGCCAGGTCGGTGCGGTACAGCCCGTCCCACACCTGTACGCCCAAGATGGCCAGGGCCTCAGCGGCGAGGAACCACGCGAGCTCCGCGAACCGGCGGCGGTGCAGCACGAGCACACCCACCCAGCCGGCACTCCCCCACGCCCAGTTGACCGCCAGCATCTGGCCGGCCGGGCTGGCCACCGCCGCTGCCGTGCTGGCGGCCAGCGCGATCACGGCCACCGCCCAGGCTGGGCGCCAGCCGGGCGTTCCGCGCAGCACCATTGCCGACCCGGCGGTGATCGCTAGTGCCATAGCCAGCCACATGGCGCACTGGAAGGCGAACGAGCCGTAGGCCGACCGGTTATGCAGCAGCTGCCCGCCCGCTCCGGCGAGATGCCAGCCGGCCACGAGGAAGACCACAGCGATGGTGAAGGCCCGCTGATAGCGGCCAGACATCACCGCCGTCGGCTGCACGGCGGTCATGCGGGCCAGCTCACGGTGACTGTCGTGCCCGTGCCGGGACGGCTGGCGATCGCGGCCCGGCCGCCGGCCGCCAGCATCCGCCCGGTGATCGACTCACGGATGCCCCGGCGGGATGGCGCGGTGGCGGCCGGGTCGAACCCGCGGCCGCGGTCAATGATCTTGACGACCGCCCAGCCCGCGCCGCCGGTGACGGTCACTTCCGCCTGGCCGGTTCCAGCGTGCCGCTCGACGTTGCGCAACGCCTCGCCGACGCAGGCGGCGAGCTGATCCGCGACCGGAGACGGCAGCGTGACCGGGACGAGCCTTAGCCGCACGGCCAGGTCATCGGTGCTGGCCGCGGCCCGCTCCAGCTTCGGTCTCAGGTCAGTCAGCGGCGCCAACCCGCCCGGCACGGCCGGGGCGCCCGCGAACCCCTGCAGCATGCGCAGGTCCCGGGCCGCCTGCACAGTCAGCGCCGCGGACGGTTCGGCAAAGGCGCCGGCCGTGACCATGGTCAGCGTCGACAAGACAGTGTCGTGAAGCTGGCGGTGCTGCTCACGCTCGTCAGCGTGCCGCGCCTCCTCGGCCCGGATCTGCCGCTCGGCCTCCAGGCCGGCGGCGACGATCGCATCCGCTTGCCGGGCGCCGCCGCGAATCAGCGCCACCAGCCCGGCAGCGACGATCGTCTCCACCACTAGCAGCCATGCATCGGCCGGGTGGCCGGTGCCGAGCCCGTAGGCGATGACCACGATCGCGGCCCCGGCCAGCCCGAGCCACGGCCGCAGCGCGATCTGCAGGATGTACACCGACGTGCAGGCCAGCGGGAGCATCCAGGTCGTGCTGTCCTTGATCAGCACGACCTGGACCAGGTGCTGCTGCGCCAGCGCCAGCGCCGAGATAACCGCGGCGTCGGCCAGGACCACACTCATCGTCAACCCGGACCGCCGGACCCGCCAGCTGAAGAAGGCTGACCACAAGCACAGCGCAGTCAGAGGCGCGGCTAGCGACCAGCCAGAGATCTGCTTCCCTGCGGCCAGCACGGCTACCGCGGCGAACAAGACCGCGCCGCCGAGGCGCAGGGCGATCGCATACCAGCCGGCCAGCCGGTGCAGGACCTGGTCGGATGGCCCTGCTAACCGCGGGCGGCCTGCCCGCCTGCAGCGGCCCGCGAAAAGCTGGATCTGCTCTGCGATGGAATGAGCTGCCAGTTCCACCGGACCAGTATGCGGCACGACCACGGCATCGGGGACGGTCACCTTCCAGCATCCGGGCCGGGCTGAATGACCTGCGGTTCTTCTAGGGCACCGGGTGCGGGCAACATGCACTATGCCAGCCTGCCACCGGCGCGCTACCCTGATGGGCATGCGAGCCGGATGGCTGCTCCTTGAGACGCCGCGCTGAATCAGACAGTCAGCGCGGCAGCCCCTCCTGTGCGAGGGGCATTTTTGTGTCCGGACACGATCTTCAGGCGAGGTCCCGTGAGCGAGAGCACCAGTCTGCCCGGCTCCGGCCGGGCTCAGGGCGCGGGCGATGAGCCGCCGCCTTTCCGTTACGGCGCGCGCATGGCAGCCGAGATCGAAGCGCGCTGGCAGGACCGCTGGGAGGCGGACGGAACGTTCAACGCCCCCAACCCGGCCGGCCCGCTCGCCGCAGGCTTTGACCGGGTGGCAGGCCACCCCAAGTTCATGATCATGGACATGTTCCCCTATCCCAGCGGCGCGGGCCTGCACGTTGGGCATCCGCTGGGGTATATCGCCACCGATGTGTATGCCCGCTACCTGCGCATGACCGGGCACAACCTGCTGCACGCGTTCGGCTATGACGCGTTCGGCCTGCCCGCCGAGCAGTACGCCATCGACACCGGGCAGCACCCGGCGGTCACGACCGGGCAGAACATCGCCACCATGAGACGCCAGCTACGGCGGCTGGGCTTGGGACACGACCGGCGGCGGGAGCTGGCGACCACCGATCCCGGCTACTGCAAATGGACGCAGTGGATCTTCTTGCAGATCTTCAGCAGCTGGTATGACGACCAGGCCGGGCGCGCCCGGCCGGTTGCCGACCTGATCGCGGAGTTCGCCTCCGGCGAGCGTGAGCCGGCGGGCGAGGCCAACCCGGATGGCCTGCCCTGGGACGAGCTGGGCCCGGCGCAGCGCCGCCAGGTCGTCAACGGCTACCGGCTGGCCTACATCGGCACGGAGCAGGTCAACTGGTGCCCCGGGCTCGGCACCGTGCTGGCCAGCGAGGAAGTCACTGCCGAGGGGCGCAGCGACATCGGCAACTACCCGGTGTACGGGCGGCCGTTGCGGCAGTGGATGCTGCGGATCTCCGCCTATGCGCAGCGCCTGATCGATGACCTGGACCGGGTCGACTGGCCCGAGTCGATCAAGACCATGCAGCGCAATTGGATCGGCGCCAGTGACGGCGCTGTCGTGGGCTTCCCGGTGGCACGGGGCGATGGCCCTGGCCAGGCACCGGGGGCGCCGGGTCAGGAGCTGGATAGGGCCGTCAGGATCAGCGTCTTCACTACCCGGCCCGACACGCTGCCGGGTGCCGCATGTTTGGTGCTGGCCCCGGAGCACCCTCTGGCGGACCAGCTCGTGGCCGGCCGCTGGCCGGAGGGGACGCCTCCCGCCTGGCGCTACCCGCAGGGCACGCCCGCGGGCGCCGGGCCAGCCGAGGCGGTCGCCGCCTACCGGGCTGGTGCGGCCCGGCTTGGCGACCGGCAGCGGGCGCAGCAGGAGTCCGGGAAGACCGGCGTCTTCACCGGGTCATATGTGATCAACCCCATGACCGGGGAGCGGATCCCGGTGTTCGTTGCCGACTACGTCCTGATGGGCTACGGTACCGGCGCAATCATGGCGGTGCCCGCGCACGACGACCGGGACCTGGTATTCGCGCGGTCATTCGGCCTGCGGGTGCGGGCGGTGCTGGCACCTCCCGCCGGCTGGCTCGCCAGCCACGGTCTGCCGCCGGGCGCCCCGGCCAGCCAGTGGCCGGCCGCCTTCAGCGGCGAGGGCAATTACCTTGACGTGGGAATACCCGGGCTGTCCCGCACCGCCACGCTGCGGGACGGGATCGAGGCGGCGGCCGGGTGGCTGGCCAGCCGCGGGTTCGGCCGGGCGGCCCGGTCCTACCGGCTGCGGGACTGGCTGTTCTCACGGCAGCGCTACTGGGGTGAGCCGTTCCCGGTCGTGTACGACTCCACTGGCCTGCCGGTCGCCCTGCCGGACAGCGAGCTGCCGGTGACGCTGCCCGAGATGACCGATTTCCGTCCCAGGCCGCAGTCGGACGAGGCCAGCGAGCCGGAGCCGCCGCTGGCCCGCGCGGTGGAATGGGCGAACCCGGTGCTGGACCTGGGCGACGGGACGCACCGCTACCGGCGTGAGCTCAACACCATGCCGCAGTGGGCCGGCTCCTGCTGGTATTACCTGCGCTACCTCGATCCGGAGAACACCGCGCGGTTCACTGGCGAGGAGGCGGAACGGTACTGGCTGGTGCCGCCGGGCGCGGCACCCGGTGACGGCGGGGTGGACCTGTACGTTGGCGGGGTCGAGCACGCCGTGCTGCATCTGCTGTACGCGAGGTTCTGGCACAAGCTCCTGTACGACCTGGGCCACGTCTCCACCCGCGAGCCGTTCCGGCGGCTGTTCAACCAGGGATACATCCAGGCCGATGCCTACCTCGACACCCGCGGCATGTACGTGCCCGCGGTGGACGTCACTGCAGCCCCCGGCGGGGGGTTCAGCTACCGGGGCGCGCCGGTGACGGCGCGGGCGGGCAAGATGGGCAAGAGCAAGAAGAACGCCATCTCTCCCGACGACGTCTACGCCGACTATGGCGCAGATACGCTGCGCCTGTACGAGATGGCCATGGGGCCGCTGGATACCGACCGGCCCTGGCGCACCGACGACATCATTGGCGTGCACCGCTTCCTGCAGCGGCTGTGGCGCACCGTCATCGACGAGCAAACCGGCGCGTCCCGGGTGACCGATAGGCCGCTTGGCGAGACAACCATTCGCCGGCTGCACGCCACCATCAGCGCTGTCCGCCGCGACGTGACGGCCATGCGGTTCAACACCGCGATCGCCCGCCTGATGGAACTCGGGACCCACGCCGCCAAGGTGGCAGCCGCCGGGCCCGGGATGCCCCGCGCGCTGGCCGAGCCGCTGGTGCTGATGACCGCCCCCTTCGCTCCCCACATCGCCGAGGAGTTGTGGGCGGCGCTAGGTCACCCGCGGACGCTGGCTTACGAGCCGTTCCCCGAGTCCGACGAGGCGCTGGCGGCTGAGCAAGTGGTCACCCTGCCGGTGCAGATCGACAGCAAGACCCGGTTCCGGGTCCAGGTGCCCGCGGCGGCGCAGCAGGACGAGATCGCCGCGGTGGTGACCGCGCACCCCGAGTACGCCCGGTGGACCCAGGACGCGGCGGTCGCCCGGCTCGTCATCGTGCCGGGACGGATCGCCAACGTCGTGACCAGGGCACCGGACGCCCGGCCGTGACCGGCCAGAGCACCGGGCAGCGCGCGACAGCACAGCCGAGACGGATCCAATGCGCGCTGATTAAGCGGTCCCGGCGCGTGGCCAGACCGCTCAAAACCGCGCGTCGCACCTGGTTCCTCCGCTGGTGAGTTTGGATGCCGTCAGTCCTCTACTCCCAGGACATAGGCGGTGAAGCCTAGGATGCTGCTGACGGTGGCGGCGGTCAGCTTCACCGGCAGCACGAATTCCAGCACCAGCCACGGGTTGCCGGCGAGCAGTGGTGCCTTGCGTCTCCTGCCCGGATACCGGCTCCTCCAGCCGACCGTTCAGCTCGTGTAAGAGGCGCCCACCCACTGGCCCAACAGGATTGATAAACCCAAGGCCGAGTCGAGCGCGATTACCTTCCGCTCATGCCGCCGACCGGGCGGCATTCAGAATTGCCGTGGTCTATAGATGTCGGAGCGGTGCTCGATGGCCATGACGTCGACCCGGCGGTGCTGGTCGTCGATACGGTAGATCACCCGATAATCGCCCCGGCGGGCGCTGTGTAGCCCGTCGAGCCCGAGCTTGAGCGGCTTATCGACGCGGTGCGGGTTGGCGGCCAGTGACCCGCACAGGAATTCGACTGCTGCGATGGCAACCTTCTCGGGCAGCCGGGCCAGCGCACGGCGCGCCGGCGCCGTCCATGCGATCGCGAAGTCGTCTTCGCTCACTTGTCAGCGATCAAGCGCAGTGCGTCGTCCCTGGTCAGCACAGGGGCGTCGGCGCTGCTGAGTTCGGCCAGCGCCTCGCGGATGTCGTCCAGGAGCGCCGAGCTGCCCATGACGTCCAGGGTCTCCTCCAAAGACTCCAGGTCTTCCACGCTGATGACCACGGCAGCGGGGTGGCCGTGCTTGGTGATCACGACGCGGCCGTGCTCGCGTTCCAGGAGGTCCACGACCTCCGAGAGTCGGTTCTTCACGTCTGCGAGGGACATCTGCTCACTAACTGACATGGCTATAAGTGTAGCTAGTTTCTCGGACTCTTGCTAGCCAGCATCATCCGGATCTGCCGCGTTGGGCGCCCAACTTGCTGGGGGTAGCGGCTGGTTGCCACCAGGTGCAGACGCGCACGACGATGACTCACATGGCAGTGGTGTACCGACGTCGGTAGGCGTTATGCGGCAGAGCGTCAAAGCACGGCTGGCCAGCTGGGGGCCAGCCTCTGGAAGCCACTTATCGATGCCTGCGGTCCCGTGCTGGGTGAGGACCCCGAACCAGGCCCATCTGCGGCAGCTCCTAAGCGATACGAGGCCCACCATAATCGGCACCGGCCGCATCGCTCCCTGCGCGGCGCCGCGCCGCTGAAAGCGACCGTCGCCGTGGCTACTGGTCCTGGGCTACGCAGGCCACGGGCTCAAGGACTTCTGGCAGGAGCGCAGCCACTACGTGGCCGGCACCCGGCCGGCACCCGGCCGGCACCCGGCCGGCACCCGGCCGGCACCCGGTGGTGGCCGCCGTTGCGCCGCCGTCGACTGGCTCGTCGCCGCGGTTCTCCTCATCGAGATCATCGCCGGAGCCGGATTCCATCACTAGCCTTGCGACCGGAGTTCCACCGACGGGCAGAGCCGAGCGCCTCAGCCTCTGGGGTGCCAGAAGCCTGCCTGGCCTGTGAGCTGCAGCGATGGCCAGCGCCAGCCGTAGGGCATCATGATCATTCGTGTCCCTCCGCCTGTGTTCCAGTCCGCGATCGGCGACAAGCTGGCGCGCGAGCTCTTGTCCGGCTCGATCACGGACGGGGACGAGATTCTCGTCGACCTGGACGATGCGGCGGACGAGCTAACCGTCCGCCCGGCGGCAAAGGCCAGCTAAGCCGGCGGGTCTTCACCCGGAGCAGTTGGTTCTGGGTGCGGGCCAGATTCCGCGAGAGCATCCAGGCCGACCTCGGAGCCGGCCTGGCTCAGCCCATCGGCCGTGACCGCGACTGCGACCGGCTTGGCCGGGGTCGGCGCGGCGGCCCCGGCCACGACCGGCTCGGCCTGGCGGGCCTGGTACCGGAACCGGGCCGCTCGCGCGTCCCATGCGTAGACGACCGTGGTCCCGGCGATGAAGTCGTACAGGGCACGGTGCTCGCGCTGCACCAGGATGCCCAGGAATCCCAGGCCGAGGGTCAGGAAGGCGAGCGGAAACGTCAGCGAGCGCACCCATCCTTGCCAGGGGCGCAGCCTCGTACCGTCGGCCCGCACCACCTGCACGCCCAGCAGCGCCATTCCCCAGGTGCTGCCGTCGGCCGCCCACTGAAAGCCGAAGTAGAGGAATTGCCAGGCGATGTAGGTGATGAGGACGGTGATGTTGTTCCGGTGCCAGGAAACCGGCGAGCCAGTCACGGTCTGCACCACAAAAGACACGAGCTGTAGCATGACCCAATAGAGGACAGTGCTTGCGATGAGGTCGGTCAGATACGCCGCGAAGCGCGATGCCGAGCCCGCGTACTGGCCCTGTACGCTCACCCACTGCCTCGGGTGGGTACGGACGCTCATGGTTGAGCCTCCGGACCCAGCAGCGCGGGCGGTGCCAGCGGCCCCCGGTCCTTGCGCCGCAGCAGGCGGGTCACCCAGTGGTCGATGCGCCGGTCCAGCCCGACGGCCCCGCTGCGCACCGTATCCAGTGCTTCAGTCGCTATTCCGCCGGTCGATCTGGCGATGATGGCGCCGAGGTCAGTCTGCTCGGCGAGCCTTTCCATGTCGATACGGGCCACGACATCGTTGATGTCGACGCGGTCCAGCACGGCATTCACGTCAACCTGCTTCAAGAGCTCGTTGAGATCGACCTGCTTGAGCAGCCCGTTGAGATCGACCTGCTTGAGCGGCGCGTTCATGTCCATCTGCTTGAGCGGCGCGTTCACATCTACCCGCTCCAGCAGCGCGTTGAGGTCAACCTGCCGGAGTGGCTCGTTGAGATCCACCTGCTTGAGCAGGGAATTGAGGTCCATCTGCTTGAGCGGCGCGTTCACGTCTACCCGCTCCAGCAACGCGTTGAGGTCAACCAGCTGGAGCAGCGCATTGATGTCCACGGCCTGAACCACGAGGTCGATGACCCGCTCCGCGAGGCGCTGGGCCACCAATTCCGCCGAGGCGGCCACGCCTTGGCGTGCCGAACGCGACCGGTCCTGTGATCCCATCAGATCAGTATGACTGCCATGTGGGCCATAGGAGAATAATCGTCCGGCCCCGGTGAGGCCGGACCGGGCTCGGACCGCGGACACCGACGGCTCGGTAACGAACGCACCGACCGCGGCGGCGCGCGGGCACGGGCTTGCGGGCGGCGAGGAACAGCGGCCCGCTGGTGCGCGAGGTACCGTCGGGCAGGCGCAGCAACCGGAGCAGCAGGTGCGCGGTCCCGGTGTCCCACAGGTGAGCCATCCGCGACGATGTGATCGGCAGCGGCCCACCCGGCACCCCCACGCCAGCCCCAGGTCAAGCTCGCGCCACGGCGTATCCGCCCGTACGAGCCCCTTATCGGCCCGAAGGGCTTTAGTGATCTTCGATCACCCGTACGCTGATGGGCTTCCCTCACAGGTCTTCCCGGCCGGGGGGCAGGTTCTCCGCCGGCAGGTCCAGGACGTCGCAGACCGGACGGCGCGGGGTCGGCGGGACAGGCAGCCCGTAGCCGAGCCGCAGGATCATCTGTGGCTCCTCGACCCCGGAGCGGGAATCGCGGACCAGCCACGCATCGGCGGTCTCCAGTGGCTGGGTGAGCGGGGTGGTCGCGACCCCCCGGGCAGCGGCGGTCAGCAGCACCCGTTGCAGAGCCTGCCCGGCCCGCAGCCAGTCCGCCGGGGCGCTGAAGCGCGTGGAGAGCACGGCCAGCTGCGGCGTGGCCTCGAACGAAGCATAACGGACAGGGTCCGGCCGGGCGGGGGTGAAGTCGCGGACCGGTGTCAGACCGGTGGCGGCGCGAGGCCCAAGAGCGCTGTCAGGTATGCCGTCACGATCGCGCTGGCCGCCCACCCAGCGCGCGAGCTCGGCGCGGCAGGCAGGGTCGGCGAGCTGGCCGGACTCGGCGTCCGCGGCCAGGTGCAGCACGCGCACGGTCTCGTCATGGTCGAGGATGTGCAGGATCGCGTCTTCCAGGCCAGCTGCCTCAGCCAGGTCGGCCAGGACGCCAGGTGGCAGCGGCTGGCCGCCGAACGGGCCGCGGTTAGTGCGCCGGTGCGGGATGGCGGCATACAGCTCGCGCTCGGCATGATCGGCGCGGTAAGGCCCGGTGAACCCGACGGCAGCCAGCAGCAGCGGCTCATCCGGATCCGGGAAGGGCTGGGCGGCCGGCTGGCAGCTGGCCACCGCGGCGGCCAGCCTCAGGTTGAACAGCGCAGCGCCGCAGCCGATATGCATCCCTCGGCCACGCGGATCCGCGTACGGCAACCTCCGCGCCGGGTGGGCGTACAGCTCCATGACGCGCATGCCAGGCCTGACCCGAAACCGCCACGGCTGGGCGTTATGCATCGACGGGGCAGCCACCGCCGCCCGCACCAGGTCCCGGACCAACTGCGGGGACAGCTGCACCTGCCCCGCGGCTGGCCCACCGCCGGGCGCACCTGCTTGCACCATGTTTCCAGCGTGGACCGATCCTGTGCCCGGGAGAACAGAGCCGTTGGTCCCGGGCGCCAGGGCCCAGTGACAGGCCTTGTTACGACCGAGCCAGCCGCAGGGACACCTCCTCGGTCCGTCGCAGCTGCGCCTCGATGACCTCGCGGCTGGACGCTTGCCCGGACCGGATGGCTTCCGCCAGCTCGGTGGCGCTCATCCTGCACAGCTCGGTGACGGTCGTGATGCTCACGTCCTTTGGCATGGCATGTCGTGGTGGCGGACGGGTGTCGCGGCGGCTGCCGCCGCAAGAGCGCGCCCGCGTGCTCGCAGCGGCGCGTATTGCCGGTGCCGCCGGACGGTGTTCGCGGTCGAGGCTGCGGCACCGCGCCGAGCGCGGTATGGACCCAATACCGGGGGTTCGTGGTGGCTGGCTCCTTGCCGAACGACAGCGTCATTCGGTGAGGCGAATGCGGACGTCGGCGACGACGGCGCCGTGCTGGAGGACGAACACCGGGTTGAAGTCGAGTTCGGCGATCTCGGGAACGTCCTCGACCATGGCGCTGACCCGGTGCAGCAACTCGGCGAAGGCCGCCACGTCCAGCGGCGGGGACTGGCGGTATCCGGTGAGCAGCCGGTATGAGCGCAGCGAGCGGAGCATCTCGTCGACATCGGTGTTGCTCAGGGGGGTAATGCGGACCGCGACGTCGCCGAGGACCTCCACCGTAGTCCCGCCCAGGCCGGCCAGCACCAGGGGGCCGAAGGCCGGGTCGTGGGTCACCCCGACGATCATTTCCACGCCGCCGCGTATCTGCTCCTGGACCAGGAATTCGGCGGCGTGCTCGGCGATACCGGCAGCGCTCAGGGTGGCGCGGATCGCGGTCACCGCGTCGGCCGCCGCCTGCGGGCTGCCGAGGCCGACGGCGACGCCGCCGACGTCGCTCTTGTGGATGGCCGCGGCGATCTTGACCACGACCGGCCCGCCCAGTTCCGCCTGGGCGGCCGCGGCCTCGGCCGGGGTGCGGACTATCCGGGAACGGGCGGCAGCGATGCCGTAGGCGGCGAGAAGCTCGCCGACGGCCTGTGGATCAGCCCACCCGCCGCCGGGCTGGCCGGCCAGCACCGCGCTGATCGCTGCCCGGCCGCGGCCCGGGTCGATACCCGGGGGTGTCACCACGTGGCCAGCGGGCCGGGCCCGCCATTCCGCCCACCGCGCGATCTGCCCGAGCGCGGCGGCGGCCTGCTCGGGGTAGGTGAAGGCAGGGACGCCAGCATCGGCCAGGCTGGCCGGCGCGGGCCCGGCCGTCATGAAGACCGCGATAACGGGCTTGCCGGGCTTGCCGGCCACGGCGGCGCTGATTTCGCGGGCGGCGTCCTCGGCCCAGGTCGCAAACGGCGGGATGAACACCGCGATGACCGCGTCGACCTCCTCGGCCGCGCCGAGCAGGCGGAGCGCCCGGCCGTACTGCTCGGCGCTGGCGCTGGCGACGACGTCCACCGGGTTCCCGACTGCTGCCTGGGCCGGCAAGCCGGCGCGCAGCGCCGCCTGGGTATCTTCTGACAGTTCCGGTACCAGCAGCCCGGCCGCCTCGCAGGCGTCGGCGACCAGGATGCCCGGACCCCCGCCGTTGGTGAGCACCGCGACCCGCCGTCCCGCGGGCGTCGGCTGCGACGACACGACGGCGGCGACGCCGAACATCTCCTCCAGCGTGGCGGCACGGATCACTCCGGCCTGGTGGAACAGCGCCTCGACCGCCGTCTCGCCGGCCGCCAGCGCCGCGGTGTGCGAGGACGCCGCCCGGCGCCCGGCGCTGGTACGGCCGGCCTTCACCACCACGATGGGCTTGTGCCGGGAGATGCGCCGGGCGATCCGGGCGAACTGGCGAGGGTTGGCCACCGACTCCAGGTAGGCCAGGACAACGCTGGTGGCGGGGTCCTCATCCCAGTACAGCAGCAGGTCGTTGGGCGTCAGGTCGGCGGTGTTGCCAACTGACACGAAGCCGCTCACGCCCAGCGAGGGACCAGTGAGCAAAGCCAGGGCGGCGAAACCGAGCCCGCCGGACTGCGACACGAACGCCAGGTGCCCCGGCGGGGGGAAGGCGGAGCTGAGGGTGGCGTTAAACCGGGGATCGGGCCCGCCGTTCAGCAACCCCATGCAGTTAGGCCCGATGAGCCGCACCCCGGCGGCCCGGGCGCGGCGGCGCAGTTCGTCCTGCCGGGCCCGGCCTTCACCCCCGGTCTCCGCGAACCCGGCGGAGATCACGCACACCGCCCGGACGCCCAGCCGGCCGGCCTGGTCGATGACCCCGGCCACCAGCCGCGCGGGCACCGCCACCAACGCCAGGTCCGGCGGCTTGGGGCAGGAAGAAAGGTCAGGGTAGGCCGGCCCCCCCTGGATGACCTGATGACGCGGGTTGACCGGGTATACAGGCCCGCTGAATCCGCTCGCCAGCAGGTTGGCCAGCAGCAGCCCGCCGATAGTGACCGGCTTGTCACTGGCCCCTACCACAGCAATGGAGGCCGGGCCCAGAAATGGCCCGACCGCGACCCGGGCAGCTGCACGCTGGTCGGCCAGCACCGCATCAAGATAGGCATCGGTTTCCTGCACCGCGAAACTGGCGTGCACGCTCGCCGCCGTCACCTGCTCCTCGTACTCCAGTCCCAGTTCCTCCAGCAGCCCCAGCATCGCCGCATCGCTCCTGGGCACATCACCGGCCAGCCGCCGCACCCCCGCGTGCCGGGCAGCGCTGGCCAGCCGCCGCACCAGCAGGGCACCAAGACCGGCGCGCCGCCAGGAGACGTTGACAAACACCAGCATCCTGGCCGCATCCCCTGCCGTGCGCTCATACCGCGCCACACCCACTACCCGCCCAGGCCAGGCAGCCTGGGCGGTCGCAACGATCCCCACCGTGTGACCAGGCCGCGGGACGGCCACGTCACCCGGGCGGTCAGGCCTAAGATGAGCCAGGTCAGTAAACCGGCGCCGGTCCCGGGCATCCAGGCGGCACCACAGCGCACCAACGCCCACCGCATCATCACTGCGCAGCGGCCGGAGCAGGACCATTCTCCCGTCGCGCAGGGTCTCCTCCCAGCCCGGCGCGCTGCCGCCGGTCACGGCCCGGCCCCAGGCTGCCCGGGGGAAGACCCGCAGCCAGGCAGGTAATCCCGAGCAGGCCCGCGGGCGGTTCGAGACGTGATCCCGCAGGCCCTGTGTGCGCGTCGCGGCGCTGCCATTTCGTTGAGGCATTCGGCCCGGTGCTCGCCGCGGGGATCGAGGTGGTGAACATCCCGCCGCGCAGCCCCAGGGCGAACGCGTTCGCCCGGCGGTGTACCAGCCGCAGGCGGTCCCACCTCGCGCTGCGCACCGTCGGGCCCAGGCGGTGGCTTGTTGCGGGAGCGCACCCAGGCGAAACCCACCCCCGCAGCCACGGCCGTCACGGCGATCACGGCTACATTGATCCACCCGCCGTAGAGCCAAGCTGAGACAAGAAGCGTGGCCAGGAGAAGCAGCCCGGACACCACCACGGCGATCTTGCCGGACCGGTGCCCGGCACGCGCCGCGTAGATGGCCAGGATGAACGCGGTCGTGGGAGCGGCGGCGAACAGCACAACCCCGCCAAACATCATGTTCCTGTCCGTCACGTCACCCAGGTGGCTGTAGGCGATGGCCATAAAACCGTAGAACCACCCGAGTGGCGTCAACCCCACTGCGGCCCACGCCCACGCGGCCAGAGTCTGGGCGGCCCGGGGCTTCAAGGTGGCCATGTCGACCTCCGGAGACAAGTCCCCCCATCGGCATTACGCGCTCCGGGGGGTCTGGCCCAGAGGCGAAGGTCACCATCGTGGATCCCGCGGTCATCGCGGCCGCCTACGTGCCCGAGCACTACCCGGGGCGCGATGCCCTGCTCGGCGGGGCCGGGCCGGAGTTCAGCTATCAGACGCTGCATGAGGTTTTTCGGTCACCTGCAGCACGGTGCGCGGCTTGTCGCCATGCACCGCGGGCTGTACTGGCGAACCAGCGAGGGCCTGCAACCGGACACCGGCGCGTTCCTGGCCGGCCTGGAACAGGCGCCAGGCACCAAGGCCGGCGTCGTCGGCAAGCCCGCCGCGGCGTTCCTTCGCGGCGGCGCTCGCGCACCTGGGCGCCGGCCACGCGCACGCCATGATGATCGGCGACGGCATCAAGACCGACGCGCTCGCCGCCCAGCATGGGCTCACCGGGGTGGTGCTGGTCAAGACCGGCAAGTATCTTCCCCCGCACCCACCGGGGCGCCAGCGGCACCCCCGACCACGTCCAGGACTCCTTCGCCGGCCTGCCAGCCCTGCTCGAACAACTCAACTGAGCACCCGGTCCCCGATCGCTTTCCTGATCATGATGCCCTGCAGCCAGTCCTGCCCATCGCTGCAGCTCGCGGGTCAGGCAGACTTTGGCACCCCACAGGCTGACGCCGCTCGGAACCATGAGCAGCCCGGGTCAGAATGCCGCTAGCTGTTCGCGGGTGAGCCCGGACAGGCCCATGTTGTCCATGGTGCGGGCGCGCTCGGCGGCGAAGTCCTCACCGGCCACGATGGAGGCGATGTGGATCACGGCGTCCATGGTGGGGGTCGGCACCGACAGGTACCGGGCCAGGTCGGTGAGGAACACCATCGAGTAGCCTACGTCTTCGGTCAGGTAGCGGTGGTGCAACTCGTTCTGCGCCTTGATGCCGCGGAAGCCCGGTGCAGTGGAGTAACCGGTGGAGTAGTTGGGCTCGGTCATGTAGCCCTGCCGCACCCCGAGATCCGGCTCGGCGAGGATTGCGACTCCGAGGGCCCGCGCGATGGCGAGCCGCTCGTCATCGACCGCCTTCATGAAGCGGCCGACCGCCTCGGTGACCCCCTCCTCGTAGAACATGAAGTCGCCGCCCGTGCGCTCGATGAGCGCGGCGTTGAGCAGAGTGACGGCAGGGTGGATGACCGGGTTGCCGTTCTGCAGCGTGGTCTGGAAGATCCCCGCGGCTTCCTCGGTGTTGCGGTAAACCTGGCGGAGGACCTCCAGGAGCCGGGGCGTGTTGCTGCGCGGGGCGGCAGCAGCCGACAGGCCGGTGTCGAACCGGTGGAAAATCCGCACACTGGCGTGCAGCGACGCCCGCGAGGCGTACGGCAGCGTGCTGGTCTCGCCTACCACGATGCTCTCGTCATACAGTTCCACCCCCGCGGCGTGCTTGAAAGCGAGGCTGCCGACGCACGAGCTGGGGCAGACCACGACGGTCATCCCGGGGCGCAGGTGACCGCGGGTGTCGGCGCCGAACGGCTCGGTGGCGTAGGCGGGGCCGACGACGAAGACAACCTCCACGCCATCCAGCGCCTCGGCGATGTCGGAGGTGACCGTCTCCAGGAGGGCGAACCCCTCAAGCAGACCCTCGGCCTGGATGCCGCCGCGTTCGCGGACCGGCGCCAGATGGTGGTCGTGGATGCGTTGTGCGTACAGCGAGACCCGGTGTCCCTGGCTCGCCCACTCGTAGGCGACCGCCAGCCCTCCACCGCCCGCCCCCAGCACTGCGACGTTCATGAGGCTGACTCCATTCGCCCGCGCGTCTCCGGCATCGTCAACGGCAACCTTCTCACGAGCTGCCCGCCGAGCCGGTCCTGACTGGCATCTCAGTGATCGACGCTCTAACCACCCTGGTACACGGCCAGAAGCTGCCGTCTTCTCCGTGGCCGGGCTGCCCCACCTCTTCGCAGCGCGCTGGGAGAGCGGTCCGCCGCAGGTGAGCTCGTGCTGCTGCTCAACCTCTTGGCCCTCAGGTTGGTTTCTGCCGGCCTCGGGGGACTGTCTCCAGAACAACGGACTAACTCGGTCTTGATGGTTACTTCCCGGCTGCGCTGAGGCGGCCGTCGAAGGTGATGTCGAATACTTTCAGGGCGCCTTTCCACCGGTCGCTCCACCACTGGCGTCGAGGAAGTGAAACGTGGTGCCGCCGTTCATCTGGACTGGAGGCTGGAGACGGGCCGGCCGGGTCAAGTTCATGATCCGCGACCGTAGCTCCAACTTCACCACCGCTTTGACGCTGTTCTCGCCGACGACCAAAGCTCCAGGCGGGAGCCTTGGATGCCGGCGAGCGCCCCGCCAATGGCGAGATTGGCGCCGGGGTAACGCTGCCGTTGTTCTTGGGACGTGAATCCCGTGTCATGGTCTGCTGGGGCGCGGCGGGTTGACGAGGTCATCTTGCCTGGATGGCGATGAACGCCTGATGATGGCCGGAGCGGTCTTTGTAGGACCCGACGGCGCTGAAGTTGCCCGCCGAGGCGCATGACACCGAGCTGGTCACGGCATCTCCGCCCGCGTTGAGGGCCGAGGTGCCGGGGACCTTCTCCGCGTGATTCCAGGTGCCGTTGTGCTGGCTGACGACGAACGCCTGGCCATGGCCGGAGCCGTCGGTGTAGAAACCGCCGGCGCTGCAGCTGCCCGCCGCGCCGCACGACACCTCGTAGACGGATGAGCAGGTTGGGGCGGATCGCGGTTTGTATCTCTTCGCCTGCTCTACCTGATCATGATCCGGGTCTTTGCTGGCTGCTCCTGCTAGGCGCAGCCAGGCGTCCAAGGATGCGGAGACCATGATGCTCCGGCATCAGGTCGCGTACTCCGGCGGCAGGCCGCCCGGCCGAAGCCGGACTGGGCCCACCGGGCCGTCCTGGCTGCGCTGGCCCGGTTGCTGCCAGCTGGGCTGCGCGCCCATCGGGCTCGTCGCGCCGTGCACGCTGCTGACCTGGCACCGCCGGCTCACGTCCACCGGAGGGGTGTGTATGAGGTGCCTGCTCAGTTCTGACTGTTTCGTCCGGGTGGGCGTGTCGCCGTGACGTGAGCCGGCCACCTCGTGATCTTTCGAAGACCTCTGTCCGCGACGAAGGAGTCCCGCCGCCATGCCGACCGCGGGCAGTGGTTGAGGATCTCGTCGACTCTGGCCTTCATCTCCAGCTCATCGACCCTGGACATGGCTCCCCATTGTCGTCACGTCTGCGTCTTTGTCTGGGCGAGGTGTTCGGACCGCTGTTTGATGGTGAGCAGCATCTTGCGTTCCATCACCCATGATCCCGGTTCCATAACCGGGGTCATGAGCTTGTCCTTGACCGGCAAAAGGGCGAGGTCGAAGCGATTGCGGCTGATCAGCCTGGTGTGCCCGTTCGCTGGGCGCAGCTCGAACGACCACACCCAGGCGTGGTTGCTGGAGCGGATGACCATCGCACGTTCGGGGTCGAGCCGCTCGACCTGCATCGAATACCCGGGCATCGGGACCTCGTCCCCCACCTTGAGGTGCTGCAACTCGGGGATGATGCGGTCGGTGTTGTGGATGTCAATGCCGAGGCGGCGCTCGATCCAGTCGTAGGTATATGCACCGCCGCGTCCTGGCCCCATCTGCACGAGCCACGGCCAGATCGCCGACGGTGGCGCATCGATTTCGACGGCCCGGGTGGCCACGACATCCGCATCTGGCATGAGTTCATCGCCCGCGACCTGGCCGCTTGCCTCCTGCGCGGTTGCCCCCCAGTGCATATGCCACGGGCGGAGGAAACGGAAGTACACCAGCCCCGCTGCCCCTGCGATCAGCAAAGCCGTACCTGTGCGCTTACCTGGCATCTCTGGCCTCCCTCAGCTGGCTGGGCCAGCCCATCGGCTGGCGCCTGTCGGATTAGATCTGCGCCGGATGTGGTGCGGCCCGGCGCACCGGCAGGACCCGCGGCGCATTTGTTGATCACGGTCAGCGTTTGCTCTGACCGGCCTAAATCGGCTCCGCGGGCCGACGCGTTATCAATGTCCTGTGCGCATGTGGCCGCCATGCGGGGTGCGGCCGGTGAACCAGCGGGCCAGCGAAATGACCTGGACCACCAGCGCGATGCAGGAACCTATGATGGCCACCATCAGCAGAACACGCACCGCAATTGACCAGCCGGATGACACGTCGAAAGGAAACACCTGCCAGACGCGGATCACCGTGGCCAGTCCGATCCCGGTCGTGGCCAGGTCGCCGAGCGATTTCAGCCACGGCGGATCATAGGCCAGCAAGACGGCGCTTGCTGCTATCCCTGCCGCCAGCCAGAGGTTGGCCAGCCACAGCACCTGGCTGATTGCGCTGGTGAGGAACGGCATCTGCTGCCAGCCGGGCCGGGCGTTGAGAACGAACAAGAACCCCGCACTGAACGCAATGGTGACGCAGTAGCCCGCCCGCCGCGCCCCCGTGGACGGACGGCGAGCCGGATCGGTGAGTGCCATCGTGACCCTCCCTCGGATCGGTCACCCGCCACGACGGTAGCGGCACGGGCGATCCCAGGGCAGGGACCGATGTCACCGTCCCCCGGCGAATGGTCCCGGCGATTCACCGCGTGGTCTCCAGCCGGACCTGCCCGCGGAGGCCGGTCAGGGTGTCGCCGTCGAAGATCCCGATAAGGCGATATTCATCTGTGTCGCCGGGGTTTCTGCCCACGGGCAGCAAAGGTCCGGGACCGGCACCCGGGTAATAGCCTTTGCCGCGCTCACCGCCGCCTCGACGTGATCAAGGTCTGCGCTCGATGATCGTTTTGATCGCCAGCAGGTCCTGCTCCCAGCTGCGCCACATCACCCGGCGCAGCAACGGCGACAGCATCCGCAGCACGCCACGCGGCTGCAATTCGGTGTGCACGGCCAGCTGGCACCCGCCCGGGATCGGTGTGACCTGCCCCCGGAAAAGCACGGTCATCCGCCGGGCGGTGCTGACCCCGACCAGCTGCGGGGACGGTCGAAGCTACTGTTCTCGATGATGGCGATGCCCACGCCACGGCCGAACCGGACCCGGTACCTGGTGCCGGCCCCGACCGGCCCAGGTGTCAGCTTCTCGGGCTCGCGCAGCTGCGGGTTCCACTCCGGTTCCCGCCGCACATCGGTGACGTAATCGAAGACCTTCTCCGTGGGCGCCGCGATGCCGATGCTGTTCTCGATGGCGTGACCGGACCGCCGGCCGGTGATGGTCATAACTACCCTTCCCGCCGCTTACAGCAGGCGCCCGGCAGCCGGGCACACCAACATGCGGCCTGGCGGGCACCCGGCAGGCCTGCCCCGGCAAGACGCCCGCCACACACCCTCTGTTTGATTCGATCCTCGCCCTTACCGGAGCACACGGCAGGGTCAACGGTCCCCGCCGTAGCAGAAGGAAGTCCTGGCAGGCAAGGCATACGTGGAGAACGCCGGTACGCCCGCAGAGGTTACGGGCCTGAAGTTGCCCGTCGGCACGCTGCTCGCGCGAGCGTCCGCGACGAATAACTACTGGCCGCGGATGAGGCCGAGGGAGCGGGCCCGGCTGACCGCCTCGTCCCGGCTGTGGACGCCGAGCCTCCGATACAAGCGGGCCGCTCGCTCCTTGGCTGCTGAGCGGGAGATGCCCAGCTTGTCGGCGATAACGGAGAATGGGAGTGGTTTGGAGAGGTACCGCAGCACCTGGGCCTCCGCCATGGTGATCGACGCCGCCTTGATCCGTGCCTCGGCTTCACCCGTGGCTTGGGCGGCTACCTCGTCGGCGGCGGAGATGGTGACGAGGGATTCCGCCAGGGACGCGGCGGTCACTTCGTCGGCGGCTTCCACCGTGGCGGCGTCTTCGGCTACTGAGTCAGCGGCGGCCTGCCCGGCGGCGGCCACGATGAGGCCGGCTGTGGTCAGCGCGGTGACGGCTTCGTGGGCGGCCGCCTCCTCCACCAGCCCGGCGGTAATCAGGGCCCGGACGGCGGCAGCAGCAGCGGCGGACTGGATCCGCTGCGATTCGGCTACTGCCTCGGCTGCTTCGGCTCTGGCTGCCACCGCCGTGAGCAAGGCGTCGGCCTCCTCGGCCTGGGCCTGGGCGATGACCTGAGATGCCTCGTCCATGGCGGCTACCTCGGCTCCCACCACGAGCCCGGTCTCGGAGGTCAGGAAGCCCTCGCCGATCAGGGTGCCGCCGGCCTCGGCGATCGCGTCGAAAAGCGGGGCGGCCCAGTGGTGCTCGACGAGCAGGAAGGCCAGGGCGGTTCCCGGCTGCAGAGAATCGGCCAGAGCCCGCGCATCGGCTGGGTCAAAATCCGGGCCGCCAGCTGGCGCCGGCACCGCCGGACTGCCGTTCGCCACGGGAACGACCGCCGCCAGGAGCGATCCGAAGTCCTCGTCGTTACCGACGGCCAGCTGTTCAATGCTGCCGTCCTGGCTTTTAGCTACGAAGAGCATGTCGAGGAGGCGAAGAACTCCCCGGCCGCGCAGACGGTCGACCTCGGCCAGGATCCGGTCCTCAGCACCGGCGCCGCGGCTGAAGCTCAAGGCGATCACCTGCAGCGGTGCAGTCATCGTCGCCCTCCTTGATCGGGTCCGTAATGTTGCCGACCGTACCACCGGGCGGTGTCACCGCCAGCTGGTGCATACGCGCCTCTCCTGGCAGCAGCGCTCGGTCAGCGGCATGAGGGTGCCCGGTGCCGGTCTCTCGACGCGGCGAAGCGAAGCACCCGGATGCCCGGCGGCGTCTCGCGGGGGAGCAAGGACTCAGCGGGCGGGAGCAGGCTCGGACGACGGCCCCCATTCCCGCCTGATCAGCCCGTAGACCCACGAGTCAGAGACCTCGCCGTTCACGACGCAGTCTTCCCGCAACGTCCCTTCACGCACGAACCCGAGCTTCTCCAGCACCCGGGCAGATGCCACGTTGCGTGTATCGGTCTCAGCCTGGACGCGATTGAGGTCCAGCGTGCCGAATGCCCACCGCAGCAAAACGCGCGCGGCCTCCGTCGCGTAGCCGTGGCCCCACGCGGCATCGTCGAAGCAGTAGCCCAGCGATGCACTGCGGTAGCCCGGATTCCACCGGGTCAGGCTGCACCAGCCGATGAACGCCCCGTCGCAGGCACGATCCACGGCCAGCCGCGCCCCGGTGCCCTCCTCGGCCATCTGCCGGCAAGCCGTGATGAACCGCTCGGAGCGCACGCGCTCGCTCCACGGCGGCGCGTCCCAGTACCGCAGCACGCAGGCGTTGCTGTGCAGCGCGAAGAGGTCGTCCGCATCCGCGTCGTCGAAGGGACGCAGCCGAAGGCGGGCGGTGTGCAGCGTGGGGGTGGGCAGCGACATGCGCGTCATGTTCCTCCCGTGACTGGCGGCCGATCTACGATCAACCACACATCTGATGCCGGCCGCTCGCAACAGGTTTCTCGGCGGGCGGGAGAGCGACGTGCCGCTCATCGGCTACGGATGTTCGCGGCAGCTCGTGACGCACTGGCAGACGGCACTTGGGTTGGGCCACCGCAATACGATGTCAGCGTTCAGCGGTGGGTCCCGGCCATCCCGCCGGTCTATGTTGTGAACGCTTCATCCGATCACAGAAGGAGTCGTGATGCCCCGCACCCGGGTCCACAACATGAACGTCTCGCTCGACGGCTACGCCGCCGGCGAGCATGTGACGTTCGACGCCCCGATCGGCGGCGCCGAGCGGCTGTTCACGTGGTTCGATGGCCGGGTAATCCATGGCGTCGATAAGGCAGATGCCCCCGTCACGCTGGACCGCGCTCTGACCAGCATGTGGAGCCAGGGCATCGGCGCGGAGATCATGGGACGGCGCAAGTTCGGTCCCCAGGTTGGTGATTGGCCCGACGACGGGTGGCGGGGCTGGTGGGGCGACGAGCCGCCATTCCAGACACCAGTGTTCGTCATGAGCCACCACGCGCATCCTGCGATTGACTTTCCCAACGGGACCAGCTTCCGGTTCGTGGACGGGCCACCGGAGGAGGTGCTCCGCCTGGCCCAGCAGGCTGCTGGTGGTCTTGACGTCCGTATCGGGGGAGGACCCTCGACGGTGCGTCAGTTCCTCCAGGCCGGCCTGGTCAACTTCATGCACCTGGTGATCGTGCCGATTACCCTCGGGCGCGGCGTATCCCTCTGGGAGGGATCAAGCGGCCTCGAAGACCGCTTCACCGTCGAGTCGATCACCTCGCCTAGCGGCCTTACTCACCAGCTGTGGAACAAGAACGACCACGCCTGAACCCGGACCCCCAACCGGGGACTGCCCCCGCGCCAGACTGACCAGATCTGCACACCCCAACGGCCAGCGGCGATAATGCCACAGGCCACGCACTTGAGATAGCGGCGGCACTGCGCGCGCGACGCTGTCGTTCGGGCGCCCAGGTGTACTGCCGGGAATTGAAGAGACACCAGCGCCGCACCCGGGGAAGACTGGGCCTCATGCTTGTGGTCCGTCGCATGGTTAGCGAGGACGTTCCGGCGGTCGTGGCCATCGTCGAGTCTCTCCCGGAGTACTTCACCGGGGATGCCGCACGGCAGGTCGGGCGGGACGGCGCGAGCCACGACGCCTGGGTCCTCACCGGCTCAGATCACACAGCGGGCTTCACGGTGATCGATCGGAAGTCCGCGGGCGGGGCAGAGATCTTGTGGATGACCGTTGCCCTAAGTGTTCTGTCCTGACATGTTGGTGACGCGGCTGGCGGGTGTGTCCGCGGTGATGGTTGTAGGTGGGCAGCCAGGTGTCAAACGCGGCGCGGCGCTGGGTTTCGGAGCGGTAGGGGCGGGCGCAGGCCCATCGCGGTTGAAGCGTTCCCAGAAGCGGATCAAGGGCCGACCCGTCCCCGGCGGCCTCATCGTCACCCCCTCGGGGGTGATGCCAGGAACCCTCACGCGCAGCAGGCTGGCAGTGTGCGCGGGCGCTGCAGGGCGGGAGGCGGCATGACGGGATCAGGGCAAGGGGCCGGGAGGCTGTCGCTGGCCAAGATCGTGGCGGGCAGCACGTCGTCGGGGCAGCCCGGGGACTCCGGCTCTGCCAGGAAAGCGGCGCTGGGGCTGGTCGGGCTGGGCGTGGTGGGTCATGTACTGCGAAGCCGCCGCTTGTATGAGCAGGTGATCGTCGGCGCTATCGTGCTGGGGGCGCTGCGAGGGCTAGGCCAGGAGAACCGGGCCAGCACCTTCGAGCGCCTGGCTGCCTGGAATAAACGGCAGGTCCAGCGCCTTGAGCGCAAAGCTGAACGGCAGGCCCGGCGCCTTGAGCGCAAAGCTAGGCGCCTCGAGCGCAAAGCTAAACGGCAGGCCCGGCACCTTACCGCGGGCAAAGCTAAGGATCCGGCCGGCCTAGAGCCGGACAACCGCACGAGGGTCAGCTAGCGGCGGGGGCTAGTGAGCCGTCACGCTGATGGCGGGCCGGCTAGCAATCCCGGCGGGCGGGAGAAGACGATGATCAAGTTGTTGTACAAGCCGGTGGACCTGATCGCTTCGATGGTTGGCGGGTTGCTCGCCGGGCTGATCTTCAAGAGGGTCTGGAAGCTCATCGGCCAGGGAGACGCGCCTAAGCCCACTGATGAGCGGCGAGGCTGGGGGGAAATCCTGCTGGCTGCGATGCTGCAGGGCACGATCTTCGCGCTGGTCAAGGCCGCCGTCAACCGCGGCGCCGCCGAGGGCCTGCGCCGCGAGCCTGCTGCCTTTCTGTGCAGCGGCGTGTCTCACGGCCGGTGGTTGGGCCTAGGCGCCGCCCGCCCGGGCGCCTGGCGTACCTCGTGACCGGGGATTGCGGGCGAGTCAGCCCGAGACCACGAGTCAGCCCAAGACCATCTGTTCGCCGGAGCCCGATTGCTGGGGGTCTGGCAGGCGCATCATGCGGAACGAGATGAGCAGCCCGGCCAGGCCAGCGAGGATGGGTATGAGCAGCGCCACCTGAAGGGCGAGGTGCCTTGCCTGGGTGTTGATCTTGATGATCTCGTCCTGCGTCTTCTGCGGCTGGCCGGCGAGTTGTTTCTCGAGCTGGGTGTTGCTGACCACTTCGGCGTCATGCTCCAGGACCTTGGCGACCTGCTGCTGCTCGGCCCCGGACAGCACGGTGCTCGACTGGGCCAGGCCGGTGAAGCCAGCCGACAGCACCGCCAGCAAGATGGCGCCGGCGAACGCCAGCCCGAACGACAGTCCGAACGACCCTCCGGCCGAGTTCACCCCGGCAGCCTCGCTGACGCGTTCCTCAGAGATCGGGGCCAGCGTGTAGTTGTTCAACTGGGAGACCAGCAGGCCCAGCCCCGCTCCCGCGATTATCAAAGGCACCGCCAGGTACCAGCCTGAAGTCGCCCGGGGCACAATCGGCTCCAGAGCGACCATCCCGATCGTGAACAGCCCGAACCCGGCCCGGATGAGGCTCGCCGGACGCCGCTTCCCGCCTTTCCTCCCAGCGACCAGCGCCACCGCGAACATGCTCAGGGAGAGCGGGGCGATCGACAGGCCCGCTCCCATCGCGCTGTACTCGAGCACGATCTGCAGGTAGATCGGCAGTGCGATCATCGTGCCGCCCAGACCGATCTGCTGCAGCAGTTGCCCGGAGACCCCGAACTTGAACAGCTTGGCCTTGAACAGGTCCGGGTCCAGCAGCACCGCCTTGCCCGCATGCTTGCGCCGCACCAGCCACCACGCCAGGAGCCCGAGCGAGACCGCCCCCAGCGCCAGAAGCAGGCCCACCGCTTCGCCGCCTTCTTGCCAAACGAGGATGCCCAGCACGACGCCGCCCATGCCCAGCACGGACAGGACGGCACCCACGATGTCCACGCGCCGCGATCCGGTGTATTCCACGTCATGGACCAGCCTGATGCCCGACAGCACGACCGCGATGATGACGTCCTCAAGCACAAACGCGATCCGCCACGACAGGTAGGTCGTGATGAACCCTCCCAGCAGCGGTCCCACGGCGGCGGCGATCGCGGCCGCGGCCCCAACCAGCGCGTAAGCCTGCCGTTGCGCGGCGCCCTCGAAGTTACCGTGGATGAGTGACTGCATCGCCGGCAGCAACAACGATGCGCCGAGCCCGCCCACGATTGCCCAGAAGACGATGATCGCGGTCAGCCCCTGCGCCAGAGCCATGGCCAGGGCACCGATCCCATAAGCGAGCAGGCCCAGCACGTACGCGCGCTTGCGCCCGATCAGATCGCCCACCTTGCTGCCAATCAAGATGAACGCCGCCGACACCAGCGCCTCAAGCGCGATCGCGGACTGAACCCCGCTGACGGTCGTGTGCAGATCATGAACGACCGATGCGATGGACACGTTCATCACCGACGTGTCGACGACCAGCACGAACATGGCCATCGCCAGCAAGATGGCCAGCCTACGGTCCCCCTTGGCCATCGCCGGGGTGCTGTCGCCGGACTCGCCAGTCATAGCAGGTTCACCATCCCGACAGTCCTGCGCTTTCGGCTGAAGGCAACCCGCGTGCCCTTCGCCCTATCGCGCCCGAACACGACTTGATCATGACCTGGTCAGACGCGAGCCGCACGACGGCGCGCTGCCCACGGGACGCGCGGGTGGGCATGACCTGTCCGTCAGCCACCTCTCACAAGCCGCACCGCGATCTCGGGCCATCCATGACTGGTCATGATGCCGGAAACCTACTACGGCACCTGGCGGCCCGACTAGGCCCGGATCTGGATCACCACTTTCAGCACCCGGTGCCGGGGACCCCGCCGAGCATCCGGCCGTCCGCGGGGACGCCGCGGCTCTCGTTGCGTAGCGCCACCATCGGTCGCCGGATCACATACCGGGACCGATGGATTTCCTCATGCAACCGCCACGCCAGCGCGCCCTCGGCCAGGACTTCGGCGATCCGCAGCCGTTCGGCATCCGAAATCCGGTCCATTCAGCCACCAGTTAGAAGGGGGCCGGGATGTGCCGCAGCGGCAGGTCCGGTTCGGTGTAGCCGCCGGGCCGCTGCCGCCTGGGCAGGGTGACGCCCGGGAGGGCGAGCGGTTTGTAGGGGACCTGGCTGAGCAGGTGGCTGATGATGTTGAGCCGGCCGCGCCGCTTGTCGTCGGTGTGCGCGATATACCAGGGCGCCCACGCGGTGTCCGTCGCGGCGAACATCGCGTCCCTGGCCCTGGAGTAGTCATACCAGCGCCTATAGGACTTCAGGTCCATGTCCGACAGCTTCCAGATCTTTCGCGGGTCATTGATGCGGCTCTTCAGCCGCCGCGTCTGCTCACCGGGGCTGACCTCCAGCCAGTACTTCAGCAGCAGGATCCCGTCATCGGCCATGGCCTTCTCCACCCCGGGCGTGAGCTGGAGGAACCGTTCGGTGTCCCGCGGCGTGCAGAAGCCCATCACCGGCTCGACCCCCGCCCGGTTGTACCAGCTTCGGTCGAAGATCACGACCTCACCGGCCGCCGGGAAGTGCGGGAGGTACCGCTGGATGTACATCTGCGACTTCTCACGGTCGGTCGGCGCGGGCAGGGCCACGACCCGGAACACACGCGGGCTCACCCGCTCGGTGATCCGCTTGATCGTGCCCCCCTTCCCGGCGGTGTCGCGGCCCTCGAACACGATGCGGATCTTCGCCCCGGTCGCCTTGACCCACTCCTGCATAGCCACCAGCTCGCCGTGCAGGACTCTCATCTCCCGCTCGTACTCCTTGCGCTTCATCTTCGCGGGCGGATCGGCGGCAGCCTCTGGCCCCAACACGGCCGACCGCGCCGTGACCTCCGCGTCGTGCCGCTTCTGCTTGTCCTTCTTCGCCATGTCGCTAACCTCCGGATGGATGCGGGTGAGGTGAGTTAGATGTCCGGCGGGTTCACGGGCGGTTTCGTACCCATTCTGGCCACCGGGCCGGGGCGGTCACCCGCGTAGCCACTGCGCATAGGACCTCGAGTTATCCGTGCTCAGTTCCACTCCACCCGGCAGGGCCCGGGCGAACACGAGCGTGTACGTGCGGCAGATCCGCGGCACGCTCATCCGCTTACGGCTGTCGGTTCGACGGTGATGTCCGCTTCGGTGGCTGGCTCGCGGGCGAGCCTGCTGGGCCACCAGACCCAGCGGCCGAGGTCGAGGTTGAGGGCGGTGACCAGGACTGACCTGACAACGATGGTGTCCAGCAGCACGCCGAACGCCACGGCGAAGCCCAGCTCAGCCAGGAAGGTGACAGGCAGCGTCGCCAGCGCGGCGAAGGTGCCCGCCAGTACGGCGCCGGCCGAGGTGATCACCCCGCCGGTCGCCGCCAGGCCGGTGAGCGCGCCGTGCCGCGCGCCGTGCTTGCCTGCCTCCTCGCGCACCCGGGTCATGAGGAAGATGTTGTAGTCGATGCCCAGGGCGACCAGGAACACGAAGACGAACAGCGGGAACGAGGTGTCGGCGCCGCCGAAGCCGAAGACGTGGTTGAACACCAGTGCGCTGACGCCCAGCGCCGCGGCGAACGACAGCACGACGGTGGCAATCAGCATGATCGGCGCGATCAGCGCCCGCAGCAGCAGCGCCAGGATGAGGAAGACGACGGCGAGGATGACCGGGATGATCACCGTGCGGTCGTGCGCTGAAGCGTTCTTGACGTCCAGGTTGATCGCCGTGTTGCCGCCGACCAGGGCGTTCGCGCCGGGGACCGCGTGCACGGCGGTCCTCACCCGGTCGATGGTGTTATACGCGGCCTGGCTGTCGGGGGCGGTGGTGAGCGTAGCGGTCAGGTAGGCGTGCCCGGCCTTGCTCGTCCCGGTGACGCCGGTGATCCCCGGCGTGGCCTTGACCGCGGCCTGCAACGCGGCGGCGTGGGCCTGGTTTCCGATCACGATCACCGGCTGGCCAGCGCCGGCCGGGAAGTGCTGGTCGATGACCGTCTGGCCGGCCACCGAGTCCGGGGTGTGCCGGAATCCCTGCGCGGTGGTCAGGCCGCTGGCCTTGAGCCCAGTCAGGCCGAGCGCCATCGCGCCAAGGATCACTGCGGTGACCACCCAGACCAGCCGCGGCCGGATCGCGATACGGCGGCCAACCCGCGCCCAGAATCCTCTCGTCGTCGGCTCGCCGGTGCCGTATGCCGGCTTGACCGGCCAGAACACCCATCGGCCGACAATCACCAGCATGGCCGGCAGCAGCGTCATCATTGCGGCCAGCGCCACAACGACGCCGATCGCCAGCACAGGTCCCAGGCTCTTGGTGGAGGCCAGCTCCGCGATGGTCAGCGTCAGCAGGCTGACGATAACGGTGCCCGCGCTGGCGATAATGGCCGGTCCGGCGCGGCGCAACGCGACGGCCATCGCCTCATGCCGGTCCTCGTGCCTGCGCAGCTCCTCGCGGTAGCGGGCGGTGAGCAGCAGCGCGTAGTCGGTTCCCGCGCCGAACACCAGCACGAGCAGGATGCCGGCGCTCTGCGCGTTGACGGTCAGGCCGTGCCTGGCCAGCAGGTAGATCAGTCCCTGAGCGGTGGCCAGCGCGACCCCGGCCGACATGACCGGCAGCAGCCATAGCACCGGGCTGCGGTAGGTAATCAGCAGCAGCACGATGACGACCGCCAGGGTCGCGTACAGCAGGATGCCATCGATGCCCTTGAACGCGTTGGCCGAGTCAGCAGCGTTGCCCAGCGGGCCGGCGATGTGGAAGGCCAGGCCGTTCGCGTCGGTGCGGGCGATGACCCGTAGCTTGGTCGCGGCGGCCGATGCGCCGTTCCAGCCCTTCGAGCCGAGGTTGACCGGGACGATGGTCTCCATCGCCTTGCCGTCCGCCGACGGTATCGGACCGGCCAGCTGGCTGCGCACTACGCCGTGCACGCCGGCGAACCTGCGGGCGTCGGCAGCCGCCTTGGCCTTATCCGCGCCGGTCAGGCCCGACGAGCGGTCGTACACCACGACCGCGGCGTAGATGTTGGGCGATTGGAATCGCGACTGTATGTCCAGCACCTTGGTCAACTCGGCCGCGGCGGGCAGCCACGCCGACGCGTCGTTCTTCTCCGCGCTGGTGAGCTTGCCGGCCAGCGGGCCGAGCACGGCCACGACGATCAGCCAGAAGACCAGGACAGCCCACTTGGTCCGCCGTCCGGCGGGGAGGCGGATGATAGCGCTGGCTTTACTCATGCCTCGATCTCCTCATTGCTGCGGGGACGGCAGGCCCCGGGTGCTCGGTGGCGGCGTTAGCTCCGTAAATGCAGACGCCTGCGCCGCCGGGAACTCACCGGACCGTCCGGCAGCTTCCACCACGGCTGCGCGCCCATATTGCTGAAGGCGTTGCCGGCCCGCACGATCAGCCCGAACACGTCCCCGTGGACCTGGGTGATCCGGCAGCCCGGCACCTCGTTCGTGGTTACGATCAGCGCCGGCAGGGTGTCGCGGGCCTGTGCACTGCACGTCCACCCCATCCAGGCTCATTCCCACCCGCTGGCACCTCGCCTGGGGCGTGTGGCAGAACTTTGCCGCACGCCCAGATTGGGCTGATAGGTGCGCCTGCCAACGCCCAGTCCGACCGGTGTCAGCGCGGTGCGGATCGCCAGAAGCAGCGTTGCGCCGCACCCAGGCCTTCCGTTTGCGGGCTCCGGCCCCTCGGTGGCGAGCTTGAGCGTCACACCGCGGGCCGGAGGATCTGCAAGCCGGCGAGGTGCTTCTCGTTCCCGGCGTGGGCGGGTCTTGGCCGCACGACCAGAACCGGCCGGCCGTCTGGTGCGTCACCTATGTCACGTGCTTCAGCCGGTCGCATACTGAGGGCGCCCGGCCGGCCGGTAGACCTGGATCGTTACGCCCTTCGAGTCGGCTCGCGATCCGGCCAGGTCAAGCGCCATGTCCGGGCCGGTGTCAGGGAACAGCCGCGTGCCCTGGCCGACGACCACCGGGACGATGAGCAGGGTGATCTCGTCGACGAGGTCGTTCTCGAGCAGCCAGCGGATCAGGGTGCCGCTGCCGTGCACCTGCAGCTCACCTCCCGGCGTGGCCTTCAGCCGGCCGATGGCCACGGCGAGGTCACCGGACAGGACGGTCGTGTCCGCCCAGCGCGGTTCGGTGAGCGTGGTCGATGCGACGTACTTGGGCGTCTTATTCAGCGCCACGCCGATGGGGTGGGCGCGCATCTCCTCGATTGCTCCCCAGGAGCCGGCAAAGAGCTCGTAGGTCCGCCGGCCGAACAGGAACGCGTCGGCGCGCTGGTAGGTCTGGGTGATCAACGTCCTGGTCTCGTCGTCGCCTGCCCCCTTGGCCCATCCGCCGCGCTCGAACCCGTTCCTGCGGTCCTCATCCGACGCGTGGCCGTTTCCCTGCACCACTCCATCAACGGTGACTTGCGTCATGGTCGTCAGTTTCATGATCGCGGTTCCCTCCTTGGGGGCGCCCCTCGCGGGCGGCCTCTCACCCTTGCTACGAACACCCCGGCCCCGATCCGACAAGGCCCCGGACTTCTTCCGGGGATTTTCTGGTCCGCCGACTGCAAGCGATCCGCCAGCGCTGACCAACGCCGGTTCAGCGCCTGGAATCCGCTGTCCTGCCAGCAGTCCCAGCCGCGGTAGATGCCCGATCGAACACACAACGGCGGTGCAACCAGCCGCCGTTGCTGTACTTCCGTGCTGTACACCCACCACGACGGCCAACCGGACTCGCCATGGCCCACGAGCAGGCCGCAGCTGGGCGGGGGCTAGACAGGGATGAGGTCGATGTGGATATCAGCGGCTTCCGCCAGGACTCTCAGGTCGCCCGGATCAGAGGTGAGAATATCGTCGCCGTCGGCGGGCAGGCACACCACGGTGGCGTCAATCGCATCCCGCTGGCCGCTGCGGGCCAGCAGCAGCCCCGCCCGGCGCCCCAGCGGGTCATCGATCGCTGCGACATCGGTCCCGGCGAGCAGCCGGGCGACTGGCACCTGACGGCCGCGGCCACCACGCCAGACCTGCGCGACCACTCCCCCGCTGGTCACCGGCACCCGCCCCGCCAGCCGCTCCCGCTTCACCAGCGCCACCACCCCGCGCTCCCCGCGCTCCACCGCGGCGAACGCCCCCGCATCCAGGACCAGCATCAGGCCGCACCCTGGCCACGGGCCCCCTGCCCTGGCGCCGGGGCTCCGGCGCGCCGCGCACCACGACCGCCCGGCTGCGTGCACTGCGGGCCGCCTCCCGCATCTCCTCCTCGGAGATCTCACCATGCTCGGCCTCGTAGCCCACCAGGAACTCATCTAGTGCCCGCAGCCGCCGGTCATGATCCTCGGTGTGACGAACCTGTTCGCGTTGCTGCGGCTGCTGCCGGTGAGCAGCCGGTAAGGAGGCAAGGGAGGAAAGTGAAGCATGCCCACACCCTGATCAAGGAAGCCGCAGACAGCCCGAAACAGCCCCGTTGCCCGAAACAGCCCCGTTGCGTTGGGCTAACCGGAACAGGTAAGGGGCTGTTCGCTGGCTGCGGTGCGGTGATCGCGGCGTGACACTGGATCTGTACAGTGCAGATAGTCCAGCGCAGTGGTGGAGGCCGCGATGGCAACGAAGATAACCGTCGCGCTAGAAGATGATCTTGACGGGGGCCCGGCCAGTGAGACGGTGCGGTTCGGGCTCGGCGGCGCGCAGTACGAGATCGATCTGAATAAGAAGAACGCCCGGAAGTTCCGGAAGAAACTCACACCCTTCGTCGAGCACGCCCGTAAGGCTGGACCAGGTCAGCGACGCGGGCCAGCGCGGACCGCATCGAGCCGTCAACGCAGCGGCGAGATCCGGGCGTGGGCCAAAGCCACGGGCCTCGCGGTCAGCGACCGCGGGCGCATCCCGGCCAGCGTTGTCGGCCAGTACGAAGCCACCACCACAAGACTCTTAGGCACGCCCGGTTGCCATCGGCATGAACCACTCCGCTCAGACGGTCTCTGGCCGCGGCCGGCCAGTCAACGGAGTGTCGCTGGGCCTTTAGGCTGCCTGCCTACAGCCGCATAGGGCGCGCGTCAGGCCGGGCAGTATCAGGCGGCCGAGGGCCAAGACATTCGCCCGCACCGTCGCCGTCACCTGGGGCTCGCGGCGACACCCCGAGGCCCCTCACCCCGCTCGGCCGGCGGCTGGCAGGCAACAGCGGTAGATGCCAACACGCTGCGTGACCGGGAGTGCAGGCGAGAACGTGCGCGGAGCCGCCTCGGTGCGCTTGATGGCTCTTCAGTGATCACCGGCCGGGGCGATCAGGTCGATCTGTGCGCGATGTCGTCCGGATCTGCATGAGCGCGCACTCTCGCCTTGTGGTTTCCAGTCCGCCGCCGAAAACCCGCACGCCGGCGTTGATGGCCCCTGGACCACCTCGTGCGAGGCCTTGGCCACGGCGGGCATCTCTGGCCGGGGATGTGGTCCATCGCGCGGGCCTCATGGGACCTGTGCTGCGCGCTGGCCCTGCGGCCGGCCGTCGTGCTGGCCGGCCGCGGCACGGCCGCCTGCTGTTTCGTCACTGTGCCCTGCGGGACAGGCCCGGCGGGGACCGCCACGATCCGCGGCAGCGGCGATGAGGTAACCACGGCGGATTTCAGGCGGTCTGGCGGCACGCCGGGTGCCGGCCCTGGACAGCGCACCACGGTGGGCACCGATAATGAGAGCCGTGCCTGCTGACGAATCACCGCGAGCAACGTGCGTCTTCTGCCAGATCGTGGACGGCCGGGAACCGGCCAGCGTGGTCTACTTTGATGCCGGGGTCATCGCCTTCATGGACCTGCGCCCGGTCAACGCCGGCCACCTGCTGGTCGTGCCACGGGCCCACGCGGCACGCCTGGCCGACCTGGACGAGCGGCTCGGCGCGGCGATGTTCGCCGTGGGGCAGCGGCTGGCGGGAGCCATCCGGCGCTCAGGCCTGCCGTGCGAGGGAGTCAACCTCTTCGTCCCCGACGGCGAGGCCGCCGGGCAGGAAGTCATGCATATCCACCTGCACGTGCTGCCGAGGACACCGGGCGACGGGTTCCGGATCGAGCGCGGGTCAGCAATAACCGGCCGGGCCGAGCTTGACCAGGCAGCTGCCCGTGTCCGGGGCGGCCTGGACCGGGCAGGCTGACTGGGTGCAGGCCGCGCGCCGCCAGCGGATCCCGATTCCGCCCGCAGCGAAGCAAAGCGGCGCCGGTACCGCGGCCACTACTTGCCTCACTTAAGGCGTATCGCTCACCACAACCGGCGCACATGCCGCGACGAGGCACGCGGCCAGGGCACCGGCGGTGCACACGAGGATCCCATGCCCCGAACTGTGCGCTGGCCAGCGCGGATGGTTCTTGCTCATCGAGGCGAACAGGGGCCGGCCGGGCAGTGGCCGTAGCTGAATACCGGCAGGGCGATCTGGGTCAGTTCCGCCGTATCGCGGTGCAGTCCCCACACCATCACCCCGCCGGCCCCTGCCGCTTGTGCCTCCAGCACGACCAGATCGCCGACGCACGCCTCATCTTCCCGCCCGCCGTTTTCGACGACCAGGACGTCACCATGGGCGGCGCCGCTGAACGCTTCCAAGAACACATCAACGCTGCCGTAGTGGCGGGTCGGGAGCGCCCGTCCGGCGACCCGCTGTCCAGGGACGACCGCGCCGATTCCCGGCGGCACGACCCGCAGCGGCACTCCCGCGCGGATACAGGCATCGGCCACCAGCGGCGTCGAAAGGCCGCCGAACTCCGTCAGCATCCCTGCCCGTCCTAGCTCTCTTCCGGTCTCACTCCCAGACGCTACCCCGCATACGCATCAACCATCCTCAACGAGGGAGCACCCCCCGCGATCTGCGGCCACGTAATCCTGGTCCGAGGTCAGCGCGGCGAAGCCTGGCCCCCACGGCGACGGTGCCGAGGCAACCGGCACACAGCAGGCCAATCCAGACTGCGGCTGCACCGGCGGCGATGAAGCCGGTTGCCAGTGCGGGGCTGACGATGAACACCAGGGACTGGGAGAGGGCGGCGAGCGAGTTGACCCGTCCCCCGATCGTGTTGTCGGTCAGGCGATTGACAAGCAGGCCCGTAGTCGGTGCCAGCACCGTCTCACCCAGCCCGAAGAGCGCCGCTGGGCTATGGGACGGCTGGGTCACGGCTGACCCGTTTATATTCATGGTCATGGCCGAGCCTGCGGCGCGCTCCAGCATCCGTCTCGCCGAACTGCTGGCTGTTCTGTCTCTGGCCACCGACCTGGGCATGGGCCAGCCGATGGAGCACGTGCTGCGGCAGTGCCTGATTTCCTTGCGGCTGGCCCAGCGGCTGGGCCTGGATGAGGCTGACCGCGTGGTCGTCTACTACGCAGCCCTGATCGCGTGGGTGGGCTGTCACGTGGATGCCTATGAGCAAGCGAAGTGGTTCGGCGACGACCTGGCGCTCAAGGCTGACTTCCGGCGCGTCGATTTCGCGTCGGCCGCCGCTGGGCCGATGTTCATGCTGGGTCATCTCGGCGCTGGTCGGCCGGTGGCAGAACGGGCCCGACCTTGGCGTGTCGAACGCGATCTGGGACAAGCGAGGCGCTCTCAGCCACGCTGAACGCGAACGCATTCGCCTTCATCCGTATCCCACCGAGCGCATGCTGGCGAGCTGCCCCGCGCTAGTGCCAATGGCCGCTGTCGCCGTCCAGCACCATGAACGGCTGGACGGTTCTGGCTACCCGCGCGGCCTGTCGGGCAGCGCCATCAGTCCTGAGGGGCGGGTACTGGCTGCCGCGGACTTCTACCACTCACGGACCGAGCCGCGTCCCCACCGGTGCGCAGGCACAGCCGACGAGGCGGCGCGCCCAGTTGCGCGCTGAGGTCCGCGCAGGCCGGATGGATGGCGAGGCAGTGGCCGCCGTGCTCTCCGCGGCCGGGCACCGCGCGGCCCGCCGCCAGGCCGGGCCGGCTGGCCTGACCGGCCGCGAGGTCGAAGTCCTCCGGCTGCTGGCCCGGGGCCTGTCGAACAAGGAGATCGGCGAGCATCTCGTCATCTCCCGCAAGACGGCCGCCCATCACGTCGAGCACATCTACGCCAAGACAGGGACCACCAACCGGGCGCTGGCCAGCCTGTTCGCCGCCAATCACGGGCTGATAGGACAATCCCCGGCACGGAGCGCCGACGGGCCGGGTGGCCGCGACGTGACGCCGCCCGTCAGCAGGCTGCCGGGCGATCGTCCTGGATCGCCTGGTAACCAGAACACAAGACCCTCATCCAGGTAATGCGCGCGCCGTCAGTGTCGTAATACGCCTGCTGCTCGACCTCGTAGTCACTGTCGCAACGGCGCACGCGCACCCGGTAGGCGACATGCTCACGTCCAGCGACCTGACCGGCGGTGAGCGAGCACAATCGCTCAATGCGGTCCCCTGCGCCGAACCAGTGCCCGAGGATGATCCCTTCGACCACCTCTCCCGGGGTAGCGGCCTTCCAGTGACGCCCGGGCGTCAGGGGCTGGAAGTCGATTTTGTCCGCCAGCAGCGCGCTCAGCGCAACATTATCCTGGTCCGCGAGAGCCCGCGCGAAGCGCTCACCTGTGGTATCCATCATGGTTCTCCCGCCGCCATGGTCGGTAACTGATGAAGGCCGACTCCCCCAGGTAAGAGGGTTAAACGACCTCGACCGATTCCGGGTCCAGCCACGCACGTTCGAAGTGCACACCCTCAGACGCCTCGATTGCCAGGTCACACTCATGAGCTTCACGCAGCTGATCCTCGGTCACGCCGACGAATCCGCAGTGCACATCCATGAATTTCGCCATGCCAGCCTCCTTGACGCTGGATTAGGAGAGGGCTCTCCCGGGAGCAGTGCTCCGGCCACTCACACTTCAGAGGATGACCTGTGGCCGTTGATCAGCGCATGGGGCAGGTGACCCATCTTCCGGTTCCTGAACGTGGATGGCCAGGTTGCGGGAACTGGCGCGAGAGCGACCACCTCGATTCACTGCCGTGGCCAACGCGATACAGGAGTCAGGCGTGCTCTTCATCCGGGGACCGCGAGCCCATCACCCGGCAAGCACACCAGCGCGCCCACCAGGCCCGCTACTGCGGCAACCTGAGCCCCGCCTTGTGATCAGCTCACTTCAAGAGGGCCGCACCCTAACGAGATTGCTTGCGGTCGATCGACAGCAGCGCGCTCCGCGCTGACCCCCGAGGCGTCCCTGCCCCGGTCGGCGCGTGCCTGGACTGGCACCACCACAGCCACCGGCGGCGCGTGCGACCGTCAGGCGGGTCTATCAGGCTGGTGCGATGTTGGCGTTGAGGTGAAATAGGTTGTCCGGGTCGTACTCGGCCTTGATCGTGGCCAGCCGTCCGTACTTCGCGGCGCCGTAACTGGCCCGGACCCGGTCTCCGGAGTATTCGCTGGCGCCGTTGACGTATCCGTCCCCGCTGCCCATGGCGTGCGGCTACAGTGCCTGCCAGAAGCTCCGGACCCAGCCGCGATCGGCGGCCAGCTGAGACGCCGCCTACAGCCAGGTCGGCGACGCCGAGACCGCGTTCAGCGGGCGCCCGCTCGCCGCGCTACGCCGCTTTCATCGTGGGCGTCGCGCCGGACACCGATATATCGGCACGTCATTTGCGACCATGGCGCTGGACCCGGTGCCCCCTCATGCCAACGGCGAACCAGATGTCCTCGATGATCAGCTCCGGCATGGGGATACGGGCCATCCGTCGCCCAGCAGCTCGTGGTCGGGTCCCCGAGCGGACGCCGACCAGGCCCCACCAGGCGTGAGCCAACCGCATCGGGTCATACTCGCATCGAAGATCACAAGGACCGGCAGGGCTGGAAGACGGCGATGCCTTCGTCCAAGGCGTGGCCGTCCACCACGGCGATGGACCAGTGCCCGATGTTGGCCAGGCTTGCCTCCTCGCTCTCCAGGATGCGTGCTGGGGGGGTACGCCGGGCGTTAGCCGAGGGCAGCCAGGCCCTGCAGGTTGACGCACATCCGGTCGTGGACGGTGACGAAGGCCATGAGCACGTTGTTGCAGGTCCGGCAGCGGACGATCGTGCCCGGCGCCCGCAGGTAGACCACCAGCTCGGCGAGTGGCCGGGCATCGCCGCAGTTCCCGCAGACAGTGGGGGCGCTGGTCATCTCGGTGCCGAAGACCTCGAGCAGCAGGCCGCCGATGGCGTTCCCGTCGACTGCTTCCATCAGGTTCCTCCCGTTGCGCCGAACCGTTCGGTCTTCACCCGCTGCGGCGGATGACCGGACTGCACCAGGGCCTGGGATACCGTCTCGACGAAGCTGGTCGGGCCGCAGGCGTAGGCCAGCGGCATCTCGGCGGCCGGCCACGCCACGTCAGCCAGCAGGGCCGTGTCGACGCGGCGCGCGTAACCGCCCCACCCTGGCGGCTGGTGGCGGGTCAGCGTCTCGATGACCTCGACGCCGGGGGCGGGCTGGTCGAGCTCGGCCCGGTAGATCACGTCGTCCAGCGTCCGGGAGGAGTACAGCAGCCGGACCGGGACGGTGCTGCCGGTGCGCTCGCGGTGCCGCAGGATCGATCGCAGCGGCACCACCCCCGAGCCGCCGGCCAGCAGCAGGAGCGGGCCGCCGTCCTGGGGCTCCCAGGTGAAGTAGCCGCCGATCGGCCCGCGCAGCTCCAGGTCGTCGCCGGTCCGGAGCTCGTCGGTGAGGTACGGCGAGACCTCCCCGTCATCCAGACGCTCCACGGTGATCGCGACGGGCTCGCCCGGCGCGGAGGCGATCGAGTAGGACCGCTCGGCCACGTACCCGTCCTCGTCGGTCAGCCGGATGTCCAGGTGCTGGCCGGCCTGGTGGCCGGGCCAGTCCGGCACGTCGAGCGTGACCGTCCGCACCGACGGAGTCTCGGTCGTGACCGAGCTGACCTTGGCGACCTGCCAGGTCAGTCGCCTGCGTAGCGCTGTTCCCGCCATGGGTCTCCGTAGATGTGGTAGCCGTAGTTCTCCCAGAAGCCGGGATCGTTGGTGTCGCGCAACTCCAGGCTGCGCACCCACTTGGCGCTCTTCCAGAAGTACAGGTGCGGAACAAGCAGCCGAGCCGGGCCGCCGTGCTCAGCCCCCAGCGGCTGGCCGTCATAGGCGTAGGCCACCCACGCCTTGCCGCCGGTCAGGTCGGCGACCGGCACGTTGGTCGTATAGCCCCCGTCGCAGTGGGCCAGCGCGAATGGGCCGTCGCGCCCGGCCAGGTCCAGCAGCGTGTCCACCGACACGCCCTGCCAGGTGGTGTCCAGCTTGGACCACTTGGTGACGCAGTGGATGTCGACGGTGACGTCCTCGCTCGGCAGGGCGCGGAACTCAGTCCAGCTCCACGTCTTCTGCTGGCCGTCGCGGCCGACGGAGAAGCTCCAGCGGTCCAGGGTCGTGTGCGGCGTCGGGCCGGCCGACAAGACGGGGAAGTCCTTGGTCACGTACTGGCCTGGCGGGACCCGGCCTGCGGTCTCCGGGTCCTGCCGCCTGCGGTGGAATCCGCGCGAAACAGGGCTCATGCCTGCCATCTTGTCATCCCTGGCCTGGCCGGCGCCTAGCCGCCCGACGGGGCGAGATACTCATGGGCGATGCGCACTGCCGTCGCGCCGTCGCCGACCGCGGAGGCGACCCGCTTGATTGAGCGGTACCGGACATCGCCGGCGGCGAACACGCCCGGGACGGAGGTCTCGAGCGGCAGGGGCGCCCGGCCGAGCGGCCACCTGGATGGATGGGCGCCGTTCCGGTCGATGTCCCGCCCGGTCAGGATGTAGCCGCCCTCGAGCTGAACCGCTTTCGGGAGCCACTGGGTGCAGGGCTCGCCGCCGATCAGCACGAACAGCGCGTCCGCCGGGACCCGTTCCGCCCGGCCGCTGCGCTTGTCGCGCAGGGTCAGGCCCTCCAGCCGGTCGCCGCCGTGAGCGTCGATGGCCTCGGTCTCCAGCCGCACGGTGATGACCGGGGTGGCCTCGATCTCCTTGATCAGGTAATCCGACATGGAAGGGGGCAGGTTGTCCCGGCGCACTACAAGGGTCACGTGCCGGGCGTGCCGGGCCAGGTGCAGCGCGGCCTGCCCGGCCGAGTTGCCCGCCCCGACGACGAACACGTCGCGGCCGGCCATGGCCGTGGTTTCGCTGCCGGCCGCGCCGTAGAACACGCCGGCGCCGACCAGCGCTTCCAGGCGCGGCACGCCGAGGCTGCGCCACGCGATGCCGGTCGCGACGATCACGGCCCGGGCCGTGATATCGGAGCCGTCGGCCAGGTGCACGACCGGGTCTCGGCCACGGCAGCTGAGACCGGCGATGGGCTGGCAGAACACCATGTGCGCCCCGAACATCCAGGATTGCTCGCACGCCCGGCGGGTTAGGTCGTGCCCGCTGATGCCGTGCGCGAAGCCCGGATAGTTCCGGATCATGGGGCTGCTTCCGGCCTGGCCGCCGGAGACCGTCTCCTCCAGCACCACCGTCTGCAGGCCCTCGGACGCGGCGTAGACAGCAGCGGCGAGGCCAGGCCCGGCCCCGACGATGGCGACATCGCACCGGCTGATGCCGGCGTGGGTGGTCCCGCCGACCGCCTCGACGATCCGGGCGGGAGTCGGCTGCACCATTGTGTAGCCGTCATGCCGGATCATGACCGGCAGCCGCGCCGGGTCCAGGCCCTTGTCCCGGAGCAGGCGGCGTCCCGGCCGGCTGTCCGTGGCGGAGAAGCGGAACGGCACGTTGAACCGGATGAGCAGCTCGCGCAACTCGTTCGTGCCGCGGTCGGTGAGCCCGCCGATAACGTGGAACAGGTCGAAGGCGGCTTCCTGGTCCCTGGCCCACTCGGCCAGGAACTCGCTGACGCCCCGGTACAGGTCCGGCTCCAGCATCCACGGCTTGCTCAGGTAATAGTCGGCCTGGCCCAGGGTCATGGCCTGGACGACCGGGCTGCGCGCCGAGTAGTCGCGCTCCACCAGGAGCACCCGCTTCGCCGCTGAGGTCGCCGCGGAGCGCGCTCACGACCCCGGCGTCATCGTCGAGGGCGAACAGGACAGGGCGTGCCATCGGTTACCTCTCAGCCGGGCGCGTCACGCACGCCAGGACATCAGCGGTGTCGCGACGGCGCGCGACCGGCCCCGGGTGTCTGTCGATCGTGGCGTGGTAGACGGTGCGGGCGGCGTCGTAGCCAGGGTCTCCCGGCGTGATCAGGTCGCCGCGCAGGGTGCTGACCACCAGCTTCTCGTACGTCTGCGTGCCGAGACCGGCTGACGTGGTCGTCATTGAGGGTTCCCCTCCGGATGAGCTGCCCTGACGGTCAGGGCCATCACGAAGCTAGGCCCTTCGCCGTTCTCAGATCGTTCGCACCTTTTCGGCAGGTTAGCCCGGGTGGTGGAACGCCGGGGCCGGGAGCGCCTCTCTCCCAGAGGTCACGCAGCCAGTGGGCGTGCGCCGCGAAGGCCTGGCCGTGCACGTCGGGCCGGGTACTGATGCTCAGCGAGGGAGCCGAATGATTACAGTGTTACAGTCCTGTGATGAGTGAGCTGCCGACGCTGTACGACTGGGTGAAGGGCCGTCCGGCCATGACGCGGCTGATCGACTGCTTCTACGACCGTGTGGAGCGGGACGACCTGCTGAGCCCGTTCTTTCCGGGCGGGGTCAGCCCGGAGCACCGGGAGCACGTGACGACCTGGTGGTGCGAGGTGTTCGGCGGCCCAGCCGGCTACACGGAGCGGCTCGGCGGGTACCCGGCCATGCTCGCCCACCACCACGACCTCGCGATCACGGCTGAGCAGCGGTTCCGGTTCGCGTCGCTGATGAGCCTGGCGGCCGACGACGCGAGGCTGCCCGATGATCCGGAGTTCCGCGCGGCGCTGGTCGGCTACCTGGAGTGGGGTACCCGGCTGGCCATGCACAACTCCCAGCCCGGCGCCGAAGTCGCGCCGCAGGCCCCCGTCCCCCACTGGGGCTGGGGGGTGGCCCCGCCCTACCAGCCGTAGGGCGATTCCCCTGCGCTTGCCGCGATGAGTATGCGGTGCGTCCGGCGTCAGAACATCAGCGGGCTGTGACATCTTCTGCTTACCGGCTATGGCTAGGTCAGGCGGGTGGTCTCATGGCCAGCCGGAGTCCAGGCGCGGCCGCGGCTGGCGGTGCAGACGGGAGCAGTGATGACGGGCGTACGGGTACTGGCGGGCACGCGCAAAGGCGCCTTTGTCCTGACCTCGGACGGCCGGCGGGACCGGTGGGAGGTCAGCGGCCCGCACTTCGCGGGCTGGGAGATCTACCACGTCAAGGGGTCCCCGGCCGACCCGGACCGGCTGTATGCCTCGCAGTGCAGCGGCTGGTCCGGGCAGGTGATCCAGCGGTCCGACGACGGCGGCCAGACGTGGGCGCCGGCCGGCAACCAGTTCGCCTACGACGGGATCCCGGGGACCCACCAGTGGTACGACGGGACGCCGCACCCGTGGGAGTTCGAGCGGGTGTGGCACCTGGAGCCGTCGCTGGATGACCCGGACACGGTCTGGGCCGGGGTGGAGGACGCCGGGCTGTTCCGCTCCCGCGACGGCGGGCAGAGCTGGCAGGAGATGCCCGCGCTGCGCGGCCACAAGTCGGGGCCGGCGTGGCAGCCGGGCGCGGGCGGCATGTGCCTGCACACCATCCTGCTCGACCCGACCACACCGGGCCGGATGTTCACCGCGATCTCGGCGGCGGGCGCGTTCCGGTCCGACGACGATGGCCAGAGCTGGCGGCCGATCAACCAGGGCCTGCAGTCCGAGGGCATCCCCGACCCGGGCGCGGAGGTCGGGCACTGCGTGCACCGGCTCGCGATGCACCCCTCCCGGCCGGGCGTGCTGTTCATGCAGAAGCACTGGGACGTCATGCGCTCCGACAACGCCGGGGAGTCGTGGCGGGAGGTCTCCGGGAACCTGCCGACCGACTTCGGGTTCCCCATCGACGTGCACGCCCACGAGCCCGACACCATCTACGTCGTCCCGATCACCAGCGACGCGCAGCACTTCCCGCCCGAGGGGAAGCTGCGCGTCTACCGCAGCCGGACCGGCGGCGGCGACTGGGAACCGCTCACAAACGGCCTGCCGCAGGAGCACTGCTACGTCAACGTGCTCCGCGACGCGATGGCCGTCGACTCGATGGACTCCTGCGGCGTGTACTTCGGCACCACCGGCGGCCAGGTCTACGCGTCCCCGGACTCCGGGGACAGCTGGGCACCGATCGTCCGGGACCTCCCGGCGGTCCTGTCGGTCGAGGTCCAGACGCTGCCATGATCCGCGTCGTCCTGCCCTCCCACCTGCGGGTCCTCGCCCGGATCGACGGCGAGGTCCAGCTTGGACGTCGCGGGCCCGGTCACGCAGCGGACGGTCCTGGACGCGCTGGAAGCCCGCCACCCGGTGCTGCGCGGCACCATCCGCGGCCACGACAGCGGGCCGCGGCGCGCGTTCATCCGGTTCTTCGCCTGCGAGCAGGACCTGTCCCACGACTCGCCCGACACCCCGCTCCCCCCGGCCGTCGCCGCCGGCACCGAGCCCTACCTCATCGTCGGCGCCATGGCCGGCGGTTAGGACTGCAACTGACAGCGCCGCCGCCATGGCCGTGATGCCGGGTCTGGCGTCAGGCGGGCACGGCGGCCGCCGGCCCTCGCCAGAGGGTTCAGGGGCCCTTGGGGATCTCGACGGAGATGTTGGTGGCTTTGACGGCGGCGACCGCGAGCATCCCTGGCTCCAGCCCGAGTTCGTCGGCGGCCTCGCGGCTGAGCAGTGACACGAATCTGTGCGGCCCGGCCTGGATCTCTACCTGAGCCATCACGGTGTCACGGGTGACCCGGCTGATCAGGCCGCTGAACCGGTTCCGCGCCGAGGACGCCACGACCACCCGGGCCGGCTCATGGTCTGCCGCTTCGGCCAGCTCCTGCGCCAGCTCGGCGAGCGCCGTCCCCGCGACGGCCATCCGCCCAGAGGCGTCGGTGGTCGTGTCGATCCGGCCCGCGTCCGCCCAGCGGCGCAACGTGTCCGTGCTGACCCCGAGAAGACTGGCGGCCTCCTTAATCCGGAACGTGGGCATCCTGGGACTCTAACGCAGATGCGGCGAACTTCACCGACAGGTGGCGCAGCGGCGATCCTGGTCGTCGCCATCTGCCGCTCCCGCCGTTCGCCGCCCGGTGCGGTTGGCCGGTCAGCAGGTGCTGACCTGGGCAAAGACCCGCTAACGTGACCGGGTGCCCGGGACCGGCTGGACTGAAGTCGTCGCCTTGGCCGCGGCTTACGTGGTCGCGGTGCTGGCGACTCCTGCGGGGATTTCCGGCGCGGTCTTGCTGCTGCCGTTTCAGGTGAGCGTGCTGGGCACACCAAGCCCGGCCGTCACCCCAACCAACCTGCTCTACAACGTGGTCGCCACCCCAGGAGCGCTGTACCGGTACTGGCGGCAGCAACAGACCGGCGGGCGCCTGGCCCTGGTGCTCATCGCCGGAACCCTGCCCGGGGTCATCGCCGGATCCGTCATCCGGGTCGAGTTGCTGCCCGGGCCCCGCGTCTTCGACCTCGTGGTCGCCGCCGTACTGGTGCCGCTCGGCATCTGGCTGGCGCTGACCCGGCCATCCCGCCCGGACGAATCAGACCACCCGGCCCGGCTCATCCCGGCCCCGGTCCTGGTGATCCTGGCCGCCGCGGTGGGCTGCGTCGGCGGAATCTACGGCATCGGTGGCGGGTCGATCCTGGCACCCATCCTGATCGGCTCAGGCAGACGTCCCGCCGAGGTCGCCCCCGCCGCCCTGGCCTCCACGTTCGTGACCTCGGTAGCGGGCGTCATCACCTTCACCATCTTGTCCATCCACCAGCATGGCTCCGTGGCCCCGGACTGGCCAACTGGCATCGCCCTGGGCGTCGGTGGGCTGGCTGGCGCATATACGGGTGCCCGGATTCAGTCCCGTATGCCCGATGTCCTGATCCGCCGTCTGGTCGGCATCCTGGTGGTCGCGATCGGTGCCCGGTACCTGTGGTCTGGCCTGGGCTGATCCCGCTCGGCCACCGGCATGCCGAGATCGCCAAACGTACCGGCGTCGCGGCCAACGCCATCTTCCACAGCATGCTGGCGAGTCTGGCGAGCCCAGGCCCGGATCAGCCGAGCGGGGCCTGGAGCGCGGCGTTGTCCCAGTAGTTGCGCTCTGAGACGATGTGGTCGCCGAGGAAGTCGTAGGCCGTGATGATGTCGAGGGTCACGGGTTTGCCTGCTTAGTCGCCGGACATGGCCCATTCCACGACGGCCCCGTCGGCGCTGTCGCTGTAGGTATGCCTGATCGTGTGGTCGAAGCCGGCGAACGCATCGACTTGGCCGCGAAGGTGGTCGATCACCGCCATGCGGCTACTCAGCCGGGTGTCGGGGTCGCGGTACTGGACGTCGTCGGCGTAGAGCCGTTCCAGGGCGGGCCAGTCGGCGGCGAACGCGGCCTGGATCTGCCTGCCTGATCATCCGCCTGCCGTCGGGCGCCCGCTGGGCTCGCCTGTGGCCGATGGCAGGCGCCTATCGAAGCACGCATGTGTGGCAGAGGGGCGAGCGGGTAGCGCGGCCGTAATCACGGTCCGATCCCGATGATCGACGCCCGGGGGTGGCAGCTGAGGGTTGGCGGCCTGGTGACCCACGAGCTGGCGCTGTCCCTGCCCGACCTGCAGGCCTACTACCAGCGGCAGACGCTGACAGTGACGCTGCAATGCGCGGGTAACCGGCGTGCCGGACTGATTGAGGTCCAGGACATTCCGGGAGAGCACCCGTGGGGGCCGGGCGCCATCTCAACGGCGGAGTGGACCGGCGTCAGCCTCGCCGAGGTCCTGGAGTCCGCTGGCCCCCTGCCCGGGGCCGCGCATATCGCCTTCGCTGCCCCGGATGTGTCCCAGATCGCCGATCCCCCGCAGCCCTACGGCGGGTCCATCGGGCTGGGCAAAGCCATGGCCGGGGAAGTGCTGCTGGCCTGGGAGATGAACGGGCAGCCGCTGCCCGCCGCGCACGGTGCTCCGCTGCGCGTGGTGGTCCCGGGCTATATCGGCGCCCGCAGTGTCAAGTGGGTTAACCAGATCACCGTGCAGCAAGAGCCGTCGGACAATTACTTCCAGGCCACGGCCTACCGGCTGCTCCCAGCCGAAGCTGACCCGGCCAAAGCCGGCCCCGGTGACGGGTTGCCCCTGGGCGCCGTCGCCGTCAACGCCGATATCCTGCGGCCCGACGGCCAGGCTGTCGTCCCTGCCGGGCCGACGGAGGTCACCGGTTACGCCTTTGCCGGGGACGACCGGGGCATTGCCCGCGTGGATGTCTCCGTGGACGGCGGGAGTAGCTGGATCCAGGCCGACCTGGGCAAGGAGCTGGGGCCGTGGGCCTGGCGGCACTGGCGGACCACGATCGACTTGCCGGCCGGGAAAACCGAGATCACCGCGCGAGCCTGGGACACCGCTGCCGCTATGCAGCCAGAGTCGGCCGCGCATCTGTGGAATCCTAAAGGCTACGTGAACAACTCCTGGGCCCGACTGAGCGTCACTGCACGCTAATCGCTCAATGCGCAGCGATCGGCGGTCACCGGACCAACTTCCCCCCAGGCTGCGAGTGGCGCCACGCTCCTGCATGCAAGTCATAGCCACACACTTGGGAGAGCTTCAGGGATCGGCACGGGTGCGCGACACTCCCGTAGTGCTTTGCGTCACCGTCCAGCTCGACTTCGAAGCCGACGCCCCGGTCCTAGCACCCCTCGGCACAGCCACGCTACGCGTCAACGGCAAGGAAGTCGGCTCCGATCGGATGGACCACACCGTCCCGATCCTGTTCACTGCTACGCCAGGATGGACATCGGCCGCGACAACGGCGAAGTCGTCGACCACGCCCACCAGGACAAGGCCCATTCGCTTTCAACGGAACAATCAAGAAAGCCGTCTTCGTCATCAGGAATCCTGAGGACCCGGCCGCACATGCCGCACTGCACCAGGCCCACCACGCAGGCACCCAAGCACGACACGTTGAATCCTAGAAATCAGGCAAGATGGCCGCGCGTCGCGTCGTATGAGTGACATATGCGCTGCGCGGACAAGGGTGGGCAAGTTATTCATCGGCTCAACGTGTCTGGCGAGGGACTTCCCGACGCCCTGGCCGACGTCTGCCGCGAGGTCGGGTCGGAGACACTGATCTTCTGCCGGTCCCCCCAGCGCACCCGTGAGGTCGCCGGCTGGCTCCTGGACCGCGGCATTGGCGGCGGCCGGGATCTCGCGCACGCAGCCGACTGGATCGCCGAGGCATACCATCCGGGACGGCTTGTCGCCCGCGGTCTCCGCCAGGGCGTCGGAATCCAGGGTCCGCGCCTTCACGGATTCCTCGAAGGCGAGTACCGCCAAGACACCGCGCTGCTGGAATGGCTGGCAGATGATGGCCGCGAAGCGCCTACCAGACGAACACGAAGCTGCTGACGGTGCTGCGCTGGCGGCGGCCAACGCGGTCAACTTGCTGGGCGACGCAGATCGTCTCGCGGATGTGGGGCGCTACAGACGGGAACGGACGGACTTGTACGTAACTGAACGTAGCAGGTAGCCGACAGGCCCGCGAGCGGATAGCGGCCGCAGGATGACTCGCGCAGCCGACCCGCAGACCCTGCCGTCGGGGCAGCCGCACGGCGCAGCGACGATCTTGCCCCTCAAAGTGCCCCTCGGGACGAAGAAGGCCCTCTCCCGCGACCGGATGGCCGCATTCCCTGAACACGTCTTCGCCATGAAGGCACTGGCGGCCAGGACTTGCGACGTCAACGATCTGAGACTGCTCGCGAGCATGATCGGCATCGAGACCGCCGATGCCGCACTCCAGATCTGCGCCGACTTCTATCCCGACGAGCCCATCCCCCCAAGGACAGACGCAGTACTGCGGGAACTCTTCAGCTGACCCCAGCGTCCAGGACCCCGGCGATCTTCTCCGCTCCGATGCCCCCGGAAACCAGGCCTGTACCGCTGCAGAACTCGACACAGGGCTGTGACGTGCAGTTTGGCCGGAGGAGCATGTTGCGGTTCCCCGCGTGCCGGAGTTTTCCGGCCTTTTGGGCGTGGCGCCCGCTATGTTCGTGGGCGGCGGCGTAGCGTTCGGCAAAGCGTGGACTCATGGTGCGGGCTGTTTATGGCGGATGGGTTGCCATCGTGGTAGGCGGGCGAAGCATCGGGAAGTGGCGCCTGGTGGCTGCGGTCTTGGTGCTGTCGGCCGCCCTGGGCGCAACGTCCTGCGCGGGAACGGCCCGGCCAGCGGTGCCGGCTGACCCTCACCTGATGGCACGGGCTGAGCCTTTGACGCCGGGAGTGTCGGTACTGGCCGGTGCGCCGGATGCGCTGGCCGCAGGTTTGGCGCGAGCCCTGTTCTCGTCCGCGCCGGTTGTGGTCGTCGCCGACGCGAGCCGTCCTGCCGATGTGTCAGCAGCGGTCACCTGGGCCAGCCGGGCCCACGCGCCGCTGCTCCTGGCCAGTGGAGCCAGGGTGGGCGCCGAGACCCGAGCTGAGATCGGCTCGCTGCACCCCCGTGCCGTTCTTGCCGTGGGCCTGAGCCGCGAGGCACTCAGGGCACAGCTACCCAGGACCCGGGTAGTCACCCGTCCGGCCGCGCTGCCGGGGACGAGCGCGCTTTCTCCGCGCGGCCGGCTGGTGGTCCTGGTGCACCGGAGATCTGCGGCGGCGGTGACGGCAGCGGTCACCAGCGCGCAGGCGGCGGGCGCGCAGGTGATCACCGTCCACGGCTATGATCCGCGGGCCGACCCGGCCGCGATCACGGCTTTGTCCGCAGCCCGGCCGCGGCGGGTGATCGCCCTGGGGGCAGGCTTCGGGCCGGTGGGTCTGCTGCAGGAACGGCTGGCCGTGGCCGGGACCGGGGTGCAGTTGCCGGGCAGTGGCCAGGTGCTGTTCCCGATGCGGCGGCTTGTTGCGCTCTACGGCCATCCCGGTACCCCCGCGCTTGGCGCCCTCGGCCAGCAGGATCTGCCCGCCAGCATCGCGCGGGCGAGGAAACTTGCCGCCCGGTACCAGCGGCTGAGCAGCGTCCCCGTCATCCCGGCCTTCGAGATCATCGCCACCGTCGCCGAGGGATCCCCCGGCAGCGACGGCAGCTACTCCTACCAGACCCCGCTGGGCTTACTGCGGCCGTGGGTAAAGCGCGCCTCAGCCGCCGGGATGTATATCGTGCTGGACCTGCAAGCCGGCCGGGCCAGCCTGCTCACCCAGGCCAAGAAGTACGAGGCGTTCCTGGAGCGGCCCAACGTCGGGCTGGCACTGGACCCGGAGTGGAAGCTGCAGCCAGGGCAGCGGCCACTTAGGCAGATCGGGAGCGTGAGCGCAGGCGAGATCAACAGCGTCAGCAACTGGCTGGCCAGCCTCACCGCCCAGCACCACCTGCCGCAGAAACTTCTCGTGCTGCACCAGTTCCGGCTGTCGATGCTCGGCAACGAAGACAGCATTGACACCCATCACGACGAGCTGGCGATCGTCATCCACATGGACGGCCAGGGCACGCCGGCCGACAAGCAGCAGACCTGGCAGGCCGTCACCCGGGCAGCCCCGCGGCACGTCTTTTTCGGCTGGAAGAACTTCTACACCAAAGACCACCCGATGCTCCCCCCACGCCAGACCATGGACAGGATCCCGAGGCCGGTGATGATCTCCTACCAGTGATCACCTTGAGGGTGAGCTGCTCAAGCTCGGCCACCGGGTCGGCGCCTCCACGATCCGCCGCGTCCTCAAAGCCCTGCGGATTCCGCCAGCGCCGAATCGGAACAACGACACGACCTGGCGGGAGTTCCTGCACGCCCAGGCCGCGACCATCCTCGCCACCGACTTCTTCCACGTGGACTGCGCGGTGACCTTGCGGCGTCTGTACTGCTTCTTCGTGATCGAGGTCGACTCCCGGTATGTGCATATCCTCGGCGTGACCGCGAACCCGGACGGCCCGTGGACCACACAGCAGATCCGCAATCTCCTGATGGATCTCGGCGATCGCACCGAGGCCTTCCGGTTCCTGGTCCGCGACCGGGCCGGGCAGTTCACCGGCTCCTTCGACGCGGCCCTGGCCAGTACCGGTATCCAGGCACTGAAGATCCCGCCCCGGAGCCCTCGCGCGAATGCTTATGCGGAAAGGTTCGTGCTCACCGCGCGGACCGCGGTGACCGACCGGATGCTCATCTTCGGCCAGCGGCATTTGCGGACGGTCCTGGCCCAGTACGAGGCCCATTACAACGGACGACGCCCCCGTCGCAGCCGCCAGCTCCGCCCGCCCCGGCCAGACCACCCGATCACCGACCTTTCCCTGAAGCGGATCAAGCGCCGGCCCGTCCTCGGCGGCCTCATCAACGAATACGAGCGGGCTGCGTAGAAGCCCAGGTCCAGGCCGGTGTTCTCACTTGGCCCGGGGCGCGAGGAGCGCGCCGGCTGGATCTGATGACGGCTGGCTCGCGGCCGCCGACGGGGCGGGGACGGCCTGGGCGTCCGCCGGGCGGCGCGCCCGGCGGACGGCCATGGCGGCCAGCGCGCCGATGACCGAGAACCCGGCCGCCGCAGCCAGGGCCGCGCGGTACCCGCTGGTCACCGCCGCGGGCCCGGCCAGACTACCGCTGGAGTTGAAGATCGCGGTCGCGATCGCGATGCCGAACACCGCGCCGAACTGACGTAGCGTGTTCAGGATCGCCGACGCCTTGCCGAGCGCCGGCGGGTCGACGGCGTTCAGCGCGGCGGCCGGGATGGTCGGGATGGCCATCGACACGCCCACGCCCGCGATGATGAACGGCGCGAGGTACGCGGTGTAGCCCGAACCTGAGCCGGCCAGCACCATAATCCAGGCGAACCCGGTGGCCTGCAGCAGCAGGCCGGGAACCATCAGCAGACGGGCCCCGATCCGGTCCGACAGCGCGCCCGCGAGCGGCGCGATCAGTAGCGGCGTCGCGGTCCATGGCAAGAAACGCAGGCCCGCCGTCAGCGGCGAGTCGCCCCAGCCGAGCTGGAAGAACTCGCTAGTCAGGAACGCGGCCGCGTAGATCGAGGCGCCCAGCAGGAAGACGGCGGCCACCGCGGCCGAGAAGCTGCGCACCCGGAACAGGCCGAGCGGGATCATCGGCTGCGGCGCCCGGGTCTCCCAGATGAGGAATCCGCCGAGGAGAACGGCGCCGAGCGGCAGCCCGGCCAGGACGTCGTTACTGGCCCAGCCCGCCTGCGAGCCCTGGACCAGGGCCCAGATCAAGGCGGCCGCGCCGGCCGACACCAGGGCCAGGCCGGGGACGTCGAGCCGGGCCCGCGGACCGCGGCTCTCGGTCAGCCACAGCCGGGCCCCGGCCACCGCCGCGATGCCGACCGGCACGTTCACCCAGAACACCCAGTGCCAGGACAGACCCTGGGTGACCGCCCCGCCGATCAGCGGGCCGGCCGCGACGCCAAGACCGGAGATCCCGCCCCAGATCCCGATGATGGCGCCGCGCCGCGCCGGCGGGAACGCCGAGCTGAGAATGGTCAGGCTCAGCGGCGTGATGACCGCGGCGCCCAGCCCCTGCACAGCCCGGGCCATGATCAGCAGGCCGACGTCCGGCGCCAGCGCGCATGCCGCCGACGCCACGGTGAACAGCGCCAGACCCGCGGTGTAGACCCGCCTTCGGCCAAGCCGGTCGCCCAGGGCCGCGGCGGTGACGATGCCCGCCCCGAACGCCATGTTGTAGGCGTTGACCGTCCACTGCAGCGTGCTGAGGCTGCCGCCGAGCGAGCGGTGGATCGACGGCAGGGCGGTGACCACCACCAGCGCGTCGAGGACGACCATGAAGAACGCCACGGCGGTTACAGCCAGTGTCGTCGCCTGCCGCGCCGATGATGCGCGCGGCGAAGCGCTAGCTCCCGTGGTCATTTGCGTGCTGGCGGTCATCGGATGCTCCAATCAGTGCCTTGAACGCAAGGGGCGCCGCTCGACCGGGATGGCCTCAGCGTGGCTGGTCTCCGCCGCCGGCCCGGGGCGGCGCTTCGCCGAGCTGAGCGACCTCGACGCCGCCATCGCGGGTGAGGCTCGGGCAGCCCTTGGCCAGGGCCAGCGCCTCATCCAGGTCGGCGGCGTTGATCAGCGAGTAGCCGCCCAGCTGGGTGCCCGGACCGCAGTTGCCGAGCGCGGCGGCCTCCAGGCCCGGCTTGCCGATGTCGGCGACGTGGCCGTCCATGCCGTCGAACCAGGACCTCCAGGCCTCGGCCGACTCCGCGGTGCGGGTATAGCCGGGCGTCAGGCGGTAGGTGAAGACGAAGCTTGGCATCGATCTGCTCCTTTGCTTGTGGCCGCAGCCTCTTCGCTGGCTGGGCCGGTCACTGGGGCAGACACCGGCCTCCCGGCAAAGTGGGCGGCCCCCGACCGCCCAGTTCACGGCGGCGGCGGTGTCGGTAACAGCGAGCGGATGTCCGCAGCGGGAGGCAGGGATGCGAGGGTGGAACCGTGAGCACAGAGCTGATCGACCGGGCCCGGACCGGGGACGAGACCGCGTTCCAGGAGCTAGTCGGCCCGTACCAGCGCGAGCTGCAGGTGCACTGCTACCGGATCCTCGGCTCGGTGGCCGACGCCGAGGACGCGCTGCAGGAGACCCTGGTCACCGCCTGGCGGAGCCTGCGGCAGTTCGAGGGGCGCGCGTCGGTCCGGACCTGGATGTACCGGATCGCAACTACCCGGTGCCTGAACATCCTGCGATCGGCCAGCCGGCGGCCCGCGATGACGCTACCGCAGGGAGTCCAGCCGCCGGAGCCGTCCCGGCTGGGCGAGGTGGTCTGGCTTGAGCCGTATCCGGATCTGCTGCTGGAGGAGCTTCCCGACGCGTCAGCCGGGCCGGAGGCCCGCTATGAGGCCAAGGAGGCAATGTCGCTGGCGTTCGTCACCGCGCTGCAGTTGCTGCCGCCGCGACAGCGCGCGGCCCTGATCTTGCGCGACGTCCTCGACTTCCCGGCCAGCGAGGTCGCGGGCATGCTCGAGACCACCGAGCAGTCAGTGACCAGCGTGCTCAAGCGGGCCCGGTCCACGCTGAGCCGCGAACTGCCGTCCGCCGACGAGGAGCCGCCGGCGGTCCCGAACTCGCCGACCGAGCGAGAGCTGATCGCCCGCATGGTCGAGGCGTTCGAGGCCGCCGACGTCAACGGCATCGTGGCGCTGATGACCGAGGACGCCTGGCTACGGATGCCGCCGGTGCCACTGGAGTACCAGGGCCGCCAGCCGATCAGCGAGTTCTACACCACCGTGGCGTTCCGGCAGGGCCGCCGGTACCGGATGGTGCAGACCCGGGCCAACGGCCAGCCCGCCCTAGCGATCTACCTGCGCGACCCGGTCAACGGCGTCGCCAGGGCGTTCGGACTGCTCGTGCTCACGCTGACCGGCAACCGGGTCAGTGCGATGACGCGCTTCGACAACGCCGCGCTGCCCGCCTTCGGCCTGCCGCGCATACTGGCCGACTAGAGCATGCCTCGTAGATCTTGCCTGGTGTTTCGGTTTGGATTGCAGCGTGGAGACGAGCGGCTGCGCAGCCATGACCTGACGGATGCGGAGTGGGCGCGGCTGGGCCGTTGCCGGCTCGTCCGCGGCAGAGGCACCGGTGGAGTGCACGGCCGAGTCCCGTGCGCCGCGGCGCGCCTAGTTCCTCACGTGGCGCAGCAGCGCTCCGGCAGGCGCGGCTCCTGGGGGTGGACCGGACCGCCAGGACAGCCAGCACAGCTGGACTACTTGCAAATGCGGCAACAGTCACGGGCAGGAATGGCCCTCCAGGCGGGCCGGGCAGTGACCAGGTGGCAAGCGTCACGGGACCGATGACGCGCGGATTTGCGCAGGTGACAGGCTGGCCAGCGCCTGGAAGCCGACGTCGTGCCAGCAGCCATAGCCGGGGGAAGATGCCCGGTCCGAACACGTATACGGCGGCCCGACCGGCCGCCGTTGCTGTACTTTCCTGCTGTACTGCCTGTTCGATTCGTTCGAATTTCGCATCTGACCAGGTGGAGCTAAGCGGGATCGAACCGCTGACCTCTTGCATCATCTGGCGGCAGCACGTCCACCCGCGTATCCCTGTGCAGGTCACCGTCCTCACACGTCCCAGCAAGTCCGCCCGCGTCCGGGTGAGTTGCTGTACTTCCGTGCTGTACCGCTCCCCTCTCTGGCGGAGGCATCAGCCGTGCCCGAGATGAACGCCTGACCAGCGGTAAACCTGCACCTGAGGCTACCGGTGCGTGCTGCCTGGCGCACCGCCGATCCGACTGAGCAGGGCTCAGAAGCTAGGCGCTCGGCACTCCCCCACCCCCGGGCCAGGCAGGCCGGCAACCGTCAACTTGGCCGGCTCAAAGGAGAGCCCGCCGGGCACTTCCCCGGGCCGCACAGCAACTTTTCCGTACTGCCCGCGCGAGGAGTTCCGATGAGTTCAGCCCTGCCCGCTGCGGGCGGTCGGCGTATTGTCAGCTGATCGCCGGGATGGCTCTTTACGGGCCTGGCGGGTCGGGCCCGTTTTCATGCTGGTCTTGCCTCCTTGCCTGGCGTTCGGGCACAGAGACGCCGACCGGTCGTGCGGCCCTTGCGGGTAGCCGGCCTGTCCGCAGCCGCTGGAGCTCGCCTACCACCAAGGCGGTCACCAGGGCGCATGATGTTCCGAGAAAGATCCCGGCGGCAGCGTCGGATAGCCAATGCGCGCCCAGGTAGGCGCGCGAAAGTCCCATCAGGATCGAGAACACCACAGCGGCCGCTGCCCACCAGGCGCGGCGCCTGCCGGCGGGAACCAGAGCGATGACCGCGGCGACGGCAGTGACCGACGCGGCAACTGCGTGCCCGGAGGGGAACGAGGCGCCGCTCGTCGCCACGAGCGGCGCTGGCGGCCGGGCCCGGCTGTAGATCCCTTTCAGCAGGCCGATCAGCACCTCCGATATGACCATGGCGGCGGCGAACGCGGCCAGATGCCACCACCAGCGCCGGAGGGCAAGGAGGCCGGCGATCGCGATCCGCACCGGCAGCGTGACGTATTCGTGCCCGACGACGTTGAAGACCTTGGCGATCGCGGTGAGCGGCGTCACCCGGCCGGAGATCATCAGCCGCAGCCAGGCGTCGTCCAGCCGCTGGACGCTGGCCAGCGTCCAGCGGACACCGACTGCGGCGAAGGCGCAGGCCGTGAGCGCCACCACCACGGCGGTGATGGCCGCGTCCCGCCCGGGGGCGGCGATAAGTGCGGGCTCTGCCTGTCCTGGCGCTCCAGGCCGGCTCAGCCGGAGCACGGGGCACCTCGCCCGCACAGGGCAAGGCCTTCGGTGCGCTGGACGTGATGGACGAGCGATGACCGGGGCTGGAAGGAGAGGGCGCTGTCGGCGGCGGTGGCTAGCACGGGGGATGCGCCTGGGGTGAAGGTGAACCGGTAGGCGATGCAGCCGCCGGGAAAGGTGTAGAAGCGGAGGTCGGAGAACCGTGGGGCCAGGCTGAGCGGATGCTCGAACCGGCGCATGGCGGGCTGGTCGGAGGGGATCTGCTGGGCGCCCGAGGTGTCACAGGTGGCGGTCAGGGTGACAGTGATGGCAGCTGGTCCCGCGCGGTCGGAGTCCAGCCACAGGCTGGCCTTCCCGCTGGAAATGTCCGCGCCGCCAACACTCCAGCCAGAGGGGAGCGCGGCAAGGCAGGGCAGCCTGGCCGCTGACGGGACTGCCTGGGCGCTGAGAATTATCGAGTGGCCGGTGCCGCAGCTGGGGGCGGAGGCGCCCGGATTTTCGGCTGGGAAGAAGGCATGCACCCCCGCGAAGGTGGCGATGCCGATGACGAAGAGCATTCCGGTGGCCAGGCTCACCCGTCTGATGCTCCAGCGCTGCAGGACGATCGGCGGCCGCGGCGGGGCGAGGGCGCGGAATTCGCCGAGCAGATCGCGGGGGTCTCGTTTCATGAACGCGCGCAGCTGCGTCGGGCTGGCCACCCCCCGGGTGGCGGCAAACGCCTCAGCGAGCTCATCCGCGGTGAAGTAGGTCAGCGCCCGGCGGTAGACACGCTGCGGGTCGCTGCGCACCGCGAGCACCAGCATCATGTTGCCCAGGTCGACCGCCTGGCGCCACGGCGACGGGCGCACCTGGGCGAAGGCCACGTCGATCAGCAGCAGTTCCCCGTCACGCACCATGAGGTTGCCCGGCTTGATGTCGCGGTGGGCGATCCCGGCGTCCCACATCTTGCGGATCAGCCCCAGCCCCTGGTCAATCACCCCGTCGCCGACCTCGGCCTCGCCGATCTCGACCGCGCCGGCGAAGAACTCGGTGACCAGCAGGTACTCACGCTCGGGGGTGATCTCGACAACGCCGTAGGGCCTGGCCGTGCGGACCCCGATGTCTTGCAGCAGGCGCAGGGCATAGTCCTCGTAGGTGACCAGGCGCCGCACCGTCTTGAACGGAGACTCGTCCTCCAGGGATCCGTAGAGGATGGTCCGTCCCAGCTTGTACCAGCGGTCGGCGCGGACGTGGCCCTTGGTGTAGAGCTTGGCGAACAGGTACTCATCCGGGCCGCCCTCGACCCGCAGCCGCAGCGGGGTGGAGCCCGCGGACGACTCGAGACCGACCGGCTTGATCTCGAGCACGGTAAGCCCAAGCTGGTCGTGCATGGCCTGGCGGATCGCCTCCCCCCGCCGGCCGGTGACGTCCACATGCGCGGTGCGGCCGCGCCGGTAGGCGACCGGGAACACTTCGTTGGGAGTGAAGAAGCGGAACGCGGTGACCGCGATCGCCACGGCGAACGCCGCGCCGAGCAGCACATCGCCGGGGTGATCGACCCCCAGGTACAGGCGGGCGAGAGAGAACAGGGCGACCGCGGCGGCCACAACCGCCTTGGTCCAGGTGCGGGGGCGGCCCGGCACCGCCAGGCAGTAGACGATGCCCATCAAGATGATCGTCAGGACCGCCACCGGGGGCGACCCCCCCGCATACCCGGCCCAGCTGGTGATGATGGGCACGCCATACGGGCGTGGCCTGGACAGCCCTTCGTAGATCCACGTTCCGACGATCTCCAGGAAGAACAGGCTGCCCATGAACACCAACAGGTGCCGCCAGCGGCGGAAGATCATAATCAGGGCGACCACCGACAGGCCGAGCACGGTGACCCCCCAGCCGGTGCCCGCCACCTTGATCGCGTTGGCCACATCGGTCAGCCACGGCGTCCGTATCCCCGCCAGCTGGCGCAGCACCCACGTGCTGGCCCGATCATCGATCCGGAGCCACGGCGTGTGCTGCGAGGCCACGAAAGCCCCGGCCAGGACGATGGCCACGAGGACCAGCCACGCGGTGGTGGTGATGGTGATCGGGTGCGGCAGCGGCGGCGGCGCGCCGGTCGGGCGGCGCTGACGGCGGGTCTTGTGGACGGCCGGGCCAGGCGGCAAGCTGGCCGGGCCTTCCCCGCCGGCCAGGCGCCCGCCATTGTCACTCAACGCACCTCACCCCCCGCGAGAATCAGCCCGTGTGCGCGCAGCCAGCTGGCGGCCACCAGCCGGGGGTTCTGCCCCGCCAGCTCAACCCGCGCGTCGAGGACACGCAGTGTGCCAGTGTCCAGGAGGGCCGACACCTTGTTGAGCACGGCGGCCAGGTGCGGGCCGTAGCGGGCGATGACCTTCCTGCGTACCAGGGGGGTGATGTTCTCGGCCGGCTGCAGCCCGCGATCGTCGGCCAGGACGGCGAGATGCCGGGCTGGGATGTCTGGATCGGTGGTGAACAGCAGCGCGGCGCCGATGTACCCGGCCTCTAGGGCCTGCAGGGTCAGCGGCCCCCCGGCGTCGAGCGGGGTGAACGCCTTGAAGCGCAGCCCGTAGACCCGTTTCAGCCCCGGCAGGCAGTAGGCGCGTCCCGGGCATTCGGGCGGGCCGCCGAACATCAGGCGCGGCGCCACCCTGGCGAGGTCAGCGATCGATCGCAGCCGGTAGCGGGCCGCGGTCGCGGCGGTGACCACGATCGCGTTGGCGTCCTGCGCAGGAGCCGGGCGCGCCGCCACCAGCCCGCGGCCCGCCACCGATGCTGCCAGTGCCTTGTTGGCCGCCGCGGCGTTGGAGGTGGCGGATAGTCTTCCCAGGCTGAAAAACTCCAGCGCCGACCCCGCATACTCGGGCACCAGCTGGACCAGGCCGTCCACCAATGCCGGGTCCACCACCTCGCGCGGGCCCAGGTTGGGCAGGATCCGGACCGGGAACTTGGCAGCCGCGAGGGCCTGCCCATAGATCTCGGCGAGCAGGACACTCTCGGGGAAATCGAACGACCCGACTGTGATGACCGCGCCGTGCCGGCCGACCGCGGAGGAGACGTGACCGCCTGAGGAGGAGGTGCATGCTGACAGCGTGGCCGCCAGCCCAATGTAGGCCGCTATGAGCACCACGCGCGGTTTCATACGTACTCGCGCCTTACCAGGGCGCGCCAGGACAGCCAGCCCGGCGCGATGGGCAGCCAGTAGGTGGCCAGTCGGTACAGCAGCACGGCGGAGAGGGCGGGTCCGGCGTGCATGCCGACACCGGTCAGGCCCGCGACCAGGGCCGCCTCGATGGCACCCAGCCCGCCCGGTGAGGGGGCGGCCGCCGCGATCGCCGCAGCCGCCAGGTACACGGCGCCGATGAGGATGACGCCCGGCCCGCCGCCAAACGCCTGGACGGAGGCGGCGAGCGCGCCGATGTAGGCCAGTGTGATCAGTACCGACCCGCCGAACAGCATGATCATTTTGCCCGGGTTCTGCGCTACCCGCTTGAGGCTGGCGGCGGCCGACTCCAGCCCAGGGATCAGTTTGCCCACGGCGAACCGGCGCCCCGGGCGGGTCGCCAGCACGATCCCGACGATCGCCATGACGACGGCGAGGATCAGCAGCAGCTTGCTGGTCGAGGGCAGCTTGAACGCTTTGGCCAGTCCGCGGCCGGCCCAGGTGAAGAAGACCACGATCAACACCAGGTGCACGATGGCGCCCACGAGGCTGTTCACTCCGACGGCGGCGACGCCTGAGCTGGTGTCCACCCCGGATTTCTGCAGGTACCGGGCGTTCAGTGCCATGCCGCCGACGTTGGCCGGGGAGACGCGGTTGACAAACGATGAGGCGGCCTGGGCCAGCACGGTCGGCCAGAACCGGATCCGTGGCAGCACCGCGCCCATCAGCGCGACAGCGCTGGCCAGGTAGGTCACGGCCGACAAGGCGATGATCAGGGGCAGCCATGCCCAGTCGGCCGATTGGATAGCATGCCAGCTGCTTGGCACGTGTGCCAGCTGAGGGAGCAGGTAGTAGAACGCGCCCGCGGCGGCGGCGATGGCCAGCAGTGTTCGTGGGCGGACGCGCTGGATGCGGGCCAGTTCCTGGTCTTCCCGGCCGCTGACAGCGGCCGCAGCCGCCCGGGTCTGGGTCAGCAGGCCGTCATGACGGGCGATCGCGCGCCGGGTGCCAGCGGAAAGAGCAAGTGGCTGCAGCAACGGCACCGCCGCCGCGATGCTGCCCGGGCCGATGACCGTGGCGGCGCTGCCGACCGCTTTGCCGGCCCCGGTCAGGGCAGCCAGCGAGGCCAGCAGCTCGGCCACGTCGAGCGCCATCTGGCGCCGGGTGGCACCCAGTTCGGAGAAACTGAAGTCGACGATCCATGGTCGGCCCGTATCGCCTACCACGATGTTGGCCGCCCGCAGCGAGCGGTGCGCGATCCTCGCCCGGTGCAGCCCATCCACCTGTTGCCACAGTTCCCGGAGCATCGTTTCGCTGATGCCTGGCCCGGGGATCTGGTCGAGGGAACTGCCGTCCACGCGTTCCATCACCAGGAGCGCGGACCCATCCGCGGTCTTGATCACCTGGCGGACGGCGGGCACCCTCACCCCCGCCCGCTCGGCCATGACCGCGGCGAGCGCCTGGTGCTCGACAGCCTGGATGAGCGAGGCGGCGGGACGGGTATCGCCGACCTCGCGTAGCCGGATGAATCGGTAGCCCCGGTACAGCAGGTCGGCGTCCCGCTGATCTGATCCGAGGACCTTGATGAACAACGGCTCCCCGTCCCCGGCGACCGCGGTGAAAGGCCGCGAGCCCTTCGCCTCCACCGGAGCCGGCTCGACGTGGGCGAGCGGCAGGCCCGCCGAGGCAAGTGCCGCCGCGATCTCGCCGGGGCCGATGCGCCGGTCAGGCACACCGAACAGGACGAGCCCACTGGCGCCGATCGTAACGCCGGCGGCCAATGCCACGACGACTTCCACCGGCGAGGCCGTCCCGGTGATCAGCCGCACACCGGCGGCCAGCCACAGCCCGGCCCAGGCGGTGCGCCGCCACGGACGGCTGAGCCACGGCGCGGCCGCGACCGTGCCGGCCACGGCCGCGGCCAGGACCGCCGGGCCCGCCAGCGACGCGCCGGAAAGCCACGACCATTGGCCGGCACCGGCCGCCAGAGCACGGGGACGCGCCCCGCCTGCGAGCAGGATCATCCCGGCCAGCACCGCGCCCGCCAAGACGGCGACGCCCGCCAGGCTGCCCAGCAGCCGGAATCGGCGGTAGCGCAACGTGACGATCACCGCAGCAACGGCCGCGGTGGCGAAGAGCACTTGCACGAGCCCGGCCAGCACCCGGCCCGCCACGGTGGAAGGCGTGACAGCAGTCACGGCAGCAGAGCTGGCCCCCGCATAGGTGGCATGGGCGGCGACGGTCACCGCCAGCGCTCCGGCGAGTACAAGCCCTGCGATGATCAAGCGGATCATGTCGCCTGGATGCCGGTAGCGTCCAGGTGGCAGAAGCCGGGCTCTGCGCTTCGCGGCCACAGCGGGTGCTTCGACGTGAGTTTCAGGCGAGTTCGTCACAATTCCCCCGCAGTCTTACAGTCAGGATGACACGCAGCGAGCCGGGTGGCGAGGACAGTGCAGGCACGCGAGGCAGAACAGAGCGACCGGTGCGGACAGCTGGAGGCGGGTTGCGGGCGACATCGTCCATGATCTCGCGCGAACCGCCACAGCCAGCATCACGCCGGGCCAGCCAATGGGCGGGCGGGCGCAGTATTCTGCCCGGAGCAGGTGCACCTGCTTTGCAGGTGTGGTGGCGATGACGACAGATGCAGCCGGAGAGCCGGCCCCGTCGGCAGGCGCGGGCAAGGTCGGCTGGGCGCGGAAGCTGGGCAGATGGCTGACCCGGTGGTGGTTCCATGCCCCCGATGGCAGGACCTACCAGCGCAGATGGGCCGACGCACTTGTGGTCGGCGCCGGGCTCGGCGTGGTGGTCGTGTGCGGGGTGCTGGTAGCGAACCGGCTGGTCGTGGGCACAGATGTGGCCGTGTTCCGCCGGATCAATCACTGGCCAGGGGGGCTGTATCCGCCGATGTGGACAGTCCAGTTGTCGGGAGTGATCGGAGCGCTACCCCTGGTGGCCGCCGCGGCCGCGCTCTTGAGGAGGCTGCGCCTAGCCGCTGCCCTGGCGGTAGCGGCGCTGCTGAAGGTATCGCTGGAGTCGGTGGCCAAGACGTTCGTGCAGCGTGGCCGGCCCGCGGAGACGGTACCGGGCGTGATCTTGCGTGGCAAGGCCGCTGCCCACGGGCTGAGCTTTCCCTCAGGTCACGCCATGGTGATCTTTGCGATCGCCGCTCTGGTGGCCCCCTACTTCAAAGGCTGGTGGAAGGTACTGCCCTGGGCCCTGGCCGCCGCAGTCTGCCTGTCGCGTGTGTACCTCGGGGCGCACTTTCCCTTGGACGTCGCCGCCGGAGCGGGCCTGGGCATGGTTATCGGGGGCGTGCTGAACCTTGCCTTCGGCGTGCCCAGCGCCAGCTCCGGCACTGCCCGCGCGAACGGATTACGGTGAGTTCGCGTGCGCGGTTCGTCGAGACCCCGTGGATGCTGCTTTTTTGTCAATATGCACGGACCCGCACTTTCTGCAATCCGGTGTCCCTGACCAGCACGGGCACTGCGGTGCCCGGTCTGTGGCGTCTGGCCGCCGCAATATTCTTGAAAACGGCTATTCCAGTGCGCGCGAGGCGGGCGATCGACCCTTGTACGGGGCTGAAGAAGCTTGGCGTGGAGCTCAACCCATGACGCGACTCACCGGTGCCCGCGATCCTCAGCGGTCCACCATGCCAGCACCGCCGCAGCGGGCCAGGCAGACCCGAAAGCGCTCTCCCATGCGCTGGCTGGCCGATCCCCGGGTCAGACTCGGCCTGGGCACGGCAGCGGTACTGGTCACCGCACTGTCGGCGCGCCGAAACCGGGTGGGACACGGCGAGGCCCAGGCGTTCCGGGCGGTCAACGGCCTGCCCGACTCGCTCTACGGTCCCATCTGGGTCATCATGCAGCTGGGCACGCTCGGCGCCACGCCCGCGGCAGCCGGCGCAGCGCTGCTGGCTCACGACCGCGCGCTGGCGGGCCGCCTGCTCGCGAGCGGCACGGGCACCTGGGCCCTGTCCAAGCTGGTCAAACAGGCGGTGCGCCGACCCCGGCCAGCGGCACTGGTCAGCGGCACCCACACCCGCGGCCACGATGCTTCCGGGCTCGGGTACCTGTCCGGGCACGCGGGCGTGGCGGTCGCCCTGGCCGCGGCTGCCTTCCCACGACTGAGCCCGTCCGGGCGCGCCGTCGTTGCCGCCGTCGCGCCGATCGTCGGCCTCTCCCGCATTTACGTGGGCGCCCACCTCCCGCTCGACGTTGCGGGCGGGGCCGCACTCGGCCTCGCCGTCGATGCTTCCGTGGCCCAGGTCCGGCATCTGAACGGCATAAGGATCAGCTTGCCGTAAGGTGCCTCACGCACATCCCGTGACGCCGACTCGAAGGGCCCAGGGTAAGCGGCATGGACGGCGGTATGAGCCGTAGACAGGCAGGGAGATTGGAGGCAGGCCATGGCTGACCCGCAGGTGCTGATCAGACAGAGCGCCCTGCCGGAGGTGCACCCCCGGTGACCGCGGACTCTGGCCCGCTTCACTACTCTCTGTTAGCGTTTACGGTGTACTCGGGGTTTTGGGTGCACTCGGGGGAGGTGCCATGGCCAGACGAGTTGTGCTGTTCGTGCTCGGGGGCGTGCTGCTGGTGATCGGCGTGCTGGCCGCGATCGCTGGCGGCGCGCTGATGGCATTGTTCGGGTCGAATAACACCTTGAGCTCGGGCGTGCAGCACATGTTGACGCCGACCCGCGCCCTGGTATCACCGGCCAGCTCGATCCAGGGCGCATCCGGCGCGCAGACCGTCGTTGGTAGCGTCCGGCTGCGTATCACGGCCACGCCGGCCGGGGCTGGGCACCGCCTCTTCCTGGGCATCGCCCCGGCCAGCGCGGTGGACCGCTATCTCAGCGGGGTCAGCCACGACATAGCAACCGACGTGTCCGTCACGCCGTTTCACCTGACCCTGGCCCGCCACGGCGGCACCGCCACACCACCGCCGCCCGGATCGCAGTCGTTCTGGGTGGCCAAGGCGAGCGGAAACCACCCGGCCCTGACGTGGACGGTTACCTCCGGGTCTTACCGGGTGGTCGCGATGAACACCGACGCTGCCGCCCCGGTGGCCTTCGCCGGAGGGCTGGATCTGACCATCCCGCACTCGTTCGGGATCGGTATCGGCCTGCTCATCGGCGGCATAGTGCTCATCCTGATAGCGATCGCGCTGATCGTGCTCGGTGCCCGGGCCCGCCCACGACCGCAGTCCCGGCCCGTTCCCGACCAGGCAGCCGGGCCTTAAGTCAGACCCGGATACGCCGCGCGCAGGAGCCGGACATCGGCAGCGGGACTCACAAAACCGTCCGCCTGGCGCCGGAGTTGCGATGCCGGGAGCCAGTCACATCATCGGCAACCTGCCCGCCCGCCACCGGGCCGTGGACTCCGCGACTTCCTCGGCGACATCGACCGCCAAACCGAGCCGGGCCTGGCGATCCACGTCATCTGCGACAACCTATTCCATTCTCACCAGGCTGCCTGGCGACGCGCGACTAACGCCCGCCGACGCCGCCCGGCTGCTGAATGCCGCCTCCCGTCCCCGCTGTGCTGAGCAGCTCGCGCACCCGTAGGCTGCCGGACACGCTGAGCCGCCTGGGCATCGCGGGCGGCGCCGTTTATGACGCGCTGGTGGCGCTGGCCGCCAAGGAGCACGGGGCAGCCCCCGCGACCCGGGACGCGCGGGCACGCGGCACCTATGACGCGTCGGCGTCGCGGTGATCGTCGTCACCTGACCGGACCGACGGTCAGTCGCAGGAACGCCTTCCGGATCTCGGTGACCGCGATGATCGACAGTGCCACGGCTGCGCAGAGGAGCCACTGATCTATGTCGAGCGCGGTGGTCTTCAGGATCGCCTGGCACGGCGCCAGGATGGTTGCCATGACGAGCAGGAAGAGGGAGGCCCCGGCCGTCACGATGCACGTCCGGTCGGCGAACGTGCTGAGGGAGAACATCGACTTCCGCCGGTCCCTCGACTCGAGCGAGAAGAACAGGTTAAACAGCGAGAACACCACCACGCCCATGGTCCGCGCGATGGCGAGCGTGTGGGCCTGTTCCGCCCAGCTGACCACGCTCAGCGTGCCGATCGCCATCACCAGCCCGACCACGACGAGCCAGGCGAGGACCCCTCTGGTCAGGATCGGCTGGGTGGGCGGCCGGGGCCGGCGTTCCATCAGCCCCTCGACAGGCCTGCTGTACCCGAGCCCGATGGACTGGATCGTCACGGTGGTGAAGGCCACCCACAAGACCTGCAGCGGAAGGAGCGGCTCGCCGTGGGCGATGTCGAAGATGCTGGCGCCAAGGAAGGTGATGATGAAACCGAACATGCATCCCATCTCGAACCGGATGTACCGGACGAGGTTGTCATACAGCCCGCGGCCAATTTCCACCGCTTTAGTGATCGTGGAGAAGTTGTCGTCGGTCAGAACCATCACCGCGGCTTGCTTGGCTACCTCGGTCCCGGTCTCGCCCATCGCGATCCCGATGTCGGCCTTCTTCAGCGCGGGCGCGTCGTTGACGCCGTCGCCGGTCATGGCGACGATCTGGCCTTTGCGCTTGAGCATGTCCACCAGGCGGACCTTGTGCTCGGGGGTGACGCGGGCGATCACGCCGACATCGGCGATCGCCTCCATCGCCTCGTCATCGGTCAGCGCGCCGAACTCCGCCCCGCTGATGACCTTGCCATCGATCCCAAGCTGGCGGGCGATCGCGGCGGCGGTAACCGCGTGATCACCGGTGATCATGCGGACCTCGATCCCGGCGGACTTCGCCTGCCCGACCGATGCCCTGGCACCGGGCCGCGGCGGGTCAACGATCCCGACGAGAGCCAGCAGTTCCAGATCGGTCACTAGCGGGAGCAGCTCAGCCCCCGGATCGAAGGTAGCCGGGCTGAAATCCCTGCGTGCGGTGGCCATGACCCGCAGGCCTTCTTCCGCGAACCGGTGGTTATCGGCCAGGTACCGCTCGCGGAGACGGCCGTCGAGCGGAACCGGCCCGGCGCCTGGATCCAGCACCGTGGCGGCCCGGGCCAGGAGCTGATCGGGCGCCCCCTTCACGAAGCAGCGGATCACCGCCTTCCCCGACGCATCGGTCATCTTGTGGAACGTCGCCATGAGCTTGTACTCCGCATCGAAGGGGAGCTCGGCGATTCTCGGATACACCTGCCTGGTCGAGACGGCGTCGATGCCGCCCTTCGCGGCCAGCACGACCAGGGCTCCCTCGGTGGGGTCGCCGATCAGCTCGCCATCGCTGAGCACCGCGTCGGAGGCGAGGACCATCGGCATCAGGAACTGGTCCAGCGGGATCTCCGCCTGTCCGGCGACGCGGTTGATGCGCCCGTGGGTCGAGTAACCCTTTCCCTCGGCCGCATAGCGGTGCCCGGCGACGGTCATCTGGACCGCGGTCATCTGGTTCAGCGTGAGCGTCCCGGTCTTGTCCGTGTTGATTGCGGACGTGGACCCCAGGGTCTCGGTCGAAGGGAGCTGCTTCATGATGGCGCCGGCCTTGACCAGAGCCCGGGTGCCCCACGCCAGGATCGTCGTCACCACCAGAGGCAACTGCACCGGGACCGCCGCGATGGCGAAGGCGACCGCGGCGGGCAACACCGCGTTGAAGGTATAGCCGCGAGACAGGTTCACGGCCATCGACGCGATCAGCGCGACACCCGCGACCAGCAGGAGCTGCTTTGAGAGCCGGCCGAGCTGGCGGGTGAGCGGGGTCTTGACCGTCGGCTGCGCCTGGAGCATCCCCGAGATGTGGCCGACCTCGGTCGCCATCCCGGTCGCGGTGACCACGAACACGCCCGTCCCGCGGGTGACCGAGGTGTTCATGTACACCATGCCGGTCCGGTCGCCCAGCGGCATGTCGGCTTCCCCGACCGGGGCCGTGCCCTTCGAGACCGGCACGCTCTCCCCGGTCAGCTCGGACTCGGCGACCTCCAGCATCGCCACCCGGAGCAGCCTGCCGTCAGCCGGAACGACGTCACCCGCCTCGATCGAGACGACATCGCCGGGAACCAGACGTGCAGCGGGGATCTGCGCCTCCTGGCCATCGCGCCGCACCCGGGCGGTCACGATCAACCTCCGCTGGAGCACGGCCACGGCGCTCTCGGCCTCGCCCTCCTGCTGCAGGCCGAGAACCGCGTTAGCCAGCGTCAGCAGAATCAGCAGAAGGCCGGTGCCCAGCTGCCTGAGGGGGAAGAGGCTGAGCAGGCCGGCCACTAGCAAGACGATCTGCATCGGGTCGGAGTACTGGCGAATGAACGCGCGCCAGCGAGGCTCTGCCCTGCCTGCGGCGAGCGTGTTGGGACCGAACCGGCCGGCCCGCGACGCCGCCTCCGCCGAGCTCAGGCCGTGCCGCGGGTCTGCCTCCTCGGCTCGCAGCACCTCCTCGGCGCTAAGCGTGTGCCACGCGGCCTCTGGGGCCAGCACCTGGCGTTCCGCCCCGGGCACATCGCTCAGTCTGGCCTGCACGGGACACCCCCTTCCCGGCGAGTTACGACCGAGACGACCCGAACCCCCGCCACCGGCCAGCAGCCCCCCGCTGAGCGACGGGTGCAGGTAGCGGGCCACCGATCCTCAAAGAAGCCGGCGGAATACACCCGTCCATTCTGCCGCTCGGCCCCTGGATCGGCCAGGTTCGATACTTGCAGCCTGCGATACGCGTCAGGTGGTCCGTAGACACTTGCTGACGGCTAGCTAGCCCACCGAGATGGCAACGGAAGAAGCATGACGCGCTCCGCCTGCACGATCCCCGACCTGCACCTATGACCAGCAGCGACCTCTATACAACTCGTTGGCACCAGCCGTGCCCGAGATGAAACCTGCATCCCTGGCCACCGGTGCGTGCTGCCTGGCGCACCGCCGATCCGCCTGAGCAGGTCTCAGAAGCTAGGCGCTCGGCACTCCCCCACCCCTGGCCAGGCAGTCCGGCAACCGTCAACTTGGCCGGCTCAACGGAGAGCCCGCCGGGCATATCCCCGGGCCGCACAGCAACTTCCGCTTCCGCATGAAAGTAGTGCGTTTGCGCACGTACATGATGATGCCAGGCAGCGGACATCTATGCGAAGTTTCATGATCGCCGATGAATCTGGCACCGGGCTGCATTACCCTCCGGGGGCTGAACCGGAAATATCAGCCCGCCTGCCGACTCGGTGCGGCTGGGAATGGTGTTTTCCCGGGAGGTCGCCTGCGCACAGAACATGCGGTTCTGAGGGTGTGCCGTACGGGACCGCCGGTCCCGCAGTTCTGGCCTTAGACGGGCGGCACGATGGTGGCCACGGTGCGGATCAGCTGCCGGAATCGCCGGACGGGCTCGGTGTCGCCGGTGATGTCGAGGTCGAGGTCGGGGCGGGCGAAGATGAAGGCGGCCAGGGCCTGGGTGGTCGCGGTGATCGTGACGTCGGCCCGCGCGGGCGGGGCCCCGGCGGTGAGGGACCACTGGCGGCCGTCGCTTTCGACCAGGTAGTCGGCGCCGTCGAGCCGGAAGTGCCAGCGGGCTGGCTCGTGGTCGTCGGCGGTGCGGTCGATGGCCTGGGTGACGGTGCGGAGCAGGTGCTCGGCGTGCAGCGGCTCGCCGGCCCGGGGCAAGCGCCATTCGTGCCGCAGCCCCCACCAGCTGAGCGCGTCGATGACGGGCTCGAGATTGGCTCCGGCCGGTGTCAGGCGGTAGAAGACCTCCCGTCGGCCCGGCTCGCGGTCGGCGGCCACGATCCCGGCGTCCTCAAGCTCGCGCAGGCGCTGGCTGAGCGTCTTGGGGGTGATCCCGCCGAGGCGGTCCATCAGGTCGGTGAACCGCTTGGCGCCGGTGAGCAGGTCGCGGATCACCAGCAGGCTCCACCTGTCGCCGACCCGTTCCAGGGCGCGCGCGACCAGGCAGAAGTGGTCGTAGGTACGAACGTTCCGAGTCATGTCCTCATAATACTAGTTGACAGATACTATCTACAAGATACTAGTCTGTAGATATCAACTAGAGGAGGACGTCATGTACGACCCACCCGCCTATCTATGGGCGCTCACCATCGCCGGAGTCATTGCGATCCTTGCTGTGACCTGCGTCGTGCTGTACGGCGGCGCGGTGCGGGCCGGCCTGGGCCGAAGGCGCGCGGCGCTGCTCGCCGGGGGCGCGGCCGTCGTGCTCGGCGGCTGGTTCACCGCCAGCGCGGTGATCGCGGGTCACGGCTGGTATCACACGCGGCTCGGCCACGGGGTACCGTGGATGCCGGTCGCGGTGGCCGGCTTCTTCGGCACGCTGCTGGCCCTGCGCCGGATCCCGGTGGTGGCGCGCGCCCTGACCGCGCCGGGCATGGTGCGCCGTCTGGAGCTGCCGCACTCGTTCCGGGTGGCGGACGGTGTGGCCTTCCTGCTCATAATGGCCCTCGGCCATCTGCCCCCGCTGTTCGCCCTGCCCGCGGGCCTGGGTGACATCGCCACCGGTATCGCCGCGCCGCTGGTCGCGCTCAGGCTCGCGCGGGGCACGGGCCGCCGCGCCGCCTTGTGGCTCAACGCGTTCGGCATGACCGACCTGGTCGTGGCCCTGACCCTTGGCGCCGTCACCGCATACCAGCTGATCCACGTCACCCCGTCCGGCACGCCGATCAGCGAGCTCCCGCTGGCGCTGGTCCCGACCGTCGGCGTGCCGCTGCTGTTCGCCGTGCACATCACGTCCGTGCGCGCGCTGGCCAGGGCGCCGCGGACACTGCTGCCGGCCACCGCCCCGCTCGCTGCCGCCGCGGAATAGAGGAGAAGAGAATGACTCGCGCGCCTTCGAAACCGCTCGTCCTCGTCACCTTGCTCATGGCGTCGTTCGTAATCAATCTCGACACCACCCTGGTCAACGTGGCGCTGCCGACACTGACCCGCGATCTGGGCGCGACGACCGCGCAGTTGCAGTGGGTGGTGGACGCCTACAACCTGGTCTTCGCCGCGCTGCTGCTGACCTCCGGGAGCCTGTCTGACCGATTCGGCCGCAAGGGCATGCTGATGGCCGGGCTGCTGGTGTTCGGCCTGGCCAGCTTCGCCGGCGGATATGCCACGTCCCCAGCCGGGCTGATCGCCGCTCGGGCCGTCATGGGCCTCGGGGCGGCGATGACGTTCCCCGCCACGCTTTCGCTGCTGACCGGGGTGTTCACCAGCCGCAAGGAGCGGGCGCTGTCCATCGGCCTGTGGGGAGCCACGGCCGGACTGGCCATCGCCCTCGGGCCGATCGTGGGCGGATTCCTGCTCGAGCACTACAGCTGGCCGAGCATCTTCTACACGCTCGGGCCGGTGTCGCTGGCCGTCATCGCCCTGGCCGCGCGGTTCGTCCCCGGCTCGAAGAACCCGGTGCCGCACCGCCTGGACTTCCCGGGCCTGATCCTGTCCGGCGGCTTCATGGGACTGCTGGTCTACACCATCATCGAGGCTCCGGGCCGGGGCTGGACGTCAGAGGCGCCGCTGCTCGGGTTCGCCGGCGCCGCTGTCCTGCTGATCGCATTCATCGCCGGCGAGCGCCGCACCGATCAGCCGATGCTCGACGTGCGGCTGTTCGCGAACATGCGCTTCAGCGCCGCCAGCGCCTCGGTCACCGTCGCGTTCTTCACCCTGTCCGGGTTCATCTTCCTGATGACCCAGTACTTCCAGTTCGTCCGGGCCTACAGCCCGCTGTCCGCCGGCGTGCACCTGCTGCCCGTCGCGATCTCCGTCGCGGTCGGATCGACCGCCGGCACCCGGCTCGCGGTCCGTCTCGGCACCAAGATCATCGTCACCGCCGGGCTGGCCCTGCAGGCGGGCTTCTACTTCTGGGTCGCCGCAGACATCACGCCCACATTCAGCTACGGGATCATCGCCGTCCAGATGGTCGTCTACGGCCTGGGCATGGGCCTGACGTCCGCGCCCGCGACCGAGTCGATCATGGGGGCCGTCCCGGCCCGCCAGGCCGGTGTCGGCTCCGCTGTGAACGACTCGACCCGCCTGCTCGGCGGCACCCTCGGGGTGGCCGTCATCGGCAGCGTCTACGCCTCGCTGTACGCCTCGCGGCTTACCGCCTCCCTTCCCGCGACATGGCCGCACACCCTGACGAACCTGGTCCGCCAGTCCGTCGGGGCAGCGTTCGGTGTCTCCGGCCAGCTCGCCGCTCACGGCCACACCACCGCAGCCGCCGCCGTCCACCAGGCCGCCACCAGCGCCTTCGACCACGGCCTCAGCCTCGGATGCGTCGTCGCCGGAGCCGTCGCCCTCGCCGGCGCGCTGCTCGCCGCCGTCTTCCTGCCCGCCCAGCCGCCGCGGATGCCCGGACCTGAACACCACCAAGCCGAACTGGCGGCGACCGCAAGCGGCGGAAAGGACCTCGTGCGATGACCTACGGAGAAACGACTGACGGCCAGACGATCGGACGGCTCCTGAGCGAACATCCAGATCTGGACCCGTCTGCCGGCGGCGCGCTGGACAACGTCAACCAGTTCCGCATCGGCGGAGCCGATGCGGTCGGCCTGCTCATCGGCGGCCTCGCGCTCGCCGAGGGCGACCGGGCCCTGGACATCGGCTCGGGATTCGGCGGGCCCGCGCGGCAGATCGCCCGCCGCACCGGCAACCGCGTCACCGGCATCGACATCACCCCGGCCCACGTCAACGCCGCCCGCGACCTGACCGCCAGAGCCGGATTGCGCGACCTCGTCGAATTCCGGATGGCCGACATCGCGTCGTCACCGCCGGCTCACTGCGCACCTCGATCGAGCAGGCCGGCTTCGCCGCCGCCGAGTGGACGAACGAAACGGCCTGGGTCCAAGCCTGGATCGCCAGGACCTTCGCGAACGGCCTGCCCGCCGGACCAGCGCTGCCGATGCTCCTAGACGACGGCTACACCCGGGTCCTCAACGCCACCGCCGCACTCGGCAACGGCTCCCTCAAGATCTGGCGAGGGGCCTTCGCCAGGAACGCCGGCTAACTCGCCCGCCGAAGGCCTCCGCCCAGGCAGCCTGTCTGTCACCGGCCATCCGTCGCCGGGTCGAGCAGGCTCACCTTGCCCCACGTAAGGCCGGCGCCGCCGCTTCCGCTGCTGAAGGCGGGAGCGGCGCCCGGTAGCTGCCGGGGAGTTGGCTGGCCGGCCGGGCTGAGGTTCGCTGGCTGACCCGGGGCGATATCAGCCTGCCAGTCGGAGCGGCCGGAAGAACGCGCGCAGCTCACTTGCGACCTGCCCGGGTTCCTCGTGCGCCATGAAGTGCCCGCCGCGGTCCGGAGTGCTCCAGTGGCGCAGGTCGGCGAAGACGCGTTCGGCCAGGCTCCTGGGGTACGTCGCGTAGGCAGGCTCGTTGCTCAAGGTGACCGCCGCCGGCACGGTGATCGGCGGGACGGGCTCGTTCAGCGCGTAGTTGTAGTACTGCCGAAACGATGAGCCGATGGTGGCGGTGGCCCAGTACAAGGTCGCCACCGTCAGCAGCGTGTCCTTGTCCCAGCGGCTCTCCAGGTCGCCCCGGCAGTCGCTCCATTCGCGGTACTTGTCGATGATCCAGGCGGCCAGCCCGGCCGGAGAGTCGATCAGCGCGGCCGCGATCGTGTCCGGGCGGGTGCACATGATCTCGCTGTAGCCCTGGTCGCCCGCGTCGTAGACGTCGCGGGCGTAGAGGTAGGCCCGCTCCGCCGCGGTCGGCGGCTGGTTCCTGAAGTCGGTTGTGACGACCGCGGAGGTGATGTGGACACCGGCGACCTCGCGCGGGTACAGGGCGCCCAGCCACTGCGTCACCCCGCCACCGATGTCCCCGCCGAAAGCTCCAAAACGCCGGTAGCCCAGGGCCTGGGTTCATCAGCTCATGCCACAGCTCGGCGACGCGTCGGCGGGTGAACGGCCCGTGCGGGAGTTCGGAGTACAAGAAACCGGGCAGCGAGGGAATGACCACGTCGAAGGCGTCAGCGGGGTCGTCGCCATTGCTGGCCGGGTCGGCCAGCAGCCGGGCGGCCTGCAGCATCTCCACGAAGCTGCTCGGCCATCCGTGCGTCATGATCAGCGGCAGCGGGGACGACGACCCTTCGGGGGCCTTGCCGCGCACGTGGACGAAGTGCACCCGCCGCCCGGCAACCTCGGCAACGCAGTGCGGGTAGGCGTTGAGCGCCCGCTCCGCCACTCGCCAGTCGAACCCGTCGGCCCAGAAGGCGACGAGTTCCCGCAAATAGCCGGGATCGGTCCGCATCGACCGCGTCGGTCTTGCGGCCGGGACGTTCTTGACATGCGCGGCGTTGCACACCAGCACCCGCCCGAACCGCCCGGGTTCCAGCAGCGCGTGATACACCGGCATCGTGTAGACCCCGGTCGCCTCCATCGCCACGTGGGTCACGCCCTGCGCCGCCAGCCAGCGTGCCATCTCCCGCAGCACCCCATAGAACGCATCGAACTTGCGTACCTTCGTCTCCCGCCCGCGGGACCCGGGCCGGGCAGGCGGACTGCCACCGTCACTTGGTCCTTGTGCGCACATCGATCCCCGCGCACCGCTCATACAGCACCTGCATCCCCGGCACCCCTTTTCCCATCTGGCCAGGATGATCAGGTGCGCTGCCCGCGAAGCCCATCAAGATCAAAGACACTAGTACCCGCGCTCGCAGCGGCAACCGGGAAACACCCGGCACATTCAGGGCTCCCGCGTCAATCTAACCGACGGCCTAAACGGGCCAAGGAGAGCCGACGTCAGCGGACAGCACACCTGCCCAGTCTCATCCACCGTGGGCAGCCCGTCAGGGCGATCTGGATCTAACCGGACATCCCAGATTCCGTTCCGGCCGGGCGCGCGTCCCACTGGCCTCCAGCCAGAAGCTGGTCACGGCGTACCGTTGCCAGTCACGTCCTCGACATCCTCTAGCGGGATGATCGCCCACGCGACGAGATACAGCACTACACCTGCGGCGCCCAACACCGCCAGCAAGACCATCACCAACCGCACAATGTTCGCATCGATGCCGCTGTATGCCGCGAAGCCGCCACACACGCCGGCGATCATGCGGTCAGTCCTGGATCGGGTCAGCCGACGAGGGCCCGGTCGTTCGGGCTCGCCCGCCGGACGATCGGCCATACTCATGACGCCAGCCTCCTCGCAGTCGTTTACTAACATCATTCGGCCGATAACAGTCACGCGATAGGGGCAATCTCTCTTGCGGTACCCGGCTGTTTCTGGTAGCCCGGGTTCCGGCTCTACCCGCCCACGCAGGGGTACTTCAAGCGAAAGCTGGCCGCCAAACGTCGTGACGGCAAACTGATCGCCCCAGCCGCATCAAGACGCCTGGCGATACTCGTCCCGCGGGGCACAAAGAGCCGGCAATCTGAGCAACACCAAGGCCGGGCCCTCACCACTCCCCGCAACCTCACCGCCTCCCAGCCCGGGGCAGGGCAGCCTGACTCGCCGACAAACATCCGTCCGGCCGGGCATTCCGGGGGTTGCGCACGGGCGGGGTTCGACGTAGTACCACTTTGGTACCATGTCGTCATGGCCATGAATCTGCGGCTTGACGACGAAGACAGCGCACTGCTGAAGGCGCTGGCCGAGGCAGAGCACGTCTCCCTCCACGAGGCTGCCCTGCGCGCGATCCGGCGCAGCGCCCGCGAGCTCGCGCACACCGATCGCGTGCGTGAGGCCACTGCCGAAATGCTCGACCGATGGGGCGACGTCCTGGACAAGCTCGGCCACGCGTGACTGATCCGGCGCCGGGCACCGAATACCTCAGCCTGGAGGATCTGCTGGACCTGGTGAACGCGCTGGGCGCCGGCCCCGTCCGGGACCTTGGCCTGCTCGATTCAGCCTGTCACCGCCCGCAGGCCAGCTTCTTCGGCCAGGAAGCATATCCCGCCCTGACGGGAAAGGCAGCCGCGCTCATGCACTCGCTGGCTTGCAATCACGCACTCGTTGACGGCAACAAGCGGCTCGCCCTGCTGGCCACAGTGGTGTTCTTGCGGATCAACGGCTATGTCCTGGACCTGACTGACGACGAAGCATTCGATCTGACCATGTCCGTGGCCTCAGGCCAGCTAGACGCAGACGGGATCCAGAAGCGGCTCCGACTCGCGCAAGCACCCCCGTGACCTCCAGATCCCTGCGTTCTCGCCCGCCGGGCTGATTGGCTTGGGCGGCCCAGCGCCCACTGGCCCGCCCAACGGGGAACGGCGAGCTCATCCGCTTACGGCTGTCGGTTCGACGGTTATGTCCGCTTCGGTGGCTGGCTCGCGGGCGAGCCTGCTGGGCCACCAGACCCAGCGGCCGAGGTCGAGGTTGAGGGCGGTGACCAGGACTGACCTGACAACGATGGTGTCCAGCAGCACGCCGAACGCCACGGCGAAGCCCAGCTCGGCCAGGAAGGTGACAGGCAGCGTCGCCAGCGCGGCGAAGGTGCCCGCCAGTACGGCGCCGGCCGAGGTGATCACCCCTGTGGCGTGCCAGAACTCGGGCAGAGCACCTGACCTGGGCTTCTATCCTCGGCGGTCGTGCTTATTCGCCTCCTCTACCTGCTCATGATCCGGTTGTTCGGCTGGGTGGCGCTGCTCGTCCGCAGCGACGCATCCAAAGACGTAGAGATCTTGGTACTGCGGCATGAGATCGCGGTCCTGCGCCGTCAGGCCGCCCGCCCGAAACCGGACTGGGCCGACCGGGCTGTGGTCGCTGCGCTCGCGCGGCCACTCGTCTAGAGGCGAAAGCCCCTGTGGATGTCCCTGTCCAGCCGCCGCATGGACAGAACGGATCCACCCCAGCACCACCGACACCGCCAGCGCGGGCACGACGAGGACCAGGTGCCCAGGTCGGTGCCCCGGAAGCCGACTGTGCACCTGGTGTTGTCCTTGTACCAGCCGAGCAGGAGCAGCAAGGCAGGGCCGGGGTGCCCCATACCCCGGCTGACGCTCAGCCAGCGATTGCATGTCGCTCATGACAGTCCTCCGGGGAGAGGAACGCCGGCTGGATGCCACATGCCGGCGACGGTTGCCATGCTCATGCCCCCATCCCCTGGCCGTCGGGCGCGCTGTCTTCGGGTGCGATCGGCACACGGGCCTGGGCGGCGGCCGGGTCGAGCATCGCGCGTAGGGAGACTCCGAGGCCGTAGGTGCGGAACGCTCCCTGTGGGAGGATCTCGATGACCGTGGCCACTGTCCTCCGGTCCGGCGGGACCAGCGAGCGCAGTTCGCCGAGGAGCGAAAGTGCTTGAGGTGAGCCGGCCGGGTGTACCACGGCCGTCCCGTGGAAGCTGATGGTCGCCGGAGGGATGGGCACCACGAGAGAAAGGATCCCGCCCCGGCGCACCGGCACCGTCACCGCGATCCGGCCGTTCGCCGCGATGTGCTTTGCCTTCCAGCTGTCTGGCGCCACAGCGGCGACCAGACAATGGCCGGCAGCCTTGTACACGACGCCGCTGGACCGGGGCTCCCCGGCCGGGGTCACGTAGCTGAGGATGGCGAACGACCGCCGGGCGACGGCCCGCCACACCTGCGCACCAGTCGAGGGACTGCCTGCCCGCCGGCCCGCGCTCAGGCCGGCCATCCGGGCTGAATTTCTGCTATCCAGATCGTGACTGGTCCTGGTCGCCATGGCCGCACCCCCTGATTGCGACGGGCCTAGCAGCGTCCAATTCCCTGCCCGCACTCCCCACGTTCTCACCGCGCGGGCCTGAGGTGCCCGGGTCCTCGGGCCCGCCTCGGAGGGACCTCCGCCCCGACCTCCGCTGACAGGTGGCGGCTCGAACCCGGGAAGCGGTCTGGCTGCCCGATCGGCCTCCGGGAGCGGGACCATGTGCCCTGGGGCCGGCCGGCTGGCGGAAGACTCTGGAGAGACCAGCTTGGTTCGTGTGCCTGAGGGACGGTGCGTCGTTATGGCAATGCAAGCGCAGGCTCCGGCGCTGCTGCCGGGGAGCAGGCATCGCCGGGCGCTGGGAGCCCGGCTGGGGCCTGTGTTGCTGACTGCCGAAGGCGTGGCACTTGTGGCGGTGCTGCTCGCCGCGGACGGTTCCCCGTTGGGGCGGGCGGTGCGTGCTGCGGCTGCGGCGGCCATGACTGGCCTGGCGGCATGGCTGATGTCCGGTTCCGGGCGGGCCGGGCGTGGTGCAGTGGCGCTGGTCGCCGGGATCGCCGGAACCGTCACCGGGGCTGGTATCGCCAGCGCGCAGGCGAGGGCCGGCGTATCGGTCGCCCTGCTCGCCGCGCTGGTAGCGCTGGTAGCCGGAGTCATCCGGGTGGGCTTGGGCGGCGTGCTGCTCGTTCGCGCTGTCCCGGGCTGGTGGCGGCTCCTGGCCGTCCCCGCTGCCCTGGCATTTCTGGTGTTCGTGCTGTTCCCGCTGACCATAGCGGTCAACGCGACCAACCGGCTCCCCGATACCCGGGAGCCGTTGACCCCGGCCAGCCGCGGGCTGGCCTACCGGGACGTCATCCTGCGCACCAGCGACGGCGTGCCGCTGGCCGCCTGGTACGTGCCCTCGCGCAACGGGGCCGCCGTCGTGCTGGTGCCCGGCGCCGGCTCGACCCGGTCCACGCTGGTCGGCCACGCCGCGGTGCTGGCCCGGTACGGCTACGGCGCCCTGCTGGTCGATACCCGCGGCCAAGGCCGCAGCAGCGGGCACGCCATGGACTTCGGCTGGTACGGCAACCGGGACATCACCGCAACGGTGTCGTGGCTGGAACGCCAGCCAGATGTGAGGGCCGGGAAGATTGCCGTGCTCGGCCTGTCGATGGGCGGCGAGCAGGCCCTGGTCGCCGCGGGCTCCGACCCGCGGATCCGCACGGTGGTCGCCGAAGGCGTGACCGGGCTGGCTGACCACGGCTGGTTGCCGCACGGGCCGGACGGCCTGGCCCAGCGGGGCCTGGACTGGGTGATGTACACCGCAGCCGGGCTGCTCAGTGGCGCGCGGCCGCCAATGAGTATTCCTGGCGCCATCCGCGCGGCTGCTCCCCGGCCTGAACTGATCATCGCCGGTGGCGCGATGCCGGACGAGCCCGTCGCCGCCAGGTGGTTCCAGGCGGCTGCCCCCGCCTCAGTGCAGGTCTGGGTCGCCCCCGGCGCCGGGCACACCGGCGGCCTGACCGCCAACCCGGCCGCCTGGCAGACCCGGGTCACTGCTTTCCTCCACGCCGCACTCCAGCCCGCAGGCCGCTGACCGTGATCTGCCGCCAGCCCCGGCAGCGGGCGGTTCTACGAGAGATGTCCCATGACAAGCGAAGCCCTAAGCCGCAGCACGCAGGCGGCCCAGGAACTGCTGATCGACGCCCAGCTGTCCCAGTTCGACGCGCGGAACTTCCACGCTGTCGTCGTGGATACCCCGCCGAGGCCGCCTACCGGGCGGTCCGGGCGCTGGACCCGGGGCAGGTGACCCAGGCCATCCCGGCCACGCAGCTGATGGGCTGGGTCCGTGCCCTCCCGGCCCGGATCAGCGCCCGGTACCGGCCCGGCGGGGCCACCGCCCCCCAGACATTGTCCGCCGACCAGGCAGAGGAAGCGTTCGTGCCGGTGGCGGAACAACCCGGCCGGGAATTCGTCGTCGCGATGATCGGCAAGTTCTCCTCGCCCAGGCCTAGCTATATTCGGGAGCAGCACCATGCGTCCCTCAACACCGTGCGCAGCGCGATCAGGGAGCTCTCGACCTGGGTTAATGGCCTGGTGTGAAGTCTGGACCGCACGCTGATCTGGAACCAGTCCCACGTCCTGCACGCCCTGCAGGAGTTCGAGCACTTGGGTCAAGCCCGATCCCGGGCCTGGTCCTCGACGAAGCCTTCGTCGATCACCGCCAGCCTCCGCAGGGTATCTCCTGGAATCTCACCGTCCGACCTACATATAAGTCATCCACTGTGAAGGCACCATCGCACCTCATGCTGGGGAAGTCCTTTCTCCGAGCTTCGCCTGAGCAGGCCGGGTGGATCATCACCAAAGCCCACTTCAAGTCAGGCGCCGCTTTCGGCCATTTTCTGCTGGGCGTCGGCGATCGCGCCCTTGAGGGCCTGCACGTGGTGGCCTTCGGCCTCGCCCACCACCTTCTTGATGGCACGGGTCACGCTGGGTACGACTTTGGCGGCCGCGGAGTGCGGGAAGGCGACGATCAGCCCTGCGCCGCCAATCGGTATGGTTGCCCCGGCCTGCTCCTCCAGCTTGCTGGCGGTCCTGTGATGCAGCAGCTTGCCGGCCCCGGCGCCGATCACCGCGCCGACCGCGGTCGCGGCGAGCAGCGGCGGCGCGAATAGCCCCACCGCGAACCCGACCGCGCCCAGCCCCGCGGCGCCCTCGCGGACCATGTGATCGGTTTGCTCTACCGACAGGTTGCCCTTGAGGTCTTTACTGACCACCACCGCGCCGTGCAGGTAGCCACCGCAAGCCAGGACCGCCTCGTAGTCCTGCATGGCGGCCTGCTTCGACATGTAACCGCCGATCAGTACATCGGTCGTCTCGTCGTCGAACTTCATCGGGAAATCCTCCTCAAGCGCGGTGAGTGTGCCTCATTCGGCGAGCGCGTGTGCCGTGTCCCCGTGGTGGGCAGCCTCGTGCAACTGCTGTTCGTCCTCGTCCGTCAGGTGTGGCTTGACGTCGAAGACCACCTTCTTGATCGTGCCGGTGAACGGGAACGGCTTCTTGTCCTCGTAGCTGCGATCGACCACCCCGCCGTTGTCGCGGCCGATGTCCATGCCGGCATAGCCCGAGAAGCGGACCGGGACGGTGTGGTCCATGCGGCCCTTGCCCACCGGGCGGTCGTCGATGAACAGGGTCACCTCACCGCCGGTGGCGGGTTTGGGCGCATCGGCGGCGAACTCCATCCGGACGTTCACCTCCCGGGCTGGCAGCGGTTCCTCGGCCTGCTGCCGGTAGATGAACACGCCCATCATGGAGTAGGTGTGGGTGAGCTTGCCGCCTTGGACGAAGAACGAGAACCCGCCCAGATGGTCGGCCTCGGCCACGATCACCCCTTCGGCGCCGCCTTCCGGGACGACGAGGTCGGCGCTGATCGTGTAGGAGTGGTTGTAGATCCGCGGGATCATCCCCGACAGCACGTTCTGGACGTCCCCGCGGAACTCGAACCTGGCGTGCTCTGGCAGCGGCGGCAGCATGCCGAAGAAGGTGGACATGGTCGCCAGCAGCGGCAGCACTTTATACCGCTCGGCCTCGGCCCAGAAAAGCTCCTTCAGCTCGGCGACCTTCTCCGGATGCCCGGCCGCCAGATCGTGCGCCTGGCTGTAATCGTCGGGCAGGTAATACAGCTCGACCGGATCGCTGTCCGGGTCCCACACGCCGGGCGCGTACGGTTTCAGGGCCTGGGGTGTGAGGACCCACGGGATCCGCGGGGTCCGCATCGCCAGCCACCAGCCGTCCTTGTACATCGCCCGGTTGCCGATGGTCTCGAAGTACTGCTGGGTGTGCCGCTCGGGCGCCGACGGATCAGTGAGCGTGCCGGTGAATGTCACGCCGTGCATCGGCTCCTGGTCGATCCCGTCCACCGACGTAGGGACGGGGATGCCGGCGATGTCGAGGATGGTTGGCGCGACGTCGGTGACGTGCGTGAACTGCGAGCGGAGCCCGCCAACATCGGTGACACGCTCCGGCCAGTGGATGACCATGGGGTTCCGTGTGCCGCCCAGGTGCGAGCCCACCTGCTTGCCCCACTGGAACGGGGTGTTGCCGGCCCACGCCCACGCCGCGCTGTAGTGCGGGTCCATCAGCTCGCCGCCCCAGGCGTCGACGCCGCCGTAGCGGTCGGAAAGCTGGAGCTGCATCTCGTCGGTCAGCGGGATGCCGTTTTGCATAGTCAGCTCGTTGAACGATCCGGTGACGGTGCCCTCCATGCTGGCGCCGTTATCACCCCAGATCCAGATGATCACCGTGTTATCGAGCTCGCCCAGCTCGTCGATCGCGTCGATCGCGTCGATCACGCGTCCCACGTTGTGATCGGCGTTCTCGGAGAAGCCCGCGTACACCTCCATCTGGCGGGCGTAGAAAGCCTTGAGCTTGTCCGGGATGCCGTCCCAGGCGGGGAACGCTTCGTTCCTGGGCGTCAGCTCGGCATCGGCGGGGATCACGCCGAGCGCCTTCTGCCGCGCGAAGGTCTCCTCCCGTAGTTTGTCCCACCCCTGGTCAAACTGGCCCTTGTACTTGTCGGCCCAGGCCTTCGCAACGTGATGGGGGGCGTGGCTGCAGCCGGTGGAGAAGTAGACGAAGAACGGCTTGCGCGCATCCTGCGCCCGGACGCCGTGCAGCCACTCGATCGTCTTGCCGGCCATCGCGTCCGGGAAAAAGTAGGGGTTCTCCTTGTCGTAGTACTCCGGCTCCGTTCCGAAGATCTTCTGGTTCTCAGCCAGGCACGGATCCCACTGGCTGGCCCCGCCGCCGAGGAAGCCGTAGAAATAGTCGAACCCCCAGCCGGTCGGCCAGCGGTCAAGCGGCCCGGCCGGGCCCTGCTGCCCGTCGGGCGTCAGGTGCCACTTGCCGAACGCCGCGGTGCTGTACCCGTTGTCCCGCAAGATACGAGGCAGCGGCGCGCAATCGCGCGGAAGAGTGGCCGAATACCCGGGGAACCCGCCCGCGAACTCACCCGACCGAGCCGACACCGACGGTGTGGCTGTTCCGCCCGGTCAGCAGCGCCGCCCGCGTCGGGGAGCACAGCGCCGTGACGTGGAAGCGGTTGTACTTCAGGCCGCCCTCGGCAATACGCGTGTAGTTCGGCGTGGCAATCGGGCCACCGAAGGTGGCGGGGTTGCCAAAACCGGCGTCATCGATCAGCACCAGCAGCACGTTCGGCGCCCCCGCCGGCGGCTCGGCGTCAGGAAGCTCCCTGCCGCGAACCTGCGCACGGCCTCGTCGGCGTCAGCGCGCATCCGCTCGGCCCCGCGCCGGCACAGGACAGCGCGGACCATGATGGCCCATGCCTCGGTGACAGGGTCATCGGGCCGGCCCGGATCCCCGTACTGCCAGCGGTCGACCGCGTCGGCCCACCGCTCGGCATCAACTGGCCTGCCCATCAGCGCGGAGAAGAACGAGGCCAGCACCGCGGTCATCGGGTGTCCCTCGATCCCGCCGCGATCCTCCAGCCACCGGTACCACCGCTGGATAGTGGTGACCCGGCCCAGCCGGTAGGCCGGCACCACCAGCTGCCCTACCAGCCGGGCGGCCCCATCGACGTCCCCGGCTGCCATGCAGTACTCCAGTGCCTCCTCGGGCATGCCGTTGTCCAGGCACCAGCCGGCGGCGCGGCGCCGCAGGACGGGTATCAGGCCGGGCTCCAAGTGGCGTAGCTCCGCCAGCAGCATGTCGCGGAACAGGTGGTGGTAGCGGTACCACTCCCCCCGCCGGTCCAGCGGCACCAGCAGCAAGTTCGACCCTGCCAGCTCCTCCAGGACCGCAGCCGACCCGCCCATCTCCAGCACCGCATCACACAGCGGCCCGCCCATGCGCTCCAGCACCGCGGTCCGGGTCAGGAACGCCCGCTGCCGGACGGAGATCCGCGACAAGAACTCCGATTCCATATACTCGCTCACCAGCCAGTCGTCCCCGCCGAAGGAGACCACCGCGCGATGCCATCACTGCCCAGAAGGACGGTGAGCGCGGGCGTCAACCTGGCCATCGGCCTGCTCTTGCTTGCCGCCGGCGGGCTGGTCGCTACGGGCCGCCTGCACGGCCGGCGGAAGGCGGCAGTGCCGGCCGAGGGCGGGCAGCCACAGAAGCCGCAGGAGGAGAAAAAAGACGGCTGGGCACAGCGGGCGCTGGCTCAGCCCCGGCTCGGGCCCGCCATGCTCGTCGGCGCGCTGATCGGCATCCCGGGCGCCGCCTACCTCACCGCGCTGCACAATCTGGTCACCAGCAAATCCTCCACCGTGACCCAGGTTGCCGTCGTCGTCGTCTTCGTCCTCATCGAGTTCGCGCTGATCATCATTCCGTTCGTGTTCCTTGAGCTCAGGCCCGAGGCCACCAAGGCGGCGCTCAAGCACACCCAAGACTGGCTGCTGGCCCACGCCCGGCAGCTCATGGCCTACACCGCCCTGATCCTGGGCGCCTACCTGGCCATCAGCGGCCTGATCCGGCTGAGCTGACCTGGTAGCACGGCACCGGCAAGGCAAGAAGGCAAGGACAGAAACGTATGGCTATTACGGCTGAACCGCCTGACAGCCCGGTCGGCGAAGGGGTCCGCAGCCTTGAGGTGCGCTGGATCTTCCCGGACCAGCTGGCGGCTGCGGTGGCCCGATGGTTCGGGCGGTTCCCAGCTGTGGAGGAGTCACGCGAGGACGCCTACCTGCTGGATCCGCCGCTGCCCGGGCTGTCGGTGAAGGTCCGCGGGGGTGGGGCGCTGGAGGTGAAGATGTTCCGTGGGAGCCCGGGGATGCTGGAGGTGGCGGGCCACGCCCGCGGGCAGATGGAGTCCTGGCAGAAGTGGTCGTTTCCCTTCCGCCCACTCAGCCAGCACCGCGCCGGCCCGGCCGGCTGGCGGCCAGTCCGCAAGAGGCGGCGGATCAGCCGGTTCTCATCGGCCGGCGGGCAGATGGTGGCGCTCGGCGGGAGGCTGGGCGATGAGCGGGGGTGTGAGGTGGAACTCACCGAGGTCCGCACCGGCGGCCAGGACTGGTGGACGCTGGGGTTCGAGGCGACCGGCCCCGACGACCTGCTCCGCGGCCAACTCCAGGCCACCGCCACGCTCGTGTTCGCCCAGGCCCTGCCAGGCGGCGCGCAACCCGGCCCGGATGAATCCAGCTCCTATGCGCAGTGGCTGCGCCCGTAATCGCCTGCGGTGCAGATGGATATGAGCTCCCGGCGTCCTACCGGGCTGGTCCGGCGGATTCAGGGGACGGCCTCGGCGCGGAGATGATCGCGGATCAGGTCAATCGGGCGGTTATCCGTTCTCCCGGCCTCTCAGCTCGACCCGCGGGCCCGCCGCCGGCCCCGCAGCCGATCGCTGAGCTCGCGGGCAATCTCCCGGTCGGCGTCCCGCTGGGCGATCACCTGCCGCTTGTCAAAGGACCGCCGGCCGCGCGCCAGGGCGATCTCCACCTTCACCCAGCCGCCGGTGAAGTACAGCGACAGCGGCACGAGCGTGACTCCGGCGTCGCCCAGCCTCCCGATGATCTTGTCGATCTCGCTGCGGTGCAGGAGCAGTTTGCGGGTACGCCGGGGCTGATGGAGGGCGCGGGTGCCGTGGCGGCCGTATGCGCGCTCGGGGATGACCAGGCCGTGGAGCATCAGCTCACCGTCGGCCTCCTGGACGAACGCGCCGACCAGCGACGCGTGGCCGGCGCGCAGGGACTTCAGGACGGGCATCACCGCGTACTGCATCAGCGGGATGAGGATGGCGGCGGAGACGAGCGCCCGGCCTCAGGTGGGCAGGTCGGCCAGATGCGGCGCGAGCAGGTAAGTGACCGCCTCCAGCAGCGGCACGATCCCGGCCACCGAGATGACAACGATCTTCCAGTGGGCCGGCGGCTGGCCCCACCGGAGACCCCGGTGGGGCCAGCCGCCCTCCAGCCCGGACAGGTACCGGGTGCGCAGCTGACTGCGGAATGCAGACCAGCCTCGGCCACGAGCCGGCTCCGGGCGTCACTGGACAGCCACGCGTCCATGTCCTGCCCGGTGGCGAAGTGCGCGACGATCGTGTAGGTGGCCTGGCTTTGCGGCGGCCCGGCTGCTGAACAATGCGTGTCGCCACGGATGGTGTCGACCACGGCGAGGGTCCTCCGGGCCTCGCCACTGACCCGCGTGAACGCCGCCGCAACTCCAGCGCGCGGAGCGCGGATCTCACCTCCTCGCCGGGGACGCCCGCGACCCCGATCACCTGGACCTCGGCGCCGATCGCCGCAATGTCCGGGCGGGGTGAGGGCGACGAGGAGGATCACTGTGATCTGCCGGGCTCAGCGCGGGGCGAGGGAGACCGAACGGGCCAGGTGACGGGGCTGGCCGGGGCTGGGGTGCAGCCAGGCGAATCTACTGTCCGGATCGCTCGGACAGCAATACGAACGACCAGAAGCGGCCTTGCAGAGCGCACGAGTGTGTTCTAATATCCGCACATCCGAGCGAGAACGAAAGCAAAAGCGACGACGAGGGCTCCCGGACCGCGACGGTGTCCCAGCCCCGTCCGCGCCGCGCTCGTAGACCCACGTGAGCCGGTGGAGGGCTGATGGCCACGACCATCGACGAAGCCACCATCGCCCGGGATGCCAACCGCCGTATCCGCCGCTCGGGCAACATCGCCGGCTGGGCGTTCGCGGGCCCGTCCGTGTTCATCGTGCTCGGCCTGTCCTTCATCCCGATGATCTGGGCGGGCTACCTGTCTCTCACAGACTCGAATCTCTTGTCGGCGGGCCACTTCGTCGGGTTCGCGAACTACGCCGCCCTGGCCAAGGATCCGACGCTCCGCCAGGCATTCACGAACACGCTTCTGCTCGCTGTGATGTACCTGCCGGTCGGCCTCGTTGCCGGGCTGGGCGTGGCGATCCTGCTGAACCGGAAGATCAAGCTCATCGGCTTCTACCGCACCTGCTTCCTGGTGCCGTTCGTCGCGTCGGCGGCGGCCGAGGGCCTGCTGTTCGGGTTCATCTTCGATCCCGACTTCGGGATCGTGAATGCCGGATTGCAGGCGGTGGGGCTGCCGCGCCAGGGCTTTCTCCAGGACCCCTCCCAGGCCCTGATCGTGCTGGCGATCGTGTACTTCTGGACCCAGTTCGGCTTCAACATCGTGATATACCTCGCGGCACTCCAGGACATCCCCCAGGAGGTCTCCGAGGCAGCGTCGATCGATGGCGCGGGCAATTGGGCCAAGTTCTGGCACGTCACCGTGCCGACCGTCCGGCCGGTGACGATCTTCCTGCTGGTGTGGGGCCTCATCGACGTGTTCCAGTTCTTCGACCTCGTGTACACCACGACGAGGGGAGGGCCCCTCAACTCGACGCTGACGCTCGTCTACTACATCTGGGAGCTGGCGTTCAACTTCTTCACGGCCGGCTACGGCGCGGCCGTCGCCTACGTCCTGTTCTTCACCAGCCTGATCGTGACCGTGGCCGCGCTCGCATACGGCCGCAGGCGGAGGGTCACGCTGTGACCGGCGAGCAGGTCCTGCGGCCCGGGCCCGGCCTCGACATGGCGCTGCATCGCGCCCGGATCGAGGAGGCTGAGCGGCGGATGCGCCGGAGCGGCTGGCGGCGCCACCTGCCGCAGCGCTGGCATCTGATCCTGCTGCCCCTGTCGATCATCATGGTCCTGCCGTTCGTCTGGATGGTCCTCACGTCGTTCATGACCGACACCGAGATCAACCACCTCCCCCCGTCGATATGGCCTCATCACCTGTACACCGGGGGGTATTCGGCCGTCCTGGCCAGCTCGGACTTCCCCTACTGGTTCCTGAACAGCCTGATCGTCTCCGGCGCCGCGGTCATCGCCCAGCTGGTCCTGTGCAGCCTGGCCGGCTACGCGTTCGCGCGCATCCAGTTCCGGGGGTCGTCCGTGATGCTGATCCTGCTGCTCGCGACGGCCCTCATCCCGTTCCAGCTGACGGTGATCCCCACCTTCGTGATCTTCCACGACATCGGGCTCATCAACACGCTGGGGGCGCTCATCGTGCCGCAGCTGACATCCGCGCTGGGCATCTACCTCATGTACTCGTTCTTCCAGTCGTTCCCCAGAGAGCTCGAGGAGGCCGGGCGCATCGACGGCTGCAGCCGCCTGCAGGTCTTCTGGAAGATCGTGCTGCCGCTCGCGAAGCCGGCCCTGGCTGCCCTCGGCATCATCACGTTCATCTACGCGTGGAACGACCTGTTCTGGCCGCTGATCGCGATCACGTCGAGCCGTCGGTTCACCGTGCAGGTGGGCCTCACCACGTTCCAGGGTGAGCACATAACCCACTGGTCGCAAATTATGGCCAGCACGGTCTTGACCACGGTGCCAGTGCTGCTCGTGTTCCTTTTCGGCCAGCGCCGGTTCATCCAGGCGATCACCGGAGCCGTCAAGGGATGACCCGGCGGCAGCCGGGGCTGACGAAGCAAGGAGACCAAGATGAAGCGAATAGCGCTGGCGGGGATCGCGGCGTTGACCCTGGCAGTAGCCGCATGCGGGGGGTCGTCGGGATCGGGCTCGGCCCCTCCCTCGGGGGGCAGCCCGACGGGGACGGTCACGCTCCAGTTCTGGCATGCCCAGACCCCGCCCACAGACAAGGTGATGCAGCAGCTCGTCAATTCCTTCAACGCCTCGCATCCGCACATCGTGGTGCAGGCGAGCTCCGGGGGGACGTCCACCGGGGATCTCCTGCCGAAGGTCACGACGGCGCTCGCGGCCGGGACCGCTCCCGACGTCGCGTACATCTACGGGTCCTACGCCGCCAACATCGCCCAGAGCGGCAAGACCGTGAACCTGGCGAACATCATCCACTCGCCGGGATACAACTGGAACGACTTCTACCCGGCGTCGCAGCAGATCGTAGCGCCCGGAGGCAAGGTCATCGGGTTCCCCGCCCTCATCGACAACCTGTCGGTGATCTACAACAAGAAGCTGTTCGCCGCGGCCGGCGTCCCCGCTCCGTCCCCCAACTGGACCTGGGACCAGTTCCGCGCCGTCGCGAAGAAGATGACCAATCCGGCCCAGCACATCTACGGCGTGAACTACCCCACCGGCGGGGACACGCTCGACACGTCCTGGCGGTTCTTCCCGGGCCTCTGGCAGCGCGGCGGGCAGATCCTCTCGCCCGACCACAAGAAGGCGCTGTTCAACTCAGCGGCGGGGGTAGCGAACCTGACGCTCTGGCAGCAGATGGCGACCGTCGACCATTCGGTGTACCTGGACCCGACGGCATCGAAGGCCGAACCGCTGTTCACGAGCGGGCATCTGGCGATGTTCGTCAGCGGCCCATGGGAGGTCCCGGTGCTCAACCAGGCGAAGGTCGATTGGGCCGATGTGCCGCTGCCGGCCGTGACCACCAGCCACCAGACCGTGTCCGGCCCCGACAACTGGGTCATCTTCAATAACGGCTCCGCGCGGGAGGCCGCCGCCATCACGTTCCTGGAGTGGCTGACGGCGCCGCAGCAGGAGCTGACGTGGTCGATCGGATCCGGTTCGCTCCCGATCCGGCCGTCCATCCTCAAGCTGCCGGGCTACAAGGAGTACCTGAAGAAGTGGCCGGGCATTGGGCCGATGGCCGCGAATCTCGTCAACGCCAAGGAGGCGATGCCCACGCTGCCGCAGTGGCCGCGCGTGGTTGACGCCCTCGGCAATGGCATCGCGTCGGTGCTGCTTGGCCGGGCCGCCCCGGCGGCCGCCCTCAACCAGGCGGCGCAGCAGTCGGACACGCTCCTGAACGTGCCGGGTGCGGGCGGGTAGCGGGTCAGGCAGCCTTGCCCGGCCGGGTGACCTGGTGGCTCAGCCGCCGCTGATCCCGGCCGGGATCAGCACACCGTGGGCGTCTATCAGCTCGTCGCACACGCGGACGATCTCGTCGATGGACAGCGTGGCGGCCGTGCTGGGGTCGAGGAGCGCCGCCTGGTATACCAGGTCGCGGCGCTCCTCGAGCGCGGCCCGCACGGTCAGCTCACAGACGTTCAGGTACAGCCGGTTGAGCGCGGCGAGCTGCGGCGGCAGGCTCCCCACGTGAGTGGGCTGGACCCCCGCCCGGTCCACCAGGCACGGCACTTCAGCGCAGCAGTCATCCGGCAGGTTGTCGATCGAGCCGCCGTTGCGGACGTTGCCGTAGACCATCCGGGGCGTCCCCGTCTCGATGGAGTGGATGATCTGCGGCGCGTACTCGGGACCGCGCTCGAGCCCGAGCGGCTCGCCCGCTTCGAGCTTGCGCCGGGTCTCCGCGTAGGAGCCGAGGTTCTGCTCACTGCGATGCAGGTACTCGTTGACCGGGATCCGGAAGCGGCGGACCTGGTCCTCATGGGGAAGGAACCAGGGCACGAGGTCTGCGTTGTGCTCGCTCGACTCGGTCGGGAAGTAGCCAAACAGCTTGAGCATCTCCACCCTGACCCGCCGCCCGAGCCCGTCCGGGTCGTCGTGCACGATCTGCCGGAGCCGCGGGTAGAGGTCCTGCCCGCGGTGCTCCAGGCGCAGGATCCACGACTGGTGGTTGATCCCGCCGGCCAGGTACGCGATCTCGGCGAAGGGGACATTGAGCAGCTCCGCGAGCTGCTGGGCGGTGTTCTCCGGCGACATGCAGACGCCGACGACACGCTGGTGGGCGGTCCCTGAGTAGATCGCCCACACCAGCGCCGCCATCGGGTTCGTGTAGTTGTAGAGCCAGGCGCCGGGCGCGACCTCGTGCAGGTCGCGGGCCAGGTCGAGCAGCGCCGGGATCGTGCACAGGGCCCGGAAGATGCTCCCGATGCCCATGGTGTCCGCCATCGCCTGCCGTACCCCGTGCCGCCCGGGGATCTCGAAGTCGAGCCTCAGCCCGTCGTGCCCGCCGACCCGGATCATGCTGATCACGTGATCCGCTCCGTCGAGCGCTGCCCGGCGGTCGAGATGCGGCTCGATCGTGGCGGGTGCCCCCAGTGCTCCCGCGGTCCACCGCGCGATGGCCGCCGCGGTTTCGAGGCGCTCGGCGCTCACGTCAAACAGCGCGATCGTGGACCCGGCGAGCTCGTCGAAGCCGAGGATGTCGGCCAGCAGCTCTTTGGTGAACTCGACGCTGCCGGCCCCGTTGAGCACGATCTTCGTCATCAGGCCTCCAGGTGGGGCAGGACGTGCTCCGCCCACAGGTCCAGCTGCGCGGTCGACGGCTCCAGGGTATGGAGGATCAGGTACTCGACGCCGATGGCCATCCTGGCCCGCAGTTTCTCCACGATCTCGGCGGGCGTGCCCGTCAGGTACACCTGCTCGAAATACCCGAAGGGCCTGCCGCCTCCCATGATCGTCGCGTAGGCGCGCCGCTGCTCGGCGCGGGCCTTCTCACGGTCCTCGGTGGGAACGAGATGCAGGAAGTTCTCATGCGCGACCGTGAACGTGTCCAGACCGCGGCCCGCCGCCTCGAGCGCGGGGCGGATCTCGGCGAGGTCTTCCTCGATCTGTGACGGAAGGGACGTGGGCCGCGCGATCCACCCGTCGGAGGCGGCGATCCGCCGGAGCACCGCCGGGGCCAGGACGGGCCGCTCCGGGGAAGCTGCGTGCGGGAGCTGCCGGCCGCCCGCGCTCCACAGGCACAGCGGCGAGCGCATGGCTGGGCCAACCGCCACGTCCCGCAGCTGGTAGAACCGGCCCTCGTAGGTCACGGACTCGCCCGCGAGCAGCCGGCGTATGATCGCGATCGATTCGTCGGTCCGCCCGCCCCGCTCCGCACGTTGCTGGCCGACGGCCTGGAACTCCCGGTCATCCCAGCCCGTTCCCGCGCCGAGGATGTAGCGCTCATCGGTGAGAGCCTGGAGGGTGGCTATCTCTTTCGCGAGGACGACCGGCTGGCGGGTGGGCAGCACAAGAACCGAGGTGCCCAGGCGCAGCCGCGACGTCGTCGCGGCCACGTAGGTGAGCGAGAGGATCGGATCGAGCCACGGGACCGCGTAAAACCTGCTCTGGTGCAGCAGGTGATCGGTCGCCCATACGGAGTCAAACCCCAGGTCCTCGGCGCGCTGCGCGAACGCCGCGAGCTCTGCTCCGGATCGCCCGTGGTCCCCCGCGAACGTTGGCAGGAACACGCCCACTCCCCGCAGGCCCACTAGAGGAGTCCCGCTTCCTTGAGCGCACCGTCCACGAGGTCGCGGGCGTCTTTGGACAGTGGGCGCAGTGGCGGGCGAACGTGGGCTTCGTCGATGACTCCCAGGCGCATGAGCGCGTGCTTGATGCGAGCGCGATAGTCGCGGACGGGCCGGGCGAAGATCGCGTCGCACAACGGCTGGAGCATGTCGCGGAGCTCGAACGCGCGGGGGAGATCCTGGTCGCACGCGGCCCGGTGCATCTGCACCTGCTCGCGTGCGGCGAGTGTGCCGAAGCCGAGCAGCGCGCCCTCGGCCCCGAGGAGATACGCCTCAAGCAGGAAGTTGTCGTTGCCGTTCAGGACGGTGGGGCGGGAGGGCAGGGACTTCACCAGCCGCGCGGTCTCCACGAACCGCTTCGCGTCAAAAGACGCCTCCTTGATGGCCACCACGCCGTCGATGCTCATGGTGCGCTCAATGGTCTCGGCCGAGAAGTTCACCCCGCCCAGCGCGGGCTGGAGCTGGAAGGCGATGAGCGGAAGACCGGAGGCCTCGGCCACCGCACGGTGGTACGAGGCGGGAATCTCTGGGTCCAGCGGTTCGCCCTGGTACGCGGAAATGGGGAAGACGAGCAGGGCGTCTGCTCCGGCCCGGGCGGTGTCGGCGGCCAGCCGACGGGCCTGCTCGGTAAACGAAGCCGCCAGTCCGGCGACCACGAGAGCCCGGCCGCCAACCGTTTCGACCACGATCTCCAGCACCCGCAGACGTTCTTCCGGAAACAGGTGCGGCCCCTCGCCCGTGTCCACGTTCACGGCCAGCCCGCGAACGCCCTGGCCGGCCAGCCAGTCAACGTACCTTCGGAGGGACTCCTCGTCGATCGACGTATCGCTCCGCATGGGCGTGACGATTGCCGCGATCAAACCATTCAGGTCCGGCCGCTCCATGCGCTTCCCCTTTCTCGCTGTCGCCCGGCCCACCGCGCAGCGCATCGCTGATGGCCCGCCAGACCCGATCCGGGCTCATCGGCATATCGATGTGCCGGATACCAAGGTGAGAGAGCGCATCGATCACCGCGTTCTGGACCGCGGGTCCTGCCCCGATAGTCCCCCCCTCGCCCACGCCCTTTGCCCCCAATGGGTTCCGGGTCGTGTGGGTCTCCAGCGGGACGGTGACGAATGAGGGGAGATCCGCCGCGCTCGGCATCGCGTAGGTGGCGAGGCTGGACGTCAACGGATTGCCCAGCTCGTCGTAGACGAATGATTCGAACAGCGCCTGGGCGGCGCCCTGCGCAATCCCCCCGTGGATCTGTCCGTCGACGAGCATCGGGTTGATGCGGCGCCCGCAATCGTCCACCGCGACATGACGGACCAGCTTCACCTTCCCCGTCTCGGTGTCGACCTCCACGACCGCGATGTGGGCACCGAACGGATAGGTCGAATCCTCCATCTCGAAGTCGTTCTGCGCCCGCAGCCCCGGCTCCATACCGGGCGGGAGAGACGAGGGGTCTGCGGCGGCGGCCGCGAGCTCGCCCCAGGAAAGCGACAACTCCGGGGCACCGCCGACGCCGATCCGGCCGTCCAGGCGGCGCATTTCGCTCTCGCTCCTCCCCAGCAGATGGGCCGCAAGACGCCGGGCCTTCTCCAGCAGGGCGGCCGAGGCCCGGAGCACGGCCGAGCCGCCCACCTGGAGGGACCGCGACCCCATTGTCCCTTCGCCGCGCGGGACGAGCAGCGTGTCCGAATGCCGGACCGTGACGGCGTCGAACGAGACGCCCAGGGTGTCGGCCACGATCTGCGCCCATGCGGTCTCGTGCCCCTGTCCCTGAGGGCTGGTCCCGGTCAGGACGGTGAACGTCCCCTGGTCGTCGGCGTCCACCGACGCGAACTCGCTTCCCCAGCCCGTGACCTCCACGTAACTGCAGATGCCGATGCCGAGCTGCCACGTTTCCCCCCGGCCGATGCGTGCGGCCTGTTCCTGGCGCAGTTCGGCGTATCCGGCCGCACGAAGCGCGATATCAAGGGCGCGGCCCGGGTCCCCGCTGTCGTAGTTGGCGCCGGTCGGGGTGCGGTAGGGGAATGCCTCGGGGGGGATGAAATTGCGCCGCCGGATCTCCGCGGGGTCGATCGCGAGCTCGGCCGCCAGCATGTCCAGGGCCCGCTCAAGCAGCCACGTTGCCTCCGGCCGGCCCGCGCCCCGGTAGGCACCCACCGGGGTGGTGGTGGTCACGACCGAGACCGCACGGAAGTCGATCCGGGGGATCCGGTACGGGCCTGAGGCCATCAGGCCGGTGAGCGGTGGCAGGGTCGCGGCCTCGCTGGCGTACGCCCCGATGTCCTGGATCACGAAGACGCGAAGCCCGAGCATCCGCCCGTCCCGGGTGGCGCCCAGCTCAACGTGCTGCACCTGGCCGCGGCCGTGCGTCATCGCGAGCATGTTCTCGTTTCGCGTCTCCGACCAGCGAACTGCGCTGCCCATCTGCCGGGCGAGCCACGCGATCACGACATGTTCGGGGTAGGTCGGGATCTTCCCGCCGAATCCGCCGCCCACCGCCGCGGTGCGGACGCGCACCTGGTCGGGGTCCAGCCCCAGAACCTGGGCGACGGCGCGGCGCGTGTCGTGCGGCGCCTGCACCGAGGCCCACAGCGTGATCGGTGACTGACCGGGGTCGGCACCGGCGATGGCGAGGGCGCCATTGGGCTCCATCGGCACCGGCGCCACCCGCTGGTTGACGAACCGTGCCCGCACGACGATCTCGGCTCCCTCGAGCGCGCCTGGGTCCTCGGCTACGTCGTCGACGCGGATGGCGAGGTTGGAGCCGTGGGCCGGGAAGAGGATCGGCGCGTCAGGCTCCAGCGCCTTCTCGGGATCGATCACCGGGGCGAGCGGCTCGTAATCGACGGCGACGGCGTCCGCGGCGTCCATGGCCTGCGCCCTCGTCTGCGCCACCACCACGGCCACCGGCTCGCCGGCGAACCGGACCCGGTCGATGGCGAGCAGGGGCCTGGCGAACACCTCGGGACTGTCTTCAACGGGGGGCATGAGCAGCCCACCCAGGTCTCCGGCGGCGAACACACCGACGACACCAGGCATCGCACGGGCCTCGTCCGCATCGACCGACTGGACGAGTGCGTGTGCCATCGGGGACCGGACGAACACTGCGTGCAGCGCCCCCTCGCACGCGACATCGTCCAGGTACCGGACTGTTCCGGTGAGCAGCGCGCGATCCTCGCTGCGGAGCACGGGACGGCCCAGCACCCGCCCGGGTGCGGGCACCTCCATCAGGTCAGGAGCGTTGGCGGTCATGCCTGCGGCTGCGGCCCCCATTCAGCTGCCGGTGCGGATGCCCTCGGGCATCAGCGCCCCGTGTGCCTCGATCAGGTCGTCGCACATCGCCACGATCTGCCCGGTGGTCAGGGTGGCGGCCGTGTTCGGGTTGACCAGCGCGGCCTGGTAGACCAGGCTGCGCCGCTCCTCGAGTACCGCGCGGACCGTGAGTTCCACTACGTTCAGGAAGGTCCGGTTCAAGGCGAGGCACTGCGCGGGGAGGGCACCGATCCGCGTGGGCTGGACACCGTTCTTGTCGACCAGGGCCGGCACCTCGACGCAGGCGTTGCCGGGCAGCCCGTCGATCAGCCCGCCGTTCCGAACGTTCGTGTAGATCTCACGGGCGGTGCCGGTCTCGAGCGAGTGGATGATCTCCGAAGCGAGCTCGGAGGCTGGCTCGACCTCGAGCTCCTGGCCAGCGTCCAGGGCCGCCTTCGTCTGCTCCCAGTCCTCGAGGTTCCGCTCGCTGCGGCGCACGTACTCGTCGATCTCGCACCGGAACCGCTCGACCTGCTCGTCGTGGTGGAGGAACCAGGGGACGTACTCGCTCGAATGTTCGCTGGACTCGGTGGGGAAGTAGCCGAAGCGCCGGAAGATCTCCACGCGCACCCGCCTGCCCAGCCCCTCCGGATCAGCCTCGATCACCTCCCGGAGCCGCGGGTAGAGGTCCTCGCCGGTGTGACGGTGGCGGAACCGAAGGACGAAGCACTGATGGTTGAAGCCGGCCGTGCGGAAGGCGACGTCTTCCTCGGGCACGCCAACGGCGGCGGCCAGGAAGGCATGGGTATCCCGCACCGAGTGGCACACGCCGACTACGTTCGCGAACGGGGTGCCCTCGTAGACGGCCCACGGCACCATGGCCATCGGGTTGGTGTAATTCAGCAGCAGGGCGTCTGGTGCCAGCTCGTGGAGGTCGTTGCCGATGCCCACCGCGACGGGAATGGTGCGGAGCCCGCGGAAGATGCCGCCGATCCCGATCGTGTCGGCGATCGTCTGGCGGACCCCGTACTTCTTCGGGATCTCGAAATCCATGAGGGTATGCCGGTACCCCCCGACCTGGATTTCGTTGATGACGTAGTCCGCACCCTGCACGGCGGGCCGGCGCTCTGCGCTGGCCTCCACCCGGTGCCCGGCGCCGGTCCTCCGCACGATCGACGCGGCGGCGCGTTCTGAGTACGCCAGACGCTCCGCGTTGATGTCGTGCAGGGCGATGGTCACCTGCCCGGCTAGCTCCGGGAACGAGCAGAGGTCGGCCACCACGTTGCGGGTGAACTCCACGCTGCCGGCACCGATGATCGCTACTCGGATCATGAGCGAGAGTGTTCCACGTATGCCCTAAGTGAGCAAGTGCGAGCAATTTTGCGAGTGAATCAGCTGGGGGCAGGCGTCGCCAGCGCGTGTGAGCCAGGTCATCCTGGCCTCCGTGGACGGTGCGAGCTGTTCTCGCTCTGGCGGGGGTTAGACGGTGGTGACCTTCACGCCGGCTTTGGTTAGGCTCGCCAGGATTTTGGGGTCGGCGGCGCGGTCGGTGATCAGCTCGTCAACCGTTCCGACCGCACAGATCTGGGCGAAGGCCACGAGGCCGATCTTGGAGCTGTCGGCTACCACGACGACCGAGCGGGCGCGCTCGATCAGTGTCCGGTTCGTGTGGGCCTCCACCTCGTGATGCGTTGTGAGGCCGGCCTTGAGGGAGACCCCATCCGCGCCAACGAACACGATGTCGAGGTTTAGCCCGGCCAGGCTCGCCTCGGCAATGGGCCCGACCAGCTCATAGGACTCGGACCTGGCCTTTCCGCCCGTCACCACAAGCTGGAGATTGGGGCGTACCGCCATCTCGGAAGCGATGTTCAGAGCGTTCGTGACCAGCGTGAGACGCTCCTGGTCGACCAGCGCCCGCGCCACTTCCGTGGTGGTGGTTCCGCCGGTGAGCCCGACCGCTTGACCTGCCGCGACTCGCGTCGCGGCTTCGCGGGCGATCCGGAGCTTCTCTTCCTTGTGCCGGCCGCCCTTGTAGCGAAGCGGGAGCTCATAAAAGACCCCCTGCGCGACCGCGCCTCCATGCGTGCGCGCCAGCAGGCGCTGGCGCTCGAGAAGGCCAAGGTCACGACGGACCGTGGCGGCCGACACACCCAGCTCGTCCGAGATGTCGGCGACATTCACGCTGCCATTCCCGGACAGCCACTCCAGGATCGTTTCCAGCCGCTCGGCCTGCCGCATCGGGAACCGTCCTCAGGATCCGGCCAGGGGCCGGGAGGCGACGGGCTTGGACCAGGCCACCGCCTCGCCCGATGTGGCATCGAAGAGGTGCACGTCTTCCAGTGACATCCCAAGTTTGATCGTCTCGCCCACCGCTGGCTGACGGCGCGCGTCGAGCCTGGCGATGACGATCGCCCGCTCGGGGGGCAGGGATTCGATCCCGCGGGCGGTGGAGGCGCTGGCGACACGGTGACCGCGAATGCTCCCGTAGACGATCGTCTCGTGGCCGAGCAACTCCACGACCTCCACGCGCACCGGCATAGCGTGCTCTGCGGTGGCGTCCGTCAAGAGGCGCAGGGCCTCCGGCCGCACGCCGATGACGAGCTCGCCGCTGGGGGCGCCGGGGGCCTCGAGCACGAGATCGCCCGCGTCCACGCGGCCACCCGTCACGGAAGCCCCGAGCAGGTTCATCGGGGGGCTGCCGATGAACCCGGCCACGAACACGTTCGCCGGGCGCCGGTAGATCTCCTGCGGTGTGCTGAGCTGAAGCAGCTTCCCGCCGGACATCACGCCGATGCGCTCGCCGAGCGTCATGGCCTCGACCTGGTCGTGCGTGACGTAGAGGGTGGTGGTGGAAAAACGCTGATGCAGCTGCTTGAGGTCGGCGCGAAGCTGGGTCCGGAGCTGTGCGTCCAGGTTCGAGAGCGGCTCGTCGAGGAGGTAGACGCGCGGCCTGCGGGCGAGCGCGCGCCCCATTGCGACGCGCTGCCGCTGACCGCCGGAGAGCTGGGCGGGCTTGCGGTCCAGCAGGTCATCGAGAGTCAGCAGTGAGCTCACCTCCCTGACCCGTTCCGCGATCTCGGCGGTCGGCATCTTGTGCTGCCGGAGCCCGAAGGCCAGGTTCTGGAGGACTGTCTTGTGCGGATACAGCGCGTAGCTCTGGAACACCATTGCGATGTCGCGGTCCCGGGGAGAAACACCGTTCACGACCTCTCCGCCGATGGCGATCGCTCCGGAGGTCGGCTCCTCCAGCCCCGCGATCATCCGGAGGGCGGTCGTCTTTCCGCAGCCGGACGGCCCGACCAGGACCATGAACTCGCCATCGGCGATGGTGCAGGTGAGCGCGTCAACCGCCCTCGTCCCGTTCGGGAAGACCTTCGCGACCTCGTGGAACGAAACCTCGGCCACGATCAGTACCTCCTACCTGAGCGGATGCGACTCACGGCGGCACGACCGAACGAGTCAGGTGCTTCGGGTGATCGGGATCGAGCCCGTGAGCCTCAGCGAGCCCGACGGCCGTCCTCTGGATGAGGACGAGCTCGGACATCGGATCTGACCCCCCGTTGACGATGGTGGCTCCGGTGTCCGCCGCGGCCGCGAGCACGCCCGGATCGACCGGCCCGATGGCCCACACAAGGGTTCCGCGGCCGACCGCGCTGATCGGGCCGTGGCGGTATTCCATCGCAGGGCACGCCTCAGTCCAGGCGCAGGCCCGATCACCGATATGCGCGCGCGGCACGGCGAGCGCCGTGGTTGCAAAGCGCGTCTGAACAACCGACTGCTCGTTCGCGAAATCCAGCACGATCGTGTCGTCGGCGGTCGATGCGACCGGCGAACCGGGGACCGCCGTGACTGCGACCGTGGCGATGCTTCCCCTGAGCCGCTCGAGCGTCCGCAGGACCTCCGTCGTGGTCCCCGAGCGGGAGATGGCGACCACGGGCCCGTAGCTCCTGTGCGGTGACAGCTCGGAGGCGGTCGCCGTGTCCGTCATGCCCAGGTTCCTTTCCTCGCGGAGCGCGGCGTACGCCCGCGCGACGTGAAGGGAGGTCCCGCAGCCGATCGCGGCAGCTGGTTCGCCGGGTGCCGGAAGCAAGCCCGCGGCCGCCGAAGCCACGCCCGCGGCCTTCCGCCACAGGGCAGGCTGGCTGGCGATCTCGCTCGTAATGGCACGCACCCAGGTGAATCTACCGTTCTGATCGCTCAGGCAGCAACACTAACGACCAGAAGCAGCCTTGCAGAGCGCACGAGCGTGTTCTAATATGCGCTCACCCAAGCAAGAACGAAAGCAATGAAACGACGGCGAGTTCTCGGGATCGTGTTCCTTGCCGGTCAACGCCGGTTCGCGCGGGCGATCAACGGGACCGCTAACGGGATGGCCCTGGGTGGCCGGGGTGAAACCGCTCTCACCGACCGCGGGACCCTGTCGCGGCTCATCTATGGCTCGGCATATGCCGAGGATTGAACCGGCCGCCATTCCCCCTAGCCACAGCGGCCATCGTGCCAGGTCCTGAACCGCCACTCGCCACTGTCCCTCCCGGCTCCCGCCCTTCTGCCACTCAATTGGCCCACTCGAACCGCTAGTTGAGCGAGCAGCGATCCGGTTGGAGCCTCGTCGCTCTTCCGCCTATCGACGGCTGGCCGGACACCGCAGTGAAATACGGCCGACCGGGACCGGCTCCCTTCGTTGGGCGTATCCACCGTGAACCTAGCGCCCCTGTTGGGCTTGATCGTCTGGCGCCTACCTTGTGCGAAAGCACCCGGCTCCCTCCCTGCGACCAGCTATTTGATCGCAGGCAAACGCCCCGGACGGAAGCCGTGAACCAACGCGGAGTGCCGCCTACCTACCGGAACTACCGTCGCCCAGCAGCCGGAACCACCAGGGGCGGGGCTCCACCATCCATCTACTACTTAGCCTCGATCCACCGCGTGAATTCGGTGATCGCTTATCTGTGGCTGGCCCGGCAATGCTGATCTTGAGGCTGGTGATGGGCGCGGTTTTGCGGTTCTCCCGCCCTCGAGAATGTGCCGGTGCTCGGTGCAGTCCAGGTCGTTCCTCCTCGGGCCTGACGGCCCTGCGGGGGCTCCACCTGACAACGCCTGCGCTCCGGCGCTCTTATAGGGCAAGGAAAAACCGGGGTAAAAACAAGATCCCTATTACAAGAGTCTCTACGGTTCAGGGGAACCCGGCTTCTGGATCATGCGCGTGCCTGCCCGGGGTGCAGCGGGATGGTTTCGACGGTGCCGTTCAGGCGGGCTCGTTCGGCGGCGAAGACGGCGAGATGGCTGGCCAGTGATTCGCGTGGCCCGGACTTGATCAGCTCCCGGTTCCCGGTGGCCACGGCGGCGGTGAACGCGTCCATCAGGCCCGCGTCGCCGCCCCCGTGGCCCTCGGCGGTATTCATCGCGCCTGCCGGTGCGGGGGTGATCAGCTGTTCGGCGCGGGTGAGGAAGTCGTAGATGCGGATGGCCTGGCCGTCACCGGTCAGCTCGCCGCGGGTGCCGAACAGCCGGGTGGCGCGCCCGGCGGCCCGGGTGAACGCGGTCCGGCGCGCCGCCAGTTGCCGCGGACGTAGGAGTGGGCCTGGTGCCAGAACCCGACCGGCTCCAGGTGCTCCACGCTCATGATGTCACCCAGCTGCCCAGAGCCGACGACTTGCCTGACGGCGCGCGTGTACGGCGTGTACCGCATCACGTGGCCGACCGCCAGCAGGACCCCGGCCTTCTCCACCGCCGCCACGATCCGCCGGCACCCCGCCTCGTCCGGCGCCATCGGCTTTTCCAGCAGGATGTGATACCCCGCCGCGGCGAACGCCTCGGCCGGCTCGACGTGCATCCGATCCTGCGTGCAGATCAGCACCGCGTCGGCGAAACGGGCGCGGCCGGCCAGGTCTGTCCAGTCCGTGGCCACGTTCTGCGCTGGGATGCCGTGCCCGGCGGCGCAGCGGGCGCGGCGCACTTCATGGGGTTCCGCTACCCCCACCACCAACGCGCGATCCGGGTGGCGCCGGACCCACCGGGCATACCCGGCGCCGCGCTCACCCGCCCCGATGATGACCACAGAGACCGGTGCCATATCAGTGATCTTCCCCGTCAAGCGCGGGATCGTCGCCCACGACTAGCCGGCCCGTAAGCCACCGCCACCTGACTGAAGCCGCGCTGTGCGGTGTCCACCAGGAGGTTGCGTGCTGCTTGCGTGATCCATGCGCCGTCGGGATTGACGGTGATGCCCGCCAGGCGAACACGACAAGTGCCGTGCTCGATGACGATCAGGGCGTAGATGCGCTGGAGCAGGATCGTGTCCAGTGAACGAAATCGGCTGCGACGATGCCGCGCGCCTGCGCGGTCAGGAACTGCTTCCAGGTCGGGGCCCTCGCGCCGGGGAGCCGAGTCAATCCCGGCATCGTGCAGGATCGACGGAGCCTTCATCCGAGCGGACCTGGCCCATGCCATCGGGGGTGACAGGGGTGTTCGCCATGGAACTCACCTCCTCGCGTAGCGAGCAGAGTCATCTGCACATGGGCCCCGTTCCGAGGTACTCGACGATACGCCGCAATCATCATCGAAATGAGCCGCCCTGAAGAGGACGGGATTCGCTGTGCCCCCCAACATGGCTGGGACCAAGAGAGCCCGCGCACGCCAGCCCGCTCATCGGCTACCGGGCGACGCCAGGCGCATAGCGCCCCCGATCTGCACGCCTCAAGTGGTGATCGCCGTTGACAGGCGACCAGCCAACCGCGCCGATAACGAATGCCTCGGCGTGTGTTCTCCCTGACTTTCTCTATCACTCAGCGTGATGCCGTCTATCGACGATAGCCACGCCAGCCGTCGACTCTTAGCGGCATGACTGGTCTGGATGTCGCCGTTGGGTGGGGTGACGTCCATGCTCCGAACCAACGGCCCGGCCGCTGCTGGCTAGACCCCCCGGGGCCTGGCGCGCCCGCAACGGCAGGTGAGCGCGTTTGCGATCCGCACCAAGACCCATTTCGGCGCCGGCGAATGGCGCGCCTGCGTCCCTGTAATGGGCGCAGATCTCCAGCGCGACCCGCCGCCGCGTGGATGGTGCGAGCAGGCCGGCCGCCCGCGCCGCACGCCGGATCCACAGGTTGCTAGCTCCGTTGGGTGGGCAGCTGTGGAATGAGCCAGCCGACGAAGTCGGCCAGGCTGCGGGTCTGGAGCCAGAGCGTGCCCGGGCCGGTAAACGTGGCAACGAGTCCTTCGCCCGATAGCAGCGTCGACTTCCAGCCGCCGACCTTGTTGACTTGGTAGCCGATGTTCTCCTGGAAGGCCACGATGTGTCCCGTGTCGATTTTCAGCACCTGGTCCGGGGCCAGCGTCCGGCGCTCAATCGCACCGTAGCTCGAGACGATCATGTCGCCGGCGCCAAAGCAGCGGAGCCTGGCAACCACGTGGTCCCATGCTCGTGGCAGAAAACCCCGCACGGTGGTCCCATACTGCTGGCAGGCGACAATGTCATCTCACGGCAGGACGTCCACCCGAGTCTATCCGTGCTGGTCACCGTCCTCCCGCGTCCCTGCAAGTCCGCCGGCGTCCGCACCAGTTGCAGTACTTTCCTGCTGTACTCAGCTCCCTACCCTTCGCTTCCGGCCCGCGCCCTGCCGATCCGCCGCAGGGCTCTGAGCCTGACTCCAGGATACTGTCCTACTGCTGTGCTACCGTAGCCGTATGGCTGTCCGCAAAAAGCGCTCCATCTCCCTGCCGCCCGACCTGGACGCGGAAATCGCTGCCGCCGCCGAGCACGCCGGGATGACCTACAGTTCCTGGCTCGCGGCCACCGCCCGCAAGGAATTCACCATCCAGGCCGGCCTGGCCGCCGTAGCCCAGTTCGAGGACGAGCACGGCGCCTTCACCCCCGCCGAACTCGCCGACGCCGACCAGTGGGCCGCCGACGCCACCGGCCGAGCCAGCCAGACCGGCACCAGCACCCGGCGGCGCAGCGCCTGATGGGCGTCACCTACGACACCGGCGCCCTGGTCGCCGCGGACCGCGGCGAGCGCCGCCAGTGGGCCCGCCACCGCGCCCTGCTCAACCGCCGCGAAGTCCCCGTCGTCCCCGCACCTGTCCTGGCCCAGGCCTGGCGCGGCGGCAGCCGCCAGGCCCTGCTATCCCGGCTCCTGACCGGCTGCGACACCGAAGCCCTGGACGACACCCGGGCCCGCGCCACCGGCGCACTCGCCGCCCGCGCGGCCACCACCGACATCGTCGACGCGTGCGTCGTCGAGGGAGCCTTGCGCCGCCGCGACCTCATCATCAGCTCCGACCCCGGCGACCTCCAGGCCATCGCCGCCGCCATCAGCCGCCAGCTCGAAATCGACCACCCCTGACCGCAACTCCCCCGGCCGGCCGTCTCACCAGACCATCAGAACCGGCCCGCTCCCCCACCGCCAGCACCCGTCACGTCCTGGCACAAAGACACAGCCGCCGGACCACTGCATACCCTGGACGACTCTTCTCCGCGTCATAGACCCCTCCGAGCACCTCCGCACGCTCCTGCCTCCCTCTCCCATTCCTGGTCAGACATTGCCGGTGAAGGATTGCGTTCACCTCTTCAAGGCGGGACTGCGCAGGCTGGCCTGACGCCGCCGCCCTGAGGAAAATCGAGGCCAGCCGCAATGTAATCGCAACGCTCGCCCAGTTGACTACTCCCAGCAAGCATTCGCGGCTGCCGGATGATCTGGTAGCCGGTCTGGCGCATCCATGGGAGGACCTACCGTTGGCCGGCCTCAGCCAAGTTCCGCTCCGACTGTGTTCCTGGCATTTCCTGCACGCCCGGCTCCCAGCTTCCGGTCTGGCCATATTCACTGCCGTCGTGGTGGCTGGTTGCGGCGGGGGGAGCTCCACACCCACGTCATCGGCTTCCTCATCGCCCCCTGCTGGGCGGTTGACCAGTGGTGTCAGCAAATGCCTCAAGAAGCACGGCGTCCGTCTGCCGTCCGGACCGCCCGGCGCAGGCAGTGGGCAGCCGCCCTCGGGCGGGAGCCCGCCCTCGGGCGGGAGCCCGCCCTCGGGCGGGAATCCAGGCGGGAACCTGGGCGGCCTGGGCAAGGCACTCAAAGCCTGCGGGGTCAACTTGCCCCAGGGCGCTCCCCCAGGCGGCTGATTCCCTGAGCCGTCAGGCGCGGCGGGCATGACGTCCGTCTCAGCCGCCTGCCACCGGCACCGCCATCCACTGAAGGTGCGGAAAATTCCGGTTCCCTAAGGCATCTGTGAAGGAGAGATCTGCGTGTTCTTCACGTATTTGCGCCGCGAACTGCGGCGCAGGAGGCGTCAGGCCAGTTTCATCGCCCTGGGCATTGCTGTCGGCATCGGCCTGGTCATCACCGTCACCGCCGCGTCGACCGGCGTGAAGAATGCGCAGGGGAAGGTGCTGCATGCGCTGTACGGGGTGGGGACGGATGTCACCGTGACCCAGTCTCCCAAGGCGGCGGGGGCCCCGGCCGGGTTCGGCTTCCGGGGACGGTCGGGCGCGTCAGGCGGAACTAAAATCAACGCTGACAGCCTGGTCAATCCCAGCCTGGGCACCCTGGGCTCATCGGCGGTGACGTCGATCTCCCAGCTGAAGCATGTGTCCGCGGCGGCAGGCGGCCTGACCCTGACCGACACGAAAATTTCCGGGAAGATCCCCAAGTTCTCCAGCGGTGGCGGGGCCCCGAGCGGTGGCGGGGTCCCGAGCAGTGGCGGGGGCGGGGGGAACTTCCGGGGCAACATCAAGACCAGTTCTTTCACCGTCAGCGGAGTAGACCTGGCCACCGCGAAAGTCGGCCCGCTGAGCTCGGGGAAGCTCAAGTCCGGCGCCACGTTCTCCACCTCGGATGCTCACTCTGACGTGGCGGTCGTGGACGCCAACTACGCGACACAGAAAAAGCTGGCCGTCGGCTCGACGGTGACCGTCGCCAAGAAGAGCTTTAAGGTGATCGGGATTGTCAGCGTCCCGCAGGGCAGCAGCCCGCCCAACGTTTACATCCCGCTGGCCCGGGCCCAGTCCCTGGCGGGCATGAGCGGCAAGGTCAACACCATTTACGTCTCTGCCACCAGCGCCGCGAACATCGGCGGGGTCTCCAGGGACATTTCCTCACTGCTGCCCAAGGCGACCGTGACAACCTCCAGCTCCCTGGCCAGCGAGGTGACCGGCTCGCTGTCCAGCGCCTCCAGCCTGGCTAACAACCTCGGCAAGTGGCTCGCGGTCGCCGTGCTTATCGCCGCGTTCCTGCTGGCCAGCTTGCTAACCATGTCTGCGGTGTCACGCCGGGTCCGCGAATTCGGCACGCTGAAGGCACTCGGCTGGCGGAGCCGGCGGATCGTCGGCCAGGTGATGGGCGAGTCGATCACTATCGGCATTGTGGGAGGCGCGGCCGGTGTCGCACTCGGCCTCGCCGGAGCCGCCATCGTGTCCAGCGTGGCTCCGTCACTGAGCGCCTCGGTCGGGTCCACCACCGGCTCGGCGGCGACGGGCGGCGCCCAGGCCGCAGGCGGGTTCGGGCCGCCCGGCGGCGGTCCCGCCAGGACAGCCGCGAGCACACCCCATTCCGTCGCGGTTCACCTCACCGCGTCAGTCACGGTCAGCGCCGTGATCCTCGCCGTGGTGCTGGCCATCGCCGGCGGCCTGATCGCGGGGTCCTTCGGCGGCTGGCGGGCCGCCCGGCTGCGGCCAGCCGCAGCCCTCGCCCGGGTCGAATGACGAGGGCCGGGCCGTTCCCGGCCCGGCCATGACGGAAAGGACATCATGTACACGCTGGCAGACGTGACGAAGGACTACCAGAAAGGCCGCGACACCGTGCACGCCCTTGCCGGGGTGGACCTCGTCCTCGAAGACCGGGCATGGCTGGCCATCCAGGGGCCAACAGGGCACGGTAAGTCCACCCTCCTGCAGATACTGGGCGGGCTGGACCGGCCCACCTCAGGCACGGTGGAACTAGGCGGCCAGAACCTGGCCCTGATGCGGGAAAGCAAGGTCACAAAGGTCCGCGCGGCGTCGATCGGGTTCATCTTCCAGACGTTCAACCTGATCCCGACACTGAACGCGCGGGAAAACGTCGAAGTCGCCCTCGTGCCACTGGGCACCGGGTCGGCCCAGCGCCGGAGGAGGGCCGCGGCGGCGCTGGAAAACGTCGGGCTCGGAGAACGCCTGCACCACCTGCCCTCCGAACTCTCGGGCGGCCAGCAGCAGCGGGTAGCCATCGCCCGCGCGCTGGTAAAAGAGCCGCAAGTCCTGCTCGCCGATGAGCCGACCGGAAATCTTGACGAGGGGACCCGCGACGACATCATGAAACTGCTGGAAAAACTCTGGCAGGACCATGGCCTGACCCTCGTCCTGGTCACCCACGACAGCTCAGTCGCCCGCCGCGCCCAGCAGGTCGGCATCATGCGCAACGGCCGGCTGTCGATCAGGTCCTGACCCAGGTCCCTGTTAACGCCGGCGGCACTCCCGGGAAGGATCACCGCTTACCCTTGTGCACCAGCCTTATGCTCTGGGCGGACTTGCAGTCTGGAGGGTGGTCTGAGGCGGTGAGGTCCTGGCCGCGCGGGTCAGCTGCCGCTGGCCGTCTCGCTGGCCACAGCGGCCAGCGGCAGCCTGACCGTGAAGGCAGCGCCGCGGCCCGGCCCCGTGCCGACCGTGATGGTCCCGTCGTGGGCTGCGACCAGGGCGGCGGCGATGGACAGGCCGAGCCCGTTGCCGCCCCGGGCCCGGCTGCGGGCCCGGTCGGTGCGGTAAAACCGCTCGAACACGCGGGACGCCTGGTCGGCGGTCATGCCAGGACCCTGGTCGGCCACGATCAGCTCAGCCCCCCCAGCCCGGTCCTGCACGGTGACGCCGACCGCTGATCCCCGCGGGGTGTGCTGCAGGGCGTTGCCGATCAGGTTGTCAGCCACCTGGCGCAGCCGTTCCGCGTCCCCGTCCACGATGACCGGGGCGTCCGCATGCAGGCCGATCGGACGGCCGGGCTGGATGAGGCGGGCGGCCAGCACGGAACGGGCGGCGATGCTGGACAGGTCAACCGGATGCCGGTCCGCCGGGCGGTCCTGATCGAACTGGGCCAGCATCAGCAGATCCTCCACCAGCCGGCCCATCCGGGTGGCTTCGGCGTGGATGAGCGTCATCAGCCTCAGCAGCTCCGCCGCGCTGGCGCCTGTTCCCTGCTGCAGAGAGAACTCGGCCAGGCCCCGCACGGACGTCAGCGGGGTGCGCAGTTCGTGGCTGGCATCGGCCACGAACTGCCGCATCCGGTCCTCGGAGTCCAGGGCGCGTGCCTCGCCGTCTTCCCGGGCCCGATAGGCGGCCTCGATCCGGGCCAGCATCGTGTTGAGGGACTCGGCCAGCCGGCCCACCTCGGTGTTGCGCGGCGGGTGGTCGATGCGCCGGGACAGGTCCCCGGCCGCAATCGCCGCCGCCGTGTCCGCGATGCTGGCCAGCGGGGACAGGCTGATCCGCACCAGGGGAAGGCCGATGCCGGCCAGGAGCACGATGGCGAGGGCCCCGGCGACCGCGTCGGCTACCTCCAGGCGGGTGACGGTGCTGTTCAGGTTGTCCAGGCTGTAAGCGGTGACGGCGTGCCGCCCGCCGGGCAAGGTCCAGACCAGGACGCGCCAGGAGTGCCCGGGGTCACCTGCGGCGGGCCCGGTGAACGGTTGTCCGGGATCCCGCAGACGTCCGGCGCTGATCTGAGGCAGAGCGGCATGATGTGGCGGCGCTTCGATCACCGAGACATGCCCGCCGGAGCTGATGATCTCGATCAGGAACTGGAAGGGCTGCCGGGGCTGCCCGGCCGGGGGTGGCCGGGGCAGCCGCGCTCCGGGCAGGCTGCGGCTGCCCACCGCAGCGAAGTCACGGAGTTGCTGATCCGCACGGCCGAGCAGGTACCCGTGCAGCAGGGTCGTCCCGAGCGAGCCCATCACCACCGAGGTGATCATGACCAGGAAAGCGGCGACAGCCATCACCCGGACGCGCAGCGATGCCTTAGCGAGCGCCGTCCGCAACCGCCGGGCCGGCCGGAATCTCACGGCGGCGGCACCCGCAGCATGTAGCCGACACCGCGGATGGTGTGAATCAGCCGCGGCTCACCCTGATCAGCCTTGCGCCGCAGATAACTGATGCAGGGCTCGACCACGCCGCCGTCACCGCAGAAGCCGTAGTCCCAGACACGCAGCCGACCGGCAAAGCCGGTGACGGCCGGCGACGGTCGCTGTGCGACGCCGATCTCCTGGGGCGGCAGCCGCGCCGCCGTGATCAAAGGTCCGGCAAATGCCTGGCGGCCTCCCATTACGCCGGTGCTGACCCGGCAGTAGGGTGCCAGTCAGCACGCTGCCGGCCATCCCGGGGGCCGCCGGGCGATCACTGCTCGTGCGCCTGGCCTGCCGCCTGCCGGAGGAGGATTTAGTGATGCCCGTTACCGCGTCGCCGGCACCCCGCAGTTCCGGCACTCACGGCTGGGACATAAGCCTGTTCCTGGACGTCAACCACTTGGCCCGGCACACCGGGTGGATGCACGCACCCATGCTGGCCTACTTCGTCGATGGGATCATCGCGCTGTTCGCGCTGCTGTTGGTGGCCGGCTGGTGGCAGTCGCGGCAGCAACGTGACGCGGCCGCGATGGCGGCCTGGCTGTGGGCTGGCGTCGGCGTCCTGGCGGCCCGGGAGATCGCCCAGCTGGTGAATCATCACCTGGCCGAGGCCCGGCCCTGGCAGATCCTCCCGCACGCCCTCATCCTGGCTGGCCACCCCACCACTTCCTCTTTTCCTTCCTACGACGCCGTGATGGCCGGCGCCGTCACCGCGGGACTGTTCCTGGTCACCCGCCGCCTGGGCATCATCGCTGCTGCCGCCGCCATGCTGTTGTGCTTCGGCCGCGTCTACATCGGCGCCCACTACCCCCACGACGTCGCCGCCGGGCTCCTCCTCGGTGCCGCTGTGGTCCTGGCCGGCGAGCTGATCGTGCGCATTCCCCTCACCGCGACGGTCAGGCTGGCCAGCCGCAGCCCGCTGCGTATCCTGCTGACCGCCGGGCCCGGCGCCGTCCGGGAGGCTGCGGAGATCGCAGGCACAGCCGGCAGATACCCAGGGGCCCTCTGGCGAGCCACCCGCTGGCCTCACGCCGGCCGGCACCGCGACACGATCAGATGACGTGGTAACTGGCTCAGAAGAGCGAAGAGCCATGTGGTGACCGCACACCCCACGCCGGCGGAGAGCCGGCGATGGTGACGCGGGTCAAGTGGCGGGGCGCGGCGGAGCCGACGGCGCGGCGCCGGACGGGAAGCCGCGGGGATCCGGGCACAGCAGGTGGAAACCCTGGTGCCCCGCGGCGAGCCATCCGCTGCCCTCACGCCGCCCGGTTCCGCGACCGGATCGGCTGACACGGTAGCTGGCCCGGTGGATGGGTAGCGAGCCCTACCGTGGTAGCAGACCGCCTGCTCGCCGGGAGCCGCCCATGCGGACGCGGGTCAAGCGGTGGAGCGCGGCGGAGCAGCCGCCAGCCACCCGAGGCGCCCGCACGTCCGCTTTCCCGCCGTGTACCGGCGCCACTGCCATTGCGCGAGATGACAGCGCTGCGGCCAGGCACGGGATGCTGGCTAGAGGTTCACTGCGCCGGTAACGCGTGCCAGGCGCAGGGCGCTAGCCCACTCCCCTATGGCGTTGCATATTCCCAGCCCGCCGTCCGCGGGCATCCATCTTCGCCCGGCGTACATCCACGCTACGGTCTGATGTACGTGATCGGTATCACCGGCCAGCGGTGATGCTCCGCCGCCCACGTCGATGAGGCTGTCACCGGCGGACACCCCGGCTTCGGCGAGCATCTGCAGGGACAGCGCGGGCTGCTGCTGGAACCAGCTGCGGCTGTCCTCACCCCGGGCGTATGCGTCGTCCCAGTGCGCCGCTGGATCTGGCTGTGGTTCCATGTCCCACTATCCTGCCCGTTTACCCTGCTCATCGGGCCCGTCAGTCGCCGCGGCCGTTTCCTGACCGCGAGGCGGACTCCTTGGCTTGTTACTACGCCGGGTGTTGTGGCTGCTGGGCCTCGACGCGTCGTTTCAGGGTTTCGACGTTGGCGGGCATTTCCTTGTGTGCCTGGCGGCGCACGATGAGCGGGACGAGCAGTCTGCCGATGCCGTGCCCGTCGAAGTCGACCGTGATGGTTAGCCGGGAACTGGTGTCGGTGAGGGGTTCCACGGTGACGTTGACGGTGGCGCGGATGGGTCCGTCGATGCCGTGCACGCCCCAGGTCCTGGGCGGGTCGATGTGGGTGACCACGGAGGTAGAGGTCCGGTTGGCTCCGCCGATGCGCCGGGTGGTCAGGCACTTCGTGCCCACCTCCGCACGGTCGGCCTCCAGGTGACCGTCGATGACACCCTGCTGCCATTCACGGAAGCGGGTGGGGTCGGTGGCGTAGGCGAACACTTCTGCTGCGGGCCGGTCCACCACGGTGCTGGCGATGGTCGGTGCCATGTCAGCGGTCCTGGAGCAGGGCGGCGTACCGGGCCAGGTAGAGCGGCCATCCCTGGTCGCCGTCGACGCCGTCGCGGACGGATTGCCAGCCGGGACCGTGCCGGCCGAGGTGGCGGTGCTCCAGTTCGACCCGGGTGCGGTCTGGTCCCTCGGCCACGAACCGGACCTCGACCTCGCTGGTCAGTTCCGGGTCGGTCTCGATCTGCCATTGCGGGCTGATGTCCCAGCTGAATACCACGCGGGCTGGCGGCTCGTAGGCCAGGATCCGCGCCCACCGGCACTCACTTCCGTCAACGGCGCGGTCGTAGATGTGCCCGTCGGCGTAGGGCTCGAAGACTGTCTCGGCGATCGGAGCCGCGAGCAGGTTGTGCTCTGGCGGCTTGAAGTCGCCGAACCTCTCGGTGAACGTCCTGAAGGCCTGCTCGGCAGGCACGTTGACCACCACCTGCTTGCGGACAACGGGGGCCTCGGTCCGGGTCATGGGCTCTCCTCCGTCGCTTGCCCGGCAACGTCTGCATAGCTGGCCAGGGCCCGCTGCCAGTAGGTGTCGAGCTGATCGCGCAACGCGGCCACCGCCGCCGGATTGAGCCGGTACACGCGTCTGGTGCCGGCCGCGCGTTCGCTGACCAGGCCGGCGTCCTTGAGGACCTTGAGGTGCTGGGAGACCGCCGACCGGCTGACCGGCAGCCCCGCGGCCAGCCGTCCCACCGCCTGCGGCCCGTCGGCCAGGCGGCTGACGATGGCGCGCCGGGTGCCGTCCGCCAGCGCGCCCCAGCCGTCACCTGCTCGGTCAGGATCCACTAACAGTTAGATAAGCCTAACGGAGCGGCGGACGTCAAGACCCTGCACGAGGTGGGCATGGTAAGGAGGGGACTGCCTGGCCGGCATCGCGGTGGTCCGCGCGGAGCCGGCGGTGTCCGGGTTGGTGGCCTCCGACCCGACGGTCTCCCAGACGATCGATACCGGCCGTGTGCTGCCGCCTCTCGACTAGGCGGTGACCAGGACGTGGGCCCAGCTCCTCGAGCCATGAACTGTCGGAGCAGGCCGAGCGCACGACCTTCGGGGTGGTCAGTGCGTAATGGCCGCTGCTGGAGCGAGACGACGACGTGAGGTTATGCCGCGAGACAGGATGCGCTACCTCGCGACCGAGCTTGTACCCGGATTGGACAGCGCTCCGGGCGGTGCGGCCGGCGCATACCGGGCGTGGCGCGCATTCCTCAGCCCATCATGTCCATCTGATGCATGTCGCGGTGCCATTGCTGCAGCTGGGCGAGTCCCGATTGCCGTTCCGCCAGCATGGCGCGGGCCACCGCCCGTGCCTGTGTGCTGGCGCCTGAGCCCAGCTCGTGCCGGCACAGGGCGACCTCGGCGTTGTAACTGCTGATCATGGCGTCCAGCCAGTGCCGGTTGAACGACTGCCCGTGCTCGTGGCTGATCTCGGCCCAGTCGGCCGCGTCCATCATGCCGGCGCCCATCATCCCGGCGGGCAGGCTGGCGCCGGGCGAGTACGGCGCAGGCGTGGGCTGGTGCCAGCCGCCCATGAGTTCGCGCATGCGCTGGGCATCGCCCGCCTGCGCCCGCATGTGGGCTGCGAACTGCTGGAGTTCCGGCGTTGCCGTGTGCCCGGTGACAGTCCCGGCCATGGCCGCCGCCTGCCCTTCCAGCCCCAGCATGCTGGTGGTGAAGGTGGTATCGGCCGTATTGAACGCTGCAGTCGCAGATGCCGAGGCCGGGGCCGGGGCTTGCGTGCCGGGGCTGGCGCCGGTGCCGCAAGCGGCGAGGGTCACGGCGGCTATCACTGCCGCGCCGGCGGCCAGATTGTGCCTGGATGTCATGACGTCCCCCATTGCGCTAAGGGTGGGGCAATGAGATGCCCGGACAGGCCAGTTGTGGTGCATGCGGGGCGGCGGACGCGACGAGCGTGCCCGGTCATTCCCGGTGGTAAATACCCTATGGGGCATAGCGAAAGGGGGCGTACCGCCGAAGGGCACCTTCGGGCGGGACCGAGGTCCCGCCTACCAGTCCATCGGCCGCTCCGGCTCCCGCCGGGCTGCGGGACTTGCTGCCGAACGGACGTGGTGACCTGTGCCGTTCGGGCGCCCGCTCCGCCCGGGCGGCCGCGCTGCTGCCCGCGAAGGCCACGACGTGGTCCACTTCTCCGGCGGCATGCACAGATGGGCGCGGGCTGGGCTCCCGGTCGTCGCCTCGGGCAGCCGCCCGGGACAGGTGGGGTAGCCTGTGGCCTGGCTCGCCGTCGCCGTCGGCTTGCTGATCGGGCTGAGTCTCGGTGCTCGGGGCGGGGCGGGTCCATCCTGACCGTCCCGCCCTGGTCTACCAGAGCCCCCGCCAGGCCGCGACTGCCCCGCTGCTGGTGATGGGCATTGGCGCCGTTACGGTCGCGATCACGCACACCCGGGCCGGGCGGGCCAGGCTCAGGATCGGTGCGGTCTTCCGGTCACTGCGCCCTCTCGCTGGACTGGGCACTGGTCGCCGCCTTCACCGGGCGCTCTTAGCAAAGGATCACCTGCGGGAAGCGCCTGCGTGCTAGCGGGAAGGCCCTACGAAAGCGGCAGGTGGCCGGGTGAAGGCCGGCGGGCTGAGCTGGGCGCGACGGGCCTCGGCCAGCCCCGTGGCCGGTTACCGGCCTGGGTCGTGACGCGCTGCGCCGGGTTCGGCTAGTCCGTGCCCGCGGCGGGAGGCGAGCCAGGCGGCCGCCGCCGCCATGGTGGCCAGGAACAGGACCGCGATCCGGAATCCCTTCCACGGTGAGCCGCCGAGCTCGTACGCCGCCGCGGTGAGCGCCAGGCCGAGGGCGGTCCCTGTGCCCCGGGTCATGTTGAGCACGCCGCCCGCCATGCCCGATTGGCGTTTGGGGGCCGCCGCCATGATCGCCGCGTTGTTGGGCGGGGTGAATAGCCCGAGTCCAGCCCCTGCCACCGCCAGCCCTGAGAGCAGGGCCCACTGCCCGGGCCGGCTGAGCGCGAGGGCGATCAGGGTGGCGGCGACGACTGCCATGCCGGTGGCTGTCAGCAGCCCGGGCCCGTAGCGGTCGGCAAGGCGCCCGGCCAGCGGTGCCACCACGGCCAGGCAGACCGGCATGACGGTCAGTACCAGCCCGGCCCGGCCGGTCGATACCCGCAGCGCCCGCTCCAGGTAGAACGGGACCACGAGCAGGACACCGAACATGACCAGGTACGACAGCAGCCCGCTCGCTATCCCGGACGCAAACGCGGGGCTGCGGAACAGGGAGATGTCCAGCATTGGCGCGCGTGCCCTGCGTTCCCAGCGCACGAAGCCGGTGCCCAGCACGACCGCTCCCGCCAGCAAGCTGGTGATCACCGGCGACGTCCAGCCGGCCCGGTTCCCGAGCGTCGCGGCGGACAGCAGCGCCCCGACGGCCGGGATGAACAGGGCGAGCCCCGCCCAGTCGAAGGGCGCGCGCTGCTGGAGGTGACGGCTGCGGGGAATGAGCAGCCAACCGGCCGCCAGCCCCGCCAGGCCCAGCGGGACATTGATGAGGAAGATCAGCCGCCATCCCCCCGCCGCCAGCAGCAGGCCGCCCGCCGCAGGGCCAAGCGCGAGACCAAGGGCCTGAGCGGCCCCCTGGATGCCGATCCCCCGGCCGAGCGAGGCGCGGGGCAGGGCCAGGTAGATGATGGCCACGCTGTTGGCCTGGAGCATGGCCGCACCCACGGCCTGCAGGACCCGGAATCCCACGAGGGCAGCCAGGCTCGGGGCCAGCCCGCACAGGGCAGAGCCGAGGATGAACACGCCGAAGCCATAGGTGTACAGGAGCTTGCGGCCGGCCATGTCCGCCACCCGCCCCACCGCGGTGACCATCGCCACCAGGACCAGCAGGTAGCCGAGGCCCACCCAGGTCACAGCGCCGAGGCTGGCGTGGAACGTGCGCTGCAAGGTGGGCAGGGCAAGAGTGACGATGCTGGCGTCAAGCTGGCCCATGAACGCGCCCATGCACACGGTCGCCACGGCGAGCCACGGGGCGCCCGGGCGCCGCGAGATGACTGGGGGGCGGGGTGGCTCGGTGACGAGCCGCTGAAATCCGCGGCGGGCGACCGTACGGGCTGCCCTGGCCGATCTGCTGGCCGCCACTCGTTCCTGCCTTCCGGGCCGGCGGATCCGGCTTCGACATCATCGTCGGGCTTCCGCAGGTAGATGTCGAATACAAGTTTTGGCTGATATCTATAAGATTTTCATATGGATCTGCGGCGGCTGAGTCACTTCCTCGCGGTAGCCGACCACGGCGGATTCACCCGTGCGTCGAAGGCCGTGTTCGTCGCCCAGCCAGCGCTGTCGCTGGCCGTCAGGGAACTGGAGGAAGAACTAGGCGCCGAGTTGTTCTACCGGGTGGGCCGCGGCGTGCGGCTGACCCCGGCCGGCCAGGCGTTCCTCGGCCCCGCCCGCCAAGCGCTCCGTGACGTCGATACCGCACGGGCCGCGGTGGCCTCAGTCACCGGCCTGGTCACCGGCTCGCTCTCCCTCGGCTGCCTCCCGACACTCGCCGCCGACCCGCTGGCCGGACTGGTCGGCCGGTTCCGCACCGGCCATCCCGGAGTGCTTGTTGATCTCGCCGCCCCCGAAGACACCGCGGACCTGGCGGAATTGCTGCAAAGCGGCCAGTGTGAGCTCGGGCTCGCCGAGGGTGCCTCACTCCCCGCCGGACTCACCACGCATGAACTCACCCGGCAGAGGCTGCTGGTCATCTTGCCGCCGGGCACCGTACGGCCCAGCCGGCTCGCCGTCGCGGAGCTTGGCAGCGTGCCGTTCATCGCCGCGCCGCCCGGAACATCCAGCCGGCGACTGCTCGATGAGGCGCTCACCGGGGCGGGGCTGTCCCCGCGCATCGCGGTCGTGACCGCACAGCGCGAGGCCATCCTGCCGCTCGTGCTGGCCGGGGCAGGCGCGGCGCTGCTCCCTGAGCCGCTAGCACAGGTGGCCGCCCGGCTCGGTGCCGTCGTGAGCGACCCACACCCGCCCATCACCCGCAGCATCGTTCTCGCCCACCGGCCCGGGCCCCTGGCGCCCGCCGCCCGCCGGTTCCTGGAACTCGCGACCACGCCAAGAGCACCTGCGCCGGGCTCCCAGCCGGCCCGGCCCAGGGCCGACGGGCCTGGAAGGAGACGCGGCTCACCTGGGACCGCGCGGCGCGGATCTGGCCACCGATAATGGCTAACGCCTGGCCAGGAAGTGACGAACGGCCCGGCCGCCGCGGGCCCGCCCGGCCATAGCGTTGCAGCGTGGATACTTCAACGGTCATTGAATCGTCGCCGGTTGAACTGACTGCCCGCCTCCCGGCGCTGGCTGACCCGGTGCGGCTGCGCATCGTGGGGGTGCTGGCCGGCGGCACCCGGTGCGTCTGCGACCTGCAGGACTCGGTGCCGGTGGCCGCGAACCTGCTGTCCTACCACCTTCGCGTGCTGCGTGACGCCGGCCTGGTCACCGCGGCCCGCCGGGGCCGCTGGATCGACTACCGCCTCGACCCTGACGGGTTCGCGGTCTTGTGGGCACAGATGTCAGCGGCAGGCGTGCCACTGCCCGCACCGACTGCGGCGCCGCTGTCTGCCCCGAGCACGCGCACGTCACCGCCCGCTGGCTGACCCGCACCATGGTCATCAACCGGGTCGTGGCCGTCGAGCCGCCCGCCCGCACCATCCGCTGCACCGTGTGCCAGGCCGCCCGCGACGCTGCGCCGGTCACCGGTTACGCTGCGGCCGGCTGAGCAAGGGCCCGGAAACCACGCCCTCCCGTAAGCCCAATCAGGGCCGGGCCGGGCTGCCGGCTGCGTTCAGCCTGGGAAGTACGTCCCCCGCCCGCCAGGCCCGGCCCTCGTCATCTCGGAACCCCATCGCGATCACGGCTGTCCAGGCTGCCCGCTCCTGACCGGCGCTGTCAGCCGAGGAGTTGCTTTCCGCGTGGGCCGGTTACCTGGCCGAGCATGGTGTGGGCGAGCTGCCGGACCTGGGCTGGCAGGGGCACATAGAGGTTCGCAGCGGCGTAGGCCTGGCCGGTGTGGGTGAGCCAGTCCAGCATGGTGACCAGGTCCTGCCCGCTGGCCTGGTCTGGCTGGTGGGTGTAGATCAGTGCCCAGCTGTAGCCGGAGATGGGGTAGCTGCTGGCGCCGGGCTGGTTGACGATCGAGAAGTCGGCCGGGGTGATGTCGGGTTTCCGGGCGGCGGCAGCGGCGATGGTCTGGGTGGACGGGAGGACGTAGTTCCCGGCCTGGTTGCGGATTTCGGCGAACGGCAGGACCAGGCCCTGGGAATAGGCTTGCTCGACGTATCCGATGGAGAAGGGGGTGCGGAACACCGTGGAGGTCACGCTGCCGTTGCCTTCAGTGCCTTCTCCGACCGGCCAGTGCAGCGTCTTGCTGGTGCCGACCGTGGCCGCCCAGGTCCGCGACACGCTGGACAGGTAGTTGCTGAAGATGTAGGTGGTGCCGCTGCCATCGGAGCGGTGCACGACGGCGATCGACGCGGCCGGGAGGGTGATACCCGGGTTGAGGGTGGTGATGGCCGGGTCGTTCCAGTGAGTGATCTGGCCGAGGAAGATGCGGGCGAGGACCGGGCCGGTCAGGTGCAGCCGGGCGCCCGCCGGGAGGTTGAGGTTGTAGGCCACGCCTTCGGCGCCCAGCGCGACGGGCACCTGGGTGACCGGGCCTCCTGTGGAGGCTGCTAGCTCGCTGGCGTTCATGGGCACGTCGGAGGCGCCGAAGTTGACCTGCCGGGCGCTGATCGCGGCGATGCCCGCGCTGCTGCCCACGGGGGAATAGTTCACGGTGACCGCAGGGTGCTGGTGATGGTATCTGGCGAAGGCCAGGGCGAAGAACGGGGCGACGTACGTCGAACCCGCCCCGGTGAGGGTGCCCGGCCCGCCGCCAGGGATGGCCGTGGCCGCGGTGCTCGTGGCAGGCGTGGTGGTCGGGCTGCTGCATGCGCCGAGGGCGAGGACCATGATCGCGGCAACGCATGCACTGAGGGTGCCGACACGGGGACGGTGAGTGATGTGGTGATGCCGTCCCTCGTTGGCTGGCATGGTCTTCTCCTGCTTTAGGTGGAGAGCCGTTTAGAGGTGGCTGGCTTCGCGGAGCCAGGCGTGGGCACCCATCTGGATGGCGTCCCAGGGGCTGCCAAGCGGTGGCGTATAGGACAGGTCGAGGTCGCTGAGCCCATCGACGGTCATGGAGTGGAAGATGGCGGTGGCCGCGATGTCGAGGCGTTTGGCGATCTCGGCGTGCCGGTGCCCGAACAGCTGCACGCCCAGGAGCCGCCCGGTGGCGCGGTCGCCGGTGAACCGCATCGTGATGCGGTGGCTGCCGGGGTAGTAAGCCTTGTGGTCATCGGCTTCGGACGGGACCGTGACCGGGTCATACCCGGCGGCGGCAGCTTCGTGGTCGCGCAGGCCGGTGCGGGCGGCGGCCTGGTCGAAGATCTTCACGACCTGGGTGCCGAGGCTGCCCGCGAATTCCCGGGTCCCGCCCAGGGCGTTCTCACCGGCGACCCGGCCCTGCTTGTGGGCGGTGGTGCCGAGCGGCAGGTAGGTCTCGCCGAGCAGCCGGTGATGGGTGACCACGCAATCCCCCGCGGCGTACACGTCGGGGAGATTGGTCCGCATGCTCCGGTCCACGGCGATCGCGCCCCGGACGCCTAGCGCTGCCCCGGCGTCGGCGGCCAGGGCGGTGCCGGGGCGGACACCGACGACGACCAGGACCGTGTCGGCCAGCCGTGACACGGGCGTGCCGTCGGCTGCGTCCGCGTCGACTCGTAGCCGTCCGCCCTCGCCCGTGATGGCCCGGGTGATCTGGCGGACGGTGGTGCCGGCCAGGACCTCGACGCCACGGGTGGCGAGCTGCTCGTGGACGTGCCAGCCGAGTGCCGGGTCGACGGTGGGCAGCACCTCGGGCAGCTGTTCCATCTGGATGACCTGCAGGCCGCGGATGGTGAGGGCGTCGGCCATCTCCAGGCCGATGTACCCCGCGCCGACGATGACCGCGGTGGCCGGCGCGGTTTCCTCTAGCGTGCGCATGACCGCGAACGTGTCACCCATCGAGTGCAGCAGGTGCACGCCATCATCAGGGCCGAGAGTGTCCAGGCCGCCGATCGGGGGCCGGACCGGGACCGCGCCGGTACCGACGACCAGCTTGTCGTAGGCCAGCAGTTCCTCCTGCCCCCCGGGGCCGGTGACGAGGAGTTTGCGGCCCGCGACGTCGATCCGGCGGGCGGTGGTGTCCAGCCGCAGGCTCATCCCGGTGGCTTCCAGGTCGGCGGTGGTGCGGTGGGCCAGGTTGCGCCAGTGCGTCACCTCCCCGGACACGTAGTAGGGGATGCCGCAGATCGAGAAGTTCGGGTAAGCATCGGCGACGACCACGCTGACCTCGGCACCGGGGTCGAGCTCGCGGGCCCGCAGCGCGGCGCTGATCCCGGCGTCGCTGCCACCGATCATGACCAGGTGCATGGCTGGCTTCCTCCAGGCGGGCTTACCGGGGCTGCTGCGGGCTGGGGACCTGGGCCGCCGCCGGGAGGACGCCGTCGCTGGCGGCGCGGTGCCTGCGCCGCAGCCCGGCCTGGCCAGCGTGGTGGGGGAAGAGGATGTCGGAGGCCTCCGCCGGCGTGAGCCGGGGATACAGCGCGCGGATCACCACCACGGCCAGCGCCCCCCGGCGATCTGGGCGGCGACGAACGCGGGCACCGACGATGGCGCGATGCCGGCGAAGGTGTCCGAGAACATCCGGCCGACCGTGATCGCTGGGTTAGCGAAGCTGGTCGAGGACGTGAAGAAGTACGCCGCCCCGATATACGCCCCGACCGCCGCCGGAGCGGAGCGGCTGCGGCCGGAGCGGGCAAGGGCGAAGATGACCAGGATCAGGCCGAGGGTGGCGATCACCTCGGACAGGAAATGCGCAGGCGTCGCCCGGTGCTTGGCGGAGATGCTCACCGCCGCCTGGGCGAACATCAGATTCGCCAGCGACCGCCCCGAGGATGCAGCCCGCCACCTGGGCGGGCAGGTAGGCCGCCGCGTCACGCCAGCGCAGCCCGCCGAACGCCGCATCGGCGAAGGACACCACCGGGTTGAAATGAGCGCCGGACACCGGCCCGAACATCAAGATGACGGCGAACAGCCCGGCCGCGGTCGCGGCCGCGTTCTCCAGCAACTCCAGCCCCGTGGAGCCAGGGGACAGGCGCTGCGCGGCGATCCCCGAGCCGATCACGATCGCGGCCAGGAAGCTGCTGCCGAGGAACTCGGCAGCCAGCCGGCGCCACAGAGCGGCGGGTTCCGGTGGCGGTGTCCTGGTCACAGCGCCCATCTTGACGGAGAAAGATAGATCAGTCAAGATTGAGTCAATGAATACTGAGCAAATAGCTGACCTGTCTGCCCGGGCGGCGGTGCACGCGGCGCTGGCCGACCCGGCCCGGCTGCTGATCACCGACACCCTCGCCGCTCGGTGACGTCTCCCCGTCGGAACTCGCGGCCATGCTCGCGATGCCGTCTAACCTGCTCGCCCACCATCTGCACGTGCTCGAGCAGGCCGGATTGCTCACCCGCCGCCGGTCCGAGGGGGACCGCCGCCGCAGTTACGTGAGCCTGGTACCGGGCGCGCTCGATTCGCTCAGCCGCCCGCCGGTGCGCAGGGCGCGGCGGGTGTTGTTCGTGTGCACCGCTAACTCGGCGCGCTCGCATCTGGCGGCCGCGCTGTGGCGCCGGGCCAGTAAGGTCCCGGCGGCATCAGCCGGAACCCACCCGGCCGCGGCGATCGCGCCGGGCGCGATCGCCGCCGCGGGGCGTCATCACCTGCCGCTGCGCCGCCAGCGGCCGCGGCATATCAGCCGGGTACAGCCAGGACGGCGACCTCGTCGTGACGGTGTGCGACCGGGCCCGGGAGGAACTCGGCCCGCTGGCGGCGGTGCACTGGTCAGTCCCCGACCCGGTACCAGCCGGCGACCCCGGCAGCTTCGACGCGGCCCTGGCCGAGCTGGGTCATCGCATTGAGCGGTTCGCGCCGAGCCTCACCACTGCTCCCTGACCCTGGCATGCCTGCCGACCCGCCGCGCAGGAGCCGTGGCATGCGTGGGCATCACCGTGCTCGACGGCGTCATGCTCATCACTGCCGTCTTCGCCTTTCCGGTCCTGGTCTGGCCCGTTATCCTGGCCGCCGCGGCCAGCATCGCCCGCCTCACCTTCACCGCCCGGGCTCTGCGCGCGGTCCTGACGGGCTAAGAAACCCCGTCAGTCATCAGCGGACGACTACAGGAAACCGCCGGGCCCGGCGGATCATCCGCCGGGCCCGCAGGGGTGACTCGACGTGGCCGGGGAACCGCCAGCCCGCTAGCAGCACTTCGACGCGGACTCAGCGGGCTGCCCGGTCTCGCTGGCGTCGGCGTCGCAGCATTCAGGGCCGCTGTGGTCGTGGTCGTAGAAGGTCTGGCTGTCGGCCAGGACCGCGTAGACCTCCCAGGACGCCCCGTCAGGCACGCCCTCGACCCAGAACTTGTCCTGCCTGGCATAGCAGCAGGTCGTGTCCCGCTTGTCGACGGAGGCCAGGCCGGTCCCGGTGAGCCGGGCCTGCACGGCGTCGACGGCGTCGGTGTCGGGGACCTCGATGCCGAGGTGGTTGAGGGTGCCGCCCTGGCCAGGGTTCTCCAGCAGGACCAGCTTCAGCGGTGGCTCGGCGATGGCGAAGTTGGCGTAACCGGGCCGGGTCTTGGCCGGCCCGGTGCCGAACAGCTTGCTGTAGAACGCGACCGCCTCCTCGATGTCATTGACGTTGAGGGCGAGCTGCAGGCGGGACATGAGAACCTCCGGGACTAAGACTTCGATGAGCGTCTATGTCTTGTGCTGCAGCCGAGCTTGCCATGAGACATTGGGCTCTGTCAATATAGACATATGTCGAAGTCTGATCTGCTGCTCACCCCCACTGAGACAGCCGCATGCTGCAACCCTGGGACGCATCTGCTCTTCTCCTCGGGGCAGAGTGACCCGGTGGCGTGCTGCGCTCCGCTGTCGCAAGGGGCGCTGTCCCTGGACCAGGCTGAGCAGGTCGCGCCGCTGCTGAAGGCGCTCGCCGACCCGGTCCGGCTCCGGCTGATGTCCCTGGTGGCCACCCACCCCGGCGGCGAGGCCTGCGTGTGTGACCTGGCCGGCGCGTTCGACCTGTCCCAGCCGACCATCAGCCACCACCTCAAGGTGCTGCACGAAAGCGGCCTGCTGGACCGCGAAAAGCGCGGCGTCTGGGTCTACTACCGGGCCTGCGCCCAGGCCCTGGCCAGCCTCGGCGCCCTGATCGGCTCCCCGGCTGCTTCCTCCGCCTGACTTTCCGGGGCTGAGCCCCGGAAAGACCACGCCATGATCCGGCGCCTTCCACTCCTAGCTGCTGTCGCAGTTCACCAGGGACGGGACGCCTGGCGTAGCGAGGGCTGCTGCTAACCGGCCGCCGCCTGATCCGGCACAGCCACGGACGGTCGGGCCGGGGTGCGGTCGTGGGTGACGGCGAGCCGGTAGCCGGTGCCGGTCACCGTCTCGATGAGCCCTGTTTCGCGGGGATCGGTGTCGATCTTGCGGCGCAGGTTGCGGATGTGGGAGTCGATGGTGCGCTCGTAGCCTTCGTATTCATAGCCGCGGGCCCGGTTGACGAGCTCGTAGCGAGTGAATACCCGGCCCGGGACGCTGGCCAGGGTGGTGAGCAGTTTCCATTCGGTGGAGGTGAGGCCGGCGGGCTGGCCGTGCGCGGTGACCTGGTGGCGGGTCTCGTCGATGAGCAGCTGGCCGCCGCCGTAGGAAGCCAGCTGGTCAGCTTCGGTGTCACCGGCTGCGCGGCGCAAGATGGCGCGGACCCGGAGGACCACTTCGCGGGGGCTGAACGGCTTGGTGACGTAGTCATCAGCGCCGAGTTCCAGGCCGTGAATGCGGTCGGCGGTAGCGGTCTTGGCGGTGAGCATCAGGATCGGGATGGCCGCCTGGGTGCGGACTTCACGGGCGACGTCCTCACCGGGCACATCGGGCAGCCTAAGGTCCAGCACGATCAGGTCAGGATGCGATTGGCCGGCGAGCGTGATCGCCTCAGCGCCGGATCCGGTGGTGATGACGGAAAGCCCGTCGTGCTCGAGATAGGTGCGCAGCAAGTCGCGGATCTTCCGCTCGTCCTCGACGACCAGCACGCACTGCGTCACTGCCATCACCTCCTCCCCCAGGACCGATCCGACCACGCGGGCGAGCCGGCGGGGAGGGGCGGACGCCCCAGGCGGCCAGGGCCAACGCCCCTTACAAGAGGTCCGGCCGGCCGCGTTGCCTGGGAGTATGGGGAAGTCTCGCGGGCGGCTGCTGGGGCCGCTGGGGTGGCGGCTGTTCGCCGCGTTCACCCTTGTCGGGGTGGGCGCGGTGGCGCTGCTCGCGGCGCTGGCGGTGGTCTCGGTGCGCAGCCAGACCAGCGGGCTGGTGGCCTCCCAGCGCGACCAGGCGCGCCACGACATCGCGACTGCCCTATCGGCCGCCTATGCCAAGGCTGGGTCCTGGCCGAAAGCGGACCTCGCCGGGGCACAGGCCCTCGCCGACAGCACCGGCGCGCGGCTGATCATCCTCGGCGCTTCCGGCCGGCAGGTCACCACCATCACGCCTACGGCCCACATGCCAGGCCACGAACCGGGCCACGAGCCTGGACACGGAACCGGCGGCACGAACATGCCGGGCATGGATCACGGCGGGCACGGCACCGAACCGTCGCACAGCCATCACCAGGGTGACAGCGTTGCCCTGGCTGTCCAGGCCGCCGCCCCAGCGGCCCCGGCAAGCCCGGCGGCCACCCCGGGGCCCCGGGCCACGGCCACCTCGGCGGCTGCGAAGACGCGGGTCCCGGTGGTGGCAGGCGGGCGGCAGGTCGGCACCGTGCTGGTGTCTTTCCCCGCCGCTGCGCAGACCTCTGCCTGGCAGGCCCGCGACGCCATCCTGCGGGCCGTCGCCGCCGGCGCGCTGCTGGCCGTGCTGCTGGCCGCCGCCGCGGCGCTGTGGGTGTCACGGCGCACCACCCGGCCGCTGACCGCGCTCGCCGCCGCGGCCGGCGCGGTCGAACGCGGCGACCCGGATGCGGTGTCGCTGCTTCGCCCCGGCCCTGGCGAGCTGGGGCAGGTCTCCGCGGCCTTCGCCTCGATGGCAGGGACCTTGCAGCGCGAGGACGAACTGCGCCGGGCCATGGTCGCCGACACCGCCCACGAACTGCGCACCCCGGTCACCATCCTGCGCGGCGCCACCGAAGAACTGCTCGACGGGCTCGCTGAACCCACCACCAGCAAGCTGACCTCACTGCACGACGAGGTACTGCGCCTGGAACGGCTCGTCGAGGACCTGTCCGCCCTCGCCGCCGCCCAGTCCGCCGCGCTCACCCTGGACCGTGCCCCCGCCGACCTGGCCAAGATCGCTGCCTGCGCCGCGGGTGAACTCCAGGCCCAGTTCGAGGACGCCGAGGTGCACCTGACCGTGGACGCCAGCCCGGTCATCGTGCACGCCGACCAGGCCCGCGTCACCCAGATCGTCACCAACCTGCTGACCAACGCGGCCAAGTTCACCCCGCCCGGCGGGCACGTCACCCTCACCACCCGTCCCGCCGGTGACAGCGCGGAACTCATCGTCACCGACAGCGGCCCCGGCATCCCCGCTGCGGACCTGCCGCACATCTTCGAGCGGTTCTGGCGCGGCACCGCCGCGGCCGGCCGGGCCGGCAGCGGCATCGGCCTCGCCGTGGTCGCGGAACTGACCGCCGCCCACGGCGGCACCATCACCGCCAGCAGCCCACCCGGCGGCGGGACCGCCTTCACCCTGACCTTGCCCGCCTCCTGACATGCTGATGTCCCGGCCACCAGGCGGCCGGGACATCGTGTTCCCTACCTGGCTGGTATTCAGCCGTCACCGCAGTCATCGCCGTGGTGCGCACGGGTCATCATGCCACCGGCCCCCTGATGGTCAGCCGCGTGCCTGCGGTCGCAGCTCCCCTGGCCTGCGCAGCCCTGGTGGTCGCGGTCGTGCCGCGCCGTCACGTTCACGGGCGCCATCTGGTGCTGGCGGCACGCGCCGCTGTGGTGCACGTCCGCCTGCTGGACGACCGCCGGGCCCGCCGGAGCGCCCGCCGCCTGCGCCACCGCGACACCGCCACCGGCCAGCAGCACCGCCGGGACCGCTGCCAGCGCCATCATCGTCTGCTTCATCATCATCCTCACGCCCTTTCAACCTCACTTTCAGTAGACCGCGCGGCCATGCAGCCGGTGCCGCGAACATGTGCAGGCCATGTCAAGAACGGCCCGGAGCCCGCCGCCGCGCGAAGCCCGGCTCAGTCAGTGATTCCGGGATGGCATCAGCCACTTCGCGGGCACCTGGAATGGCAGGCCCGGCCGGCGGTGGCTGGGCCGACCGATGATTAATCCCGTCGTGGTGGGTGCGGGACGTGCCTGCAGTTACCTGCTCTTGCTCAGTCCCGGACGGCGCGGACCAGGGTATCCACCGCCTGGCCTGTGGCGACCGGGCGCCGGACTCGCTCCGCCCGGACCACGGTGAGCCCGCCGAGGGCGCGCGTGATGGATTCCGGCGTGTACAGGACAGCCGGATCCGGCGGGCCGCCGGCCCCCTCCGTCAGGTTGGTCACATCGTGGCCCACCACCAGCAGCACACCGGCGGGCGCCAGCGCTGCCGCGGCCCGGCGCAGCACGCCGTCAAGTTCCGCCTCGCGGAGCTGGAGATAGGCGATGAGCACGAGCTGGAAGGAGCCTTCCCCGGGCTGGTAGTCGCGCAGATCGGCGTGCACCCAGTCGATGGCCAGACCGCGCGCCCCGGCCAGGCGGCGGCCCTTGTCCAGCCCGGCGGCGGAAAAGTCCACTGCGGTAACCTGCCAGCCGCGGTCAGCAAGCCATACCGCGTTGCGCCCCTCACCGGCACCGAGGTCCAGTGCCCGCCCGGGTGGCAGCGTCTGCAACTCCTCCACGACGAACCGGTTCGGCTGGGCCGTCCACACCAGCTCAGTGCCGGCGTACCGCTGGTCCCACTCCTGGCTGTCCACTTCTGCCACCACTCCCCCGCGACTCATGGATACCCATGAGGGTATCTCCCGGATAAGCCGGGCCTGCCTGGGGACAGGGCCCCGCCTCTGCGACAGCGACGCCCCGCCCTGACCTGACCTGCAGGCGGCTGGCACCGCCGCTGCAACTGCCGGGCTGGCACGGAAACCCGGGGTAAATTTCCTATAACGATACCCCCGGGGGGGTATCCTGATGGCAGGGCTCGATGACGGGCCCGCGACCGCTCACTAGCTGGACCGAGTCGCCGTTCCGTGAGCGCGGGGTGAAGGCCATCCTGCACGCGCGCTGCCCCCGTTCCGGGGCGCCGACCTCAAGGCCTTCGACCGGGTCGGCCGGGACGTCACCACCGGCCTGTTCGCGCCCAGCGGCTTCCTCCAGGTCGACGCCGACTACACGCCGAAACCGGCCGGCGAGTGGAGCGCCCAGGACTGGCCGCAGACCTACCAGCCCCCCCAGTAAGCCAGCGTGTTCGGGATCCGCACGCTGCGCCAGGCGCAGCTCGATCCCGCTGCAGCTGTGGCGTTTCGGGCAGATCAACCTGCGCATGCTCCGCATGGTGCGCAAGGCTCACTGACCGCACGCAGGCCCGGCGGTCTCGTGCCTGAGGCAGGCGGGCGGGAGCGGGAACCAGCGCAGCGCCTCGAAGTCGGGGCCGAGCCCGGTCGGCCCGTCGTCAAGGGCAGCCGGGCGTGCCGCCAGCAGCGCCCGGCCCTGGCGGAGGTAGCCGGGGAAGGCGTCTTCGCCTGCCTGCCCTCGGCGCCTGGGGTAAGTCATCTCCCCGTCCGCGCCATAGCTCACCTCGGAAAGCCGCAGCGGGCCTTCCAGGGCCTGGCCGGCATGCCGCCACAAGCCGGTGCGCGGGCCGAACCGGTAGTCGGGCAGCAGCCGGTAACCGTCCGCCGCGATCAGGTCGACCGCGTCCGCGATGTAATCGGCGGCGGCAGCGGAGATGAAGTAGTTGAGGTTGACCCGGGTCCAGCCAGGCTTGACACCTTCGCAGCCCTGCCCGATTTCCTCACGCAGCGCATGCGACCGGGCGGCGCCGATGGCCAGCAGCCGGTGCCCGTAGGGTCCGGCACAGGAACACCCGCCGCGCGCCTGGATGCCGAAGAGATCGTTGAGCAGCGCGACGACGAAATTGTGGTGCAGGTAACGCCCATCCCCGTGACGGACACGGAAGGAGACGACGGCCAGCCGCCTGGCCTGGTGGCTGCCCAGGATCTCGATCTGGGGGTTGCCCTCCCAACGCCGCAGGACACGCTGCCAGAGTTGCTCTTCGCGGGCGGCGATCAGGTCCGTGCCGATGGCCTGCTTGAGGCCGAACACCAGGCCGGCCCGGATGGACTCGACGATGGCCGGGGTACCGCCTTCCTCACGCGCCACCGGATCGTCGAGGTAGCGGTGGCCAGCCGGGTCCACGAACGCGACCGTGCCGCCGCCCGGCACGGTGGGCACGGTGTTGCGGACCAGCCCGCGGCGCACGATCAGGACACCCGGCGTCTGCGGGCCGCCCGGGAACTTGTGCGGCGACAGGAAGACGGCATCTTTGTGATCACCCGCACCTGGCGAGGAGGCGGCCACACGGATCGGCACATACGGGCCGGCGGCGGCGTAGTCCCAGAAGGACAGCGCGCCGTGCGCGTGCAGCATCCTGGCGACCGCGTCCGCGTCGGTGAGGATCCCGGTCACGTTGGAGGCGGCGGAGAAACTTCCGATGCGCAGCGCCCGGCTGGCGAACCTGATGAGCTGGCGCTCCAGGTCGGCCACGTCGATGTGCCCGTCGGGGTCCTCGGCGATGACGACGACGTCAGCCATCGACTCCCGCCAGGGCAGCTCGTTGGAGTGGTGCTCGTATGGGCCCACGAACACCACCGGCCGCTCGGACTCCGGGATGCGGGCGCAGAGGTCATACCGTTCATCCAGCCCGGCCGGGATGCGCAATTCCAGGACGCCGATCAGTTTGCTGACGGCTGCTGTTGCCCCGGATCCGCAGAAGATGACTAGGTCGTCCGCGGTCCCGCCGACCGCGTCGTGGATCATCCGCCGCGCGTCCTCCCGCAGCCGGGAAGTCTGCAGGCCGGTCCCCGAGCTCTCGGTGTGCGTGTTCGCGTACCGCGGCAGCACCGCGTCGCGGATGAAGTCCTCGATGAAGTCCAGCGACCGCCCGGACGCCGTGTAGTCGGCATAGGTGACCCGCCGGGGCCCGAACGGCCCGTCCATCAGCTCACCCTCACCGAGCACACCGCGCCTGACCCGCTCCAGCAGGGGCGACGTCGGCAGCTCCGCCGTCGTCACCGTGAGATCACTCCGTCTCGCACCGGGTGCGCTCATGTCAACCCCTTTCATGATCCCGGACGGCTCACGCGTCCCCGGACGGGGCGCGTTCGGCGATGCCCGCGCGGACCTCGTCCATGTCGAGCTCACGGGCCCTGGCGATCAGCTGCTCCAGCGCTGGCTCGGGCAGCGCGCCGGGCTGCGCGTAAAGGATGATCCCGTCGCGGATCACCATCAGCGTCGGGATCGAGGAGATCCCGAATCCGCCGGCCAGCTGCGGCTGGGCCTCGGTGTCAACTTTGCCGAACACCGCGTCCGCGTGCCGGGCCGACGCCCGCTCGAAGACCGGGCCGAAAACGCGGCACGGCCCGCACCATGACGCCCAGAAGTCGACCAGCGTCAGCCCTTCCCCACCAGTCATCTCATCAAAGTTCTCCGCCGTCAGCTCAACAGTCGTCATGCTGGCCTCCTCATCTCTCACCTGGCTATGATATACCCCTAGGGGTATCAATGATCCTTGCAAGCTTGGCCTTCCCCAGCTGCGAGGCTTGGCGGCCCGGCACCACGAGTTCCGTCGGCCACGGCCTGCAGATGGCGCTCGTAGCTGAGTAGATGCAGGGGCGAAGGGAAAGGAGCCGAAAACGGACGCCAGTCACCGCGGGGAGCCAGCCCGCCCGGGGAGATCCGCGGGTGAGGCCGAGCCGGATGCCCGGTTCACTTTCGCCAACGAGCGGACCTTCCTGGCCTGGAGCCGCACCGCACTCGCGCTGGTGGTCGCCGGGCTGGCGATCGTCCAATTGCTGCCGCCTTTCCCCGGTGTCCCCTGGGGCCGGCACATCCTCGGCACCCCACTGATCCTTCTCGGCTCGGCCGTGGCCGTGACCAGCTACCTCGAATGGCGTGGCAATCAGCGTGCGCTCAGCTACGGCGGGCCGGTGAGCCGCTCGCGGCTGCCCCGGATCCTGGCCGCGACCATCGCGCTGATCGGGCTGCTGGCGGCGGCGCTGGCCCTGCTGTCAGGGGTGACACGGCACTGATGCGGCCCGCTGAGGACATCGAGGACACCGACCCGGGGATGGCCCGGGAGCGTACCGAGCTGGCCTGGGACCGCACGGCCCTCTCGTTCGCGGCGCTGGGTGGCGCGATCCTCAAGAGCCGTCCGTACGCGGGGATCCCGATCCTGGTCGTCAGCGTCCTGATCTGGGAACTCGGCCGGCTGGCCCGCCCGCCCGGGGTGAGACGATCCCGGCCGTGGCATCTGCTGGTGATCACCGTGGCCATCACCGGCGTGTCGGTCGTCGCGCTGGCGATCAGCCTGCTTGGCCCCGAGTCTGGCGGGCTTCGTCCCTGACCGCTGGCTGGTGGCAGGTGCGGGTTCAGCCCGGCCATCGGCCATCGGTCGCCGGGTGGCGGTGGGTAGCGGCCGCTATGGGGTCGCCGCGGGAACGCCGGCCAGCCTCCGGCTGGCCGGATGCGCGCTGCCGAGGGTGAGCTGGTAACCGGTCCGGGCGGAGAACTCGGCCAGCAGGGAGAACCTGTCCCCCCGGATCAGGGTGTGCCGCCACTCCACCGGCCTGCCACGCGCGTGGCCGAGGCGGTCGATCGCCAGGGCCGCCGTTTCGGGCGGGATCTCCAGCAGGCGCTGCTGCGCCCGGGTGGGCACGACGGCGCGGATGTGCTCGCGCCCGCTCTCCAGCCGGACGCCGGTGCGGGCCGCCAGTTCGTCGTAGAGGGCGGTGTGCGTGAAGTCTGCCTCCAGCAGCGGTGCGGCGATCTCGGCGGGAAGCCAGACCGTATCAAGGGCGAGCGGCTCGCCGTCGGCCAGCCGCAACCGCTCTAGCCGGAACAGTGGCACGGACGCCTCCAGGCCGAGCCGCTCGGCGACCACGCCGTCGGCGCGCAGGTCGCGGGACCGCACGATGCTGGTCTGGCGCAGGCCGGCGGACTCGACGGAGGCGAACAGCGAGTACAGCGCGCCCAGTGGCTGAGTGATGGCGGCCGGGCCGGCTAGCCGGGGGCGGCGGCCGCGCCCGGCCACGATGGTTCCATCGGCGCGCAGTTCACGCAGGGCGGCGCGGACGGTCTGCCGGCTGACCGCGTACTGGGCGACCAGCGCCAGCTCACCCGGGAACTCATCGGCGAACGCGCCGGCCGCCAGCCGCCGCTGCAGATCGGTGAGCAGTTGTGCCCACAACGGCAGCGGGCTGCCGCGATCCAGCGCCCGCGGCGCTGTGCCGCGGCGGGCGCCCTGTCCAGCCACGGCGCCTCCTGTCCTGCCCATCCAGCAAATGCCCGGCATCCCGGAAGGTACCAGCACGGCGCGGTTTCATGCCGGGCAGGACCTTTCCAGGCACTCCGGGAGACCTTGTGATTCTGTACGAATGATCGTACATTTGGCGGACCCGAAGTGGCGGGGACGGGTGCCCTGAGCCGGGAGGATCACGATCATGATTGAGGTGCTCCCCATCGAGACGCCGACCCTTGGCGACCGCAGTTATCTGGCTCACGACGGGAACTCGGCGGTGGTCATCGACCCGCAGCGCGACATCGACCGGGTCACCGGCCTGGCCGCCCGGCTGGGGGTGCGCATTACGCACGTGGCCGAGACTCACGTGCACAACGACTATGTCACCGGAGGGCTGGCCCTGGCCCAGGCGGCCGGGGCCAGCTACCTGGTCAATGCGGCCGACCCGGTCCGTTTCCGCCGCACCCCGGTCCGGGACGGGGAAAGCCTGGAAATCGGGCGCGCAATGCGGCTGCGGGTACTGGCCACCCCCGGGCATACCTTCACCCACCTGTCGTACGTGCTGGAAGCCGGGGACACGGTGACCGGGGTCTTCACCGGCGGGTCGCTGCTCTACGGCTCGACCGGCCGACCGGACCTGCTCGGGCCAGGCAACACGGTGTCCCTGGCCCGCGCACAGTACGCATCTGCCCATCGGCTGGCCCGTAAGCTGCCCGACTCCACGGAGATCTACCCGACCCACGGGTTCGGCAGCTTCTGCGCCGCCACCCAGGCAGCAGCCTCGTCATCCACGATCGGGCGGGAAAAGCAACTCAACCCAGCGCTCACCGGTGACGAGCAGACCTATGTCGAGGCGTTGCTCGCCGGGCTGGACGCCTGGCCGGCCTACTACGTGCACATGGGCCCCGCGAACACCGCCGGGCCGGCCGGGCCGGACCTGTCTGTCCCGCACCGGGCCGGCGCGGCGGAGCTGCGCCGCCGCATCCAGGCCGGTGAGTGGGTTGTCGACCTGCGGGAGCGGGTCGCATTCGCGGCGGGCTTCGTGCCCGGATCGTTCAGCTTCCCGCTCGACGGCAGCTTCGCCACGTACCTGGGCTGGGTGATTCCCTGGCGCACGCCGGTGACGCTGCTCGGACAGACACCAGAACAGGTCAGTGCGGCCCAGCGGGAACTCGTGCGGATCGGGATCGACCGTCCCGCGGCCGCCGCGACCGGCCAGCCACAGGACTGGGTCGCCGGCGGCCCGCTGGCCGCGCTGCGGCTGGCCAAGTTCGGTGACCTCGCCGCGGCCAGCACGGCGGCCGCAGGCAGCACCGGCCAGCTGACCGTGCTGGACGTCCGCCGCCGCCTGGAATGGGAGGGAAGCCACATCGCCGGGGCGGCGCACATCCCCTTCCATGAGCTACCCGGCCGGCTCGGCGAAGTCCCGCCCGGCGACGTGTGGGTGCACTGCCACAGCGGCTACCGCTCCATCGTGGCCGCCTCCATGCTCGCGGCCCACGGCCGCCACGTGATCAGCATCGACGACGACTACGCGAACGCCGAACCCGCCGGACTACCCCTGGTACGGCCCTGAGCCCGTGAAGGAGGCTCGCCGATGAGCCAGCCAAGTTCCAGACCGGCGCGGCCATCCGCGCCCAGGCGCCCGTCCTGGCCGGCAACCTGCTCGCTGCCATGAACGGGCAGCCCCTCACCGGCCACTACAACGGCTACACATCATGCCCGCTGGTCACCTCACGCAACAGGATGCTGTTCGCCGAGTTCGACTACGAGTTCAAGCGCACGCCGACCCTCCCGCTCATCGACACGCTCAAGCCGCGTTACGACATGTGGCTGCTCAAGCGGTACGGCCTGCCCGCCATGTACTGGAACCTCATGGTCAAGGGGCGTCCCTGACCGCGGGCCAGGCGGCGCAGCCGCCCACGGCTCCGGTGGCCGGCGCGCCGTCCGTTCGCTGGCTGAAGGTGCTCGACCAGGACAAGTGCATCGGCTGCCACGCCTGCACGACAGCCTGCAAGAGCGAGAACGAAGTTCCGGTCGGGGTGACCCGGACCTACGTGAAGTCCGTGGATGTCGGCGAGTTCCCGCAGGCCCGCCGCGCCTTCCAGGTGACCCGGTGCAACCAGTGCACCGACGCGCCGTGCGTGGCCGCCTGCCCGACCCAGGCGATGTTCCGCCGCGATGACGGCATCGTCGATTTCGACAAGCACATCTGCATCGGCTGCAAGGCGTGCATGGCCGCCTGCCCCTACGACGCCATCTTCATCAACCCTGAGGATCATTCGGCCGAGAAGTGCAACATGTGCGCGCACCGCCTCGACATCGGCCTGGAGCCGGCCTGCGTGACGGTGTGCCCCACCGGGGCGATCCTGGTCGGGGACGGCAACGACCCGGCCTCGCCGGTGGCCAGCATCGTGGCGCGTGAGCCGGTGCAGGTGCGCCGCCCGGAGAAGGAGACCCGGCCCGGGGTGTACTACAAGGGCGCTCACCAGGCCACGCTGGACCCGCTCGCGGCGCGCCGGCCGGAGGGAGGCCTGTTCGCCTGGGCGACCCAGGGAGCGCCGGACCCTCAGCTCGTCGTGTCCGGCCACCCCGGCCGGCCGGCCTCCTCGGCCGCCGCGCTGCTGTCCTACGACGTGCCGCATTATGCGCCGTGGGGCTGGCGGGTAAGTCTGTATACCTGGGCCAAGAGCATCGCGGCGGGAGTGTTCGGCGTGCCCGCGCTGCTCGCCTTCCTCGGCTACCTGGGCTGGGGCAATCCTGCGGTCTGCTGGGCAGCGCCGGCCGTCGCGCTGGGCTTCCTCGCGATCACCGGCGTGCTGCTGATCTGGGACCTCAAGCACCCGCTGCGCTTCTACCTGATCTTCACCCGGCACCACTGGCGCAGCTGGCTGGTCCGCGGCTCCTTCATCATCGGCGGCTACGGCGGCGTGCTGGCCCTGTACTTCCTGGCCGCGCTGGCGGGCCTGGCCATGACCCGGCAGGTGCTGGCCGGGATCGGGATACCACTCGCCCTGGCCACGGCGGTGTACACCGCTTACCTGTTCGCCCAGGCGAAGGCCCGGGACCTATGGCAGAGCCCGCTGCTGCCCGCCCACCTCGCGGTCCAGGCGGTGCTGGCCGGTGCGGCGGCGATTCTCCCGGTCATGGCCTGGCTCTCCCCCGGCCGGGCGGTCACCGCGACCGAGGTCACCCTGGCCATCGCCGCCGGGGTCCACCTGCTGCTGGTAGCAGGCGAGTCCACGCTGCCGCATGTGACCGCGCACGCCCACCTGGCCACCATGGAGATGGTGCACGGCCGGTTCGCCTGGTTCTTCTGGCCCGGCCTGGCCGGCGTGGCCGCGGCCCTGGCCGCGCCCTGGGCCGGCGTGGCCACGGCCCCGCTCGCGCTGGCCGGGCTGCTCGCCTACGAGCACGCCTACGTGCAGGCCGGCCAGTCCGTCCCCCTGGCCTGAGGAGGGTGGCAGTCATGCCCGGTCGCGGTGACCACGAGGATGACCTGGATGCCCTGGGGGCGCGGGTGTCCGCCGCGCGGGAGGCGACACAGGCCCGGGGGGAGACCTTCTATCAGGGGCCCAGCGGCGTGCACCTGGCCGCGTTCCCGCCGAGGGAGCGCTGGGATGACTGGGCCGAGCTCGACTCGCGGGCCTGGCCGGCCCGCACGCAGCGCCGGTACCTGCTGGTGCCCACGACCTGCTTCAACTGCGAGTCCGCGTGCGGGCTGCTGGCCTACGTAGACCGCGACAGCGGGCAGCTCCGCAAGTTCGAGGGCAATCCGGAGCACCCCGGCTCGCGGGGCCGTAACTGTGCCAAGGGGCCGGCCACCCTCAACCAGGTGACCGACCCGGACCGCATCCTGTACCCGCTGCGCCGGTCCGGCCCGCGCGGCAGCGGCGGCTGGGAGCGGATCAGCTGGGACGTGGCGCTGGACGCGCTGGCCGCCCGGATCCGCGCCGCGATCATCGAGGAGCGGCAGAACGAGATCATGATCCATCTCGGGCGCCCCGGCGAGGACGGCTTCACGGAGCGGGTGCTGGCCAGCTGGGGAGTGGACGGGCACAACTCGCACACCAACGTGTGCTCCAGCGGCGGCCGCACCGGCTACCAGTTCTGGATGGGCTCTGACCGGCCGAGCCCGGACCACGCGAACGCGAAAGTCATCTACCTGATCAGCGCCCACCTGGAAGCCGGGCACTATTTCAACCCGCACGCGCAGCGGATCACCGAGGCGCGCGCGAATGGGGCGAAGGTGATCGTGGTGGACACCCGGTTGTCGAACACCGCTACGCACGCCGACCACTGGCTGTCCCCCGTGCCGGGCAGCGAGGCGGCCATCAACCTGGCCGTGGCCCGACACCTTATCGCCACCCGCCGCTACGACCGGGAATTCGTCCGCCGGTGGTGGAACTGGGCCGAGTACCTTCAGGCCTGCCACCCCGGCCTGCGGGTGACCTTCGAGGCGTTCGAGGAGGTGCTCGCGACCCTCTACACGGAGTTCACCTTCGAGTACGCGGCCGCCGAGTCGGGCATCGACGCAGGCATCCTGGCTGAGGTGGCCGACACGGTTGCGGGCGCGGGGACCCGGTTCTCGGCGCACGTCTGGCGGTCGGCGGCCGCCGGGAACCTTGGCGGGTGGCAGGTAGCGCGCACCCTGTTCCTGATCTCGGCGCTGCTCGGGGCGGTCGCCACCGAGGGCGGCACATTCCCGAACGGGCTGAACAAGTTCGTGCCCCGGCCGATCCACGTCCCGCCGCATCCGGGCGTGTGGCAGGACCTGACCTGGCCGCTGGAGTACCCGCTGGCCCAGAACGAGATGTCGTTCCTGCTGCCGCACTTCCTGGCCGAGGGCCGCGGCAGGCTCGACACCTACTTCATCCGGGTCTACAACCCGGTATGGACCAACCCGGACGGCCTGTCCTGGATGGAGGTCCTCACCGACGAGTCCAAGATCGGCTGCTTCGTCGCGCTCACCCCGACCTGGAGCGAGTCGGCGTACTTCGCCGACTACATCCTGCCCATGGGCCACGGCCCGGAACGGCACGACACGCACTCCTATGAGCAGTACGACGGGCAGTGGATCGGGTTCCGCCAGCCCGTGCTGCGGGCCGCCCGGGAACGCCTCGGCGAGGTCATCACCGACAGCCGGCAGGTCAACCCGGGCGAGGTATGGGAGGAGAACGAATTCTGGATCGAGCTGTCCTGGCGGATCGACCCGGACGGCTCGCTGGGCATCCGCCAGTACCACGAATCCCGCGCCCGCCCCGGTGAGAAGCTCACCGTCGATGAGTACTACGGCTGGATGTTCGAGAACTCCGTGCCCGGCCTGCCCGAGCGTGCCGCCGCCGAGAGCCTGACCCCGCTGGCCTGGATGCGCCGCTACGGCGCCTTCGAGATCACCTCCGGCCAGGGCGCGCTCTACGAGCAGCCGGTCCCTGCCGGAGAACTCGACGGCGTCCAGGTGATCCCGGATGGGCGCGTCTACACGGCCACACCGCAACCGTCCAGCCCGAATATCGTGCCCACGGGTGCACCGGAACCGGACAGCGAGGGCCGCCGCCTGGCGGGGGTGGACGTGGACGGCGTCGTGCGCCGCGGTTTCCCCACCCCGTCCGGGCGGCTGGAGTTCTACTCATCGACGCTCGCCGCGTGGGGCTGGCCCGAACATGCCCTGCCCGGCTACATCAAGAGCCACGTGCACCCGGGCAACCTGGACGCCGGCCAGATGGTCCTGCTGTCCACCTTCCGGCTGCCCACCCAGATCCACACCCGGTCCGCCAACGCCAAATGGCTGGACGAGCTCGCCCACACCAACCCGGTCTGGATCCACCCCGCCGACGCCGGGCGGCTCGGCATCGCCCGCACCGGCGACCTGGTCCGGGTCGAGACGGCCATCGGCTACTTCGTGGCCAAGGCCTGGATCACCGAGGGGATCCGGCCCGGGGTGGTCGCCTGCAGCCATCACATGGGCCGCTGGCGGCTGGATGGCCAGCCGGGCCAGCGCGCCATGATGGCCACCGTCGACCTGCGCCGTGGCGACGACGGGTGGACCATGCAGCGCCGGGCCGCAGTGGCCCCGTACGCATCCAGTGACCCCGACACCCAGCGGATCTGGTGGAGCGACACCGGCGTGCACCAGAACCTCACGTTCGCGGTCCAGCCCGATCCCGTCTCGGGCATGCACTGCTGGCACCAGGCGGTCCGGGTGCGGCCAGCCAGCCCGCGCGACCAGCATGGGGACATCGCGGTGGACACGGCCAAGGCCCGCGCCGTGTACCAGGAATGGCTCCAGCTCACCCGCCCAGCCGGGCCCGGGTCACCGGCCGGGCTGCGCCGCCCGCCCTGGCTGATGCGCCCGCTCAAGCCCGCCGCCAGCACCTACCGGATCCCGGCGCCATGACCGCCAGCCCCCGCACCGCCAGCACCCCCGGCACAAGCCCGGCCAGCGCCAGCGCGGAACTGCTGCGCGCGCTCGGGGCCGTCGCGGCCAGCCCGCCTCCGCACTGCCACCCGGTCACCGCGAACCTCGGGCTGCCCTCGCCGTCCGCCGCCGAGCACACCGCCGTGTTCGTCCTCGCCGCGCCACCGCACGCCGCGATCCACCTCGGCCCCAGCGGAATGCTCGGCGGCGAGGGACTGGACCGGGTGGCCGGGTTCTGGCGGGCGATCGGCCTGCACCCGCCGCAGGACGCGGATCACCTCGGCCTGCTGCTCATGCTCTACGCGGAACTGAGCGACGCCGAGGCAGCGGCCCGGAGCGGGACCACCCGCAGCCGGCTGCGGCACGCGCGCGAGGCGCTGCTGTTTGAGCACCTGTGGTCGTGGGCGCCCGGCTACCTCACCGCCGTGACCCGGCTGGACGTGCCATCGCTGGCCAGATGGGCTCATCTCACCCGGCTGGCGCTCACCCGGGAAGCACTCCGGGCCACGCCGCCGGCCACCCTTCCCCTGGCCCTGCGCACCGCACCCGCCCCGGCCAGACCCGCCGACGGCCGGGACCAGTTGCTCGGCGCGCTGGTCGCGCCGGTGCGCTCCGGCGTCCTGCTCACCGGCGCGGACCTGCGCGCCGCGGCCGAAGTGGCGGGCCTCGGGTACCGCGTAGGCGAGCGGCGGTACACGCTGCAGGCGATGCTCGACCAGGACGCCAGCGCGGCGCTGGGCTGGCTGGGCAACCACGCCCGCCAGCAGGCGGCGCTGCACACCGCCGGGCAGCCCATCGGCGGGCAGGATCCCCGGCACTGGTGGATACGGCGCGCCCTCCGCACGGCCCGCACCCTGCAGCGGCTGCGAACGTCGCTGGCCACAGCCGGTTAAGCCTGACACCAGAATACCCCCCGTGGTATTATCGGGGCATCGACGCACCGACCATGGAGGACCCAGATGTGCAGCCCGGCAGTCTGCGACCGCTGTAAGAAGATCACCTGGACCGGCTGCGGCCAGCATGTGGAGGAGGCCCTCGCGGGCGTTCCGCCCGAGAACCGCTGCACCTGCCGCTGAGCACGACCGCCCGCGGCCGGCGTTGCCGGACGGTTGCTGGGGACGGCTGCCGCTGCCGTCCCGCGGCCGGAGGCTACGGCCGGTGGTGGCCCGCCGAGGCGGGCTGGGCCTGCGCTGCGGCGACCGCGAAGAGCCCATACCAGTGGTGCGGGATGTATTTCGGGGTGGTGATGTCGAAGTAGATCCGCCCCCCGATGATGCCGGCGGGCACCGCCCAGAGGGCCACCTCGCCGACCAGCGCGGGGTCGCCGCCTTGTGCTTTCCACCGCCGCTGGGTGATCAGGATCGCCGCGGTGATCCCGATCACGTACATCAGCCCGTAGAAATGGATGAACGCCGGGCCGGCATGGAACCCGTTCACCGGGGGGCTCGGGAGATGCAGGGCCATGACGACCGAGGGTAGCCGCCCGGGTATGCCGCCGCGGCGGCATACCCGGGCGGGCCGCCCTCGCCACGCTCCCGGCTGGTCCCGGGCCGGCTCAGGCCCGCGCCGCGGGCGGCCCTCCGGGTGGCAGCAGCCAGCGCAGGTGCTCGCAGTCGCCCTGCAGTTGCAGCCGCCGCCACAAGACAGCGGCCGGTGAGATCTGGCTGGCGTGCATCAGGGCAGCGCGGCGCTGCCGGGCCCGGTCCACCCGGACGCACAGATCGACCCGGCCAGGTGGCTGGCCCGCGAAGGTCCCGCCGGTCTCGGCCCGGAGCCGGTCAGCGACCACGTCCTGCAGCGTCCAGGCCAGGACGGGCAGGCGGCCCGCTGGCGCGGCGAGCAGGGCGGCGCGGGTGGCGGCCTGGTGGTCGGGATGGCCGGTGATGCCGGTGTCGTCGAAGACCAGCAGGCCCTCGGCGCCGGTCCGCGCGGCCAGCCGGGTGACCTGGGCGGACAGTTCCTCCGGCGCCACCTCAGCGAGGTGGCCGTCTGGGTAGTCAAGCAGGGTCACGGTGGCGGCCCCGAGTTCAGCTGCGGCCTGGCGGAGTTCGGCGTCCCGCGCCTGGCTGAGCTCGGCGTGGTTCTCGTTCAGCGTGGAAGCCTCGCCGTGGGTGAAGCACAGCACATGCACGGCGGCGCCACCCGCGGCGAGGCTGTCCGCTATCGCGCCGAGCCCGAAGGTCTCGTCGTCGGGGTGGGCGACCACCACGAGCGCGTGCCGCCAGTCCGGCAGCAGGCGCCCGGGCCGGGGCAGGACTTCCCCGCCCGCGGCTGCCTGCTGCCCGTCCCGGCCGCTGTTCCGCGTGATCATCGTCAGCGCCCGGTCAGCGGGCCCGCAGCGGAGTGTGCAGCAGCGGCGCGGCCAGGCAGACGCCCGCCGCCCCGGCGGCCAGCGGGACCACGCCGATCACCACGAGGACCAGGCCGCCGGTCCCGCCGATCATTATCCCGGCGATGATCAGCGCCAGGCCGGCCAGCACCCGCCCGGCCCGTCCTGCCATCCCGTTCATGAGCTTGACAACGCGCATCACGCCTCCTAGAAATACCCCCCTGGGTATATGTGCTCATCATAGCTGACCGGAAGCGGAGGTTATTCCCCCGGCCTGCCCGGGACCGCAGCCCCAGCGGCACCAGGGGCCGCGGTCCGCCGGAGGGACGCCGGGACCACGATCCGGCCACGACCCGGTATGCCCCTAGGGGTATTTGCGTCTCAGCGTTCCGGCCGGTTATGGTGTCAGTACCAGATACCCGTGGGGGTATACAAGGAGATGATCATGGTTCGTGAAGCTGGCGTGCCCGCTTTCGGGGCGGCGCACCGCGACAGGGCGGCCGGGGAAAGCGGGGCCCGGCGATGATCGAGGTCGTCAGCATCGACACCCCGGCGCTGGGTGACCGCAGCTACCTGGCCACCGACGGAAGGGTGGCGCTGGTGGTGGACCCGCAGCGGGACATCGACCGGGTACTCGCGGCTGCCGCCACGCGCGGGGTCCGCATCACGCACGTGTTCGAGACCCATATTCACAACGACTACGTCAGCGGCGGGCTCGCCCTGGCCCGGGTGACCGGCGCGGCTTACCACGTCAACGCCGACGACGAGGTGGCCTTCGACCGGACCCCGGTCACCGATGGTGATGCCATCGCCGTGGGAGACACGATGGCGGTGCAGGTGATCGCCACCCCGGGGCACACCTTCACCCACCTGTCCTATGCGCTGCAGGACACCACTAGCGGACGCGTGACCGCGGTGTTCACCGGAGGTTCGCTGCTGTACGGCTCGACCGGGCGGCCCGACCTGCTCGGCGCCGCGCACAAGGCCACGCTGGCCGCGGCCCAGCACGCCTCCGCCCGGCGGCTGGCGCAGCTGCCGGATGACACGCCGGTCTGCCCCACGCATGGGTTCGGCAGCTTCTGCACGGCTTCCCAGACCACGGGCACCCAGTCCGGGGGCACGGCCTCCACCATCGGCCGGGAAAGGCTCGCCAACCCGGTGCTCACCCTCGATGAGCAGCAGTACGTGACCGAATTGCTGGCCGGACTGGACGCCTACCCCGCGTACTACGCCCACATGGGCCCCGCCAACGCGGCCGGGCCGGGCGCCCCCGACCTGACCCCGCCCGCCCGCGCGGACGCCGCGCAGCTGGCCGCCCGCATCGGCGCCGGGGAGTGGGTCGTGGACCTGCGCAGCCGGCGCGCGTTCGCCGCCGGGCACCTCAGCGGCTCACTCAGCTTCGAGCACGGCGGCGACTTCAGCAACTACCTGGGCTGGCTGATCCCGTGGGGAACCCCGCTGACGCTGCTCGGCGACACCCCGGAGCAGGTCGCCGCGGCCCAGCGGGACCTGGCCCGGATCGGCATCGACCAGCTGGCCGGCGCCGCGACGGGCACCCCGCAGGACTGGGCAGGCGGGCAGCCGCTGGCCTCCTTCGCGGTCGCCAGCTTCGCTGACCTGACCGCCGTCCGCCATCACCGGCCGGTCATCGTGCTGGATGTGCGCCGGGCACTCGAGTGGGCCGACGGCCACCTCGAGGGGGCGCTGCACATCCCGCTCCAGGACCTGCCCGCCCGTATCGGCGAGGTCCCGCCCGGCGAGGTCTGGGTGCACTGCCGGTCCGGCTACCGGGCCGTGATCGCGGCATCCCTGCTCCAGGCGGCCGGGCACCCCGTGGTCGCCGTGGACGACGAGTTCACCCGCGCAGGCGCGGCAGGCCTGGCCCTAGCCGCCGGGAGGGCAGCATGAGCGGGCTGCTCAGCCGCCTGTTTCCCCAGCGGCCCAAGGCCACCGCGGAACAGGCCAGGCAGCTGCAGCAGCAGGGCGCGATCCTGCTCGACGTCCGGGAGGACGCCGAGTGGCGCGCGGGCCACGCGCCCGGCGCCCGGCACATCCCGCTCAGTCGGCTCCCCGCCCGGATGAAGGACCTGCCGCCGAGGCGCACCGTGATCACCGTCTGCCGCTCCGGCCACCGCTCCGCCCGTGCCGCCGCACTGCTCGCCCGCGAGGGCCGAGACGTGGTCAACCTGTCCGGGGGCATGAATGCCTGGGCGCGCGCCGGGCTGCCGGTCGTCTCCGGCGGCGGCGGCCCGGGCCGGGTGGCGTGAACCAGTGATCTTGATAGCCGTCGTGGCCGGCCTGCTGATCGGGGCCAGCCTCGGCGCGCTCGGCGGCGGCGGGTCCATCCTGACCGTTCCCGCCCTGGTCTACCTGCTGGGCCTGAGCCCGCACCGGGCCACCACCGCCTCACTCATGGTCGTCGGCGCGGCCGCCGCCGTCGGAGCGGTCACGCATGCCCGGTGCGGGCGGGTCCGGCTCAAGACCGGCGCGATGTTCGGGGTGCTCGGCATCGCCGGCTCCTACGCCGGGTCGCTCGCCAGCGCCGCGGTCCCGGCCAACGTGCTGCTAGCCGGGTTCGGCGTGCTCATGCTCACGGTGGCAGCGGTCATGGTCCTGCGCCGCCGCCACGGCCGGACTCAGCCCGGCCACGCCGCGGCCAGCACCGGGGCGCGGCACACGATCACGGTCGCTGCCGCGGCCACGGGCGTCGGGCTGATCACCGGGTTCTTCGGGGTGGGCGGCGGGTTCGTGGTGGTGCCCGCGCTGGTCCTGGTGCTCGGCTTCGACATGGCCACAGCCGCCGGGACGTCCCTGGTGGTGATCGCGGTGAACAGCGCGGCCGCGCTCGCCGCCCGGGCCGGTCACGGCAGCCTCACCCTGGACTGGGCGCTGATAGGGGCGTTCGCCGCCGGCGCGGTGATCGGCGCGCTGGCCGGCGGCAGCCTGGCCGGGCGGGCCAGCCCGCAGCGGCTGAGCGCCGCGTTCACCGTGCTGGTGATTCTCGTGGCCGGGTACACGCTCGCCCGCAGCCTTCCCGGCCTGGCATGACCCCTTCCCATACCCCCGAGGGTATAATCTGGACTGGATCACACAGGAGAGGCTGATGAAGATCGACGACGACGCCCAGGGCCAGGTGCTCAACCGGCTACGCCGCGCCCAGGGCCAGCTGGCCGGGGTCATTTCCATGATCGAGTCCGGGAGGGACTGCACCGAGGTGGTCACCCAGCTCGCGGCGGTGTCACGGGCCCTGGACCGGGCCGGGTTCAAGATCGTGGCCAGCGGCATGCGGCAGTGCCTCGCCGCCGGAGAAGGCGGGGAATCGCCGATGACCGAGGAGCAGATGGAGAAGATGTTCCTCACCCTGTCCTGACGAGACACGGCGCGAAACAGACACGGGGAGAGACATGAGTTACGGCATCCGTATAAGCATGCAGGTCCCGTTCGCCGGGGCCGTGGCCCGCGTGCGCGAGGCGCTCAAGGCCCAGGGCTTCGGCGTGCTGACCGAGATTGATATGCGGGCCACGCTGCGCGACAGGCTCGGCCAGGAGATGGAGGACTACCTGATCCTGGGTGCCTGCAACCCGCCCCTGGCCCACCAGGCCCTCGGCGTCGACTCCTCGATCGGCCTGCTGCTGCCCTGCAACGTGGTGGTGCGCGCCGGCGCGGGCCAGACCATCGTCGAGGCGCTCGACCCGCAGACGATGGTGACCATCACCGGACAGCCCGCTCTCCAGCCGGTCGCCGACGAGGCCGCAGCCAGGCTCAGGACAGCACTGGAATCCCTGCGCGAGAGCCGCGGAACACGCTGAGGGCGAGGTGCCCGATGACCCGCGGCGGCACGGCCGGCTCACCATTTGATACCCCCGGGGGTAATGACGTATGTCCTCCCGCGTGAGGGCTGATGTCCCTACCCCCACGGGTAAGCGGGGCGCAGGGTTTAGATCGCGAGCGGGACAGAGGAGCGGCATGGCAGCGACGATGACGTACCACGTGACCGGGATGACCTGCCACCACTGCGCTGGCGCGGTGACCGGCGAGCTCGCCGCCCTGGGCGGTGTGTCGTCGGTGGTGGTGGTGGACCTGGCCCCGGGCGGGGAGTCCCTGGTGACGGTAGTCAGCAGCGCACCGCTGGCCGAGCAGGCGGTTGCCGCCGCCCTGGCTGAGGCCGGGAACTACCCTCTCGCAGCGCAGTAACCGGGCCGGGCCTGCCGCCGCAAAACGCGGCCGGCACGCAGGAAGGAGCAGGAAGCCGATGGGCACGGTCGCCAGTGACCAGGCAGTTGCCACCCCGGGTGGTCCCGGGCGCAGCGTGGAGCTGTCGATCGGCGGGATGACGTGCGCGTCGTGTGCGGCGCGGGTGGAGAAGAAGCTCAACAAGCTGGACGGGGTCACCGCGACCGTCAACTTCGCCACCGAGACCGCGCGGGTCAGCTTCCCGGCTGCGGTCAGCCCAGACGATCTGGTCCTGACCGTGGAACAGGCCGGGTACACCGCCTCGCTGCCACCTCCCGCAGAGCCCGGGATCGCCGGGCCGGAAGCGGCACCACCGGACGATGCCCGGGGCGAGCAGGCCGCGCTCCGGCAGCGGCTGCTGGTATCGCCCTCAGCACGCTCATCGGGTGGCTGGCCGCCGGGCAGCCCGCGGGTGCGGCGTTCACGGCCGCGGTCGCGGTACTGATCATCGCCTGCCCGTGCGCGATGGGGCTGGCCACGCCAACCGCCCTGCTGGTAGGTACCGGCCGGGGCGCCCAGCTCGGCATCCTGATCAAGGGACCAGAGGTCCTGGAGTCCACCCGCACCATCGACACGGTGGTACTGGATAAGACCGGCACCGTCACGACCGGGCGGATGACCCTGGCCGGCGTGGCCGCCGCACCCGGCGAGGACCCGGCCCAGGTGCTCCGCCTGGCCGGGGCGGTGGAAGACGCCTCCGGGCACCCGATCGCCGCAGCCATCACCGCCGCCGCCCGCGACCAGCCCGGCACCAGCCTGCCCGGCGTTGAGGATTTCACCAGCCACCTTCCTCAACCCGCTGATCGCCGCCGCCGCCATGGCGTTCAGCTCAGTGTTCGTCGTATCCAACAGCCTGCGGCTGCGCCGCTTCCGCCCCGGCGCTCTCCCACCCGGGCTCACCTGAGCAGTCTCGCTGCCCGGCGTCCAGAGGTAGTCTCCCCCGCTCAACCAGCGGCCAGATGCCCGTCTGGCTGGCCGGCCTGCTGGACGTAGAACTCCTGGAATGCGGCGAACGCCCGTGCCCCGTAGACCGTGGCGGGGCCGCCGTTCATCAGGAACGTGACGCCGATCGCCTCGGCGGCTTCCTGCGGGCTCGCCCCGTGCAGCACCGCCGCATGCGCGTGCGCGGCAATGCATCCGTCACATTCCTTGCTGACCGCGATCGCCAGGGCGATGAGTTCCTTCGTCCTGGCATCCAGCGCACCGGGCGCCAGGGCAGAATCATGAAGCTGCTTATAGCCCGCGAAGACCTGCGGGATCGCATGCCGCAGCTCGCGTGTGGGCACTCGCAACTCCTCGCGGACCACCTTCCCGTAACTCATCAGCCGCTCCTCCCAGCCGTCAGGTCACACCACTGCGCAGTGTGCGCCGGCGCGGCACCCCGCCGCCACGGCCATAAGTCCTCACCCCGCCAGTTCCGGTGCCTCTGCTCCCTCTTTCAGGATGCTGGCGACGGACGCCGGCTCGGCTGCCGGGACGGGACGTGGCCCCGAAACTAGTCTCGGCCAACGGCTCCGATCGGGCATGGCTGCACACGGACGAATGGACCGAAGGACGCCGCTACCTCGGCCTCGACATCCTCGCCCGCTCCCGCATCACCGTGGCCCCGGCCAGCACCAGCACGGAGGTGACCACCCCAGCCAGCGGCCTCCAGGCGCTCAGCGCCTAACTCACAGCAAAGGATCACGCGCTAACCGCGAAACACCACGTCCCCGGACTTGACCTCCAGCGGTGGCGTCCCGTCCGGTGGTGTAAGTAACCGGCTCTGACGGCGTGCCTGAGCACGCAGGTGGGGCCACCGTGTCACGGTCGGCGAGACCACGCCAATGGTGCTCGCGAAAGGACAGCACACGATGGCCCTGGACCAGTCTGCACTGCTGGAAGTCCTGGTGTGAGTGCCGAAAACCTGTGTCACCTGGGCGGTCCATGCGCCGTCCGGGCGGGCGGTCACGCCCAGGATGTGCACGTGCCGGGTCGCCACCTCGATCACGAACAGCACGTAGAGGCGCTTGAGGAAGATCGTGGCTACGGTGAAGAAGTCGCAGGCCAGTAGCCCGTGTGCCTGAGTGCGCAGGAACGCCCGCCAGGAGGTGTCCACGTGCCGCGGGGCTGGTCTGCACCGGCGGGCGCGCAAGATCCTCCGGACCGTCGCGTCGCTGACCTGATATCCGAGCAGGGTCAGCTCGCCGTGTACCCTGCGGTACCCCCAGGCTGGGTTCTCGCGCGCCAGCCGCAGCACCAGGTTGCGGATCTCCTGGCTGGTCGCAGGCCGGCCTGGCTGGCTCGGATACGTCCAGTTGCGTGTGGTCAGGCGGCGGTGCCAGGCCAGTAGCGTGCCCGGCGTGACGAGCCGGTGGGCGCGCAGCGCGGCTGGCAGGAGCCGGGCCAGCGCTGCCAGGACCGCGCGGTCGGCCCAGTCTGGCCTGGGCCGGGCGACCTGACGGCGCAGGACCGTGACTTCATGTCGGAGAACCAGGATCTCGGCGTTCTTGGACGCCTGGCTGCGGCCTAGCAGCAGCAGCCAGCCGAAGACCCGGATCATGATCAGATACAGGAGACGAAGAGACACAAACCGCGATCCTGCCCCAACATTGTCACCTGGCCAAACCGCAGGTCACAGTCCTCGCGTCGAGTTCTGAAGCGGTACAGGGTGGCGGTGGCCGCGCCGGGCGCCAGCCGACTGGTACCCGCTGTTCCCCAACCCCGTCGTCGCCGAATCACTCCTGGACCGGCTCATCAACACCAGCCACCAGGTTTTCATGAACGGGCCCAGCTACCGCCCCAGCAAACGGCCTGGGCGCTTCATCCCGACCCAGACCACGAGCGGCAGTTAAAATCAGAACACGGCCAGGACCTGGGGAATTACCTGAGCACAACCCCTGGGGAATTAGCTGAGCGCCCACAGTTTGAATTGGCAGGGTCTGTGTCTGGGTGATCACAGTCGGCGTGCCTGCGCGACCCTGGACGGCCTAGAGCGAGACGCGGGCAATGGGAGGCCACGACGTCCTCGTCGTTGCTCATCGGGCTGTCTCCATCTCCCCGTTGACCTCGGCCAGGGTAGCGGGGCAGGAGGTTGCCGACGGAGGTGCACGCCGGGTGTCTGGGCTGTGTTTTCCTGCCCACTCAGCCTGATGAGCCGAATTGGACGGGAACCGTGATGACCTGGGCGCTGGCCCAGGCTCGGGCGCCGGGGGCGGCCTGCGAGATGGTGAGCTGGGTGCCGTGGACGGCCAGGGCGTTCCATCCGCCTGTTGTGCTGGGTGCGAGCGTGGCGGTGTTTGGGGGCAGTACCGGCAGTTGCCGCCAGGAGTCCGTGAAGCTGGTGATGACGGCTGCCCGTCGGTGGGTCAAGGTGATCGCGAGGCTGCTGGATGGCCCGGACGATGCCGATGTCAAGGTGGCGCCGTTCAGCGGCAGCGGCGGCGACAGTGTCCAGTGCGCGCCGCCGTCAGCAGACCAGCCTGCCAGGAGGCGTTCCGCCGGCCCGGTTCCTGCGGCGAGCAAAGCCGTGGCGGTGTGGCCGGTGGTGGTGAGCCGCAGGACGGTGATGGCCTGGTGGGCATAGGCGGCGGGTATCGCGGGGCCGGTGAGCTGCCACGTCCGGCCGGTCTGGGAGAAGATCCCGGCGGTCCCGGGACGGCTGCAGCCCGCGCCCAGCAATGGGTGCCCGGATGAGGTGAACGCGGCCGCGGTGAGGCTGTCCAGGCGGCACCGGGTTCCTGCCGGGGATGCGGCGAGCGCCCGGCGGGTGACCAGCGGGGTCCAGCGTGTGCCGCCAGGGCTGGAGATATCGGTGGTGCCGTCGGTGAGCAGGGCCAGCACGCGTCCGTTGGCAGGGTCAGCGGCCAGGGCCCCGGGGATGTCGGCCAGCCCGGCATCGAGCGGGCCGGGTGACCAGTCTTTACCATTGTTCTTACTGATGGCGAGCGGGGAGTAGGCCAGATACCGGCTGGGCCGGAAGCCAGCCAGCACCGACCCCGCTGACAGGCTCGTGAGGAGCAGGCCGCCGTTGCTGGCCACTCCGGGCGGGGTCGCCAGGCGCCAGGTGCTGGTTCCGGCGGGGCGGACGAACAGCTGCCAGAAGTTGTTGTGGCTGGCCGCCGAACCGCCCATCACCGCGACTGCCCACGTCCCAGACGAGGTGGTCACCGAGGTGGCCAGGGACAGCGGTGCGGCTGGGCTGGCCGGGGCGCCGGTCTGGCTGGCCGCGCTGCCGCACCCGGCCGCCAGCAGTGTCGCGGCCAGCAGCAGGGAGGCCAGCAGAGCACGGCGGTTCATGAGGACCTCAGCGCGTTCCGGGCGGCGCCTGCGAGCAGGACAGCGAACGAGGATTTGGTGGCGGTGGTGCCGGGCCCGGGGTCGGTGTTCAGTTCGGCGCGGACCCGCCCGGCCTGGTCGATGACGTAGGCGATGTCGGGGTGGCCGATCATCGAGCCAGCGGGCAGGATCTGCGCGGCGATGTCGTAGTCCTTCCACACCTGCTGGAGCTGCGGCACGCTGCCGGTCAGGTACAGCCAGTTGGGTACCTGGGTCAGGTGTTCCTGGCGGTCGAACGCCTGGGTGTAGGCGACCTGGTGGTAGACGGGGTTGGCGACGACCGCGACCAGTGCCACCTTCCGGTCGCTGGCGCCCAGGAGCTGGCCTGCGGCGCGGAATTCCTGGGCGATCAGCGGGCAGTCAGTGGTGCACACCGGGTCCAGGAAGGTGAGCAGGACCACCTTGCCGCGCAGGCTGGCCAGGCTCACCGTCCGGCCGTGCTGGTCGGTGAGCCGGAACGCCTTGGCCGGGAAGTTCAGCGGCGCCGTCAACCCAGCGATGGCCTCGGCCAGGATCGGGTCGGCGTTCGGGCTGGCCTGGGCGGCGGCCATCGGGGCGGCACCCAGGATGATCAGCCCGACCGCGCCGGCGACGGCGACCGACCGGATGCTCGCGGTGGCCACCGACCGGCGCACGGACGCCGGCCGGATCCGCTCCCGCCACCCCGCCGTAGCCGACGGCGGAGTGAATGGTTCCGCCGCCGCCGGGGCGGGGGTGAGCGCGAGGTAGCCACTCACGGCGAGAAGGGCGAAGGGAAGCATGCTGTTCGGGTCGGTCCCCAGGCCCCCGAAGAACCCGAAGTCCTCGATGAGCACCCAGTCCGCCAGGCACAGCACCACGAAGGCGATGACCGCCGGCCGGACCAGCCGCCGCTGCCCCGTGACGAAGGCCGCGCCGATCGCGGCGAGCGCCACCACGACAACCAGGTTGACGGCGAACCCGTGCGCCTCCTCGAAGGCGGTGAACGCGCCGACCCAGGCGGCCAGGAAACCCGGCTGCGGTGTCTGCGCCATATCGCCGGTCATGCCGGCCAGCGTCCCCGGCTGGTGAGGCGTGGTCCCTTGCCAGAACCCCCGTCCGGGCCATGCCTGCAGCACCGCCATGCCGACCAGGAACAGGCCAGTGCCGGCGAGGATCCCCCGGCCAAGCAAGCGGGCCTGCCAGGCACGTTCGGGCAGCGCGATCAGCCCCCCGGCCACCACGTAGATGAGGACGGCGCCGGGGGCGCCGAACAGCCAGGTCAGGCCAGGGGCGAAGATCCCGCCGAACGACTCGCCGAAGACCCACACCACCAGTCCCCAGCCGGCGCTGGCCAGCCCGGCGAGGCGGGACAGCGGGCCGTGGGCGGAGGCGAGCATCCAGATGCCGATGCCGACCTGGATCCACACCGCGGCCGCGCCGGCCTGCATCGGGTGATAGGACCAGGTGGTCCCGGCCCAGTTCACCACCTGCTGCACCCAGTGCGGTGAACTCGCTGCCGCAGGCTCGATGACCTGAGAGGGCAGGCCGATGGCCATCTTCGGCTGGGCCTGCAAGATCCCGTCGAAGACCCACAGCAGCCCGAACCCGATCCGCAGCCACTGCCGCCAGGAAGGCCCGGCCGCAGCGGTGGCGGGCGTGCCCTCAGCCGTCGCCCCGCTAGCAGTGGCGGCGGGCAGCCAGGCCCGCACGGTGATCCAGCCGAACCCGAGCAGCGCGAAGATCAGCAGCGCGATGATTCCCTGATGGACCAGGGCGGTCTTGAACGCCGCGATCACGGTGGGATCATTGACGTTGATCCCCGAGTTCATGCCAGACATCAGCCTGCCTGCTCCTTTGATTCAGCCGGTCCGCCGCGCCCAGCAGGCACGGGGGTCTGCGGCGGCCCAGCGCTCTGATGGGCGGCACGGTTCGGCCGCAGCCACTCGCGGCGGTAGGTGGCCGGGACGCCGAAGTTGCGGAGCCGGACGCTGTTGGCCACCACGAAGGCTGAGGACAGGGCCATCGCGGCCCCGGCGATCAGCGGATTGAGGAACCCGGCGGCCGCCAGCGGGATCGCTGCGAGGTTGTAGCCGAACGCCCAGGCCAGGTTGCCCCGGATCACCGCCAGGGTGCCGCGGGCCAGGCCGATCGCGTCCGGCACGGCGCCGAGATCGTCACGCAGCACGATCAGGTCCGCGGCGCTGATCGCCACATCGGTGCCCGACCCCAGGGCGATGCCCAGGTCGGCGGCGGCCAGGGCGGGCCCGTCGTTGACCCCGTCCCCCACCATGGCCACCCGCCGGCCCCGGGCCTGCAGGTCCCGGATCACGGCCACCTTGTGATCGGGCAGCGCCCCGGCGATCACCTCATCCGTCCCCGCCTGGGCGGCCACCGCCTCAGCGGTGGCCTGGCTATCACCGGTCAGCAGCACGGTACGCAGGCCCAGCCTCCGCAGCTCAGCGACGGCGGCAGCGGCAGATGGCTTGACCGTGTCGGCGACCGCGACCGCCCCGCGGACCTGCCCGTCCCACCCGGCCAGCACGGTCGTGCAGCCAGCCTGCTCGTACTCGTGGATCCGGCGAGCCAGGTCCGCGGGGATGGTCATGCCCAGATGAGCGAACAGGTCCTCACGGCCGATGATCACCTCGTGGTCATCCACGGACCCGCGGGCCCCCAGGCCGGTCATGGCCAGGAACCTTTCTGCCTGGCGCAGCGCTCCCAGCTCCGCCCGCGCCGCGGCGCTGACCGCCCCGGCGACCGGATGCTCCGACGCCTGCTCCACCGCCCCGGCATACCGGAGCAGGGCATCCCGGCTCTCCCCGGCGGCCACCACCACGCCGGTCACCGCCATCACCCCGGTGGTGACCGTCCCGGTCTTGTCCAGCACCACGGTGTCCACCGCGCGGGAGGACTCCAGCGCCTGGTAGCGCGTGATGAAGATGCCCAGCTGCGCACCCCGCCCGCACGCCACCATCAGCGCGGCCGGGGTGGCCAGCCCCAGCGCGCACGGGCACGCGATGATCAGCACCGCCAGCGCCGCGCTGAACGCCCGCTCCGCCGGGCTGCCCGCCAGCAGCCAGCCCGCCAGCGTCAGCGCCGACGCCACCAGGACCGCGGGAACGAAGATGCCGCAGATCCGGTCGGCGAGCCGCTGGATAGCGGCCTTCTGCGACTGGGCCTGCGCGACCAGGTCCACCAGGTGGGCAAGCTGGGTGTCGCGGCCCACCTTGACCGCGCGCACCACCAGCCGCCCGGCCACCACCACCGTCCCCGCCGCGACCATGTCGCCCTCGGTGACGCCGGCCGGGATGGATTCCCCGGTCATCATGCTGGCGTCCACCGCGGACTGCCCGAACTCCACCTCCCCGTCGGCGGCGATCCGTTCCCCGGGGCGCACGACGAACCGCTGCCCCTCCCGCAGCTGCGCGACCAGAACCCGGCGCTCTGACCCGTCAGCGTCCAGGACGCACGCGTCCCGGGCACCCGCCGACGCCAGCTCCCGCATCGCATCCCCGGCGTCGCGCCGCGCCCTGGCCTCATAGAGCCGGCCCGCCAGCAGGAACGTCGTCACCGACGCGGCGACCTCCAGGTAGACCCCGCCACCCGACGCGTGCAGCAGCAGGTAGGTGAAGCTCAGCCCGCCCTGGCCGCGGTCCAGGACGAACATCGCATACACCGACCAGCCGCACGCCGCGGTGATACCCAGCGACACCAGCGTGTCCATCGACAACGACCCATGCCGGGCGTTGCGCAGCGCGGCGGCGTGGAACGGCCACGCCGACCACACCACCACCGGCGCCGCCACCGCGATCAGCACCCACTGCCAGCCCGGGAACGGGAACCGCGACCACGGGAACAGCGACAGCAGCACCGACAGATCAGTCAGCGGGACGAACAACACCAGCGCCACGACCAGCCGCCGGCGCAAGTCAGCAACCACGTCCGCGTCACCACCACGCTCCGCTGGCTCCTGCGGGCGGGCGGCAGATGCCCCGCCTGCGCCACGATCGAGAATCTCAGCGCGGTAACCGGCCTGCTCGACCGCGTCGATGAGCTGCTGTACCGCCACTTCCGCAGGGGCCGTGACAATGGCGGCCCCGGTCGCGAAATTAACGGTTGCCGCGACACCGTCAATAGTGTTGAGTTTCTTCTCGACCCGGGCCGCGCACGCTGCGCAGGTCATCCCCTGGACCGACAACTTCATCTCCTGGGGCGCGGATGACGCCTCACCAGTGACTGCCGTCGATGACACCGAAGTAATCCTGTCCTCCAGCAAGAATCTGGCTCATCATTCCGCAGGGCTCACCGGGGAACTGCAATGTCCGCACGGCGCCTGGCCTGCTGCTGGCCCCAGGAGAGGGCGATCACCTGCAGCCGTCCCCGGAATCTACACCCACCAAAGCGGACCGCAACACTAAGGGGCCAACTTGTAATCTCTTTGCTTCCGGTAAGTACCCCACCAGGGTTCCGCAGATACCACCCAGGGGTTTCCCCGATACCCCCATAGGGTTTATGAATCCCTTTCCCGAAGGCCGGGACATCCCGATATACGTCTTGTGCGGGCAGCCGGCCGCCAATTACCATCGTGCCATCATGCGCCAGCAAGAAACCCCGGCTCAGGGCAGCGGCTTCTCCGGGTCTTTCCCCGGGGCCGCCAGCGCGGCCTGCGCTGCGCCGTCAGGGGGCGGGTGAGGTGGCGGGATCCTCCTGGCTGGCAAGCGGTTTCGCAGGCGTCATGATCCTTGCCGCGGGCTACTCCGCAAGCCGGCTGGCCGTTTCCCGCCGGCGCGGGCTGGCTACCGAGGCGGACGCCGACGGGCTGCATACGGTCATGGGCGCCGCTATGGCAGGAATGCTCGTGCCCTCGCTCAACCTGCTGCCCGCCATGACATGGATGGTGGTGTTCGGGACCGGGGCAGCGTGGTTCGGCGCGTGCGCCGCCCGGTCCCGGAGTCAGACCAGGTTCAGCTGGCAGTGCCGGTACCCGGTCCCGCACCTCATCGAATGCATCGCCATGCTGTACATGCTCCTGGCCGTCCGCGGCGCGCAGCACGGGACAGGAATGACGATGCCCGGCATGGACACCTCCCCCGGCACGCCAGTGGCCTACCCGGTCCTCGCGGTGGTCCTGGCCCTGTTCATGCTCGGCTACATCACGTGGGCCACCGACCAGCTCGCCTCCCTGGCCCAGGCCAGGACCATCACACCGGGCCACCGTGGAGCCACGCAGCACCGGGCGCTGGCCGCCGTCCCATCGGGCGGCCGCGCCGCCAGTGTGGCCAGCGCTACCGGCGCACCAGGCACTGCGGAGATGCCGCGGCAGGACCCCGCCGCCAGTCAGACACTCCTCGCGCCCAAACTCGCCGCGTTCGGCAAGATCGCGATGGCCATCACCATGGGCTACATGCTGATCATCATGCTCTGACCTGATCAGCTCACAGCTGGGTCAGCGCCTTGATTCGAGCCTGGTGATCGTGGGCGATGAGCAGGCGTTCGCCGGCTGGCCACTGGTCATCTGAACGCCTGCCACAGCCGGTCCACCCAGCCAGAAGCGGCGCCGGTGCATCAGGAGGACCACAGCCAGACCGGCTTGGGTCCCGGTCACGGGACAGGTGATCCACCTGCAGGCTGATCAGGGTTCCCTCGATGACCGGCAAGCCCGCCGTCGTGATCCAGCCAGGCGGAGCGGTCGGTGAGCCGCGGGTGCAGCCGGCCCCAGGCCTGCGCTGCCGCGGTCCCATACCGGGTGGTCTGGGTCGTGGTGGCAACCGGCGGCTGCGGCCAGGTGGCAGGTCAGCCAGGGCGACTCCCTGCCGTGCCTGCGGCGCCGACCCCGCGTGCCGGGCTGGCGCTCGGGCACCGGGAAGTGCAGCACGCGGCCGAGACCGGCTGCGCGGGTGTGTTCGCCGGCTTTCAGGTACTGACCGCGACCCAGCTGTTCCGGCATGCCGCCAGCTGGGATACCTGCCCGTTGGAGAGCTCATCCGCTCCGACACGCCCGGCACGTTCGCGCTGGCGTTGCGCAAGCCGCTCGGTGAGGTGGCCGGGATCTCGCCGTGGAACGGGGCGCACGCGCTGGCCTGGTCGGCTAGCCTTCGCCGCTCTGGCTGCCTACCTGCTGGTGCAGTCCACCGTGGTGCCGGCCACCGGCTATCACCGCGGCGCTCCCTGCCCGGCATCATCTGGACCGCGGTTACCGCGGCGGCGATGTTCCTCCTCGCCGCCCGCCGCCGCGGTACTGCTCGGCCTGACGCTGAACGCTGCGCTGGGCTGGGCTGGGCGGACCCGCCGCCGGATACGTACTGGTGTACTACGCGGCCCGCGAGGTCAGGGAAATCTTCTCGCCGGGAAGTGAGACCTGGGCCGGCGCTGACCGATGCCCGGACTGGCGGCGCGCTGCCCCGGGCCATGTGGTTAGGGCATGCCGTAGCGGAGCCCGGGGCTGGTGGCGGCGATCTCGATCAGGCGGTTTGTACTTGGCGGTCCGCTCACCCCGGGCCGGGGCGCCGGACTTGAGGTGACCGGAGCCGGTCCCGACGGCCAGGTCGGCGATAAACGAATCCTCCGTCTCCCCGGACCGGTGCGACACGAACTGCCGGTACCCCGCGCGGCGGCAGACCGCCATCGCTTCCAGGGTCTCCGAGCCCGGTGGACAGCTTGCGCCCGGTGAGTTCCTGGCGCAGGGCCGCGTACACCTCGGCGCCGGCCCGGACCGCCTCGGCCATGGACGGGGCGCCCAGCGGCGCGACCATGAACTCCTGGAAGTCGAGCTCGTTGGGTGCGTGGACCCCGCCGTTGAGCACGTTGAAGTGCGGCACCGGCAAGGACGGTGTAACTCCGTCGGGGGTCAGCGACCGCCACAGCGGGACGCCGGCCGAGGCGGCCAGCGCGCGCGCGAGGGCCATGGAGACGCCGACCAGCGCGTTCGCGCCGAGCCTGCTCTTGTTCGCGGTCCCGTCGAGATCGATCATGGCCTGGTCCGCCTCGGCCAGCCCGGCCCACGTCCGGCCCTGCAGCAGGCCAGCCAGCTCGGTGTCGACCGCAGCGACCGCGCCGAGCACACCTTTGCCCCCGTAGCGGGCCGGGTCACCGTCGGCGTTCCATGGCCTCCCTCGACCCGGTCGACGTGGAGATCGAGATCATTGTCGAGATCCCGCAGGGTTCGCGGAACAAGTACGAGATGGATCACGACAGCGGGCTGTCTCATCACGGCGCGGCCGGGCGGCGTGTTCTGGATGCACGACGAGCGTGGGCCGGATGCGAAGATCCTGACTGTCGTGGCCCACGATCCGCGCTACTGCGACGTCCAGGACCTCACGGATGTCCCAGACCACCAGCTCGCCGAGATCAGCCACTTCTTCGAGGTGTACAAGGAGCTTGAGCCCGGTAAGGGCACCGACGTGCGGGGCAGGCCGGGCCGGGCCGCCGCCGAGCAGGAGATCAGCGCGGCCATCGCCCGGTGCCGAGGCGACAGCGGCGCCGGGCGCCGGATCCGGTGGCCGGGCAACGGGAAGGCCACCCGGTAGGCTGAGAGTGCGGCGGAGGGACCCGCCATTAACCGCGGTATGGCCGCCAATGGTTCCTGCCTAGCCACGGTAGGAGACCGCATGCCCGCTTCCGCAGACGCTGATCCGCTGCTGCAGGCCCTGGATCAACTGTCCGCTCTGGCCGGGGATGAGTACCGGATCAGGCTGGACGAAGGCCGGGCCAGGCTGGCCGCCCTGCGGTGACCCTTCATGCGTCGCTGGCGTGCGGGCTAGCGACCGGCAGCCTGGCCCAGTAGCCTGGCGGCAGTCAGATGATGCCCTGATGTGAGACACCGACCTCACAGACCGCCGTGCCCGCGGCTGATGGCTTCTACATCAGGTTGCTGATGTAGAAGGAGCTGCCGGAGTTGGAGTGCCTGAAGCTGACCAGCTACTTCGGGGAACGGCACCGCACCGGGCGCGATCTCACCGGGAACGCCTTGCTCGATCTCTACGCGAGCG